>NZ_CABHOL010000024.1 GCF_902168135.1 uncultured Fluviicola sp.
GTGTAAACACGATCGATTGGGAATATTGGATATCCATATTGTGTACATTCGGAAGGTTTCCTACGCTTCCGGCAATGGCAACGTAACATTCGTTCTCGATAGCACGTGCCTGGGCACAATGCCTCACGCGGGAATATCCGTTCTGGGTATCTGTCAGGAAAGGAACAAACAAGATATCCATTCCGTCAGCGGCAAGCAAACGGCTCAATTCCGGGAATTCCACATCGTAACAGATCAAAATGCCGATCTTTCCGCAGTCTGTATCAAAAACCTGGAGATGACTTCCGCCTTCCATTCCCCAGATCTTCACTTCATCGGGGGTGACGTGAATTTTTTCAAAGCGTTCGATACGCCCGTCACGGTGGCACAAATACCCCACGTTATACAATCGGTCGTTCTGTATTTCAGGCATGCTTCCCGTAATGATATTGATGTTGTAACTGATTGCCAGTTTGGAGAAGTGCTGCGCGATTTCCTGTGTGTATTTCGCCAGTTCGCGGATAGCCTGCGGTTCCGACAAATGATTGTTTTCCGCCATCAGCGGGGCATTGAAAAACTCCGGGAACAAGGCAAAATCCGAGCGGTACCCGGAAACAGCATCCACGAAATACTCTGCTTGCTGCATCAAATCATCAAGGTTGGAGTAGGGCCGCATCTGCCATTGAATCAATCCCAAACGGACAACGGTCTTAATCGCACTGGGAGCTTCGCTTTTTACTTCGTAATACAAGTTGTCCCATTCCAGCAAAACGGCGTAATCTTTTGAGTGTGAATCGCCTTCCAGGTAGTTTTTCAGGATCTTGGAAGGGTGAAAATCGTTCGACATCTGGAAATCAAGTACCGGATCGTGGATCTCTTTGCGCTTCACTTTTTCAATGTACTCACGCGGAGTCATTTCAGATGCATATTTGTGGTAATTCGGGATGCGTCCGCCAAAAGCAATGCCCTTGAGGTTCAGTTTTTCGCACAATTCCTTGCGGTAATCATACAAACGCCGTCCCAACCGCAAGCCACGGAATTCCCTTTTGATAAAGACATCGATTCCGTAAAGGATATTCCCGTCCGGACGGTGTGTTTTGAAAGTATAATTTCCTGTAATTTGTTTGTAAGTATGTAAATGCTCGTATTTGGAAGAATCCACAATAATGGAAAGCGCCACGCCGGCAATCTGTCCGTTTACTTTAATGGCAACCTGCCCTTCTGGGAATTGATTGATTAGCGTTTCTATCTGTTTGCGCGTCCAGTAAGGATTCGCCAAACCGGTATAAGATTCAACCATGGCTTCCTTCAGCGCTTCGTAATCGGTAATACTTAAATAGGTGAGCTCAATATTGTCAACGTCTTCCATTCAATCTGTTTTTCTTTGAAGATACCTAAAAATCAAAGATACCACTCACGTGTTTGCAGAGAATTAAGGAATTTTTAGAGAATTACGAATCTGTCATGCTATATTCCTCCAGTTCTCTTTCCAACCGCTTTACCCGTTTAGTTTTGCCCATTTTCTGTGAACATTCGATCATTTGCTTGTACAGGTTTCTTTCCCGGAGATGTCTTCCGGTTCCGCATGTCATGTAATAAAATCTTCGTTTGATCCGTGAAAGGTGGTAGTATTCTTTCCGGTAATTCTCTTTTTCATGGTAATATTCAACCAGTTTGTAGCTGAGATTCCGATAGCGTATGTTCTTGTTCGCTCCCTCTCTTGTTTTCCAAAAAATGTAGAAAGTCGGAAGCACCTTTTTGGACTCTTTAACCGCTAGTCCGTAGTCTTTCGCCTGGAATGCAGCGTAAGCAAGTTTATAATTCAAA
Source organism: uncultured Fluviicola sp. (assembly GCF_902168135.1). Lineage (GTDB taxonomy): Bacteria > Bacteroidota > Bacteroidia > Flavobacteriales_D > Crocinitomicaceae > Fluviicola. The sequence continues at coordinate 1,807 of NZ_CABHOL010000024.1, forward strand.
TGATATTCCCTTGCAATCTTTCTGTCAATCCTGATCAATTGCTGACATGCAATAACTACCGAATCGTACTTTTTCTCATCCTCGAAACGCTCATAAAGTTCCAGGTACTTTTTAGTTTCTGTCTGTTGGGCCAGGAAACTAAAAGGATAAAGAAAACAAACCAAAAACAGGTGTTTCATGTTAGACTTAGTTTTGTAAACGAAATTTACTAAAAAATACCATTGATTAAATAAAAGTTCTTGAATCCCGAAACTATGGGGAAGTGCCTTTTATCTGCGGTTTCAATTCGTAATTCGGCATTCGTAATTCGTAATTATGAAATATTGTTTACCTTTTCACTTTCCCGACATTAGCTTGAAAACGCCTCCATGATTGGAACCATCAATATGCAGCAGGAATTGAAACAGCTTTACAGGAAATGGCCGGATATCCGCCGTTACCTGAAGACTTTGGGCTGCGATCCGGTGAGCGGGGAGGATATTTTCCAGGAAGCCCTGCTGATCTATGTTCGTAAGCGCGAATCTTCGGATTTTGAATTGACTGTTGAACCTTTTTTCTATGTGCGGAATACCTGTAAACTGCTTTGGTACAATCAGGCCCGCAAGGAACAAAAACAAATTTCTACGGAATTACATGAAAACATCGAAGCAACGGAAGATGCCTGGTTCGAAAAAGAACTGAAGATCCGGGAAGTGGAATCAACACTGGCAAAACTGGGAGCCCAATGCCAGGAATTGCTGCAGTTGTTTTACGGATTGGGATGGAACATGGTGGATATTGCAAAGAAAATCGGCCTGCGGAACGATAAAGTCGCGAAAGCACAGAAATACAGATGCCTGCAGAAGGCAAAGGAATTGATTCAGGAACAGGAATTAGTAGTTGAACCGATTAAAGCTTAAGACATGGAAACGAATTGGAATCAACTCATAGAGCGTTACCTGCAGCATGAACTTTCGGAAGAGGGAAGAAGTGCTTTCGAACAGGAACTTGAGATCAATCCCGAACTCCGGGAAGAAATGGAAATGCACCAGCTTATCCGGTCGGCTGCCAAACGGGCTTCACAACGTGCGCTGATTCAGCAGACCGGGAAATTATACCTGCGGAATCTGCGTATCAAACAGTTTGCGCTCGGTATTGCAGGAACAGTAATTGTTGTTGCCGGAATTATTTACTGGATAAATTCCAAAAACAATCAAACGAAACAAATGACCGAAAATGCTTCTTTGAAATCTTCTCCGAAGAATCCTTCCGAATCAGCATTCCGGACGGATCAGATCAGCCAGCAATCAAACCAGCCAGGAGGCAAAAGTTCGCTTATTCAACCTACTGATTGGCATGAAACGGGTGAAACCAATCCGAAATACGCCGCTGCAGCCGCGAAATATAAGATGCATTCCCGGGATCATGCCTACTATGGTTTGGTGAAAAATTCCGCGGAAGCTTCAGCTGATACATTGCCGGCTCCAAGACCTACTGTGGCAGTTCTCGGCTATACGAATGAAAAGAAATTCGATGCGGATCCTGAAAATCAGGTGAATAATCAGACAGGTAGAAATGTACTTTGGGTACAGAAATACGACAGCGTAGGGAAATTCAACGATTTGTACTGCGGTTATGCCCTGGTTATGGATAACTCTAAATTTGGTTTCGTAGACCCGGATGGAAAAATCTTTATTCCTTTGATTTATGACCAGCTGGTGGTGACAACGAACATCAAATCTTCCAAGCAGAAAAATAAGCGCCAGAAGAAAAAAGTGCTGTACATTCCGAAACGTTCCGGAAAGGATGTCAAAGATTGTGATGAACAGATCAAGAAGGTTTCCTATGAAATTTATCCCGCAGAAAACAGTAAATAGCTTGTGAATCCCTACCAGGATTCTCCTTGATAATTAACAGCTGATAATCATTGTTGACCGACAAAAAAGATTTGTCTTTCTTCCTTTTCAATATTTTAGGAGGTTTTTAATCCATTCAAAATAATAAGGAGGGTGATTTTTGAAAAAAGAATCTAATCTTTTTTGGCTGATTACAATTAGTTGCCAAAACGCACAATTACACGGCCTGTAGAACTACAGCAGAATCTACCAATAATTACCCGTCCTTCAGATCTTTTGAAGAAACGGCAACCGGCCGATTTGGTTATCAATCCCGGAAAGTGCTAATTCTGTAGTGTTTGTAAAACAACTACAGAATTGCATTTTGGATCCTGATCCCGCCTTTTCGTGGATTGATCAAAATCGGCAGGTTGGCTGAAAGTTGTAATTGTGCAAAGGCATTTTTTGCCTACTTTTTTTGCCTCGGAAAAAAGTAGGAAGACAAAGTGGATTATTAGAGGGGGTGGAGATTTAATTGGATAATAATATGGTTGATAATCAGTTATTTGTGACACTCAATCACCACCGTTTTTTGATCCCCGGGTTTGGTTTGTTCTTCCATTTTAGGGCTTAGAACAGGAATTCCAAGGTTTGCTCCCCGGAGAATGATCATCAATCCGATGACGGACAAGATATAGGGGAATGCACTTGTAAGTTTTGCCCGGAAAGCCTGGTTGATCCGTTGGGCAAAAAATCCAACTCCGAGCAGTGCCGGAAGTGTTCCCAAACCGAATGCGGCCATAGCCGCGGCACTTCCGATCGGATTTGCGGCAAGTAAGGCATTTGCCAATGCCAGGAAAATCATTCCGCAGGGCAGAAGGCCGTTCAACAATCCGATTCCGAAGAGCTTAGAAGCACCTTTTTGACGAAGTAAAAGGCTCATTTTTTTTGAAATCCAGTTTTGAAATCCCGGTGTTCGAAGTTCTATGCGCTTGAGCCAGTGCTTCCTCCAGGCAATGAGTATCAGTCCGATTCCGAACAAGACACTTAGCACCTGGAAAATCCGGAATAATTGTATGGAATAACCAATACTACCGATCACGAATCCTAAAAGCATATAGGTAATGATCCGTCCCAGGTTTGCAGCCAGGATTCCCAGCAGCATGGTTCCGGAAGACTGCCTGTTCAACGGTAGTGCGAGCGCAATCGGCCCGCACATTCCGATGCAGTGAAACGAACCCGCAAGTCCCAGTATAAATGATCCAATCAGGAAAATCATCTGAATGTTACTTGCTGAGACATTTCATAGGGTTGGTCTTTTATTTTCCCGTTAATGGTGCAAGTGAAAACACCTTTTGGGAATTTCGCTGTTTGGATCACGATCCGGCTCAAAGGTTTTGCAGTCAGCACAAAGTCCAGGTTCTTATCATCCGGACGCTGTAAACTAATCGTTACATCATCTGTTTGAAAGACAGCAGGAAAATACAAGTACAGACTGTCTTTTCCGGTCTTCATACTGATCTTTTCATTGGCTGAAACATAGACTTTCTGTGCATTGATCTGCGTTTCATAATTCAATTCCTTTTTGTAGTAATCTTCTTCCACCAAATCAATTTTCTGGCGCATCATAATTACTACCATTGTAAGGATGAACCCCATAAAGAGTCCCATTCCCAGAATAATTCTTTTTCCCCAGTTCATAGCTCATAATTTATAATTGAAAATGGATAAAGTCTTTTCAATTTTACATTTTACATTTTCAATTTTTAAAAAGATGGTCCGATCAGTTTGATCTTCACCCGGTCTATTTCTTTTCCGTTCCCCATGACTATTACTTCCATTTTTTGTGTCCCATTTTGAATGACGGAATAGGGGAAGCGTGCCAAAAAGCGTTCACGTACCCGTTTTTCACCTTTCAATTCCAGTGAATCGTTGGCAAGTTCCAGTTTGACTTTCGGATCGGAAGGAATCAGTTTGACGTGAAAATTGTTCTTTGTTTTGTTAGTCAGATCAATCTCGAAAATATTGCTGATATCGTTTTCACGAGTTACCTGGAATGTCGAGCCGCGCTGACGGATAATGGTTGTGGAAAAATCATCCCTCATAACAAGCATAGTAGCCCAAACGGCAACCAGTATAACCAGTAGAACGGTATATGAAATAACGCGTCTTGTCCATTGAAAGCGGGTGCGGTTCTTTATCCCGTTTTCGGAAACAAAACGAATCAGGCCTTTTTCCAATCCAACGCCATCCATCATGGTGTCGCAGGCATCAATGCAGGCTGTACAATTCACGCATTCCAGCTGTGTCCCATTCCGGATGTCAATCCCTGTGGGGCATACGCGTACACATTGTGCGCAATCGATACAATCTCCTTTCTGGGCTGCCGGACGATCTTCTCCCTTACGGAATTTTGCCCGGCCTTCTCCACGAACATAATCATAGGCAACCACCATGGAGTTTGGATCGAGCAGCACACCCTGAAGCCTTCCATAAGGACAAATGGTAGTACAAACCTGCTCACGTAATCGGGAGAATACGAAATAAAAGATGGTTGTAAAGATCCCGATTGAAATCAATCCGCCGATATGCAGTTTAACCGGCTCCGTAATAATCTTCAACAGGGTATCGCTTCCAATGATGTAGGCCAGGAAGATATTGGCGATCACAAAGGAAACGAGCCAGAAAAGGGTGTGCTTCAGGATACGTTTGATCCACTTTTGTGCATTCCAGGCCTGTTTGTCGAGGGCAATTTGTTGCGGGCGGTCTCCGTCTATCCAATATTCGATCTGTCGAAAAACAAACTCCATGAATATTGTTTGCGGACAGAACCATCCGCAGAACAAGCGGCCGTAAATGATGGTAAACAAGATAACAAAGACGATCAGGATGACCAGCATCAAAGCGAAAAGGTACAAGTCCTGGGGCCAGAATGTAGCACCGAACAATGAAAATTTACGCTCAAGGATGTTTATTTCTATAAGCTGATCCCCGTTTATTTTAATAAATGGAGCGCTTAATAAGAAAAGCAGGAGGGAGTAACTTACCAATTTTCTGCGGTTGGTAAACTTTCCTTTTGGTTTCTTTGGATAGACCCAAACACGTTTTCCGTCTTCGTTAACGGTTGCGATATGGTCTCTGAATTCTTCTTCCATGATTGTTTTGTACAGAAAATGCCCGCTAAGCAGGCATTCTCGGGTTATTTTTTCGGATATTCTTTTCCCTGCGGTTCTTTGCCGGGTTTATATTTTAAGCTTAATACATAAGAAGCAACCTGCTGCAATTGAACCGGATTCAATTTGGAAGCATGTTCGGGCATTCCGTTAGGAGTACCGTTTTTAATGGTTCCGAATACATCTTTGATATCGTTTCCGTACAGCCAGTAATTGTCTGTTAAGTTCGGTCCGATATCACCGCTTCCGTCTTTGTGGCAAGCCGTACAGTTGGCTTCAAAGAGTGGTTTTCCTGCAGCAATTCCTTCAGGTTCAGTCAGCAATGTTACGTTTGTTTCGTCTACATTCATAGCTGCATCTTTCAAATAGGCATCAATCTCTTTTTGGGCACGGAGTACGGATATTTTGTATTCGGTTTCCTGATTGTTTCCATTGAATACATGGTAGTATAGAATGTAGGCAAAAGCGAAGAAAATAGTCAGGTAGAATCCCCAAACCCACCACGGTGGTAAATTGTTATCAAGCTCTCTGATACCATCGTATTCATGATCCATCAGAATGCTGTTTTCTTCCTCGACGGGAACGGCATCCGTTAAAATCTTTGCAGCACGTTTTTGTCTGGTTTTGGTCGCTTTTACTTTTCGTGGATAGACCATGTAATAGAAGTCGTTGAAAAGTCCGCGCAGGTAAATAACCACCAGCAACAAAACGATATCAATTGCAATAACGACATACAGGTCTGTTCTTGTAACTAATAACCACGGAAGATTCTCCTGTACCGTTTCTTCCGGAACAACGCTCATTCCGTAAGAATATCCGGGAATACAGAGCGCTCCGATACTGATAAGAAGAACTAGTATTTTGTTCATATTTTCCTGTTCTCTCAGCTTCTTTTTGAAAACATCGGATTTTACGAAAGTCAGGATAGAATTGCTCATCAGGATAATAGCAAGCAATAATACCAGCATCAATCCGCCCAGGGCATACATGATCTTTAGGTTTTCCTTGTAATTCGGGACAACTTTGACTTCTTTTTCTTCACCGGGATTTGTAACCCCTGGGGTTGTAACAGGAGGCGTGTAATTATCTATATAATCCAAAATCTGGTCAATTTCCTCATTACTTGCCTGCTGAGGCGGCATTTCCGAACCCGAGAAGTCTTTGATGGCCAGCGCCATTTTACTTTTCCCGCCCGCGATCAGTTTCGGGGAGTTTTTGACCCAGTCATAAATCAGTTCACCTTCTCCGGCATCTGTCCATTTTGTTTTTACACCCTTCAACAATGGACCTGTAGAGTTTTTGTCTACCATGTGACAGGTGTTGCACTTGGCCTTAAATAGCGCTTCTCCCTGGCCGTATGTAAGTGTTGTAAGGAATAATGAAGCAAAAGTAAGTATGTTCAAGATTTTCATGGTCGTTCATTTTGATGGATTGGCTCCTCAGAAAGAAGAGGAATGTTACTGAGTTCTTCGATAGAAGTTTTCTTCATTTTCCAGATTCGGATCAATACAACCAGGAAGAAGATCACAAAGACCATCAGGGAAAATATACCGTAGAATTCTACCCCGGACTCGGTTGCCAAATGATGTTTAATAAATCGTAACATAATTTCTTATTTAGCTTGTTTCACTTTGATATCTGTTCCCAATCGTTGTAAGTAGGCAATCAGGGCAATGATTTCTTTTTGCTTCAATTCGTCGATCTTGGCATTTTTATTCACCCCGTTCAATGCGATTTTCGGCATGTTATCTACGATATCAGTTGCAATTTCTTCTGCCTGTTTGTCCAGGTCTGCCTTCGCTTTTTGAGCGTATCCTTTCGGATATGGAACTCCAAGTGTCTGCATAGCTTCAATCTTTTTACTCAAAAGACTGGTATTCAGGTTGTCTTCTTTCAACCAGGAGTATGCGGGCATAATGGACCCTGGTGATAAAGCTTTCGGATCGATCATGTGTTTGTAATGCCACATGTTTCCGCGTAAACCTCCTTCCCGTGCAACGTCCGGACCGGTGCGTTTAGAACCCCAAAGGAATGGGTGGTCGTAAACATGTTCTCCGGCTTTCGTGTAACCGCCGCTTTCGGGAGTTGGTGCATAACGTGCTGTTTCAAAACGAAGCGGGCGTATCATTTGAGAGTGACAGTTGTTACAGCCTTCACGGATGTAAATGTCGCGGCCTTCCAATTCAAGCGGAGTATAAGGTTTCACACTGCTGATGGTCGGTACATTTGATTTCACTGCAATGGTTGGAATAATCTCTGCTAAACCACCGATTGCAACAACGATGATACTGATGACCATGAAGCGAACTGGTTTTCCTTCGATTCCACGATGCCAATACTCTTTTTTCGTAGAAACATGAGCTCTCTCAACAGCTACTTCAACCGTTTCGTCTGCCTGGAAAGATCCGGCTTTGACTGTTTTGTAAACGTTATACACGAGCATCAATGCACCTATGATGTAAAGAAGTCCTCCGATAGATCTTAGAATGTAGTAAGGTTTCATATCGATCACGATTTCCAGGAAGTCCTTGTAAGCTAATGTTCCGTCCGGATTAAATTGCTGCCAGTTCAATCCTTGTGCGAAACCTGCAATGTACATCGGAACAGCGTAAAGAATGATTCCCAGTGTAGCGATCCAGAAATGTCTGTTTGCCAGTTTGATGGAATAAAGCTGTGTTTTAAACATTTTAGGTATCAGCCAGTAAATCAAACCGAAAGTCATCATTCCGTTCCAGCCAAGTCCGCCAACATGTACGTGAGCAATGGTCCAGTCTGTAAAGTGTGAGATCATATTCACGGATTTCAGGGACAAAAGCGGACCTTCGAATGTTGCCATTCCATAACAGGTCAAAGCAACCACCATGAATTTCAGCATGACATCGTCACGAACGCGGTCCCAGGCTCCTCTCAAGGTTAACAGACCATTCAGCATTCCTCCCCATGACGGAGCAATCAGCATGACCGAAAACACGACTCCGAGACTTTGTGCCCAATCAGGCAGGGAACTATAGAGCAAATGGTGAGGTCCGGCCCAGATATAGATGAAAATAAGCGCCCAAAAGTGAATGATGGATAAGCGGTAGGAGTAAACCGGTCTGTTTGCTGCTTTCGGCACAAAATAGTACATCAAACCTAAATAAGGTGTTGTCAGGAAGAAAGCTACCGCATTATGCCCGTACCACCACTGAACCAATGCATCCTGAACCCCTGCATACCAGGAATAACTCTTCAGGAATGAGATCGGTAATTCAAAGGAGTTGAAAATGTGTAAAATGGCAACCGTTACGAATGTTGCAATGTAGAACCAGATAGCTACATACAAGTGTTTCACGCGTCTGTTCAGGATGGTAGCGAACATGTTCCAGCCGAATACTACCCAAATCAGTGCAATCAGGATATCGATCCACCATTCCAGCTCTGCATATTCTTTACTCGAAGTGATTCCGAAAGGAAGGGTTAAAACGGCACAGACAATGATGAACTGCCAGCCCCAAAAATTGAGGTAGCTCATTTTGTCACTCCACATCCGGGTTTTGAGAAGTCGCTGCAGGGAATAATAAACTCCCATGAAAATCCCGTTTCCAACAAATGCAAAGATTACTGCGTTGGTGTGTAATGGTCTGATCCGCCCGAACGAAATGTATCTGAAACTCAGATAATCGTTAAAGAATTCGGGAAAAGCCAGCTGCAGAGCGGCAATTAATCCGACCAGCATTCCAATGACTGCCCACAGGATGGTGGCAAATGCGAAATATTTGACAATTTTATTGTCGTACTTAACCGTTTGTATTTCCATTGTTGTTTTGATTTGATTCGTTCTGGTCTGGTTCGTCCTCGTAAAGGATCCGAACGCTGGGGGAGTAGTCGTCATCGTATTGTCCCGTTTTCGTCGCCCAAAGGAAAATTCCTAAGAAAAAGACGGCCAGACAAAGACTTACGATAAGCATTATGTAGATCATTCCCATGGTACAAAGAACAGGACGAAACAGAAGATAAAACATGACTTATGTAACTGAAAAAAGTGATTTATATCATGTTTTTGATGAACAATCAGGCATTCGTAATTCGTAATTCGCAATTCCCGAAGGGTAATGCTTACTTTTGTAGTATGAAGACAAATTCACCGATTAATCCGAAAATCTTAAGCCGCCTGGCGGAATTGGGTTTTACGAATCCAACACCCATCCAGGAACATGCATGGAAGCATTTGATCGAAAAGCACCAGGATTATGTAGGGCAGGCTCATACAGGGTCCGGGAAAACAATTGCTTACGGTGTTCCGCTTTTGCAGCGCATCGATGCAAAGGATAAAGATGTACAGGCAGTGGTTTTGGTTCCTACGCGTGAATTGGTTGTTCAAACCTCAAAAACCTTGTTCAAACTTTCCAAGAACATGGACAAATTCTTCATTCAATCGATTGTGAAAGGGGATGATCTTGAACAGCAGAAGCGGGATCTTCAGCGTCCCACCCAGGTATTGGTGGCAACTCCGGGAAGGTTACTGGAATTGATGCGCATGAAAGCTGTTTCTCTCAGAAGGGTAAAAACCATTGTACTGGATGAAGCGGATGAGCTGTATGCGAAAGGTTTTATGAAGGAAATCGATAAGATCCTGGGTGAAACCAACGATTTTCACAAGAAATGGCTTTTTTCTGCTACGATTCACGGTGAATTAACGAAATGGATCAGGCAAACCCTGCACATGGATGCTCCGAAGGCAGTTATTGCTACTAAAGAAGTGATGAATCCGCGGATTGAGCATCAATACGTAGAATGCCAGAAAGAAGACAAACCGATGCTGCTGCTTGAATTCCTGACAACCATGAAAAAAGGCCGCGGGATTATTTTTTGCAGAACAAAAGGGGATGTGGAACATGTGGCCCGGTTTCTAAGAGGACATGAGAAGAAAGTGACCGAAATTTATGGAGAAATGTTCCCTAAAGAACGCGAAAAAGCGATGCGGATGTTTTCGCAGGAACACACCCAGTATTTGGTAGCTTCCGATATTGCAGCCCGTGGAATGGATTTCCCGGACCTGGCCTTCGTGGTGCATTATCAATTGCCGGATGATCCGGATTATTACACACACCGCAGCGGAAGAACCGCAAGGGCAGGGAAGCGGGGAATTTCTTTAAGCCTGGTGGAATCGGTAGAACGCAAAAAGCTGCGTTACATCCAGGATTTGCTGCATGTGGATTTTATCCAGTTGTAATCTGTCAGCAGAAAAAGAGATTAAACAATCGTTTCCTGAAATGGAGGTAATTTCTTTCTTAAAGTAAGAAAAGTAGCCAACCCGACAACGGTAATGGAACTCAGCGGCATCAATATGGTTGCAACAAAAGGTGTTAATGCCCCGCTGACCGCAAAACCGACACCCGTGAGGTTGTACATCAATGAAAAAGCAAAACTAATCTTCAAAAAACCTTTTCCCTGCTGGATGTACCGAATATATTCCGGAAGGAATTGCAGGTTTTCGGCTTTCAAAATAGCGTCGGAGGAAGGTGTGAAGCGCACCAGGTCTTCGGATAGTGCTAATCCCACAAATGCGCTGTTGAGTGCTCCGGCATCATTCAGTCCGTCTCCGATCATCAATACACGCTCTCCGGATTCCTGCAGTTTATCGATGTATTTTTTCTTGGCTACAGGAGTTTGTTCGAAGTGAAAATCCGAACCTGAAGGGAAAAAAGGGCGGATCAGCTCCAAATCACGTCCCGTATCTCCGGAAACAACGGATAATTTGTGTGCGCAGCCTAAAGCTGTAACGGCATTCGAAACACCTTTTCTCAAACTGGACTTGAATACGAATTTCCCCAAAACATGTTCCTGTATGGCCAGGTAAGAACAGGATTCCAGATGTTTCGACTCATCCATTCCCACAAAGCTTGCTGAGCCGAGTTTCAATCCGTTTTCGGAAGCGATTCCCAATCCGGCATACTCAATAGCTTTTAAATCCATTTCTTTAGGGCGTAATGTCTGCCTGATCCATTGATGGATTGCCAAGGCATAAGGGTGTGTTGCGTGTTTGGTGATTGCATAGACTTCGTCCAGTTGCTCCAGTGTCAGCGGTTCACCGATGTATTCAACGGATTTGGTATCCTGTTCGGTCAAAGTACCGGTTTTATCGAAAACGATGTGTGTACACTGCTGGATACGTTCAATGATAGTGGTGTTGCGGAGATAGAATCCTTTTCTTCCGAGTTTACGCATCATATTTCCATAAGTAAACGGAACGGAAAGTGCCAATGCACAAGGACAAGCTACAATGAGAACTGCAGTAACAATTTCCGGGATTTGTACCGGATCAACGAAGCTCCATCCAATTGCCGCCCCGGTTGCAATCAATAGAACAGCTGCTATGAAATAGCGTGAAATGCGGTCCTGTCGCGATTGGAAACCATCGTTTTCCTGTTTGGAATGCTGTTCGTTCCAAAGCTGGGTAAGTTCGCTCCTGGAACTTGTTTTCAAAACGGAAAGTTCAACGGTTTCACCGCAGATCTTTCCTCCCGCATAGATCATGTCGCCCTGGTTCTTTTCTACCCAGTCGGATTCACCGGTAACAAAACTATAATCGATGGTGGCCTTTTCCGAAAGCAGTAAACTGTCGCAGGGAATGATTTCTTCGTTGCGGATCCGGACCTGGTCACCGACTTTTAGTTCGTCTATCGGGCAAAGTTCTGTTTGGTCTCCCTGTTTGCGGATGACTGCAATCGGGAAATAAGCTGTGAAATCGCGTTCGAAGGAAAGCCATTGATAGGTTTTATTCTGGAACCATTTCCCGATCAGGAGGAAAAAAATGAAAGCCGCAAAAGAGTCCATGTATCCGGGACCTTCATTGGAGAAGATGGCATAACAACTTCTCAGGTACAGCGCGATAATTCCTATTGTTATGGGAATATCAAGGTTCAAAGTTTTTGCTCGCAGTGCACCAAAGGCCGATTTGAAGAAATCCTGTGCGGAAAAGAACAGTACGGGCAAAGAAACCACAAAAGACAGGTAGGCGCTCAGATCACGGAAACCTTTGTAGGTTTGATCGATTCCCAAATATTCGGGAAAACTCCACAGCATAATACTTCCGAAAGCAAATCCTGCAAACCCCAGCTGAAAAAGCAAGCGTTTGTTTACCGTTGATTTACGTGCTTCGACTTTGGTGAAATTGGGTTCGTACCCGATCTTAGTAAGCAGGTGTGCTAATTCGGATAAAGCTATTTGGGACTCATCAACGATAATGGAGCACTGTCTTTTCGGGAAATTCACCAGCGAATGGATAACACCCGGATTGAGCTTTGATAAATGTTCCAATAAGTAAATGCAGCTCGCACAATGGATTTGCGGGAGATGCAGGGTGATTTTTACCGTGTTTCCTTCCTGGAAATCAATGTAGGATTGCCGGATTGCCGGATCATCCAGTATGTCGAATCTTTTTTTGGAGTATTTGTTCGGACGGATCCCGGTAAGTGTTTGGTCGGAATAATAAGCGCCCAAATCATGTTCGGAGAGCAATTGATAGACTTGTTTGCACCCGTTGCAGCAAAAATCGTGGGCTTCAAAACGAATGATTTCTTCCGTAGCCGGTTCATGGCAATGGAAGCAAATAACCGTGTCAGTTTGGGGGTTTTTCATCGTTTTCGGATTAAATCGTCATGCTGAAAGTTGGCTTCGAAGCAGGAATTTCCAGATATGGATCGAAAGCCATACAGACATTCCGTACAAATGGTTTTCCTTTTTCCGTAACGGTGATTTTCCGGATTGCAATTTCAACCAGTTTGTCCTTGATCATCGGTATAAGTTTATCTGTAATGTCTGTGATATCAATCTCTTCGTCTTCATGGATTTCCGTTCCAAAGTTGCACATGAGCTGATTGATGTGTTCTCTTCGTTCTAGGTCCGTTTCCGTCAGTTGATGTCCTTTTTCCCAGGCAAAGCTATTTTCTTCGATGCGTTTGAGGTAATTTTTCAGGTCTTTTTCGTTTTGTGCATAGCCAAACCAGGAATCGGATATGGCCGACATACCAAGTCCGATAAGTACTTTGGTATTATTGGTCGTATATCCCATAAAATTCCGGTGTAGTTTTTTTGAACGGTATGCCTGTGCCAATTTATCTTCTGCCAGTGCAAAATGGTCCATGGCTATTTCCTGGTAACCGGCCTGAAGGAACCGTTCTTTTGCCAACTCGTATAATTCTCTTTTCAATGAAGGAGAGGGAAGATCACTTTCGTCAAATCCGCGCTGTCCCGTACCTTTGATCCAGGGAACATGTGCATAGGAGTAAAGTGAAAGTCGTTCCGGTCTGAAAGCAATGGTTTGTTCTACCGTTTTTTGGAATCCTTTAAGTGTTTGTTTGGGCAGTCCAAATACCAGGTCGTGAGAAATACTTGTGTAGCCTATCCTTTGCGCCGCTCTGTGACATTTTTCAACCTGTTCTTTCGGTTGGATCCGGTGAATGGCCTGCTGTACAATTTTATTGTAATCCTGTATTCCAAAGCTGATGCGTCTAAAACCCAATTGGTAAAGTACCTGCAAGTGTTCCTCGGTAGTTGAATTCGGATGTGCTTCAAAACCAAACTCAAAGTCGTCGGAAACAGGAAATAGCTTTTTTAAACCCTCAATCAGGCGTTTTAATTCGCCGGGAGCGAAGAAAGTGGGAGTGCCTCCGCCCAAATGAATCTCGGCAATGCGTGTCTGGGGTGAAAGATGAGAAGCGATGTTGTTCCATTCCTTCAATACCGCATCAATATACCTGCTTTCAACCTGGTGATTGGTCGTTATATACTTGTGACATCCGCAAAAAGTGCAGAGAGAATCGCAGTACGGCAAGTGAACGTAAATCGAAATGTCCTGTCCATCGGGAAGCTGCTGCCCCTTTTTTAGTGTCTCAATCCAGTCGGCAGCATTCCAGCGGTCAATTTTCCAGAAAGGTACCGGTGGATAGGAAGTATACCTGGGTCCCGGTTGATTGTATTTTCGGATCAGTTCGTCTTTTCCCATGTTGCAATCCTTTTTGCAAAAGTAGAAGGGCTGTTTTCTTTAAAAAATGATGTGGATCAGTTTTCTGAAAATCGGTAAAAAGAGTACATTTGTCGAACAATCAGTAACGAGGAACTAATTTAATGATAGAGAAGTCACATAAACATGTGAATTGTGAAGCATGTGCTGTTCGCTCCAACAGTATTTTCGCTCATTTAACGGGTGAAGATGTGGCTAACCTGGATCATCACAAATCCTGTCAGTTCTACAAGAAAAATCAAACCATTTTTGTGGAGGGAAGCTATCCGCGCGGAGTTTACTGTGTAAATCATGGAAAGGTTAAGATTTATGCCCTGGGTGATGAAGGCAAAGAACAGATCGTTCACATTGCCAAAGCGGGCGAAGTTATTGGTTTTCGCGCCATGCTTAGCGGTGAATCTTACAAATTGTCTGCGTCTACACTGGAAGATTCCAATATCTGCTTTGTTTCCAAGGATGATTTCCTGAATATGATGGATACACTTCCGAGCCTGAGAAATTCATTGATCCAGGAGTTATCCAAAGAATTGGGCGAACGTGCTATTTTCATTACGAACCTGGCCCAGAAAACGGTTCGTGAGCGTTTGGCTTATTCCCTGATGATCCTGGCAGATATTTACGGTGATGAACCAATCAATCTCTCTCGTGAAGATTTGGCTAATTTCGTAGGAACAGCAACAGAAACTTTGATCCGTTTGCTCAAAGAGCTCAAAGAAGAAGGATTGATCGATACACAGACACGCAAGATATTTATCACTAAGAAAGAAGAATTGATCCAGCTTGCCGGCGGGCATCGTTAACCCTTTATTAGAGAATTCCAGTTTGCCTTTATGAATTCCTGTATCTCTTCCGGTAATTCGCTGAATACGCCTTTTGTACTTGCATCCCCGCCACGTTCTTCCTGGGTAGGTTGTTTATCTTCAATGTCTTCACCTGTTCCTTTGAAAAAATAGTGATTCTTAGGCGAAGCTTCTTCCGTGACATGATAAGTTGCAGTACTAACGTTTATATGATACCTGGTACTGCCAAAATCCCATGAAATACAACTGGTTGCCGTCACACAGGTTGCTAGTACGTCATCCCATTTTTTTTGTTTATCCTTTTTTGCTTTTTCTGCGTTCCAGTTTTTTTTGATTTCACCTTTTTCTGCACGGGTATAATCGGATGTTTCCAAAGCTTCTTCAAGATCTTCCAATGTATCGTAATCGACCCACATATCCAGTTCATCTTGATCTAATGCTCTTTGAATGACAACTTGTCTCTGAGTTACCGGGTTATTAATGCCATTCTGCAATTTTCGCTGCGCAACTGCCTCCGGACGGTTATCGACAAACTGGAAAGCGGATTCTTCGTTGTTCTTCTTTTGCGAATGTTTATTCGGGTGAGAATTGTCCGTGTTTTTGGAGGTTTTTTGTGAATATGTGTTCATAGTGTTTGGTTTCAGTTATTGCGGTTAAATAACTTGATACTGATGAAATTAACGATTACCATTAAATAACATGCCGTTTTTGACAAAAATAATTTCAGTTTGTTATTTCCTTTGAAACTAATGATAGTTTTCAACAATGGCGATGGGTACATCGATAAACTTCTAATTTTAAGGAAAAATTAGAATCACATGAAAAATGCCCCATATTCGGTAGAAGAGCGTTTTGTGCGCTATGTACAAATTGACACAACTGCAGACCCAAACTCCACTTCCTTTCCTTCCAGTGAAAAACAAAAAGACCTTTCACATTTATTGGTGAAAGAATTGAAGGAATTGGGTATCGAAGATGCAGAAGCTGATAAGTGGGGATATGTGTACGCAACCATTCCGGCAACATCATCTAAAGAAAATATTCCAACTATTTGTTTCTGCTCACATATGGACACAGCTCCGGATTGCTCGGGAACGAATGTAAAACCGATCATACACCGCAATTATACAGGCGCTCCGATCACGCTTCCGGATGATCCGACCCAGGTTATAACAACCGGGAAACATGCTTACCTGAAAGAGAAAATCGGGGATGACCTCATTACAGCTTCAGGTTTGACTTTGTTGGGAGCAGATGACAAAGCCGGCGTTGCCATTATCATGGATTTGGCTCAGCAGCTGATGAAGAAAAAAGAAATCCCGCATGGAAAGATCCGTATTCTATTTACGCCTGATGAAGAAGTTGGAAGAGGAGTGGAGCAGCTGGATATGGAAAAATTGGGTGCAGATTTCGGATATACGCTGGATTCAGGAGAATTGGGAGCTATTGAAGACGAATCTTTTTCTGCTGATGCCATGACTTTCGTGATTACGGGAGTAAGCGCGCATCCGGGATACGCAAAAGGAAAAATGGTACACGCTATGAAAGTTGCCAGTGCCTTTATTGACGCGTTGCCAAAAGATGAATGGTCGCCGGAAAGTACCAAAGACCGCGAAGGATTTGTTCACCCGACTTCCATTTCCGGTGGATTGGAAGAAGTAACGGTAAGTTTTATAATCCGCGATCACATTACAGCGAAATTAGCTGAGTACGAAACGCGCCTGGAAGGAATTCTGAAAGAGACAATCGCTCAATTCCCAGGAGCGACTTATACATCAAAAGTAACGGAGCAATACCGCAATATGAAGGAAATCATCAAAGATGTTCCTTTTGTGACTGATTATGCCATCGAGGCAATGAAAAAGGCAGGGATCACTCCAAAACCAACCATTATTCGTGGTGGAACGGATGGTTCACGCATGTCATTCATGGGCTTGCCTTGTCCGAATATCTTTACGGGAGAAATGGCCATTCACAGCCGTCACGAGTATGTGAGCATCCAGGATATGCAAAAAGCGGTAGACACGCTGGTGGAATTGGTGCAGATTTGGGAAAAACATTAATTGATTTACGAATTTGTCTTTTTTGGTAATGGAATAAAAAGATTATGGCAGTAGGGTCGGAAAATTTTCCGACCCTACCAATACGAAACCGGTATCAATATGGAAGAAAATAACATCCTTTACAGCAATCTAAAAGAAGCATTTCTGCTTCGTGAAGATATTACATTCTTAAACTTCGGTTCGTTCGGTGCAACTCCCAAACCGATTTTTGATGCTTATCAGCGTTTCCAGCGTGAACTGGAATATGAACCGGTGCAGTTTATCATCCATAAAGGGCCTGAATATTTGAAAGAAAGCCGGATACGTTTGGCTGAATTCCTTGGCTGTAAGTCTGATGATATGGTATATGTTCCAAATCCGACTTATGCCGTGAATATTGTTGCAAATGCCCTGGATTTAAAACCGGGAGATGAGGTTTTGAGTACGAACATCGAATATGGAGCCTGTGACCGGACCTGGGATTTTTATTGTAGTGAAAAAGGAGCAAAATACATCAAACAGGAAATAACACTGCCCATTGAATCAAAAGAAGCGTTTTTAGCTGATTTCTGGAAAGGTTTTAGTGAAAAGACGAGAATGGTGTTCATTTCGCAAATAACTTCCGCTACAGGCTTAATATTGCCTGTAAAAGAGATTTGTGAAGAAGCTAAGCGAAGAAACCTGCTGGTTTTTGTGGACGGAGCACATGTTCCGGCACATATTCACCTGAACCTGACAGCACTGAATGCGGATTTCTATACCGGAGCTTGTCATAAATGGATGATGACCCCGAAAGGCTCGAGTTTTCTTCATGTGAAACCGGAGCACCAGGAGCAGCTGGACCCATTGGTAATAAGTTGGGGGTACAAAGCAGATTTCCCGGGTGATTCACAATTCCTGGATTATCATCAATTTAATGGAACCCGCGATTTTTCGGCTTATCTGACCATTCCCGAAGCTATTGATTTTATGAAGTGGAATGATTGGTGGGGAGTAGCAGAAGACTGCAGAAAGCTGGTACAAAAATGGCTTCCTAAATTGTGTGACCTGGTTGGTTCCAAGCCTTTGGCACCGGTTACGGATGAATTCATCGGTCAATTGGGAAGCATTCCTGTTCGTTGCGAAAATCCGATAGAACTCAAACAGATACTTTACAACGAGTTCAAACTTGAAATTCCGGTAATGGTACAGAACGGGAAGGTTTATGTGCGCTATTCCATCAATGCTTTCAATTCGGAGGAAGATTTAGTCAAATTGGAAGCTGCCCTGAAAGAACTGAAGGAACGGAAACTGATTTTTTAATTTGACAACAGAAATCAATTGGCGTTCTTGGCGCTATTTGCGCGGTTAAAAATACAATTATGCAGAAACACATCTTTTTGATAGGCTTTATGGGAAGCGGTAAATCGACCGTTGGTGCTTTGCTTGCTGAACGCTTGAACCTTCCTTTTTTGGATTCTGATAAGGAGATCGAGAAGAGAGCAGGAAAAAGCATTACCGAGATCTTTTCACAGGATGGAGAAGCCGTTTTTCGTGAAATGGAAATGAATTTCCTCCGGGAATTAAAATCTATAGAACCTTCCATAGTTGCGGTAGGTGGAGGACTTCCAACCATAGAAAATGCACTTCCATTGATGCATGAAATGGGTTTGGTTATTTATTTAAATACCAGCTTGTTAACTTTGATTAAACGTTTAAGGGAAGAAAAGGAACAAAGACCTTTGCTGAGAGAATTGAGTGATTCGGAATTTCATCCTTTTGTAGAGGCTTTATTAAGTGAACGGGTTCATTTTTACAAGCAGGCAAAACTTATTATGCCGAACGAGCGAAATTCACCTAATGAATTAGTTTTAAAACTTGAAAAAGAATTAAATAAACTTAATTTTTAGTTTTAAATTCAATCCGTTCCCATTTTTCTAATCAAACTCTTCGTCGATTCCGAAAAAGTTGGTCTTTTCTCCGTTTAGTTCTTTGTTTAGAAAATAATAATGTAAACTGGAATGGCCAATAAACAGGAAAAAAGTGATTTTATCGAAAGTAGTGGTGTCGTGGTACCAATACGAAAAACCTAGTAGGAACCACATAGTTAGCAGGTACAATGCCCCACCTCCCCAGATGAAATAGATAAACCAGGGATGTTTCCGCCATTGAAGCACCAGTCCGATAAAAAGTCCGGCCCAGGAAACCAAAGCAACATTGTAGAAAGTAATCAGACTGTCCTGGAATTTTGTTCCGGTAAACCCAAGTGCCTGTCCGCGCTGTTCTATGAGGGTATGTACATTCAATCCTTTTTCCTGTTCAATCCATTCTGTGCTGGTTAATACGACGTATCCGAGAATTATCCATACTAAAAATATAGCCCAAATAAGTAATCCCAGGTAAAAACTTATTTGAGTATAGGTATCGGGAGATTCTTTTCCGAAAATCACATTGCGTAATCGGGATAATAGGGGAATCGGGCTTTCCAAATGAGCCTCAAATTCTTCGCGAAATGAATGTTTTTTATCAGAATCCGTCACTCAACGAATTTAGTTAATTTCGCAGAATGAACGCACAAAATACAGGGTTAAAATGGGAGCAATACCTGGCAGAAACTCCACAAATGGATTATTCAAGCCGGGAGGTACAACAGTTTATCCAAACAATTCCTGTTCATACTGAACGGGTTAAACAGGCAATATCTATTTATGAAATTGTGCGTGATTCCTTTTTATATGACCCGTATCACCTGGATTTGCGTCCGGAATTCCTGAAAGCGAGTGTGATTGCATCAAAAAAACGCGCATGGTGTGTAGAGAAATCTTTACTGGCTTGTACCTGTTTTCGCGCTTTTGGCTTTCCTGCTCGATTGGGATTTGGCATTGTGAAGAACCACATAGGAGTGGAAAAATTGAAAACATATTTGAAACGCGATGAAATTGTGTTTCATGGATATGTTGAGGTTTATCTTCAAGACAAATGGAGTAAATGTACTCCGGCTTTTGATCCGCGCATTTGCAAACTAAGCGGTGTTCCGCTGCTGGAATGGGACGGAAGTGAAGATTCACTTTTCCAGGCTTTTGTGGAAAATCAGCAGTTCATGGAATACCTGCATTTTTATGGTGAGTTTGAAGATGTTCCGTTTGAACTCATGCACCGGGAAATGGCTGCCTACTATCCGGATCTGTTCGAAAATCCGGTTGACACAAGGGCATTTTCGTTTCATTTTGATTCGAAGTTGGTATCCATTTGATTCCCGGTTGAGAATTTTCAAATTTTAGAATTTATAAATTCATGTCTTCATAAATTTGTGAACAGATTTGCTGTTAAGAATTTGTTTTTCAGCAACTTAATTTTTAAACTATTTAATTAGTCTGTTTGATTTTGGCAATCAAACACCCGCTTTCTCATTTGAGATCGGAACTTCAACTTTCAGGTTTCTCGTACGCACAAACTTGGGTTCTAAAATCATAAACGTGCAATCATCTGTTTGTTCACGTTCTCCCTTCCAGAATGAAAATTGGTTCATCAGTCGGTTGTACAGCACACTGCTGTTTTGATTGGAAGAACGGGACAATAAATAACGCAGCTGTTTTTTTCCAAATTTTTTATTTGATTCCATACCAAACTGGTCCACCATTCCATCTGTAAAAACGATCAGTTTGTCGTCCTCTTCGAGGATGAGTCCCTGAGACATGAATTCCAGGTGATTCATATAGGTAAAACCTATCGGAACACGTTCTCCGTTGAGTTCAATGACTTCTGAGTTACGCAAGATCCACAGCGGCATTTGAGCACCTGAAAAGGACAATTCCCGTGTGCGTTTATCCAGGCAGAAAATGGCAATATCCATACCGTCCATACGTTGTTCTTCATCTGAGCTGATTCTTCTTAGAATAGTTCTGCGCAAAGCATCCAATAATTCGTTTGGCTTGCGGATTCCATCGGCGAACAATTCATCCAGGGTGTTCATTCCTAGTACGCTTAATAACGCTCCGGGAACGCCATGTCCGGTACAGTCAGCAAGTGCGAAAAGGATTTTCTCGGAGCCATTTTCACGAAAACTTTTCATCCAGTAGAAATCACCTCCCACCAGATTTTTCGGAGTATAGTGAATATGTGCCTGTTCGAAATGCAGGGCAAGCTGTTTTCGTGATACTAGCAATGATTCCTGTAGTTTTTGAGCATAGCGCAGACTGTCCATCATCTCCGAATGCTGTTTTTCCAATTGAAGGTTTTTCTCGTGAAGCGCGGTTGTTCGTCTTAAAACACGGTCTTCCAGTAAATGCACATCCCATTTGATCTTGCGAGCCATTTTCAGGAACTGAATACTGATCTGCCCGATTTCGTTTTTTGGAAGCTGGTGTGAAATGCTTTCATATGCCTGGTAATTGGAAGAAATAAACTCGTTCATACTGCGTTGAAGCCGGCTTACCTGGATGGTGATGTTGCGTACAATGTAAACACTTCCGAAGATTAATGCTAAAAACGCGATTCCCGAAATGATGTACTGCATTTTTAGTGAATCATTTGACAAAGCATATGACTCCCGGATAAATTCGCCCCTGATTCTGCGCAGATTGGATTGAATACTGGACATGCTTAATGACCAGCTAGCATAGTGATTCCTGTTGGGGACTACAAACAGAAGTTGCAAGCGGTTTTTTACCGAATCAAAATATTGAAGGTATTTGGACAACTCTACCGGGCAATTTCCGCGAGCCTGCCAGCTCTCAATTTCTTGATGGAGCAATTCTGCATAGTTTTCATCGTTCCGCATGATGTAATCCTTTTCATGCCTGCGCAGACTTAGGATTTGTTCATCAAACTGTGGGAATTTTTCCTCGACCTCATGAATAACTTCCCGCATTTTTCCGATATAACCGAATTCCTTGAACCCAATCTTTGCAATATCATTTAAAATACGGTCTTCTGTCAGAAGAATATCATCTAAGGTAACCAGCAGCTCTTTTTCTATATTTTTATCGCTGGCAAAAACATCCATCAGGTCCTGGTGGATCAATTCATGGGTAAAGCTGTTCTTCCGGCGGTATTCCTGTTCGTTACTGGCGATCGAGTCGTACCAAAACCGCTGATTGGTTAAATGTTCCATCCAATCTTTGTGATCTTGTATCTTGGTAGAGAGATTATCCAGTTTTACGAGCAGGGCTTGTTTTTCGTGCATTTTCTGATTAAAGTACCAGGACATCGAAGCGAAAACCAACAACACCAAGCCAAATCCTCCCAGGACTACCACTAACGATTTTTTCATGGTGCAAAATTCAGTTCTTCCTTTTGCTACAATATAAATTGCATGTCAAATTGCTGTTAACAAGGATTAGAAAATGATGAATTTCTTTTGAAACAACTATATTTGGCTAAATTAAAATCGAGCAATGAGATCAGCATTACTAGCAATATCACTCAGCCTTGCAGGAATCATCCATGCGCAGAAAATCCAATATGCGCTGCGAATGACCAAGCCGCAGAATCATTATTTTGAAGTTGAAATGGAAGTTTCCGAGTTTAAAGCGGGAGATTTAACTGTTAAAATGCCTGTTTGGGCACCAGGATCCTACCTGGTAAGGGAATTTTCCAAAAATGTGAACCTGGTTCGTGCTTACGATGAAAAAGGAGCGGAGCTGAAAGTAGGTAAGACTGCGAAAAATGCCTGGAAAGTAACTGCCGGAAAATCAAAGAAAGTACGTGTTCAGTACGAAGTATATGCTTTTGAATTGTCTGTAAGAACCAGTTTCCTGGATTTGACGCATGGCTTTGTTTCCAGTTCGGGAGTTTTCTGTTATTTGGATGGCCACAAAGACAAACCGGGAACCGTAACGGTTTATCCATATAAAGATTTTAAAGTGATTACTACGCCGCTGGAGAAAGCTTCTGAACAAAAGTCGGGTGAACGGTCAGAAACTTTCCAATTCCCCAATTACGATGTGTTGGTTGATTCACCTTTTGAAATTGGTAACCAGGAAGTATTTGATTTCACGGTTGCTGACACGAAACACAAGGTAGCTGTTTATGGGGCAGGAAACTACGATGTGGATGAATTGAAAGTGGATATGGCCCGCATTATTAAAGCTGAGAATGAAGTTTTTGCCGGTAAAAACCCGAATAAGAATTACACTTTTATCATTCATAATGTTGTAAATGGACAGGGTGGACTGGAACATGCAAATTCATGTGTTTTAAGCGTAAATCGCTGGACATATGGAGGAGGTTACAAAGATTTTCTGTCATTGGTTGCGCATGAGTATTTCCATTTGTGGAATGTAAAACGTATTCGTCCGATCCAGTTAGGGCCGTTTAACTACGATGAAGAAAATTACACTTCCTTGCTTTGGGTAATGGAAGGGTTTACTTCGTATTACGATGAATTACTATTGGTAAGAGCAGGATACTATACCAAAGAAGAATACCTGAGAAAACTGCAGGGAACATTGAACTACGTGGAAGGTTCGGTCGGATCCCGCGTTCAGCCGGTTGCTCATTCCAGTTATGACGCATGGATCAAAGGATACCGTCCAAATGAGAATAGTGCGAATACCGGGATGACTTATTATTCACGTGGAGCTGTTTTAGCTGCTTACCTGGATGCAGTGATCATTGATAAGTTCAACGGGGCAAAATGCCTGGATCATTTTATGCAGTACCTGTACGAAGAATTCTACCTCAAAAAAAACCGCGGATTTACGGAAATTGAATTCCAGGATGCTTTGGAAAAATTCCTGGGCCAGGATATGGACTATTTCTTTGATAAATATGTCAACGGAACGGAAATTCCGAATTACAAAGAAGTATTTGGCAAGATTGGGGTTGACGTGACCTATACTGGGAAAGCATCCACTTCATTCGGGGCATCTTTATCACAGGAAGGCGGGAATTGTATCGTAAAAGGAATACGCGCCGGAAGTGCTGCCGAAACTGCCGGGTTGAGTGTTGGCGATGAAATCATTGCAGCAGACGGAATTCGTGTTGACAATAGTTCGGTTGAAAGTTATGTAGGAAGTTTGGGTGAAGGTGAGACTTGTAGTTTATTGATTGCCCGTGATGAGGTAATGATGGAGTTAACCGTTCAAATGACCCTTTATGAAAGACCATCTTTCAAATTGGAACCGAACGGAACTGCAAAGAATAAATTGGATTATTGGTTAAGAACCACGAATTAATAGTTTCTTGAAATAGGAGAGACGGGGCATTCGAAAGTTTGTCCCGTTTTTGATTGAACCGCAAGGACGCAGAGATCGCTAAGATATTCACACTAAACTTTGCGCTCTTCCACTCTTTGCGGTTAACATATAGAAGAGCTATTCCGAAGTTGTAGATCGAATATAAAACTCATGTAATCTGCGTGATCAGCGGGCAACAAAAAAAGGTAAAGGATTTATCTTTTTCCGCGCGAATTTGATGATTTCTTTCCTCTAAAATTGCCCGATTTCCCGCTGTTTCCACCTGGCTTACTGCCAAAAGGACGCGATTTTTGTCCGTTGTTGTTCTTTTTTTGTTGAACAGGTGCTTTTTTCTTTGCAGGATTTGGGTTGTTTGCTTCTCCGGAAGAATCTTTCAGCAGGTCATGCATGATTTTCATTTCAGCATCGGTGAGTTCGCGCCATTCACCCAATGGAAGTCCTTTTAGTTCGATGTTCATAATACGCGTTCGTTCCAGTTTCGTCACGTTATAACCGAAGTACTCGCACATGCGGCGGATCTGGCGGTTTAATCCCTGGACCAGGATTATTTTGAAAACGTTGGATGAAAGCTGTTCTACAACGCATTTTTTAGTTACCACGCCCAGGATAGGAACTCCGGCTGCCATGCGTGCTACAAAGTCACCTGTAATTGGCTTGTCAACGGTAACAATGTATTCCTTTTGGTGCTGGTTTCCCGCGCGGAGGATTTTGTTTACGATATCTCCGTTTGTGGTCAGGAAAATAAGTCCCTGCGAGTCTTTGTCGAGCCTGCCGATCGGGAAAATCCGTCTTGGATGACCAATGTAATCGATGATGTTGTCTTCCACACCTTTTTCAGTGGTGGATGTAATACCTCTTGGTTTGTTCAGCGCGATGTACAATTCATCTTCCTGAACTTTTCGTTGAACAGTATGTCCATTTACAACAACAGTGTCTCCGGGACCTACCTGCGTACCTACTTTTGCCCGAACTCCGTTAATGAAAACAGATCCCTGTTCAATGTATTTGTCGGCTTCCCTGCGGGAACAGTAGCCGCTGTCACTGATGAATTTGTTTAACCGGATCGATTCGTGCATAACTCTATATTGAAACAAACTAGAAGGGTGCGAAGGTAGTTTATTCTATCCGATTCTGGGCTATATCTGGATACTGATGGTATATTGGTCCTTGTTTTCGCAGGATTTCAATTCCTTGTTCAGACTGTGCTGCATACAGTTGTTTACACATTCCATAATACTGTTTAGTTCTGTTTCAGATAATTCCTTTTTAGAATTGATTTGGTATACTTCATCTTGTGGTTGAGGTTGAAGTTTCAAAACCAATACAGAAAGTGTTTCCGCGCTTACTTTTTTGGAATAGGTCGCAAATCCGTCAACAGCAAATTCGATAACGATCTCTTTTTGATCGGTTGCGAACTCAAAGTCCAGATCCGGACCCAGTTCTTTTTCAAACAATTTTTTTCCTTTTGTATCTGAAATGACAACTAATCCGCTTTTCTTGTTCCCGCTGATTTTTCCGTTCAGTTTATTGATATTACCTCCCAA
The DNA here is from genome assembly GCF_902168135.1 of uncultured Fluviicola sp. Lineage (GTDB taxonomy): Bacteria > Bacteroidota > Bacteroidia > Flavobacteriales_D > Crocinitomicaceae > Fluviicola. The sequence continues at coordinate 27,362 of NZ_CABHOL010000024.1, forward strand.
ATGTGCAATTTCGATCGCATAATTCATGGGTTTTTGGTACTGGTCCAGAGAGAACCAATATTCGTGTGTTTTGTCCTCACGAACAGTTTGGTGCATGATCTGTCCGTGTATGAAGGAATAGCACGTGATTGCAAGAAGTGTAATGATAGCTTTCATAAGTTTTAATTTTCCGGTAGCACTGTAAAAGTAATGCCAAAATTTGGTTGAGCACAAAAAAGCCGTCAATCTTTATCAGACAGACGGCTTCAGTGATTGAATCTCTTCTTATTTAATAGCTCCTGCGCACAATTTCATGCGCAACACGCGTTTTGCCGCTGCATCTACAGTTGCTTTAAATGCAGCATCCGAGCGGTATTTTGCAAGGATTTCACCGTGCGATCTCATGCAGTCCAAAGGCATCAGTAAAATATCTACTCCGGCTTCAATGGCTTTTACGCTGTTTCCTTTTACAGCAGTTACTCCACCCATATTCATAGCATCGGTGACAACCAATCCTTTGAATCCAAGTTCTTTGCGTAGCAGATCGGTAACGATTACTTTCGAGCAGGTAGCAGGAAGTCCGTTGGTATTGTATTTCGGGTTATTTACAACTGCCAGGTGGCCGATCATAACGCTCAGTACTCCTTTTTCAATCAATTCCGGATATGTTTTTACTTCTTTCAATTCTCCGTCAATTGCCTGAAGGGCTTTGTGTGTATCACCTGAAACAAGTCCGTGTCCCGGGAAATGTTTGGCTGTAGCAATAATCCCGTTTTCCTGCATGCGAGCAATAAATGCATTTGACCAGGGAACATTGTTTGCTTCTACTTTGGCAAAACCTCTGTAACCCACAGTTCCATTTTTTGCCAAATCCACAACCGGTGCAAAATTGTAATTGATCCCGATAGCTTTTAAAGTAGCGGCAATGGTATCTGCGCATTGGTTTACTTCAGCGAGAGAGGTTATTTCATTTGCTTTTTTAACCGGGGAAGAACCGGAAATCTTACGGTTGAACAAACTTGGTTCGGCATCAGCACTGTATAGGAATCCCGGATTTCCGTTTTTCGTGTTCAGTTCATTGAATTCTTTGATCCAGGAAGTGAACTCGGTTTTCGTGCCGTTCAGCATCAATACTCCGCCAATTACGCGTTTGTTAATCAATGCTTTAATCGAATTCGGTGTGTTGCCAAGTCTGCCTGCAGCCGGCATGATCAATTGAGCTACGATAGCAGTATCGTCCAAAGTTTTGAAAAGTTCCTCTACATCCGTATCCAGGTCTTTGTTTTCGCTTAGATAATCTGCGAGCTTGAATGTGTGCTTGATTGGAGGCAGTTGAGGAACTTTACGTTCTTCTTTCGGAGTTTCAGTTTTTGTTCCTTCTGTGTTTTGTCCACAAGCCTGAAGTAATAATACCGAACAAGCGCAAATCGTAATCCAATGTTTCATTTCTACTTTTATCATAGTTCCTGCAAATGTAAGTCGAAAGTTCCTTTTGTTTGCTTTTTGAAGAGCCACTTATAAACAATTAACAGGTGAATTATGATGTATACAAAAACAAAATTGCCGATCCAAAAGTATGAACCGGCAATTAAGATCTCTTAATTTACTATTGTTTTATGACACGCAATACATGACCTTTGCCCGAATCCGTCCCAATAGTTAAGAAGTAAATTCCGGCAGGTAAAGTGCTCATGTATAGTTGTTTGTCCGAAAGGGAAACCAGTTGTTTTTTACCGTAGACATCAATCACATCAATCGAACGAATAGATTCTTCTGTACGGATAGTCAAAACATCTGTTACGGGATTAGGAGCGGCTGAAATAATTGCATTCTCAGTTTCCGTTAACCCCAAGGTAGAATAAGCAATGCAGGATGAAGTGTCCGTGCAGTTATTCATGGTAACAGCTACTGCATAAGAACCATCGGCAGTTGGTGCGAAAATTTGTCCTGTTGCTCCCGGAATGACAGCATTTCCGGCGTTACAGTCCAGCCATTGATATTGGCCCCCGCTCGCTGATGTGCTTAACAGCTGCCCGGAAATAGTTACGTTGTTGGTGATGCTTGATACCGAGAGAACTGTTGTAACAACACTGTCACATCCCATAGAAGCAGTTAGTGTGTCATTGAAAGTTCCGGGAGTTGTATGCGTGAATGAACCAACTGTAAAGCTTTCTCCATTGCAGATGGTAGCAGTTTGACTTGACGAGATCGCTGCCGGTTCTGTAAGCACCTGGTTTAGCAGAGCAGTACATCCGGTGGCATCGGTAATGGTACAGGTGTAATTTCCTGCCTCAACTGAATTCAGGTTTTGTGTAGTTGTAACAGGAGTTGTGTTCCAGGAGAAACTTAAGGGAGTTAACCCGGAAGGAGTGATCTGAATTGAACCATCATTGCTGCTATTACAGGTCAAATTCTGGAAACTCACAATACTGCTTAAACTTACAACCGGAGCTCCTGACACGGCAAAAATGGCAGTTTTCATTGTTGGATCAGGAGTTGTGTTGATGATCATAATCGATTGAATGAGCTTAGCCTGGTCTGTGCAGGATAGGTTTACATCCATCCGGTATAAATGAGGTGCAGATGTATTGAAATCCATGAAGTCATCCGGTCGGTATGTTCTGTCAAATCCGCTAAGAACTGCTCCCGTGCCGTTGTACCAATCGGGAAGGTTGTTATTTGGTATAACTGCTGCCGTTCCATCCGTAAATTTGATCACCAATAAGATAGTTCCATCGATTTCTGTTGATAATCCTAGTAAACTCAAGGAGGAATACGATGCCGGGGTGGTTAATACAAGCGAATCGGATTGACCGGTACGAAGTAATATGCAGTTTTCAGCTGTATACGGATTTAATTGGTAGCTGCTGCTTCCCGAAGTGATCAATCCGTTATCCGGCAAACCTGTGCCATTTCCTGATAAGTCATAACTTTGACTGTAAAGGACATTGTTAATATTATCCAGGGTTGAGTCTGTGGTTGATATTGCAGGAATTGTTTCTGCAATAACATCAGAGTTGTATCCTGTAACAGCAACTGGAGTGTGATTCTGGCCAAAGGATAATGAGGATGCAATTAAAAGCATCGAAAAAGTAAGCCTTTTCATAATGTGTTTGTTTTTAAGTTTATGAATAGATCCAGCTTTGATAGTGGTGTATTACATGTAAAGAGATAAGCTAGCGTTTGCATAACAAATTTAAATGGGGTGTTATGCAAAGCTATTTCAAACACTTGATTGGCCTGTTATGGAAAAGCCCTAAATACTTTTGAATTTGCTGCTGCTGCGTCTTTAACCGACTTATACCTGAAAGCCGTTCTTTGATACAACAAAGAACAGGAATTAATTTATTTGGGTTTCGTATTTCCGCGTCCGCTCGTTTTTGGAGCTGAATTTCGCGTAGAAGATTTGCTGGCTGTTTGTTTTTTGGGAGTTGTCTTTTTTGACACTGAGGTATATTTTTCCTTGTGGGTCTCATTTGCTTCTTCAATAGAATGAGAAGTTTGAAGCGGTTCATGTTTGTCGGACAATTCACTTAGCTTCTGATAGTATTTTTGAACGATCATCATTTCTTCTTCGGTCATGCTTTCAATGTCGACCAGGCGGTTACTGGATTTTTCACTGGAAGCCACCAGTTCATTCAATTTGAGCTGAATGGCAAGTGAATCCTTATTCTGCGATTTTTGGATAAGGAAAACCATCAGGAAGGTAATAATAGTGGTGCCTGTATTGATTACCAGCTGCCAGGTCTCAGAGAAGTCGAAAAACGGACCGCAGATTGCCCAAACAATGACGAGTGAAAGTGCAGTAACAAATGCATACGGACTTCCAACAGCTTTTGATGCTTTTGAAGCAAAGTTCTCAAAGAATTGTTTTTTAGATTTCTTACGTACCATACTACTAGTTTTAAATTAGTTTCCAACTATTTCGCCGCCATTTACATGAATGAACTGCCCGGTAATATAACTACTGTCAGAAGAAGCCAGGAAAACATAAGCCGGACCAACTTCTGAGGGTTGTCCTGCCCGTCCCATTGGTGTATCTTTCCCGAATTTTTCCAGTTTATCAAAACTTGAGACAATCAAAGGTGTCCAAATCGGGCCGGGGGCGACTCCATTCACACGGATCCCTTTTTTTGCAAGCATGGCAGACAGCGATTTGGTGAAAGTAGAAATGGCCCCTTTCGTGCTGGAGTAGTCCAGCAAATGATCGCTACCACGATATGCCGTAACAGAAGATGTGTTAATGATACAATCTCCCTTGGAAAGATGTGGAATAGCTTCATTTGTTAAATGAAACAGCGGGTATATGTTCGTTTCAAAAGTCTTTTTCAGGTTTTCCGAAGTAATTTCTGTCGGAGTATCCGCGTTGAAATGTGTTCCGGCATTATTCACCAGGATATTCAGTTTTTTGAATTCCTTTAAAACTTCCTTCACGCATTTCTTACAGAATTTTTCATCCGTAAGATCACCTTTGATCAGCAGGCATTTCCGGTTTTGCGCTTCCACCAGTTTTTTGGTTTCCTGTGCGTCTTTGCTTTCTGACAGGTAAACAATTGCTACATCAGCACCCTCATGAGCATAATGTACGGCCACACTTCTCCCGATTCCGCTATCACCACCGGTTATGAGGGCTACTTTATTAATAAGCTTTCCGCTCGCTTTGTATTTTTTGCTGATGTATTCCGGTTTCGGGGTCATTTTTGACTCGGAACCCGGCTTTTTCTGTTTTTGTGTTTTGAAATTTTTCGATTTCATGAATAGAAGTTTTACTGTTCTATTCTAAAAATTACTGGAAGCGGGTTTATTTTCCAAAAACTTTATCCCAATAAACGCTAAAGTTTATTTTACTGAAATCGCGCGTGCGGTTTGTAAATAATTTTTCAGGTTTACGATCCTTCAATTTGAAACCGTATCCCATTATGGGGGTAGTGATTGTTCCATTACTAATAGTTGTTGTGGTTCCGAAGCGCAGATCGTGTATGATTAAACTGTCTTTTCTTCGTTCCACAGCATAAAATCCGTTGGTGATATGTTCGATTTCTGCTATGCGGGAGTTTCCCTGCCAATTGACCTGTTTCAATAAGTGATGATTCTTCGGATGAATTTCAATCTGCCCGGGATCGAAAGGGGCAAAGAGCGATTTGTAGCCGATGTAATAATTCGAATCGTCCTCTGCGATCAAATCCCAGTAAAAAGAAGTTAATGGCATAGGAGTTACCATTGCTCTTTTGGGGGTAATGCCTGCCTGTTTAAAATAGGAATCCGTATTGCTGTAAACAAACAATTTAATGCAAACTCCCCATAGTAAGTATAAAGACGAATAGATAATCCCTGTCCAGTTCCAGATTCTTCTTCTTTTTGATCCCCGTTTCATTAACAAAGCACCGATTAGTAAAACCATAAACGGAACCGTGTAAAGCGGATCAATTACAAAAACAGAATTGAAAGTCAGGCGCCAATCGAAGGGCCAGAAAAACTGCGTTCCATAATTAGTGAAAATATCCAAAAGCGGATGTGTAACGATGGAAAGGAACCATAACAGAAACCAAGTTCTGAGGTCGTAGTTTTTCTTACTGAGCTTCATAGAGATTGCAGTTAAAACAACTCCGCCAAGAATTGCAAACAGCAGTGAGTGGGAAAATCCGCGGTGAACCAATGCGGCATCCAATGGATCATAAAAGAAATGCAAAAACACATCCAGATCAGGGATTGTTCCTCCGATTGCTCCCCAAAGCGCAGCTCTTCCGCCCATTTTTCTTCCTGCAACAGCTTCTCCAACTGCCGCCCCTAATACGATTTGAGTCAACGAATCCATGTTCTAAAAGTAAGAGTTATTCTTAGAAAAGCAGCGTTTATCTATCCTGATTAAAAAAGTGGATAAAATTGTTTAAAAAACTGGAATAATGAATTCTTTTCCCAAAACTATTTTTGTAACTTCATGGAAAATAGAAAACTATGCAAGTGCAAAAAACAACTATTCCCCACTGGTCAGAAGAAGACAGGCCACGTGAAAAAATGATCCTTAAAGGAAGAAATTCACTTTCAGACGCCGAGCTGTTGGCAATCCTGATTGGAACAGGATCAGGAAATAAATCTGCAGTTGATTTGGGTAGGGAAGTCCTTTTATTAGCTAAAGGAGATCTTTACGAATTCGGTAAGTTGAGACTTTCTCAGCTTTGTGAGGTCAAAGGCATTGGTCAGTCAAAAGCTATTTCTATTTTAGCAGCTTTAGAACTTGGTAGAAGAAGGAAAGGGACCAAGGTTCAAAAACGTCGAAAAATAACCAGTTCTGAGCGCGCTTTTGAAGAGTTGAAGCCTTATTTTACTGATTTGAGCCATGAAGAGTTCTTTGTGATGTATTTGAATCGTGCTAATGAACTTATACAGGTAAAACAATTATCCATTGGTGGTGTTTCAGGAACTTATGTGGATTCCAAAATCATTTTTAAGTACGGAATTGATATGGGGGCATCGGCAATTATACTTTCTCACAATCATCCCAGTAGAAATCTCAAACCCAGTGAAGCGGACCGAAAACTCACCAAAAAGATCCAGCAATTCGGGGAGCTGATCGAAATGCCTGTTTTGGATCACCTCATTATCGCGGATAATGGCTATTTTAGCTTTTCAGATCAAGAATTGCTCTAAAAAAATGTTGTTTTACGTTGATGAAATCTCCATAAGATTAATTTATACCCTGGATTTTGTATTCAAGGAACACGGGTTGGAATATCAGCTTACAAATGACAAACATGTTTTTGATTCGTTCAAAGGAACCAAACTTTCTTATTCTCGTTTCGAATTTGACCATTCCCCGGTTTTAACTCCTGCAAGTTTATTGTTTGAAGAAACTTTCCGGGTATCTGTTCTGACTGAAAAAGGAAGTTGGAATGGGGTAGAATGCCTGAAATTGGATTCGGTTGTTGATCCCCTGGCAGCTATATTCTATGTACTTTCCAGGTATGAAGAATACCATTCATCGTTTCCGGATGATCATGGGCGTTTTACTGCGAAGGAAAGCATTCAAAGCAAGCTGGGCTGGCTCCATCTTCAAATTGTGGAGCACTGGATCGAAGTTTTTCTAAAGACATACGCTCCGGAACTCCTGGAAAAACTGGAATTACAAAAACACGTCCGCGTTATTCCTTCGTTTGATATTGACAATACTTTTGCCTATAAATGGAAAGAAGGCTGGCGCTCCTGGCTGTCTAACGGAAAAGATACGCTGCAGAATAACAAGGAGCGTTTGAGAACCCGGAAACTGGTGCAAAAAGGAGAATTGGCTGATCCCTTTGATTCTTTTGAAACCATTCGTTCTGTTTTTCAAAACTACCCGGAAACGCGTGTTTTTTGGCAGTTGGGAAATTACGCTAAATACGATACCAATATTGCCTGGAATCATCCGCAGCACCAGGAGCTGATCTTCCAATTGAGTGAACAGGGAAACGTAGGTCTGCATCCAAGTTATGCAAGTAACCATTCGGATGAAAAATTGAACCAGGAAGTGCTCCGATTGGAGAAAATTACTTCAAAACCGGTTTTGGAATCCAGGCAGCATTTTTTGAAGTTAAATCTGCCGGGAACTTATCTTCGAATGATCGAACGGGGTTTTGAAAAAGACTTCACCATGGGATATGCCGATGATTACGGATTTAGGGCAGGAACAGCCTATGAGCATGCTTTTTTTGATTTGTTGTCCAATCGCTATTACCCCGAATACCGAATAGTACCTTTTGCGTATATGGACGGAACGCTGCTGGAATATAAGAAGCTGACTATTGACCAAAGTTTAGAAGCTGTAAAGCAATCAATTGATGAGGTGAAAAAGTACGGTGGAACTTTCTGTTTTATCTGGCACAACGAAACATTGGCTGAAGCCGGGAAGTGGAAAGGATGGAGAAAAGTGTTTGATTATACGTTAGATGAATTGAGAGTTTAGATTTGATTTAGTAAAAAACGATAGATCTTTAAAGCTAATTTTCGAATGTCTGCTTTATTGGTCGGATGAATGGTTTTTCCTTGTTTTAAAAGTTCAAAATACCTTTTGTAAAGTTCTTCAGTACGGAGATGTTTTTTGATGCCTATATTTTTGAAAATTAGTGCTTCAATGTTCAATGAATAATGACTCAAATCTATACTTAAATCATTTAGTCCGCTAATTAGTTTCATGTTCAAAATATCAGCTTCAATTAATTCTATAATTTCTTGCTTTTCCATGTGTCTAATGTGCATATTCTATTTCGAAAAACAGGTATTTGTTGCGATTTGACAACTTAAAGAATACATTTGTCATTAATAAGTTGACAAAATTATAATTAGCGACTTGATTGGTTAACTCAATAGTATGCTCATTTCCACAACCAGTTTAATCCAAAAAGATTTCCCGAAAATCCGGCACGGAGATTCCATTGTGCAATTGGGTTCCTGTTTTTCTACCAATATGACCTACTGGTTTAAAAGAGCTGGTTTCCGGGTGCTGGATAATCCGTTGGGCGTTATTTTTCATCCGGTTCCTTTGGCGAAGCAAATCTTATTGGCTTTCGGAAAAGCAGAACCTGGTGAGTTTGTTCAAAAAGAAGATGTGTTTGTAAGCTATGATGCGAGCAGTTCGCTTTACTCCATGAGTTCGGCAGGATTGGAGGAATTGATGAAGGACCAGCTGCAGGTTTTGAGAACTTCCTTGGAAGAAGCTAAATTGTTGATAGTGACACTCGGTTCAGCTCACGGTTATCGGTTGAAAGAATCCGGAAAATTGACTGCGAACTGCCACCAACAACCGCAAACTTTGTTCGATAAGGAACTAACTCCGGCAGAAGAAATGACTGCTGAATGGGATTTGGCTCTAAAAGAAATACGAAAGGTAAATCCGGAAATTCAAATTGTTTTTACTGTAAGCCCTGTGCGCTATATCCGTGATGGACTGATGGAGAACTCATTGTCTAAATCAGAGTTATTCCGCTTGGTTTCTCTGTTAAAGCGTAACTCAGTAAATTATTTCCCGGCCTTTGAATTAATCAATGATGTATTGAGAGATTACCGGTATTTTGAAACGGATGGTGTTCATCCTTCAGAACCTGCAACAGCATTCGTTTGGGATTTTCTCAAAGAGGAACTTTTCTCGATTCAAACACTTGAGCTAATAGACGAAGTGATGAAACTTCGCAAGATGGAAGAGCACCGTTTGTTGTACCCGGAATCTAAGAAAGCAGAGGAGTACTGCAATTTAGTGAAACAAAAAAGGGAAAGTTTCCTTTCCCAAAATCCAGTAGTAGCCTGGTAGAACTATCTTTATTTTAGTTATTCAGTAATACTATTGTTCCGTTATATACTTTCGGTTCACCCGGAAGTGGATTTTTCATCATTACTCTCCAAATGTATGTCGAGTTTACCTGGGCTAATGAACCAGTCTGCATATCTGTACCATCCCAACCATTAGAGGCGTCGTTTGTTTTGTAAAGTACACGCCCTGATTTCGCATCCAGGATTGTTAATTCAAACGCTGTATTTCGCTCAGTCAATGCGTATGGCATAAACCGGTTGTTGCGCGAATCGCTGGAGTTGATATTGAATGAGTTGGCTGCCTGTAAGTTGTATTCTTCCTTAATGGAGATTGTTTTGGTTTCCGAAACCGTACAGCCGTTCAAATCTTTGGAAGTTGCTTTTACGGTAATTTCTTTTCCGGTATAAGGATGAACGATCAGGTTTTCGTCCTGAATTTCACTGTGGTATTTTTCAACGCTCCACTGAACCGGATTCTCTGCCCCGGAAATAGCGAATTCTACAGAAGGCACACCATTGTTGTAAAGGATAGTCTGATCTGCGCTGATGTAAAGCTTATTATTTGGTTTGTTAACCGTGATTGTTTGGGAATTTTTCCCGGATACAACCTCAATTCCACCTTCTGAAGTGGCAGTGAAAGTTCTTTTTGAACCTCCTTTGATCAATTGTGTTCTGTTGTTCTGAATGACCGAAATTGTCAATGTTTCATTCGGATTCGTAATCTCTATCTCATCACCGATACACAAGTTTGTTTGTTCTAAGTGAACAGGCAGGTATGTGACTTTCGGATTGTTATTGTTTTCTTCTGTCGGAGTTTTTACTACGTATGGGATGCTTTGGTTGGAAGCATTCTTCTGAGAAGAGACCTCTTTTGAACTTTGAGTAATGTGATTTACTTCAGAATTCTGATAATTGGTGTGTTCAATTGGTGTTGACTGAGTAACGGCTTCCGCTTGTTTTTCAGCCTGTGGAGTGTTTGTCTGAGGGTTGGGATTATTTGTTGTGTTCAAACGGTCTTCATTGGATGAACCTGTTTGAGGAGTGGTCGTATTTTGACTAACTACCGGAGTGGTTTCCTTGGTCTTTTCGGTTGATTCCGATTGGGAATTCAAGGTGAAAAACAGGGCAGAACCAACCAGTACAGTACCAATTGAAGCTGCAACCCACCATTTACGATAGAATGGAGAAGGAGTAGAGCCGTCTAAACGCTTAGACAAGGATTCCCACGCTGCCTCATTGTAAGGCAATTCATGGTTCTCGAGTGACTCTTTTAATATCTGTTCAATGTTTTTCATTGAGCGATTTTTGTAAATTTCTGTTTCAAATAATTCTGAAGGTTCATTTTGGCTTTTGCCAGGTTCGACTTCGACGTTCCTTCACTGATTTCCAATATTTCCGCAATTTCTTTGTGCGTAAATTCTTCCATCACATACAAGTTGAATACTGCTTTGTAGGCCGGTGAAAGCTTGTTGATGGCTTCCATTGCTAATTCTGCCTTTAACGTGGTGATCTCCCAATCTTCCCCGAATTCATCTTCTTCGGGAATGTATTTGAAATCATTGTCGTTATCGCTCAGCATCCAGTCTTTTTTAGACTTTCGGATCGAATCAATGGCACAGTTCACTATGATTCTTCTCATCCAGCCTTCAAAGGACCCTTTCTTGTCGTAACCTTTAATATGTTCAAAGACCTTTATAAAACCTTCTTGTAAAACTTCCTGGGCCGAGTCTTTATCGCGAATATACCGTTGACAAACCACCAGCATTTTCCCGTAAAACCTCTTAAATAATTGTTCCTGAGCCCTCCTGTCGGATGACTTACAGCCTTCAATTATATCTTCTAATTCCCAATTCTGCTTCACTGTATCAACTCAATAACGAAGGATGGATTGCATGGTTGCCTTCCAATCGGGTTCAAATGTTGAAAAGTTCAAAAAAATTCCAAAATTTAAACCCTGCGCCGATGCTAAAGCTTTAGCGCAAGCATTTTGAACCTTTTGAACACATTTTGAACCTGTCTGTTTACAAATAACGTCATTTTACTGCTCAAAATTTGCAACACGGGCAAAGTTTTATTCTTAAATTCGTTGCGATTTATAGCAATTAGTTATCATTTTAATCATAAAACAATGAAAGTAACGGTAGTAGGTGCAGGAGCTGTTGGAGCAAGCTGTGCGGAATACATCGCAATGAAGAACTTCTGTTCGGAAGTAGTTTTGGTAGATATCAAAGAAGGATTTGCCGAAGGAAAAGCAATGGACTTAATGCAGACTGCATCTCTTAATGGGTTCGATACTAAAATTACAGGTACAACAGGAGATTACAGTAAAACTGCTGGTTCTCATGTAGCAGTTATCACTTCTGGTATTCCAAGAAAACCGGGAATGACTCGTGAGGAATTGATCGGAATTAACGCAGGTATCGTGAAGGATGTTACTGCGAACCTGGTAAAACATTCTCCGGAAGTAATTATTATCGTTGTTTCCAATCCGATGGATACAATGGCGTACCTGGTGCACAAAACTTCAGGTCTTCCTAAGAACAAGATCATCGGAATGGGTGGTGCATTGGATTCAGCACGTTTCAAATACAGATTGGCTGAGGCATTGGGAAGCCCTATTTCTGATGTAGACGGAATGGTAATCGCTGCACACAGTGATACAGGAATGCTTCCGTTATTGAGCAAAGCAACAAGAAACGGTGTTCCTGTAACAGAATTCTTATCTACCGAAAAGCAAAATTATGTAGTGGAAGAAACGAAGGTAGGTGGTGCTACATTGACTAAATTATTGGGTACTTCGGCTTGGTATGCACCGGGAGCGGCAGTTTCTGTAATGGTTCAGGCAATTGCTTGTGACCAGAAGAAAATGATTCCTTGCTCTTTGATGCTGGACGGTGAGTACGGACAAAGCGATATCTGCTTAGGTGTTCCTGCAATTATCGGGAAGAACGGAGTAGAGCAGATCGTAACCGTAACACTTACTGATGAAGAAAAAGTGAAGTTTGCTGAGGCTGCGAATGCTGTAAGAGAAATCAATGGAGATTTGAAATACTAATCAGATCAGATTATAAACGAAGGGGCGTATCGGTTTAACCGATACGCCCCTATTTGTTTGAATTACTAGTTGAATCAAGGTCCTTCAATAGCTCCTATATCCGGAGGAGAACCTCGAAAGACTCCATTAATATCTTGTGCAGTCGTATATGCAGGATTTGTATTTCCGGTGTTGTTTATACTTGAAGAACTTAGGAAATTGAAATCATCCCCGTTAGGATCCACAAAATTGGGGTTCGAATTGTTGCAGAAGATAAACATGGGATTGCTCAGGTTGTTCTTCAGGATAACCGAATTCCTAAACTTAAAATTCAGCACTAACCCGCCTGGCTGTATCGTATCGATAGCCAAATGTTCGCCGCTGCTTCCGTAGATCACACAGTTGTTGAAATTGGCATTGGGTATTTGTGCTACAAAAGTTCCTTGTGAGTTGCTGTAATAATTCGAGATTCCCACAGCCGGAGTAGTACCTTCACCCGTTCCATACCCCAGGAAATCACATTGGTTAAAGGTGAAATCCGCTCCTTGCAGTACTAATAAGGAATGAACACCGGTACTGTGAACGAGCACATTTTCCCCGTATACTTTTGGACCGTCAAACAGGAACAATCCATAACTGGCGGCATTGAAAATCTCCGTATTCGAAATCGTTAAGGTGTTTTGATTGAATGCCTGATCACGTGAATCCATATGAATACCTGCAATGGAGTTTTTAATGACTGCATTATCGATCATGGAAGGACGTGCCTGATGCATATAGATTCCATAGTATTGACCCGGAACATCTTTGTAAGAAGCTTCCAGGCGGTCTCCCTGGAAAGTTACTTTATTATTATAATCGCCGTCGATATTCAACGTTCCTTTATAATTGAAAAGCATCGCACCTTTGTGCAGGTAAACATTTGTTCCGCCTACGATGTTGAGTGTTTTTGCCGAATCTATATAAGCACGGTTGAAGATCACATGCGGCTTGTCATTTGGCCAGGTTCCTTCATTGATATCCAGGTTGCCCGGGGCGGAATAATGGTAGTACATATCTTGTCCCCAGACCACTAAATTCACATATTGATCTTCTCCGTTGGTAGTAAATCGTACGGAATCCTCTACGATCACCGGAAGGTTTTGACCGTTGACGCTCAATTTTACTTCCACAAAACAGAATAAACTGTCACCGGAAGGAATCTCTACATCTGTAAAAGTTGTTCCCTGAACTCCGTCGAGATTTAATTTGAACTTGGAAGCAGAACCGCCCATCAATTGAACGTTGCTGATTTTTAAAGCTTTGCTTTGAAAATTATAAATTTTGAAATACTTGGTAGTAGAGCCTATTGTTGTGAAAACAGTGTCAAAAACAACGGTGTCCCTGGAAAAGGCCAAATTGCCATCCCCGAACAGGTTTTTCTTTTTACACGAAGAATTGCTCAGCGAAAGAGCGGCTAAAATTGCGATTCCAAAAAAGAGATTGAGTAATTTCATCATGACAAAAATAACGAAAGTGCAATACATTTATTTTTTTTGTTGTGAATTAAAAAGTTTGATTATCTTTGCAAACCATTTTTGAATAAGAATAATTAAGATTAACAACATATGAAAGCAGGTATTCACCCGGAAGATTATAGATTAGTAGTGTTTAAGGACATGACGAATGAGTATGCATTTTTGTGTCATTCTTCTGCAAATACTTCAGAAACAATTACTTGGGAGGATGGAAATGAGTATCCATTGGTAAAATTAGATATCTCTCACAAGTCTCACCCGTTCTTTACAGGGATTGTTCAGTTCGTGGATACTGCAGGTCGTATCGATAAATTCAACAATCGTTACGCGAAATACAAAAAGTAATTTCACACTCGAAATAATAGCCCCGACATTTATCGTCGGGGTTTTTTTATGTCTTTTTTTTAGAATGCAGCAATTATTTGCGACAGATACGCTGCTGTTTTAAACCTTTTTTAAGGATTTAAGGCTCTTTTGGTATACCTTTAAATCGTTAGATGGTTATATTTGTATCATGAGTTCACTGCAGGTTAAAGTTTTAGTTCTATTTATTGTTTGTGCTTTTAATTACGTCCGTGCCGGTTCGATTGATGATGCATTTAAAGCCCTGAGCCAATTCAATTATTTCGAAGCGAAAAAGCAATTTGAAAAATCATTGAAGTCCAATGAATCTGCAGCAAACTATGGATTAGCAGTTATTTATTACCGTACAGATAATCCATTTCACCAGCTTGATTCTGCGTATGCAACAATTGTGCGTTCCGAAAAGGCTTATGGTGCCATGAAGGATAAGCAGAAGGAAGCGCTTAAAAAACACAACTTCGACTATGCGGCGATTGAAAACCTGCGTAAAGATATTTCCAGCGGACTTTATAAAGAGGTGTTGAAAAATCCTTCGGAAGAAGCATACGATTTGTACCAAAAAAACAATCCCTGGGCTGCCGAATACCAGAAAGCCGTCTTTTCCCGGGATTCAATAGGGTACGTAAAGGCTAAGAATGCCAACACCTCTGCTGCTTTTGACTTGTTCCTGAAAAAGTACCCGGAATCTGATTTTAAAAAAGAAGCACTCAATAATTTTTACCGTTTGCAGTATAAGGAAAATACAGATGGAAAGACAATTTCTTCTTTTTTAAGTTTTGAAAAACAATTTCCGGAGAATCCGTATGTTGCTGATGCACAGGATCAGGTCTATAACTTAAGTACCGCAAGGAACCAGGTGAAAGATTATGATCTGTTTATCAAAACGTTTCCGAAAAACAGGAACGTTGAAAATGCCTGGAGAAAATTATACCAGTTGTACATGTCCGATTATTCGATGGAGCGATTGGAGAAATTCCAAATGGAATACCCGAATTATCCCTACAAGGATGAGATTACGAAAGATAAGAAATTGGGATCTCAGCAAATCATTCCCTATAAAAATGCAGGACAGTTCGGTTGGATGGACCTGAACGGGAATATTGTTATTCCGGCCCAGTACAGTACCGTTGGTTTCTTCAAGGAAGGATTGGCATGGGCTGAGAAAAGCGGGAAATACGGATTCGTCAATAAAGCAAATGAAATCGTTATTCCTTTCAAATTTTCCAGTGCGAATGATTTTGATAAAGGAAGAGCGATTGTGCGGGTTGATGAATTGTTTGGAATTATCGATCGTTCGGGGGCTTACATTGTCGAACCGCAATACAAGGATATCGGTCAGTTCTCAGAAGGATTGATCTATGCTTTGAAAGACAGTTTATACGGTTATTTTGACGGTTTGGGGTATCCGCGGATTCCGGAGCAGTACGAAGAAGCTTTCTCTTTTTCCGGGGGAATGGCAAAGGTTACCTTTAAAGGGCTGGAAGGATATATTGATGCATTCGGTTCATTCAAAGTAAAACCTTTGTACGAATCTATCAATCTGTTTGGTGATTCTGCAATTGTTGTTGAAGGGGATGAGTCTGCAAAACTGGCTACTTTCCAGGGAAATGAGATCAAAACCATTCCGATTGAAGAAATCGGACCTCTGGTTTCTGACAGGGCGTTGGTGATTTCTGAAGACAAGATCGGTTATCTCGATAAAAGAGGTCAGACAATGATACCCGCTACTTTGGATTACTTTACGAATGCACGATCGGAAGGAGAATTCTCCGGAATGTATGCGAAAGCTTCGAAGGCTGGTAAGTTTGGGGTCATAGATCGATTCGGGAAACCGGTTATTCCGTTTACCTATTCCAAATTGGGAGCCGTTTCCAATTTAATTGCCTTCGAAAAAGCCGGAAAATGGGGGTTCATCGATTTACAGAACAAACCGGTTATTCCGCCAATGTATGAAGCAGCAGAAAGTTTCAAATCAGGACTTGGTGTTGTTCAAATGCTTACCCTCAAAGGAGCGATCAATGCCAAAGGAGAAACAGTTATTCCGGTTGAGCATACAACGATCAAACCACTGGACGATACTCATTTCATCGTTTCGTTGGGGGCTTTTTACGGAATCTACACCAATAAAGGAAAGTTGGTTGTTCCTCTGGAATATGTCAATATCCGAAAAGTACAGGACGATTTCTACATCCTGACAAAGGGTACGGAGCTGCATTATTTTTACGTTCCGGAAAATAAATTGATCAAACCAAACCTGGAATAAATGTCGGGGTTGAGGAACTTTATTCGCTCGCTGGTTCCGCAAAGGATTCTGAATGCTTATCGTGAAAGAAAGAAAGATAAGCAGCGTAAGCTGATCCGTGAACAGGAGTTGAAAGGAGAAGGATGGACGTTTACACAGTTGTTCCAACAAATTCAGGCTTGTGGGATAAAATCAGGAGATTCCGTGTTGGTTCACAGCAGTTTTTCAAAGATCGGTTTTGTAGCAGGCGGCCCGCGAATCATTGTTGATGCACTTTTGGAAGCCATTGGTGCGGAAGGCAACTTGCTCATGCCTAGTTCCCCTAATCCCGGATACCAATTGGATTATATCCGAAATTTAAACCAATTTGATGTTCTGAACGATCCGTCCAAAATGGGGGCGATCACCGAATATTTCAGGAAACTTCCCGGAGTGAGACGTTCCGAAAGTCCCACAGAACCGGTTTGCTGCTACGGACCGAAAGCGGAATGGTTTACGAGCGGACATTTGGGAGAAGAAACACCGTATACCAGGAACAGCCCTTTTGCACGATTAGCAGAAGCAAACGGCAAAATCCTATACATCGGAGTCACTTTGGACAATGCGGGAACATCCCTGCATGTATTGGAAGATGCCGTTCCTGATTTTAAATACCCGGTTTATTACCCGGAAGTATTTCATGTTTCGGTAAAGCGGGAAGACGGGGAAGTTGTTCCCGTTTCGGTGAAAGTCCACAACCCGGAACAATCGGCAAAGCGCAAGTGTGATGGATTATTGCCGATGTTTGAGGCAAAAGGAGTGATGAAGCGTGCAGTTATCGGAAATGCGCCGACCCTGGTATTTGATGCTTCCAAAATGCTGGAAACCATGATGGATGAATATCAGCAAAACGGAGTAACCATGTATACTCCCTCCGGATCATAAGATTTATTGATCTCTAATTCGCATCCCGATAATTATCGGGACGGCATTAGTAATTATATGCAGGCATTGCTATTTTTGTAAAACCAAAAACAAAAGAACATGTCAAACAGAAACTGGACAAGTATCAAGTCTTATACAGATATCAAATTCGAATTCTTTGAAGGAATCGGAAAAATCACGATTAACCGTCCGAAAGTGTACAATGCCTTCCGTCCGGAAACGAACATGGAGATGCTGGATGCGTTGGAAATTTGTCGTGAAAGACAAGATATCGGTGTGGTTGTTTTAACCGGAGAAGGCGATAAAGCATTTTGTTCCGGAGGTGATCAGAACGTGAAGGGAGTAGGAGGCTACATTTCTGAAAATGGAGTTCCGCGTTTGAACGTACTGGATGTACACAAATCAATCCGGGCTTTGCCAAAGCCGGTAATCGCTATGGTGAACGGTTATGCAATCGGAGGAGGTCACGTACTTCACGTAGTTTGTGATTTAACGATTGCTTCAGATAACGCACGATTCGGGCAGACGGGCCCTAAAGTAGGAAGTTTTGATGCCGGTTTCGGTTCGTCTTTCCTTGCAAGTCATGTCGGACAGAAGAAAGCGCGTGAGATTTGGTTCTTGTGTGAGCAGTATACGGCAGATGAAGCGGAAAAAATGGGAATGGTCAATAAGGTTGTTCCATTGAAAGATTTGGAAGATACAACTGTGCAGTGGTGCCAGACTATCATGAAGCGTTCTCCGTTGGCAGTGCGTATGATCAAAAGAGGTTTGAATGCGGAATTAGACGGACAGAGAGGTTTGATGGAATTCGCTGGAGATGCTACTTTGATGTACTATTTAATGGAAGAAGCACAGGAAGGAAAACGTGCATTCTTAGAAAAAAGAGAGCCGAATTTCCAGCAATTTCCTAAATTTCCTTAACAAGTTCAAACGATCAAAGAGTTCGAAAAGTTCAAAGAGTTCAATGGGTTTAACCTTTTCAACTTTTGAACATTTGAACCTTTAATAATGAAATTATTAAAGAATGGCACTTTTAGACATCGAAGCTGATTTTCAGCGCATTTTTGGATTTAGTTTAGCAGAAGGCAAGCAGTGGCTGGTGAAATCCGGAACGAACCTGATTTTCGCTGTGATTATCCTGTTGGCCGGTTTTTGGATTGCTAAGTGGGTTGGGCGTTTGGTGGTGAAAATACTGACGCGGGGGAAGGTAGATGCCGGTTTGGTAACCTTCCTGTCGAGCTTGTCCACCATTGTGTTGAAGATCCTGGTGATTGTGACGGCAATTACCCAGCTGGGAATCGAAATGACTTCTTTTGTAGCAATCCTTGGAGCTGCAGGTTTGGCAATCGGTATGGCGTTCTCGGGAACACTTTCCAATTTTGCCGGAGGAGTGATGATCTTGTTGTTCAAACCATTTAAGGTCGGTGATGTGATCTTAACCCAGACTCTGCAGGGAACTGTAAAGGAAATTCAGATTTTCTATACTTATCTGCATACTTCGGATAACAAGGTGATTGTAATCCCGAATGGTCCGATTGCAAACGGTCCGCTTACTAACTTTACGAAAGCCAATGTGCGAAGGGTTGACTGGTCCATTCCGATTTCATACGGAGATGATTTTGTAAAAGCACATCAATTAATCCTGAAATACTTGTCGGAGGATAAGCGCGTGAAGAAAGATCCGGCACCTTTTGTTGCTTTGGGAGAACTGGGGGCTTCTGTAATGATCACCGTTCGTGCCTGGGCCAAAACAAATGATTACTGGGATGTTTACTATGAGTTGAACAGAAGGGTTTACGAAGAGTTTTCCAAAGAAGGGTTGAATCTGACTTCCCCGCAGGAACACGTGGTTCAAATGCAACAAGCAAAAGCATGACAGATTTAAAGCAACATCCGATCATTCAGCAATATATCATCTGGAATCGCTTCGGAGATCTACTGGGGATGGATTTTGAAGTCGTCGAAAAGGGACATGTGATCTACAAAATGGCGATTACAAAGGATCATTTGGCGACCCCATTTGCTGCTCACGGCGGTTCTGTAGCGGCACTGATTGATGCTGCGCTTGGAGTAGCGTGTTTGACGGAAGTTTGTGAAGACATGAAAGTGGTTTCGACTGTTAATCTGACGATCTCTTATTTAAATCCGGCTCACAAAGATGATTTGCTGACTGCCGACGCAAAGGTCACAAAATCCGGGAAGCGTATTTTGTTCGTGGAAGGAAAAGTGAAAAACCATAAAGGAGAATTGGTAGCTACGGCTTCGGCTACTATGAACGCATATCCGGTTTCGAAGATCAGCGAGAAAGTGTTTTGAAAATTATGAATTATCAATAAAAAAGACTTGATAATTGAGTCATTTATAATTGATGATTTCCCAAAGTTTCACCGTCTCAACAGCTTCTTTCACATCGTGTACGCGCAGAATATCTGCTCCTTTATTGAGAGCAATGGTGTTTAAAACAGTGGTTCCGTTCAATGAATCCGCTGGATCTGTTTCAAGGGTCTTATAGATCATTGATTTCCGCGAGATACCAACTAAAATAGGACATTCGAACAGTTGAAAAGCTTCAAGGAATGAAAATAGTTCGAGATTTTGTTCGCTGTTCTTGGCAAAGCCAAAGCCAGGATCAATAATAATATCGTTAAGTCCGGCCGATCTTGCTCTTTCAAGCTGTGTTCCCAATTCAACGATTACATCACGAAGAATGTTGTCGTAGCGGTTCAATTTAGCCATGGTTTGCGGTGTTCCGCGCATGTGCATCAATACATACGGAGCCCTGTGTTCTGCTGTAATCGAAAATAACTCCGGGTTGATCAGTCCGCCGCTGATGTCATTGATCAGATGAATACCTTGTTCAAGGGCATAAGAAGCAACCCCGGATTGAAAAGTATCAACACTGATTTTTACTTCCGGGTAGGTTTCCAGCGCATAGGCTATTGCGAATTTAATCCGCTCAATTTCCCCCTGTTCGGAAATGTGCTCAGCACCCGGCCGGCTCGAGTAACCTCCTATATCTAACCAAGTTGCACCGTTCTTCACATGCAGGTCTATGAGTTTTTGCTGTTTTTCAATGGTCGTACTTCTGCTGTCCGGGTAGAAAGAATCCGGCGTACAATTGACGATTCCCATCACCTGCGGGGTGGAAATAGTGAATAACTTACCGCGGATGTTTAGAACCCGTTCTCGTGAAAAAGTTGTATTTTCAGACCTTAAAAATTCCATACTTGCATAGATGATACAAACATCGGAACAATATCAACACATCGTACAGGGTTGTAGAGAAATTTTCCTTAAAAAAACCATCGATTACGGAACTTCCTGGCGGATTGCGCGAGCGAGCAGTTTAACGGACCAGATCTTCATAAAGGCAAACCGAATCCGGACCATACAGGAAACAGGAGAGAATAAAGTAGGGGAAAGTATCGAAGGTGAATTCGGAGCAATGGTGAATTACTGTATCATGGCAATTATTCAGTCCCGTTCAACAGATAAAATGGGGCTTGAACTAAGTGCCGAGCAAGCGGAAATCTTGTACGACCAGGTTGCTTTGGAAGCTTTTCAGCTGATGGAGAAAAAGAACCACGATTACGGGGAGGCATGGAGGGATATGCGGGTAAGCTCGTTGACCGATATGATCCTTATGAAGCTGTTGCGAATCAAGCAGATTGAGGATAATGGAGGGAAAACGATCGCATCGGAGGGAATTGAATCGAACTATTTTGATATTCTGAACTATTCTATTTTTGCTTTAATACACCTCACCCTTTAAACTTTTGGTTTCTATGAAAACTACACGAACCATTTCAGGACATTCACTACCACTCAATGTCCTGTTTGTTATCTTAAACCTTGCCGGATTAACACTTACAACAATGGGCTTTCACGATCATTTTGAAGCTCAGAAATTGTTATTCGTAAGCATCGGTCTTGTCTTGATGCTGTTTTCTGCAGTAGCTTTGATCTTCTTCAAGGGGAAATTGATGATTGCTACTGTTTCCCGCGTTATTGTTGGAAGTTTGTTTCTCGTTTCCGGATTGATCAAGGCAAATGACCCGCTTGGATTTTCCTATAAGCTGGAAGAATATTTTGAAGACGGTGCATTGGCTTACCGGATCAAAGAGTTTTTTGGTACTCCCGGCTTCTCCCTGGAATATTTTATTCAGCATGCGCTGGTACTTTCGGTGATCATCTGCATTGCTGAGATCGTGTTGGGAGTTTTGGTATTGATAGGAGGGAAAATGCGCCTGGTGAGCTGGTCATTGGTGATCCTGATGCTGTTCTTTACATTCCTTACCTGGCACACGTCTACCTGTGATTCAAAAACGAAATTTACAGACCGCGATACCTATTCATTGGCTAATGCTAAAGAAGCATCACTTGCAGATACAAAAATCGAGGAAGCCAAAACGAATAAGGATATTAAGATCATTTCAAAGAATGCCAATGAAGTGGTCGTTGAGGAACTAAAAGCGCCTCAGTGTGTAACGGATTGCGGCTGTTTCGGAGATGCAATGAAAGGTTCCGTCGGAAGATCCTTAACTCCGAAAGAATCCCTCTGGAAAGACATCGTATTGCTTTACCTGGTTATCTGGATCTTTGTCGCTCAGGGAATCATCAAACCGAATAATGTGCGCCAAAACTGGATTTATGTTCCGGTTTCAATGCTGTTGATTGCCGCATTATCCTGGGTATTCGATTGGTATTTCCCGATAATCTTCTCATTGATAGCTATATTGGCTGCTTTATGGATTTACCGTTTCCGGAATAAACGGATCGGGAACCATTACAGCTCGGCACTGATTGTTACATGCTTATGCGGAATTTTCATTTGGTATGTCCTGAAATATGATCCGTTGCGCGATTACCGATCATACGCAGTTGGGAATTACCTGCCTGATTTGACTAAAAACGGAGATCCCGGTAAATACCAAAGCCTGCTGGTTTACAAAAACATCAAAACCGGCGAGAAAAAGGAGTACGACGGTTCTAGCAAAGAATTTATGGCTTCCAAGATTTGGGAAAAGACGAATGAATGGAAATACCTGGAAATGATCAACAAGGAAATCATCCCGATGAGGCTTCCTTCCATTGATACGGCGCAATTCAATCCGTCGAGAAGCATTAAAGCCTTGTCGGAAGACGAGCTGCAGCTGGATGCAGTGAAAAAACAACTGAAGAATACCCGAGTAACCGGACTTCGTTTGGAAGATAAAGTGACTATGGAACGAACAGAGATTCCGGAGATAGAATACAACGTGGAGTCCTATCCGCCTGATACCTATACAATCCTGGATACCATTGAGGTGGAAAACCCGGAATTGTCCGATGTAAGTATCCGTAAGTTCTTGTTTACCGCACCAAAAGTGATTGTTGTTTTCTCCAAAAACCTGAAAGAGTTTGATTTGGCGCATCTGAACGAAATCAAGTCTATAGCAGCGTCTGCTAAAAAAGCGGGTGTTCCTTTCGTAATGGTAGTTGGTTCGGGAGATGAGGAGATTGCCGCATTTAAAAAGAAACACAACCTGCATGTACCTTTCTTTATCAATGACGGAATAGAATTAAAAGCCGTTTCACGTGCAAACCCGGCATTGATGGTATTGAAACACGGACGTGTAAAAGGAAAATATACCGGTAATTCGTTACCGACATTTAATTGGATTCAAAGTAATTTATTAGCAAAATAACATGCGCTCAAAAATTGTAGCCGGAAATTGGAAGATGAATTTGTCTCAAAGCGAGGCAAAAGAATTGTGCAAAGAAGTAAACAACATGAACATTGGTTCGGAGATAGAAGTCTATATTTTTCCGCCGATGTTGTATGTGAGTGACTGTAAAGCACTTTCTACGAATATAAAAGTAGGAGCTCAGAATGCATACCCGAAAGATACCGGTGCTTTTACCGGTGAGGTAAGCATGTGGCAGTTGAAAGAAGCCGGTATTGAAGCGGTTTTGATAGGTCACTCCGAAAGAAGGGAATATTTCAACGAAGACCATGCATTTCTAAAACAAAAACTGGATGCGGCGTTGGTTCACGGCATCAGGCCTTTCTTTTGCTGTGGCGAACCTCTTGAAATCCGTGAAAACGGTTCTTTTTTGGACTATGTTAAAAAACAACTGGAAGAAAGCGTGTTCCACCTTTCCGCAGCTGATTTTGCAAAAGTAGTACTCGCATATGAACCTATCTGGGCAATTGGAACGGGTAAAACAGCAAGTACAGAGCAGGCAGAAGAAATGCATGCAGCTATTAGATCGTGGATCGAAGAGCGCTACGGAAAAGAAATTGCGGTTAATTCTGCTATTTTATACGGTGGAAGTTGTAACCCTGGCAATGCTCAGGCGTTATTTGCATGCGAAAATGTAGATGGAGGATTGATCGGAGGGGCGTCTTTGAAAGCTGCTGATTTTTCCGTTTTAGTAGCTGAAGGAACATGGACTATTTTGAATTAACAGTTAATATTGAACCCAGAGATCCCTGGTCGGATATTCTTGTAGCCGAGTTGGCCGAATTCGGATTTGAAAGTTTTGTGGAAACAGAAACCGGAATCCAGGCATATGCTCCTGTTCAAATTGGCGATGTTTCCTCCATTTTGGAAGAAACCTGTATCCATAACAATGCAGAAATTAAAGTCGACTGGAAATTGGAAGAAATTCCTCACCAAAACTGGAATGCAACCTGGGAAGAATCATTTGATCCGGTCCTGGTGGATTCGCGCCTGGCAATTATTGCACCTTTTCACGATGCGAAAGACTTTCCAAACAGGGAGTTGATCGTGATCCAGCCGCAAATGTCTTTTGGTACCGGACATCACCAAACTACTTACCTGATGTCACAATTCCTGCTTGATTTACACTTACTTCCTGAAAGAGTATTGGACATGGGAACAGGAACAGGGGTATTGGCGATTTTGGCAGAGAAACTGGGAGCGAAAGATATTTTGGCCGTTGATATAGAACCCTGGTCGGTGGAAAATACGCTTGAAAATGCCGAACGCAACGGCTGCAGTAAGATCCGCGGGCTTTTGGGTGATATCGATTCCATCGCTGAAAATGATTTTGGTGTGATCCTTGCTAACATCAACAAAAATGTTTTGAAAAGGCATTTATCGGATTACGCAAAACTATGTTCAGATAACGGTTTGCTTTATTTAAGCGGTTTCTTCACATCCGATGTGCCGGAGCTGGAAGATGCAGCCAAAAAAGCAGGTTTTGAATTAGTAGAAGTAAGAGATAAAGAAACGTGGGCTTCCATGAAACTTAAAAAAAAGTAGAACTATGAAAAAATGGGGATTCATTTTAATTGTACTGGTGTGCGCTGTAAATTCATTTTCTCAGTCCTATCCTGAAGACAGAGAGAAATTTGTAAAAACGATCAGTTCACTCACCAGTGATTATTTGGATAAAGAACAGAAGGACTTCCTGAAAGATGAGTTTTCTGTTGCGCTGCTTAAATCAACGGATTTTCCGGATCAGTATTTCACAAAGATGGTTGCAACAGCCAATCTAATGGAAAGCAAGCGTTTAAAAGTTTATCCGGAGATTTACAATTATGTGTTTTCCGTTTATTCATTCGTAAAGAACAAACAGCCCGAATCTTCATTTACTGCCTGGCACAGTTCGGTAGATAAGCTGCTGGATGCTAAGAATATTAATAAATTCAAGGATTTTATTGAGACATCTGCCGGATTTTTCTCCAAAGGAATGCTTGCAAGTTCGTCCAATGAAGAATGGTACTTCTACGGTTCCTATGTTTTTGAATTTACCGATAAACCGATTATTAAATTTACGAACGGACGCCTGGTTTGCGGTTTCCCGAATAGAGGAGCGAAAAGAGATGAACCCCGTTTTATAGACTCGCTGGTGGTTTACAATACCAACGGAACATATGATCCGGCGTTGAAAAAATGGATCGGACAGGGTGGAAAAATCGATTGGGTGAAAGTCGGGTTAAAAAGCAATGAAACCTTCGCTGAATTAGGAAATTACGACGCCTCGCTGAAATCTAATTTTATTAAAGCTGATACGGTTTCATTAACCAGTCCGTTCTTCCCCGGAAAAAAGGTAAAAGGAACTTTGAATGAACGTGCTTTCCGCGTCATCCGTGAAGCAGACCGCAATTATCCGCAATTTATTTCATTTGAGAAAAAGCTTTCCATTAATAATGTTCTTCCGGATATGGATTATGTGGGTGGTTTCTCCTTACAGGGAGCAAGTGTCGTAGGGCTTGGAAATGCTACCGAACTCGCGCAGCTGACCATTAAAAAAAACGGAAAGAAATTCATGGTGGCAAAAACACAATACATTGCCATTGAACCCGCGAGAATTGTTTCGAATATTACCCAAACGACCTTGTACGTCGGGGAAAAAGATTCGATTACGCACCCGGGAGTAGGATTCGTTTATACGAAAGATTCGAATATGGTGGAGTTATCGCGTGGGAAATCAGGCGTACTGCAATCTCCTTTTACGGATTCTTATCACCAATTGGAATGGTATGTTCAGAAAGTAGTGTGGAAGCGCACAGGAACAGATTTACTATTTACCTATGAATTCGGAACAAGCCAGGAACAACGGATTGCGCGTTTTGAATCCATGAATTTCTACGATGGAAGATTATATGATCGTCTTCAGGGAATGGAACAAGTGCATCCGCTTGCTTCTTTGTACAATTACTGTTATAAATACGATGAATTTACACTGACGGAAGGAAAAGCTGCAACTGCTCTCGGTAAGACTGTGGACCAGGTGAAAACACAGCTTCTGGATTTGGCATCTTATGGGTTTATCAGCTATGATACGGAAAATAAAATTGTTAAAGTCAACCAGAAAACAAAGGTGTTTATTGAGTCGCGGGCGGGTAAACGTGATTATGACAACCTGATCTTTGTTTCCGATATGCGTCCGAAACCGAAATTCTCACCGGAGCAGCTGAAAGATAACCCGGCGCTTCAGAAAGTTGCGTCACAGGATTCCGTTTTGGCAATCAAAAGAAGAACCATGCCGAATTTCGGTTCCATGAACCTGGGTACAATGGAAATTGCCCTGGAAGCAGTGGACCGCGTTACCATTTCGGATGCTCAGGGATCATTTGTTTTGCCGGATAGAGCACAGGTGAAAATCAATAAGAACAGAGACTTTAAGTTTTCCGGGTGGGCCTCGTCCGGTAAATTCGAGATCCATACCCTGGAGGCAAATTATGCATACGATGCGAATAAGATCAACCTGATCAGAACAGACAAAAGTTATTTCCGTGCAAAACCACTTTCCCAGGCAGACGGGAACAGATCAATTGCGTTGGGATCTGCATTAAATGGAATTGTGGGAGAAATTATTGTGGATGACCCGACGAACCGTTCCGGAATGAAAAAGGAAATCACGAAATACCCGATCTTAAAATCCACGAAACCGTCGAAAGTGTATTACAACCAGGAAGAATTGTTTAAAGGAGCTTACGATTCCGCACGCTTCTACTATACCTGTATTCCTTTTGAAATGGATAGTTTGGATAATTTCTCCGAAAAAGCGTTCCGTTTGAAAGGAGAATTGGTTTCCGCTGGCATTTTCCCGGTGATCAAGGAAGATTTGAAGATTATGCCGGATTACTCACTCGGATTCAGTACAGTAGCTCCCCCGGAAGGACATGTCTTCTACGGGACAAAAGCAATGTATAAGAACAAGATCGTTCTGTCCAATAACGGGTTACAGGGAGCCGGAGTCATTAATTTCGTTCATTCCATTTCCGATTCTAAAGCATTTACCTTCTTACCCGATTCAACCCTGGGTTATGCCAAGTTTGAGAACAAACCGGTGGAAGCAGGTGTCCAATTCCCGGATGTAAAATCTCCGGATGCATTTATTACCTATGTTCCAAGACAAAACGTATTGAAAGCTTCTTCTACGCAGGAAAACGAATTGGTTTTCTTTAACGGTGAAGCGAAAATGAAAGGAACAGCAATTGTTCAGCCTACCGGAATGACCGGGTACGGAATTATTTCCATGCAGAAAGCAAACCTGGGATCTGATAACTTTAAATTCAAGCGCTACGATATTGATTCGGATACTTCTGTCTTTCAGTTGAAAAACCCTTACCCGGAAGAGGGGGAAAGCCCGCTGGCATTCTCTTCCAACAATGTCAACGCTCACATTTCCTTCAAGGATAGAAAAGGGGACTTTAAATCGAATGACGGGGAAGAACTGAAAGTTTTCCCGGTAATCAAATACGCAGCGAAAGTAGATTTATTTACCTGGCTGATGGATCAGGACGAAATGGAATTGTCTAAAAAAGGCGGTGGAAACAGTTCAGGGGATATCAATATCAATACCGATCTGAATCTTGCACAGCCGAATATGTTCTCCATCCATCCGGACCAGGATTCCCTGCAGTTTGCAGCTCCGAAGGTGAAATTCTCCATGAAGAAAAAAGTATTGTATTGTTCCAATACAACTTTTATTGATGTAGCGGATGCACGTATTTACCCGGACAGCGCAAAAGTGACAATTCACAAGAATGCAGTGATGGATCCGCTTTTGAATTCGAAGATCGTAGCCAACTACGTAACGAAGTACCACACCTTCTTAAATGCAAATACGACCATTTCCGCACGTAGAAAATATACTTCGGAAGGAGATTACCCGTATTACGATGCAGATTCGGTTAAAACACTCATTCATATGGATAAGATTACCGTTGATTCAACATCACAGACAGTTGCAACAGGAACGGTAAAAAGTGAAGCCGGATTTAAGTTGAACAAGTATTTTGATTACTACGGGCCGATGAAGATTAAAGCGGCAAATCCATTGATCAGCTTTACCGGAGCAACTCGTATTAACCACAACTGTGAGAAATTTGCGAAGAGCTGGATGTCGTTCTCAGCAGAAATTGATCCGAAGAATATCCAGATCCCGGTTACACCGAATATGAAAACGTTGGACGGACAGGCAATTGCCGCGGGTATCGTTTGGAGAGACTCCCGTCAGAAAGACTCAATTCGTTTGTACCCGACATTCCTTTCTTCGCTGGAAGATCCGAATGATCCGATCTTTATTACAGCTACCGGTGTGCTTCAATACGATTTCACATCCAAAGAATTCCAGATCGGACCGAAGGAGAAGTTGTTGAACCGCAATGAGCCGGGGAATTTCATTTCCCTGCATACGGAAAGCTGCTCCATGAACGGGGAAGGAAAAATCAATATGGGAATGGATTACGGTGATGTCACGGTAGACGCCATCGGAACGGTTTCTTATAACCAGCAGAGCGGACAAACGGAAGTAAATGCTACATTGAAATTGAATTTGCCGATGGACAAGGGCGTTTGGGAAAGTGTAGGCCAGCGCATTGTGGATTACGAAGGATCAAAACCATTGTCGTTCGAAACAACCAACATCGAGCAGGCCCTGCTAATGTGGAGCGACCGTAAAACGGCAGATAAGATCAAATCCGATTATACCCTTTCCGAGGATAAGAAAGTGAAGCGTTTGCCGGATGAACTGGAAAAATCGATCGTGATTACGGGTGTTCGTTTGAAAAACATCCCGATGACTAAAGATGTGCGCGGTTTGATGTCGAGCCTGGAAGGAGCAGCAATTGTGAACTTCTACGGGAAACCGGTGATGAGACAAGTAGTATTCCGCGGTGCATTTGAGCAGATCTATTCTCAAAACGGTGACCATTTCACGATGATGATGCAGGTTCCGGGCGGACCGGATTACCTGTTTGATTACTCCATGTTGAAACGTGACGGTACCTTGAATATCATCACCAGTGATTCCGAATTGGCTAATTCGATCAATGCAATTAAAGAAGACAAGCGCAAATCAAAAGGATTCTTGTATCAAATCTCAACAAATAGCGTGTATTTAGGCAAACTAAATGCTATTTTTGA
Source organism: uncultured Fluviicola sp. (assembly GCF_902168135.1). GTDB lineage: Bacteria > Bacteroidota > Bacteroidia > Flavobacteriales_D > Crocinitomicaceae > Fluviicola. Next base: position 56,588 of record NZ_CABHOL010000024.1, read on the forward strand.
ATAATGAACTGGACTGATTTTTTATGGGCTATACCTGCATATTTTTTAGGATCGATACCAACCGCAGTTTGGGTAGGTCGTGCAAAATATGATTTAGATGTAAGAGAACACGGAAGTAAGAATGCAGGAGCAACGAATACTTTTCGCGTACTTGGAAAAAAAGCAGGTAGAGTCGTTCTTACTATAGATATCTTAAAAGGAATGCTGGCAGTACTGTTACCATATTTTGTACTGCCAGTTGAATTTTCCGATCCGCATTTAACACACATTCAGCTGGTCGCTTCTTTCATGGCTGTTTTGGGGCATGTTTTTCCCGTTTTTGCAGGATTTAAGGGCGGAAAAGGGGTGGCAACTTCTTTGGGAGTGATCGTCGGGTTACAGCCTGCTGCCGCAGCTATCTGCCTGGTTGTTTTTTTAATTGTCTTTATTACATCTCACTATGTTTCTTTGGGATCAATCAGTGCAGCCATAGTCTTTTCAGGTTGTTTGTGGTTATTTCCCATAAATACGTACGCTTTGCCTATCTTTGGGTCATTGTTGGCGTTCATTGTGATTTTTGCCCATCGTAAAAATATCAAGCGATTATTGGATGGAACAGAAAGTAAAATGAACCTTTTTAAGAAATAAGCGTATTGCCTCTAAAACAATAAGTTGAGCTTGAAGTCATTTAAACGAATAAATGGTTGGATCCTACTATTACTGTTAATCCTGACAGCTCATCTTTCTTTTGCCCAGGAAGCCGAAGCCGATTTAAAGCTAAAAGCCGATAAACTCTTCGATGCAGAGCAATTTGTAGAAGCAACTCCGCAGTTTTTGCACCTCATTGCACTCAATCCAAGATCGCCCGAATACAATTACAAATACGGGACCTGTCTCTTATTCAATTCCTATAAAAAGCAGGATGCATTCAAATATTTGAATTATAGCATTACGGATCCGAACATTGCTCCGGAAGCTTATTTCTACCTGGGAAAAGCATTTCACTTAAATTTCCAGTTCAACGAAGCCATTAAGAACTATAACATCTACATTCAAAAAAGCGGCGGGAAACCGAATCCGAACTTTGATATCAATCACCAGATCGAGATGTGCCAGAATGGGAAAAAATTATTGACAACTATTACGGATTTGGTGGTGCTGGAAAAAAAGGAGATCGAGTATGCTTCTTTCTTCCGCTTGTATAACCTGGCAGATATCGGCGGTGTAATGCTGATTACTGCAGAATATCAGTCGAAGATCGACAAAAAGAAAAATCATACGCCTTTAATCCATTTCCCGGATCAGGCGCAAACAATCTATTATTCTTCTTACGGTGATTCGGAGAAAGGAAGCAAGGATATTTATTCAAGAAAACGGCTCCCGGATGGAAAATGGGGATTGCCGGCACCGGTTGCAGGGAATGTAAATACCACTTTTGATGAAGACTTTCCATACCTGAGTCCGAATGGAGAATACCTGTATTTCTGTTCCAAAGGCCACAATTCCATGGGTGGATTTGATGTCTTCCGTTCTAAGTTTGACCCGGAAAACAATTCCTTCGGTCAGCCGGAAAACATGGATTTTGCTATTTCTTCCCCGGACAATGATCTGTTCTACGTGGTGGATTCCCTGGAAAAGAACGCTTATTTTGCTTCGTCGCGCCAAAGCCAGAACGGGAAAATACATGTTTATAAAGTGCGTGTAGATCGTGTACCGCTTCAATTGGCAATTATCAAAGGAGAATTTGCTTCAACTGTAAAACCGGAAAACAAGAAAATTGCCATTAAAGTAACCGACTTTGCTTCCGGAAACGAGATAGGGACCTTTAAATCAAATGATAAGGGAAGTTATCTGATTACCCTTCCAAAAGGCGGAAAATACACCTATGAAATGACCGTTGATGGAGGCACAGAAGTATACAAAGCCCAGGTGAATGTTCCTTTCCTGAAAGAATTCAAGCCGCTGAAACAGAAGATCCAGGAGGAAGCTACCGGAACGGACGGAAAAGTGGTGCGTGTTGTGGACCAATTTAACGAGTTTGTAGACGATGCTGCGGGCATTTTGGCTGAAGTGATCCGTACGCGTGCAGAACTAAATGTGAATTCGGGGAATTTTGACATCCATGCATTGGATGCTCAGAAAGAGAACAAGAAAGTATTGGCCGATATCGGTTTGGAAGGTGCATCGAACCAGGAAATCATTACGAAGTTTGAGTCCATTCAGCAGAAACAGGAGCAAAAAACGGATGCATTAACACGTTTGGAAACCGGTTCGCTGGTTGCCATTGTGGAGAAAGCAGAACAGGTGGAAGCCCTGCAGGCAGAAGTGAAAAAAGACGTCGCAAAAGCAAATGCCGCCGGAACAAATACTGAAAAGAACGATATTTTATTGGCAGCCAATGATAAAGTGGCGAAGATCATTGAATTGAAAGAAGAAATTCAGCACATCAATGCCTTTGCTGACAGTATTTCCAAACTCATCCCCGAAGAACAGGAAAAATTGAAATCCATTACCGAACTGAAAGAAACGGTTAGTAAGTCCGTGGTGGAAGAAAAATACGATCAGTTGAAAGATGCTGTCATTGCAAAAGCTGAGCTTGTAAAAAACATTGAAAGCGAAAAGGAATCTCATCCGGTAGATCATTTGTTGGCACAGAACGAAAGTTTGGGAAAACAATCCGAACAGTTGAAGAAACAGCTTGATTCTTACAAGAAAAGTGAATTACAATTGGATCAGGAAATTAGTGCCCTTAAAGCCGAATTGGCAGCTGCGAAAGCCAAAGACCAACCGGCTGTTCAGTCTAAAATTGATTCCAAAGAATCCGAAAAACAACTGGTTTCCGAAGAAACGAAGCGTTTGGAAAGTAAAGCTGCCGACCTGGAAAAGAAAGAGCTTGGGAATACCAAACAAATCACTTTTATCAACAACCTGCAGCATACCAACGATAATAAAACGGCAACCAAAGCTGAGGCCGATGCGAAACTGGAAGCAATCAATACAAACAATGTACGCGCACTGGAAGCATATGTGAAGGAACAGCTTAAGAATATCGATACCACGCAAATCACAGCAAGAACCAATGATGCACTTGCCCAGGAATCCAAAATGCGGGTCGACGAGTTTGAGAAAGATTATGCTGTTTCCCAGGATGCTGTTGATAAGCAGACGAACCTGACCCACGAAGAAAAAGTGGCGCTGAAAGTAAAGAATAACGAACAGCTGGATAAAAAACTGGCCCAGGAATTAGCCAAAATCGATGAAGGACTGGCTAAGAATCCGGAAGACACGAAACTGGTTGAGCAGAAAAAAGAAGTGTTGGCGCTTAAAACGGAAAATGCGAAGAATAAAGAAACCATTCTGTCTGAATCGCAGCTTCCTGTTAATACCTCAACAACTCCCGAAAAAGAATTGGCAGTTTTGATGCCGAATTACGATACTGACCTGAAAAACGCCGGAAATAATTCAAATTTGGAAGAACGTCTGGCAGATCAGAATAAGGTAGACGAAGCTTTATTGGAACAGGTAGACCAGGAATTGGACAAGGTTTACGAATCATTGACCAAAGACCCTTTGGACCAAAAACTGCAGGACAAAAAAGATGCCCTGACCAGGCTTAAAAAAGATAAGGAAGCCGCTGTGAAAGACCGCCAGGAAAAACTGGATGAGATCGAAGCCGGCAGGAACGAACAGTTGGCTGCCGTGACCATTGAAAAGGAACTGTTGCAGGTTGCTCCGAATTACGAAGAAGAGAAGAAAGCCATCGGTGATAAGAACGGTTTGGGGGAGTTGAAAGCCCTGAACCAGCTGGAAAGCAATACCATTGATGCAATCGATAAGGAATTGACCACCTTAAATCCAAAGACAGATGCTTTAAGTACCAAGCGCAAAGAAGTATTGCTTGATCTAAAAAAACAGTTTGACGAGAACATAGCTTCCCGAAACGAAGAGATCAAAGCTTTGAGCAGTACCGCTATGGTTGATCCGAAGAATACGGAAACGGACCTGGTGAAAGAAATTAGTCCGACCTACGAAGAGAACTTAGCTAAGATTGAAGCCGGGAATACTTCTCCTTCGGAGAAAACCGAAGCACTGATTAACGAAGAAGCAAAACTGCTTTCGGTCATTAAAGACCAGCAGGATAAAACGAAGAAGATTATTGCAAAAAATCCGGCGGATTCAACCGCTATCAATAAGCTGATTAATCTGAATCGATTGGAAGCCATTCATGAAGCGAAATTGGAGGAACAGAAACAAACCGCTGTTTCGCAGGTAAAAGCAAAATTGAATGAGGAGCAGGTACGCCAGGAAATCATGCCGGAGTACCAGGTCTTGAATACAGATGAAATTCAGAACCTGGACAGGGAAGAAGCTGCCAGGAAACTAGAGCAGGAACTGAAATTGCAGACTGCGATCGGGAAACAAATTCAGGCTAACAACAAATCGATCGAAAAAGGTTTTTCAGCGGAGAAAATTGCAGAAAACCAGGTGCTGACCGATCTTTTGCAGCAATCCAAAGAAACGGAAGAAGAGTTGAAAGCTTCTGCCAATAAAACACCGATCGATACCAATCCTACCGCTGATGTAGCGAGTTTGGAAACGGTTTTAGGAAACGAATACAACTTCGCGATGACGCAGAAACCTTCCAGCAAGGAAGAAGCGGCTAAGCAAATTCAACTCCTGGATAAAACTTCTAAAACAATTGCTTCTAAAATAGCGGAGGAGAAAAATGCTGCGAATCCGGATGCGAAAAAGATTGGGAAACTGGAAAATCAGCTGGAAGACATCAGGATCCGAAAAGAAATTGTGGAAGTTGACCGCGTGTCGCTGGAAGCTTTAGCGGAGAGACAAACTCCGGTTGCTGTTACCAATACGACTCCGGAAGTTGCGAGCCTTGAAAAAGTATTGGGAAGCGAGTATGATTTTGCCATGACGCAGAAACCTTCCAGTAAGGAAGAAGCTGAGAAACAAACTCAGATCCTGAATGAGTTATCGGAAAGTATCGAATCCAGGATCGATGAAGAAAAACGTTCCGAATCTCCGGATGCGAAGAAAATCGACTTATTGGAGCAGCAGTTGCAGGAGATCCGCGAACGCAAAGGAGTGATTGAAGCAGACCGCGTGTCGCTAGAAGCTTTAGCGGAGAGACAAACTCCGGTTGCCGTTAAAACAGTTGTTTCCGGGAATCCGCAGGCAGACCTCGCTAAGCTGAAAGAAGAAGAGAGGCAGTTGAAAGAACAATTGAACACAGCGGCATCTGCGAAGGACAAAACGGAGATCGAAAATAAATTAACGGTAAACAAAGAAGCACAGCAAAAAGCAGAAACTGCAATCCAGGAGCGTACAGTCCTTGCTTTGGGAAATACCGCTGCCGAAAAGAAACAAACCCTGGAAGCCGTGTCGACTTCCGATCCGTTGAAAAACGTTGTAATTGAGCGTACTTCGGTGACTGCTCAAGCAACAGATCCGGTATTGGAAAAAACGAGCCAGGTTACTTTATTGGAAGCTGCAGCCGAATACCTGAACGGTCAGAAGATATTTGATGAAAGCAGGCAAATCGTTCAATCAGAAACAGCTTTAAAAGAACAGAAAAGACGCTTTTCCATTGAGATCGGGGAAATCGAAAGCCAGCTGAAAAGGGCAACAACCGACCCGAAACAGGCTGAAGATTTAAAGAAACAGGAACAGGTATTTGTCAACGCTGTTGCTAAGATCGATGAACAGCTAGCTGCGCTGAGTGCTGAAAAGAGGTATGATCTGATCAATGATCCGGCTTTGGCGAAAACCGTTTCCGTGGAAGAAGAACAGGCTATTGCTTCAAACAAGGACTACCCGCAATTGCGCGAGCAGCAGCAGGAGATCAACCGCTTAAAAGAAGCGGTGAACCAGCTGAAGACCCAATTGGAAGAGAAACGAAAAGAATATGTTACAGCGAAAGATCCGGTCGATCGCACTGAACTGCAAACACAGATACAGCAGTTGTCCAGTGAATTGACAGCTAAGAACCAGCAGATTACTGAGAAGGAAAGCATCCTGAATACAACCCTGAACACCGTAGAAGGAGACAAGCAGTCCTGGAAAAACGTCTTAACACGTGAAGTACAGCCGAAAGCAGCTGTTTCAACAACCATTGCTGCGGTTCTTGCTCCGGAAGTAGGAAGTGGATTTGAGATCAAAAAAGATCCGGAACTGGCACCTTCAGTGATTAAGAAAGCCATTCCGGTAGGAGTAAAGGCACCGACAGGATTGGTTTACCGTGTTCAGGTCGGGGCGTTCGCAAAACCAATTCCGGAAGCCTTGTTTAAGGAGTTCAGTCCGGTAACCGGGGAAAAACTCGATAACGGAATTACGCGCTATTTGGCTGGTTATTTCGGCAATCGTCAGAAAGTACTGGACGCACAAAAGGATATTCGTGCCCTGGGATATAACGACGCATTCGTAGTAGCTTATTGTGACGGAAAACGCATCAGCCTGGCGGAAGCGAGACAATTGGAGGAACAAGGTTTGTGTAAACCGATGCGCCAGGATTCGATCGTAATGGAAGTGATCCAGAATACGATTGCACAGCTTCCGGCAGATACCATTGCGAAATACAAACCGGAACCGAAAATCAGCGATTACAACAGGGCTCCGGGAGCCGTTGCTGCAATAGCGATAGAAGAGATCAAAGGATTATTCTATACCGTTCAGGTTGGGGTTTATAACCGTCCGGCAACCAAAGAACAATTGCACGATATCAATCCGCTGGTAACCCGCCGTTTGGAGAACGGGCAGATCCGCTATTCCACGGGAACTTTCCGTTCGATAGACGAAGCACGTCCGAAGAAAGCAGAAGCGGTTGAGAAAGGAGTTTCAGATGCTTTTATCACTGCTTATTTTAACGGAGAGCGCATTTCCTTACAGGAAGCGAAGAACCTGCTTGCAGAGCGAGGAGAAGAGATCTTGTTTAAAGAACAGGAACTACCGAGAGTGCCCGAAACACCTGTTAACGAGCAGGTAGCAAAAGAATATGCCAAGGAGAACCCGGTGATCGAAAAACCGGTATTGAACCAATATTCCCTGGCTTCCAGAGAAATATATTCCGAATATCCGCGTAAGCTGATGAACCAGCTGCGGGTTCAGGGCGATTTCTATTTCGATCAGACAGATTTGCGTATCAAATCCCAACCAGGCAGGGAATTACCGCGTTTGGTAAACAATACAGTGCTATTCGATACTTTGGTGCGTATTCCATCAAAACAACCGGAATCAGTTGCGGCGGATGAACTAAATAAAAAGTTAGTTGTAGGAGTATGGGACTTTAAGGATATTCCGGGTTCGTGGGCAAACTGGCTGCTGCGCTTGACGCTTCCTTACGAAATAAAGACCAACGCTTTCACCATCGAAATCTCGATGAACGTAAGCGGGGAAGAGGAGCGAAAGGAAGCAGAGGGCATTTTGACAACTCACGGAGCCCGGTTGAAGTCAGAATGAGAAACAGAAACAGAATGAGGATTTAATCATCATTCTCGCTCTCATTCTCCTTCTGCTATCTCAGAAAGTACTAACTTTGTAAAACAAACAAAACAGATGCAAACGCTTGAACAGAACGAAACGGAGGTCTTAGAATTACTCACAGAAAAGAAAGACCTGGTGGTATACAACGATGATTTCAATACCTTCGATCACGTGATCGAATCCTTGATCAAAGTATGTAAGCACGAAGTAGAACAGGCAGAACAATGTACCTGGATTATCCATTTTAATGGTAAATGCCAGGTAAAACGCGGCGACTATGAAAAATTAGAGCCGATGTGTACTGCGCTGTTAGAAAGAGGAATAACGGCTGAGATCCAATAAGAAATCACATTTTAAAGAAAAAAGCGCAAAGATTGCTTGCAAAAACGAAAAAAGCACCTATCTTTGCACCCGCAATACAGTAGTAATACCAACGCAAAAAAGGCCTCGTAGCTCAATTGAATAGAGCATCAGATTACGGCTCTGAAGGTTTCAGGTTTGACTCCTGACGAGGTCACAAAAAGAAAAAGGATAATGGCGATAGCTATTGTCCTTTTTCTTTTTACTTCATTCTCATTTTCATTCTGTCCTCATCCTGGATCCTTTTTCTTTCAGAGCGAGAGCGGAGAGTGAGAATTGAGGAAGGAATTATGCTAAGGAATCTAAATCTTCCACCTGGTTCGCTTTTTCTTTTTGCCCTCAAAACTCACGCTCACACTTTTGTGTAGCTTTGGATTACAAATATTTTCACGAAGAAGACCAAAACATGGCAATACCTAAGAAAAAATCAAGAATAATAACAATTGATGATATCCAATACAGATGGATTGTTGGACCAAATGATGGATACAATGTTTTTGTAGCTGAAAAAGAAAATGTAAAAGGTAGTAAAATTGAAGTGTTTTTTGAAACAGATATAAATAGTTATTGGGTTGAATTTCCAAATGTGGAAAGTTTGAATTTAAAGATATTGAAACCTAAAGATGCAGAGACCATCATTAAGCAAGCTATAAAGATGGGTTGGAATCCTGATGAAAAAGGAGCGTCATTAATATTTGATTGGATTGAAGAAAAATTAATTAAAAGAAGCCAGCAGGTAACATCAATTAAAAGCCACGGCTAAACAACCATATCCTTGAGGCCCGCGCCTCCCATTTGGAACACGTTATGCTTCAAATATTTTTGAAACTGTTCATTAATAGATCGCATCAAGTTGCAAAACCAACTCCAAATCCTCCCACAAAAAGTTTGACATTTCCGCGCTTGAGATAAAAAAAGGGAAACAGCAATGTTTCCCTTTTTTTATCTCAATAAGTTAAATCCCATATTTTTTCTAAAATTCTATCTTTGAAAGGAAGTGTAACAATATGGAAATCCCAATACGGCAAATTTCAGATACGAAGGAAAATCCAACAGATAGATTCAATATAAGAACGATTGAATCTTTGTTGAATGGGCATCCTATGGTACATGATTTACATAGACACACCTATTTTTTTATTCTTGCTGTCAAAAATGGTCGAGGAGAACACGAAATCGACTTTATAAATTATCCTGTTGGTGATTATTCGATCTTCATTCTTCGCCCGGGACAAGTACACAAGCTTCATTTGGATAAAGAGAGTGATGGTTTTTTGATGGAATTCAATTCAGAGTTTTATAGTCCAAAAGATAGCGACAGTAAACAACGGTTGAGAAGAGTTGCCTCTAAAAGTTTTTGTGCTGTTACTCGAGATCGATTTGAACGGTTATATAATACTCTAACAACTATTTATATGGAATATGCCAATAAGCAAATGGGATATGCCGATTTGATCAAAGCTAATCTTGAAATCTTTTTTATTGAGTATTTAAGACAAAGTCTTTCTCCTAGCCAAAATTCAACGATAGAACTTTCCTATGAGCAAGAACGTTTTGAAGAGTTTCAGGAATTGTTAGAATTGCATCTAACAGAGCATAAGACGGTAATTCAATATGCCGAGCTAATGGGCATTTCTGTATATCAACTGAATCGAATCACGAAAGAAGTGATGGGCAAAACGGTTTCTGACTTAATTAATGATCAATTGATCTTAGAATCAAAAAGACTTTTACTTGCAACATTGAACCAAGTAAAAGAGATTGCATATTCTCTCGGTTTCGAAGATGTGTCCTACTTTATTCGCTTTTTCAAAAAACATACTGGTTCTTCACCAGAAGCATTCCGACAAAACTTCAAATAAGGCCTATTCTTCTTGAAGCTTTTCCTCTTTTAAAGGATTGACCCTCAAATACTTTTGTAGTGTTTGATTTTTACACACTTCAAAAACGTATTGATATGAAAAGAGGTCATTTATTAATTGTTTTATCTTTTGCATTGTTCGCTGTGTCGCTGTTACGTGCTCAGGATGCTGCACGAATTTCCACTCCCAAATCGGTCACTGTAGAAGAAATGATCGGTGATCAACGGCAGTTCTTGCAACTCTTGGTAAACAAAACTATTACAGAAACAAAGAAAACAGGAATGTTATCCATTACGGCCTATGCAGCAGATTATAGCGATCTCAGTAATAATGAGTTTCAAAACACTACTCTTCTTTATCAGCGTTTATTCAAAGGTCTAAGCATCAACTCGGGAGTCAGTTTTACTTCTGTAGATGGAATGAAAAATTTTGTGGGCCTGCAATATGTATCAGACTAGATTATTTTCTGCGGTGTACCTGCCGAGTTACTATTTTTCTCATGGACAAAAGATCTCCAATACCGCACTAAGAATACAAGCCCGAAATCACTGAGAAATGGTCGTTGTATTCCCGTTTGCAGATTCACTACAATCATGATCTGGAAACTGGCAATCACTATAGAAGCTACGTATATAGTCGTTTGGGTTTAACCTACAAGCATTTCAGATTTGGACTTGCGACTTGCACATAATTACGACTGTTACGGAGCCACCAAACACACCAAAACAATTATGGGGTATTTCTAAAATTGACCCTGTAAACCACAGGGTTAAAAATTTCAAAACAATCCTATTGAACTTATTAATTGTCCTATAACAAAGGCTTTTGGGCAAGGTAATTTTACATTGTAACAATTTATACCATAAAAATGAATACAAAACAAAAAATCGTAATCGTTGGTGCAACAGGTACCATGGGGCAGTTTTTGGCCAACTTACTGGAAAAGGAAAATCACGAAGTAATCAGAGTAAGTCGTAATTCCGAAGATGTGAAAGTAGATACTTCATCCATCCAATCAATACAGGAAATGTTCGAAAAAATAGGCCCTTTTGATGCGTTGATTTCTACGGCAGGTCCAACGTTTGTTGGTCCATGGAAAAATCTCAATGATCAAACATTTAGAGCAGGTGTAGAAGGTAAAATGATGGGGCAAATCAATTTAGTGCTCATTGGTCAACATTATATCAATCCAAAAGGATCGTTTACATTGATAACTGGAGCTTTAACACATGAACCTCAAATCAATTTCGCAAATGCGTCTGCGGCAAACGGGGCAGTTGAAGGATTCGTTCGAGCTGCCGCAATTGAGCTCCAAAATGGAATCCGTATCAACGCGGTAAGTCCTACGGTAATTGAAGATTCTCCACAGTACTTCCCGTATTTCCCTGGTGAAATTCCTACAACTATGAGACAATTGGAATTTGGTTTCAAGAAAAGTTTGTTCGGAGCTATAACGGGACAAATTATTCAACCTTAAAACAAGAGTAATGAGCACAAAAACAAAAGTCATTCAAGCAATCAAAGTATGGATTGTGATCTATCCATCGATTACGCTCTTTAATCTATTGTTTGGGAGCTATTTGGTGAATCTTCCACTGCCAGTGAAGACACTCATTCTAACAATGGTGCTGGTTCCATGGATGGTATTTATCGGGTTACCGATTGTAAACAAGATTCAGCAAAAGATTTCTCAAAATGACAAACTTCAGTAGACGAAGATTTATTAAACAAACGGGGATCGTATCAACAGCTTTCTTCTTGCCGTTGCGCTTCAATCCTTTTTTTAAGGAAAAAGAAATGATGAATAAAAAACACGTTGAAGTAATCATTGTTGGAGGCAGTTATTCAGGACTTGCAGCCGCAATGGCATTAGGAAGGGCTTTGAGAAAAGTTTTGGTAATTGATAGTAAGAAACCCTGCAACAGACAAACTCCGTATTCACATAATTTTCTGACACAAGACGGAAAAACGCCAACGGAAATCTCAGAACTTGCAAAGCAACAAGTCTCTTCATACAATACCATTGAATTTTTCGATGGCATAGTCACGAAAGCGAGTAAAGCCGATAACTTTTTTGAGGTTCAAACAGCTTCAGGAAATGTCGTTTACGCAAATAAGCTCATTTTCGCAACTGGTATAAAAGACGTAATGCCAGATATAAAAGGGTTTTCAGAATGTTGGGGAATTTCCGTCTTGCATTGCCCATATTGTCATGGATACGAAGTAAAGAGCGAAATTACAGGTGTTTTGGGTAATGGTGAATATGGATTTGAATTTTCCAAACTCATTTCAAATTGGACAAAAGAGTTGACATTATTCACCAACGGGAAATCAACATTGACACCCGAACAAACAAAAATACTCGAAAGACACAGCATTCGTATTGAAGAGAAAGAAGTTCAGGAATTAGAACACGTCCACGGAAAACTTCAATCCATCATTTTTAATGACGGTACAAAGCAATCGCTTCAGGCAGTCTATTCACGACTTCCGTTTAATCAACATTGTACCTTACCAGAAGAATTAGGATGTGAGATAACGGTTGAAGGATACTTAAAAGCAGATGCTTTGCAGAGAACAACAATTGACGGTGTTTTTGCCTGTGGCGATAATGTGAATCGAATGCGAACTGTTGCGAGCGCTGTTGCGATGGGAACAACGGCTGGAATGACAGTAAATAAAGAACTTGTAGAAGAAAAATTTATCATAGAACGTAGATAAAATGAAAGCAGTTATTTATGAAAAATATGGTGACGCAGATGTTTTGAATCTAACTGACATCGAAAAGCCCGTTCCGAAAAAAGATGAAATTTTAATAAAGATCATCGCAACTTCTGTATCAGCAGCCGATTGGCGATTGAGAAAAGCAGACCCTTTTTTGGCAAGACTCTTTAATGGTTTGTTTAAACCCAGAAGAATAAAAGTCTTAGGCTACGAGTTAGCTGGAATTGTTGAAGAAGGCGGAAGCGATGTACGTGAGTTTAATGTGGGAGATCCCGTTTTTGCCTATTGCATGCTCAAATTTGGAGGATATGCTGAATACACCTGTTTAAAAGAAACTGACATTATATCACTCAAGCCAGAAAACATGTCTTTTGAAGAGGCAGCAACAACCCCTTTGGGTGCATTAACTGCTTTCTCTTTATTGAAAAAAGCGAAAGTGACCTCTGGTCAGAAAATATTGATTTACGGAGCTTCTGGAAGTGTAGGTACCTATGCAATACAGTTTGCCAAGTATTTTGGTGCCGAAGTTACGTCGGTATGCAGTAGTAAGAACATTGAACTCGTCAAATCACTCGGGTCTGATTACACCGTTGATTATACCCAGACAGAAATAACATCCTTGAACGCAACCTTCGATATTGTGTTTGATGCTGTTGGAAAAATAAGCAAGTCTACAATCAGAAAAATTATATCTCAAAATGGAAAGTTTGTGACAGTTAAGAGTCAAACCAAACCTAGTAAGAGAGAATTGCAGTTTGTCAAGGAATTGATCGAATCCAGAAATCTGATTTCAGTAATAGATAAGACTTACAAACTGAAGGATATCAGAGCTGCTCACATGTACGTCGAGCAATTCCGCAAGAGAGGCAATGTTGCAGTGCTAGTGCAAGAGGGATTGATCTGATTGTAATTGAATTTTCAAAAACAAAACTATGAATTTATTTAAGTTAACAACAAGTAGATTGAAGGGGCTGTCTCAAAAGAGACAGCCCCTTTTTTGGTTTTATGGATTTTAAGGCTCTGAAGGTTTCAGGCCCGGACGATGATGACAATTATCATCTTTTGACATCGGGAGCGTCATATGAAAGACCCCATTTTTTAGTGAACTTGTAAAAAAATAAGATCATGAAAGAAAAAATAAAGCAAAATGCACCCAATGGCGCTGTTTATGGTTTGGGAATGATCGGTGCAGCAGTTTACTATATCTCAACAGCAACAGGATTCTGGATGGGAGTGGTTGGTTTTCTAAAAGCCCTGGTTTGGCCTGCTTTTCTTGTTTATGAAATCCTGAAAGCGGTACACGCCGGATGAAAGCTGTAACACGCAGGTATCCAAATCCTCCATCAAAAAGTTTGACGTTTCCCCATAGGGGGTGACGGAGGGAAACATTTTTGTTTCCTTTTTTGTTTGAATATATTTTGGTTTCGTTTACTCAATAAAGGCTGCCCCCGGACAAATAAATATGAGGCTGTTTTTTAGAGTTACTCTGTAATTCAAGTTTTTTGAATCAACTCTGAAAAACAAAAATCATGAGTATATTCGCTAATAATGAAGTTGTATGTCATTTTAAAACAACAACGCAAAAAATGAAGTTGGATTATTACAACCCCAAAAACAACCTGTTAAAAAAGTATATAGAAGGTTATTACTTCATTTCAGAAGACAAAAAGTCGGAGCAGATTAAATACTATACGTTTCCCAATAACTTTTGTATTCTATCTATAAATCAAAAAGCAAAAGTAGAACTTAAAGAGAATTCATATTTGGTAACAAGTGCTAAAACAAATGAAATTTCAACTGACATTGTAATCAGGTATACCGAACCCATTGAAGTAGTTTACAAAAATGCGGTGGATGAAATCACCATTTATTTCAAACCACTTGGGGTCAACCATTTTATAGACAGTCCAACTATTTTTAAGCAACCATCCATGGTTAATGTTATTCCATTTGATGATTTTGAAGAGCAAATGCGAGTAGTTTTTAACCAATCGGACAGAGAAATTCAAATCGAATTATTGGAAAAATATTGGCTGTCAAAATTTGAAATGAAAAATCTGATGCTGATGGAACAAATTCTGGCCGATGTGGAATCCGACTTAAACATGGAAGACATCGCTCTGAAATACAGAGTTTCAAGAAAGCACATCAATAGCCTGTTTTTAAGACATATTGGTAAACCGCCATCAGAATACCGTAAAATTTACCGCTTTAGAAATGCGCTTTTAGAACATAAAAAGAGTAAAAATCTTACGGTACTTTCTCACTCAAGTCTATTTTATGACCAGTCACATTTTATCAAGGATTTTAAAACATTGACAAAAGTAAGCCCCGGTAAATTCTTTAAAACCGTAGATACGGATAAAGAAAATATTTGGCTTTTTGTTTAGTGGTTACATTTTTACAATTCCCAAAAGAAGAGCCTGTCTACTTTTGTATGCTAATAATTTGGATGGGTGATGAAAAAAAGTAGGTTATGCGTTATTATTTTGTTTTTTGGAAATTCTTTGTTCGCACAAAATAATTGCAATTGTGAAGTGGCTATCGAAAAACTAATTACTACAATAGAGAGTAATTATCCGGGATTTAAGGAAAAAACCGTGTTCAATACAGAACTATATAAAAATCACAAAACAGCAGCTCTTGAAAAGTCCGGGATATTTGATAATCAGGAATGTATAAAGGTGCTTAACGAATATGCTTCTTTTTTCAAAGACGAGCATATATACATTGAAGAAAAGGCTGAAAACAACCAGGATACCATTGAAATAGATTATCAAAAACAAGAGAAACCTGAGATTGAAGCAAAAAGGTTGGAGTCAAATATATTCTATATCAGGATTTCCAGTTTTAAATATGAAAATATTGCTCCGGTAAAAGAACTGATAGTCAAAAACAAAAAATACATTGAGAAATCAAAGGCACTGATTATTGATGTAAGGGATAATTTTGGTGGTACCGATGACGTTTACCAACCTTTACTACCTTATATTTTAACCAATCCGTTGCGGATTATGAATGTTGAATTTCTATCAACTCCTACGTTGATCAACGGCTTGCGGAACTATGCCTTGCAAAACGTACCTAAAGATTCGTTGAGAGCTGTACAACAAATCGAAGATGATCTGAAAGAATACAAAGAAAACCTTGGTGAATTTGTGTTATATGACGGTAAAAAAGTAACGGTGGATACCATTCAGCTCTACGTAAAAAGTCCGAAAGAAATTATTGTTTTAGCCAATAAGCATGTAGCCAGTGCAGGGGAAAATTTTTTGTTCTCCGTGCGTCAGAGCAAAAAAGTAAAGATATTGGGAACTCCGTCAATGGGAGTGTTGGACTATGGTTCTATCAGGGAATTTAAACTGGGATGCGACAATTATACGCTCTATCTTCCCACTTATCGCTCGGCAAGACTTCCGCATTATCCGATTGACAATATAGGCATTCAGCCGGATGTGTACTTAGATGATACAGTTGATGATTGGCTGGATTTTGCCATCAAATACATCAAGGGATAAAATTTTTAGAACCAATGATAAATCCGAATAAAAAAATGAAAATAAATCACCTGTTGCTTTTATGCATCAGCATGGTATTCATCACACCGCTGTTTGCCCAACATCAATTAGACGCTTATTTTGAGCATCTTTCTGCAAACCGTAAGTTTATGGGAAGCGTTGCCATTTTTTTTAACGACAGTATTATTTATACAAAATCTGTGGGCTTTGTCAATACCGATACCCAGGTAAAAATCAATAAGGACACCAAAATCAGGATAGGTTCAATAACCAAAACTTATACTGCGGTGCTGGTTTTGAAAGCTGTTGAAGAAGGGTTAATAAAGTTAGATGATAAACTTTGCTCCTTTTATCCTCAGGTAAAAAATGCTAAAAAAATAACCATAGAACAATTGCTGAAACACCGAAGCGGGGTTTTCAACTTTACTGAAATTCCCGACGAAAACCAGTGGGAACAAGCGTTTCATACCGAAGAAGATTTTATCGGTTATTTTGTAAACGAAAAAAGCAATTTTGAACCCGGTACCGATTATGAATACAGTAATACTAATTACGCTTTATTGGGTTTTATACTTCAAAAAATCTATGGGAAATCATTCGCGCAAATTCTGGATGAGAAAATCTGTCGTCCCCTTTATCTGAAAAACACTTATTTCTCAACGGAAACGGACGAAACAAAGAATGAAGCGTTGTCGTATAGCATTCAGGACAAATACATTCGAAATGCTAAAGTTAACTTTTCCAATCACCCTTCCAGCGGCGGAATGGTTTCTACCGCTGTTGAGTTAAATGTTTTTTTATCGGCTTTGTTCAATGGAAAATTGATTTCCAAAAAGAGTTTGGAACAGATGCTTCCCCCAAATAACGGTGAATATGGACTGGGAATTGAGAAACTTTATTTTAAAAGTCCGGAAGGTTACACACATGGAGGAAGGATTGAGAATTACTTTTCAGAGTACTGGTATTTCCCCAAAGAAAAATTAGGAATTGTAACGCTGTCAAATGCAATTAATATCTATACGGAAGACATCCAGACGACCCTGTTACAATTTGCTTACGGAAATGCCCCCGAATTACCCAATTTTAAAAGAACAAATGACCTTTCGGAAAAAGAGTTTGAAGCAATAGCCGGGACCTATATTGAAAAAGAAAAAGGCTACAATTTAACCATTTCTTCAGACGGTCAGAATGCGATGTTTCAGAACGCAGCATCAGGACAAATGTATTTCCCGATTGCCAATAAAGGAAATAATACCTTTGAGTATGAGGACATAAGACTGGAGTTTTTCCCTGTCACAAAAGAATTGAGTTTACAGCAGGGAGCTATTAAGGAACATTACGTAAAACTTGTTAAATGAATTCCATTATATCGGGATAAAACCACCCCGCTTTCTTGAGAAAATGAAACCTGTTTCCGATTATGGTAGCTGCTTAGATTTGGTTAATTCTTAGTGAAAATTTCCGAAGAGAAACGAGAAAAATAGGTGTCTTTAATGCTTTTGCAAGTATCTTTTTCACATAAAAATCTCATGACGAAATCTCCTGTTGATTAAATATTAAACCCTGATTGATCTTGAAAAACAGCTAAAAACAAAACAGAAAAAAATGAGCTGTTTGAAGAAATTAGAGATCGGGGAAACGATTCTGTAAAGTTGTCGGGGCAAAAGTTGCTGTAAATACACCAAAAGCAGAAAAGATCAGAAAATCGTATCGAAACAGCTCAATTCTGTTTATTTTCACGAAGAATCGGTAATCATTATGAAAGGATTCATCTTTTTAGTTCTTCTTATTTCGTTTCGGTTTAGTGTCAGTGGCGCCATCTTCTTGCAGGAAAACCCGCGTTATAACCAGGCGGATCCGGCAAACACTTTTTTGTATCAATTAAAGAAAGCCCGGCATACGCAACAAATTGATTCCTTAGAGGTTGTATTTTCTGCATTCATCAAGGAACAGCTGGCAGGGAATCGGCTGAAAGAAGGGCATGCCATTTTAAATCAGCTCATTGCTGATGTGAATACATCGGATACAATTCGAATACTCGCATACAAGAATAAAGCGATTCTTTACGGGCAGGAAGACCTTTCCAAGAAGCGTAAAGCTTTTGAAGATGCCATTCACTTGATTAAAGAAAAAAAAATAGTAAAATTTTTAATTCCCATTTATCAAGTTGAAATTTCAAAAACGTATTTATCTCAATCGAACTTTTCAAGAGCTACATTCTATTTAAACAAAGTAGATATAGCTAAAATCAGTGATCCCGAAAAAAAAGTAGAAATCCTTGGAGTGATTGGTATTCTGTATGCACAAATGGACGATACCATTCAAGCGGTTAAAGCATTATACGAGGCTGTTTTTCTCTCTGAAAAACACAAAGATTATTTCGGACTGGGAACCATTTACTCTTCACTGGGTAATGTTTATGCAACGAATTACAAGCAGCCTCAGCGGGCAATAGACTGTTTTCGGAAATCAATGAATGCCTTTCGGAAAGCCGGTTATGATCATTATGCATTGGGGAGTCAAACAGATATCGGGGTGACCTATTCGAATTCCGGGAAACTGGATTCGGGGCTGTATTATTTGCAAAAATCCTATCGGGAATCTATTGAAACAGGTTCTGTTTACGACCAGTCTATTTGTGCGAAAGAACTGGGAATCGTTTATAATCGACTGAATCAACCGGAACTGGCACTGAAAATGTGCCGGGAAGCAAAACAATTGATTTGGGATTACAGCAGTGACAAATTTCGCTATACTTGTGCTTCCTGCCTGTCGGAAGCTTATGAGTCCTTAAACGAATACGATTCGTCACTCTACTACTTCAAACTCTACCACGCTTATTTAGATAGTACACTAAACAAGGATGAAACGAAAGCCATTGCTAAGTTCAATGCCGAATTGGAGAAGCAGTCCTATATTGCCAAACAAGAAAAGATCAACCTGGAAAAGGATCATGATTTAGAACAAAGAAACACCGTTATTGCTTTTTTAAGCATCACCGCGTTACTCATTTTAGCCATGTTCCTGTTGATATTACGAGGGGCGAAAAACCGAAAAAAACGGGAACTCATTGCACAACAGGAGCAAGATCAACGCAAATTTTCACAAGACCTTCTTCAATCCCTGGAAGATGAACGCAAACGGGTTTCTATGGAACTGCACGATTCCGTAGGACAAATGCTCGTTGTGGCAGGAAGGAATGTACGTGACAAACAGCTCGATTCGGTAGAACCCATGCTTCAACATGCACTGAACGAAGTCCGATCCATTTCCCAGGGAATGCATCCGTACATCCTGGACAAATTAGGATTGGAAGATGCCATCCTGCACCTGATACAGACAACAGACCAGGGGAGCGATTTATTTATTGAAAGTGAAGTAGATCTTTCGGCAGTTCAGCTTAAAAAAGAGCAGGAAATTCATATTTACCGAATCTTGCAGGAATTGATTTCAAACGCGGTCAAACACTCAGAAAGCCCGTCGCTTTTTATTCAGGTTTTAGCTCGTCCAACAACATTGGAAATCCGGGTTAAGGACCGGGGAAAAGGATTCGATGTGAATCAACAGAAAGCATTGAAAAAACTTTCCTTGGGTTGGAAAACATTGCACGAGCGTGTGGCCCTGTTGCAAGGGTACATACAAATCACATCTACACCGAACCAGGGTACATTCGTTCACATTCAAATTTCTTTATCCACATGAAACTGCTGATTGCCGATGATTATCCACTAATTTTAGAAGGACTGGAGAAATTCCTTCGCGACTCCGGTTTTTCGGATATCCTTTTAGCTACCACCGGAACGGAAGCATTGACGCTTATCAACGACATGCAACCAGATATTGCGCTTTTGGACATGGAAATGCCGCACCTTTCCGGAATCCAGATTGCGCAGTTGTGCCAGCAGAATAAATCACGTACAAAAATTATTTTTTTAACCTATCGTTTAGATTCTTACCTGTTTCAAAAAGGAAAAGAAGCTGGTATTTTCGGATATATGCTGAAAGACGATCCGTTAGAGGAAGTGCTTAAATGCATCAAACAGGTTGAAGTGGGTGAAACTTATTTCAGCCCCAAAATCATACACACGACCGAAAATGATTCTGCAGATGAAGTGCATTATAAGTTATTGACTCCTTCCGAACAAAAAATACTAAAACTGATTGCCAGGGGAGCTTCTTCTGCTGAAATAGCTGATCAACTGTTCATCTCTTTTCGAACCGTTGAAAAACACCGGAGTAACATCATTCAAAAATTAAAAATCGATAGCAGCAGGCAAAAATTGAATGAATGGGTCCTCATTAACTCCCACTTGTTTGATTAAATAATACGTGTTACCACGTAGGTAATTACGTGTCGACTCCCATTTCATAACTCATGATGATGCCTGAACTTTGCGTTGTCTGAAATGATACAGTTATGAAAATGTTCCTTTGTTTTTGTTGTTCTTCTTCTGTTTATACCGAAAAACGGTTATTCGCAGGCAGGTTATCCCTCAAAACAATTCAGATCCATATTTCATCTCCCCAAATACCGTTTGCTTACATGCTGATGGGACTAATAATTCAGCAGATAGCAAAAAATAATTAATTAATACCAACAGGTCATTCATGAAAACAACTTTTTTAATAGTATTCTTTTCAATACATGCAGCCATTTATTCTTTCTCACAATTGGAAGGAAACGCATTGAATTTTAATTCCTCGAACGGATATTGTCAGGCCGATTTACCGACAGTATTCGACAATATTTCCTTAAATGATTTTACACTTGAGTGCTGGGTTAAGCAGGAATCCGGTTCAACCTCCAAACGCATATTCTTTGCTCAGAAAGATGCCAATAATTTTTGTTCAATTCTGGTGAATTCTGGTAATACGCTGTATTTTTTTCTAAACGATAACGGAATATCTTATAGCGTGAATACTCAGGTTAACCTTTCATCTTCGGTATGGACACATCTTGCATTTACCTGGGATGCAAGCAGCAACACCATTACATCCTATATCAATGGGATTCAAATAAACGGAATAAGCGGCGGAGTTTCTTCTGCCGGAACTGACGGAATTATGACAATAGGAGCCAGAACCGACGGGCAGCAAATTTACAAAGGTTCCATCGACGAGTTTCGGGTATGGGATGATATCCGCACCCCATGTGAAATAGTTGCCGGTATGAATAATACCTTTACAGCAGGGCAGCCTAATTTAATTGCGTCTTATGATTTTAATCAGGGAATAGCGGGGGGAACCAATTCGAGTGAAACAACCCTGAATGAACTAACTAATCTTTACGATGCTTCTCTTATAGATTTTACATTAAGCGGTACAACCTCCAATTGGGTAACATCAGGTATTGCTATTTCTCAAACAAATAATAACAGTGAAACGATACATACGATTGATGAAATAGAAACTTGTGATAGTCTGATCTGGGTTGACGGGAATACCTACTATACAAACAATTATACCGCAACACACAGTTATATTAGTACTGTTACGGGTTGTGACAGTATTGTGCACCTGAATCTGAATCTTCATTTTTCAACCACGGGTACAGATGTTCAAACAGCTTGTGACTCCTATACATGGATAGACAATATAACGTATTATGCCTCCAATACAACGGCTACGCATACAATTACAGGCGGAGCGGCAAGTGGCTGCGATTCGGTCGTAACATTACATTTAACACTGAACTCGTCCAGTTCCGGTACAGATGTTCAAACGGCTTGCGGGTCTTATACCTGGATAGATGGAAATACCTATTTTGCGAATAACGATACTTCTACGTTTACTTTAATAAACTCAACAGGTTGTGATAGTATTGTAACATTAAACTTAACTGTTAATTCTCCAAGTACAGGTACAGATATCCAGACGGCTTGCGGGTCATATACCTGGATGGATGGAAACACCTATTTTTCGGACAATGATACTTCCACGTTTACTTTAATGAACTCATTGGGTTGTGATAGTATTGTAACGTTGAACCTGACCATTCATCCTATTCCGGACGTATCAACCAGTATTTCAGGTATAACGATGACTGCTTCTGAAACAGGTTCGGCTTATCAGTGGATAACCTGTCCTGATCACATCCTGATATCAAATGCTATATCCCAAAGTTTTACAGCGGAAGTGAACGGGGAATATGCAGTAATTGTTGATAATGGAACTTGCAGAGATACTTCAGCTTGTATGGTAATCAATACGGTCGGGTTGAATGAATTCGCGAACACTGCTTTCGAACTGTATCCGAATCCAACGAAAAAAGATGTAACGATTAGGTTCAATGATCCGTCAGCCTTATTGGAAGTCCGCGATATAAAAGGAAAATTGTTTGTTTCCGCACAGATTTATCAGGAAAGTACCATTGATATGACTTCTTTTCAATCTGGTGTTTATTTGTTTACATTGAAAAGTATGAGCGGTTTCGAGGTTTTTCGAATAACAAAAGAGTAATACCAAATGGCAATCGAAACAAGAATTGAAAATGCAAAGGGGGTAGAAAACAGGTTGACTTGAATTCTTGAATTGGTCTGTTCTCAAATGATTAGCCTAACCACTCCAAGATCAGATACCCGATCTTGGAGATAATGCATGGCTTCTATTGAGAATATAACAGCGGACGCAAAATAAGAAAGTATGGTCAGGCATACTGTAACTGATACCATTACTTCGCTGATCGTATTAAAAGTACATTATAAGCTCCGGCGACTTCACCGTATATCTTCCGAAACAGGGTAAAAGTGCTAACCAGGCATATTGCCCGGCGCAGAGAATGGTCAGTGGAGAGGCATTCAGGCATGAAGATGTGATATCATTGCCTGGTATTGCAGTTGCTACAGATTGATTAAGTTTTTTTCTATAGCTTTTGAACAGAACACAGGGTCCTCTTACAGATCCTGTGTTCTGTTTAAATTAGTTACTCTTAACAGCAATTCTCAAAGAAAAAGCTAAGAAAATAAGTATCTTTAATGCTTTTACAAATATCTTTTTCACATAAAAAATCTCATGGCAAAATCTCCTATTGATTATATCTTAAGACCAGTTAACCGTTTTATTCATCGGGAGTATACCGGCGGTATTGTTTTGTTTGTCAGTGTTGTTATTGCTATTATTTGGGCGAATTCCTCCTGGGGAGAATCTTACCATGATTTGTGGGAAACTCATTTTGCAGTGAATTTTAACGGGCACGGTTTGGATCAGCCGTTGCACGTATGGATTAATGACGGTTTAATGGCCTTATTCTTCTTTGTCATTGGACTGGAGTTAAAGCGTGAGTTTATGGCAGGTGAACTGTCAACGGCTAAAAAGGCATCACTTCCGATGATTGCTGCTCTTGGGGGAATGATCGTTCCGGCGTTGATCTATTTATTGGTGAATATGGGATCAGACAGTACCAAAGGCTGGGGGATACCAACGGCAACAGATATTGCTTTTGCCCTGGGACTGCTTTCATTAGCCGGACGTCACATTCCGTCTTCGGTAAAAGTTTTTTTATCGGCTCTGGCAGTTGCCGACGACCTGGGCGCGGTTTTAGTCATTGCTTTTTTCTATACCGCTCAAATTGCATGGGCTCCGCTAATCGTTGCCGGAATTTTTTTAGTGGTTCTTGCGGTCGGTAATATTTTGGGAATACGGAGTATTTTTTTCTATTTGATAATCGGCATAGCAGTTTGGGTAGGATTTCTTTTTTCGGGTGTTCACGCTACCATTGCAGGCGTATTGGTTGCTTTTACGATTCCGGCAAGAACCAAAATTAATGAAAGCGAATTCGCTGAAAAAACAAAAATCCATTTGGAAGAATTTGAAGAGCAAATACCGTTGAACAGTTCGCTAACCACACCCGAACAGCACGATATTATTCAGTCTATTAAAGAAAGATGTTTGGATGCCGAAACTCCTTTGCAGAAAATTGAGGATAAACTGCACCCCTGGGTGGCATTTGTGATCATGCCATTGTTTGCCTTATCCAATGCCGGAATTATTATTCAGGGTGACTTTTTTTCATCCTTGGGAAATCCGGTGAGCATCGGTATCATCGCAGGCTTACTTGCAGGAAAGTTCATAGGTGTATTTTCCTTCACCTGGCTGGCAGTAAGGCTCAAACTATCGGAGCTGCCCGAAGGTGCTAACTGGATACATGTTACCGGCGTGGCGGTGTTGGCGGGTGTTGGATTTACCATGTCGCTATTTGTTACGGGACTTGCTTTTACCAATCCACTTTACACAGACCAGGCAAAATACGGTATTTTGACAGCATCATTTGTTGCAGGAGTTGCTGGAATTCTGTTACTTAAATTTTCTAAAAGGAGTAGATCACATATTTTGAAGGATTAATACAGCTGTATGGAAACAGAAAATAATCAGTTATTCAAAGTATTTAAACGAGCTGTTATTCAATGGTTCAATTTACGTCATGACCAGGCTGATGAAGAACAGGTCATAAACTCGATTACCCGGAACTCGGATTTCGTGGGAGCAAATCTCTGGACATTGATCTTTGCCATTTTGATAGCTTCCATCGGTTTGAATATGAATTCAACCGCAGTCGTTATCGGGGCAATGCTTATTTCCCCGCTCATGGGTCCTATCATGGGAGTTGGCCTTGGAATGGGGACCGAAGATTTTGATTTGGTAAAAAAAGGCATTCGTAACCTGCTCATAGCAACCGTTATCAGTATCATCACTTCAGCCATTTATTTTTGGATCACTCCTTTGCACGAAGCCAAAAGTGAATTATTGGCCAGAACAACTCCAACCTTGTGGGACGTACTCATTGCTTTCTTTGGCGGACTTGCCGGAGTTGTTGCCGCTACGCGTAACGAAAAAAGCAATGCAATACCGGGAGTTGCCATCGCAACCGCGTTAATGCCGCCTTTGTGTACTGCCGGTTATGGTTTGGCAACAGCGAATTATTATTATTTCCTGGGAGCATTGTACCTGTACTGCATCAATAGTATTTTCATTTGTATCAGTACCTTCCTGATTATCCGCTTGATGAAATTCAAACGAAGGTCATTTGAAGAGCACGTGCAAGGAAGAAAGGTTTCCCGGTACATTCTGCTTACAATATTTATAACCATTCTTCCAAGTATTTACCTGACATACAAGATTGTCAACAAGAGCCTTTTCGAAAGTAGGGCAAAACAATTTGTGGAAGAGCAGTTCCAATTCGATAATGCTCTTGTTGTATCCAAAAACTTCAGTTATGACGATAATCCTTCGAAAATCAATGTGCTCCTGATTGGAAAACGATTGCCTGAAACCTTGATCGATTCGATAAGACGCAATTTAAAGACTTACGATCTGGGTAATGCTGAGTTACTTGTACGACAAGGTCTTAATTCCAAACAGGAAATAGATATGGAACAGATTAGAGCGAGTATTCTCAACGACGTTTTCAGACATGATTCGCTAAAGGTCCAATCTGTGAACCAAACAAATAAGCTGCATGAAATTCCCGATTTAACAGAAGAATTGAAAGCACTTCTGCCGGGTTTTCGCTCGTATAGTGCGAGCAGGGTTGTTGAGAACTATACAGACAAGAGTACGGATACACTAATATTGGTGGTAATTGGTACAAATAAGCCTGTTAGAGCTTTGCAGCGCACGCAATTGAATACCTGGTTGATAGAAAGAACGAAATCGGATACCATTAAGCTGATCTTTGAATAACTAGTAGAGAAGCTAATTTTTCTAAAGGTTTGTGAAATTGTTTACTTTCAAATCCGGGTAATGAACAACTGCGGCCTGACAAAATTTTCTGACATTTGAAGGATGAATAACAACAATCGAAAAAGACTTTCACGGCTAACACATGTATACTATGAAACATAAAACAATACTTCTCGCACTAACCATTTTTACTTTAACAAGTAACAGTTCGATTGCACAGCAGACTTCCGGCGATGTGAAAATTGTCGGGGAGATGAAAAATGTTATGTGGAACGGACAACTTTCCGGGAACATAGATCTCGACACCCTAACGAACAAAATACATTTATACGGACTTGGACCGGTTGAATACCTGAGAGGCGAAATCTTAATTGTCGATGGTAAATCTTATAAATCCACGGTTGTTTCCGGGAAAACCATGAAAGTGGAAGAAACTTACGACATAAAAGCTCCTTTTTTTGGGTATGCAGTCATTTCAAAATGGACGGAACATGAGCTTCCCGACAGCGTTCAATCCATTCCGCAGCTTGAAACCTATTTGAATCAGACAACTAAAAATGCGCCACGCCCTTTTATGTTTAAACTCACCGGAACAGTCGAACAGGCAACCATACATGTGGTGAATTTGCCCGAAGGTTCAAAAGTAAGCTCGCCGGATGAAGCACATAAAGGACAGAAAAATTATGACCTCAAAAACGAGCAATCAGAAATAATCGGCTTCTTCTCAACGGGGCATAAGGCCATTTTTACACATCACGACACTTTCCTGCATATGCACTTAATAACAAAAGACCGCCTAAAAATGGGACATTTGGACAAAGTGGTATTCAAAAAGGGAACGGTAAAACTCTACTTGCCGACAGAGTGAAAAAACAACTTCCTGTTGACAATTAGAAAGCTGTTTTATTATCGTTGTTGTCTGATATGCTTTTTGAAAATCTAATTTCCAATCTTTGGTGAATTAATACTAGTTGCCAACACGCACAATTACACGACACTTAGAAACATTTCGAAGCTTTCTAATCACTACCCGTCCTTCTGGTCTTCTTAAAGAAACGACAACCAGCCGATTTGGTTATCAATCCCGGAAAGTGCTAATTCTGTAGTGTTTGTAAAACAACTACAGAATTGCATTTTGGATCCTGATCCCGCCTTTTCGTGGATTGATCCGGATCGGCTGGTTGGCCGAAAGCGGTAATTGTGCAAAGGCTACCTCGTATTACGTTTCAAAGAAACTATACTTCGTCTTCAATCCACTTCGTGGCTTTCTTTTGCCTACTTTTTGGGCCTGACAAAAAGTAGGGGGAGGCAAGGAGGATTGTTAGTAGGTGTTGAGAATTTAATGGCGTAACAATTATTTTTTATTTAAACGTATTAAGCCTGAGTGTCACAATGAAATTTCTTCCGGGCGCACTGATATTAGATGAAAACGTTCGGTAATTTTGATCCAATATATTTTCACAGGCAACCTGGGCAGATAATTTAGAACTGAACTGATACCCGATTCTTAAGTTGTAAGTGACCCAGGAGGGCATTCCATCCGCCGTTGCGTAAGCCAGGTTGTCTTCCCCGCTGTCGGAATAATCTGCTAACCTTTTCCAGGCGGAGTATTGACTGAAGAATTCTGCCCGGAACTTTTTCCAGGTAAATTGGAGAGATGTTTTTCCATAAAGAGGTGGTATATGGTCGAGCGGTTTTTCTCCATCCTCCGAATAAAGCCGTCCGTAGGTATAATTAATCGAAGAACTCAAACTCCAGTATTTCAGGAACTGTGCTTTAACACTTCCTTCGGCACCGTAAATAATGCCATAATTTGCATTTTGAGCGGCGTAAATATCTACGTAGTTTTCATTGTAAAAAGCAGTGTCGGAACCATTTAATGTGAAGGGAAGAACCGCAATGACATTTTCTATCCTGGAATAATATCCCAGAGCCGACACCTGGACCTGGTCCTTGTACCGGTAGCTTACCCCCAATTCACCGGTATACACTGTTTCAGGTTTTAAATTGGTGTTCGGAATCACCAGTTTTCCAGTGGTATTGCTTGTTTCTACAACCGACTCAAATACTTTGGCTAAATCGTCAATATTTGGTGCTCTAAACCCGGTTGATCCGCTCAATGAAATCCGGATACTTTTTACCGGTTGCAGAATGATTCCGATATTCCCATTAACTGCGCTATTGTTTTGTTTCGCTTCACTGTATGGGAATGGATAAAAGGTACGGTCATTGAATTTAGCATTTAACATCACGTAATTGGCACGTATCCCGCCGCTTAAAATAACCTTGTCCGAAATCTCTATGGCGTCTGTTAAGTATAAAGCACCGGTAAGCATTGAAGATCCTCCGTCCGGGTAACGGGTATCCAAAGAGCCGGAAGTATCCACTACAATGTTTTGCTTCTCTGCGTTTGATTGGACGCGATCGTATTTCGCAAACAGCCCGTATCTGATTTCATGTTTCCGGGCTTTTTTCTCCAAATCAAGCAGGAAAGTACTAACCATCACTTTTTCAGTCCTGCGATTTAAAAAATCAGATTTATAGGCTCTGTCATGACGGCTCTCCTTAATCCATTGCTGTGAAACATTTGCTTTCACCTGGTCATATAACTTCGATTTTTTTGTGATGGATAAATCATAACTGATTAACGATCTGAATTGAGGTCCGTAATACCATTCCGAAAAGCGGGGAAGGCCGTTCTTTGTCTGGGTAAGCCTGTCATATCGATCAATATCGGAAGAATTTGAAAGCTGTATGTTCAGTGTATGGACCACGAAATTATTTTGTTTGAATGCAATTTTTTGAAGAATGTCGTATTGTGAATAGGCTGATCCTACCTGTTTGTTTTTGTTCGGATTAACCATCATGGAGTCCGTATCATTGATTCGTTCTACATAAAATGTTCTTTCGCCAAAATCCGGGTACTTGCCGGTTCTTACTTTTCCCTGGGTCAGGTCTCCGAAATGAGAATACGTAAAACCGGTAACTGAAGACCAGCGTTTCCAGCCAAGGTTCAATGACGTGTGTCCCGAATAGCCGTTTGCAGCTGAAAAGTACCTTGCGTATGAATTCGTTTTGATCAGTAAGGTATCCGTTTCGGAGAACAGGGGTTTCATCGTGTGGAAATGCATGACTCCTCCAAGGGCATCAGATCCGTATACGACCGAGCCCGGCCCGTAAACAATTTCAACGCTTTCCAAAGATGCCGGATCGATTGTGAGGACATTCTGAAGGTGACCGCCCCTGTAAATGGCATTATTCAACGGAACACCGTCTACTACGAGTAGCACTTTATTGGTTTCAAATCCTCTGATTACGGGTGAACCACCTCCCAATTGGGATTTTTGAACGAAAACGGCTCCGCTGGATGCAAGTACATCGGCGCTGCTGGTTTGATTCATTTGTTGTAGGTCAGAACTCCTGATGGATTCGATGCGTTTCGGAACATCTGATTTCTTTTCTAAAAACCGGCTCGATGAAACGGTTACTTCATCCAGGTCCATATTTTTTTCAAACAGCGAAACAACAGTCAATTCCCGGTTGGAGATTTGGATAGTCATGCTCGCATAATTCGGATGCCGGACGATGACTTCCGAAGGAACAGTAATTCCCGTCAGATCCATTAATCCGGCAGCATTTGAGGTGTAAGTTTTTTGGTTTTGAACAGCAACAGCACCTACAATTGGTTGGTTGGTATAGTTATCGAGAACTTGGATTTTTTGGGAATGGGCAAAAGCGGAAACACAGACAGTAACGACCATTGCTGCAACTATTTTGAGCATAATTGGAAAGAGGTAATAAGGATTTTCACGCAGTAATTAACGATTTGAGTACTAAGTAATCTGTTTTTTTGACGCTGTCAAACAAAATCCTTGTGAAATAGTGTTGCATTCTTGGATTTGAATCGGACAGAAACCGGGAGGTATTAGATGAATCCCGGGTGATATTTAACTTTACGAAGGAATTTCTTTAATAGGTAACCATCTTTCATGAATAGCAATTAACTTTAAACTTCACATTCGGATAATCGTGAATTTGTTTAATTCGTTTTATTTTGCTTCCCGATAACAGATAACTATGATCATTGAGTATATAACAATTTGCTTTTTTTCACTGCTCGGTTCCGGGCTGACATTTTTTTCGGGATTTGGACTGGGAACGATACTTGTTCCTGTTTTTGCCATTTTCTTTCCGCTGGAAATAGCCATATCCCTGACCGCAATTGTTCATTTTCTGAATAATCTTTTCAAGCTTTTCCTGGTGGGGAGAAATGCAAGTAAGAGTGTTATCATTCGCTTCGGGATACCCGCCATTCTTTTTGCATTCCTGGGAGCTTACCTGTTAACCGTAATTTCCGGTGTTCAGCCGCTTTTTTCTTACTCTTTTCTAAATAAAACCGCTGATGTTACATGGGTAAAACTCATCATAGGATTATTGCTGGCATTTTTTGCCTTAGTGGATCTCATTCCATTTTTATCGAAAATAAACTTTAGTCAAAAATACATACCGCTCGGAGGCGTATTGAGCGGTTTTTTCGGTGGACTTTCCGGGAATCAGGGTGCTTTAAGATCCGCCTTTCTAATTCGGGCAAACTTATCTAAAGAGCAATTTATCGCTACCGGAGTAATCATAGCTGTTCTCATTGATCTTTCGCGATTGACTATTTACGCCGCCGATCTTTCAAAACAGTACGATAAACTGGACTATTTGCTCTTAACCCTGGCAGTTCTATCCGCATTCTTAG
Organism: uncultured Fluviicola sp.; assembly: GCF_902168135.1. Taxonomy (GTDB): domain Bacteria; phylum Bacteroidota; class Bacteroidia; order Flavobacteriales_D; family Crocinitomicaceae; genus Fluviicola. Next base: position 86,947 of record NZ_CABHOL010000024.1, read on the forward strand.
GAGCCTATGCCGGAAATAAGCTGTTGAAAAAAGTAACGATCGGATTTCTTCAAACCTTCGTCGCAATCATGCTTTTAGTGTTTTCCATGCTTTTAATGACCGGAATTTTGTAAGCAGGTTTTCACTCCTCATGCAGTCTGTCGGATCAATTGGAATTTTCTCTAAGGATCCGGATTAACCAAATAAAGCATTAATTTTTACTTCATTATTTGAATCCTAGATCGTTTTAGTTAAAATTATAACAGCTATAAATTTATTCACATGTATCTCATGGATACTGAATTGACCATTTTCTACATTCTTAAGACTTAAATTGAAGCAGGCTTTTTATTTTGGAAGGTTCGTTGTATGCCTTAATTTTTGGGAAAGGGGGAGTTTTTCGGGTAGAAATGAATCATCAAAAATCCGTTGGGTATGTTTGTAAACAAAATAAGCGGTTAAGTTGGAAATACAACATGCGAACAATTTTTGATGCATTTGTTATTTTTTCAATCTACGAAGGGAAGTTTATTAACTTTCGCTTCGAAAAAATGTTGTTTTTTAGACATTTGGAAAACAACTAAAATAAACCATAAAACTGTATACTTATGAATGGCAAACGGCAAATTGGAATACTACTAACATTCCTGCTCCTGTTTTGTATCAACTTCATCAGTCTCTCCCAGGACTCCGGAAAGAAATACAAACCCAGACAATTTCGAAAAGAACCCATTTGGATTGAAATGATGAATGATCCGAACGCGAACTATTATCTCACAATCAGAGCCTTTAGAGAATTTTGGAAGAGCAGGGTATTACCCGAAGAACCCTTTGAAAATCATGAACTGGACACATTCGAAAGAGAAGTGGGCTTAGAACAGGATGAAGAATCGGAGGAAGAACGCAAAAGGGAGCACGCCCGAAAAGAAAAAAAGCGAAAGCGAAAAGGCAAACCGGACGAAACAATGCTTTATGCGGCTGAGGTTCGCGCATTTAAAGGATGGATGAAAGCTGTAAAGCCCTGGGTTCGTGAGGATGGAAGTATCGTTTCTCCGGAGGAACAGCAAAAAATCATTGATGCTCAATCCGAAGAGCGAAAAAAGATAGAAGAACTCAATACTCCTAAAAAGTAATTTCCGATGAAAAAAATACTACTTATATGTGCAGTTCTGCTGAGTATCTGCTCGTATGCGCAATTAGCCAACTGGACACCGGTTCCGGGTGGGACGAATTTCCCCACAAATATTTCCGGACAAATACACGGTTTCTGCCGGATTAGTCAAATGAAGTTTCACGCTTCAGATACCAATAAATATTATGCGGTTACCGGGGAAGGCGGACTATTCTTCTCAAACGATCAGGGAGCAAACTGGACAGTGGCACCCGGAACAGATGTGCTGACGAATAACTGTGCTTCCATTTGTATCGATTATACCAATGATCAACACTTACTTTTGGGAACCGGAGATGCCAATTACTATTCCAATAGTTCTGCCGGATTAAGAAAATCAAACGATGGGGGAGTAACTTTTACTGCCACTAGCCTTACAAACTGTTTGGTGATCGAAATTATCCAAAATTCAACCAATTCTCTGGAATACATTGCTGCTACCAATAAAGGGATTTATAAGTCAACAGATGGAGGAAACAACTGGACGGCTTCTACCGCTACAAATATTCCTTTTTCAGACATGAAAATGAATACAGCAGCGAATTCCCAAATTGTTTATGCATGTACGGAGGAAGATGTCCCGCGTTTTTACAGATCCACCAATTTCGGTACCAGCTGGACACAAATAACCAGCGGAGTGATTGCTTCAACAGCAAATATCCAGTCGGGATCACGTATTGGTGTAACTCCTGCTAATCCGAATATTGTGTATTTATCCATTGTCGGAGGCGGGGGCATTATCCTCAAATCAGTGGATAGCGGTTTGACTTTCACCACCCAAAAAGCGGAAGGGAGTCCCTACATCACTTTTTACGATGATGATGTAACAGAAGGCGGACAGGGGAATTACAACCACGCCATCACGGTAGATTTGGTGGATCCCACTAAATTATGGCTGCAATCGCATTGTACCTGGTATTCCTCAAACAGCGGCGTTACCTGGACATTGTTAACCCACTGGTGGGAAAAATGCCACACGGATATGCATCAAATTGAGCAGGCACCGTTCAATCGAAACAAATTGTACAGCATGAACGACGGAGGTGTTTGGTTGAGTACCGACGGTGGGAATAACTGGACTCCGGTAAGTAACGGGCTTTATGCTTATGAGATCGGCAACAAGTGCGGGATCGGCAGTCAGGTCGACAAAGATTTTATCTCTATCGGAACACAGGATAACGGACGTGTTATCGCCAATGCAAATGGATGGTTCACTACCGGTGGTGGAGATGATTATGCCAAGCGTCAATGTGACTATAACGGCAATATTTATTTTGACGGTACGGAACGACAACTCAATCACACGGGAGCTACCGGAGATTATGGACTTCCGACAACCAACTGGAATGCATTCGGATTTAACCGCACGAACGTCAATTTAGGATTTGTCGGAGTAACGAATGTTTATAGAACCACGAATCTGACAGCAGGAACACCGACGTGGACCCAAATATCGACATTCAATCAAACAATCGTGGATATTCACAGTAGTATTGCAGATCCGAATCGCTTGTATGTATTGGTATCAAACGGCGATGTCTATGTGTCATCCAATGCTTTAGCTGCAAGTCCGACATTTGTATTGCGTACTCCGCCCGGATCAGCAACTTCCCTCGGAAGTGTTGCAGCCATAGCCAATAATGCGGATATCGTTTATGTATCTGAAAACAATGCGGTTTACAGGTCGGCGGATGCCGGTGCAACCTGGACCAATGTAACTTACAACCTCCCGAATGTGAACCACCGAAGAATTTTGGCAGAACAATTCGGGGGAACGGAAGAATTGGTGTTTATAGCAACAAATAATGCCGTTTATTACAAAAAAGCCGGGGCAGTAAGCTGGACGAATTACAGTACAAACCTGCCTTCGAGAAGATCTCCGACCGAATTTTCGATGTATGACGACGGAACCAATCAATCCCGGATCCGGTACGCGAGTTTTGGAAGAGCTATTTGGGAAAGCGGATTTGATAACCTGCGTCCGTTCAGTGCAAACATTATTGTTGGGGACAGCGTCATTGATTGTGATAACTCTTCGGTGCTTTATACTCAGGGGTGTGTTGGAGCTGTGAATACTCCGATTACCTATTCCTGGAGTTTCCCTGGAGGAACACCTTCCACATCCACGGCTGCAAGTGCAAATGTCACTTATCCGGCTACGGGAACCTATAACGTTACATTAACCGCAACGGATGCACTGAATAATACATCCACGAGAACCATTGCAGTATTTGTGCAGGTAAATACAGAGCTTGACTTGCCATTGACCGAAGGTTTTGTTGCGGCTGCATTCCCGCCTATGGGCTGGAGCCAGGTCAATATAGCTAACATTTCGGAGCAGTGGGAGCGCAACTCAGTTGTAGGATCACAGGGTTCGACAGAAAGTATGCAGTACCGCAATTATGATCACTACAATGGGAACCAGGATGAAATGAGAAGCAGTACTTACGATTTCACAGGAATGTCGAGTGCTACTTTAACTTTTGATGTGGCATTCAGAAGGTATTCTGGAGCCAATTCGGATTCCCTGGCGGTACTTGTTTCAACGGACTGTGGAGCATCATTTACAACGGTTTACTACAAAGGAGGAAACGCCTTGTCGACGGTTCCGGGAGATTATACCCCGGATGGATTCGTGCCTACACCTTCCCAATGGCGTACAGAAACGGTAGATATGACGCCTTATATCGGTAATCAGAGCGTGATGATCAGTTTTCAGAACAGAGGTCATTACGGACAAAATATCTATATCGATAACATTAATTTGACTGGCGTTATCGCGTCTCCCGGCCCTAATTTCGGTGCGGCACCGGCAGCTGTTTGTACAGGAGAAACAGTAACTGTAACAGATGCTTCCGTAGGAACTATTACATCCTGGGATTGGGATTTCGGACCCGGAGCTACACCAGCCACGGCAACGGGCATTGGTCCTCATTCCGTTTCTTATGCTTCGGCAGGAACAAAAACAATTACATTGACGGTTAACGGTGGCGGAACTGTAACACACGATGTGACAGTGACGGGAACACCGGCGGTACCAACCATTACAGCAGACGGACCTACAACATTCTGTGCAGGCAACAGTGTCACTTTGACATCATCTGCTGCAAGCGGTAATACATGGTCGAATGGAGAAACCACATCATCAATAACCGTTTCAAATGCGGGAACGTATACGGTAACAACCTCAAATGGAACTTGTTCTTCGGCGGCTTCTGCAGGGACTATAGTAGCAGTTAACCCGAATCCAACAGTTGCATTTGCTGCGATTGCAGATCTTTGCCTGAATGATCCGGCGTTCTCACTTAACCAGGGAACTCCGGCAGGTGGAACTTACAGCGGGGTAGGTGTCAGCGGCGGTCAATTCAATCCGGCTATTGCAGGAACCGGTGTATCAACCCTGACCTATTCGGTTACAGATGGGAATGGTTGTGCCGGGACAGCATCGATCGATGTACAGGTAGATGACTGTGCGGGAATAAAGGAAAGCGAACTTTCGTTTGTTTCCATTTACCCGAATCCGTCAAACGGATTGTTTACGGTTGATGCTGGGAAGTTGATCATTGAGCATATTGTAGTTTACGACAGCAAAGGAAGAGTCGTACGTGAACTCAAAGATTCCAAAAATACAACTGTAAAGATGAACATTTCAGACCTGGCAAACGGAGCATATACGATTAAAGTAATAGCTGCGGGTGCACGTCAGACAGTTCCGATAGTATTGGAAAAGTAACGATAACTTACAGGATGAAAGCCCCGGTTTTGTGTATGCAGAGCCGGGGTTTTGTTTTAGCTATCCGGTGAGAATAGTTGTCATCCTTTTAAAAGAATTATTCCATATACAAAGTTTAGTTGACAAATAGGATAGAACTTACTTATACTGACAAGTGAAAATGGTGCAGGATTACGAATCCATTTGGTTTGAAATGATGCTGTTGGCGATGAAGGGAGTAGATCTAAACCAGGAAGCGATCCGGAAGATTCCTATATGATGTGCTGCATCAAATTTTCAGCTGTTTTCAAGAAAACATTTGAATACAATCCTTCGGAGCTATAAAGAGAAAGGTACGGAAACAGGACTAAGTCACTTTGTTGTTTTCCCACGGATTCCTATCTTTCTACCGTATTTATAAATGTCACCCATTGGAAAAGCAACCCGAAAACAAGACCTGTTATTACCTCTTACTAAATCCCGATGCGGAATCCATGCAATTCCTGGTCGACCGGAAAGCAGCAGCTGCACGTGCAGGAATTCCCGAAAAGTACACGCAAACCTCGAAACCGCACATCACGCTGGTTTCCTGGGAAGATAAACCGGAGGCCGATGAATGGATGGTAAATGGAATTACTACTGTTCTTCAAAGTCATGAATTGTTGAATGTGCACCTGGGTAAAGCCAGCCTGGTAGGTCCGCAGTGGGGAAAACACCTGGTGATTGAAGCTAATGCTTCCGAGCCTCTTGCCAAACTGATCGCCGATCTGAAAACAGAAGTTCCGAAAGGCAGAAAAGGAAAATGGCATCTGACGCTTGCGTATAAAGTTCCGGGCGATAAAATCCCGCAAACGCTCGTCGTAGATCATTTCGATGTCAACCGCGAACTGGTTTTCGATCAGTTTACCTTATTGAAATACACCTCAGACAGGAAATACGTGGAACTCGGACAGTTTCAGCTAAAAAGAGGCGGTGAATAAAAACCACATAGTTATCATTCAATCCGATAAAACAATTCATTTCTGATTCGCGAAATTCGTGAGATCGCCAACGTTTATGCTTACGCCGGAGCTTGTGCCGCCGCTAAAGCTTTGGCGACATGCGGTCAGCATAGGCGCATAGCCAAGGCGTAAGCGTTCAGCGTGTAAAACAAAAAAGCTCTGTCCGCGGCGTGCAAATCTACCAAACCATTCTCCCTGTTCCAACGACTTCATAAATCACCTGTCTTCCCGTAAAGTTTATTCGATAAATACTTGTGTTACAAGGCATCACGAAACCAAAAAAACCGTATTTTCATCCTGATTTATAAAAACCTCTATTCATGGCAACAATTAAAAACCTGGAGCTCAAAGTAGCTCGCGGGAAAACGAAAAACCGCGCTAAAATTTCATTAAAGTTTGACGTATCATTTACTCAGGCCGAACGGGCACATAGACTTAAATTTGGTATGTATGCAGGAATCCATGAAATTGATTACTCGGAAGATTCCATACTAGCAATCCCGAACGGTTACGAAAGCCTCAGTATTCTGAATCTGAAATATACGGTCAATAAAAGCACCAACAGTGAGGATGATTTTGTGACCTGGCTGAAACCTCAGGTTATTTATCCCAATGGCAGGGCAAAAGTAAGTTATGAAATAGAGGAGGAAATACTCGTGAAGAACAGGGATGTATCCGAAGAAACGTTTAAAGCTTTTGTTTACGTAATTCCGGAGATCTTTGCCGGTTTCGGGTGGAGTGAAAAAGCAACTATTCCAAAAGAAGCTGCACCCGTTACCACACCAACTCCGAAGTCCGAAAGTGGGACAGGAGGGAAGGATGTTTTGGTCACGGAACAAAAAACTCCTCAGCCGGAAGTCAAGCCTAAGCCCGTGGTTGCAGCTAAACCCAAAGCTGTTAAAAAAGCGGCACCGAAAACGGTGAAACCAACGCAGTCGAAAGCATAAAAAAAATGGGGGAAGTCAACTTCCCCCATTTTTAGTTATTACCGGATTCATCAGATCTTGGACTTGATAGCATCGTAAACGGTTTGTCCTTCACCTTCGGTTTTGTAGGATATTTTTTCATGAACATAAATATCCGCATTGGTCAAACTCAATTCCTTCTTCAGTAAATTCACCAAATAGGCCACTGAGTCTGCCTGATCGGCAGGAACAGCATCCCAGGTTTTGGAAGATGCAGTATAAGCACCGACTACTTCAATTCCTATGGAATCTCCATTATATGGATATCTGTCCGGGTAGGATTTACCAAGCTCATGATTATGTACTTTTTCTACCCGATCTCCATAAGAAGTCTTTCCTTCCCAGATCTTTTTAATGGCTTTGCCGTCATCTGCGGAACAGGTTTTTTCCTGTTCACATCGGGAGCGAATCTTTCCGACATGTTGTGCTTTTCTGTCTGTTCCAACCGTTTGAATGATTTCGCCGTCTTTTCCCACTACAAAGTGAGCTGCTATTCCACTTTTAAATCCGCTTACAGTACCGGATGTACTGTTGTTTTCTGTTCGGTGTAATACAATTGCAACCGGTGTTATAGCACCTTTATCGGCTTCACTTACTTTTTGGATTTTTATTTTACTGTCGGTAAACCACCCTTTTGTAAGCGTACTTGTTCCGGCAGCTGCACCTTTCTTTGTGACAGGTATCTGAATCGTTTCATTCAAACCTGGTTCCCAGGAAGCTGATTTGCCATTTTTGGAAGCGGTCATTTCCACAAGCTCTTTTACCTGGTTTGCATTTGATTTATCAGAAGCCGGAAGCTTCCATTTACCACGAATAATGGACCACAAACTTTCTCCGGATTTCACCTTGTAAGTTTCCCAGTTATAATCCGTTGGATTTAAGCTCGCAGAACCCGGAGCGGAGGAACCTTTTTTGGTTGTCGGAATGTAAATGGGATCGTTTAATCCGGGCTGCCACCCATCTGATTTGCCATTTCTCGCAACAGTCATCTCGGCAAGTTCTTTTACCTGCTTCACATTGGATGCATCGGAAGCCGGAAGGTTCCATTTGCCGCGAATAATAGACCACAAGCTTTCACCGCTCTTAACCTTGTATATTTCCCAGGTGTAATCGTCCGGATTCAAACCGAAAGCATGCAGATAGCTTTTCCCTTCAGAGATCCCGTCCGGAGAATAAATAAAACTGTTCGCCCGGGTTTTCCAGCCTTTCAGGAATTGCTCCATTTGAGGTTTCTTTTCTACCAAACGTTCGTAATATTGGATTCTTTTTGCACGGAATGCGTTAAACAGTTGTTCACCATTTACTGCATTGATTGCATCCAATGTGTCCCTATCCATAATTCCTGTTACGGGAACCGGTTTGCCCAAACTGTTCAATACACGCTGCATGGTGCGAATGGCATTCGATCCGGCATTGATATAGAAATCAACGTATTGATAGGCAACCTGAACATCTTTTATTTCCTCACCCGATAATTTGTTCCAGTAAATCTGCTCGTAAATAAGCCCGGCTTGTTCATCAGTCAATTTTTTCAGGTTCTCCAAAGTTGGCTCGACTGCTAAAAGTGATTCACCGTATTTTTGGAAAGTTCCGATGGTGATTCCTTTATTCGTAGCACCACCCGGATCTGCCGGATTGTTTACAAATCCTCCTTCGTGCTTCAAAATAGTTGGTAAAAAGGCTTTGAATTTGGCGCTTTTAATATGAGGGAAAGGATCTGAAAATGATTTAGACTTTGATAATCTCACAGTTGTTTTAAATGTTAAGAACTCGTCCTCATAATTATTGACATCTCCGTAAACACCGTTTTCAAATAAATCATATTCTGCATTTCTACGCTTGAAAAGACCTCTTAATCTTCTGCCTCCTGAAGTAACAATATCCATTTCACGGGCAGCATCAGCGAATCGTCCTGCATTAAGATGCCTTCCAAAATTCCGCGATAAAGTGTTACCAACTCCGGCATTGTATACATAACTTACTGCGGCATCAAATTGATGTTGAGTTAATGTCGGTGTGACAGAATTATTTACTGCATTTTCGGCCCATGCCAGGTCACTTTGCAGCAAAGTTTCTGCCTGTGCTTCTGTAATTCCGCTTTGGAACCGATAGTTTCCTCTTCGGTAAGCCTCAATTTCCGTGTCTGTTAAGCGATGACCATGACCGATGGTTAGGAAACCTGTCCAGGTAGTTGGGTTTCGCACATTCGGGTTTACATCATCATAGACATGATCACGATAGCCTTCACAACGTTTCAGGAAGTCGATACCATTTTGGCTCATGCGCAAAGGAGGATTGGCTAACCCGTCGCTATAGTAGGATTGGCCTTTACTTGTTTTGTTAGTTAGTTGGACATAAGTTGTTCCTTCTATCAAAACACCTTTTTTCACCAATGCCAGTAACTGCCCTTCGCTGTACCCGAATGTCATTTGTAAATGTGGCTTATCCACGAGGTTTTTAAAATCTCCGCCCCATTCAAAGCCCATTGCTTTACCTTCCTTTCCAATTAAGCTCCAGCGGCTTTGGTCATACCCCTTTTCATAACCGAAATACGGTTTAATTTCTACCACGTCAATAGCCAATCCGTAATTGTGATAGCTTTCTCCTGCACGTGCATTGGTTACAATTTTTCCGGGTTTGGTTCTGCCTTGTGCATACAATTCGTCTTGTTCTTTAAAAGTACGGTATGGATTGCCTGTAACCCGCACTTTCATTCCGTGCTTGCTTTCCATCAGGTTGATATATTCCGCAACGGTTATTCGGATGTCGGGATGCAGTTCCAAAATTCTTTTATCGGTATGGGTGTCCCAGGTTTTCGGTATGCTTAAAGCCGACACACGTGCTTTTTGATAAGACAGGCTTAAAGATTGAGATCCTGACCGTGAGGTTACAATAGTTGCATTGTTCCGCACAAAACCAAGATGTCCGTGATCGTTATGTCCATTTTCTCGTGCCACATTGTTCAGATTACCACTATTTCCCTGGAAATTGAGGGTAAAACCGAATAATCGGGCAGTATCGTAAAGTGTCTGGTTATTTTCCTGGCTGAAATTAGGGCTGTTAAAAGCATTTGCAGCCTGGAAACTGGTTCCCTGGCGATTTAAATAGCGAAAATCAATATCTAAACCCGAACGGTTCCCGTTGTGGCCGTGTCCTGCATGATGTGGGAAACCGGCTTGCCACGGATCCCGGCCATTGGAGGAAGACATGTCTCCAAGAGATACCGTGAACTGGTGGTCGGCGTTCAGTCGTCGCATCAAACCGAATAATGCCGCAGCGGTAACAGGAAGTAAAAAATGATCCCCCGGACCGTAAACTACACCATTATCCGTTCCTCCGGCGTCAACAGTTCCATAACGTGCGAAACCGGTTCCTGTATCCGGAATCTGCACCAATCCGCTTGCATTGGCAACCAATGTATAGGAGGGCTGCTGGTTACCTTCGAAAAAGTAACGGTGCGTTGTATTCGTTCCGGCTGTATAAGTAATTGTCCCATTATTTGCGATCACATAATTATGAGGAGTACCTGTCTTTGCCATCGATAAATCTGACAAGGACCTTCCATAACCTAAGTTCTGAGGCAATTTCTTTTGAGCTCGTTCAATTTCAAGTAAAACATTTCTTTTTTGACGTTTCTTTATGAAATTTTCCATAATCTGAGTTTTATTAATTGTGAGTAGTGATTAATCTATTTGAAGGGTTTCAACAGCAATAAATTCAAGCTGTTTGGACTGCAGCAGCTGTTTTTCAGAAGGCAGATGCAAACGATGCAAAACACTGTTGACCGGTTTTTCGTTGAGTATTTTCTTCCATTCGGTATTTCCCTGACTTTCGTACGGCAAAATCGGCAGTTCGAATGCTCCGTCCTGACCTGCAACCAAAACCCTTGCTTTTGCTTGTGACAAACTATTTTTTACATCCATCGGATACGATACCATTAAAACAAAAGAACCTTTGCTGTCTGTTTTAGCTAAATCCACAACCGGTTTTACAGATACTCGTTTGTTTTGAACAAAGATTCCATCCAATTGCACGGACATTCGCGGAAGCGGGGTTTGTGATCCGTTGCGCACCAATTGTCCGACAATAAGCAGGTAAGCCGAAGTGGTATTTTCTCTGGATACCATTACCGGAAGTGAAGGTTGTTTTAATCCGCTTCCGTTGATCTGAAAACCCTCTTTTTGAGGCAGACTGAATCGCTGTACCCGGCTTTGAAGTTTCAGGAGTCTATTCATAATTCAGCTGATTCAGTTGTTTCCTCTTCTTCGACGATTTCGGCATCTTCATAGGCATCCCGTGTTTGGCTGCTTCTTCCGTTATCCGGACTTGATTCGGCCAATGATTCCATATACTCAAAATCTTCAGCCAATTCCATACCATCCAGAGTCATAGCAGCTTCAGTTACGACTTCTTCCAATTTTTGTTTTTTAGCCGTATTCTCATTCAACAAGTCGGCATCTGCACGATCAAAAATTTCTTCCAGGTGTACTTCACCTAATTGGAATGTTTGAAGACGGTTCATATCAAGCGCCAATTGTTCGAAAATAGCTTCGTCTTTCACCATTTTTTCTTCAACCTGTTGCGAAGCATTTTCAGCTGCCGGTTTGGCTTTCTCTTCTTTTAGATAGTCTTGATCAGCATATTCGGATAATTGCGCCAGGCTTTTCTTGCCTGAGAGCACGGCTTGTAAATCACGCGCAAACTGATCGTTGAATTCTTCGTCCTCGTCGGCTGAGTTATTTCCTGAATGCGAGTCTTCATTTTCGAATAAATGGTCATCAACCTGGAAAACATCCGAGAATGGATTGTTTCGATCTTCCGGTTCCTCTTTTGAGTTATTTGAATAATGAATATCATCATCATGATCGTCATCATAGGCTTTGGCAGTCGCATAGTTCTCTTCATCCGAACCATCATAATCATAAGCTTTTGCCATTACCATTTCTTCCTGGTCTTCACCGGAATCCTCAAAATATACAGGATCATTTTGGTCGTCATCTTCATCTGCTTCAAATGCCTGATGCGTATAATCGAAAGCATGAGATTGGATGCTCATTCCATGGTGATAGGACCGCTGGCTTTGCTTCTGGTCATTTTCGGTTACAATTAAGCCATCTTTAAACATCAATTTTATTGGTTTTTTATGATCATAATGGGCTTTTGAAGCTCTTTTATGCATTAATTTCTTAAATTCAGGTACCATAATTTTTTTGTTTTTTTATACCAGCTCATCTGGGTTTAGCAGTAACATTGAGGTTAAAAACCGTATGTTCATCCAGTTGAACAATCAACTGATTATCCTTTTTCGATGGTAATTCGGCCAATTCCAACACGATTTGATCTGCGCCGGCTTGAATAACTCTTGCTTCCTTGCTATTTAGCAATGCTTTGAGCTGATCCGAATTTTTAATGACGAGATTTTCCCCTTTGATTGCCAGGACATTTTTTCCCTGAACAGTTGCCAATTGAGCGGCAAATACTTTGGGAGGCTTCTGTCCCCGTTGAGCTTTATTAATTAAACCTGCTAATTTTTTAAAATCAATGGTGTTTCCGGTTCCTTCATTGGAAGCTCCGGGTTTGCTCACCTTGATATTTTGATTTTGGATTTTTTCGACCTCTTTGGCAGATCTTATTCCCATTCTGTTCAATTGAAGTTTCGTTTCCGGATCGATCTCTTCGATTTCATCCAGAGCAATATCGTCTGCTTCAATGGGTTTTTTAGCTGTTTCACGAATCTGACGATCTGTTATTGAACCCAACGACAGACTGATTTTAGAAGAACCTGATTCCCCCGAACCGGCTGTAACAAAGCGAACGTCTTTTCCATTGTATTCCGGAAATACATGCAGTTCCATTGAAACATCTTTTACAGCATAGGTTAGCGGACTGCTCAATCCCTTGATGGAAAGCGTTTCACGAGCCTTATCGAGCTCGTAAACCAGAGAATCGATAAAATCCTCTAATTGCCAGGATTTATTATTCTTGTTCGCCATTGAGATCTTCTAGTCTTACAATCGTTAATTTCAAATTCTGTATCGTCGGCATAAAACTCGTTTCAATATGTTGAGTCGGAGGAGCCGAACCTAGTGTAATTGTGTTGTCATCATTCACCAAAACATCTATTTCCAAAGGAAGATCAACCAAAATCCTGTCAACCTTCAATGTTTCCCAAAAATCAGATTCCGGGGCAGCATGAGTGATGGCCGACAATGATTCTATCAGTACCGAAAAGGGTTGAAGCTTTTCGTCAATCTGGTCATATATCTTATCCGTTGTTTTCAACTTTTTTTGATGAAATTTTGTAATCGATATCTACAGGAGTTGCGGTTACTTTTTTGTCAAAAATCACCTTCAATCCATCCAGCAATACGGTAGCGTCCTCTGTGCTGAATGCGCCGGAAAAAGACTGCGATGTCGGGAATAATGTTTGCTCTTTCATAGTTACTAATTAGAGGTTACACCTATAAAATGTGCTGAGGCGACAGCGGGGAAGTAAACCATTTCTTCCACCGTGTTTTCAATATTTCCATACTGATTTACAGCTCCCTGCTTTTGCAGGTAAACTTCTGTTGCCTGAACTTCCGGATATACCCAAAGTGCAGCCATTTCGCCGGCTTTTCCTTTATATTCAAGACCTGTCCTTGATGCTTTTTGCTGATTGACAATAAAATCTTCCGCTTCCACTGCAGCCAGCTGCTGATCGTTAAGCATTGGAAATTGCCCGATTGCGGGAAGCAACTGATTCAGTACGGTAGGACTGAGTATCAATCCGGATTTCATTTTGCCTTCCATTTTTCGGGGTCTTGCGGGAGACATCAGCTCAATGGTTTCCATTTGGGCATTTCTGGTCCTTCCGTGTTCCAATGCAAAATAATACTTGCATTCAAACTCATAACGTACTATGTCTTCTGTAAAATCAGACTGCCATACTTTATGCCAAAACGCCCGGTATTTATTGATGTCATTCAGTGGAACAGCTTCTTTGGATGCTCCGATTCTATCATAGAAATAACCCGAAGAAACCATGATCGGAAGATCCATGGAAGTCCCCAGCTTTTCACCGTTCTTCCCGCGCCAAAGTACTGCAATGTATACCTTGTATAGTTCACCCGGGATTAAATCATCCGCCAAATGGGCTGGTATTTCAGGTACAACAGACAAGACTCCCAGGTTTGATCCGTTATGCTCCAAACGGTGCTGGATCAGTGTCTCGCCGCTTTCCCGTCTTACGATCAATTGAACCATTCCTTTAGGAATATCTTTCGGTGCGTTGATCTTTAAAGGAAATCCCATAGCCCTGCCATATGAAAAGCAAAAACACGACTGATTTTTAAAGGGCAGGGGAGTTAATCCGTCGATTTTCAAACTGGCCAGAGTGCTGGTTTTGAATTTAACAGAAGGAAAAGGATACGTTTTTACTCCCATTTGGTTCAAAAGCCCCTGTACATCTTTATCTTCGACACCAGGATTGAATTTTGCCATTGCGTCCAGTTCGTCTTTGTTGATCTGTGCACCAATGGTTCCCAATTTTTGTAATCCGTCGGTAATGGCAGAAATCAGGGTCATAATTGTCATCGGGTCCATCATGGCTCCCGACCACTTATTTGACCGGGCATAACTTTTACCTTCACTTTTGGTTTCCTGGCCGGACGGGGTCAGTAATCCTTTCAGCAAATCCAACACCTTTTGCAGTTGTTCGGGATCGCTGATCAGTTTTAATAGTTGGTCCTGCATACCGGTTTTCCCTCCGCCTTTTTGATCCGGTTTCGATTTTCCACCGAGTAGACCTCCAATCATAGGAAGTGCTTTGGGTAAAAACTCCATCAATTTGTCCAAAAACAAGGCATTCGAAACGGGCTTTTCTTTGTATTGAAAAGCAACACTTCCAACAGTTTTTTCAAGTGCAGCCGGTGGAGTAGTACGTGCCGAAAAGGAAACCGAATTTTGCATGGGAGGGATATTTGTTAAACCGGGAATTACACGGACAATAGATGAAATAGCAATTCCATTCTCATCTTTGTCTTTGTATGAATACAACTGCACATAGGCATGTTCGCGAGTAATTAAATTTGCAGGAATCTCGAAGTGTATTCTACCGAAAGATGAATCCGGAATAGGTCCGTACAGCGGACTTGCGAACTTTTGATCCTTCATGAAAGGAACACCATAACGGCTGAATGTCTCGGCACCGCCAACAATGATCCGGAAATAACGGTTCTTACCAATATTCCCGGAAAACTGCTGATTGTTCCCGGAATTAACATCGTATTTTAAGATAGCAAGTGCCATAATAATCTATTATTTTCCTGTTCCGTTTGGTCCTCCTGCAGGATTTGAACGATTCGGATTAGTAGCTATTTCAGTATCACTCTCAATTTTGTAGAGATCCACAAACTTATCCAGCTTGAAATAATCTGTTGAAAACTGGAGTTCTACGTTTCCCGTTAACTTTGCTGCCAATTCATCATTCATGGAACTTTTTGCAGACGAAACGCTCACCGATGTTGATTGTCTGGAGTTACTGGTACCACCGGAAGGACCGCCAAATATCGAACCGATTAATCCACCGCTCGCCTTCATGTGGCTTCCTCCGGATGAACTGTTCTTGTTCATCGCCTTGTCCTGGAATGCAGCATCAGTTTTGGATTTGAAGTCGAATACAACACCTGCTTTAATCGTTCCTTTATCGATAACCATCCGTGTAACTCCGGCTAAAACAATTTGTTGAAGTGTTTTTCTGTGCTCTTTTGCCATTCTAAGCTTGGCGTCCATAATGGCAGCTTTGACTTCATTGTCCTCCATATCGACAGGTTCGCCTTCCTTGCTCGTCAATTTGGCACCCTCATCATCAAAGGATAAATTAAAATTGTCATTGGAATTGGCTAATTCGCCGAAAGCGTCTTCATCACTCACTTGTTTGACAAATTGAGCCACCGACTTGGATGCTTCTTTCATCAAACGGATGTAACTTTCGGTTTGTTCCTTCATTACGGCCATATTTGCGTCAAACACACCCTTCACAAGGTCTTTTACGAATAACGGAAAATCGACCGTATCAACCAACTCGTCAAAAGCTTCAACACCTCTTCCGATTTCATGTTTATGTCGGCTGTCTTTGATCAAATCACTGGCTCTGTCAGCCGTCTGAGATCCTCTCAATTTATCAATAAACCCATTGGCCTGCTGTTCAGTCAACCGTTTGGCATTGGCCAGTACCATGTCTTTGTACATAGACATTTGATCAGGTCTGGACATCACTTGAAATGCACTGCTCCTACTAAGGACTTCTTTTGCTTCGGAGCGCGCAAGATTTTTTATTTCTTCAGGAGTTAACTCTGGCATAATTGAATATTTTAAGTTTAATACTTGAACAAATCATAGATTGGTGTGATAAAAATTAATTATCCCAATCTTCAAATTCTTCTTCAACTGCTGCCAATTCACCTCTTGTGATTCCGCTGTTACCTGTCGTGCTTCCTTCCTGGCTCAGGGCAATGATGTATGACTCTGCCGATTGAATGAAACCGATAAACTGGTTGTTGTCGAATGCTGCATCGCTGAAATTGGAAACATACTGGAACAATTTGTAACCTTCAACCGCTGCAGTTTTGTACGCCGTAATGTTCGGTGCGGAACCGTAAGTTTCTTTGTGTAATACATCAATAACAGACCAAACGTTCTTGCTTCTTCCCGGAGCAATTTGATTGATAATTCCATCGTCTGCCAGAATTTCCATGGCGTCTTGCAAATGGTTGTACATTTCAGTAGCCTGAACATGAGCCATTCCCGTAAAGAACGATGTCAGGTTGTATTGAATTTCACGGATCAACTGTGTGATAGGCAAACGAGAAACAAAATCACGATTATTGGATGTTTCCGTTTTAGTAATGTATTCCACAATCTGATGCATTAATTCAGACCACAAGCGTGAGAACGATTCATTGACAATTGTTCCCTCCAATAAATTGGCATCACTCAAATTAAGTACGCGCTTGAACAACATGCTTCGTTCATCGTTATTCGCTCTTTCTTCAAGCAGCTTGTAGAAACGGTACAATTTTCCTTCGGTCGCAGGGTCAGAAACATATACGTTACCACGGGCCCACTTCAATATCAGGGCTTCTGCCAGGTTAAAACACTGAAGCTGCTCCCCAAGTACATAAGTATAGTACAATGCACCGGCACCTAAAATATTTCTGGGAACAATTCCTTGTTTTGCAGAACTTTCAAAAAGGTCCACGGAAAAATCCCAGGTATTCTGACTTCCCTTAATGCGATACAGATCAATAGGATCCACACCGCCGCTTTCAACACGCAATGCATAATCCAATGCCAATGCAAAATATTCATCAAATGAATGGTTGGTAACGGCAGCATCCAATCCGGCGATCGTTTGTGGAATAGACAATTTCATCGAGCTCATATAATCAACCATCGCATTGATTATCTTGTCGTTGAATTGATTCGGATCAACATCTCCCGAATAGGTAATGTACTGGCGCACAAAATAATTGATTGGCCCTAATTCTTTTACCTTGTAGTAAATGGCAACGATAATGTCCGCTGATTCACCGTTTGAAATTGGTACGTTAGACTGCAGTACCACGCTCAGCATCATTTCAGTAATCTGATCAGCTAAATCAGCATCTGCCGGTAAACTGATTCCTCTTAAAGTCAATACTTCATCAATCAGTTCTCTGTAGAAATCCTGAACCAGTTTCTGCAGACTGCGCATACAAGCCTGGTAGATTCCGTTTACATCCGTGTTATTTACATTTTCCACAAAAAATGCATAATCCAAACAGGTAGCATATAAAGCTGGAACAGAAATGATTTTTCGTTCAACCGCCGATAAATTAGCGTTATTAATTAAGCTGTTTACCTGATTGATAACGCCTGTTAATCCATTATCATTGATATGCTGGCGTACTTTGTCTTCAATATTCATTTTAATAATTTTAAAGTTGAATTACAGATTGTTTTTATTTAACCGGTTTATTTTGATGGAGTTGGATTCGGGGTCGGAGCTTTAATGACAAGGGTGTTTGCCTTGTACTTGTCCATTAGTTTTTGCATCGCCTGCACCGCAATTTTGTCCATTACGATATCTATCCCGTTCAATTTTAAGATATTCATTGAAGGTAAGTTAATGGATAACTGATTGGGGAATGCTGCACTGATAGAGGGCGTAAAACTTGTTGAAACCAGATCAAACTGGGAAAGATTAATTGTGTTCATACGTATTTAATTTATGTTTAGTTTATATTTTACCATTTGCAGGGCATCCTCCAGGTTCAGCATTCCATAGCCTGCTTTCATGTCTTTGAAACTTTTTCCCAGCTTATCGGAACTGTGTTTAAGGATGTATTTTACTTGTTGATCGTTTAATGATTTTCCCTTTTGTTTCGCATAAGATTTTAGCAAGGCAATACCGCCGGTAACAAAAGGTGTTGAATGAGATGTTCCACTCGAAAAGGCATATTTTCCCTCAATGTGGGTGCTGAAAATATCTGTTCCAGGAGCAACGAAATCTACCTGGTCGCCAAAAGTTGAAAAGGCCGCAGCTCCCATCATTTCTTTATCTAATGCACCCACTCCAATGACATGTGGGAGGGAAGAAGGGTAATATTTGGCGTTCTGGCCGTCATTTCCTGTTGCCGCAACAATGGTAACTCCTTTGTCTTTGGCATACTTTACGATTTCTTCGTGCGGCAGACCACCGCCTTCATGCACAATTCCAAGGCTCATATTGATAACCTGTGCACCCTGATCGACAGCCCATTTGATCCCGGAATTGATATTGTCGATCAGACCTGCACCAACGCGGTCTTCACCTCGTTTCATTGCGCCCAGTACTCTTACCGGAAGTATTTTGCAGTGGGGTACAACCCCGGGAGACATGTGGATTCCTTTGGCACCAATGATCCCGGCAACATGTGTTCCATGTCCCACTTCATCGTCAGGATCGGTATCATAGCCGAGGAAATCCCCGATAAATTCATTTGCTCCGGAAATAATATCCACAAAATCATAACCCGGTAAAAGGCAGTGTTGTAATTCCGGATGTTTCAGCTGGATTCCCGTATCCAAAACAGCAATTATCACCGAAGGGTCGCCCAAAGTTTCTTTCGCCACTTTATCCAGTCCGATCGATTTGCGTACATGGTCATACCGGTATGAATCCTTCTTTCCCAGAGACAAGGTTAATGCGGGAAGAGGTGTGCTTGCGATTCCGCCCACCTGAACGGATTCAATTTCAGGAAGTAATTCTAAACGGTTTATCAGAGAAGTTGGAATCCGGGTATCTTCTGAGAGAATGAACCTGTAAAACCGGTTTAACTCCGCTTTGATTTCATCTTCAGACCAAACCTCGTTCTTTTTAGGATATTCGGAAGTAA
This sequence comes from uncultured Fluviicola sp., assembly GCF_902168135.1. Taxonomy (GTDB): domain Bacteria; phylum Bacteroidota; class Bacteroidia; order Flavobacteriales_D; family Crocinitomicaceae; genus Fluviicola. Next base: position 106,173 of record NZ_CABHOL010000024.1, read on the forward strand.
CAACGTAGCCAAGATTATATTCTCTGAACACCTCTTCAACATTTGCTGAAAAGGATGAGTTCGCCCTTGCTTTTCCTAAGGCAACATCTCCCCAAAATGGGATATAGGGTAAATTAAAAGACGTAGTAGTCTTTAGAACTAAATGTGGTTTCATCCAGAAGTGTGAATAGGGTTATCTAACTAAAATCGGGTCAATAATAGAAAAAATATTTGGATTCAAAGTTTTTTGTGAAATTTTTATAAGAGTTGTTCTAATTTGACTTTTTTCACCTGTTTTTTGAAGGGTTTCAGGAGAATATCCTGCTGATTTTAAAGGAAAATCTTGCTGATAGTTGCGTGTAAATATTTGTGAATTGCGGGTATCAATGAGTCGTTGGTGATTCGATAACCGGATAAGTTTGATTGATAATCACTCTCACCTGCGAGAAAATCTGAAAGGGAAAATGGGGTTAAATCTTTTAAAGCTTAAGGGAAATGATTGTCTTAAGAGCGAGTTAAAACCAGTTTTTGCAATGCTTTAAAAAAGCATAATTCTGGGAATGCTAAGAAGCCATTAGTTAATTTTCCGTTTTAAAAGAGTTGTTTTAAAGCAGTAAGTCGTTTACATTTGTTTTAGGATTAACAGCATTTATGAAGCGAATAATTTCACTGATAGTAATGGTCTTATACCTTGTTCCGGCATTTGGAATAACGGTATCTGTGCATTATTGCGGTGGAAAATTAGCAGACGTTTCCGTTCTGGTACCAAACAAAAACAAGCCTTGTGCCTGCAGCGTTCCGGCCGAAAAAAACGAAACCATTGTTAGCGGAAAGTGTTGTGAGCAGCTTGTCTTTTCCCTCAAACTTGAAAATCAACAGCTCAAGGCATCAACAGTAAGTTGGAAATCCCTTGAAGTTGTACCTTTCAAAAGTGAACCTTTTGTTTTTGTGCCCAAAAATGAAAGGGTTGTTTCTACCGGTAAACAGCGCTCTGACTATCATCCTAATCGGCCGCCGGGCAGATTCAATGAACCCATCTACATTCAAAACGAATCATTCCTGATATAGAATTACCTCTTTTCAGACCGCCTTTTCACAAGGCTGAACTAATCCGTTTGTGGATTAGAAATTCGTTATTCATCAAAAAAAGAAATTATGAAAAAGATACAGCACCTCATGTTGGGAATGCTCTTGTTAGTAGCATTTACCAGCTGTGCATCACCGATTAAAAATGCAAAAACGGAAATCCTTAAAGTAGCCGGAAATTGCGAAATGTGCAAAAAAACAATTGAAACTGCAGCTAATAGGAAAGGGATTTCTTCCGCTGAATGGAACAAAGATTCCAAAATACTCACCCTGCAATACGATGCTGAGAAAACAACTTCGGATGAGGTGTTGAAACGCATTGCCTACGCAGGTTATGACAATGAGAAATTCCTGGCACCCGATGATGCTTATGCGAAGCTGGCAGAATGTTGTAAATACGAGCGCATGAAGAAAGATGTCGTAGTAAAAGAGCCGGTTGCGAAAGTGGAAAATACCACCGCGTCCGCACAAGAGCAAGCTGCAGAAACCAACCTGCTGGAAAAAGTTTACACGGCCTATTTCGCGTTGAAAGATGCTTTGGTTAAAGACAACGAGGCGGCGGCTTCAGCAAAGTCAACAGATTTGGCAAAAGCAATTAAAGCAGTTGATATGTCTAAAATGAGCGCTCCGGAACACACGGTTTGGATGAAAGTTGAAAAAGACCTATTGATGCATGCCGGGCGTATCGGAGAGGCGAAGGATATCAATTCCCAACGCGAACATTTTTCATTGCTTTCGAAAGAAATGTATGACCTGGTGAAAGTTTTCAAAGCAGATCAAACAATGTACCTGCAGCATTGTCCCATGTACAATGATGGCGCCGGAGCAGATTGGCTGAGTCTTGAAAACGCAGTGAAAAATCCGTATTACGGCAGTTCCATGCTCACTTGTGGTAAAACAACCGAAACCATTAAGTAACAGATGGTAATCTATGTAAAGAATATGGTTTGCAACCGCTGTAAAATGGTGGTGAAGTCCGAGCTTGAAAAACTCGGATTTCATCCACTTGCGGTTGAACTGGGAGAAGTGGAATTAAAAGATACACCTGCCGAAGAGGATTTGGAGAAGATCGCAAAGCGCTTTGCCGAAATCGGATTCGAACTGATCGATGATAAACGGAGCCGGTTAATTGAACGCGTGAAAACCCTCATTGTTGAATTGGTGCACCATTCGGATGAAACCATACAGGTCAATGTTTCCGATTACCTGGTACAGCATATTCCGATGGAATACAAGTACCTGAGTACCCTGTTTTCAGAAATAGAAGGAACAACCATTGAGAAGTTTTACATTTCTCAACGGATTGAGCGGGTGAAAGAATTATTGGTTTACGATGAATGGTCGTTAAGCCAGATTGCTGATCAGATGGGATACAGCAGTGTGGCCTATTTGAGTACACAATTTAAAAAAGTAACAGGCCTTACTCCAAGCCATTTCAAGTCGATCAAAGAGTCTAAACGCAAACCTTTGGACCAGTTGTAAATGTTATAACTCAATCAGAAAATATCATAAGTCTTTTCCTGCGTTTCCTTCTGAACTTTGTAGCATATAAATGGAAATTATGGAAACAACAGATCAAGACTTGCTTTTTATCCCCCTGGAGGGAGTTGAAAGTGAGCATTGTGCACTTATAGTGGACGGTGGTTTGAAAAAGCTGGAAGGCGTTACGCTTCATAAAGTGGAGCTGAACAATAACCGGGCGATCATCAATGAAACAAAAGCATTTAATATTTTACCCGGAGCTGTAAAAACCATTCGGGATTTGGGGTATGGAGTAACTACCGTGAAAAAGAACTTCCCGGTTTTGAATATGACCTGTGCTTCTTGTGCTATCAGTGCTCAGACCATTCTTGAAAGTGTAAAGGGTGTGGCCGCAGTCTCGGTAAATTACGCCAATAACCTGGCATCGGTGGAGTACATTCCGTCAATAACAGGTCCAAAGGAGCTCCAGACTGCTATGCGCTCAATCGGGTATGACTTAATGATTGATGAAACCGAAACTGCTAAAGACACACTGGAAGAATTGCACCGGCAGAAATTTCGAAAACTGAAAAATAAAACGATCGGTGCCATTCTTTTTTCGATTCCGGTAGTTGCAATCGGTATGTTCTTTATGCATATTCCGTATGCAAACTATATCATGTGGATACTTTCTACGCCGGTGATTGTTTGGTTGGGTAAGGATTTCTTCATCAATGCCTGGAAACAGGCGAAGCATCGTTCTGCAAATATGGATACATTGGTTGCTCTGAGTACCGGTATCGCTTATTTATTCAGTGTTTTTAATACGCTGTTTATGGAAGTGTGGCATAAACAGGGGCTGCATGCGCATGTTTATTTTGAAGCCGCAACGGTAGTAATAGCTTTTATTTTGCTTGGAAAATTACTCGAAGAAAAAGCGAAGGGAAATACATCTTCGGCACTCAAAAAACTGATTGGTTTGCAGCCTAAAACAGTTACGATTCTGAATAAGCAGGGAGAGTCTGAAGAAATTCCGATTATCCATGTTCAGATCGGTGATACCATTGTGGTAAAACCAGGTGAAAAGATTGCTGTAGACGGAACTGTTATCTCCGGGAAATCCTTTGTGGACGAAAGTATGTTGAGCGGTGAACCACTGGCTGTTGAGAAGATCGAAAACGCGAAAGTTTTTGCCGGAACGATCAATCAAAAAGGCAGTTTCCATTTTAAAACCGAAAAAGTAGGTGATGCAACCATGCTGGGACAGATCATTAAAATGGTCCAGGACGCTCAGGGTAGTAAAGCTCCGGTTCAAAAACTCGTAGATAAAATTGCGGGAATTTTCGTGCCTGTGGTTTTAGGGATTTCCATACTAACGCTAATCCTTTGGGTAATCCTGGGCGGTGAAAACGGGCTCACGCAAGGAATTTTGTCCCTTGTAACAGTTCTTGTAATTGCTTGTCCGTGTGCTTTGGGACTCGCTACGCCAACGGCAATTATGGTTGGAGTGGGTAAAGGTGCTGAAAACGGTATCCTGATAAAAGATGCAGAAAGCCTGGAACTGGGACGTAAGGTAAACGCAGTGGTGCTCGATAAAACAGGAACGATTACCGAAGGAAAACCCAAGGTTACAGGAATTGAATGGTTAAACAAAGACACCGGTTTGCAAGCTGTTCTATACAGTATTGAAAAACAATCGGAGCACCCGTTGGCTGAATCAGTGGTCCATTATTTTAACGAAACGGAAACCCGCCACGTGCATCATTTTGAAAGCATTACCGGATTCGGAGCTAAAGCGGAAGTTGACGGACACACGTATTTCGTTGGAAATAAGGCATTGCTGGACCAAAATAAAATCAGTATTGACAGCGGCTTGAGTTCCATTTCAGAGACCTGGCTATCCGATGCGAAAACAGTCATTTTCTTTGCAGATACCAAAAAGGCGTTAGCTGTAATAGCCATTTCGGATGAACTAAAAGAAACTTCCATTGAAGCCGTCCGCCAACTCCGGGAATCCGGAATTGAAGTATACATGCTCACCGGTGATAACAGACAAACGGCAAAAGCCATCGCCGATAAAGCAGGAATCGGGCACTATAAAGCAGAAGTACTGCCCGCAGATAAATCGGAATTCATCAGGCAGCTGCAGGCTGAAGGGAAAATAGTAGCCATGGTCGGAGACGGTATCAATGACAGCAACGCGCTCACCCAGGCAGATGTGAGTATTGCAATGGGACAGGGGAGTGATATTGCCATGGACGTTGCCCGCATGGTAATCATTTCTTCAGATCTGATGAAAATCCCGGTTGCCTTTCAGCTTTCAAGGCAGACGGTTTCTGCCATTAAACAAAATTTGTTCTGGGCGTTTATTTATAATGTAATCGGTATTCCAATTGCAGCCGGAGCCCTTTATCCGGTTAATGGGTTCTTATTGAATCCAATGATTGCCGGAGCAGCCATGACACTCAGTTCATTGAGTGTTGTAAGCAATAGTTTGCTGCTGAAATTCAGACGCCTGAATAAATCGTAAAAATCATAAATCGTTCGGAAAAAATCATAAGTATAAAGCCCCTGAGAAAGCGAATCTTTGCAGGGTATTAAAAGTAAATAATCATGGAAAAGAAACAGTTCAAAACAACCATTAAATGTACAGGATGCCTGGAAAAAGTATCCCCTTTCTTAAATGAAAAACTATCCCCGTCTGAGTGGAATGTAGATATTCTTACACCGGCAAAGATCCTGACCGTTACCTCAGATAAAGTAAGCGCTGAAGAAATTGAAGAACAGGTGAAATCTGCAGGATTCCAAATCGAGCGGATCGAAGCATAATAGGAAGTTTATGCTCCTTCTGTGAGGTGAAAAAGGTAGTAATGATGTAAATTGATAGTAATGAAAAGAATAGTATTGGTTATAGGAATGATTTGGATGCAGCTTTTGGCTTTTGCCCAGAAAAATGTGCGGTACGATCTATACATTCGGGATACAACGGTGAATTTTACCGGGAAAGAACGCCATGCCTATTCCGTCAACGGAAGTATTCCAATGCCTGAGTTACACTTCACGGAAGGAGATACCGCTGAAATTTGGATCCATAATGAATTGAATACGGAAACATCCATCCACTGGCACGGGTTAATATTACCCAATGAGCAAGATGGAGTTCCTTATTTGACAACAGCGCCTATCAAGGCCGGAAAGACACATCTTTACAAATTTCCAATTGTTCAAAACGGTACCTATTGGTACCACTCACATACCGGTTTGCAGGAACAGGGTGGAATGTACGGTGCATTTATTATTCACAAGCGAGATGAAAAACCGATGCAGGAATACACACTTATTCTCAGTGACTGGACGGATATGAAACCGGAGCAGGTACACCGCCGGCTGCACATGGCCAATGACTGGTCGGCCATTAAGAAAGCATCCGTTCAAAAAGGAGCAGTGCAGAGTTATGGCGATGCAATTCTTTCCGGAAGGCTGAAAACAAAGCTTGGAAACGAATGGAAACGCATGCTGGCAATGGATGTGAGTGATGTGTATTACAACACATTCCTGTCGAATGGTAAGCCGGAAATACAAGCTCCGACATTCAGGGCAGGAGATAAAGTCCGGGTTCGGATTATCAATGGTAGTTCATCCACGTATTTCTGGATGCGCTGGTCGGGCGGTAAAATGGATGTGATAGCCAGTGACGGTTCGGATGTGGTCCCGGTTGCAGTAGACCGATTCATCATTGCTGTTTCGGAAACGTACGATATAGTCGTGACAATTCCTTCCGATAGTACAGCTTTTGAGTTGCAAGCCACGTCGGAAGACCGGATCAGAAGTACTTCTTTGTGGTTGGGAGATGGTGTCAAACAACTTGTTTCCCCGCTTCAGCCTTTAAAATATTTTGAAGGAATGCAGATGATGAACGACATGATCCGGATGAATGGAAACCTGGACGACATGGGCATGAATATGAGCCTGCAGCAAATGGATATGAATGTCGTTATGTATCCTGAAATAACCGGAGCTCTTCCGAAAAAGAAAAAAAGCCATAACCATATGGATATGACAAACAGTGATCAATACAAAAGCAACGATCTGTCTGATATTGTGACCTTGAATTACAACATGCTTCGCTCACCTGTTAAGACAACACTTCCGGATGTAAAAACGACTGTTTACCAGTTTGAACTAACCGGAAATATGAACCGTTATGTATGGAGCATTAACAACAAAACGGTTTCGGAAGCGGATAAGATCCTGATCCGGAAAGGTGAAAACGTTCGGATCATCCTTTACAATAATTCCATGATGCGCCACCCGATGCACCTGCATGGTCATTTTTTCAGAGTGGTTAATGGGGCCGGCGATTATTCACCCTTGAAAAACGTACTGGATATTATGCCGATGGAAACAGATACGATAGAGTTTGCTGCCACAGAAAGCGGTGATTGGTTTTTCCATTGTCACATCCTTTATCACATGATGAGCGGAATGGGACGAATTTTTACCTATGAAAACTCACCTCCCAATCCACAGCTGCCAAATCCGGAAAAAGCCTTGAAAAAGCTTTACGCTGACGACCGGGAATTCCACTTTATGTTCCAGAACGACTTTGCTACTAACGGGAACGACGGAGAAATGATGTACATGAATACCCGCTGGAACCTGCAGGCAGAATGGCGGCTCGGATACGATAAAATGATGGGGTGGGAGACCGAAACACATCTGGGCAGGTATATCGGTAAGATGCAATGGCTTTACCCGTATGTCGGATTTGATTACCGCTACCGCAAAATGGAAATGGGCGAAACTGAACGGAATCTTTTCGGTCAGGTAAACACCAAAGATCAGCGTGCGGCCTTGTGTTTTGGTATCCAATACACCTTACCGATGCTGATAATAGCAGACTTTCGGATTGATACGGATGGAAAACTACGCCTTCAATTCATGCGGGAAGACATTCCGCTGACAAAAAGATTGCGGCTGGGGCTGATGTATAATTCCGATTTTGAGTACATGGGCAGCCTGAAATATGTCCTCAATCAATCGTTTTCCCTTTCGGCGCATTACGACAGCGATATGGGATTTGGAGGCGGATTTACCTTTACCTATTGAATGCTCCTTCCGGAAAATTTGACAGAATGAGAATGAGAATGAGAATGAGAATGAGAATGAGAATGAGAATGAGAATTTAGTTTACATACACTCTCTTTCATCTTTACTATCTTTGGGAAGTTACGATCATGGAGAAAGTATTAAAACTCAAAATTCAATGAAAATAATCTTATTAATAGCATGCTTATTCGCCGTTCAATTAGCGACGGGACAAAAAGCTCCGGCCAAACAGACAATCACCGTTAAAACACCCAATACCTGTGACCATTGCAAAGTATGCGAAACCTGCGGTGGAAAACTGGAAGGCCAACTAGGGCTGGCTAAAGGAGTGCAGTCGGTGACATACAACGAAGCAGACCAAACGACCACTGTAGTCTATTGGACAAAAAAAACAACACCGGAAAAGATCCGCAAAGAGATTTCACTGCTTGGTTTTGATGCCGATGAGGTGAAAGCAGATCCGAACGGGTATAAAGAGCGGGATAACTGCTGCAAAGAAAAATAACAGCATTCCGGAGGAACGACAAAGCGGTTAACAGCCGCTTTCTTTTTTTGTAATTTAGCTCCCCAAAATCAAACGGAAGTTGAAATTGAATTCTTTAAACAGGCAAATCCATTTTACAGCATCGGGGAAACGGCGTGCGTTGATCGGGCTTATTTTGGCTGTTTACCTGTGCTTCATAATCATTGTGCTGCAGCCTTTTGATACCAGTCAGTTTGACGCGGAATATAAAACACTGCTTCTTTCCGGTTATGGTATTTTTGCCGGTATTCTGTTTATAATCCAGGCCGGAATTGAGAATACACTTTATGCTGCCAGAGGTAAGGTCTGGACCGTTTTTCACGAAATCAGCTCGGTATTGGTTTTTTGTTTCATCTCCGGTACAGTGCTTTATTTCTATAATCGGTCAATCGTTAACAATTTCAAAGATTATACCTGGTGGACCTATTGGCGCTTTTTAAGTGTAACAGTTGTCTGCATGATCCCGGTTTTTGTTCCCCTGATGGTTTACTTCAGGCAGAAACTGGGTGAACGGATTGTTCCGCCTGCTGCCAGTTCCTTCGTTTTGATCGGGGAGAATAAGAACGAAGTGCTGCACCTGGAAAAAGAACAGCTCTTGTTTATCAAAGCCGTAGAAAACTATGTAGAGATCTGTTTTACGGATGAAGACCAAAAAGTAGTTTCCCTTACATTCCGGCAAACATTGTCGAATGTTTCCAAACAACTTCCTTTTTTGGAGCAATGCCACCGGTCTTATCTGGTAAATACAAAATCCATCCGAAAAATTATAGGGAATTCCCAGGGAGCAAAACTGGTGTTCAAAACAAGTGATAAAGAAATTCCGCTGTCGAAGACCTATTATAAGGAAGTGAAATCAAAACTTGGGTAATTATCAAGGAGGAAACTCACTTGATAATTCATCATTTGAGCATTGATAATTTAGAAGTTGGTCTTTTCGTCAAAAAAACGTATCATTTCATCACTTTTTCAGCAACAGTAAGGGTTTTCATGTTTCCTTTGAGGACTTCATTAAATCCTGTTTACATATGCACAACAACACAAAAATGAAATTCATAGGGTTGAGTTTCGGATTGATTTTCGGATTGATTTTTCTTTTGAATACTTCCTTTGCACAGAATGGCACTGATCGCTTTAAGAGTGAAATTGACCTGGGCGGCGGAACAGTTATCACCACCTTTTTAGATTTCAGGTTAGCTGAAAACGAGTTTAAAATGACTTCACCCAAAAATGCAGATGTCCGGATTATGGGCGGGAAAGCAAGATTGGGTCGAGTGATGGGGAAAGCTCCCAAAAAAGGAACCATTGTAACAATTAAGGGAACAAAACAGGCGGATAGTCTGATCGGTCAGACAGCAATTCCGATGTTCGGAAAATTGGGTTTCAAAGGAATAGTAAAAGCAGGAACACTCAGCGGAGAATTAGTAAATAACGCAGGAGAAGCAGTTGGAACCGTAAAGGGAACGAGTTCCAAAGAAGAACGGATGAATTACAGTGAGCTTTATCCGAAAGTGATCAATACCATCAAAGAGAATATTTATTCAAAAGAAGTTCTCCAAACCGGGGAATGGAAGAAATTCGAGAAAAAATTAGAAAAACTCTTTCACAAGTCGCACGACGATATCGAATTGTTTTTCGGGTTCAGCATCCTGAGCCAGAAACTTCCTTTCACGCATTTGAATTTCCTGATCACACAAGATACTTCCGATAATATGGGAACAGAAGTTCCTGCCAAATCGGTTTTCTTCGAAGAAAAAGATCCCGAAACGGCTTACCTTCAGATCAAAAACTTCAGTACTTCGGCAGATGAACTGACTGAGATTTTACCGAAAATAGTGGGAAATCCCGCTTATAAAAACCTGATTATCGATCTGAGAAACAATGGCGGCGGCGGAATTGATGCTGCGTTTGCATTTGCAAAATACATTGTAGCGGAAGACCTGGAAGTAGGGTACTTTCCAACCAATAAGCTCGCTTATTCCGGTTACCAGCCCGAACTGTTCAGTAAACTTCCGGAAATGCAGCCAAAAACAACGGATGAATTCGGGAATGAGCTCAAAACAACGCCGGGAGTGAAACTGGTTTTCAAAAAACCTTCGAACCCGGTATTTACCGGAAAGATCTACATTTTGACCAACGGAAATACGGCAAGTACCTGCGAACCCATCGTTTATGCACTGAAAAGCGACAAAAGAGCTACCATTATCGGTGAAAGAACACGAGGCGCTATGCTGTCCGCATCCCCTTTTGTAGTGTCGGGAAAATACCTGTTGATGCTGCCTGTCGGAGATTTCTATACACATGACGGAGTGCGGTTGGACAAAGCAGGAGTGGCTCCGGATATCGAAGTGAAATCAGAGGAAGCATTGACTAAAGCATTGGAACTTATTCAAGCAAAATGAAAATGAGGGCGAGAATGAGAATGAAGAATCAAATTCTCATTCTCATTTCGCTACCGCTATAGCTTGTGCCATCGCTAAAGCTATTGGTGACATGCGATTAGCGAACGCGGTCTGTTTTTCATTCTGTAAAATGCATCCTATATTCCGACTTTTGACTACTTCCAACTTTCCCTTATTCCGGTTCTTTGCATCATTACTTTTAAATAAGACACATGAATGCAACATTAATTACCGGGGCATCGGACGGAATCGGAAAAGCAATTGCCCGTGAATTTGCTTCCCTCAAACACAACCTGGTGCTGGTAGCCCGTAACAAAGAACGATTAGCGACACTTTGTGAGGAGTTAAAATCAAAGTATCAGATCCGGGCTCACTATATCGTAGCAGATTTAACCAAACCGGAAGCGCCCGGAGCCCTTTTTGAGGAATGCCGTCAGAGAAGTATTTCGGTGGATGTGTTGATTAATAATGCCGGAAAAGGTTCCAGCGGAGAGTTTTTTCAAAATGACCTGGAGGCAGAATTGGAAATAATCCGGCTCAACAATTCGAGCCTGGTTGCGTTGACCCATTTGTTCCTGCCCGAAATGATCCGGAACAAAAAAGGATTTATCATCAATGTAGCTTCCATGATCGCATTTTTTCCGAGCCCGTACATGGCTGTTTATGCCGGGTCCAAGCATTTTGTAAAAGCTTTTACCTATTCAATTACGGAAGAATGCAGACCTTATGGCGTGAATGTTCTATTGTTCAGTCCCGGGCTCACTACTTCCAATTTTATGAATACGAAAGCAAACAACAACGATTGGGGGAAAGTACTGGTTCAGGGAAGTAACACACAAACGCCGGAGCAGGTTGCCAAAGAACTCGTATCAGCTTATAAAAGAAACAAAACTTTTCACGTATCGGGTTCGCGGAACAGGGTATTTGCTATCTTGGCAGCTCATCTTTCACCCGGTTTTATTGCGCGAAGTTTTGCAAAACAGAAAAGAAAACAAATAGGATGGAAACAATTCATGTAAAATCGATTGCTCAAAGCCATCAGTTGCTGAAGCTGGAAAAACCAAAACATCCTTTATTCAGCATTATGCGCTTTGAAGAAATGCCGCACACCGAGGTTCCGGATAAAACCAAACTGATCTTTGATTATTACCAGATCGTATTCAAAAAAAACTGTCCGAGCAAATTGCAATACGGGCAGACCATCTATGATTTTGATGAAGGAGTGATGTCTTATTTTGCCCCGAAACAAGTAAGTATTGTTGATCCCGGAGCATTGTTTCCTGTTTCCGGGTGGGTCATTCAGCTGCATCCTGATTTTTTGCGGGGGTATGAGCTGGATAAAAAGATCAAAGAGTATGGTTTCTTTGAATATGCGGCCAATGAAGCCCTCATTCTTTCTGAAGACGAAGAGAAAACAATGGAACAGATCCTGCAGCAGCTTCATAAAGAATACCATCTGCCCATCGATAAATTCAGTCAGGATGTGGTAGTTGCCAACCTGGAATTAGTGCTGACCTACAGCAATCGGTACTACAACCGGCAATTCATTGTAAGAAAGGTAGTTAACGACACGCTGCTCGGTAATTCGAGCAATTGCTGAACCGGTATTTCGGAGATAAACAAAGGGAAAGAGCGTTGCCCGCTGTCAACTATTTTGCGGCACAGTTGAATTTGTCGGATAAGTATTTTTCCGATTTGCTCAAACAGCAGACCGGATTATCCGCATTGCAGCACATCCATGAAAAGATTATTGAGAGAGCAAAAGAAAAATTAGCTGCTACCGACTTAACCGTGAGTGAAATAGCATATGAATTGGGCTTTGAGCATCCGCAGTCTTTTAGTAAGTTATTCAAGGCCAAAACAAACCTTTCACCCTTAGAGTTCCGGCGGTTGTTTAATTAACTTTCCATGCTGTAAGTTTCCTGCGCCAGACTTTTCCGGGAATAGCAAAAAGGACGATTGGTTGCTCTGGATAAAACAAATGTGTTAGTTTTAAGCCTTAAGAAAGTGAAACAAATCGCTGTGTATCACTATTATTTTTTATATTGGTAACTAAAACTATTCACGCCATGAAGAACATATTTTCAGATGCGATCTCATTCGATGATTTGGAAATGGCTGAAAAAGTGGCTCAGGGAAACCTGAAGACTTTTTTGGAAGTGTTTAACTCCAGTCCTGCCTGTATGTCTATTACTACACTTGAAAGAAGATATATCCGTGTAAACAAACGATTTGTAGAAATTTACGGTTTTGAGGAAGCAGAAGTCGTGGGGCGAAATGCCCGCGAACTTGGAATTCTCGATCCGGAGGAACATGAACGGGTTTCGAACCTTATTCTGGAAAAGGGACGGATAAAAAACGAAACAATCAAATGCAGGGGAAAGGACGGAAGAATCATTTATGCCATAAGCTCCATTGAAAACCTGGAAATCAACGGCGAAAGGTTCCTGGTCTCATCCTTTTTGGATATCTCACCAATCTTGCAGCAGCAGCAGTTGATTGAACAGCAGAATAAAGAAATGCTGGAGAGTATCCGCTATGCAAAACTCATTCAGAAAGCCATATTTCCTACAAAAGCTCAGTTAGATGCCATTCTTACGGATTCATTCGTACTGCTTAAGCCCAAGCACATCGTGAGTGGAGATTTTTACTGGATCAAAGAACACCGGGATAAAATTTTCATAGCAGCCTGTGACTGCACCGGTCATGGAGTTCCGGGAGCATTTATCAGTATTATCGGGAACAACCTGCTGAGTAAATGCATTACCGATTACGGACAGACAAATCCGGCCGATATCTTGAACCAGCTGAACAATGAGTTTCAGAGTGCGAATCAGAAAATCATTGACCGCAGCTATGAAATAAAAGACGGAATGGACATTGCATTGTGCGTGATCGACAAATCAAACAGGATCATGGAATACGCCGGGGCTTACAACCCGATCTACCAGGTGAAAAACGGCGTACTCACCAAGCTGGCAACCGACAAAATTCCTATTCACCTCTTTTCCAAAAACACCGATAAGCAGTTCACAAGTTACCAGATCAATATAGAATCCGGAGACAGCTACTACCTGTTTAGCGATGGGTACGCAGACCAGTTTGGCGGGGAAGAAGGAAAGAAATTCACTTACCGGAATTTCAAGGAATTGATCCTCTCCATGCAGGACCTCACTATGAAAGAACAGCGTGACGTGTTCAATCAGACCATTGAAGAATGGAAAATCCAATCCGATGAAGAGCAGACAGACGATATTTTGATCGTTGGATTCAGAGTACCGTGACACCATCTTACTTTTTTCCAAAGCAAAAAAAGTAAGTAAAAATGCTTTGCCCGCTTGCCGTTCAAGCAGAATCCCATTTCGGACCGATTAGCGGAAAGAAGGGATCAGGATCCCAAATGCAAACCACAGCAGTTTTACAAACGCTGCGGTTTTTAGCACTTTCCGAGATCGGTTTCCGAAATGGAAATCCTTAGTCTTCGACCGGCCAATAATCGTTGGAAAATAATTTTTAGTTCTAATTATGATACGGGAATCCGCAATCGGGTGGAGGTTCACTGTGATAAATTGGTATTAATAATTCAAATTCTTGTTCTGTGAAGAGGTTTTCAACCTTAAGATAGAGTTGAATAGATTACCTCATTCTCCCTACTAATTCTGCCCAATGTTCTGATGTCCTTACGCCATCCACGTATGAGATTTTGTTCCGGATATTCCCATAAAAAAACAGGTTCGTTCAGTAGTGATTCTGTTTTAGTTTACCCCTCAAAAACAGCCGTGTAATCAATCAGACCATTTATGAAATCCGTGAAAGAAGCCGCCAGGAATTCCAGCTCTACCTCCGAATAATGGACGTAGATGTTTCCGTACGAATTTTCGTCCAGTGACATGGCCAGGTAGCCGGTCCCCGTTCTGCCGATCGCCAGGTGCTTTTCAGGCAGGTAATCCCTGCGTTCAACCAGGAGCGTATCCCCGTGCTTGATCGGGTAGAAGCCCAGCAGGTTGATCCCGTCATCCGGAAGACCGAAGAACAGGTAGATACTCACCACCGCACCGCCATTGTAAGTGAGCATATGTGCTTTGTAATCTTCAGGAAGTACCAATCCGGTAGCAGTTTCAAACCCCTTCAGTTCTTCGACAGAAATAGCCGGGTTTTCCGATGTGAAAAGATCGGGCCTCCGGGCATCATTTGTCAGCCAGCTGTTTCGAATGAATTGTTTCATAGTGTTTTAATCCGTATTGATGGGTTGAATGGGGAACAAAAGTAAACCATTCAAAGTGCCTGAAAACCCTCAAAACCGGGTGAATTTATATTAGGGGAGATTTAATTGACAGGTGTATAGAAAGGAAATATATTTGTTTGACCGAATTTACTATATTCGAAAAACTATTCACACCCGTATGCAGACGCAGGAAAAGAAGACCCAACAGCAAAAAGCAGCATTCACCCGGGATACCGGAAAACAAAACAACCCCGGACTGAGTTTAACGGATAACCGCCCGGAAGCACTCATTCAACGCAAGATTCAGGAAGCTGCAGATAACAGTCCGCAGGCAAAGAACAATTCATTGGTACAAGCTATGGCAGAGCAGCCCGTTCAAGGAAAAGTCGTTACACAGCTGGCACGTACCAAAAGAGAGAAAAAGGGAACCGTGAGCGGACACGGCGGATTGCGGCGCAATAAAAAAACAGGAGCATTGATCGGATACAAGGTCCCGAAAGGGAAAAAGATCGTGATCACAGCACCGCCGGGAGCAACCCTCGGAGATATTTCCCTGGTGTTGAACACCACAGACAACCCGGATTACAAAAAGATCCGGAAAATGATGAAGATCAGTACCAACAAAGATCTTTGGAAAAATAGTACGGTAATCTCCATTGTTCGGGGCAACAAGCAAATAGGAAAAACGGACCTGCAGGCAAAACTGCTGAAAAAGCTTGACACCGGCAAGCTGACCTTCAACGACCTGAAGGGAAACGAAAAAGGATCACTTGCAGCATTGGAACGCAGCCCCGAATTTGAAGAATGGGCAGAATCCTACGTAACCCCCGAAACATTCCAGGTGAAAAACGAAGGAGAAGAAATGGACGACATGGTCCTGGAGCCATTTGAAGATGAATTACGCAGTGACGACGTTGATACAGCCAACCAAAACGACTACATCGAAAAGAAGCAAATGCTTTCTACCTACGTGAAAAACAACCCCGACCTCACCCAAATCACTATCAATGCCTGCAGCGCCGATGAGCATTCAGACTTCACCGGCTTCCAGATTGATAAAAAATAAAAGAGGATCTTAATTTCCCCCTTTTATCCCTCCCGACAGGAACTCGTCGGGAGGGATAAAAGGGGGAGGATAAACCCTCATCTAACCATGCAACCTTCCGCATCTTCAGTTGTATTACCCGCATACACACAACAAAAAAAAGAACTATGAATAACTTACGCAAGACACTATTCGCGGCGGTCATGCTTTTAGTTGCAACCGGCACTTACGGCCAGTTAACCTACATCGGATCGCCTGCCCAGGACCTCTCCTGGATGAGCAACCCATTGATGAAATTAAAACAAGATACCTTGTTCGTACCCACGCAAAACGGGTTGTTTAAAAAATCACTTCAATCTGGCGGCACTACCTGGATCGCGGCCGGGTTTCAGGGATTGAAGATCAATGATTTTGTACTCATAGGGCAGGATACAATTGTCTGCGTGGCAGACAGCACAGCAGGAAATACCATTTTCACCTCTGTCAATAACGGGAACTCTTTCGTCAATACAACCAATGGTTTCGGCGCTACAGGCATTGACTTCCAGCCGGGAACAAGAATAGACGTAAATCCAAACAACCACCAGGAGCTTATTGCCATGAGCGGATCATGTGTGGCACGCTCCACGGATTTTTCCGCAAGCTGGTCGCCCATTTATTTAGATTGGGGTTATTCGGTTTACCAGCCAAGCGTACTTCGCTACCATCCTTTAAACCCTGCCTACATCTATTCCGGTGGTGAGTTGTCACTTTTCGATTCCTACCTGGCTTATTCCCTGGATGCAGGAGCAAACTGGGCCGTTTCTGCCGTTGAAACCAACCAGGCAGTCAACGGAATTGCATTTCATCCAACGAATACCGATACCCTATTTATCGGGAAGGAGGGAAGCATACACCGCTCTGTCAACAAAGGAGCTTCCTGGAGCAATGTCTTCACCACTCCGAATTACGAATACATCTATTCTGTTGTGTACGACCCGAACAACTCCAATATCCTGTATGCAGCCGGAGCTATCAACGGAGAAAACGATACCGTACGCATTTTCAGAAGTACAAATGGCGGCTCCAACTGGAGCGAATGGTACCAGGAATCCTTCCCTGGCAGCGATAAACAGGTGATCAACATGGTCATGTACAACACCACACTATGTCTGCTCACCCGTGATCATTCCTCAAACCTCACCGGAGTGTACAAACTCGACGCATCAACGGCATCCGTTCCGCATCTGGTGCAAGAAAACCTTCACATCTTCCCGAACCCGTTTTCCGGTGAAACCACCATCCGTGCAGAGAAACCTTTCACAAATGCCGAGCTCTCCATTGTCAACAGCCTGGGCGAACCCGTGAAGCATATTCATCACATTTCCGGCCCGGAAATTAAAATCGCCCGCGAAACACTCCCGAGTGGTGTATACGTGGTGCGCATAACAGGCGAAACAGAAAGCTATACGCAGAAGATGGTAGTGAGAGATTAGGTTTTTTTATTTCACAGCAAAGAAGAGCCAGCTGTGGCTGGTGAAGACGGAGTGCAGTCTGAAAGACACGGCACGAAGGTAAAAGAGCGCAAAGGGCATGAAGAAAAACTTTGTGCCTTCGCTGAAGCTATGGTGCAGGCCTTGCGTCCTTATTCTCTTTGCGGTTTATTTATTCAGATATCTTACTAAGAACCCCGTCTTATTCATTCCGGATTTTTGTTAATTTAGAGAAAGATCGAATCAGGTAGTATGGATGTAGATGTTAAGTTTGAATTGATCATAGGAGCAAAGCTGCTTTTTGCCCTGGTGTTGGGCGGACTTATCGGCTTTGAGAGGGAACAGCACAGCAAGTTTGCCGGTGTGCGCACCTTCGGCGCGATAGCCGTGTCTGCGTGTATTTTCGTAGCCATTGCAGAGCACCTCACTAACGATACCTCGGCCATTGCGCGGATCCTGGCGGCCATTGCAACCGGTATCGGGTTCATTGGAGCCGGACTCATTTTCAAAGACGGGAACCACATGCACGGATTAACCACCTCCGCGTCACTTTGGGCCACCGCCGGTATCGGTTCGGCTGTTGCATTGAACATGTTTATCATTGCCAGCCTGGCCACAGCAATCGTTTATTTCCTGCTGCACGTGAAACGCTTCGGCTGGTATAAAAAAATGATCGAAGACGAAGATGAAAAAGGCAATTCGAAGGAGAAGTAGGATAACATGTTTTTACTTTTTGCTTGTCCAAAAAGTAACAAAAAGGACCTTTTCCCCGCTTGCTGGTCAAGCAGCCTTCCGTTTCGGAGCGCTTCACGGAAAGGAGGGATCAGGATCCCAAATGACAAGCACTTTCCGGAACCGCTTCGCCGAAACGGAAGTCCTTATTCTTCGACCGGTCATTCCTGGTTTGAAAATCAATTGGTGCGTTGATATGCGATCGGAGAATCCGCAATCGGGAGATCATGCTTCGCTGTAACAAGTTTTTTAAGAAGCACAAATTATAGCTCTGAAGAAAAATCAATAAACGGCTTAAGCCGTTAGGGAAATCCGATGAATGGCCTTACGTACATCGCGTAGAAGAACAAACGAAATGGAGCGCAGCCGAACCCCTGTTTGAGCTCAGCCATCGGATTCTTTGAAAAAGAATTCGTTTATGGTGTGGTGAGTTTGGGGTGCAGGCAGTGGGATGACGTGTAGTTCTCAAACGAGGGATGTACCGCCTTGACCTTTTTGCTTCTTTTTGTGTCAAGACAAAAAGAAGGGGAGCAAACCTGCTTCACCACCTGATTCATTTCAGTGAGAATCCACATGCTTCAGCATATATTCCAGTTTCTTATCCATGAAGTAATTCGGGTCCAGATTATAAAATGCATCTGTTAGGGTTGTCCATGTTTCATCAGCCGGATTTTCTTCCGGCAATGATTCCATGATTTGTCTGCATGCTTCCAGGTCTTGAGGAATCTCAGCAGCCGGAAAAGCATCAACAGCCTGTTTGAAAATCTCGTACACTTCGGTCATTCCCAGTTTTTGAAAGGCATCCAATCCCGCAGTGGTATACTTGTCAGCGTTATTGAAAAAATAGGTGTTGATTCCGCCGCCATTGATCGAATCCTCAATGATCTGTGAAATGATCAGAGGTTTTTCAAATTCATTCAGCTCTTGCAGCGCAAATCCATCGTTGCATTTATCCCAAAGTTCATCCATGATTTGCCCATAAATGTTGTCCTTGTTATCTGCTGTCAGGTTTGTTAAGTGTTGTTTCATGTTCTGATTAAAGAACTTAAAATTAGAAAAAGATTTTAGGTCTCCTACTTGGAGTGATCTTAAACATCCTCCCCCTTTCGTTCCCTCTGACGGAGTCTTACACTCGTCTGAGTCGTCACGACCTCCAAAGGGGGAATTGATAGTGCTTCGAAAATAAAAAAATCGAAACCTGGAGTGATTTCCGGATCATTAAGACTATCTATAAAAAGAAGGAGAATTTGTCAGGACAAATAAAGTGGGAGGAACTTGTAAAGAGAGAGAAAAGTCTGACCCACAGAAATTGTTGGCTTTTTATTTCTGTTTACTTTTGGAATGATCAGACATCTCCCTGTATGAATACTCGCTTTTATCTTTTTATGTCCCTTTGGGTGGTGTCTTTTTTTGCTGCGGGACAACAATCAACTCACCAGGTAGTTTATTTCCGAACAGACAGTTATCAGCTGGACGAGCATAGCTGCCAAACGATCGATAGTATCTCCGGGCAATTAAAAAACGGTGGAGATTATGCCATTCAATTAGTCGGGCACACCGATAATGTAGGTACAAATGAGTACAACCATGAATTGGCGAAAAACCGCGCTATAGCAGTGCAGAACCGGTTTGTTTCAAAGAATATTCCCCCGGAGAAAATAGCAATCAGTCAATTTGGCGAACTACAGCCCGTAAAAGACAATGAATCATCCTTCCAGCGGTCACAAAACAGGAGGGTTGAAATCCGGGTTATTATTCAAACGGTTGCTCCGGCTATTCCAACCGAAGAACCCGTTCTTCAAAAAGCACCCGATTGGCCGCCCACAGATGCCATTGTGGTGGATTACAACCAGCAAACCTATCAATTGCCCGGTGATAAACCAGGAAATACGATCGACATAGATGTGATTACCAATACTGCTCAAATGGAATTTTCGAATTTCACAACCATTACAAATAACCAGGAATTGTTGACCTCCAACCTCATGTTTTGCTATAAACCTTCCGGCAGGACCACGAATTGCATTCCGGCAAAACCGGTGAAAGTATATATTCCAACAAACAATAGAGCATACTGTGAACCTGTAAAAGCGTTTTTGTACGATGCAGTTGTAGATAGCATTTCGGGGAGAACTGTTTGGAAAAGAATCCCGTCTGATTTCACCATTGAGGAACACAACAGGGTCAGGTACTTCGTCATTTATTTGACCAATCTGTGTGGTCCCTGTAAAAATTTTGATTGCAAAATGCCTCATTCCACCCCTGTAAGAGTAAAATTAAAATCCCGGCGCTTTGAACTAACCAAAGTCTCTGCCGCTTACCCGGAAACAAACGGACTTTTACCTGGTCAGGCGTATGCTAGAAACAAATACCTCATTTTGTCTTACGACCCGGAAGTACAGGAAGTGCCGTTTATCAGTGTCAAAGGCAAAACAAAAACAGACAAATACTTTGGATTAAAGGTGAAATTGACTGCTTTAAAACGGGACAAAAACGGTATTTACATCCTAACGAAAAAGCTCATCCGCAAAAGCAAACCGCGAAAATTAACCCCGGAAGAGCGCATAAAACAAGCAGAGAACCCGGTAGGTGAAGCGCCTGTGAAGGAGTAAGGAGTTTTTAACATCCTACCCCTTGCGTTCCCTTTAACGGAGTCTGACACTCGTCTGAGTCGTCACCACCTCCAAAGGGGAAACCCGATCCGGCTCCTAAGCTGGAAACTATTAGCAAATTAGTTTAATCTTTTTTTGAACTTCAATTTTGAACTCAAAGGAGATTCAATCTCTTTCTTTAAGGAGAGATTTTCGTTCTGAAGCGGATCTTAGGTTTTCCCTCCTTGAGGAGGGGTTAGGGGAGGTGGCGGCGTTATCGATAGCAGAACTCCTATTTCCCAACCTCCTTCAAAACCTTATTCATCTCCCGAATAGTCAGCCCCGTTAATTTGCGGATCTCTTCTGCCGACGTGGTATTTTTTTTACCGCAAAGAACGCGGAGAGCGCAAAGGGTATGAAGAAAACTTTGCGTCCTCATTTTCTTTGCGGTTAAATCAAAAAAGCTGTACCGCAGGTGCAGATTTCATTCAGCTATATCCCTTGTGCTCCTGGCGTGCTTCGTGGTTCAAAAAACTGTGCATGCGGAGATTTCTTAAACGGCCGCATTTTAACGTTCCTTCAAATTTAGTTGGCTGTTTTTTCCTTAACTTGAGATTCATAAAGATTGAGCATATGGCAACGAAGAAATTACATACTGTTCGATTCGCGGCGAATAAAAGAAACAGTTTTCACAATACGCTAATGGAGCGTATCAACAGATATTTTGAACAAAAAGGAATTTCCCGCTACGCGAACACCAAAATGTGGGTAAAAACAACAGTCATGCTTTCGCTTTACTTCGTTCCATACGTGTTTATGGTAACGGGTTTCGGGACCGGCAACGGGTGGCTGTTTTTCGGCTTCTGGGTGTTAATGGCCTTCGGAATGATCGGGATAGGTACCTCGGTCATGCATGATGCGAATCACGGAACGTATTCCCCTAATCGAAAAGTGAACCGTTTCATAGGTTCGATCCTGGAGGTGATTGGGGGCTACTCCGTAACTTGGAAAATACAGCACAACCAGCTGCATCACACGTATACCAATATTGCAGGTTTGGATGATGACCTGGATAGTATTAAATATTTACGGTTCTCACCGCGGCAGCCCCATTATTGGTTTCACAGGTACCAATACCTGTATGCCTGGTTCTTTTATTCCATGATGACGCTGTTCTGGATGACTGCGAAAGATTATATTCAAATTGTGCGGTACAAACAGCATGACCTGCTGGTAAGGCATCATGTTTCCATGGGACAGGCAATTTTCAGAGTCACTTTATACAAGTTGTTTTATTACGGCTACATCGTGGTATTGCCGATCTTTTTTTCAGGAATGCCTTGGTATTATGTGGTCGGCGGATTCATGGTAATGCATATCATTGCCGGTTTGGTACTGTCCTGCATTTTTCAGCCGTCGCATATCGTGGAAACTTCCACGTTTGAGTTACCCGTGGGAGCAGAAACCGGCGGGAAGGAAATGGAAGATCCCTGGGCTATCCATGAGGTAGAAAACACAACGGACTTTGCACCCGGAAAGGGATTTTTGACCTGGTTCATAGGTGGATTGAATTACCAGATCGAGCATCACTTATTTACCGGGATCTGCCATGTCCATTACCCGGACCTTGCACCGATAGTTAAAAAAACGGCTGATCAGTTCGGTGTTATCTATCACGTAGAGCCTACATTTTGGAAAGCACTTCGCGGACATGTCAAAATGCTGAAGAAATTGGGAAGGAAATGATTTATTCACCAATGATTAATCGATCCTGTTCCGGGCAATTAAATCCAGGAAGATCCATTGTGAGTTTCAGGGGATAATTCCTTCTCCGGGTTCTTTGCATCTCCCGGTTCAATTAAAAAGCTGCGCCGCAGGTTCAGACATCGTCCAGCCATCCAACCCATTAGTAACATCTGCGAAATCTGTGAGATCAGCGGGAACAACAAACAGCTCTGCCGCAGGCGCCGCAGGTGCAGATTTCATTCAGCTATATCCCTTGTGCTCCTGGCGCGCTTTGTGGTACAATTAAAAATCTGCCGCAGGCGGAGGAATACGAACCATAAAATCCGGATTCCTCTGCGCGAAAAACACAAAGACAATCAAAAGGATGTGGTCTACTGTGTGCTATGTGGTTAATTAAGACGTTGGCTTCCCGTCCAGGATCTTACTCGTCGCAGCGCTCGCAGCGGCCGTATCTACCGAATAGATCATATTCACCCCCTGAGTAGTTGCCGCCTGTGCAATGATGTTCATGTTTTGCTGAGCCGCTACAGCGTTTTCCATAAGAAGTCCCAAACTATGCGCCATTGTTTGATACAAACTGCCCATAGCCATTGCCGGGGCATCAGCCATTACTTTTACGTTGCTTTGTGTTACAGAATCTGTGATCTGCGAATTGACCGTATCTGCCATAATGAAAGTGATTTAAAGGATAAAAAATAAACGATTAATGGTTGTTCACCAGCTTCAGTGCTTTTTCAGCTTCCACAGCCAGTTCCCGGATCATCGTGATATAACTCGAAGAAGATTCCTGGATTGCTTTCAGTACCACTTCCAGATTCTGCATCACAGGGACCTCACGGGAATTTTGGGGATCGGTAATTTCAGCCACCGCTTTGGCAGTTGATGCCGTCAGGATCTGCTGCAAAGCATGTTGATTGGCAACCATTTGCTCCATGAGCAGATTTACATTGAAAACGAATCCGGCCAGTAATGTTTGTTCCAATACTTCAGAAGCATTCGACGAAACCGGACCCGGAGTTGGGGGAGTGTGTGTTGTCATAGTGGTATTTTAAAGTGCACCAAAGTAATCAATACCGATCATTTCTCCTACTTTTTTCAAACCAAATAACCGTGGCCACGCGATTAATCGCGTAGCCACAGTAAATCATTGCCAGGAAACAAAAAACCGCCGCGGTGGGCGGAGACTATATCCTACAACCTCTCCATGCTCCTTGTACACAACGAGAACAAGCGTGAAGATTTGATACCCCACGCTCGTGCTGTTTTTCCTTATTGGTTTAAGTTCCAGGAAGCAACTACCGCATTTAACTGGGTTGGCTTAGTAACATTGAGATCTGTGTAAGTGCAGTTGAGTGTCACCGTGCCGGTTTGGATCGGGCTTGGGAGCTGCAACTGCATCGACCCGCTTTGGATCACGAAGTCACCGATCTTTAATCCGTCAGGAAGACTTTGAAGCGGTGCTGCTTGAATCAGTGTCAGGGAATAGACCTTGGTGGGTCCCGAATAAAAATCACAGCGTGCCGTGTAATAATCAGGTGAAATCGTAACCTGGATGTAAGATGTTGCGTCCAGCATATAAGCCGGAAGTGTAAGTGGTAATGCCATAACAGACGTTTTAAAAGTGAATACTGGTATGTGACAAATATATCTTTTAAAACGACTACGAACCATAAAATCTGCGTGATCAGCTTGCAAAAAGGAAAAACTCCGCGTCCTTTGCTTCTTTGTTCCTTCGCTGTCCTTGCTTTGCTGAAGCTATGCGTAGGCAAGAGCTATGGCGCAAGCGTAGCGGTTCAACCAAAAAAGCTGTACCGCAGGTGCAGATTACACATAAAGAGGCATCCGGTAGGTGCCTCCAACTATTTGTGCATTTGTGGGGAAAAGAAAAAAAGCTCTGCCGCAGGCGGAGATTTCATTCAGCTAATATCCCTTGTGCTCCTGGTGTGCTTCGTGTTCCATATTCGCGCGTTTAGCAGTCCGAATCCACCACTTATTTCGAAGCTTTTGAAAATAAATTAGGATGCTGTGTTTATTAGATGTACATTTGACACAATTCAATAGAAGATTGTTATCTCAATCAGACTGTAAAGTCACTTTTACACTCCAATTAATTTAAACATTTTTTCTTAAAAGCCGCTCGGTGTTCGATCGGTCGAGAATTATTATACTAATTGTTCCGCTAAGAACGGAACGCAATGCAAAAGAATATGAATAAAGGAACAGTAAAATTTTTCAACGACGCAAAAGGCTTCGGATTTATTACAGGAGAAAACGGTCAGGAAATATTTGTTCACGTATCCGGGTTGAACCAGGATATCCGTGAAAACGACACAGTATCTTACGATACAGAAAACGGAACTAAAGGTTTAAACGCTGTAAATGTGAGCGTGGTTAACTAAAAGACTTATATGTTTTTAAGGGGTTGGACGATGATTCGTTCAACCCTTTTTGGTTTAAATAACCCCGGTAACGGTAATCCTCCGCGGGCAAAATAAAAAGCTCCGTCGCAGGCGGAGATTTCATTCAGCTAATATCCCTTGTGCTCCTAGCGCGCTTCGTGGTCCAATAAAAAAGCTCTGTCCGCCGCGGCGGGTGCAGATCGAATCGGTCCATATCCCTTGTGTTCCTTGTGTGCTTGGTGGTCCAAAACCCGCCGCAGGCGGAGCTTTCATCAATTACCCTTCCTTGCGTTCTTCGAGCATCTCCCGGTTCGCTCATTCTCCAAAGATTTCCTACATTTATAAGCACAAAAAACCAATGCGATGAAATACACCCTGACTCTTTTGTTTACCGCTCTTACGATTTTCACCTACGCACAGAAAACAAAATCCAAACTGGTCGCAGAAACAGCCAAACCCTTCGTACTCGGAGTGATCGACGAAATCCAGTCCAAAGAAATGGGGGAGAAGCGCATCGTAAATATCTACCTGCCGCAAGGATACAATCCCGCCGATTCTGTCAAATACCCGGTCATTTACCTCGTAGACGGCTCAGCCGACGAAGACTTTATCCATGTTGCCGGATTGCTCCAATTCTACAATTTCGAGTGGATCAACCAGGTGCCGAAATCTATTTTGGTGGGCATTGCAACCGTCGACAGACAGCGCGACCTTTCATTCCCAAGCACCCACGAAGACCAGGTGAAACGTTTTCCCACAACCGGGCATTCCGATAAATTCATTGCATTTATTGAAAAAGAACTGCAGCCTTTCATGGCATCCAAATACAAAGCAAGTGCAGACAGAACCCTGATCGGGCAATCGTTCGGCGGATTATTCGCAACAACCGTCCTGTTAAACAAACCTGAACTATTCAACCGTTACATCATCATCAGTCCCAGCTTGTGGTGGGACTACGGTTCCCTGCTAAATGTGGATTCCAAACTTCTTTCGGAAAACTACGACAAGCCCACAGATATTTACGTGGGTGTCGGAAAAGAAGGATTGACACCAACCGATCCTGCACGGGTCATGGAAGTAGATGCTAACCTTTTGGCTGATAAATTAAAAGGAGCAAAGAACCCGCATGTGAAAGTACATTTCGATTACCTGCCGCTGGAAAATCATGCAACGATCATGCACCAGGCAGTTATGAATGCATTTAAGCTGTTGTACCCGGCACCGAAAGAATAAGCGGGTATGAACGTTCTCAAATCCAAAAAATGGAACAATTAATCATACGTCCGGCTTCTATTAGTGACTTGGGCTTAGTACAGCAAATCGGAAGAGAAACTTTTTACGAAACCTTTGCCGACAGCAACTCGGAAGCAGATATGCAGGAATACCTGGACAAAAGCTTTAACGCTGAGAAGATTGCCTCGGAACTCACGAATCCCGATTCCCATTTCTTCCTGGCAATGGAAAATGAAACACCGATCGGGTATATGAAATTGAATACCGGTGCTGCGCAAACAGAAATCCGGGATGCTGTCTCGATAGAGATTGAGCGGATCTATGTGAAAAGCGATTTTCACGGCAAAAAAGTAGGACAACTCCTTTACGACAAAGCATTGGAAACCGCCCTTGAGCTGGAAAAGGAATACATCTGGCTCGGAGTATGGGAAGAAAACCCGAAAGCCATCCGCTTTTATGAAAAGAACGGTTTCGAAGCCTTTGATAAGCACGTTTTCGTTGTTGGAACAGACGAACAGATCGATATTCTGATGAAAAAAATGGTATAATTACGTCCGTCAGCTGACCGAACGAATTACAAATTAGTTTCAATCCTCATTCCCGC
This sequence comes from uncultured Fluviicola sp., assembly GCF_902168135.1. GTDB lineage: Bacteria > Bacteroidota > Bacteroidia > Flavobacteriales_D > Crocinitomicaceae > Fluviicola. The sequence continues at coordinate 132,777 of NZ_CABHOL010000024.1, forward strand.
TCTCATTCTCATTCTGTTAATTCATAAACCGAGTTCAATTCCGGTATTATGCTGTCGTAATCGTAAACTTCTTTTAGTTTGTCTTTTAAAGCAAGGGCACCTTCCGGTTCGCCGTGCACAATGAAGATTTTCTCCGGTTTTTTATCCAGGCCACCGGCCCATTGGATCAATTCGTTTTGATCGGCATGCGCAGATAAGCCTTCTACCTGCGTACAAGTTGCATTTACCGTCCAATATTTCCCCCGCATTTTAATCTCCCGGGTGCCTTCCAGCAATGCTCTTCCACGCGTGCCTTCTCCCTGGTATCCTACCATCAGGATCGTTGCTGATTTTTGACCGAGGTAATGCTCAAAATAGGTGAGAACCCTTCCACCGGTTGCCATGCCTGATGCGGCAAGGATGATTTTGGGTGTTTCATTCGCCGCCAGCTGAAGCGTTTCCTGCTGCTTGCTCACCACCTTTATTTCACGGAGGATAGCTTTCAATTCGCGCGGAGCTAACTTATGCCAGGGATGGTATTTGGAAAAGATCTGCAGCACACTTTTCCCCATGGGACTGTCCATGTAAACGGGTAAATCCGGGATCAGTCCTTCCTGTTTTAATTTCCATAAATAGAACATGAGAAGCTGTGCGCGTTCTACAGCAAAAACAGGCACAATGATCGTTCCGTGTTTGCTGGCGGCTTCCCGGATAATAGTGGAAAGCTGTACCTCCGGATTCGAAGGATGGAGACGTCCGCCATAAGTGGATTCAATAAAGAGAATGTCTGCTGACTCCGGTCTGTGTGTGGGAAACAGCAGAGGATCTTCCTGCCTTCCGATATCTCCTGAAAACACCATTAATTTACCGGCAGCCTTCAGTTCTATAAAGGTGGCACCGAGAATATGCCCGTTGTACCGGAAACGAAAAGTAAATGCATCGGAAACGCGGATCCATTTATCAAGTGGTTCACTCTGAAACAAAGGAAACACAGCTTCCGCTTCCGCAGTTGTATAAAGCGGCTTGGCAGGACTGTGCTTACTGTAGCCGAATCGGTTGGCACGTTCTGCATCTTCTTCCTGGATCTTGGCACTGTCGAGCAAAATTAAACGGGCAATTTCAATGGTAGGCTCCGTGGCAAAAATGGTTCCTTTGAATCCCTGTTTGACCAGTAACGGAAGGTAACCCACATGGTCCAGGTGTCCGTGGCTGAGAACCACACCGTCCAGGGATGAAACATCAAAAGGCAAAGACTGCCAGTTGAGTAAGCGCAGTTCTTTCAACCCCTGGAACAATCCGCAATCGATCAGCAGTTTATTTCCGGAATATTCTACCAGGTATTTGGAGCCTGTAACGGTTGAAGCAGCTCCGAAAAATTGGACTTTCAAATTGTTTTTCATGGTTTTCGTGTGTTAACAGGTGAGTGGATAAGTGGTTTGCAAAGGTCTTCAGCTTCTCTCAATATACGAGCGGTCCGTGTCGGTTTCATACCCATGGATTTCAGCAACTCGGGTCTTTTCAATAAGTTGCTGCACAAGATCACATCTTTTTCCAGCAGTTTTTGCTTTTCCGCCGCGGAAAGCGTTGTCAGACAGGTTACCGGGTAAAGCCCGTGTTTGTCAATACGGTCTTTCAATCCATTTTTGAAGGGGTGGTTCCATCCCAGCAGGTTCAATCCGGAACAGCCTGCATATTGCAGCGCATCAGCCGAAAACCGGGTATTGGTAATGATAAGTCCTTTCAGCTGTTTGGAGTTTTTGTTTTTGCTTTCCCGGAATGCCAGGATATCGTTAAAGCGTGCGTGGATGTATAGCGGGATCTTTACATTGCAGGAGATTCCCTGCTGATTGTGGTATTTACATTCTACCACCAGCTGCTCGTTATCTTTTTCTCCCACGACATCAATTTCGTGTGTTACACATTTTCCCTGAAAGAACTGATTGGTTTTTGTGGCATATCCTTCTGTCTTTAGTAATTCGGCCATGTATTTTTCAAAAGGAAATCCGGAAGGTCCCAGTTCCATAATGGCAAATTTCAAATGGTAACGTGCCGCCTGGTTCCTTGATGCAGATTTTAACAGTGAAAATGCTATTTTATAGATCGACCGTGTGGTCATTCCTTCGTGAAGGTGTTTGTATACTTCATCAATGATTAGATCGATTTGCTTCTCATCTGCTCCTGAGCTGCGTAGTGATGCCCTGACTTTTTCTTCGGAAAAGACGCTTTTCTCACCGGAAGCTTTGATAATTGAGATCGGATTTTTCATGAATTTATCGGTTGTGTTTAAGATTGGAAAGAAGCAGGTAGCAGCTGATTAAGGCTAAAATAAGGATAAACCACGTAAATTCCGAAGGAGTATTCTTGCCGTGTTCTCTGAGGAAAAGCATCAATACCACAATTGTTGCCTGCATCAATGCCGAAAAGGTAAGTATAACGGGTGCCAGGAAATATCCCAGTTTATGGTTCCTGATCAATAAAATACCACCGATGAAAATCCCCGGTAGCACCATGGAAAGGTCCAGTACATGGACGGGGTTGGTGGGAAGCATTTCAAGATCCTTCGGTGCATGTTTGAATAAAATGGCCGGAAGGATATCTGCGAGCCATAAACCGGCAAAAAGTAATGAAATGAAGATAAAATAACCGCCCGTTAACTGGTGGTGGAAAGTATGTGTTTTCGGAGGAGTGTATTTTCCGCGGTAGGAATAGAGAAAAAAGATCACTGAAAAACAAGTTAGCGCCAGAATACCCACGTAAAAAAGGAACAGTCGGTTGAACCGGATATCAAAACAGTATATGAGGAAGACGTAGATGAAATAACAGCTGATCCCGGTCCAGATCAGGCCGAAATAGTTTTCTCTACTGCTGATTAGCAGGGAACTCAGGAGATAGAACGGAATGATATACAGATTGATCAGGTCTTGTCCCTGGGCCTGGGCCGTCCAAAGTTCAGTTTCTCCGTCATACACCCCCGATGAAAACAGACCCTGCCAGCTCGTCAAACAGATCAGTACTGTAATGAGCAGGGAGAATATCTTTAGTGTTCTTAACTGTTTCATTCTGATAGGGTTATTGGTGCTGAATAAAGCTGAATTGAGTATAGAGAATTTCTTTCAATCCCTGTCCTGGTAATATTCCGGCTCATCCGGTTCGATGCTTTTGCTCAGGAATTCGCCCTCCGAATTTTGTTCCGCCAGCGTCCAGTTATCCGTTAAGATTGTTTCCAGCCAAAGCTTCCCCGATTTACGGAATATCTGTACGCCAAGTCCCAGTTTCGTCCAAAGAAGTTCTTCCAGTTCGGAAACTTTCATATCCGGGGTGATGTACAATTCCTCGGTGTAGTGTGTATTTCGACACTCTTTGAGCGTAGTTTCCTTCGGGACCAGGAAATTCAGCGAAGAAGCTTCACCCGGCTGATGTCGTTTCGAAAAGAATTCGATTTTTAAAAAAGGAAAAAGGGTATTGAAAGAATTTCGAATGTCTGAAATGCTTTGCTGGTCATTGAGAGTTATTTTCATGGAATGTGAATTAAAAATTATTCGTGTAAGATTAATAAAGGAACCTGGCTGTGGAAGGTCATTGCCTTGGTAATCGGTTCACGGAAAATACGTCCGATCAGGGAATGTTTCCTGGAAACAATTGCTACCATATCGATCCCTTGCTTTGTGACAAATTGATTGATTCCCTGTACCACATCCGGGTGTCGGACTTCAAAAAAAGTATGGTGGATTTGTTTAAGAGCTTTTTCCAGTCTGAAACTTTCTGCCATTTGCCCGAAAGTGGGCATGGTTTCGGCTTCACTGAAAATATTCAGGATGCAAACGTGGGACTTAAATTTTCGTGCCAGTTGTTTCAGAGGTTTCAGGACCACCTGGTCATCTGTTTCGGAAAAATCTACTGCAAGTACCACTTTTTCCGGTATCCTGAAACGGATGTCTTTTCCAATGACCATTACCGGGACCCCGGTTTTCCGGATCAGTGCTGAAGCAGTACTGCCAAGTATTCGCTCCTGGATATAACCGATCCCCTGTGATCCTGCTACGATTAAGTCAATCTTATGGGTATCGGCATATGTGCCGATAGCAGAGGCGGTGTCTCCGGTAAGTGCTTCACAAGTTATTTTCAGCTCCGGGTTTGTGCGCTCAATAAGACTTTTCAGTTCTTCCAGGTTTTGGAGAACATCCTCTTTAAGCAGTTCTTCTACAGGAACAATCGGGGAATCTGCTGTAAATACCGGAACAGTATAAATGTGTATCAACTCCATTTCTGCACCTAAATGTTTCGCCAGTTCAATGGCATAGTTCAATGCATTTCCGGATTGCTTCGAAAAATCTGTCGGAACGAGTATTTTTTTCATGTTTCAATGATGAATGAATAAATGATCAAGCGTAAAAAAGTGCCATTCCAGCGGGGTCAGTAATAGGAGCAAGAGCAGTGCTAGCCTCGGAAATACATGGCGTGTGTCCCAAAGCGGCAGGTTCATCCCAAAACCGATCCCGGTAATAATCAGGTTGAGCCCAAGCAGGTAAAGCGAAAAGAATTCGAACATCCCGAAAATCAGCAGAAATCCGCATAGCAATGCTGTGAAAGAGGTAAACTGAGCGGTTAGTGCGGTTAGGAATCTCGGAATGCCTTTCGGACCGAATTTTTCCTGGTACGTATCAGTTACCTGTTTCAAACCGATCTTAAATACCGCATCGTAACCCTGGAAAAAGAACAAGAATCCCAGGAATATCCGTGCAACACTGGTACCAATCGCGAAATGATAATTTTCAAAAAGTTCCATGACTTTGATTTTGAACAAAAGTAGCGGAAACAGCCCGGGAGGGAAATGAGGCTTATCAACAAGGAATGTGATCTATATCAGTGTTGGTTTTCAATAGAGAAAAGGTCTGTTGTTCCCGATTGGATGTATTTTAGGCAGGAACATGATCAGTGTCATTAAAAATGATGACGAAAATCATCTTTTCCGGAATGCCCGGTTTTTACTTTTGATCTCTTGTCAAAATGTGTATATTCGTTATGGACTATGAACTGAGAAGAATGGAAAGCAAAGAAGGGATTGATGCCCTGTTTTTACATGCTACTGAAGGGATCCTGGTAACGGATTCCGAAGGGCGGATAACACGCATTAATCCAAGTGCCGAAAAGTTATTCGGGTACGAAGGGGGTGAACTTACCGGAAAGAAGATCGAAACACTGGTGCCTTCCAGGTTTAATCATCAGCACCAAAAAAACCGTGCTGATTATGCAGCACATCCGCATGCAAGAGCTATGGGAGCAGGCATGGATCTGTTCGCGTTGAAAAAAGACGGCTCGGAATTCCCGGTGGAAATAAGTTTAAGTCCTTACAGCAGTGAAGAAGGAAATTTTGTCATAGCATTTATCGTGGATATTTCCCAGCGGAAAGAGGCGGAAATCAGGCTCAGGAACTACTCCGAAGACCTGGAAAAACAAGTGAAGAACCGCACCCTTGTCCTCGAAGAAGCTATTAAGGAATTGGAAAGGACCAAAAAAGAACTGGATGCTTCCCTGGTAAAAGAAAAGGAACTCAATGAAATGAAGTCCAGGTTTGTATCCATGGCTTCACATGAATTCCGCACACCGCTTACAACCATGATGTCTTCGCTTTCGCTGGTGAGTAAGTACAACGAGCGTAATGACGGTGAAAACCACTCGAAACACGTGGATAAGATTAAAAAGTCTATTGTTAACCTGACAGATATTCTAAATGATTTCCTGTCTGTTTCCAAACTCGAGGAAGGAAAAGTTGAAAATGTTCCGGAAGAAATGGACCTGGAGCAGTTCCTGCTGGATATCAGTTCGGAAATGCAGGGTATGTTGACAGAAACACAAACCATTAAGCTGGTATATTCCGGAGAACGAAAAGTTTGGCTTGATCCTAAACTACTGCGTAATATCCTGTTCAATTTAATTTCAAATGCCATCAAGTTCTCTCCCGGCGAGGCTGAAGTAGAATTGGATGTTCGGGTGAGCGGTCAGGAATTATCGCTTTCCGTAAAAGATCAGGGGATAGGTATCAGTGAGGAAGATCAGCGCCACCTCTTTGAACGCTTCTTCCGTGGCGGAAATGCTACTCATATACAAGGAACCGGGCTTGGGTTAAACATTGTTTCCAAATATGTCGAATTGATGAATGGAAAAGTAGCCATCCAAAGTGCTCAGAATGAAGGAACAACCGTTACATTAACAATACCTTTTTAAAGACAGGCTATGAAAAAAATACTTCTTATCGAAGACAACCGGGATATTCGGGAAAACACTGCGGAAATATTGGAACTTGCACAATACACCGTGTTTACCGCCGAAAATGGAAAAGAAGGAGTGCAGACTGCCTTAAAAGAACTTCCCGACCTGATTATCTGTGATATTATGATGCCGGTACTGGACGGATACGGAGTACTGCACCTGCTTTCCAAGAACGAAATAACAGCAGGCATTCCCTTTATCTTCCTGACGGCAAAAGCGGATCGGGGGGATGTCCGCAAAGGAATGTCGCTCGGAGCGGATGATTATTTGACAAAACCTTTTAACGACCAGGAACTGCTGAGTGCTATCGAAACCCGTTTAAATAAAAACGAGCTGCTTAGAAAACAATTCTCCCAAAGTATGGAAGGTGTCAATCATTTTTTGAATGAAGCCAAAGGTTTTGATTCCTTAAAACAATTATCCGAATCGAGAGAACTGAGGTTGTTCCGAAAAAAAGAGGTGATCTTTCACGAAGGAACTTACCCGCGGGGCATTTATTTTATCGAAAAGGGTAAGGTGAAGATCTATCAAAAGAATGACCAGGGAAAGGAATTGATCAGTACACTGCACAAGGCCGGTGATTTTTTTGGTTTTCTTTCCTTGTTAAAAGATGAACCTTATATCCATTCCGCAGGTGCATTGGAAGATACGGAACTCTACATGATCCCGCGGGATGATTTTTTCGCATTGATATACCGGAATGCCGAAGTTGCCAGGAAATTTATAGAACTGCTCTCAAACAATCTGCTGGAGAATGAACAGCAATTGATGAACCTGGCCTACAATTCAGTACGTAAGCGGGTAGCAGAAGCTTTGGTAAAATTGTCAGATACCTACAAGCATGAAAACGATCAGCAGTTCAGTATGCCTGTTTCGCGGGAAGACCTGTCAAACCTGGTTGGTACGGCTAAGGAAACGGTAATCCGCACCCTGAGTGATTTTAAAGAAGAAAAGTACATCGAAATTTCAGGAAGCACCATCACTATTCTGGATTACAACAAATTGGTCGGTATGAAAAATTGATCCTGCCTGAAGTATAGTAACTGAACAAGAAGTAAAAGACGCAATGATACAGGGAGCATCCATTTGGATGCTCTTTTTTTTTGTTGCAAAATAAGTGGTATAACCACTGAGCGGATAAGGAATATACCTCTTTCAGGGTTCACTAATCCCTCCTGAGAGCGATTGCCCTCTTTTTTCCTTTGAAGCAACTTTGTTTCATGATAACTGAAATTATTCACTAACAAATGAAATCATGAAACAAGTTGAAATTAAGCAGGGGGATTGGGCGATGGCCAATGATCCGTTAATGGAATTTGAAAATGACTTTGGCGTATTTCCCGAAACCTGGTCCGGAAATTCGGTTGAGGCGATAGCACCGGAAAGCGCCAACTGGGAGGAAACTGTTTCGATGCAGGACATTGAGAACCACATCGAAGAAAGTTTGGAATTGACAAGAAGTATTTGTGGCGGTGATGAACGCATGCGCGTAGATCCAAGAATTAATCCGCATCGTTTTATCTGCCGGCTGATCATAACTGCTAAAAACGGGATGAAATATTTTGGTTCCGGGTTCTTCATTTCACCACGTTGCGTAATTACAAGTGGTCATTGTGTTCACTTTGATCCTGTAAACGGAGGACGAAATTACGACTGGGCACGCAGTATCCTGGTCATTCCGGGGGCGGATGGGGATCTGGCACCATTCGGGTCGCAGATAAGTACCATGTTCAGGACCGTAAGCGGGTGGTCGGTTGATCGTAATTCTGACTTCGATCATGGAGCAGTCATTCTTCCCGACGATACTTTGTACCGGCGTATAAACGGATTCTTCGGAGTGAAAGAGCTCAAAGAAAGAGAACTACTCATAAATATCGGGTATCCGGGAGATAAAGGCGGCGAACTACGCGGGACGGCCTGGGGAGCAGCTGGTCCGGTTGCCACTATAGCTGAAAACAAAATATTCTACATGCTGGATACTTACGGAGGAAACAGCGGAAGTCCTGTCTTTGTGAAAGACGGCGATTCTTTTAATGTTGTCGGTGTGCACGGTTATGGCGGCTGCCCGAATCATTGTGTAAAAGTCCGGGATGCGGTATTGCAGCGCTGGAACGAATGGAGCCAACTCTAAATAGTTATCAATTAAATACATCATATCATGAAAACAATTTTATTAATCTTATTTCTCGTGGTGATTCAAGGAGTATATGGACAATCTACGAGAGCGGTAATTGAAAGTCCAAGGTGTAAGGAGGGCAGCATTTACTTCAATGAAAAGCTGGAAATGAGCTTTAGCCCGGGAAAAACACCGTTCATTAACACTAATAATGAGGAGATCATTAGTGTTAAAAAGACGAAAGATCAAATGAGAGCCAATAAGCGGACATTCATGGTTTACGTAAAGGCCTATAATCCCTTAAATTATTCTTTCAATAGTTCCAGTAAAGTGGTTGTAGATTCTGTTAATTACCGTCTGAATGAAGCAATAGGGGAAATGATTAAAACATTCGATGCTTATAAAAAAAGTCTACCGGCAGATCCTGAATCAAGTACCGGGAATGAAGAGAGTGCAAATTTAATAGAAGGAGAGGAAACAAATGAAGCCACAGGGTGTCCCTATGATAAAGATTTGAATGATGGGTTATCGGGTGTTTTGAATCTTCTTCGCAAAGAACAAAGCCGCTCAAAAGAGTATATAGAATGGTCTAAAAAATTGATTTCGCTTCCTTTTCTTAATGATGAAGAAACAAAAAAGGATCTTGGTCAAATGGAATCGGATTTGAAAAATGCCAGGAAATACTATGATGAACTTTATTTTGAGTTGGATTCCATAAAAAAAGAGATCTTAAAAAAGTTGGATGACGACAAAAATAAAATAGAATGTACCCTTTCACTCGAAGTATGGCTGACTAAAGCGAATAGAATCAAGGGTTTGATTGATGATCAGAAAAAATACCTGAACAATTTTGAACAGTTACTTCAGAAAGTCCAAAAAGAAATGGACAAATGGAAATTACACGGAGCTCCATTAATGGTTAATAATATCTGGTTTTTTTCAGCAGAAACGGGAGTTGTTTCAAGGGATTCAAGTGTGGTAGTAAATCTCAAAATGACAAAACACCTAACAAGTATTGATGAAAAAGGAAATATAAAACAAGCTGATCCGGAAGAGGTCGCTTCTAAATCTGTTCAATTCATGTGGTACAGGGCATTTATACCTGAAGTGAGTGCCGGGGTTTATTATTCCTTACAAAGCCAGGACTCATATAGTATGGCTGATGACGGATCGGGAGGAGGAACCATTGTTCAAATCGGACAAAGAACTTTTGAAGGAATAGCCTTTTCATCCATGCTGAATTTTTACATGAACATTCAAGATTCCAAGGTGTTGCCTTTCTGGCAGGTTGGGCTGGGATTGCAAAAGGAAATGCCGTTGTTCATGTGCGGGTTAGGTACTCGTTTTGGATTGAAAGATCGGGTGTTTTCTTTATCATGTGGTATTTCCATCACGGCTATCAAAGGATTGAATAGTTTGAATGTAGGGGATGCGGTTAAAGATGAATCTGAAATTAAAAGTGATTTACGTTATCAGTTTGCCGGACCTAAATTCTATTTCGGGGTTCAATTCCATTTCTAAATTAATTACTTGATAAAAACAAATAAATAACACCATGAAAACAACAACTATCATTATAGGAGTATTGATGGCTGCAGTTGTAGCATTGAGCGTCATTCTTGTCCGTACACTTGCCGAAAAGAAAGAGACCTCAGCGAAAGAGCTGCTTCAATCCGATTCCGGGAACAGTGAAAAATCTTCGGATACCATATCGGAAAGTTCTTCTGCAGAGCTGGATGAAAAATTGCGTAAATTGCTCTGTGAGACCATGCTGATTGCAAATGATGGAGAAGAAATTACATCACAAACCGCTGAGCAGGAGATACGTGCATTTGAAGATCTGTATGCAACAGATAACGTAAAAGCATTCCACATGGGACTGATTAAATTGGAAGAGATGCTCACTAAAGCAAAACAGTATAACAATTCACAGGCCGGTACTCAAAATCCAATCATCGGTTTTAGGTTTTACAGGGCGATTTCAACACGGACCTTGAGCGGCGGGCTTCAGATCAATAACAAATTTGACATGGTCATTTATCCCACGCTGAGCATAGATGAGGATCTGGCATCCGGGCCAATCTACGGACACACACGTCCATGCCCGAAACTCTGTTCCGAATAAGTTTTTAACAAGTAACAGGATGTGTGAATGGATTAGTTACTTTCAAAACATTCGAAAACTTAAACTACAATTCATGAAAACAAAAAATCTAATTATCGGTGTACTTTCCGTTGCGCTAGTTGTGTTAGGAATTCTTTATTACAATAAATCCCGGGAAACAGCTGCGTATCGATCTATAAGCGAAGATTTATATAAAAGAAAATGTATTCCTGCGAATGAATTTTGCAGTACAATAAAAAGTGAGTGCGGCCTTGGAATAGGAAAGGATTCTGTTTATTATGTCAGAGAATTGATTGAAAGAAGAAAAAGCATAGTGAATGTGGTGTATGGTTATCAAATAGATCTGAAACATATTGATGAGATGTATAAAGCAATTCAAAATTATAATGCTGATATCAAGTCTCGTAAAGGCAATTACAAAGATATGATTCAGGGACTTCGTTTTTATGAAGCTAAATCTAGAAGGCTCGTTGATAATGAGTATAAAATGGAGCCTGATCTGGTAATGATTCCTTATTTAAAATCGTGTCAGGATATCTACCTGGTTGATAACAAGAGGTTAACTCAATATGGTGTAAAGATGTATTCTCACTTCAGACCCTGTCCAAGATTATGCGGAAAAGAACCGTTTTACATCCATCAATAAAAAGAAGCCCGGTTTCGGGCTTCTTTTTATTGAAAATCTTACATTTAGCATGTGACGCTCAGGGAAATAACGATACTGCTTGCTGATTGGTCGGATTACCTGGTAATTCCGGTGGCCGTGTTTTCTTTGGTGGTCATTAGAAGGAATAACTATTTTAAAATCCTGAGCGTTTATCTGTTTTGCCTGGTTCCCTGGATGATCGCATCTAAAGTAACAGCGGATTACAAAATCAGTAATTACTACCTCTATCACATAATCGGCCTGGTAGAACTGGTATTTACTTTTTTGCTGTATCGAAGCCTGGGATTAAAGAATTATTGGAACGCCATTTTTGCAATCCTGCTTGTAGCTTATTTGGTAGATTCCACTTATTTGTTCGTACTTGGAAAAGAAGAGATCAACAGTGTCGGGTTGTCATTCTGTATGTTGTTCATGATCGTATTGGGTCTTAATTTCATCTGGAAGTTGTACCAGGAGGAAAAGGTCGAATACCTGGGCTTCTACCCGTATTTTTATATCAGCGGGGGATTGACTGTTTTTGCCTCGGGAGCCTTTTTTGGTTACCTGTTAATTGCCAGGATGACGGATGAGGTAGTTCCGGAGGAAAACTTTGATTACTCCTGGCTGATCATTTCCGGGTTTACGTATATTAAATTCATTTTGATTGTGTTAGGAATTTTTGTAGAGAAGAAATATGCAAAGTGATTTAACCATTGTATTGATTGGAACAACGGCTATGGTCTTGGTAGTGGTGAGTTTGTTTGTGTTTACTTTTTTGTATCAGCGCAAGATGCGAAAAAGACGGAATGAGCTCCGGGAAATTGAAAAGCTCCTCAAAGCAGAAGAACTCCATGCGGCTTACGCTTTGCTAGAAGGACAGGATAAAGAACGTGAACGGATAGCGCAGGATTTGCACGATCGTTTGGGAGGACAGCTCTCGACAGTACAGATTTACCTGGATTTATTGGAAAAAAGCCCGATCACACCCGAACAGGAAGCGTTGCTTGAGATCCTTCAGCGCGAAATGAAAACATCTATTCAGGAAATGCGGGCTATCGCACACAATCTTGGAAATTCTACCCTAAGTTACTACGGATTGAGCAAGGCGCTGGAGCATTTGTGTCGGGTCATTAGTGATTCTAAAAAGATTGACATGGCTTGCTACATCACTTTGGAAAGTACTATCACCCAGGAACTGGCCAAAGATGTGTATCAAATGATTCAGGAATTAATCACCAATACACTGCGTCATGCACATGCATCCAAAATACGACTGGAAGTAACGGGAATCCAGGAAGAATTGACCATTATTTATGAGGACAATGGTGCCGGTTTTGATCCGGGACAGGTTTCACCCGGAATGGGCCTGAAAAGCATTCAAACACGCTGTCAAAAACATCAGGGAACTTTTCACATGGAATCCTTGAATAAAGGTGCTACATTTATTATTGAAATACCACTGCATGGAGACTCGTAAAACCAATATTCTAATTGCTGACGACCACTCAATTGTGGCTGGCGGAATCGCTGCTATTCTCAATACGGCTGATCATTTGAACGTAATCGGAATTGTGGATGACGGACAAAAAGTACTGGATACGGTGGCTGGAAATGCAGTTGACCTGGTATTGCTGGATATCAACATGCCGGTTATGAACGGTATCGAATGTACCAAGCGGCTAAAGGCACACTACCCGAATATAAAAGTAATCGTTATTACGATGTATAATCGCAAGCAATTCATCCGTGAATTGTTCGAAGTACAAGCTGACGGATGTATTTTAAAGAGTAATTCGGGAAAAGAGCTGTTAACGGCCATTGAACGGGTGATTTCGGGAAAGACCTATTTCGATCAGTTGAATGATTTTATAGATGCTCCCCGGGAATTTAAAGAATTCCGTCTCAGTGAAAGGGAAATTGAGATCATTGAGCTGATTGCAGAAGGATATACCAGTAAAGACATCGGAACCCGTCTTTTCATTTCCGAGCATACGGTAAAAACACATCGTAAAAATATTTTTCAAAAAACGAGTGTGGGAGATTCGGATGAACTCATCAAATGGGCAATGAATAATAAATTAATCAGATAGTTTTTCCCTTCATTTTTAATGCGTAAATTAGGAAGTAATCCTTTTAGTACGATGAATAAGCTTACAAAAAATGTGGTGCAGCTGTTGCTGAAAGAGCGGGGGACTTTTTCCTCGAAAACAGACCATGGTCATGCACTCCTGATAGCAGGAAAAAGCGGCATGATGGGAACTGCGGTCATTGCTTCAAAAGCAGCACTTCGAGCAGGTGCTGGTTTGGTTACAACCTGTGTGCCGGGGGAAGAAAGATTTATTTTGCAAGCCTCCGTTCCGGAAGCCATGCTCCTTGTTCGCGAAGAAGCACACTTCCATTTGGAACGGTTTTCAGCTATCGGAGCAGGGCCGGGTATCGGTACGGATGAGGCTTCCGAAGAAATGCTTGTTTTGGTAATGGTTCAGGCCAAAGCTCCGTTATTGCTGGATGCGGATGCACTCACCATCGTTTCACGCAGCAAAAAACTCCTGGATTGTTTGCCCGAAGGAACTATTCTAACACCACACGCGGGGGAGTTTGACAGGCTTTTCGGGACTCATACTACTAATGAAGAACGCATTCAAACAGCCAAGGAAAAATCCGCCGAACATGATGTCATCATTGTTTTGAAAGGTCATCATACTGCAGTTATAAACCGGGAAGAAGTTGTTTATAACATGACAGGAAATGCCGGACTGGCAAAAGGTGGAGCTGGAGATGCCCTCACAGGAATAATTACTTCTTTTTTGGCACAGGGATATAAACCTTTCGATGCGGCAAAATTGGGTGTCCACCTTCACGGGCTTGCAGCGGATATTACTTTGTCGGAACAAAGCCCTGAAAGCATGCTGATATCGGATGTCATTGACAATCTTGGGAAAGCGTTTACTCTTATCAGGAACTAATTTTTCAGTCTTTTATGAGTTTATTTCTGATTAAAGCATATAGTTTCTGATCCGTGTTCAATTTGAGAACGCATCGATATTGTGAAGAGAGCAAACTTTTAAAGCTGGTTTGGAACAAAAAAGTTAGTTTAGCACCAAAATGAAACCGATGCGCCTTATTGGATGGTTGATCCTATGGAGTTCTTTATTACCGCTGTCTTCTTGGGGAAAACCAGGAACAAACGGAAAGCACGACGAATTGCTTCAAAAAATGCGGACCACTAAAAATACAAGGGAAAAAATCCACCTGTACGAAGAGTTGTTTGATGCTTACATGGAGTTTGATCGCAAACGCGCATTTCGATCCCTGGAAGAATTAACTGAATTTGCTGAAAAAAAACATTCCCGGGAAGGAATGGCGAAAGCCGAAGAACTAAAAGGATTGTATTTTTTGGATTTCCAGCAGGCGGATTCTGCTATTTTTCATTTCAGGAAACAATTGAGTTACCTGTCACCCAGGCAACCGGAGAACCGGGCAAAGATCTATGGAAACATCGGATTGATGTTCAATGCAAAGAACCAACCTGATTCAGCTATTATTTACTTCAATAAAGCATTGAATATTTGCAGAACAACAGATTGTGGAAGTGCTTATTGCGGAGTATTGAACAACCTTGGAATGACTGTTTTTAACCTTGGGAATACCAAAAAAAGTGAGCAGTATTTCCGGGAAGCCTATCATTGTTCGATAGAGCAGGGGGAAACGGGGAATCTGCCGACTATTATGAACAACCTGATCATTGCAAGTATTTCGAACGGAAAATCAAATAATCCCGACAGGTTGTTTTTTGATTTCCTGGAAAATCCGGGATTTGAGATCTCCAATGAAGTGAAAGCCACTGTTTACATGAATCTGGGTTCTTTTTATTTTCGAAACAGTCAATGGGGAAACGCTAAAAAGTACTTTTTGATAGCTGATTCCATTTTCCGGAAAACAGGAAAACGCAATCCGGAAATTATTCATTTCCTGGGGAATATTTACCTGCAGGAAAAGCAATACCCGGAAGCTTTGGGCGCATTCAGGGAAGTTATCCGTTTATTTCCGCATTACAATCAGTCCGGGAAATTATACCGCGAGATTGCCAATACCTACGCCGCTGAGAAGGAATTGGATAGTGCTCGTTTTTACTATGAATTGGCATTGAAAACAGCCGATTCCCTGAAAATACAGTCGGTTTCTGCAGCTTTGGAACAAACAAAACACAACCTGGATTTTTTGCGCAAGGAAAGCGAGATACGTGAATTGACATGGAAGCAGAAAGTCAAAGAAAGCAATGAGCTCCGAATCCGGTTTATAGGAATCGGGATTATAGTAGTTTTAGTGCTCCTGGTAATCATTGCAGTTTTGTTTTTTAGAAAAGAACGCGGAAAAAGACGTTTGAATGAGGCCCTGATCCAACGCAAAAATGAACGTATCCGGGAATTCGCTGATAAGGTAGAAAGTCGTAACCGGGCTATCGCGGAAATCGAGCAGAAGTTTTCGGAATACCGGGATAAACAGGATATGCAGGAGCAGTTGAAGGAAGATGTCATTGAATCCTTGTTTTTGGACGGAGATAAGGAAGTCTTCGGGTATTACTTCGAGGATCAGCACAAAGGATTTTACGAAGCCTTGAAACGCGTTGCACCATCACTGACTAATAATGACCTGCGCTTATGTTCACTTACCCGCATGCGTCTGAGCCTGAAAGAGACAGCAGATATCTTAAATCTTTCAGTGGATGCCGTCAAATCCGGCCGGTACAGGGTGCGAAAAAAACTGGATTTGGAAGCAGATGTAAACCTTTCTGATTTTCTGAATGACTTGAAATGACTGGTTTTACTGGGATGTCACCTTTTCAATACCTCTTTTTTTATGAAAAGTGAACCGAAGCACTAATCTTTGGAGCATCATAAAACAAACAATGAAAAAACTACTTTTAATGGGCTTGCTTATCAGCCCGATTCACCAATTATTCGGTCAGCAGCTGGAATTTGCGCGCACACAAAACGAGAATGGAACCGAGGCTTCGATAAAAGTCATTTATGACCATTCCAATCAGTTTATTGTAACCGGATACACACAAATTATTTCTGGCGGAGGCGGAACGAACGGAGCATCCAATACCTGGGTCAAAAAATACGGTTCTAATGGAGTCCTGCTCTGGTCGGTACAAACCAATTATACAGGCACAATCAACCAGGAAGGTGCAGAGGTAAGCGGCATTTCGGTGGATAGTGAAAATAACATTTACATTACAGGGACTTTCCAATCGGAATCTGTAACACTTGGCGGGATTACTTATTCTGTTCCCGCAGATGGTTATTTGAACTTGTTCTACGCGAAAATAAATCCTTCCGGAATTGTTCAATGGGTGAAAGGAGTGGAAGAGTCTCACTTTCCCCTGAATACCGTTATGGGGTCCACTATTTCAGTAACTCCGGATGATCACCTGATCCTTACAGGCGGTTACTTCAAAGGAATGATTATCGGCAATGATACTTTGGCCGGAGATCCGGCAGCAACAGCCGGTATGACTCCTTTTGGATTTTATGCGAAATTGGATCATGACGGAATTCCGGTCTGGGCAAGGCGCTTTGAAAACCTGGTGACCGGAGCTTATAATTCGTTCAGTGGTATAGCTTCAACAGAAATTGATGATGACGGAAATCTGTTCTTCATGATGGGCTTGGATAGTGCAGTTGTGATGGGAAATGATACGATTTCATCGTCCTATTTAACAGCAGTTGTAAAAACCGATCCTTCCGGGGAGTTTATCCGGGCGGTGATTCCGCAGGCAAGTTATGATATTACGCGCCAAATTACATTGGATAAATGTGGAAACGTATTATTGTTGGGAGAATTCCTGAATGCCATCCAAATTGAAAGTACTATACTTACGGCCGGTTCAACATCAGCCAGAGCTGTATTTGTAGCGAAAATGGATAATGACTTGGATTTGATGTGGATGAAGCAGTTCCATAGTTCCGGGGCAGACTTGTCTGGCGGGATTGCCTGCAACGATCGCAACGATGTTTTTTTTACCGTTGAGTTTTGGGGAGAGATCAATTACGACGGCCCATTTACGCCTTCACCCCTTGGAATGATGGATGCATTACTCATCAAACTGGACGAAGACGGGAATTTTATTTGGCATAAACACTCTGCAGGTTCAGGAAATACTTCCGTTTCAGGTGTTTCCGTTTCTCCTTCCAACCAGATAGTCATAGCCGGAAGATACCAGGGACAGGAGAATTTTGACGGAACAATCATTAACAGTACACCAACAAACCTTCCGGATGTCTGGCTCGCAGCATTTGAAGATACCACTTTGGCGCTTCTTCCTGCAGATTGTTTGGAAGACCTGGGATTAAATTCATTCACCAAACAAACAGAGATGCTTATATATCCGAATCCTGCTCAGGAAAAAGTGTCCATTACTTTTCACGGAGTTGTGGATCAGGCAGAGCTTACCATCACGGATCTTTCGGGAAGAATAATGCACACCGTAATTCTGGAAGCAAAAACACCTTTGATCTCAACGGCAGACTTTCCGGAAGGAATGTATTTAGTCCGTTTAAAACAGGCGGATGGCATTATCAGCACCGGAAAGTTCGTTGTGAAAAGATAATTCATAAGCTGGTATAATTGATCGAAGTATTACAAATAAAAAGGCCGCTCGATAAGAACGGCCTTGATTTTTTACAAAAGTATCAGCGGACATCAAATTGTACTCTTCGGTTTTCAGCACGACCTTCAACAGTTGTAAGTGAGCTTTTTAGCCTGGTCTCTCCAAAACCTTCCGTTGTTAATCGATCTCCGGAAATTCCTTGTGAAATCAGGTAATTCTTTGCCGCATCGGCACGTTCCTTTGACAGGGCCATGTTGTGTTCTTCTGATGCACGGTCATCTGCGTGTCCCAGGATGTGAAGTTTGTAGGAAGGATTGTCCTTCATGACTTTTGCAATTGCTTTGAGCAGCTGTTGAAAGGAAGGAGATAAATCAGCTTTATCCGTTTCAAATTTCACTTCACTTTGTTCGATCATGGTAATGACTTCCTGACTGTTATTAGGGCCGGTAAGACTTCCGGATCGTTCGGGACAACCTTTCATTGCGGCAGAACCTTTTTCAAACGGACAATCATCCACGTCATCCGGGATATTATCACCGTCACTGTCGCGAGGTGCAAGTGTTCTCCCTTTCGTATCAACTATCGTTCCGGCAGGAGTTCCGGGTTCTTCATCCAGCCAGTTTACAACGCCGTCTCCATCATCATCACGCTGCTGGTTTTCCAGTTTTTCGATACGTTGTCTCAGGTTTTCGATCTGCTCATTTTTACCTGGGATCATAACCCAGTCAGCATGCGGTTTCCGTCCGAAATTGTACTGAACTCCCAGGGAAAGATTGATCAGATAACCATCAATTCCGCGGCCGTTCCATGTTGTCCGGAGATCATAGGTGTAATTCTGGTAAATATTGGCCAGAACAGAACCGTCGATGTTGATACTGAAGCGCTCCGACAGTTTAATTTGTGGAGTGAATCCTATAATTCCATGTAAGATATGGTTAGGGGAAATCGATCCCCCATTCAGAGCAGAATAACCCGCCCCCATGTGAAAGAGCAATCCAATGTGTTTGGTCCATTCTTTAAAATCCATGATATTTCCCAGATTGGCAACTCCTTCCAAAGAAACGCGATAATATTCTGATGAAAAGTCAGGTGTTCCGGCACGTTCCCTGAAATTATCATATCCGCCGCTAAGACGTACGCCGAATTTAGTATTAATGGAATACCTGAATCCAAGACCGACGTGCCATAAATTGAGCGTCGCAGCATCATAACCTCCGGTCATGGGATAGATCGGATTGTTCAGCCCGAATTCCGCATCCACAGAGAAATGATTATAGGTTGTATCCTGGCAGTAAGAGGTGAAGGTGTAGCTTAAAAATAAAATAACAATCCGTTTCATACTATTAGTTTTTTTAGAGAGTCTCAATTTAGCGCGGATTGAACAAGACTTTATTACACTTAAATGGTTGTTATTTATATAATTCCTATGTGAAAAATTGTTTACATAGTTAATAATAGGTCTATCTGTGAATTATGCAATTTTCTTCAATGAGATGTAACATGGATTGACCGGACAGTTTGGAACTTTATAAGAATAACATCAATAATTAAAAATTAAGTATATGAGAACAACATTACTAAGATCAGGATTTCTGCTTCTTATACTGACGGCAATATCCTCGGGAAGATTATTGGCATTTACGGCCGTAACTGACGGCAATTGGACCGATCCGGCAACTTGGGGAGGTGCAGCACCTTCTTCAAGTGTGAGTAACCAGGATATTATTATTCCTTCCGGCATTGAGGTGAATATGGATACGGATGTAAGTTTTTCCGGTCTGTTGAACAATTTTACAGTCGACGGAACACTTACCAGTTCCACCAACAGCGAATTATCGATTGATTTGGGAACTTTTAACGGGAACGGTGATATCGATATCCAGCGCATTGAATTTACGGGGGTTTTGGTTTCTTTTTCCTTCTCCGGGAATTTAACGGTTAATACTTTTGCGAATATGGGATCGGTTCTTGCGATTACCTCCCAGGTTACTGTTACTGATTCGTTGTACCTGGATGACGGCTCTTTTACCCTGAATACCGGATCGAATTTAATGCTGGATGCAGATGCAAAAGTGGTTCGTAACGATGGATCACTTGCAACTTCCGGTGGAGTATTTAATTCGGGCGGGGCTTACCATGTACACTATATAGGTGGTTCCAAAACAACAGGTATTGAGATCAATTCTGTAAATATGGAAAACGCCGATATCACTTTGGATGACAATACGGTAGTTTTAACATTGGGAAGCGACTTGATTATCCATGGAGACCTGAAATTAAACACCGGAATTTTGAACGTAGGAGCTAACGATCTGGAACTCCAGGGGAATTTGGACATCCAAAGCGGGGCTATGTTTACAACTACTTCCGCATCCAACATGAGAATAGAAACTTCAAGTTCATTGAACTCAGGATTGATGTTTACTTCGGGATCTTCTGTTGATCAGTTTTCCGTTGATTATACCGGGAGTTCCGGAAATGTAATGCTTGAGAGTTCACTGGATATTGCCGGAGAATTACAGTTGCATAATGGCACAGTGAGTATCGAAAGCGGTTCCGTGTTGACTATGAATGCCGGAAGTTTAGTGCAGGTTATAAATGGAAGCCTGGAAAGTAACGGCGGAACTTTTACCGGAACAGCTTCTTATGATGTGGAATACATGGGAGATTCAACCGTTACTACCGGGGTGGAAATTACTGGTTCGGGATTGAACGACGTAGAAGTAAACATCGGACAAGGTGAAGTAATGATGGATAATGATGCAACTGTTGGGGGAGAACTGGAGCTGGTAAACGGAAGGTTGAACCTGAACGGAAATAACCTGGTTGTGAATGGAACACTGACGCAGGATATACTGACCCCTATTATGGGAAATTCAAATTCCGACCTTCATTTGAATATTACATCGGTAGCAGACGATACGCTTTATTTTGACGGTTCCGAAAATGATTTGGAGCAACTGATTGTGAACATTACCGGTGGGGGAGACCTGGTACTTGGAACCGAACTTCACATCCATGATGAGCTCACCATGACAAGCGGAAGCATTATGCTGATGAACGAAGATTTGATCATTGAAGAGAATGCAGATATTACAGGTTACAGCGATACGCGCTATATCATGACTCCATACATGGGGATGCTTCAGATGCATATTGCTGCTTCTGATCCGTATAAAGTATTTCCGGTTGGAACAACTTCCAGTTACTCACCGGCGAGTATCCAGCAGGCATCCGGATCTGCTTCCGGGAACTTCATGGTAAAAACCTTTAGCGGAGTATTTACAGGGGGAACTGAAAATTCGGGATTCAACAGTGCAGGTTCAGGAAGTGTGGTTAACAGAACGTGGTTGGTGGAATCGGACGCATCTTCCATAGATATGAACCTGAAACTAGGGTGGATGGCAGCATCGGAGGTCAACGGTTTCGACCGCAATAATGCTTATATCACTCATTATACCGGCGGAGCATGGGATTCCCAAACAACTGCCAGCGCAGTTTCAGGAGCAAACGGAACCTATGAGATCACACGTACGGGTCTTACGGGGTTAAGTCCTTTTGCTGTTGCTGATGAAGATGCAGAATTGATTGTCGATGAGAATGAATTGCTGACAATTAACCTGTACCCGAATCCTTGTACGGATGTGATGAATATCAGTTATGAGGGAGCGGATCAATACAGCTACCAGATAACAGATGTTGCCGGACGAATCTACGATATTGCGGATAACGGAACAAACCAAATGGATGTATCCGGGTTAAGCAAAGGAACTTACATTTTAAAAATAACGAATACACAAACGAATAAACTTTCAGTGAAACAGTTTATTAAAAAGTGATTTGTTTGCGTTCACACGTAAAATCCTTCCTGAATCTTTCGGGAGGGATTTTTTTTGAAATAAGGATCTTAATATAAAGGATTTGGTTCTTTCATTGAATTAGTTTTATATTCGAAAGAACTATTTGCTGTTCGATACATGTATACCAGGAAAACCATAAGTAAGGGGAAAAACCAATCTGATAAGGATGCATTTGGCCGGAAAAAAACGAACAGTACACCTCTCTTTGAAGATAATCGACCGGAAGCTCTTCAGCTAAAGAAAATACAGGAAAGCATTACTTCAGGTGAGAATCCCGTACAGTTTAATAGCAACTCGAACGCTCCGATACAGCGCATGCCTGATTGGCTGGCCAACTTGTTAAGCCAGGTCGGAGAAAATAAGTTAGAATCTTTTGCTTTGGCTGCAACAGCAGGATTTGCCGGAATACTGCTTTATTATTATTTCAAAGGAAAACCGGCAACTAAAGCCCGTATCGAAAAGACAAAAAAAGAAAAAGAACCGCCGGATTTCAGCACGCTGGCAGGTTTGGCAAGAACTATTGGAGTAGACCCTCAAAAATTGGAGTGGCAGCTGGAAGAAGCACCGGAAATTGATCCCTCATTATCACTTGAGGAAATAGAAAATCTTGTAACTATCAATGATCTTTACAGCAAAGGATTCAATCCGGAAACAACTGTAGCGACGGGTGCCGTTCCTCCCAGTTTACTGAAAGATCTCCCGGATAATGATACGGATAAATTAGAAGTGTTGTTTGACAGGTTTAACAATCTTGCTTTTAGCTATACTGGAAAACAGGCCAACGGAGCGTCCGGGTTCCTCAGCCGGTATGGAGACTGTTCAACACTGGTTTTGATGTTCAAACTTGCTACTCAGGCATGCGGAATAAATGACGTTGAAATAGAAACAGATACGGTACCAATGCTGGTTCCTTCTGCGCGGGTCCATGGAAGAGACTCACTGGGAAATGTAGATGGAGTGCCTTGCTGGGCTTTTTATGAGCATTATTGGTGCACATATCACGGGAAAAAGTATGACCTGTTGTTTATGAACTCCGGTCCTGGTGAAGTTATTCACCGGGAAAATACCGAATATATTCACAAAGGAATCTCGTACTATGTTTTTGAGGATGAAAGGGCGATTATCTATAAGGACATGTTTAATAGTCTTACAGTTCCTTTAACCGAAGGAAATGAAGGGCGTGTTTTTTATAATGCGGATGAGACTGAACAGTTCATTGACAAGTACAAGAAGGAAAAGTAAGAAAAAGGCTTTATGAAAACAACCGTTTGTTTTCAAATGCAAGTTTTGCGAGTTGAAAGCTCATTGATGATTCCACAGCCAGGTTCTCAATTTCCGGTACTTCGAAGAACATCGGGTTTTTTCCCAGTTTTTGCTTGCCTTGTGCGTCGAATGTCCTACGGTTAAAGATATTTAGGATCGTATCTTCAAAAATCACATAATGTGGATCGTTTCGCAGTGTGATTACCGTGTAATTGTGCATTTGGTACAAACGCTTCTCAACGCGTGAAAGGCTAATCACCGAATCAAATTGTTGGTATTTTTCATTGATAACGTAGTCATAATAAGTTTCAATAGCATTTTCGATCGTTTGCACGGAAAGCAGCGGATTGATGCATTGCACCTGCATAAAATGTTCTCCGGTTGATTTTTTTAATGCATGCGTGGTAAACCAATCGGAAGTGGGCATGTCTTCCAGGATACGCTCTGAAGAATTTTCGCTGGAAAGCGTAGTCGGATCTGGCAAAGGGATCACTGAAATTTTAGCATTGTTTCCATATATCTTTTTGACTTTGTCGGAATCTGTTGTAACCACAATTTTGTCGATAGCTTTAACATTGAGCAGTTTATCAATCATTAATTGAAACAAAGGGTTCCCGCCGAAATCTTTAACGTGGGCATCGGGAAGGTTCGAATTGACAGTGTTGTGAGTTTCCTGAACGGTAATCAATGCAGTGATAGCTGGTTTATTCATGTGAACGCAAGTTTAGGCAACAAGAATAGGGATTTTTCTGGAAAGGACCGTGTCCAATAGTAGGAATTATGTAAATAGTTTTTAGAAAGTTACAAAGTCATTGGTTTTGATAAATTTAATTTAGATGTGGATTTGAAAGTTGGTATGTAGCAGAACCAAATGAGTTAGGTTTAAGGGGGACGAAAGTCCCCTTTTTTAGTTTTAATTCCTTGGTAGTCCGGTATGTGTGGAAGAGCCTACACCGTTTTCCATTCTGCTCCCCCTTTCTTCTGCAATCATCTTCTCACGGTCATCTCTGGTGATGATTTTGTCTTTGGGGAAAATGATGGGGGAGATGAGGTAGTACCAAAGCACAGGGGCCAGGAAATTTATAAGGATATTGATTGCTTTTTGAGACCTCGAAAGTGTAATACTTTGGCTGATCTTTACGCTGGTAAAAATGCTAAAGCTTAGGTAGGCTGTGAGAAATATGAATGGGAAGATCATTTATTATTCTGATTCGTGATTTAGGAGTTACCCCGAAGGATTTTTTCCATCTTTTTTCCTTTTGCTAATTCGTCGATCAATTTATCCAGGTAACGGGCTTTCTTGGTCAAAGGGGTTTTAATTTCTTCGATCCGGTAGCCGCAGATCAGTCCTGTAATAAGTTCTGCATTCGGGTTGAGGGTTGCGCGGTCAAAAAATTCTTCGAAAGTTACCTTTTCATCAATAAGTTCCTGAAGTTTTTTGACATCAAATCCGGTTAACCATTCGATGACTTCGTGAAGCTCATGGATCGTTCGCCCTTTTGTTTCAACCTTTTTGACGTAATGTGGATAAACCGATGCAAAGGTCAGTCTGGCAATTTTTTGATCGTGTTCCGGAGTTGTACTCATAGACTATAGATTTTATTCAAAAATATGAAATTCTATTCTTTGAGAATTCGCTTGTTCGAGTGTTCGCAAAGATGCGAACAGATTTGAGGTTAATATCTTTATTTTCAATGATTTGAGTTTTTATTTTAACAAGTTAGTCCAATGAGATTTATTCGCTTCTGTCAACCTTGTAAATAGCTTTCAAATCGTCATAAATCTCACTGAATATATCTGCTCCCCGGAATTCGAAATCTGGTCGATCATAATGTTCCAGTGCATTTTTTGCTGCTTTTTTAGCAGTTTCTCTTAAAACAAGGTCAATTTCATAACGGTACAGGTAAATGAGCACTTCTTCCAATTGCAATGGAGTGGATCTTAGAATCTTCGCCAGGATATTTGCCTTGAAAGCGTCTTTCTCTGCAAGAATTGCATGTTCTTTTTGCAGCAAGATTAAAAATTCCTCCGTACTTGCCCTGCAGATCCTTGCCCGTTTGTTTTTATTCATGAAAATAGTTCAAAAGTTCAAAAAGTTCAAATCTCATCCGCTGCGGTTGGTAGGAATCAAAGGTTCAAAAGTTCAAGTTTATTAAATTCCTTGAACTTTTTTGAACCCTTTGAACAATTCGTAATTTGCAATTAGTTAAATTCCCGGGAACCGTATTAAATCTCCGAATATAAAACAGGAAGTCCTTCAGCTGTTTATTAATTCTATTCCGCTTAAATCAGCTTTTCCGTTTTTTAGGAATTCATAAGTCATGCGATCTGCTTTACAGTTTACAAACCGTAATTGTTTTAGACTTCTATTCTTAAAAAAAGTATTTGTGAGAATTGCATTTTGGAAGGTAACACGTTTGAAGGCGCATTGTTCAAAATAACAGTCTTCGACCAATCCTTCAATCACCAGGTCGGCGAGGTACATCTCCCGGAAAGAAACGCTGTTCCAATAAACATTTTCAAGCGAGTTTTTCTCAAAACCACCCGATTTAAATACTGCTCCGCTGAAATCAGCTCCGGTGAAATCACACCCCGAAATAAAACTTCCGGAGAATTCGGTTGCTTTCAAAAGGCAATCTTTGAACAGATCTTTGGTCATGTGAGAACTTTTTAACCGGCTGTTACTTAGATCGGAACCGGAAAAATCGCACTCCAGTACATAATTGTCATTTAGTTGCAATCCGGATAGATCCGAATTGATAAACTTACAGTTCTTCATGTGCGAAGAGCTGAATTTCTCGTGCAGGTTTTTTAAGCCTGAGAAATCGGCATCCGCCCAGCTTCCTTTCGACATGTCCCAATGGATTTTTTTTGCCGGCTCTTTCGGTTTCGAAGGAATAGCTGTGCTTACAGGATCATGTGTGTTTTTTTCATCATTCGTTCCGGAAGGGAAATTCCCTGAAAAGTAGTTGAGGTCAACTTCCAGGATTTCAGCCAGCCTGTTTAATGTAATAATGTCCGGCAGGGATTCCCCGCGTTCCCATTTTCCAACTGCCTGAGGACTGATGAATAAAAGTTCAGCAAGTCCGGCTTGTGAAACTGATTTTTTCTTTCTTGCTTCGGTAATTCTTTCACCGATCATTTTTGTGCTTAACATAACATTCGCTTTAATTGATTTGATGAAGCAAAGGTATTTCGGGGTATTTCCGGAATTGCTAAAAATACAACTACTTCTGGTTGTGTTTGCGCTATTATTCGTTGTTTTTGACAACTATTAGTTGTGTTTGATGCTTTTTTAAGCAATAAAGTGCCATAAAATATAGCCTTTATTAACAAAAGCCGGTTTTGTTTCGAAACCAAAGAGCAGTAACTTCTTCTTCCAAAACGATGAATTATGATGTTACAAGCCTTGAAAGACGAATTTGAGCACGAAGTAGAAAGCACCCGGAAATTGCTTCAGGCAGTTCCGGCAAGTCACGTGAAGTATAAACCATCACCCACTTCCTGGTCGATGGGGGAATTGGCCCAGCACATTGCAACGATCTATTATTGGTATGTCGGCACTTTTACGCAGGATGAGTATGACATGGCCTCCGATCGTCTGGAGCGCGGATCTCCGGAAGATATTCATGCTACGCGCGAGCTTTTTGAGCAGAATGTGGAAAAAGCCAGGGAAGCATTAAATGCTATTACGGAAGAAGATCTGCAGAGTCCGTGGGTGATGAAAGCGGGAGAGAAAACGATCATGGGACCTTTTCCAAGGGGAACAGTGGCACGTGGCTTTTTGTTCAATCACATCTACCATCACCGCGGAGAAATGATTATCTATCTTCGGGCTACGGGAAATCCGGTGCCGGGACTTTATGGTCCAACGTATGAGGAAAGCAGAAAAGAATAAGCACACTATTCCGTCATTTACAATCAACATGAGTGACGGATTTTTGTTCCATACAGAAATTGGACTGAATTATTCCTTACATTCGGAAATACTATTCACAATTCCGAAAAATGCACACCCAAGTTCAAAAACAAGAGAATACAAAGTTCGTAGAAGATAAACAACTTTCCCGTAAGAACCCTTCCGTAGAAGATGCTGGATTTCAATTGACAGACAAACGGGCTGAAGCATCGCAGTTGCAGCACATGCAGACAAGTGCAGAGAAAGCACCATTTGCACAAGATTTGGTTCAGTTGAAAGAACTGGCGGATGAACATGCCGATAAACAACGGCAATCATTTGTTACAGCTAATAATGCTGATGCTCCTTTCCAATTACTGAAAATAGACGGCAAAAAGATTACCAAATCCGGTGAAACAGGTAGATGGTTGCAGGGAGAACTGAAAAAATTCCTACTGGATAACGGGATGTCACCACATGGTTTTGTTTCATATTTCAAAAATAAAATAGTACCCTTAGACGATGACGTGTCATTTGAAGATTTCTTGGTAAAATTTAAATCAATGGCCGAAGAGGAATTAGAAAGAGTTGAAAATTTAAAACAGACTAGGAAGAAGGGAGATGCAAGAATAAAAAGCTGGACCAGGGTATTGAAATTAAACAGGCCGGCTTGGACAGAAGATCATAAGGAAATGAGTGAGTCGGGCCAGGATATCCGTCACATCGTTAGAAACGCCACCATTAAAAATGCAATATATGGAGAGTATCAGTTTCAAAAGCAAAACGAAAATGAAGGGGTATTTAATCAAATAGCAAAAATTTTAGATGTTGATAAGGGGGATCATCCATGGATTGCTATGAAAAACATTTACAACAAAGCTTATCTCAATCAATTGAATTTATTTTCAGGAGGAGGAGGTGTAAATAGGGTAATCGGTTTGACAGCTGATGCGCTTATTGAGTATGGAAATGGAGTTGCAAAAAACAAAATCATGGATGAAAATATGATTACGGAAATATACCTCCATACGGATAAATTAATCCAGAATCAAATTACTGCTACTTCTGAACAAGGTAATAAACTGGTGAAAGGCAAAGAAAAATTCCAGGAGGGAATGGAGGAGTTTTACGAAATTATAACGGATTACCTGGATGGTTTATATGATCAATGGTTGGGAGAATTTAATGATGAAGAAGATGATCTGGAATTAATGATCTCAGGTGAAATTATAGATATCGGTTTGAACTTCGGGTTTGATCTGCCTGAGGAATCCAATCCAGAACAAATTAAAATGCTGATTAAGGTAGAAGAGTCCTTGGGAGATCATAAACCCGGAAATCCGGAGAGACTTGCAGATACTTTATATCTTTTTCTAACAGGAGAAGAAGCATCTTTTGACCTTGAAACAGGTGAAAAAATTCCGGATGATACCATTCTTTATTATCGATCCGGATTGATGACAGGCCCAGTGAAAATCCATAAAAAATTATCAGAAAATGCTTTCATAGTAGATTTGGGAAATAACGAATATTCGTACGCTGAAAGAGATTTAAATGACGGGAAGTTGTATGCTCCTGAGCCTGAAGAAGAGGATGTTTATTAAAACTGAGTAAACTTTTTCAATGGGTTAAAAAAACAAATCGTAGACAAATTCCCCAACTTGTGGAATTATTCCCCAATAACAAAAATCACTAAATCGGTAAAATCTTGATTTTCAACGGATATTTTACAGTGGTACGGATGTTGAAAATGTTGGTATGGAAATTCAAAGCTTTACAACATGCCCTCAGATAAACACACCAACAAAAAAGTAACTTACAGTTACTATCCGAAAAGCCCTGGTAGAGTACAAGATTTCGTAATTCTTTTGGGAGCAATTTTAGTAATGGTCGGAGCCGCTTTCGTGGTTTATATCATGCAGCCGTATTTCGGGGAACTTCATCTGGAACGTATGAATAATTCCTGGGGAATTGCACTTATCGTGGTGGGAACGGCCTTATTGATCTTCAAGATTTGTTTTTTAAGTTATATCTTGTTTTTATACCTGCGTTACAGGTCCGTTAAGTCTGTATCTGACGACCGCTTACCGATTTCAACCGTAATCGTACCGGCTTACAACGAGGGAGAATTGGTATATCGAACATTAATGAGCCTTGCACAAAGCAATTATCCGCATGAAAAACTACAGCTGATTTCCATCGATGACGGAAGTAAAGACGATACCTGGGAATGGATGCAGAAAGCCAAAGCAGAATTGGGTGAAAGGCTGGCGATATACCAACAGCCTCACAACCAGGGAAAGAGACATGCCTTGTACCGCGGTTTCAATTTGGCAATAGGAGATGTTTTCGTCACCGTTGACAGTGATTCTATTGTGAAAAGAGACACCTTGCGGAACCTGGTAAGTCCATTCGTCCTGGATGAAAAATGCGGTGCAGTGGCCGGGAATGTACGCGTTCTGAATACCAGGAACGCCATGATCCCGCGGATGTTGAACGTTAGTTTTACCTTCAGTTTTGAATTTATACGTTCAGCTCAAAGCAAATTGGGATCCGTGCTGTGTACGCCCGGCGCACTGGCCGCTTATCGTAAGGATGTTGTAATGGTTTGTCTGCCCGACTGGATGAACCAAACATTTATGGGGCAGTTGAGTGATATCGGTGAAGACCGGGCAATGACCAATATGATCCTGAAACAGGGGTATCATGTATTGTTCCAGAGAAACGCATACGTTTATACAAATATTCCCGAGAAATATAAAAGCCTTTACAAGATGTTTATCCGCTGGGAGCGAAGCAACATCCGCGAGAATATTGCTATGAGTAAGTTTGCTTTCGGAAAGTTCCGTGAAGAATCAAGAATCGGTCCGCGGATCCTTTTATTGGACCAATGGTTGAAGGTATTTGTGGCTTACCCGGGAATGCTGTTGATGTTCTTCCTGATTTGCACGCATCCTGTTCTATTCCTGAGTTCCGCATTTTTAAGCATGTTTATCTTCTCAAGCATCCAGGTATTCTTTTACACAAAGAGGCACAATCTGCCCGAATCACTTTGGGCATATCCATACAGCATTTTTTACACGTTCACATTGTTTTGGATCACACCGTACGCTATTGCAACTGCTAGCAGGAAAGGATGGCTTACACGTGATCTTCCGTCTGACAGGTAAAGATATTAAAGATCATAAGTAGTGTATAATGGTTAGGTTTAGGTGAAAAATCCCCGTTCGTTCATTTCGGTGAACGGGCGGGATTTTTTTTATTTGGCAGGTTTTGAGCACATTATTTTTCAAAAAGATGGAAAAAATGCTATATTTCTTCTATGAAACGGTTATTTCTAATCGCATGTGCACTGATCAAACTACTGTCTGCAGAAGCTCAGACAACGATCTCAGGTTCTTTTGTTCACGGGGGGATTACTCGGACTTATTCATTTTACGTTCCGGCCTCGTACACTCCCGGAACTCCGGTTCCGCTGGTAATCGGTTTGCACGGATTGAGTTCGAGTGGAGCCGAATTTGCTCAAAACAGGGATTTCCGGCCGATAGCAGATACAGCAAACTTCATCATGGTGCATCCGGACGGGTCAACCATGTTGGGGGTGAAATTCTGGAATTATGGAAGTGTGCTCGGGTCAACGGTTGACGACGTAGGTTTCCTGGAAGCACTCATCGACACCATTTCCGCGGATTACAGCATCAACCCGCAGCGGATTTACTGTACAGGAATGTCAAACGGAAGTTTTATGGCTTATTACCTGGCATGTCAAAGCAGTCGTTTTGCAGCGATCGGAACGGTAACCGGTTCGATGTCCGTAGATATGTACGATGAATGTGTGCCAGCGCACCCGATTCCGGTTTTGCATATTCACGGTACGGATGATAATACGAATCCTTATGCAGGAACTTCAACCATGAAAGGAATTGATGATACGAATTTGTTTTGGGTCGACCTGAACGACTGCAATCCAACCCCGACCGTAATTGCAATCCCGGATATCAATACTTCAGATAATGCTTCAGCCGTTAGGTACCTCTATACCGGCGGAACAAATGGGAATACCGTTGAATTGTTCAAAGTTACAGGTGGTGGGCATTCCTGGCCAGGCTGGCCTGTAGCGGGCTCTTCGGAACCTACTTGTATGGATTTTGATGCCTGCAAAGAAATCTGGCGTTTTTTCAGTCAATTCGAATCAACGGCTTCGGTAAGTGAAAATGAACCGTTAGAAATTCATATTTCGCCCAATCCGGCGTCGGAAGATATTGTAATCGATACGCCTCCGGGATATATCATTACGGAAGTTACCGTTCGGGATGCAAACGGGCGCTTGGTAGAACGCAAAAAAGGAGAGGAAATTGATTCCCTGGATGTCTATCACCTGAGAGCAGGAAGCTATATACTCGAAATCTCAGGGAAAGGATTTGCTGTTTCCAAAAAGCTGATAATCTCCTCTCCGGCAACTGATTAGTCAGGACTAATTTTGTTGTTATTTGTTGCAGGTATTTCGTTTTTTTTATACTTTAAACCTGCGATTGGAAGCGCTATTAATTAAACACTCATTCATTGAAAAGATCACGACTAAACTTAAGTATTCTTGACAGTCTGCTGGAAGGATTCCAGGTAATCGGCTATGACTGGAAATACCTCTACGTAAATACGACTGTTGCGAGCCAGGGCCAAAGTTCCGTTGATAGGTTGTTGGGTAAAACCATGATGGAATGTTATCCCGGGATCGAAAACACCTTTATGTTCAGCCAGTTGCAGAAATGCATGGAGGAACGGGTGACACTTCAGTTTGAAAATGAATTTATTTATAATAACGGTACTAAAAACTGGTTTGAGCTTCGTATTGAACCCATACCGGAAGGCATTTTCATACTTTCAACAAACATCACGAACCGTAAAAAGGCCGAAGAGGAATTGATTCAGCTGAAAAATGACCTGGAGAATAAGGTAAAGAAACGTACCGCTGAATTGGAAAAGCTCAATAACGAGAAAGATGTTATCCTGAAAGAAATGCATCACCGGGTGAAAAATAACCTGCAGATTATTTCCAGTTTAATCCGTCTCCAAATGGAAGAAGGAGATAATAATTTCAACGGTGTACTCGATAAAACCCAATCTCGCATAGAAACAATTGCCAGTATTCACGAGTCGCTTTACAAGCACAAGGACCTGGCGTTGATCAATGTGGCCAGTTATTGGAAAAAGCTATTCAAAGACTGCCTGAACTCATTGGTCAGTGAACCGGATAATTTTAAATTGAACCTGGATATCGACTACCTGGAACTTCCGGTAGATAAAATGATTCCGCTTGGTCTGCTGATCAACGAATGGATAACCAATTCCATTCTTCATGGTTTTAGAGGAAGGAACCACGGAGAGATTTACCTGGGACTCCGCTTGAAAGACGGTAAATACCTTCTGACCTATAAAGACGATGGTGCCGGATTTTCGGAGCAAAAAGAAGATGACGGCGAACATCACTTCGGGCATTTTTTAATAGATGGATTTGCTGACCAGCTAAATGGAACAGTCCAAAGAAAAAGAAGCAGTGAAGGAGTTTCTTTTGAACTGGAGTTTGAGTAATCTGTGGTTTTGGATTTTCAAAGGGAATAAGTGACGAATGAACTTTCCTTATTGTTCTGCGAGCTCTAGTCAAAGCTGCTTGGGTTTCTAATTTTTTTTTCAGAAAACTTGTGTAGTTAAATGACTTCATATATATTTGTAGTCAAATAGCTACATAATGAAACGGAGCTTTATGGAGTTCCATTCGACGAATAACAAATAAAAACAATCGAATGAATTTAAGAAGAGATGTATTCCAGGCAATAGCCGATCCGACGAGAAGAGCCATTTTACTGCTCGTGGCTTCCCAATCGATGACTGCAGGAGCAATTGCTTCTAATTTTGATACCGCACGACCAACTGTCTCAAAGCATTTACAAATCCTGACCGAATGCGAATTGCTTCATCAAACCCAAAACGGGCGGGAAGTCTATTATCACATCAATGCAAAGAGTATGAAAGAAGTGGCCGACTTTATAGAGCCGTTCCGCCAACTATGGGATGAACGATTCAACAAACTCGAAGAAATCATGAAACAATTCAAAAACAAATAATTAGCACAGAAGAGCGGGAAGGCATGATTAAATGCAATAAAATTTTCTGCGTTCCTCAGCGCTCTTCTGCGGGAAAAAGAGAAGAAATGGAAAGAAAAACAAACATTCATGCCGAAGACGGCAAACAGGAATTGATCATCACCCGCGAGTTTGATCTGCCTTTGGAATTGTTATTCAAAGCATACGAAGAATCAGATATTGTGGAACAGTGGATGGGAACAAAAGTGCTGAAACTGGAAAATAAAAAGCATGGAAGCTACCGGTTTGAAACAACCGATCCGATGGGAAACAAGCACGGTTTCAACGGAGTTATTCACGATTTTATCCCGAATGAAAAGATTGTCCGGACCTTTGAAATGGAGAATGCTCCTTTTGGTGCCCAGCTGGAGTTTTTGGAATTTGAGAAATTATCTGAAGATAAAAGCAAGCTGATTATGCATGTGATTTATCGTTCGCCCGAGATCCGCGATCAGATACTGAAACTTCCGTTTGCACAGGGAATCAATATGGCACATAACCGCATTCAGGAAATACTAAATGATCAATTATGAATGGCAGAATGATCAAGAGCATGACTCTTGAAAAGTCTTGATAATTGATCATTTCAAAATTGATAATTTTATGAATAGAGCAACAAAAATTAGCTATTGGATCGCCACTATCTGGCTTTCACTGGGAATGCTTTCAACAGGCATCGTGCAGCTGCTTCAAATGGAACAGGATGTAAAACGTATGGCCGCGCTGCAATACCCGGTTTACCTGTTAACCCTGTTGGGAATCTGGAAAATACTGGGAGTAATTGCTGTTTTGATTCCGAAATTCCCGATCTTGAAGGAATGGGCCTACGCCGGATTTTTCTTCGCCATGTCGGGAGCTGTTTTTTCGCACATTGCCTCCGGAAGTCCGTTGAGCGAAATCTTTCCTTCCATCTTGCTTTTAGTACTAACTGTTGTATCTTGGTATTTCAGACCGGCTGAACGAAGAATAACACAAACAAATTGAGCACATGAACCCGAAAGTCGATTGGTTTTTCGAGAAAGAAGAAAAGTGGAAAAGTGAGGTGAAGGAATTGCGGAAAATCTTACTGGAATGCCATCTGACAGAAGATCTGAAATGGGGCTGTCCTTGTTATACCTACGAAAAAAAGAATATTGTGTTGATCCATGTATTCAAAGAATACTGTGCATTCCTGTTCTTTAAAGGTGCGCTGATGAAGGACCCGAAAAAGATTCTTATTCAGCAGACGGAAAATGTACAGTCGGCAAGACAAGTGCGTTTTACCGGCTTAAAAGAAATAAAATCACTGGAGGCCGATTTGAAAGCATACATTTTTCAGGCAGTAGAGGTGGAGGAATCCGGGAAGAAAGTGGAGCTGAAAAAGACCAAAGAGTACCCGGTTCCCGAAGAATTAACAGCGAAGTTTCAAGAAAATCCCGCTTTGAAAAAAGCTTTCGGATCATTGACTCCTGGTCGGCAAAGAGCGTATATTTTGCATTTTTCACAACCCAAACAAGCGAAAACGCGCGAATCACGCATTGAAAAATGCACTCCCGATATTTTGGAAGGAAAAGGATTGAATGACGTGAATGAATATTTGATACAGAAAAAAGCATCGAAAAATGAGTAAGCAATTATCAGCAGAAGCGGCAAAGGAATTATTGAACGTACTGAAAAAGCGATTTGAAAAACACATGGACCGCCATAAAGGAATGGATTGGGCGAAAATACAAGCTAAATTGGAAGCAAATCCAAAGAAATTGTGGTCATTGGATGAAATGGAAGCCACTGATGGTGAACCGGACGTAATCGCTTACGATCAACAAAAAGACGAATACCTGTTTTGCGATTGTTCGCCTGAAAGCCCGAAGGGACGGCGGAGTTTGTGCTATGACCAGGAGGCCTGGAATTCACGAAAAGAACATAAACCGTCGGGTAGTGTACTGGAACGCGCAGCTGAAATGGGAATTGAGCTTCTAACAGAAGAACAATACCGCGAATTACAACAGCTGGGAAATTTCGATACCAAAACTTCCAGCTGGGTGCAAACTCCTGCAGCCATCCGCAAACTGGGAGGTGCCATTTTCTGCGACCGCCGCTACGGAACCGTTTTTATGTACCACAATGGTGCAGAATCTTATTACGCTGCCCGTGGGTTTAGAGGAATACTAAAAGTTTAAAAGTTCAAAAGTTTAAAAAGTTCCATGAGAATTTTTAGTTGAACCCTTTGAACAATTTTTAATTAGGAATTAGTATGCAAGAACTTCAAACAACTGCAACCTTTCAAATACCTCTCGCTTTGGTATGGGAAGCGTGGACGGATCCGGAAAAAATCATTCACTGGTGGGGACCGGACGGATTTTCAACAACCATTCACGAAATGGATTTTCGGGAAGAAGGATTGTGGAAATTGACACTTCACGGACCTGATGGAACTAACTATCCCAACAGGAGTATTTACAAAGAGATCATTCCGTTGAAGAAAATTGTATTTGAGCACTTTAATCCGCATTTTATAACGACCGTTTTATTCGAATCCGTTGAAAACGGCACCGAAATGCATTGGAACATGCTGTTCGATTCCGAAGAACAATACCAGGTTATTGTAAAAGCGCATAAAGCCGATGAAGGACAAAAACAGAATATAGAACGTTTGAACAATTACCTGCTGCAATTAATCGATGAAGGTAAATTCCGTGACTGAAGGTGAGGAGTAGGATGTTGTTTTGCAGTATTGTCACTATTCATGATTGGTAATTCCAAGTGTAAATTAATGTAAATTACAGTCGGAACGCTTCCTGTTCAGTGCGTATTCACGTAGATTTGCAGTACGATGCCCGGAAAATTGAAAATCATCACTTACATCTTGCTTCAGCTGCTTTTTAGCGGAACAATCGGTTATGCTCAAACACCGAAAGAAGAAAAGCACCTGTTGGTTTCACTGCGAATGGTCGGACATCAGGTCTTGTTGAGTTCCGGTGACAGTACTTCACGTGTATTTCCCATCGAAAAAGAAGGTGAAAGCTATAAAATCCAATTCGGGACGGCATTTGCTTTTAATCCGGGAGATTTAGCTTCAATAATTAACCGGGTAATCCTGGAAATGAAAGCCGCAAGTAGTTACATTGTGGAAGTAAAACGCTGCGAAAATGATGAAGTCGTTTACAGTTACGAAAAAAGTGATTCGATCAATCCGGAATTGATACCCTGCGGACCGCGTTATCAACCGAAAGCGTGCTATGTAATCTTCTTTACAGTCTTGAAAAGGTACAGTCTGAATACCGGATCGCTTTACCACACATCCCCGATGCAGCCATTACTTATGGAAAACCAGCCGGTATCGTCACCTTCTCTTCCGGTAAGAAAAACTGTTAAATCAGAACGATCTCTCCCGGTTGTTAAGAAAAGATCTTCTTATTCCCTGATTGCACTGCCCATCGGATCGATTTGTGCTTTTATAGGAGTATTGATTTATTTCAGGAGGAAAAGAGCCGCTGTGGTTCCGATTGTTGATGCTAGTGATCCGGATATTGTAAGAATAGGTGATACTTTGTTTGATCAGAAAAACATGACACTCCTCCATTCAAACGAAAAGACAGAATTATCCAGTAAAGAATCCGATTTGCTTTCCCTGCTCTATGAAAATAAGAACCAATCTATCGAACGGGAACATATCCTGAAAATCGTTTGGGGGGACGAAGGAGATTACATCGGAAGAACGCTTGACGTATTTGTTTCTAAACTGCGTAAGAAACTGGAACCCGACCAACGTATCAAAATCGTAAACATCCGCGGAATAGGCTATAAGTTTATCGTGAACTAGCTATTGGGATTTCGCATAGCTTTAACCAACGAGATCTATTTTTCTCCCTCATTCTCATTTTTTTCTCATTCTGTTTTCACCCACTGCCATAGGGTTGTCAGTAGTGCCTTGTAAGTTTGTTGAAATAGAATTCAAAAAGAAATGGTTCGACTTGCTTTATTGATCAATTGGTTTACTGTATTGGTGGCTTACCTGGAGTATGTGCTGTTTGGAACACTTTGGTTTGCAGTGTTTTTCAAAAAACAACTCTTCGTTTAAGAAGAGAGATAGAAATTTATAATTAGTTTAATGGAAAATGAATAAAAAAGAGATCCCCATTTTTTATCCCGAGAGCCGTATGGAATGGCGCCGGTGGCTGGAAGAAAACCACGTAGAAGAACAAGCTGCCTGGGTCGTTTTTTATACCAAAGCTTCCGGAAAGCCAACACTGACCTGGAGTGAAGCGGTAGATGAAGCGCTGTGTTTCGGTTGGATAGACAGCAAGAAAATTGCTATTGATTCCGAAAAATCGCACCAGTTTTTCAGTAAACGAAAAGCCAAAAGCACCTGGTCGAAGATCAATAAAGAAAAGATTGAACGCCTGATCAATGAAGGATTGATGACCAGGGCCGGACTTAAATGCGTTGAAATCGCCAAACAAAACGGATCGTGGACCATACTCGATGAAGTGGAAGAACTGGTTGTTCCCAAAGATTTTGAAGCTGCATTAGACCAGTATGAAGGAGCAACAGACTATTTTTTAGGTTTGAGCAAATCTGTAAAGAAAATGATGCTGTATTGGCTCATGAGTGCCAAACGACCGGAAACTCGACAGAAACGGTTGGATGAATTGGTAGAACACGCTTCCCGGAAAACCAAACCAAAGCAGTTCTAGTATAAATTGCTGTAATTCAACGAACAAAACTCAAATTCCATTATCTTAGCCTTTAAATGCATCAGGCTATGGAACAGTGTCCGATTTGCTATCACGAACTGGAAGTACGCGAGTGTGCTCCGTGCGATGATTGTGGCTGGGATCCGAAAGAAATAAACCATCTGAAACAGGGAATTCATACTTACAGCATCTATGAGGTCTATCAGGGGCTTCGACTGACTCTTTGTAACTTTTGCGATGTAGATTTTGGCTCATACCGGCCTGAGTATTTCGGTTTTACTGACAGAAAACGAATCGGTTTTCAGCATTTCGAATTGGTGAAAGAATTAGAAAATCCGCAGGTAGTAAAAGATAAATTTTGTCCGCAGTGTTCACGCAGGTTGACGTTTTTGACGTTTTTGAATGAAGTCAGGAGTTTGAATTCCAAAAGAAAAGCTTAGTTTTAAGTAACCTGAATTGAAAATGCTATGAGA
This sequence comes from uncultured Fluviicola sp., assembly GCF_902168135.1. GTDB lineage: Bacteria > Bacteroidota > Bacteroidia > Flavobacteriales_D > Crocinitomicaceae > Fluviicola. The sequence continues at coordinate 170,839 of NZ_CABHOL010000024.1, forward strand.
AAATTAACCTGCCTTCTGAGCGTCATTCTTTTAATTGTTTCCTGTAAAAAAGAAGAAGAACCCACTAAAAACAACTGTCCCGGGAATGTGTACATTACTTCTGCAGATCTCTTAAACTGTCAATACCGCACCGGAAGTTATTGGGTGAGCATTGATTCAGTGACCATGCAGACAGACAGTGTTTACATCCACACCTTTGCCTATGGATTTAAGGGAGATTTCTGTACAACTTATGAGAATCATGAGTTCCTGACCATATCAAATCCCTGGGAGGTCAGGAGTTACATTGTTCTTCCGGATGGACTTTTCAGAGGTTTTGAAGGCACCGTAAATTCGGCGGTACCAATTTATGACGGCTACAACGGTTCTTTAGCGCAAAATGAAACCCGCTATGATTCCCTGTTCGTTTACGATCAGTTCTACTACCAGGTCCTAAGAACAGAAATTACAAATGATCCAACCGCAGGAGGTAAACACAGTTTTTATTACGTGAATTCGGATTACGGCTTTCTGAAACATGAAGTTTATGACGGATCAACACTCATTTCCAATAAAATACTGATGGGCAAAAACATCGTAAGGTGAAAAACGAGTTGCTGCTTTTGGTGATGTTGTTTCCTGATTTCTCGTCGAAGGTCCTCAAGAAAATAGGCATCATTTATTTATTCTTTCTTTTTTGCCGGATAATGAAATAAAGCGAAAGCAGCAAAGCAAATCCGCTGGTTGGTAAAATATACCACAAAATGGAAGTTTCCGTTTCCGGATCGATTACTTCAGCTGCTAAAATCAGAAAACTGTATTTCATCGGAATGCCTTTAAATCAGGGGATAATCAAACTCCTGAAGATGTTTCTTTCAATGAATTTACAAAAAAAATCCGGAAAAAATTTGCGAAACCGATCAGTTGCGTATATATTTGTGAAACCGATTGGTTTCGGATTTTAAAATTCAATGACATGAGAAGAGATGTTTTTCAAGCAATAGCAGATCCGACCCGCAGAGCAATTATCCTGCTGGTGGCTGTTCAATCCATGACGCCGAATGCCCTGGCCGAGCATTTCGATACCACACGTCAGGCAGTTTCAAAACACCTGCGCATTCTCACCGAATGTGAATTACTGCAGCAGAACCAATCGGGAAGAGAGATTTATTATCAACTCAACGGCGATAAAATGAAAGAGATCGATCATTGGCTGCAACAGTTCAAAAAGATCTGGGAAAGCCGCTTCAATCAATTAGATGATGTTTTAGCAACTTTAAAAACACAAAAAAAATGAATTCAAATCTGCTTTTTGACTTTTCCGTAAACAAGGAAAACAACACTATTCACGTAACACGCGATTTCGCAGCAAACCGCTCATTGGTTTGGGATGCGTGGACTAAACCGGAACTCCTGGACCTTTGGTGGGCACCGAAACCTTTCCTTACACAGACCAAGTCTATGGATTTCAGAGAGGGTGGTATGTGGCATTATGCAATGATTTCTCCGGAGAATGAAGTCCACTGGTGTAAACTGGATTACCAAACCATCGAAAATCAGAAGTCCTATTCCGGGTTGGATGGTTTTTGCGACGAACATGGAACGCTCAATGAAGCCTTCCCGCGTTCACAATGGAACAATGTGTTTTCCGATAACGGTGAAAATACAACAGTGAATATCACGATCAAATACGAAACCCTGGAAGATTTGGAAAAAATCATTTCGTATGGTTTTAAAGAAGGATTCTCGATGGCAATGGAGAACCTGGACCAGTACATCGAGATGAAATTTAAACTGCGTAATGAATTAAAGCCAAACCGGTTTCCGCGCGTTTGTACTTATTTGAATTTCCCGGGAAATACGGAAGAAGCATTCTTATTCTACCAGTCCGTTTTCAAAACCGAATTTTCGGGAAAAGGAATTCAGCGCTTCGGAGATATCCCGGCAGACGGAAATCACCCGCCGGTAGCAGAATCGGTCAAAAAAATGATTTTGCACGTCGAATTACCAATTACCGGACATCACGTATTGATGGGAACAGATGCTCCGAAAGAAATGGGATTTGAGCTGAATTCCGGGAACAATATGCATATTTCCATTGAGCCGGAAACCCGGGAAGAAGCGAAACGCATTTTCGACGAACTTTCAGCGGGAGGAAGGGTGACCATGCCGCTCGAGGATATGTTCTTCGGAGCATATTACGGTTCTTTCACGGATAAATTCGGAGTTAACTGGATGGTCAACCACACCAATTGAAAGTGAAAAGGCAAAAGTGAAAAATGTTTAACTTTTTGGATACCCTTTTTGGAAGCTTTAACTTGTTCGGAGTTACGTGTGAAAGTTACGAATCCAGTGAATTGTTAAAGGAGAAGGGAAATTTTAATCCTAAAAAATAGAGACGATGAAACACAATTTAGCACTTGATTTTTCTGTAGATAAAGACAACAGAACAATCACCGTAAAAAGAGAATTTGCGGCAGACAAATCCCTTGTTTGGGATGCATACACCAAAAGCGAGATCCTGGACCAGTGGTGGGGACCAAAACCTTGGAATGCACAGACGAAAACCATGGATTTCAGAGACGGCGGAACCTGGTTGTACGCCATGATTGGTCCGGATGGGCAGGAACATTGGTCGATCGTGAATTACACAAAGATCCGTCCGGAGGATTCTTTTGCCGGCCTGGATGCATTTACGGATAGCAACGGAAAAGTTAATGAAGATATGCCGCGTTCCAAATGGGAAGTTTCCTTTGAGAGCAAAGGAGATCTGACGGAAGTAACAATCCATATTTCATACGATGACCTTGCCCAGCTGGAAGAAACCATCAAAATGGGCTTCAAAGAAGGTTTATCTATGGGAATGGAGCAGCTGGACGAATTATTACCAAAACTTAAAAAGTAAAAGATGAAAAATAAGATTTTGTTTGTTGTCAGCCTGCTTTTCGGGTTGATGTTCATCAACTCGGGACTCAACAAGATTTTCCAATACATGCCGATGCCAAAAGATATGCCTGAAAATATGGTAAAACTGGTAGAGGCTTTTGCTGCAATTACCTGGTTGATGCCATTGATTGTGGTAGTAGAGGTCATCGGGGGTGTTTTGGTGATTATCCCTAAATACCGTGCGCTGGGAGCAATTATGATCCTTCCGGTTATGGTGGGAATTTTGCTCACACATATTTTTAATGCGCCATCCGGTTTGCCGATTGCACTTATTTTAACAGCAGTTTTAACCTGGATAATGATTGATAACCGGGCAAAATACGCCGCTTTATTCAGATAAATAACTATCTAATTACGAATTACGAATTACGAATTACGAATTACGAATTACGAATTACGAATGATTAATTGCAGTAGTGGCGAAAAATTTTTCGCCACTTTACACATAAAGTAATTGGTATCTGGCTCGTTCCAGCCGATTTTTTCAATTTTAAAAGTCTGTTTATGGAATTAAGATTGGAAGTGAATCTCTGAGTTGTAACTTTTAAATAGACAATTCATTGATTACCTTTAAAATCTAAATGCCCGAATGATTAAGAATAGTATATATTGCCTCTTTTTTTTGTTTGTTATTGTCCAAACTTTCAATTCTTTTAGTCAGGAAGAGGCGCGATTCAAGATTATAGAAAACAATAAATTCGGTTATATTGACCAAACAGGAAAGGTTATCATTCCTCCGGTTTTTCTTAATGCTGGAGAATTTTCCGATGGACTTGCAGCTGTACGGGTGAATGGGAGGTATGGATATATTGATATTCAGGGGAAGTTCATAATTCCGGCAGCATTTGACTATGCAGATGCATTTAATTTCGGTTTCGCAAGTGTTTATATCAATGGGAATGTAAAGCTGATAGACAAGAAAGGGAAAGAGGTCATAAATAATAGGCATTACAGAAATATCAGGTTGATTAGCTCGAATAAAGCAATTGTAAATGATAAAAAGGATTTTGTCAAATTAATTGATATTCATTCCCAAAAACTATTATCTCCGTATTCTTTAGAACGAGTTTTTGATTTTACCGATGGAGTCGCTATTGTATCCCGATTGAAGAGAGACAAAAAAGAAAGTTACGATTACGAGGTTGGATTGATGGATACAAATGGACGTATGGTAGTTGATTTTGGTAGATACATCCAGATCAAAACTTTTGCAAATGGATTTGCTCTTGTTAAATCCGGATATGAAAAAGATGACTTTGAAGGATATATTGATACGAAAGGGAGGTTGATTTTTAAAAGGCAATTAGAAGACCAGAGTTATTTGTACAAAGATCTCAATAGTGGGATGACAATTATCAACTTTAAGAACTATTGGGATCCAGTAAAAAAAGAATATACAGCTTTCCAAAAACAGTATACAGCTTATATCAATCTGAAGGGTGAAATTCTATTGAATGATACACTAAATTGGCACTTAGAGGAATTCTCAGATGGAAGAGTATTCATTAAGGAAAAGGAGCGATACCATCTCTATGATACGCAACTGAAAAGGATCGGGAATGAATCCTATGGCTTTGTTAAAGGAACATTCCATAATGGAATTGCACGAGTGATGAAAAAAGGGCTCTGGGGAATCATTGATACAAATGGAAGATACTTGTTCGAGCCAAAATTTGATGAAATCGTTCAAATTGATTATCAAGCTAAACTACTGATTTATGAAAGTTCGGATTCGTTAGATCAGTCTATTTATGGCATTGCCAATTTAAAAGGAGAACTAATTGGACTCCCGATTATTCAGGATTTTGACTCGAGACTTTTTCAAAATGATTTACTCAGAGTGTTGATTAATGATCGTTTAAGTTACCTCAACAAAGAAGGTGTGGTTGTTTGGGAAGAAAGTGATCTGTCTGTAACTGAACTTCCTTCATTTGATACGGAATATATGATAAGTGGTTACTTTACAGCGATTTCAGATGGAGATGAAGCAGATTTGGGAGGTTTTGGGAAATCCAGGAATTCGGCTAAACAAATTACGGATAGTTTTCCTTTCGAAACGAATAAATTAAGTGTTTGGGTAAATGAAATAGCCGATACATCTTTTTCAGAATATAAAGGGTTTCGGGTTTATGTTGCGAATAAGACCGCAGATACGATTCGTTTTGGTGCGCAGGATAGCCGCCTATATATGAATGTGCAGGCTAAAAATAAGCATGGAAAATGGGCGGACATTGAGCATTTGCCAAGTAGTTGGTGCGGAAATAGTTATCATAGATTAAAATTAATGCCCAATGAATACTGGCCTTTTGTAACCCCTGCTTATGAGGGAGAATACAAGACTAAGCTCAGGATCAAGCTGGAATATTCTGATAAAGGTAAAAATGGAAAAGAAGAACTTCAGATTATTTACAGTAATGAATACGATGGCAGTGTAAATCCCGGACAATTTTGGAACAAAGACCACCATATCCCAGCTGGAATTATGGATCCATATTCTTATTGATTTCCGGAAGTTTCGGATTGGCCGTCTAATGATTCGTAATTAGGCATTTGTAATTCGTAATTAGATAGTGTTACTTTTTCAACCCCTTGTATTATAGGAGTATGAAATCGATACTTCCACTTTTGTTACTCTTTCTTGGGATCGGAAAGACAACTATTGCACAAGTCTATATCAGAGAAAATTTCCGTTTTCGCGATACGCTGAAAGTCGCGAAGTACCGGCCGCTTGAAAACGGGTACAGTGTTGCCAGGATCCGGATGACTCCCGGCGAGCACACCATCCTGAATCCGGAAGATGTGAAAGCATTGAAAGACCAAACCATTATTCGTGTCGATCTGGTCTATTCCGATTATCCTTATGGTAAGGATTTCACGGAGCTGAACCGCCGGCGCATTTTGGAATTGTACATCCTGCTTCCGGAAGCTTTCAACAGCAGTATTATCGACTGGAATATTGTCAAACAAACCGGTGTGGAGTCACAGCGCGACATGCACACGTATTTCCATGGCTTTGAAATTTATTACCGGAAGATGCCGACTTACCAGGAAGAGCACAAAATCATCCAGGATATTGTAGAACAAAAAACACCTCCGCAGGATTCTAGCTTGTTGAAAGTTTTCGAGCGCCAGCCGACCTGGAAAAATATGCTGGTTGTCACGGACGTCACCGGAAGTATGGCTCCGTACACCTCACAGCTGCTGCTTTGGATCAAAGCCAATCAGAAACTAAAGACTTTCAAACAGATTGTCTTTTTCAATGACGATGAAGAAAACAGCAATACGCAGACCGGTACATTGGACCCAACCGGGCTTTGGACCATCGAATCATCGAATGCGGATAAAGTCATTGAACTGGCATACACTGCCATGGAAAAGGGAAATCACATCGAAAATGACTTGGAAGCCGTTTGCTATGCCATTAAAAAATACCCGGAGAACAAGAACAATGTGGTCCTGATTGCCGATAACTGGGAAGATCCCTGCGACATGAAACTCGTGGAATTTCTCAAACAGCAAAAAGTACCGCTGAAGATTGTGGTCTGCGGAGTAAAAGACCGCATGAATACTTTGTATCTCGACCTTGCTTATGCTACAGGCGGGAGCGTACACACCATGGAGGAAGACCTCACGAATATCGCTCAAATGGGGAACGGGAAAACGTTTAAACTGAATGGAATGAAATTCATGATGAGTGCCGGCAGGTTCATACAAATCGATAATTAGATCGAAAGGAAGAGTGATTCGTCATTAGTTTCGTTAAATTTGGCGGAGACAATTCAAATGATATGAAGAACTATGTGCTTGGTCTTTTATTAGTGGCCGCTTTCAATGTGTTTTCCCAGGATAAATCTTATGTGGAATATTATAAGCTGGTAAACAAGGCTGAAGAAGAATTTGTACTTAAAATGGATTCGAGCTGTTTTATGTATTACGACCGCGCATTTGCTCTTAACAAACCTTTTTTGAAAGATCCTTACATTGCCGCTCAAATTGCGCTTTACCTGAATGATAGTTTGCGTTTCAGAAATTATCTAGCCATCGCTTTCAAAAACGGAATGCCTTTGAAATCGGTTACTGCAAGCAAATTTATCCAGGAACGGTATTATCCGGAGTTGTACAAAACAGTTGCACGCTTGTATAAGCAATTCGGCCGACAGCCAAACGTAGATAAAGCATTGTTGGAACAGATCTGCGTCATGTGTTACCAGTCGGATAGTTTGAAGCTGAAAACAGGCGGGGATAGCCAGCAGTTCCATCAGAATGAGAATAAGACCCGGGAATTTTTGATAGAACTGCTAAACAAAGGTGTTTTCCCCAATGAGCACCTGCTGGGAATTAAAACCACCGAAATGTGGACTGAATTTTACAAAAAAACAGGACGAAAAGATCTGTATGCTGATATGCCGATGACTGATACTCAGTATTCCGAAGAATGTGAATTGCGTTTGAAATGCCCGATGAATATCGTACTCCACTCACAATGTTTTTTCCAGCAAAATAAACGGGCACTGTTTAAAGCGGTCGAAATGGGATACCTGCATCCGAAAGATTACGGGATTTTGGAAGAAAAATCGATCCTGTGGTTCAAGGAAAAATCAACAAATCCTGCCGAAACGTGCCAATTTCCGAAGGAAATAGTTTCCTACAATATTTTTGGGTTTGACCCGCAAAGTAAGGTTCAGACCTATGATGTGACGGCTGAAGGTATTCAGCGGGCAGATGCCAACCGCGCAAAAATTCACATGCAGAAATTCAGTGTCGATAAACGCAAGAAGGAATTGGAAGAAAAATACGGATTCGCTTTCTTTTTTGATTTTGTGGACCGGCCGTAACAAATAGGAAAAGGCAAGCTTTGATTGAACTTCCGATGCTTCTGCTTCACTCGTTGATGCTTTTGTAACCACATTTGCATCCTTCTGATTGACTTTCACACGCTTTTGCACGACGATCACGCGTCTTTGATTGAGCTTCCAATGCTTCTGATTAACGATCACGCGCCTTTGTTTTAGCTTTCGACGCTTTTGTTTTAGCTTCCCGCGTCTTTGTTTTAGTTTCCGATGCTTCTGATTGACATTCCCACGTCTTTGCACGACGATCCCACGTCTTTGTTTGAACTTCCGCTGCTTCTGATTCACGTTCACGCGCCTTTGATCAAGCTTCCGATGCTTTAGTATCAAAAATCAGGAGCTTTATCCGAACAGCTGAAAAACAAATACCCCCGACCGGTTATTACTGATCGGGGATACCTGATTATTTGGATGTATTAATCGACTTTGAAACGTCCCATGAGTGGGGCAGAAGCGCCGGTAACCGCTTTTAGGAGATAAATTCCGCTGCTCAATGCAGGTAGTTGGATTTCGCTTTTTCCATTTGCAGATGAAACTGATTCCGGAAGTATGTTTTTCCCATCCAATGTTTGAATGATATAGCTGTCTGCGGTAGTGTTTACGGTGAGTTTTTCCCCGGTTTTCAAAGGATTCGGATAGATCTCCAGATTATTCGTACTGAATTCTGATATCCCCAATTGATCAATAATCACACAGTTACTGGTATCCGAACAACCATTATGGCTTGCAATTACGGCATACGTTCCGTTTGATACGGGGGTAAATGTAAATCCACCGGTACCGTCAGCCAGAGTTCCGTCCAAACAATTGATCCATACCAGGCTGGTTGCTGTTGGGGCATCAACTGTAATGGAGGTCACGTTATCAGTTATGGAGTTAATGATCGGATCCAGAATAGTTACCACTGTTACCACCGTACTGTCATCTCCGTTGATATCCTGGAATACATCGAAATACGTTCCGTCTGCGGAGTAAGTATTTGTTCCGACCGTAATCGAATCTCCGTGGCATAAAATAGCGGTCTGCTGGGTTACATTGCTGGTGAACCCGATAGTGATCGGGCCGTTTGCCGGTAAATTCCCGAAACTGGAAAGTTCACCGCTGGCAGCTCCGTTGCACAACCCCGAAGTACCTGAAGCGGCAAAGGCCCATTTTGTTCCGTCCCAAACCGTCAGTGAGATGTCTGCGCAATCCGTAAGTCCGCTTTGTGAAGCATTGTTCCAGCCCACGGTTACGCCAGGATAGTCAGTGGGATTCGAATTGGTGAAATCCCAGTATTCCAGGGCACTAACGCTTTGCATGGGAGCTTCAACAGGTGTCAGAGAGCTGTATGGAGTATTTTTATAACCTACTTTTACGATTGAATTTACGGAAGCAGGAGGAGTAATTGTTAACGGACGGTAACGGTCAGGAACCATTCCAACCGGAAAAGTAAACGGATCGTCTCCGGTTTTTTCCACATAACCGTCAATAAAAGTAGAATCCGTTGATCCGGTCAAAAGATAGATGTTGTCAACTAATTTGACTAATTTCCCGGGGGCGCAGACAATGATTCCGTCATTCAGTTGGAGTTCATTATTGATGGTGATGTTTGTGTTTAGAGAGATTCCGTAACCGCCGTCAGCAGGGCCGTTTGCCTGGTTTCTGACCTCAAATCCATGCAACACAAGATTATTCGAAGCATGATTGATACTTTGGTTTTTTGTTCCGTTTAGAATTAACCGATTGCTGTTGTGATTGAAAGAACCAAGGATATCCATGTTTCCGCTGATGCGCAATTCAATCGGGAAAATGTGAACCAGGGATTTTCCGGAAGGAACAGTGACATTTCCAAATTGATAAACAGCAGTTCCGGATCCGTTCGTATTCCCGTTCAGCAGGGTGTTTCCGGATTGAAACATAGAATTGCTGGTCCCAAATACTACTCCGTCATTGATCCAGTTTGGTGCATTCAGATCTTTCCAGACAGCGCTGTCTGCCAATACAATCGAATCTCCAACCAATAGCTGAACACTTGTTCCCGAATTTTCCAATACGGCAGAAGAGCCATTCAATTCCAGGTGCATTCCCATGGTACTGGTCGGATCATTCCCGATTGTACCGGTAACTTTTACAGTTCCTCCGTTTGAGCGGAAATAACCTTTTCCGGCACCCGGAGCGGCACCAAGCCAAAGCAATGAGCCATTAATATTCAGTATTCCTCCATTCTGTTCAAAAGCAGGGTAGTAAACACCGGCTTCGTTCTCAAAACCAAATTCTGCATTGGTGGTGATCGTTCCGCCATTTTGTACCAGTTTACTGGAACCTAAAGCGCTTCCGTCTACGAGTGCAATGGTTTCTCCAACGGTTACCGTTCCTGCATGAATGGTTCCTGTTGCCCCCAATTCAAAAAGCAGGCGTTGTCCGCTGGATAAACTTCCGCCGTTCATTTCCAGGTGTGCATCATCTACGAAAATCAAACGTGCATTGTTCCCGCCTCCGATCAATGAAAAAGCCCCGGAATTGGTAATAATTACCTGTGTTCCGCTTCCCATAATTTCCACACGATCTGTGGTATTCAGAGTTGCAGAAATGGTTAATTGTGCACCGTTTTGTACGAGCATTTCTGCCGGAGTGAAATTTGAGTTGACATTCACAACAGGCTCTGCCATGGCGCCCGTATAGTTTGCCGGATCAATCACAATATTGTCACCGTTTGAAGGCGCTGTGGACCAGTTAGAAGGGTTGTTCCAGTCGGAATTGACGGCCCCGGTCCAATTCTGCCCGAATAGGGAACCTGTTGAACAATAAAAGCTTAAAATTAAAAGTATTTGTTTCATGTTATTTTGTTTATTGAGCGTATTAAAAAGATAAATTTTGAATTCACATTATTCCCCACTGTTCTTTAATTTCATTAACAGGGTATAGGCATTTTTAGTCACTATTCCGGAAGCGGGAAGCCGGGATTTGATTTGCGTAAACCCCTCATTTGAAATTCCTGTCTCGACAGGGAGCATCTTGTAAATACCTGTTTGTTCTGTTATAAAAAGATACTCCTTATTTTCCCATTTTACAAGTGCATCGGAGGGAACACAGGTAACCGGTGCATCATGGAGCTCTATTTCCGCACTGACAAAAGTACCCGGCATCAGATCAGAAGATTTCTCCGCTAGTTTGGCATGTACTTGTGTACTTCTGTCTGCTTCTATATTTGGAGAAATTAATTCAACAACTGCCTTGTATTCATTTTCAGGTTTGCTGTTTATTTTAATTTTTACAGATTGCCCGATTGCAATCTCCGGGACATTGTCCTCAAAAACGGTAAGACTCACACAGACGTCTTCCGGGTTGATTAATTCGAAAAGTACATCAGAAGGAGTCACATATTTTCCCACATGGACATTGACTTTGGTGACATAACCTGAAATAGGGGAGTGGATGGCCACACTTCGGGAAAGATTCGTTTCGGTTAGCTTTTCCGGGACCAGGCCGATCAATCGTAATTGTTCTGCCAATGAACGCAGCAGGATCCGCTGATTGGAATAGTCGCTTTGTACCTGCTGAAAGGATTTATCGCTGGTTGCCTTCGTTTCGTTCAGTCCTTTTTGACGTTTATAATCGGCTTCCAGGTAGAGCAGTTTGTTTTTTGCTGTCAGGTAATCCTGCTGGATTTGAATGAACTGCTGATCTTCCAAAACGGCTAGGACGCTTCCTTTCGCTACTTTTTTACCTGGAATCAAATCCGTTTTTTTGAGATATCCTCCCAGCGGAGCACTCACAGAAACGCTATTACCGGGATGCACATCAATGACTCCGTTTACCTGCAAAGAGAGATGCATGTTACGGACCGTAGCAGCTCCGATTGTGATATCTGCATTTTTGATTTGTTTTTGGTCCAGGTGAATGAGCATATTATCGGTCACCGGAGCTGTTTCTTCGTTCGATTCATCCTTATTACTGCTGCACGCCGCAATAAGAAAACCGGTAAATAGAATATAGATAATTGATTTCATGATCTGATTGTTATTTGTTAAGAGGACTGATTCGTTCGATTTCGAATGCGGCCTCGTTTAATTGTTGAATAGCCAGGAAGTAATCGCTTTTCGTCTGCATGGCCTGGTTGACCAAAACCACCCAGTCGATGTAACCGATTTCTCCGGAATGTAGTTTCTCCGTAGCAGACTTTATCACCGTTTCCGAATTGGGAAGCATGGAATTGTCAAATGATTCCAGTAAACGGATGGTCCGGTCGTATGTTTTGAGGGCGCTTATAAATTGCATTTTTAACTGTTGGTCAATGGCTTTTAACTCCTGTTCTTTTTGCAGCATGAAGACATTGGCTGCCTGTACTTTTCGCTTTTGAGATCCCCAAAAGAGTGGTATTCCAATTCCTGCGCTGAAAGAAGAAAACCGATCGGAAGCATTGAAGTAAAGATCTTTTGGATCCGCATAAGGGGTCTGCCAGCCGATAATGGTTGCACTGCTGAAACCTGCGCTTAAAGAAGGCAGGAGTTTGCTCTTTTCCAAACGGATTTGCTGTCGGGAAAAAAGTAGTTCCTGTTCTCCCAGCAATTTCACGGGGTTTTTATCAATGGAATTCGTGTCAGGTATCTGAAGAAGTACATATTTTGAATCCGTGTTCATGAGATCTGGAAGGTAAGTTTGCTGCGTATTCAGCAGGATGTTGAAGCGCAGGACCAGTAGGTCAGATCCTGTTTCCAGCTGGTTCAATTGATTTGCTACCTGAATCCGCTGATTATCCGCTGCCGCTTTTTCAAGTATATCCAGATCGCCGTTTTCAAAGCGTTGTGTCAGTTTTTGCTGCAAACCGGAAAACATGCTGTCGGCCTGCAGGAGTAGTTTCCGTCGTTCTTCCAGCAGGAGAAACTCATAAAATACCCTTTTGAGTTCTATTTCCAGGTTCAGGACATTTTGATCAAACCTGATCTCGCTCATTCGGATGGTTGTTTGGACCAATCGTTCCTGATTCCGGTAAACGGTGGGGAACTGAATGGTTTGAGAAATCAGCCATTTATTGTCGAGGTTTTTACTATTGAACTGGCCGTATTCAAATCCTACCTCGGTCTGTGGAATATCGAAGCCGCTTTTTGTCAATGCCTGGGCATATTTCACCTGCATTTCGGAAACTTTCAGGTAATTGTTGTTCTTTACGGCAGAGTCAATGGCAGCCTGCAGAGTAATGGATTGCTGTGCATGGGTATACAAACCTCCGAAAATAAAAAGAAGGGCGATCATTTTTGGGGCCTGGTTCCCGGATTTGAAATAGGAGAACCCTTTTTCAGCAATGATGTATAGAACGGGTAATACGAACAAAGTCAACATGGTTGAGATGATCAACCCGCCGATCACAACAGTTGCCAATGGTTTTTGTACTTCACCTCCGGCCCCGGTACTGATTGCCATCGGGATGAACCCCAGTGAAGGCACGAGGGCTGTCATCAATACGGCACGAAGCTTGGATTTGGTAGCATGGATCACAATACGTTTAACATCTTTCCAGCCTTCTTTCTTCAGGCGGTTGAATTCACTCACCAATAGAATACCGTTCAGCACAGCAACTCCAAATAACGCAATGAAACCAACGCCGGCAGAAATACTGAAAGGCATATCCCGGAGCCAAAGCGCAATGATTCCTCCGATGGCGGATAAAGGAATGGCCGTATAGATCAGCAATCCTTGTTTCACAGAATTAAATGCGAAGAACAGTAAGAGGAAAATCAGTAAAAGGGCAATGGGAACCACAATCGAAAGTCGTGCTTTTGCTGCAGTCATGTTTTCGAAAGAACCCCCGTAAACAATCGAGTATTCCTTCGATAAATTCAGTTTTTTAGATACTTTCTGCTGTAATTCCTGTACAATCGACTGAACATCCCTTCCGCTGACATTGAAACCGACGATAATTCGTCTTTTCGTGTTTTCGCGCTGGATCTGATTGACTCCTTCGACTTCTTCGATCTTTGCTACATAGGATAAGGGGATTTGCGTATTGTTGGAAGTTTGAACCATCAGGTTTTGGATGTCCGAAATATTATCCCGTTGTTTTCCGTCCAATCGAACCACCAGGTCAAAGCGTTTTTCGCCTTCATAAACCTGTCCGGCTGTTTGTCCTGCAAACGCGGCATTAACGATCCTGTTTACTTCCCCGACATTCAACCCGTATTTGGCCATACCTTGTCTGTTGTAAGTAATCACAACCTGGGGCATTCCGGTCATTTTCTCTTCATAGATCGTGATTGCTCCTTTCACCGTTCCGATAATTTGAGCCAGCCGGTGTGCGTATTGTGTCAGCGAATCCAGGTTTTCCCCATAGATTTTACAAACGACATCCTGGCGTGCGCCGGTCATGAGTTCATTGAATCGCATTTGCACCGGGAACTGGAATCCAACGGTAATTCCGGGAACTTCTTCCAGTGCTTTGGTCATTTTTTCGCTTAATTCAGGAAATGAAGCGGCTGATGTCCATTCTTTTTTGTCTTTCAAAATGACCATCATATCCCCGGCCTCAAAAGGCATCGGATCTGTGGGCACTTCCGCACTTCCGATCTTTGTGACAATTTTCGTAACTTCCGGAAAACGCTCCAATAAAATTTTAGAAGCTTTTTGAGTCGACTCAATCGTATTATTCAGATTACTGCCGGTAAGAAGCCGGGTTTCCACTGCGAAATCTCCTTCTTCCAATTGCGGGATGAACTCACCGCCCATTTGCAGTAAAAGATAAACGGCCAAACCGAAAATGAGGAATGTGGTGGCAAGAATCGTTTTCGGAAACCGCAGCAAACGATTTAAAGCAGGCTGGTACTTTCTTTCCAGCCAAATCATTAAACGGTCCGTGATGTTTTTCTTGTGTGCTATTTTCTTGTTCAGGAACAAGGCCGACATCATCGGAACGTAAGTAACAGACAATAAAAATGCCCCTAAAATGGCAAAGACAATGGTTAAAGCCATCGGTTTGAACATTTTTCCTTCAATTCCCTGAAGTGACAGGATCGGCAGATAAACAATCAATATAATGATCTGGCTGAATACAGCAGACTTAATCATCGAACCGGTGGATTTAGTGACTTCATGATCCATTTGAGTTTGATCGATCCGCTGAATGTGTTTGAATTGTTTGGAATGAGAAAAGCGGTGGAGAATCACTTCCACAACGATGACCGAGCCGTCAACGATCAGTCCGAAATCGATGGCTCCCAGTGACATCAGGTTTCCGCCAACTCCAAACAAATTCATCAGGATAATAGCAAAAAGCATGGAAAGCGGTATGACTGACGAAACAATGAGTCCGGCACGCAGGTTTCCAAGGAAAAACACCAGTACAAAGATCACAATCAATGCGCCTTCCATCAGGTTGGTTTCTACCGTTCGAATGGCATTATTCACCATTTTTGTACGGTCCAGGAATGGTTCTATTACAACGCCTTCCGGCAGCATTTTTTGAATTTCCTCAATGCGTTTCTTAACACGTTTCACCACATTGGAAGAGTTTTCACCTTTTAGCATCATGACTACAGCTCCGGCAACCTCTCCTTTGGTATTGAAAGTCATGGCTCCATAGCGGATAGCGCTTCCGAATCGCACTTCAGCCACATCACGTATTAATAACGGTGTTCCATTATCCAGGTTCTTTAGTACAATTTGTTGAATGTCCGAAATGTTCCGGGTCAGTCCCTCGCTGCGGATGTATAGAACGGTAGGCCCTTTCTCGATGTAGGCACCTCCTGTATTTTCATTGTTTCGTTCCAGAGCATCGAATAAATCGGTAATACTCAGATTGTGAGCTTTTAATTGTTCTTGCCTGACAGCGATCTCGTATTGTTTGAGTTTTCCGCCGAAACTGGAAACTTCCGCAACGCCGGGAGTTCCCAATAATTGTCTGCGTACAGTCCAGTCCTGGATGGTTCGTAATTCCATCGGACCATACTGGTCTTCATAACCTTCTTTGGGGCGAATAACGTACTGATAAATTTCACCTAATCCTGTGGAAAGCGGTGCTAATTCAGGGGAGCCGATCCCATTGGGAAGTTCCTGCTTGACTTTTTGAAGCTGCTCACTGATTTGTTGTCTGGCAAGATGAATGTCCGTTTCGTCCGTAAAGACCAGCGTCACTAAAGACAGTCCAAACCGTGAAAAACTCCGGACCTGTTTTAATCCGGCTATATTACTGCAGGATTGTTCGATGGGGAACGTAATCAAACGTTCGATATCCGTTGCTCCCAGGGAAGGGGAAACGGTTATTACTTGTACCTGATTGTCTGTGATGTCAGGCAGGGCATCTATCGGTAATTGGGTTACTTCATAACTTCCCCAGGAAATGAGGGCGATGATGAATAATCCAATCACCAACTTTTTCCTAACGGAAAAGTCAATGATTTTCTGAAGCATAATTCGAAGATTTTAAGAAATAATCTGCTCGTATTTAGAGCGATAAGCATTGCTTATAATAAAACTATGCCCGGCAGGGAGGTCTGAACAAAGACGCTAAAGCAGGATCTTTAGGACGGTTGGTCTTAAAAAGAATAGGGAGATAGGTGTCAATGACTACAACCCGGTTTTCGGGAACGAATTTGGTGTTTGAAAAAACGGCCAGTTGAAAAGAAAAGGGGAAAGCTACTTTTTTGAACGGCAGCTGCATGTCTTTGTCCTGATCGTTATCATTTTTATCATGCCCCATGTAATGCATCCAGATGAAGTCCCCAATCCCGATACTTTCATCCTGGGTCTGGTGTTCTGAGAGGTGAATGAGAAATTTAGGCAGCTTGAATAATTCTCCCAGCGAACTGTTAAACATAAAAATGGGTAAGAGTATGTATACAAATGCCTTTCTCACGATTACAAAGGTATTAAATTGTAGAGTAACCTGACTGTTTTTATGGAAAAATATGAATGATAAATACCTATATTTGACACTGTTAAATCACGAAACAATCAACTATGAACAAATTTTTGACATTATCTGTCATTTTATTGACTACGATTCCCCTGAGTCATGCTCAATTAAAAGGAGCCTTGAAGAGTGCTAAGGAAAAAACCGAAAAAGCGGTAGAGAGCGTTCCTTCCACTTCCGGTTCTTCATCCAATTCATCCGGAACAAAACCGGCAGGAAGTATTAACGGAGAGCCGGCGTATGATCCTGAAAGTCCTACTTACCGCGCATACAGTATCGTACGTGACGAGATTAATTCTACAAAGAATATCCTGGGTGATGATCATTGGAATAAAAATGTAGAAGGCCGTAACGAAGATGCTACACGTTATCTTGCGAAAGCAAAAGAAAACCTGACAAAATTGCAAAACGACCCGGTTGAGTCCAAAAAACCATATGTGAAAAACCTTGCTGCAAGCTGGGATGAGGTAGAAGCTACCCGCAAACAGAAATTTGAAGTATACACTTTGAATAAAGAATACAGCGAGAAATTAGATCAGTATCACCGTTTCGCTACAAGCGGGTGGGAGATCAGCGATAAAAGCCTGGAGCCATCTTATACGGGATATCACAAATTCAAGTCTGAGTTTGAAACAAAAAGACCGGATTATGTAAAAGACGGTTACGTTCAAAAACGTTTTGCGGATATCGATAACTATTTCAACGTGGAAGTATATAAAGTAGTTCCGGAATTGAATGCACAGGTAGACGCCGTGATTAAGCGTATTCATGAGAAAAATTCCGACGGAGAAGAAAGTTATTTATTGAATGCTAAAAGCTATCAGAAAGAATTTGAACAACCGCTTGCCGATATTCTTTACAACAAACAGTATTTATTGGAGAATAAAACAGATATCAATGCTGTTCAGGCAAAATTGGAGAAAGAGAAAGCAGTGCTGGATGAATACGTGAGCAGCGGGAAATGTGATGCCCACAGAGCAAAATACCACCAGAAAATGGTTGATGCTGTTCGCCTGGCACCTAAGAAAATGTCAAATCCAAAGTACGAAGGAATGGCGTTGGCTGGTGTTGAAAAAGGAAAAGCAACGCGGGCAGTAATTACTTCGGACATCTGGTTGGTAAAGAAAAACGAATGGGGACTACCATTGTATAAGTACTTGCCGGTAGATATCGCCGTAACAATCGATGGAAAATGCTGGTTAGCTTATGGGCAGATCAGAAAAGATTACGAAGGTGGCGGACAATACGGAGGTGAGTATTTTAATTACTGGGGATCTCAGGAAGAAATGAACTGTGCAAATACGATGAAATAATTGAAATTGCCCTCATTTTAAAATCAGGTTTTACTTCGGTAGAACCTGATTTTTTTTTGACTTTGCTTCTTTAATTCGTAATTCGCAATTCGACATTCGGAATTAGTCAGTACATTTACCCAACGTTCTTTCATTGATTAATGCCCGGAAAAAGGTTCCAGTCTGCTGTGGTGGATGGAATAATCGGGAATCGTGTGAAAATCACGAACTGTCGCGCAACTGTAATTTCGCTCCTTTCAAGGCGTCGGAAAAGTCAGATACCGGCCTTTTTCTAACCTGCCCGTCAGCTGACGGACGGAATTGACCATGCTTTCGCGGTTTGAAGCTATATGTCAAGGTTGTTTTTTTGATTCCTTTTTTGAAGGAGTAAACTGCCTCTACATTCTTATCCCGAAAGCCAGAACATAAAATAGAAGTACTTATGAGTGATCATGAACAAGTCTTGTGCCCGCGCTGTAATTCCTCCTTCCAATGTAAAGCGGGATCGATCTCGCTTTGTCAATGTACCGGTGTGAATTTAAGCGTTGATGAAAGCCAGTATATCTGCGATCATTACGAGGAATGTTTATGTGCGCCCTGCATGCTGGAGATGAAGAAAGAATATAACACCAAGATATTAGAGCAGAAGTTTAGCCAAATTTCCACACTTTTTAAGAAGACTAAAAATGAATGATCAATTATGAATTCTTTAATTATGAAGCCGTTTTTTAGTCTTGATAATTAATCATTCCGAATTATAGAATATGACATTAGAACAACGCATTGAACAAGCGGAAACGCGCATTTTTAAAGCAGTTTTCCCAAGTACGACCAATCATTATGATACCTTGTTCGGAGGAACGGCCATGCAGTTGATGGATGAGGTGGCATTTATCGCCGCAACCCGCTTCAGCCGACAGCGTATGGTAACTGTGAGCAGTGACAAGATCGATTTCAAAAAGCCGATTCCGGCAGGAACGATCGTAGAACTGATCGGAAAGGTAACATACCTGGGAAGTACCAGCCTGAAAATACGGGTAGACATTTTTGTGGAACAAATGTATTCGGATGTTCGTGAAAAAGCTGTGACGGGTGATTTTACCTTTGTGGCCATTGACGAAAATAAGCATCCTGTAAAGATCCTGAGAGATTAAAAGCATTCGATTCATAGCTCTTACCAGTCTTAACATTGTTTTCATTCAGCCTTTTGACTTTTATATTATTTTTAGGGGAATGAATAAAATGTTGCGTGTTATTTCAGTACTAGTTTACGGTGCTCTCCTGCATATTGTGTCTTCCTGTGAAAGCACTGGTAACAAACAGATATTTGCCGGTGAAAACCAGGATGAGATGGTTATGGACTCTTCTCACAATCTGCCCTTCACGTGCATTATTGACACCCCCTTTTGTTCGGATTCTGCCTGCAGTGGAATGTATCGCGGGGTTGAGTTTGTTTCGGAGCGGTATATTGATCGCCTGGATTTGAACGGTACTGATGTGGCACACCAATATTCGAACAAAATGTGTGAATATGTGGGGAAGAAATTGAAGCAATTGTATCGTGATAGTTTGTACAGTAAAGTGGACTTTAATCGGATCCGTATTTCTACCAAAGGAATGAATGGTGATTCGAATTACGTAGAGTATAAAGTATACATTCCTTTTAAACGGGTTCCCAAAAGTCAGGCAATGACCGCGTTCGATCATTGCGGAGGGTGGGGACACAAGCCAGCGCTGAAAAAGAGGAAGTATGACCTGTTGTCAAGTCCAAGTAAAATTGTCAAGAACAAAAGGCTTTGGATCAGCCGTTTATTCCGCACGAAAGAAGGATTGCAGGAGTATTGGATTCAGTGGCAGCATTCGGATTATTCCCGGTGAAATTTGCCGGTTCAATTATTGATAAATCAAGAAACAGAAACTTAACTTTTTGATCCAAAAAAGTTAAGTTTTTATCTATTATTGGAATCCAAGTTTTCTTCAAAATTGAACCTAAAATAGGCTGTTAAATGAATTATAATTGTGTTTGTATTTAAACATGCCAAAGACTTATGAAGAAAATTTACCTAATGCTGGGCTGTTCGCTATTATTGCAGCTAACAAATAAACTTTCAGCCCAGGTTCTTGTTTCAGAGGATTTTAGTTCTGCGACCGGAATAATACCTCCCACTAACTGGACCAATAATGACATCGAGGGAGGGGGAAATGTGTGGAGGTTCAATAATCCCGGGGGACGCACCCTGACACTGCCTATTTCAGATCCTGCTGCTATTTTTGACAGTGATGAATATGGAAGTGACGCCATTGTAGAAGATGCTGCATTGGAAACCCCGCTGTTTGATGCAAGCGTGATTACAAATCCGATCTTCCTTTCCTTTGACCAATATTTTGATGCAGACTTCGGAGGTGCGATTTTCGTAGAAGTTTGGGACGGAAGTTCATGGGTAGAAGTTTATTCTTCTTTTTCGACATCCAATAATGATCCGGAACACATACAGCTTGACATTACGGCAGACCTGAACGGAGCTTCCGATGCCCAGGTCCGTTTTCGATGGATGGGAGATTATTCCATGTACTGGATTTTGGATAATGTGCAGATTGAAGCTGTTACATGTACTCCGATTTCTGATTTGATGATAGATGCCACAGGAACGAATTCATTTGATCTTTCATGGACAATTAATGGGTCTGAAACTGCCTGGGATATCGAATATGGAGCACCTGGCTTTGTGCCCGGAACCGGAACGGAACTGGGAACAGAATCTGCAGGCAGCAACATGTTTACTCTAAATGGATTAAATCCGGGAATGCCATATGATATTTATGTTCGTGCAAACTGCGGGGGCGGAGATGAGTCTTTCTGGACTTTGGTTTCAGGAGTAACCGATTGCGCTCCGATTACCTCTCTTCCGTGGACAGAAGATTTTGAATCGATGACAGACCTTGGTTACGGGTATTTCCAAACTTGCTGGTCTTCTACCGAAAATATCTGGTTCTCCGACTATGACGGATCGTTTGAAATCGGTGTTCCTGCATATTCAGGAGAAAACTACATGGCTATGTATTCCTGGAACGGTGCAGATACTTTGTGGACACCCGAATTTCAGTTAACGGCAGGACGAAAATACGAGTTCAAGTTCTATTTTGCTACAGAAGGAGATTACGACGGATGGAATGCAGAAGTGGTTTCACTGAATACACAAAGTGGTGTTGTCGGGACACTTCCAACAGGAGTGTTTATAACCCCTACGGAAGTTCCGGACAATAATTTTACAAGCCATATCACTTGTTTTACACCGGCAGTTTCGGGAATTTATAAATTCGGAGTAAGTGCTGATTCCGATGGTAATCCGTATTACCTGCAGTTGGATGACTTCAGTTTGATAGAAAGAGGAGTGACTGCAGGAACAAATGGTTCTTTAACTGTCTGCCAGACCGAAGGAACAGTTGACCTGAACGACATCATTGTCAAAGATGATGAGATGGGATCATGGACTTTTGCGCCAAATCCGTCTGCTATTGTAAATGATTCGATGTTCGCCCCGGAGTTTGTACCGGCTGGAGTTATGACGGTGAATTACATTACCGAAGGATGTCTTCAGGATACTGCTTCAGCAATTATTACCATTTATCCGGCTTCAAGCGCAGGACTTGACGGAAACATTTCGGCTTGTAAAAATAACCCTATCGATTTATATTCAGGATTGGGAGGAACAGTTGATTTCGGAGGTGACTGGTATGATCCGATGCATAATTTATTGCCGGGATCACAGATTATGACCGGAAATTTCCCGGGACAGTTCAACTTTGAATATATTACCGGAAACGGTGTTTGCCCGGATGATACGGCAGGTATTGTAGTAACTGTTTCTTTTTGTGACTGGTTGTCTGTAGAAGAAACGGCATTCCAGGAAATGAATCTATATCCGAATCCTTCAACGGGTATTGTATTTATTGAATCTGCTTTCACGGAAGGAACTTTCAAGCTGGAGATTACAGATGTGAACGGAAGAATAATTGAAAGCGGGGATAATACCATTTCAGCCGGAACAAACAGCGTGGATTTAAGTCGTGTTGAAAAAGGTACTTACTTCTTCAAATTATCTACTGAAAACGCTGAAAAAATATACCGCGTAGTTATTCAATAAGAGAAAGCAAAGCGTTCGATAAAATCAGCCATGGCTGATGATTGATAAAGCTAATTGTTGATTATAGAAATTGAAATCCTGGGTTCCAAAAATTAGTTGGGACTCAGGGTTTCGGAAAAAGATTTAAAGGTTGAGAAATCAAAAACCTTGAGAATAATGGATAAAAAACATACCAATACTATGAAGAAAATTTATTTATTGTTAGGCGTCATGCTATTACTGCCATGGTCTAACAATCTATTCGGTCAGTGTACTGACGTGAGTAATTTAACCATCGACGGTGTAAGCCTTACTTCTGTTGATATTTCCTGGACAGCCGGTGGAACCGAAACCGATTGGAATATCGAATACGGAGTAAGCGGATTTACTCCCGGTACGGGAACTATGGGAACAGCAAGCGGAACACCGGATTTTACAGCTTCGGTAACTTCAAATACCGAGTATGAATTTTACGTACAGGCAGATTGCGGGGGTGGAGACCTAAGCGGTTGGTTCGGACCTATAAGCGCTTATAGCGGTTATTGTGAATTCGAAGGACTTGATCCGGATTACTACATCAACAACTTTTCCACAACCGGTGGAGCAACAAATATCTCAAATTTAACTTCAGGGTTTTCGCCAACCGGTTATGAAGATGCCACTTCCATGACCGTTTCAAACTTTGCCGGTGCTCCGGATATCAACTTTACGGTTGATTTTGGACTGGAAACCTGGTATACCTTTGGATTTAGTATTTGGGTAGATTGGAACAATGACCTGGTATTTGATTCCGGTGAACAAATGTTCCAGTCATCACAATATGAAAGTAATTTTTCGGGATCATTCGGAATTCCATTGGGCACACCTGTAGGAAACTACAGAATGCGTATTATGGCTGATTATAATTCTTCACAACCAACCGATCCGTGCGGATTGGCTTTTGGACAAGGTGAGGCGGAAGATTATACGCTTGAGGTAACAACGCCGCCATCGTGTTTGCCGGTAACAGGTATTACATTAGACGGAATTACAGCTACTTCAGTTGATATCTCCTGGACAGCGCAAGGCTCAGAGACCGATTGGAATATCGAATATGGTCCTGAAGGATTTACTCCCGGATCAGGGACAATGGGAACAGCAAGCGGAACAGCGGCATTTACTGCAACACCATTAACTGCTGAAACGTATTACGATTTTTATGTACAGGCAGATTGCGGTGGCGGCGACGAAAGTATGTGGATCGGACCGTTTACAGCTTATACTGGATACTGTGAATTTGAAGGCATTGATTCCGATTATTTCATTGAAAACTTCTCTACTACAGGAGGAACAACTTCCAATATCTCTAACCTGGGATCAGGTTATGGTGCGAATGGGTATGAAGATGCGACAGCAATGGTTGTTTCAAGTTTTGCAGGTGGCCCGGATGTCAACTTTACTGTTGATCATGGCTTTGGCTACTACCTGGGATTTAGTATTTGGGTGGATTGGAATGATAACCTGATTTTTGAGCCAACCGAGCAGATGTATACATCCGGATCGTACGAGGAGACTTTCTCAGGTTCATTTGGTGTACCTTCAGGAACTCCGGCCGGCACATACAGAATGCGTTTGCAGGTAGATAGTGATAATAGTTCTCCGAATGATCCGTGCGCTGCTGCAAATGGATATGGTGAAGTGGAAGATTACACATTTGAGGTAACACCGACACCAAGCTGTTTGCCAATAGATGACCTGACCTTTGAGGGAGCTTCATCAAGCACCATTGATATTTCATGGACAGTATTAGGAACAGAAACAGACTGGAATATCGAATACGGGCCGGTTGGGTTTACTCCTGGAACAGGAATGACCGGAACAGCAACCGGAACACCGAACTTTACGGCAACCTTATTATCAGCAGATACGGAATATGATTTTTACGTACAGGCAGATTGCGGCGGCGGCGATCAAAGTACATGGACAGGTCCGGTTACAGGATACACCGGATTCTGTGAGTTCGGAACGTCTAACCCGGATTATTACATCAATAATTTTAAAACAACCGGCGGAGCAACATCCAATATTTCGAACCTGAATTCCGGAATCGGACCAAATGGTTATACGGATGCTACTGTGATGACTGTTTCTCAGTTTGAAGGTGGACCGGATGTGAATTTCACCGCAGATTTCGGAATAGAGGACTGGTATACCTTCGGATTGGGAATCTGGGTAGACTGGAATAACAACATGATTTTTGAATCAGGTGAGCAGGTATTCCAATCATTCGGATACCAGGACTTTTTCTCAGGATCTTTCAACGTTCCGATGGGAACTGCAGTAGGATCTTACAGAATGCGGGTTCTTACCGACTATTATAATGATTCACCTACAGATGCGTGTACCTTGAATTCCGGTGAAGGTGAGGCAGAAGATTACACCTTTGTAGTTGTTCCGATTCCAAGTTGTTTACCTGTATCGGATCTTGAGGCAGATAATGAAACAACAAACTCGATTGATATTTCCTGGATTCCGGGTGATACCGAAACAGACTGGAATATCGAGTGGGGAGCACCTGGTTTTGTGCCCGGAACAGGAAACGGAATAGATTCGGCCCAACAGACTTCATCAGCATCATTTACCGTAGGAGGATTAAATTCAGCTACAACTTATGACATCTACGTTCAGGCGGTTTGTAGTGCAACGGATTCATCTTACTGGACACTTGTAAGTGCAACAACACTTTGCGCTCCGATTACGGCTATTCCATGGTCGGAAGACTTTGAATCCATGCCGGCAGTTGATTACGCTTTATACCCGATTTGCTGGGCAAGTGAATACGATGAATGGTTCTCTGATGATTCCGGAAATTCGGGTGCGTCTGCTAATTCAGGGACGAATTTTGTAGGAGTTTTCGGTGGATCAGATGATGCATTGTGGACACCGGAATTCCAATTGATCGCAGGAAAAAATTATGAATTCAGCTTTATGTGGGCTGGAGATGGTAACAGCGGGTGGAACGGAGAAGTGTTTGTAAATGATGTGCAATCCTCCAGTGGAGCAACTTCATTGGGTGAGTTTGTGACTTCTGTGGATGTAACTGATGAAAATTACAAAAGAGCGTTCTTCTGTTTTACTCCAACTACTTCCGGTATTTATGTATTCGGAACACAGGTATCCAGCTTCTTTTTCAATGACGCCCTTGTAGTGGATGATTTCAGCTTAATTGAGCGTGGAAACACTGCGGGATCAAATGGAACAATGGATGTATGCCAGACTACCGGCCTGGTAGACTTGAACAACGGCGCTGCAATTACAGATCCATTCGGTAATTGGACTTTTGCTCCGAACCAGGCAACAATTGTAAATGATTCCATGTTCAATCCACAGTTCGTACCTGCCGGAGTGGTAACTGTAAACTATATTACAGAAGGATGCTTAGAGGATACGATATCAGCAGTGCTTACGATTTATCCTGCTCCAAATGCAGGAACAGGAAGCGCTATTACAGCATGTATGAATGAACCGATTGATTTGTATTCCGGATTGACCGGAACAGTTGATATGGGTGGAGACTGGTATAATCCGTCTAACAGCCTTATGCCGAATTCCCAGATAATGACCGGTAATGCTGCAGGAAGTTTTAACTACAAGTACATCAGTGAAAACGGTGTTTGTCCGAATGATACCGCAAATGTGGTTATTACGGTTGTCACTACCTGTGACTGGTTATCAGTGGATGAAAATGCACTTGAAGCGGTTAACTTGTATCCGAACCCGTCAACAGGGTTGGTTTATATCGAATCTGATTTGAGCGCTGAGCCATTCAATTTGGAAGTAACGGATGTGAACGGGCGTCTGGTTGAAACAGGAACGAACGCCATTACAAATGGAGTGAATGCAATCAACCTTAGTCATGTTCAAAGAGGAACCTACTTCTTTAAATTATCGAACGAAAATGCTGAAAAAGTATATCGTGTGGTGATTCAGTAAGAGAAAAGGAATAAATAGGAAGTCCCGGTCTCGCAATGCGTGATCGGGGCTTTTCTTTTTTGCTAACTTTGGCGCATGAATTTTGAAAAGCAATTAAATCTTCGCAGCGGAGAAAAATGTGAGTTAAGTGGGGTAACTAATGATTTGCAGGTTTACCAGGTACAACCCTCAGAAGGTAACTCGGTGGACGATTTCATCCTGATCAGTCAAAACCTCAAAGATCAATTGGAAGGGAAGAAAGAATTGGTTCCCAACGATTGGAGGTGTCTGAATGATTCCATGTGGAGTGAAGTTTCTGCTGTGAAAGTGGCGGCTTACCGCATGCTCGATCAATTAAAAGCAGAAGGCTGGCCGAACGATTTGCTTGAAATGATCTATTTGACAGAGGAAGAACTGAGCTGGGCGAAATCCGGAATGGAAGATGAAGACGCTGTAAAGCATATCGATTCCAACGGAGCTGTTTTACAGGCAGGGGATACGGTTGTTTTGATCAAGGATCTGGATGTGAAAGGCTCTACAATTACAGCAAAACGCGGAACTGCCGTGCGGAATATTCGTTTGGTCCACAATGATCCGACCTTAATTGAAGGAAAAGTAGAAGGACAAACGATTTACATCCTGACACAATACGTGAAAAAGTAGACTGAGCGGAGTCGAAGTCTACTTTTATTTTTTCCCTTCGCTAAAGGATACTGAGTCCCGAAGTTTCGGGAAAGTATCAATCATAGTACGTCGTGGTATTCCGGAGTCTTATCAAAGACACTTTTTGCGAAAGGACATAAAGGAATGATTTTGATACCCGCTTTGCGCGCAAATTCTACGGCTGCCTGCACCATTAAATTCCCGACGCTTCTTCCTCTGAATTCGCCGTTTACTTCTGTATGGTCGATAATGATCCGGTCATCGTTCACCCATGCATAAGTCATTCTTCCGGCTTCTTTACCGTCTTCCGTTGCTTTGAAAAAACCTTTGTTTTCTCTGTCAAATTGGTTTACTTCTATCATAATTTTATTTAGAAATGTTCAAATGTTCAAATGTTCAAATGTTCAAATGTTCAAATGTTCAAATGTTCAAATGGCTTTTTTAAACCTTTTCAACTGTTGAACATCTTTGAACTTTTGTTAAAACTTGGGTTCCGGCAGCGGAACGAACCCGGTTTCTCCTTCAATTTTAGGGAAAGTCTGTTCGGTCCAGGCTTTTTTAGCCTCTTCGATGCGCTCTTTACGTGAGGAAACAAAGTTCCAAAAAATGAACCGCTCTTCCGGAAATGCTTCCCCTCCGAAAATATAAACAGTCGAGTTTTCCGCCATTTCAAACGAACACAATTCGGTGTTCTTAGCGATTAATATTTGTTTCGGGCCAAATGTTTCTTCACCTTCTTTGATACTGCCTTCCAGGATGTATAAAGCACTTTCTCCGAATAATTGATCTCCAATGCTGATCGTTGCTGCTTCTTTGGTTTTGATTTCCAGGAAGTAAAGCGGGCTGTAAACCGGGACCGGAGATTTCTTTCCAAATGCTTCACCGGCAACCAGTTTGTAATGAACCCCGTTTTCTGTCCATTCCGGGATTTCATTCGCTTCAATATGCGTAAATGAAGGTTCCATTTCTTCCAATTCTTTCGGAAGAGCAACCCAGATTTGCAATCCATGCAGGCTTTTTTCGGAATGACGCAGGTATTCAGGCGTTCTTTCCGAATGAACTACTCCTTTTCCGGATGTCATCCAATTGACAGCTCCCGGTTGGATTTCTACCATTGACCCGATACTGTCGCGATGCATGATTGCACCCTCAAACAAATAAGTGAGAGTCGATAATCCGATATGCGGATGCGGCCCGACATCCAGATTCTGGTGATCACTTAACTTTGCCGGCCCCATGTGGTCAATAAATACAAATGGTCCCACAGCCCGTTTCTGGCGAAAAGGCAATAAGCGTCCAACCAGGAAATTACCAATATCTGCTGCGCGTTCTTCGATTATAAGCTGAATGTTTGACATGAGAATTTTAGTTCTAAGGAATTTTAAAAATAAGAACTTATTGCCTGGTTTTTATCACAAGAATCAATTTTTCCTCGGATTGCTATTCCTTCGTCCGATCATGAGTTCATGATAAAATTGGGATTAATTGGCAATTAAATTTCGGAAAACCTAAATCTGGTTCCGGTTTCTTTTCGTATCTTGAAAAGGCTGAGTCTTTGACTGCAACCGGAACACCCAATGAAAATTACTAAAATACTGAACGAATGAAAAGAGCAATTTGGAACAATACCGTCATAGCAGAAAGTGAGAAAACGGTAGTTATAGAAGGAAATCATTACTTCCCGGAGGAAACAATCAAAAAGGAATATTTTAAAGATTCAGATACGCACACAACTTGTCCGTGGAAAGGAGTAGCTTCTTATTATTCGCTGGAAATGGATGGACAGACAAACAAAGATGCTGCCTGGTATTATCCGAAAACTTCGGAGCTGGCCAAGAGTATTGAAGGAAAAGTGGCTTTTTGGAAAGGTGTTCAGGTTGTTGAGGATTAATTGGATTTTATGCATTTGAAAGAAAAATATTTAGAAGTAAGAAATAGAACAGAGGCATTATGCAAGCCCTTACAGATCGAAGATTATGTTCCGCAGCCTGTTGCATTTGCGAGTCCTCCAAAATGGCATTTAGCTCATTCTACCTGGTTTTTTGAAGAAATGATCCTGAAGAGAAACCTGGATACATACAGGGAATTCCACCCGGATTTCGGTTTTTTATTCAACTCTTATTACAATACGATCGGTGAGCGAACTTTTCGTGCGGACCGGGGGAATATTACACGTCCGGGAGTTTCTGAAGTCTACGCTTACCGCGCATATGTTGACGGTGGAATGATGGAATTACTCTCGAAAGAGATTTCTAACGAATTAAGGGAATTGATCGAACTGGGGTTGAACCACGAACAGCAGCACCAGGAATTATTGATCACAGATTTAAAATACACACTTGGTCATAATCCGATTTTCCCGGTTTACGATGAATCGTTCAATTTATTGGCAGATTCCAACACTTCTTATGGCTGGCTCGCAATGGAGGAGGGAGTTTACGAAATAGGACACGATGGTGGTGCTTTTTGCTTTGACAATGAGTTGAACAGGCACCGGGTGTATTTGCATGAATTCGAGATCTCGCATGCACTTGTTACCAATGGTGAATACATGGAGTTTATGGAGGCAGGCGGTTATTCCCGTTTTGAATGCTGGCTGGATGAAGGCTGGTCGTGGTTAAACGAGAATCAGATTACAAGTCCGCTTTATTGGCATAAGATCAATGGGAAGTGGCATTATTTCACACTTGCGGGTTTAAAAGAAGTAGATCCGGATGCCATATTGGGACATGTTTCTTATTACGAAGCTCAAGCCTACGCAAGTTGGCGGGGATTACGCTTACCAACTGAATTTGAATGGGAAGCAGCTTCCGAAAACCTGGATTGGGGGAAACGCTGGGAATGGACCAACAGTGCTTATTTGGCGTACCCCGGATTCAAAACCGCAGCAGGCGCCGTTGGCGAATACAACGGAAAATTTATGATCAATCAAATGGTATTGCGCGGAGCTTCCGTGGCAACCGCACCTAATCACAGCAGAAAAACCTACCGGAACTTTTTCCACCCACATTTTCAATGGCAATATTCAGGAATCAGATTAGCAAAGTAAGATGATATTAGAACAATTTAAACAAGACGTCAGGTTGGGACTTTCTCAAAATCCCAAGCAAATTCCCTCCAAGTATTTTTACGATAAACGCGGTGACGAATTATTCGTGCAGATCATGAATATGCCCGAGTATTATCTGACACGATCAGAAATGGAGATCTTCCAACAGCAGTCAACAGCTATCATTTCAAGCTTTGATATTCAAAAAGGGGAAGAAATAGAGGTGGTAGAACTGGGTGCAGGTGACGGAACAAAAACCATTCACCTCTTATTCGAATTGATTCGTGCCCGTGTTACTTTCAAGTACATTCCAATTGATATTTCTTCCAATGCATTGAACGGATTGGAAAACCGGATGAAAGAGGAAATTCCGGAACTTGCCATCAACAGTCTGCATGGTGATTATTTCCAAATGTTGAGCGATCTGAAAAAATCTCCCAACAGGAAGATCATTTTGTTCCTGGGATCGAATATCGGGAATATGCCGGATGAACAGGCAAAAAGCTTTATCGCCTCTCTCAGTAAGAACCTGAACAAAGGAGATAAGATTGTTCTGGGGGTTGATCTGATCAAGGAAAAAGAAGTTGTTCTGCCTGCATACGATGATGCAGCGGGCATTACACGAGATTTCAACCTGAACTTATTAGAGCGGATGAATCGGGAACTGCATGCAAATTTTGACCTCGATGGTTTTGTGCATGATCCCGAATACCACGAGTCTGAAGGGATTGCCAAAAGTTTCCTGAAGAGTACCAAAAAACAGGTGGTGGAAGTTAAAGCAATCAATCAATCGTTTTCATTTGAAGAGAACGAGCGAATTCATACGGAAATCTCCAGGAAATACAACGATCAGATCCTGTCGAAGATCATTGATCAATCCCCCTTATCGGTTCAGCAGCGTTTCACAGACCAAAAGACCTGGTTCGGGGATTACATCATTAACAGAGTTTAAGTTCTTTGCGTTCTTTGCTCCTTCGCTGACCTTGTTTTGCCGAAACGCTTATGCTGTAGCTTGTGCCGCCGCTAAAGCTTTGGCGACATGCGGTCAGCGAAGGCACAGTGGCTTCACAAAGGCAAGGGCTACGGCGTAAGCATTCACTCTTAGCGGTTAAAATAAGACAGGATTTATAAACCGCAAAGAAGAGCCAGCTGTGGCTGGTGAAGACGGAGTGCAGTCTGAAAGACGCGGCACGAAGGTAAAAGAGCGCAAAGATTTGAATATTTGTCTTGTCAAAGCAGCCTATTAAGTTTCGATCTTCGTTACTTTTTATGTCACCGGTTTTAAATGGATAACTCCCGCCGGTAGACTCATTCTAATCAGGTATTTGTGGTAAAAGAAATAAATGAGATTTAAATTCGTGGAGCTTATTTGTTAAGCTTTTACTAAAAAGGGAAATACGAATGGTTGTTTCTATTATTTTAGGGGGATAAAATCGCGTTATGACAACTACCGGCATAGAGAAACAAGGGTTTGTGAACAAACAGCTCCCAATGATCATCAAAGGATTAATGGCATTTATGTTCCTGCTTTCGGCAGTAGCAAAATTGTATCCGTCTCCCAATCTGGCTTTGCCGACATTTGAGGTGAAACAACTGATCCCTATGGGATTCAGTGAAACAAGCGCGGCTTATTTCTCGCGTATTTTGATCGGATGTGAATTGGCCCTGGGGATTCTCCTGCTTCAGAAGAATTATTTCAAAAGATTGGTCATTCCGATGTCGTTCCTAATGCTGCTGATCTTTAGCATTCATTTGAGCTATGAAATTGCGTCAACCGGAAACAGCGGGAACTGCGGATGTTTTGGTTCTTTGCTTCCTATGACACCGGTTCAGGCTTTGATCAAGAATATCATCGGTATGGGATTGCTGGTTATTCTTTACCAAAAAACGTCGAAGCAAAATGATAAATTGAACTTCTCGTTCCTGGCAGCAATTACTTTCGCTTCCATTCTTGCGGTATTTATGGTTGGACCGATCCAGCGTAAATCCAATGATGAGCTTGCTGCCGAGATGATGGCGGAAATGAATATGGAAGAGGAGGAAGAGACTGTTTCCGAAACCCCCGGATCAGATACGCCAAAAACCGAAAAATCCGAAACTGGAAAAACGGTTCCTGCAAATCCGAAAGAAGTGAAAGCGGGTGAAAAGGAAACGAAAACCGAAGAAAAACCGGTTGCTGATGAACCGAAAGCAAAAAGATCAGGATTTGCTTCTCAATATGCTGACATCGATAAAGGAAGAAAAATTCTGTGTTTTTTCGCACCGGGATGTGATCACTGTAAAGAAACGGCAAAAGCACTCACCGAAATGGCTGCCAAAGATCCGGATTTCCCGGAAATGAAAATTGTATTCATGGATGAAGAAGCGGAATTAATCCCCGACTTTTTTGCCTTTGCAGGGAAAAAATATCCGTTCAAGATTTTAGATGTGGCTTCTTTCTGGACAGTGCTTGGAGGAACAAAAGATACTCCGGGAGTCTTTTACCTGTGGAACGGGAATATCGTAAAAGAATACGACGGAATCAACGAACGTGCCTTTAAAAAAGACGAATTCAAAAAGATCGTTCAGAAGAAGTGGTCGGAGTTGAAGTAATTGCAAACAAAATTATAAATCAAATTCTATTTTTAACCGCAAAGAGTGAAAGAACGCAAAGGTTTAATTATCTTCATGATTCATTCTGAGCTTATGAAAAACTTGTTTGTCATTCTTTTTTGTCTTTTAAGCTTCTTTTCCGAAGCTCAAAAAAGCCGTTCTTTTAATGAAGATAAGTTCTATTCGGAATTAGAAGTTTTAGCTCAGAAGAAAAACTTTTTTGAGGTTAAAAACCTGCTTATCACCAATAAATCCCAAATAGATAAGGAAGTTTATTTTTACTACTGGAGTTTGGTTGAAAATGCATTTTCCCACTTCAGGGAGTCGAACGAGGCTATTGAGGAATTCCTGGAAGGAGCAGGAAGGATGAATAACGATTCACTTTTCAAAGAAATTTTGATGGTCAAGCAGTTGAACCTGGTAAATTTATTTGAGTACAAAGATGCTTATTTGACCAATCAATACATTCTGAACAATTTCAGTCATGTATGCACGGAAGATGAAATTGCGGACCTTACCAACACCGGAACCATTTGGAAAGGGTTGGAAAATTCAGGTAAACAGGTGATTCACCACACTTCGGATGTAACTATTCAGCTAACACGAGACAATGCTAAATTGGCGAACATTCCGGTAACTGTCTCCGGAAACACTAAAAATTTCATCTTTGATACAGGGGCCAATTTTTCAGTAATACAGCGTTCTGTAGCTCTTGAAATGGGGTGTGAGATTATTCCGATCCAGTTTAACGTTTCTGCAATTACCGGCGCAAAAGTGAAAAGCGACCTGGCAGTTGTCAAAGAACTGAAGATCGGAGATCCTGAAGGATCCGGACAAGTGATCACCTGTGAAAACGTAGTGTTCCTGGTTTTTGATGATAAAGACCTCACTTTCGCAGAAGCAAATTATACAATACTTGGTATTATCGGATTCCCCGTAATCCGCAACCTGGATGAAATACACATTACCAAAGATGATCAGTTGATGGTTCCTAAAACTGCCAAAATGTTTCCCGTAAGCAATATGATCCTGAATGGATTTGTGCCGGTGGTCCAGGTGGTGAAAAGTTCGGATACGCTTCAGTTTACTTTTGATACCGGTGCGGTTGAAACGTCATTGAACAGTAAATATTACCTGAAATACCAAAAAGAGGTTAAAAGAAAAGGAAAGAAAAAGACTCTTCAAACCGGAGGAGCAGGAGGGATGGTAACGTTTGAAGGATATGTACTTCCAAAACTCACCATTGCCGTGGATTCTTCCAAAGCCACATTACAAAATCTCCAGGTCAGGACAGATAATATGGAAAATGTCAGTGGTGATTTTGAAGGAAATCTCGGGCAGGACTTTATCAAGCAGTTTGATGAAATGATCATCAGCTTTAAATATTCTGCTATTCAATTCAAGTAGAAATTGTTCAAATAGTTCAAGGGGTTCAACTTTTGAACTATTTGAACTTGTTGAACTATTTGAACTTGTTGAACTTTTATTAGTTGCTTCCTGCGCCTATCGGTTTCTTTTCAGAAGTTTTTGCCTGGGCAGGTTCGGTTGGAGCTCCGTTTTCTGTCTTTTTCGGAACCTGTACCATTACTACTTCATTGGCTGCGGTTCTGACTTGTGCAAACAGCCAGTCATACATTTCATCGGTGCGGAAAATACGTTCCAATGCTCCGTGATTTGCGCCTGCGATTTCTGTATAGATCAGGTTTTTCCCGTTGTTACAATTCTTAATTGCCGCAACCATTTCCCGTGAATAACGAACCGGAACTGCTTCATCCCTGTTTCCATGCTGGATCCACATCGGGATACTTGCCAGGTTGCAGGCATCTTTCGGGTTTCCTCCGCCGCAAAGTGCAACGGCAGCCGTAATTTTGTCCGCATGTTTTCCCGCAAAATGCATGGTTCCATAACCGCCAAGGCTCATCCCGCAAACATACACGCGATTGGTGTCTGTTTTGTATTGTTTTTGTACGTATTCCAAAACTTCCAGGACTTTGTCCGGATTCCACGATCCGTTAGCAACCTGTGGCGCAATGACAATTGCAGGAACTTTTCGTCCCTTTTCAATTTCGTGGATAACCCCGTATTTTTTAACACGATTCAAATCTGTTCCGCTTAAACTTTTTCCATGAAGAAAGATCAGGATCGGAGGATTGTTGTTCAGAGTAGCTGAATCCGGAAGGTTCAGCCAAAAATTGTAGGATGTTTTTCCTCTTACAGCACTCAATTGCGCGAATGATTGAAAACCGACAACCAGACAAATTATGACAAGAATGTTTTTCATATATTTTTCTCTCTTTTGTTCCGTTTTTAGCAACTGCAATGCAGATTCTTTTTGAGTCGGCTAATATAGGGATTTCACAGGAACGGAGTGTTTAATTTTCCGTTAAATCGGGTTTGTTGTCGTTTAAAAGAGAGGGTATGTTATGGTAAACGTGATAATGTTTAATTGGTTACAGTTAAAACCAGTAGGGCCATCTCGGTTTAACCGAGACGGCCCTACTGGTTTATTTATGAGTTTTGTTATTACTGTCTGGCAGCATCGAGCATTTGCTTGTATTTTGCTTCTTTCTCAGTGTTTTTTACAGCACGTGCAATTTTCACCAAACTGTTCAAAACATCTACATCTTTTGGAGAAAGTGCAATATACTTCTCTAAAGGATCCAATGCAAAACCGTAGAACTCTAAACTTTTTGAAAGCAATTCATCCGATTCTTTTTTCGCATTCGGAGGAAGACTTCCTGCCTTTTGACGCAATTCAAATCCTTTACTTGAAAAGTAACTTCCAAGGTTGTAATAGGCATCGGCATAATTCGGATCAATTTCCACAGCTTTATTCAGGTTTTCCAAAACGGTTTGGTCATCGTTCATTTCCATCGCGATAGTTCCCAGAGCAAAGTACAAATGTTTGTCTTTCGGGGATTTAGTAATTGCCTGCTTTAAGAAGTCAACTGCTTTATCGTTTTGTCCGGCTTTGATGTAAGCCATAGCTGTTGCACGGTAAATTTCGTTTGGCTTGTAATTCGCATCAGCTGCTTTTTTGTAGTATTCAGCAGCCTGAACGTAATTGGAATCATTTTCTGACGCGATACCAGCGTAGTAAATAGCGGTTGTATCCAATTGGTTCAGAATTCCGGTGTAATCATTAACCGTTCCGAAGGCCATGGTCGCTTCTTTGAATTTTTTTGCATCAAATGCAGCAGAACCTGTAGCGTAAAGCATTTGTTTGATCGTGTTCACACTGTTCTGAATATCCGAATCGTATTTATTGGAAAGATCATAAGCTTCTTTGTAAGCTTTGATAGAAATTTCCTTTGCATTTTCAGGAACATTCTTGTTGAATTCTGCATCTCCAAGCATTTTTAATAAAAGCATGGAGGTATAGATTTCTCCTTTCAGGAACAACGTTTTCGGACTTTTTTCTGTTTCAGCATTCGTTGAGGCGATATCAATAGACTCTTTAGCTTTTAACAGTTGTTTTTTACTCTCGACCATGTCTCCGGCCATTTGAGCTTTCTCAAAATTCTGGAATGCCAAAGCAGCATCCGTTTCTACCTTTTTTTGAGCAAAAGAAAGTGATGAAATCATTACGATTCCTGCCATCAATGCTCCTTTAGTAAGTTTCAAATAATTCATACCTAATTAAATTTTTATTATCTGCGATAACGCTTGATCGATCCTGTTTCCAACTTTTATGCCATTATCGACTCTAAAGATGCAAACAAAATACAATTTCCATATTATTCCTCCGAATTTGTTTCTGTTGTTTCTTCAGAAGCACCATCTGAAGATCCGTCAATGATCGTTCCGTCTTCATCTTCGAATTCTTCTTCCTCATCAGAACGCGGTACTCTTGCTACTGCAGCAATTGCAGCATTTCCTTTTAAGTTGATCAAACGAACTCCCTGAGCGGCACGTCCCATAACACGGATTGTATCAATGTGCATACGAATGGTAACACCTGCTTTGGTGATGATCATTAAATCGTCTTCGTCAGCAACTGTTTTGATTGCCAAAAGTGGTCCGGTTTTATCCGTGATCGAAATGGTTTTCACTCCTTTTCCTCCACGGTTGGTAATGCGGTAAACCGGCTCACCGTCTTCCGGATCGTTCAGGAAGGAACGTTTTCCGTATCCTTTCTCGGAAACAACCATGATTGTTTCAGCATTATCCTTCACACAGATCATTCCAACCACTTCATCTTTTTCATTCTGAAGCGTTACGGCACGAACTCCGGAAGCATTTCTTCCCATCGGACGAACTTTTTCTTCATTGAAACGGATAGCGCGGCCTGCTTTTGTTGCAAGTACCATCTCATTTGTTCCGTCTGTCAATCGAGCCTCTAGTAATTCATCGTTCTCACGGATTGTGATCGCGTTAATACCGTTTGCTCTCGGACGGGAATATGCTTCCAGTGATGTTTTCTTAATGATACCTTGTTTCGTACACATTACGATGAAGTTGTTCTCTACGTATTCTTTGTCGGTCAAATCTTTGACTTTCACATACGCTTTGATCTTATCATCCTGCTCAATGTTCAACAAGTTTTGGATGGCTCTTCCTTTTGCGGTTTTATTTCCTTCCGGAATTTCAAACACCCGCATCCAGAAACAACGTCCTTTTTCTGTGAAGATTAATAGGTAATTGTGGTTAGTTGCCACAAATAAATGCTCTAAGAAATCTTTATCACGAGTAGTAGAACCTTTCGATCCCATTCCTCCGCGGCTCTGAACTTTGAATTCATCCAGGTTCGTACGTTTTATATATCCTGCATGAGAAATCGTAATAACCACTTCTTCATCCGGGATCAAATCTTCGATTTTCATTTCTGAAGCCGAGTACTCAATCTGTGAACGGCGCGCATCACCATATTTTGCGCGAACTTCGATCAATTCGTCTTTGATGATCTGCATTCTGCGCTCTTCACGATCCAGGATATCCTTCAAGTCAGTGATCAAAGCCATCAGGTCAGCATATTCGGCACGTAATTTATCCTGCTCCAGTCCTGTTAATTGACGCAGACGCATTTCAACGATAGCACGGGATTGGATATCAGATAAAGCAAAACGCTCCATCAAACGCTCACGGGCTTCCTCCGGACTTTTTGATGAGCGGATCATAGCGATCACTTCATCAATATTGTCTGAAGCAATAATCAAACCTTCTAAGATATGAGCACGCTCTTCTGCTTTGCGCAATTCATACCTGGTTCTGCGTACAACGACTTCATGTCTGAATTTCACGAATTCAGCAATCATTTCTTTCAGGTTCAACAAACGAGGTCTTCCGTCAACCAAACAAATGTTGTTAATAGAGAAGGAACTTTGAAGAGCTGTGTATTTATAAAGTTTGTTTAGAACAACGTTTGGAATGGCTTCACGCTTTAATTCAAAAACGATACGCATACCATTTCTGTCAGATTCGTCACGAATGTCCGAAATGCCCTCGATCTTTTTGTCATTTACCAGTTCAGCAGTTTTTTTGATCATTTCTGCTTTATTCACCTGGTAAGGAATTTCCGTAACGATGATCTGTTCACGGCCACCATATTCTTCAATCTCGGCTTTTCCGCGGATTACTACGCGGCCACGTCCTGTCAATAGTGCTTCGCGCGCTCCGTCAACACCATAAATAATACCTCCGGTAGGGAAGTCAGGTGCTTTTACGTAGTGAAGTAATTCTTCCTCTTCGATATCCTTATTGTCAACATAGCCGATAATAGCGTCGACAACTTCTCCTAAATTGTGCGGCGCCATATTTGTTGCCATACCAACTGCAATACCGCTTGCTCCGTTCACCAGCAGGTTTGGGATTTTTGAAGGTAAAACAGTAGGCTCCTGTAATGAGTCGTCAAAGTTCGGAGCAAAATCAACCGTCTCTTTGTCCAAATCATCCAGCATCTCTTCAGCGATCTTACGCAGACGTGCCTCGGTATAACGCATTGCTGCCGGACTGTCACCATCAACCGATCCGAAGTTTCCTTGTCCGTCAACCAACGGGTAGCGCAAAGACCAATCCTGTGCCATACGCACCATGGTGTCGTAAACGGAACTGTCACCGTGCGGGTGATACTTACCCAAAACCTCTCCAACAATACGAGCTGACTTTTTGTACGGTCGATTCGAGTAAACCCCCAAATCTTGCATACCATATAATACACGGCGGTGTACCGGTTTAAATCCGTCACGCACATCAGGAAGTGCACGGGATACGATTACGGACATCGAATAATCGATGTACGCCGATTTCATTTCATCTTCGATGTTAATCTGGATTATCTTTTCTCCATCTGCCATCTTGTCATAGTTTTAAATTATGCACGAAATTTGCGTGCTAAAAGCAAGTTCCGAAATTAGTATTTTTATAGCTGCGAAAAAGAGGGGTAAAAGGATTTTTACTAACAAAAAGTGGTGAAAAAATGCTATTTCGAGGTACTTATTAACATTTAATGTGTTTGTATATTTGTATGGTGCACTTGTTGTACCTGAATCTTAAATTAAGAGAGTTATGGAAGCGAAATTTTCACCCCGGGTAAAAGACGTACTCAGCTTTAGTCGAGAAGAAGCATTGCGTTTGGGGAACGACTTTATTGGGGTAGAACATTTCTTGCTTGGAATCTTGCGTGAAGGAGAGGGGAACGCTGTGCGGATCCTGACCGGATTCAACCTGGATCTACAAAAGTTAAAAGCAGAATTAGAAAAACCATTACTGGAGGCATCTAAATCGAATTCGCCTGTCGGTGCGAATATCCCTCTGGTAAAACAAGCAGAACGTTTGTTAAAAATTACGTATTTGGAAGCTAAATTGTTCAAGAGTCCTATGATTGGAACCGAACATTTGTTACTTTCGATGCTAAAGGATGAAGATTCCGTAGTTTGCAGGGTGCTAAACCGCTACGGAGTAAATTATAATACAGTTCACGAGGAATTAGAGAATATGGTCGACGAAAATAAATTACCAAGAGCAGAAATGTCTTCTTCGGAAGACGATGATCAAACATTTGGAGCAAGCCAGCGCAAAGCAAGCGACCCTAAGTCTAAAACTCCTGTTTTAGATAATTTCGGGCGTGACCTTACGAAAATGGCAGAAGCAGGAAAACTGGACCCAATTGTTGGACGTGAAAAAGAAATTGAGCGAGTGTCTCAAATCCTATCACGCAGAAAGAAAAATAACCCGATTTTGATCGGAGAACCCGGAGTAGGGAAAAGTGCTATCGCCGAAGGATTGGCATTGCGAATCGTGCAGCGAAAAGTTTCCCGCGTTCTCTTTAATAAACGCATTATTTCATTGGATCTGGCTTCAATGGTTGCGGGAACAAAATACCGCGGTCAGTTCGAAGAAAGAATGAAGGCTGTAATGTCTGAGATCGAGAAGAATCCGGATATTATCTTGTTTATTGATGAGATTCACACGATTATCGGTGCAGGAGGCGCAAGTGGGTCACTGGATGCTTCCAACATGTTCAAGCCGGCTTTGGCCCGTGGAGAAATGCAGGCAATCGGTGCAACGACATTGGATGAGTACAGGCAATACATCGAGAAGGATGGGGCTTTGGAGCGCCGCTTCCAAAAAGTATTGATCGAACCTACGAGTATCGAGGAAACAATCCAGATCCTGAACAACATTAAGGAACGTTACGAAGATCATCACATGGTGACTTACACGGACGAAGCACTTGCTGCATGTGTGAAATTGACAGAACGTTATATCACAGACCGTCATTTGCCGGATAAGGCTATTGATGCTTTGGATGAAGTAGGTTCACGCGTGCACATCACGAACATCAATGTTCCGCAGGATATCATCGATATCGAACAGGAAATTGAAGAGCTGAAAGATCAAAAGAACGAAGTAATTAAATCTCAGCAATACGAAAAAGCAGCTGAATTACGTGATTCTGAGCGCAAGCTTCAGGACCGTTTGGAAGAGGCGAAAAAGCGTTGGGAAGAAGATTCCAAAGCAAAACGAGTTGTTGTGACTGAAGAAGATGTTGCTGAAGTGGTTTCCATGATGTGTGGAATTCCTGTAACACGTGTTGCTCAAACCGAAATGGGTAAATTGGCTACCATGGCTGATGAACTTCAGGGGAAAGTAATTGGTCAGGATGAAGCTGTTGAAAAGGTAGTAAAAGCTATTCAGCGAAACAGAGCAGGATTGAAGGATCCGAACAAGCCGATCGGTTCGTTCTTCTTCTTAGGACCAACCGGTGTGGGTAAAACGCAATTAGCGAAAGTATTGGCGAAATACTTATTCGATACGGAAGATGCATTGATCCGAATAGATATGTCGGAATACATGGAGAAATTCTCTATCTCCCGATTAGTCGGAGCGCCTCCGGGATACGTTGGTTACGAAGAAGGTGGTCAATTGACGGAGAAAGTAAGACGAAAGCCTTACTCCATCATTTTGCTGGATGAGATTGAGAAAGCACACCCGGATGTATTCAACTTGCTATTGCAGGCGCTGGATGACGGACACATGACTGATGGTCTGGGTCGTAAGATCGACTTCAAGAACACGATTTTGATTATGACTTCAAACATTGGAGCACGTCAGTTGGCTGATTTTGGAACAGGGGTTGGTTTTGGTACAAAATCCCAAACCGATCAGCGCGATGAGAATGCGAAAACGGTTATCCAGAACGCATTGAGAAAAGCATTCGCACCGGAATTCCTGAACCGTATCGATGATATGATCATTTTCCACTCATTAACAAGAGAAAGTATTCACAAGATCATCGATCTGGAATTGGTGAAATTGTTCGATCGCATCGCTGCATTGGGCTACCATGCTTCCATGACTGAAAAAGCGAAAGATTTCATTGTAGACAAAGGATATGATGAGAAGTTCGGTGCCAGACCGTTGAAAAGAGCGATTCAAAAATACATTGAAGATCCGCTGGCAGAAGAGATTATCAAAGCAAATCTGCACGAAGGAGACGCAATTGTGTTGGATATTGATGAAGCAAATACAGCCCTGAAGATTTCCATTGAAAAAGGGAAAACGAAAGCTGCTAAAAAATAAGAGAAAGCACTGCTTTCATATATTAAACAAAGTAGGGGTGCGATTAATCGCACCCCTACTGGTTTTTGGTCATATTTTTTATATTTGAGTAATGAAATTGAAATTAACAGCCTTATTGCTTTTTGGTTTTTACCTAACCGGATTCAGTTACGTAGAAATGACACGCGTCGACGCAAAGATCTTCATTGCCAATCCTGAAACTGATTTTTCTAAAATCCAGGTAAGAAATGAAGCTTTAAAAGCTAAGATGGTAGAGTTCTTGTTCATGAATGATATGATCGACCATATCGGTACTTTAGCTTATGATCCGGAGGCTTTGTTTGTAAACTATTACAAGCAATTTGCTTCTTTGTATCAGTTAATTGACCTGAATAATGACAAGGTTCCGGAGCTAGTTTTCAACGGATATCCTACGGAAGAAAGAGAAAAAGAACGGCTGCAGATCTTTACGACTATCAAAGGAAAACCTGTTTCCATTTACAACGAAATGGGACATTTATTGGCTTACAAAATTCATCCGAACACCCGGGAGATCCTCCTGTACCATCATCAATATCCTTGTTGTGAAAATGCTTCGCATAATCTAAACCGCCTGAGATTGATCGACCATAAAATGACTTTGGTAAAACGTTATTTCCTGGGTAGGGACAGAGGGATGCTGGGTAAGTTTTTTCCGGAGAAGTCAACTTTCACCGGGAAATTTTACTTCACCGAATCTAAAACCACACTTTACTGGTCACCCGAAGAAATCACCGAATCAGCATGGCCCGGAAGATCTAAAAAGAATATCATTACCACTTATGCAGATTCGACAGCCTATTCAGTTTTGGCAGAAAAGGGAAAATGGAGGTTTGTGATTATGCATGGCGCTCCCGTAATAGAAGAAAATAGGGTGATCAATCCGGCGAATTTCTCCAATACATGGATTTACGGTTGGATCAGGGATTAATTATCAACGATTAATTGCACAATTATCAAGTTGGACACCCTTGATAATTTCAACTCTTGATAATTGATAATTCAATTCGTGTCCGTAAGTCTCCAATTCCGAACCAGCTCATGGTGCTTATTTTGGAAAATAGCCATCAATTTGTCCGAATCGGAGTCTTTTCCCGGCCGGCGTTTTTCAATCGATCGGAATGTTTGTTGAATGATCTCTAAAATATCAGACTCCATTAGTATTTCCGAAGTGCTTGTATCGAACCCGTAGCTCCGGTAAACTTCAATAATCTTATTGCGGTCACTCAGCTCATGTGGAAGCAGGGCGCTCTTTTTAGATAATTCATTGAAAAAAGGCAGCAATTTTGCACTTAATTCAATAAAATGCCTCAAAACAATGGTAGCTTCATTAATTTGCTGAATTGCAGAGGTCTGAATAAAGCGTTTTTTAGCGAGTTTGTTTTCCATGACATTTTGTTTTTGTCGTTTCTTCTTTAAAGACGACCCCGATTCCAAATAGTTGGATTTCAAAATAAGTCTTTGATTAAACCCCCAATCTCGTTGATTAAAATGGGGTTTTGTGTGATTATTTCATTGTTAAATCAATTATTGTTGATAAAATTTCACAATCCAGCTTATTTTCAATCAAAATTTATCGCCTACTAAATCGATGTAAGCCGTATATTTGCACAAAACTTTTCAACATGCAGATATTAAGTGGTAAGGATGTTTCCGAAATCATCAAAAAGGAACTGGCAGTTCAGGTTTCCGAACGTAAAGCGGCAGGAAAGAAAATTCCGCATTTGGCAGCAATTCTTGTCGGAAGAGACGGAGGTTCAGTTACTTATGTCAATAACAAATTGAAAGCATGTGAAGAGATTGGTTTTGAAAGCACCTTAATCCGTTACGATGATTCTATTACGGAAGAAACGCTTTTGAAGAAGATCCAGACTCTGAATGAGGATAAAAGCATTGACGGATACATTGTACAGCTTCCGCTTCCTGCTCACATTGATGAAATGAAGGTAACTTTATCCATTGATCCGAAAAAAGATGTGGATGGTTTTCATCCGATCAACGTAGGGAATATGATGCTGAATA
The DNA here is from genome assembly GCF_902168135.1 of uncultured Fluviicola sp. Taxonomy (GTDB): domain Bacteria; phylum Bacteroidota; class Bacteroidia; order Flavobacteriales_D; family Crocinitomicaceae; genus Fluviicola. The sequence goes on from NZ_CABHOL010000024.1 coordinate 214,230, forward strand.
TTCCGGGATTCGTTCCTGCTACACCTGCAGGAATTGTGGAATTGATGCGCCGTTATAAAATTCAGACCGCCGGAAAGAATTGTGTAGTGGTAGGAAGAAGTAATATCGTAGGAACACCTTTGAGTTTGCTTCTCGGGAAGAATACAGATCCCGGAAATTGTACCGTTACATTGGTTCACTCCAAATCAGAAAATATCAAAGAAATCTGCTCTCAGGCGGATATTTTGGTTGCTGCAGTCGGAATTCCCGGGTTTATTACTGCTGACATGGTAAAAGAAGGAGCGGTGGTAATCGACGTAGGAACAACGCGCATTGAAGACGCATCGAGAGAAAGAGGCTGGAGATTGGCAGGTGACGTCGACTTCAAGGAAGTAGCTCCGAAAACTTCAGCAATCACGCCTGTACCGGGTGGAGTAGGACCGATGACCATTGCATCTTTGATGATCAATACCCTGAAGGCGATGGAATTGAAAGGAAAGTAATATTAATGTATAAAACAGTAGGCATGTGATTAATCGCATGCCTACTGTTTTATAATCGTTCCAAAGGTGTTTTCACGCCGTCAACCAGGGAGTAGCAAGCCAATTTGTCTTTGAATACCGAAGATTTAAACAAGGAACGGTTTAAGAGCATTCTCACACATTCCTGGATTCCTTCTGCAATGGAAGGATGCGGATGAACCAATTCTGCAATCACGTGGATCGGAAGCCCGAGTTTCATGATTAATCCGATTGTTTGGATAGCGGTCGAAGCATGTTCTCCTACGGCGCGCATCCCAAGGACTTTCATTTCACTATCGTTGGTAACAATAATCTTGAAGAATCCTTCGGTTTTTCGCATAGCAATTGCACGTGCAATGACGGAGTAATCAATCTTGACAACTTTTACAGGAATATTCTTTTCAATGCATTGAGCTTCGTTAATTCCTACTGCGGCCACTTCCGGCTGGAGGAACATGATAGTGCATACGTTATCATAGCTCAGGCGCTCACGGATCGTTCCGAAAGCTCTTTCAACCGCATGGCGCGCTTCGATTTCCCCCATATTTACCAGGGCAATTCGTCCGGAGACATCGCCAACGGCGTAGATGTGCGGAACGTTGGTTACCGTATCATCATCTCCGATGTGCAGTCCGCGTTTCGACATTAAAACACCTGCATTTTCAATTTTAAGGTTTTCAATATTGGGAACGCGTCCGATGGAAAGGAGTGCTTTTTCAACGCGGATCACTTCCCGGGATCCATCCGGGTAGCTTAATTCATATTCTACCTCGTTACCCAGGTTTTCCAGGCGTTCCAATTGTGCATTATGGTGGATTGTTACTCCTTTTTCTTCCAGGTTCTCGCTGACGATTGTTGAAATATCCGTGTCTTCAAACGGGAGAATGCGGTCGGCACGATCAATCAGGTATACTTTTGTTTTCCCGAAGTTGGAGAAGATCGTAGCGTATTCACAACCGATAACTCCGGCTCCGACAATTACAAGACTTTTGGGGTAATCCGAGAGATTTTCGATACCGTCGCTGGTTAAAATAGTTTTTTCGTCAACGTTTACGTCCTTCATTTTGCGTGGGCGACTTCCACTTGCGATAATAATGTTTTCCCCGTAAACCACAGAGCGGTCTCCGTCATGCTGGACGATTTCTATTTCGTGATCATTGATAAAACTGGCTGTTCCCCGTTCATAGGTCAGCAGTTTGTCCATGGTTTCTGTTTGAAGTAACTTTAAATGGCAGGAATACTGGAATTTACGTTCAAAAACAGCCTCGTCCACCGTTGCATCAACATCTTGCCAGGAAAGGTAAAACTTCTCTCTTCCTTTACCTCCGATAGTATCATTTACCGAAGCAATTTTTTGGGAAATTTCCCACAAGGTTTTCGACGACAATGCCCCGTTATAAACGCCGGCACCTCCAACACGGTCTTTTTCAATCAGGCAAACACGCTTTCCGTAATCGATTGCGCGCATCGCTGCTGCATAACCAGCCGGACCACCGCCTATAATAACCAAATCAAATTTTTTCATAAGTTCCCGGACTAAAATTAAAACAATACTTTAGAATTCGGCATCTGTTTCTATTAATTTTGTCAGATGAATTTGAAAGAACTAACCGATTACGGAAAGGCGGAGAAGGAATTTTATACCAAATGGATCAAGAAGGCTAAAAAGGCTAATAACCGCACCTTGGATGAACAATTCCATACTTTACACAACGAAGCGTTTCGGAAAATCGATTGTTTGGAGTGCGCAAATTGTTGTAAAACTACCAGTCCTATTTTTAGAGATGTGGATATCAAGCGCTTATCGAAACGCATGCGCATGTCTGAAAGCAAATTCATAGATGCGTATTTAAAAATAGATGAAGACCAGGATTATGTGCTTCAAACAGCTCCATGCCCGTTTTTGGGAGATGACAACTATTGTTCCGTATACGAAGACAGACCTTTGGCTTGCAGGGAATATCCTCACACCGACCGGAAGAATATGTACCAGATTTTACCGTTGACCAGAAAGAATATGGAAGTATGCCCGGCAGTGAGTTATATTATGAAGGAAATATCTAAAAAAATATAACAAAAATTACAACCTTTTGTATAATTTGGCGTCTCTTAAAGGAACTAGTTACTCAAAAATTAACACCATGAGGCCTGTTATACTCTCCATATTACTACTCTTAATAACCACTTCTTTATTCAGCCAGAAAGCTAAGAATGGTGATTATACGGTCACAGCAGCCGGAACAGTTTTGAATGCTTACACAAATGTGACAGCCAATATCAGTGCGGGAGCAACTTCATTAACAGTAGCTTCGAGTGCTTTGACCAATGCTACAAACCTTACAACTCCGCTTGGGGCAGGCGATTTGATTTTAATCATTCAAATGCAGGGAGCAGATCTGAATATTAATATCACACCAACTTTCAATTGGGGAGGAAATTATACGGTTTCAAACGAAGCAATGAATGCAGGTGATTTTAATAATTATCGTGCAGAATTCGGAACCGTTACCAACTACAATAATTCCGGTAAATACGAATATGCAGAAGTACTTTCCGTTCCAAATGCAACAACAATTAATGTAAGATGTGCCTTAAAAAACGCATATACATCATCTGGTCATGTTCAGGTTGTTCGTGTCCCCAGGTTTGGAAATTTGACTCTTAATGCAAATGCCACGATCATTCCGGGGTATTGGAACGGAACAACAGTTGCACCAGGTGGTTGGGATGGAGCCACAGGCGGTATTGTTGCTTTGGAAGTAAATGGAATCATGAGTTTTGGAACAAATTCGAGAGTCATTGCTTCCGGTTATGGATTTAGAGGAGGTGCTGTTGACAATACTTCTAATGGGCCTGGAAATGCAGCTGATGTGGGAAAACCCGGATATTCTGCAGCTTCAGAAGGGGCTGAAAAAGGAGAGGGAATCGGAGGTGCTGCGACTGCTACTGGCGAATTAACAGTTAATCACTATTCAAGATATGGAATGGGAGCAGCTGCCAATGGCGGCGGCGGCGGAAATTACAAAAATGCGGGCGGTGGTGGTGGAGCCAACGTTGGAACAGGAACTTATACAGGAACTGGGGTTTTAAATCCGACTTATGCAGCCTTTTATGCTTTAGAGTCTTTATCAGCGAATAGTTCAGGAGGAGGAAGAGGTGGATATTCCGGTGCACAAAACAATCAGAATGAAGCAACTGTTGGGCCTAATAATTCAGCATGGCAGGCTGATAGCAGAAGAAAAGAAGGTGGATTGGGAGGACATCCCTTAACATATGACGTAACCCGTGTATTCATGGGCGGCGGCGGCGGCGCAGGTGAAATGGATAATAACCAGGGAGGAAGTGGCGGAGCCGGCGGAGGAATTGTCTTTTTGCAATCTTATGGAAGTATTACAGGAACCGGAATTATTGAAGCAAACGGTGCAAATGGGCAAAATTCGAATCCATCAAATGCACCGAATCCGGGAAGTTTTTCTAACGCTAAGTTAGGAGTTGACGGAGCTGGTGGTGCCGGTGGAGGTGGTGCGATCATCATTTCAAATGGAACAGCACTTCCTGCAACTTTGACATTGAGTGCAACTGGAGGAAATGGCGGAAATAATGCCTTGTCTTTCGGTGCATTAGCATCAGGAGTAGAAGCTGATGGTCCGGGCGGCGGCGGCGGCGGCGGTATGATTGCCTACACTTCCGGTTCTCCGGTTCAAAATGTTTCCGGAGGATTAAATGGTACGGTAACTACTGTTGGAACAACAAATATTGTTGCAAACTTTCCTCCGAATGGTGCCACTAACGGTGCATCTGGTGTGAGTTCTATTACTCAGCCATTTTATAACCTAATCGCAAACAACGCATCTATCTGCAGCGGAAATACAGCAAATTTATCGGTGACGGTTCAGGGAACTTTACCTGCTCCAATCACCAATGCAAATATCACCTGGTATACTTCCTATACCGGAAATACTTCTGTTGGGACAGGGTTGACTTTCACGACACCGGTTTTAGCAGCAACAACAACTTATTATGTCGGATTTTGTCCGAACGGAACATTCAGAGTTCCTGTAACGGTTACTGTAGGCGGACCAACTATTTCAGGAACAGCTGTTGTAACGGATGCAACCTGTTCTACGGGAGGCTCTATTACCGGTTTAACAACTTCCGGTGGAACACCGACTGTCACAATTACCTGGAATGGTGTTACAACTCCGGGAATGAATTTAAGCAATGCAGCAGCCGGATCTTATACGGTATTAGTAACCGATGGTATCGGTTGTACGGCAACTTCCGGACCTTATACAATTAACGGTACTGGCGGTCCTTCAATTAATTCTACTAACATGCTGGTTACGAACGCTTCCTGTTTGGGTGGAGGCGGCTCAATCACCGGAATTACTGCAACCGGAACAGGTTTAACTTATAATTGGAATTCAGGCGCTTATTCAACATTGGATATTACAGGTTTGAATGCCGGGAATTACAACCTGGTAGTTACAGATAATAACGGCTGTACAGCTTCTCTTGGACCAATTAACGTTGGTCAAAATCCGGGACCTGTAGTGAATACTACTAACATGGTTGTGACCGGAACTACCTGCGGATTGAACAACGGAAGCATCGTAGGAATTACTGCAACCGGAACAGGTTTGACCTATAACTGGAATGCGGGAGCTTATGCTACTTTAGATATTACAGGTTTACCGGGCGGGAATTACGATTTGGTGGTCACAGACAATATCGGGTGTACAGCTGCTGCCGGACCAATTACAATAGGAGCATCAAGCGCTCCTGTGATTAATGCAGCTTCCGTTTCAATTACAGATGCACACTGCGGACAATCGAACGGAGCAATTTCAGGATTAAGTGTTTCAGGCGGACAGCCGGCTTACACTTACAATTGGAATTCAGGAGCATACGCTACATTGAATCTCACGAATATCCCGGCAGGAAATTACACTTTGCAGGTTACAGATAACCTGGGATGTCTTGCAAATGCAGGTCCGTTTACCGTAAACGATATTGCAGGTCCGGTAATTAATACGGCAAGTATGGTCATTTCGGATGAAACCTGCGCCGGAAATGACGGAGCGATAACAGGCATAACAGCGACCGGAACAGGAACATTGACTTACAATTGGAATCTGGCGGTTAGTCCTTCTTTAGACCATACGAATATTCCGGGCGGAACATATGGTTTGTTGGTTTCTGATGCATTCGGATGTAATGCTGTTGCAGGTCCTTTCACTGTAGGTTTGTCTCCGGGCCCTTCTGTTAATACCACCAATATGGTCGTTACAGGAACTACTTGTGGGTTGAACAACGGAAGCATTACAGGAATTACCGCAAGTGGAACCGGCTTGACCTATGAATGGAATGGGGTTAGTTCACCGACTCCGGACCAAAACGGACTCGCATCCGGTAACTACACCCTGGTTGTAACAGACGCAAATAATTGTACGGCAACAGTCGGTCCTTTATCAATCGGGGCTTCCAATTCACTGACATTAAATACCGCAAATGCTTTGGCAACACACGAAACATGTGCTTTAAATGACGGAACGATTTCCGGATTAACAACAACTGGAACAGGAACATTAACCTATACCTGGAATGGTGTGCCAAGTGCGACTTTAAATCAGACAGGGTTATCACCAGGAGTATATAACGTGGTGGTTTCGAACGGAGCAGGTTGTACAGTGAGCGGAGGACCTTTTACGGTAAACGCTGTTATTCCGCTGAGCCTTGATCAAAGTTCCTTGTTGATTACTCCAACCGGATGTACCGGAAATACCGGTGCAATTCACGGATTACAGATAGTGGGAGGTGTAAGCCCGACTGTTTCATGGGCACCGAATGGTCAGACAACTTTAAGTATCGGTGGTTTGGCGGCAGGAAATTATACGATTACTATCACAGATGATCAAAACTGTTCAGTTCAGGAAACATTTACAGTTCCGACGACCTCCGGTCTTACTATAGAAACAAATAATGCAGTGATTTCAAACGACAATTGTGCAGTTGGTTCCGGATCAGTTGCGGGAGTAACCGTTTCAGGTGGAACGGCGCCCTATTCTTATTCCTGGAATAGCTCTCCGGCTCAAAATACCCTGGATGCATCTAATCTGACTACAGGAAATTATACTTTGACAGTTACCGATAATGCCGGTTGCCAGGCAACAGAAAACTTCTTTGTAGGAGTTGTTCCTCCGCCGGTAATTGATTTGGGATCAATGATTGTTATGAACGAAACTTGTTTGGGGAATAATGGTTCTATTACAGGGATCCAGGTTACAGGAAACGGCCCGTTTGTATATACTTGGGATGGTACTTCTTTAACTTCATTGGATATTTCAAACCTGGATGCGGGAATGTACACCTTGTCTGTATTAGATGTAAATGGCTGTGTGACGAGTGGAGCACTGGTAGTGGTAGGTTCGGATCCTTCTCCGGGTGCAGACTTCTCCATTTCAAATCCGGTTGCATCTCCGGGAGAAGTAATTACGTTCACCAACACAAGTTCTGGAGGTCCCTTCCAAAGTTACAGCTGGACCGTTTCAGGAGTTGGTTTGATCGGTACGGGTTCTTCCGCAACATTCAACTCGATGGAAGAAACAACTTATAATATGACATTGGTTATAGAAACGGTTGACGGTTGTATCGACTCGATAACAAAACCTTTCGAGATTTTGGGAGAGCTCAAAATTCCGAACATCGTAACTGCTAACGGAGATCATGTAAATGATGAATTCTATATTACGAATTTGAAACCGAATTCGAAACTAGTTATTCAGAACCGTTGGGGGAACGTAGTATTTGAATCGGACAACTATAAAAATAATTGGGGAGGTATTGATATTACAGGCGAAAAATTGGATGATGGCGTTTATTTCTACCAATTAATAACTGCGGATGGTAAAATGTGGCAGGGAAATGTTCATTTGCTCATTGATTAAGATAAGTTCTTTTTTGCTTTGCTATATTTACGGACTATTAACAGTTGATGCAACCTGGTACGCTTCACATAGAACCCAAAATGATATTGGCCTCTTGGATTCAAGATGTTAAAGATGCGCATTTCAATTCTGTTCAGGTAGCTCACTTCGGTCCGTTAAACCAGGATTTAGTGAATAGTTTCACACTCACCACCGAGGATTTCATGATTTCTGCAGGAGATAAAAAACCATTGGTGAAACGTGTTTTTTCAATCTTGATCGAAGGGTTGCAAAATATTCTGATCCATGGCAGAAAATGGGACCACGAACAGCAGGCGCTCATTATCGTTGCTTTCAATAATCAGGCTTATCGGATAGCATTGGGGAATCTCACAGAAATTTCCGAAAAGGAAAAATTGTCTTCTTACCTGGATCGTTTGAACAAAATGAGCGAAGAAGAAGTCAAAGAATTTTACCTGGAAACGCTAAACAACGGATTGATTTCAGACAAAGGAGGTGCTGGGCTTGGCTTTATCACCATGAGAATGAAGTCCAAAAGTCTGCTGAATTATCAATTTATTCCTGTAAACGACGAATTAATGCTCTTTACGATTTCTACCGATGTAGAAAGAGCGTAGTAATATCATGTCCTTTTTCGTAGCGTATCATCCTTCTTACATTCATTCTGTTCCAAGCACACATCGTTTTCCAATGGAGAAATACGGATTGCTGTATCAGCAAATTCAATACGAAGGAATACTGGAAGAAACAGAATTTTTAAGTCCCGCTTTGATAGACCTGGATATTGTCCGCCAAACCCATTCGGAAGAATATTTGAATAAATTACTCAAGCTGGAGTGTACACCAAGAGAACAGCGCGTCAGTGGATTTGTGCATACGAATGACCTGATCAACCGGGAATTGAGAATCATGGAAGGTACCAGGCTGTGTGCAGAAATGGTTGCGAACGGAGGCGTGGCCTTAAATATTGCAGGTGGAACGCACCATGCATTTACAAACAGGGGAGAAGGTTTTTGTTTGTTAAACGACCAGGCAATTGCAGCTCAATGGCTTCTGAATAAAAAATTGTTTAAGCGGATCCTGATTGTAGACCTGGATGTTCACCAGGGAAACGGAACAGCAGAAATTTTTCAACAGGTTCAGGAGGTATTTACCTTTAGTATGCACGGTGGTGCTAATTATCCCATTCACAAAGAAAAATCAGATAAAGACGTTCATTTGGAAACTTCCCTGGACGATAAAACTTATTTAACCATTTTAAGGCAGGAGTTGACAGCTGTCGTTGAATCGTTTGATCCGGATTTCATGTTCTATCAGTGTGGTGTCGATATTTTGGAAACCGATAAACTGGGGAAATTAAAAGTTACTCAAAATGGAATTCGCTCCAGGGATGAGTTTGTACTGAATATTGCCAGGGAACGGAATATTCCGGTTGTATGCAGCATGGGCGGTGGCTACAGCAAGGATGTAAGAGACATTGTGAATGCACACATGTATGTTTTCCGACTGGCGCATCAGTTGTTTTCTAAATAATGGAGGTTCAAATGTTCAAAAAGTTAAAATGTTCAATTATTGAAACTTTTGAACCCTCTGAACTTTGGAACCTTTGAACTGTTAAAGTCAAAATAATTACTAACAATTCTTGATATTCCAATTTCTCCGTTTATCTTTGTCTGGAATTAGTCTAAATAAAGATGGTTAAAAAAGAAGTTTCCTCTCAGCAACCTATTTTACCTCTGTTCACTTGCAGTAACTGCTCTTGCGATAAAAAGAAAGATTGCTGCAAAAAATATAAAAGAAAAGGATACCACTGTAAAAAGTGCCCAAAACTTTAGTTTTAGCTGAAGCATTCGGTTATTTTTGAAGCATGTTCGGAAAACTTGCTTTGTGGTTGTTAGTGGTTATTCCTTTCTACGGAAAAGCACAGGATTCTGCAGTATATGCGGCCGGGGTGGATTTTCAATACCATCCACAGGATTTCTTTTTCCATGTCCGGGGTCAGTTCATCAAAAAAAAACTGGCACACGAAGTATTTATTGGATTCGGAATAACCAATACCATCCTTCAGGGACAACCCAAACCAAGTATCGGTTACGATATTTCATACCGCTCCAAACTTATTGACTGGATTGTCATTTCCCCGGTAATTCGACTCTCTTACTCGTTTTTAAGTACCAAAATCCCCCAAAAGCATCCGTTTATTCACTTGACGGAAAGTTTTCTCGGATGCCGCCTGGATATTGGACTCCGGAACCGGGTTGCATTTACGGGAGGAATAGGGCCGGCTATCGAGTGGAAATACGACGCTTACAACGGAAGAAAGAATCAGTTCTTCCTATGGAATTATTTTGTAGAAATCGGGTATTATCATGAGTTTTAGAGGGGTCATTGGAATTGTTGTCCTGTTTCTTGTTTCGTGTAAGAAACACAAAGACCTGTATCCGGATACCAGCATCGGCGGACATGCTTGTGCCGGACTTCATATTTCCGGCAGTAATTATCACGACAACAGTCTTGAAGCTTACAGGTATGCCCGCAGTTTCGAAAAGGTGTTGATGGTAGAGGTGGATGTACAAGTATCACTCGACGGTACACCGTGGTTATTTCATGACCCTGAATTAAGTGTAGAATCAACCGGATCCGGATTTATTCCTCAAAAAGAAGATAGTTATTTGTCAGGGTTGAAATACCATTCGCTGGAAAAGGAGCGGGTGATCCGATTATTAGACCTGCCTGCTGATCTGAAAGGAGTTCGTCTTGTATTGGACCTGAAAGAATCAGACGGAACTGAAACGGGAGTTTTGGATTCTGCTTCGGTAATTGATGCATTGAAACAGGCAAAGCAGTATTTTTACAACGGAGATCTGGCAATTGTGACTAATTCGAGGAGATTTGTACCAACAATCAAAGGACTTGGTTACTTTGTTTATTACAACGCGGTAAATGCGAGTCAGTTTTTGAGTTATCCGGATAAGACCATTTCTGACGGTGCCGCTTTCAGGAATTCCGAGATTGCAATATCAGATGTGACTGCTGTAAAATCGCTTGGAAAAGAGGTTGTAATTTACGATGTTCGATCTCCGAAGGGAATTCGATCTGCACTGGAAAAATCTCCGGATTATCTGCTGACAGATGATATTAAAGCAACATTAATTGAAAAGTACAAATGAGCAAAAAAAATAACAAAGAACGGGTGAACATTGTTTATTCTACCAACCCGGATTTCTCCTATGATTTCCAAGAAAACGAAGAAGCTGAAACACTTGAACCCTCTAAGCAATTGCTTTATGTGTCATTGGACAAGAAACAACGTGCCGGAAAAGAAGTAACCCTGATCGAAGGATTTGTCGGCAGTGACAATGACCTGAAAGAATTGGGAAAAATGCTGAAGTCAAAATGCGGTGTAGGAGGAACTGCGAAAGACGGTGAAATTATCATCCAGGGATCTTTTCGTGATAAAGTCATTGAATTGTTGACAAAAGAAGGATATAAAACCAAGCGGAAAGGGGGATAATAAGGAATTCAGATGCCGGATTTACGTTTCAAAATTTATAACCAATAACCAACCCTATGAAAAAGTAAATATCTTCCGACATCCAAAATTCCAAATTAAATATCAAAATAGAAAAATGTGAAAATTCTTTCGATCCTGTGTTCAAAAGTACATTAAGTTTTTTTTAAATCAATAAAAAAAGAGTAAAATATTTACTTTATTGATTGAACGGTAAAAAATTGATTTTTAATCTTTTCAAATCGGCAGCAACCATTAAAAAACGATTTAGTTCGAATGCAGAAAATCGAAAAAAAGATTGATGAATCGAATCCTTTTGCTAAATTTGTCTCAATGGAAAAGCAAGTCATTTTAGATGAACAGCAGGTTCAGTTAACCATGAACCGTCTTGCTTATCAATTAATCGAAAATCACGACGATTTCTCAAATACCGTACTAATCGGCTTGCAGCCGAGAGGGATTTTTGTGCTTGAAAGGCTGAAAGAAATCCTGGAAAACGTAAGGGGAGAAAAGGTTACCTGCGGTCAGCTGGATATTACTTTTTACCGGGATGATTTCCGGAGAAGAGAAAAACCTTTGATCCCTAGCACTACCAACATCGATTTTACAATTGAAGGAAAGAACGTGGTCTTAATCGATGATGTGCTTTACACCGGACGGACTATCCGTTCGGGATTGGATGCCTTAATGGCTTTCGGACGACCGCTTCGTGTTGAATTGATGGTGCTGATCGACCGAAGATTCCAGCGCGATTTGCCTATCCAGGCAGATTATGTTGGGAAAGCTGTAGATACGCTGGATTCCGAGCGTGTAACTGTAGAGTGGAAGAGCAGTGAAGGAAAAGATAAAATTGTATTGTATACACCCGAATAATGGAGCATTTAAGTGTTGATCATTTAGTTGGAATTCGAGACTTGACTCGTCAGGATATCGAATTGATCTTTAAAACTGCAGATAGTTTTAAGGAAGTTATTAATCGACCGATCAAAAAAGTTCCTTCTCTTCGAGATATTACGATAGCCAACCTGTTTTTTGAGAACTCTACCAGAACAAGGCTTTCTTTCGAATTAGCTGAAAAAAGACTTTCTGCAGATGTAGTGAACTTTTCTGCAAGTTCCAGTTCCGTAAAAAAAGGGGAAACATTGATTGATACGGTGAACAATATCCTTTCCATGAAAGTGGATATGGTCGTCATGCGTCATCCGAACCCGGGAGCAGCAAAATTCCTGTCCGAGAGAACCAATACCTGTGTGATTAACGCCGGTGACGGAACGCACGAACACCCAACGCAGGGTTTGCTGGATGCCTTTTCTATTCGTGAGAGATTGGGATCTGTGGAAGGAAAAAAAGTGGTGATTGTAGGTGATATCCTGCATTCTCGCGTAGCTTTATCCAATATTTATACACTTCAAAAATTGGGTGCAGAGGTGATGGTTTGCGGACCAACAACCCTGATCCCGAAATACATTCATACTTTAGGAATTCAGGTAGAACACAATCTCAGAAGGGCTTTGGAATGGTGCGATGTAGCAAATATGCTGCGCATTCAATTGGAAAGACAGGACATTCAGTACTTCCCGAGTTTGAGAGAATATTCCATGCAGTACGGTCTGAATAAAGAAATCCTCGACAGCCTGGATAAAGAAATTATTGTGATGCATCCCGGACCTATCAACCGCGGTGTGGAAATTACTTCTGATGTAGCTGACTCGAAGCAATCCATTATTCTTCAGCAAGTTGAGAATGGTGTAGCTGTGCGAATGGCGGTGATTTATTTGCTGGCTGCAAAGATCGGACGCTAAAGTCTTTTCGTTTTCAGGGGGCTGTGAAAGAATATTTTGTTACATTTGATAAACACTGTGGCAACATGAATTTTATTATTGCACAAGATACAAACTTTACTGTCATTCAGTCATCTGTTGAAAAACTGGATGCTTCTAATGCTCCTGATCTGAAAAGTGAATTACTTCTTCTAAGTAAAAACGGGGTAAACTGCATTATTTTAGATCTTTCCAAAACAAGATATTGTGATTCTTCCGGCTTGTCTGCTGTTCTGACTGCTAATCGTTTGTGTAAAGACACTAACGGACAATTTATTTTGTGCGGATTGCAGGAAAATGTTGCAAAAATGATCCGTATTGCTCAATTGGATAAGGTATTGAATATTTCCGAAACACTGGCTGAAGCGAAATCAGTCCTGATTTAGCCTATGAACTTTGAAGTAACCATATTAGGTTCAGGCGCTGCTTTGCCAACTTCAAACAGGAATCCAACTTCACAATACGTTTATTGCAATGACCGCCATATCCTGATAGATTGCGGGGAAGGCACACAGGTCCAGCTACGCAAATACCATGTGCATATTCAGAAAATCAATCACATCTTAATTTCTCATCTTCACGGAGATCATTTCTTCGGATTGGTAGGGCTTTTGAGCTCACTGCACCTGCTTGGAAGAGATAAAGGACTGACTATTTACGGTCCGCAGGAATTGGAACAAATTATCCGTCTGCAGCTTGAGGTTGGCGGAGCAAAGCTGGGATTCGATCTTCATTTCGTTCATCTCAATGGAAAAGAACACCGCCTGCTTTTTGAAGACAGGATGATTGAGATCTGGACATTTCCTTTGAGTCACCGCATTCCGACGAATGGTTTCCTGATTAAGGAAAAGCCGAAAGAACGAAAACTGAATGCCGAACGCTTTGAGGAAGCCGGCTTGTCCTTAACGCTTATTCCGAAACTGAAACAAGGATTGGATGTGGAACTGGAGTCTGGGGAAATGATTTATTCCGAAGAATATACTTATCCTGCGAAATCAAGCAAATCTTACGCTTACTGTTCGGATACGATCTTTGATGAACGCATTGTTGATTACGTCAGGAATGTTAATGTGCTGTACCACGAAGCGACCTTTTTACAGGATAAACTAGATCGTGCGCAGCAAACCTTCCATACAACAGCTCAGCAGGCTGCTACAATTGCCAAACAGGCAGAAGTCGGGAAGTTGTTGCTCGGACACCTGAGTGCACGCTATGAAAACGGGTTGAAACACCTGGAAGAAGCTTCAGCGGTTTTTGAAAATGTAAGCGTGGTGGAAGACGGGGAAACCTACCTGATTTGAAAAGTGCGTTTCGACTCCGCTCAACGACCTTTTCAAATTAAATTCGATTCAAGAACTCAAAGTAACTGTATGTCATTGTTTTAATAACTATCAGAAGGTGACTGAGCGAAGTCGAAGTCAACCTTGTGTGATTCTCCTCAAATAATTGATCTGCCCCAAATGATATCCCAAATGGCTTGCTAACTTCATAATCATGTGTCCTGTCGTCATTGGATAACCGTAAGGCTCAAGCGGGTATTTCTTTTGAAAGTCTTCTTCTGTCAGCAAATCAATCACTTTATCCAGCATTTCGGCTGTTTCTGTCAGCTTACCGATCATTTCCTGTTTGGAAAGATAGCGCTCTGAAAACTCTGCATCGCGGTTACGAACGTATCCCGTTTCTCCCAACGTTGCACCGATAAAGTGGTTCAGGTTCCCGATCAGGTGCTGCGTCAGATTCCCGATGGAATTGGTGATTCCTGGAAGGACAATCCAAAGTGTTTCTTCTTCACAAAGTGCTATTTCCTTCGCTAAAGAATCCAAATCTTTTGTAAAGCAGCGGGCAAATTCGTGATTCATCTTTTCAATAAGTTAAATGGCGTTCCTTTTTATCCTGGTAAACATCAGCAATCGTTACCAAAATACCTGTCTCCTCCACATTCCCGAAATCAGGGTTTACAGCTGTTCCAAAGGTTTTCATCGTTGGAGAAAGGTGCATGTAAATATTCACCAGGGGAGGAACGTTTTCGCCATGCTTACGAACAAAAGAATTCAGTACTTTGAACCCGTCTTTGAAATCCAGTCCTTTCAATTGTTCTTCCACAAAGGTGGTGTCGTACTCCGTCTTTAAAGGGTGATATGGTACCATCAGCTTTTCGGTATCCGGAAAATAATGATGCATGAAATGTAAGAGAAAATCACGAGCTTCCCGGTTATAATTCGGGTACATAGTTACTTTACCGAAGAAATACTTCATCTCCGGATAAGTGATGGTCAAAGCTCCCAGGCCATCCCAGATATTGTCCAGTGCAAATAAGCCTTTTCGCGGGTTTTGTGCCGGTTGATAATCCGGATGAACCCAGCTGCGCCCCAATTCACAGGTCGTTGGCATATATTCCTTAATGAAGCGTTCGCTAAAGTCAAAATAATGGGTGGTCGACAAATGGATCTCTCCGTGCTCATCAATGGCGTCCTTACATAAAATGAACCGGTACCCGCCAATGATTACTTCATCTTCCGGATCCCATACGATCAATTGATTGTAACAGATTTCATCGGTATCGTATTCATCCAGGTCTAACTCTTCGCCTGTACCGCCTCCGGCAAAACGAAAAGTTACTTCACGCAGACGTCCGATTTCACGGACAATATTGGGTGCTGTGTGACAATTCACGAAATAGATCTCATTATCACCTTTGCGGGTAGTTCTTATCAGACCAACTTCAGCAAGTTCTTTTTTGATAAGCTCTTTGTCAACAGCAGGTATTATTGGCTTCATGTGTTTTAGTTCAATGTATAGACGTGATTTCTGAACCATTCGGCCCATTCCACGTCTGAAATTTTTGTATCTAATGTTTTGGCTTCAATGGGTTTTCCAACTGTAAATTGGATGTGTTTACCCTTTTGACGGAACATTTCATCAGCCAGGTAAAGCATTTCTATATTTGCTTTTATACCGAGAAATTTACGAAAATTTGCCAAACGGTAAAAAAAGTTAGACAATTCTCCGTCAATATGCACCGGAATAATAATTTGGTCATTGATCCGGGCTTGTTTTACAAATGCTTTTTTCCATTCCAGGTCTTTCACGACTCCTTTTTTCTTACGGCTCACCAATCCGGCAGGGAATACACAAACCAGCTGATCTGATGAAAATAAGGTGTTGACCTGAAGCAGGGAACTGCTTTTTGTCTTTCCATGTTTATTGATTCCCACAAAGATGTCCTTCAATGGTTCCAGGTTCAAAAGCAGATCATTAACAATGAATTTGATATCTGTGCGGTGATGGCGCAATCCGTCGACCAATGCCATGGCATCCATTCCTCCGAGCGGATGGTTCATAACAATGACGCACTTTCCTGTTTTCGGAATGTTTTCTATACCTGAAATAGAGTAAGAAACACCGATTTCAGCCAGTACATCCCTGCAAAAATCCTGGTTTTTAGTGTCGTGTGTATTCAGGAAATGATTGATTTCCTCCTGGTGAAGAATCCGCTCTAAATAACGGATAATGAATCCCGGAATCCATTTGATTAAACGCGGATTCTTGCTTTGGATCAATCTCCGTACATTAATGAAATCTTCTTTTTGTTTCATGCTGCAAAGTTAATAGGTATCTGCAAGTTGAACGTTAAAATTGTTAAAATGAAAATAACAACCGATAGTTCAAAACGTTTAAAAGATTAAATGTTCAAATGTTCAAATGTTCAAATGTTCAAATGTTCAAATGTTCAAATAGAACCGCTAAAACACTTGAAAATTTTTGAACGTCTTTGAACTCTTTTGAACCATTGAACTTTTTAAGGCACACAGTACAACGTATCAAACGAAGGTGAATACCCGGCCCACAAACCGATTGCGCCACCTTGTATATTGGTCGGAATAGTTGTTGGAGAGGCAAAGGGATTCCCTGCAGTACCAAGCTGCATATACTTTTTTTCCAAAAAATCGTAGGCGGCAGCATCGATCTTTGAGAATTTGATCACCACCGAATCGCCCTGTTTATAATAGCCTTTATCTGCATCGGCAACCGTTTCATCGTCCCAGGTAAACGGATTCTCATAGTAAAAATCGAAGGTTTGTCCACCAAAGAATTCATCGTCGATTACCGGACTGAATGTTGCTTTGAAAGCCGGATCTTTGGTATTTCCGTTCACCATGTTGATACGTTTTACTTCCCACATATAAGCATCAAATCCGGGTGGATCTGTTAAGGTTGCCCAGGAATAGCCATATCCCGGATTTGCTCCCGGATCCTGTTTCCAGTAGACCGAGTCCAGTGGAGTGGGATTGACAACCTGTGTTACTGAGGTAAAAACTTCGCCGTTCAATTCTACTTTTAAGGAATACGTTTTTCCGACTTGTCCCCAGATAGCGGTATTGAAAGTAGAATAAGCGCATAAATGGTAATTGGCCAATTCATCTTCGGGAATACCGAATAATGCGGCAGCCATCGCTTCCGTTCCGGGAGGAAGGTTGTCTGAGCAAATTTCATCCAGTACAACGCTTGTAGATCCGTCAGAAACGGTGACAATTGCTCCGGACTGAAAACTGTTCAAAAAAGCTTCCAGTGTGGTCGGAGAATAAATATCCTGTGTTTTTGAAATCAAAACAATAGGTGGCATTCCGGTTTCTATGCGTCCGTCGATGACCACTTTTTCTTCGAAACCGGGAATGTCAATCTTTACCTCCTTGGTACAGCTGCCAAGAACGAGGATCAGGCTAAATAAGGCAATTAAAACTCGAAATTCCATGTGACACTGGGTAAAATTGGAAATAAGGATACCTGTTTGACCGATATTTTAAAATCGTTCGAAGTAATATTTCCCTCGTTATCAATATACAAAAAATAAGGGTTTGCTCGGTTGTAAACATTGTAGATAGAGAAAGCAACGTTCTGTCTGAATTTTTTTACGACTTCGATCTTTTCACCGGTTTTCTTGTCGATTTTTGTCTTCGTAGGCTTGTCATACCACGTTGCAGAAATGTCCAGTCGGTGATAAGGGGCCATGCGCGTAGAATTTCGCGGGCCGTAATTGAATAACAAATCCTGGTTGTTGAAATACCAGCTGTTAGGAAGGGTCAAGGTATTTCCGGATGCATAAATGAAAGAGAACCCGAATGTCCAGCGCTTATTCAGTTCGTAGGTTCCGACCAATGTCAGGTCGTGCCTTCTGTCGTACTTAGCCGGATATTTTACGTCCTGGATATCCGGGAAGAAGCGGTCTGATCTTGCCAGTGTATAACCGATCCACCCGGTGAGTTTTCCAAATGTCCGCTTGATAAAGAATTCGGCTCCGTAACTCCATCCGGTCCCGTAAACCAATAAATTATCCGTATTGTCATTGACATTGTCGGATGGCAATGCACCCTGTTTGAACTCGATAACGTTTTCCATTTTTTTATAATAGAGTTCAACGGATGTTTCCCATTTGTTGTCGTTGAAATTCCGGAAATACCCCAAACTTGCCTGCCAGCCTTTTTGAGGACGTGCTTTGTCTGTACTCGGGTACCAAATGTCGGTTGGAAGTGAGACAGCGCTCAGGCTTGCCAGGTGCACGTATTGATTGTTGTAAGTGAAACCTGCTTTGATAGAGCTTTTGTCCTTCAACAGGAATCGTGCAGAAATACGCGGCTCAAACCCGAAATAGGATTGAATGATTTCTCCTTTTTTATAGGTCTTTGTAGAGTCGGTGTGACCTGTAACTCCTTTATAGTAACGCGTAAACGGCCCCGTGAATTGGTACATACTTACGCGGATGCCGGCATTTACACGTAGCCAGGATGCAATATCTACTTCGTCCTGCACATAAATCCCGGATTCGTGGCTGAATAATTTTTGAGCCAAACCGGTATCGAAAACAACTTCATCCTGTGATGCGGAAACACTTGCCGGAGTGAAGGTGTGGAACAGATAATCTGCTCCCATTTTAATGGAATGGCGCGTATTCGGGAAATAAGAGAGCTCTACTTTACCTCCGTAATCACGAATTCCGGATTTCAATTCGAATTTGAACTGGTCCTGCTCGGACCCAAAACTAAACAGGTAATCCGTAAGTGTTGCAGTGGTATTCATGAATAATTTACTGCTGAACTGGTGATTCCATCTAAGGGCTGCAATTCCATTACCCCAGGGCATTTTTACGCTGAAATCTTCTTTTTTATTCCCGAAATTGAAGAGATCTTTTCCATAATATCCGCTCAGGTAGATTTTGTCTTTCGGTCCAAGGCGGTAATTTAATTTAGCATTCAGGTCGTAGAAGAAATAGCTGGATCCGTAAAAAGCACTCGACTTCTTGATGAAAGCTTTCATGAATAAATCTACGTATGTTCTTCTTGCTGAAACAATGAATGATCCTTTGTTCTTTACGATCGGGCCTTCCAAAGTTAAGCGAGAGGAAATTAGGCCCAATCCACCGGTAACCTTAAATTTCTTATTGTTTCCTTCGTTCATATTTACCTCAAGCACTGATGAAAGTCTTCCACCGTAACTTGCGGGCATGCTCCCTTTTATGAGGTTGACACTTTTGATAGCATCGGAATTAAAAACGGAGAAGAACCCGAAAAGGTGAGAAGCGTTGTAGACCTGTGCATTATCGAGTAAAACAAGGTTTTGGTCCGGACCGCCGCCGCGTACGTAAAATCCCTGGCCGCCTTCACTTACCGAAGAAACTCCGGGAAGCAGCTGGATCGTTTTCAAAACATCTACTTCTCCCAGGAAAGCAGGCAGTTTCTTGATGACGTTAATATCGAGTTCGATCTGGCCGATCTTGGTTGAATTTACATTTTCTCCCTTTCGGGCATTGATTTCTACTTCATCTATCTGAGTGGTTTTACCCAATTCGGAGGTAATCGTGGTATCCTTTTTTAAATCAATGTTTAGGGTGTCGTTCGGAAGTCCCGCCCCGCGATAAATCAGCTGGTAAGAGCCTTTCGGGATTGTTAAAGAGTAAAACCCGAATTCGTTGGTAACAGCTCCTTTCTGGATGACCGGAACAAAAACTTGTCCGCCAATAATGGGTTCTCCGGAGCTTCCTTCGTAGATGTAACCGCTGATGGTTGCGTTTCCCTGTCCCCGGGAAGCGGCGGCGGCAAAGAGAAATAAGATTTGTATTGCCAGGGATTTCATTCCAAAATTAGTGTGAACGAATTTAATGCTTTTATGTCAAATTAAACGGTGCTTTCCCTGCTTTTTCTTAAATTTGGACTTCGAAAAATAGACAACAATGAAAATTTCATCCGCTTGGTTACACGAGTTTTTACCGGTTCATAAATCCCCGGAACAATTAGATCAACTTCTCACAGATACAGGTTTGGAAGTGGAAGGTTTTGAGACCATTGAAAGCGTGAAAGGCGGACTGGAAGGTGTTGTGGTTGCTGAAGTGATTGAATGCGAGCAGCACCCGAATGCGGATCGGTTGAAAGTGACTAAGGTGAATAACGGGAAAGAAATCCTCCAGGTTGTTTGCGGGGCACCGAATGTAGCTGTCGGACAAAAAGTAATTCTGGCACAAGTAGGAGCTGTTTTGTACCCGAAGCCTGATGAACCCTTGAAAATGAAAGTTTCCAAGATCCGCGATGTGGAATCATTCGGAATGCTTTGTGCTGAAGATGAATTAGGTTTGGGAACAAGCCACGACGGTATTTTGGTACTGGACCCAAATGCTAAGCCGGGAACTCCTGCAGCAGAATACCTGGAATTAGAAAGCGATGTGCAGATCGAGATCGGATTGACACCGAATCGTGCTGATGCGATGGGGCATGTAGGCGTTGCACGTGATGTATTGGCGTATTTGGCCTGTCATGAAGGAAGCACTGCAAAACTGCAATTGAAAGAGACGACGAAGCCGGTTAAAGAAGCAGATCTTCCCGTTTCTGTTACGGTAGAAAATAAAGAGAAGTGTCCGCGTTACATGGGGATTACCATTAGCGGAGTGGAAGTGAAAGCTTCTCCGGCATGGCTTCAAAATAAATTACGGGCAGTTGGTCTGTCTCCAATCAATAACGTGGTGGACGTAACGAATTACGTGATGCGTGAATTGGGAACCCCGCTCCATGCGTTTGATGCTTCAGTTGTCAATGGAAAAGTGATTGTCCGTACCGCAAAAGCAGGTGAGAAGATGATTACGCTTGACGGCGTTGAACGTGAACTGCATGAAGAAGATTTGGTGATTGCCAACGAAAAAGAAGCGATGTGCATTGCCGGAGTTTTCGGAGGGAACCATTCCGGGATTTCAGATACTACAACGGATGTGTTTTTAGAAGCAGCGTTTTTCCAGCCGGTTTCAGTGCGTAAAACAGCAAAAAGACATGGCTTGTCAACGGATGCAAGTTTCCGTTTTGAACGCGGTGTGGATGTAGACCTGGTTCCGTATGCTTTGGAAAGAGCAGTACAGTTGATACAAGGAGTAGCAGGTGGAAAGGTAGGAATGGAAGTGGTTGATTTGTATCCGGATCCGATCCAAAGACGCAAAGTAACGCTTCGTTTCAATCGCATTAATCAGCTTTTGGGACATATTATCACTCCGGAAGTAATTCGAAATATCCTGATTTCTCTTGATTTTGAAGTTCTTTCTTCAAGTGATGAAGCACTGGAGCTTTCTGTTCCGAATTACCGCATAGATGTGGATCGTGAGATCGATGTGATTGAAGAAGTACTGCGCATTTACGGGTTTAATCAAATTCCGCTTCCGGAGAAATTGAATACTTCTTTGGTGGTGACAGAAAAACCGGATTTGGAGCGCTTGGGAGTGAACCTGGCCGAAGTTTTAGCCGGAATGGGCTTCCATGAAATGATGAACAATTCCCTGACTAGTCCGCAGTATGCTGAAAAGTTGGGCGGCAGTCAATTCCCGGTTGAGAAAGCGGTTCGTATGCTGAATCCTTTGAGCCAGGATTTGGCCGTGATGCGACAAAGTTTATTGTTTCAGGCCATGGAAACGGTGGCGCACAACCAGAACCGTCAGAACCCGGATCTGCGCTTGTTTGAATTTGGTAAAACTTATTCTTTCGAAAACGATATTTACAGTGAGAATAAGCGCTTGCTGATCCTGATGACCGGGAACAAGCACGACGAATCCTGGGCGCAAAAAACAGAGAAATCGACTTTGTTTACTCTGAAAGCAGTTGTTTCCAATGTGTTCGAGCGATTGGGACTGGCTTCTTTTATCCAGGAAGAAAATCTGCCCGAACAAGCAGTTTTGGCTGACGGCTACCAAATTCGTATCTTGAAAAACGTAGTTGGAACTTTGGGGTGGGCGAACCAAAAAGTGAAGAAACATTTCGGAGTAAAGCAGGATGTTTTTGTAGCTGACCTGGACTGGGATGCTGTTTTGGCTTCTTTAAAACTGGTAAAAGTACAGTACAAGGAATTGCCGAAAACATTCGAGGTTCGACGTGATTTCTCCTTGTTATTGGATTCAAAAGTTCGTTTCGCTGAAATTGAACAGATTGCTAAAAAAGTAGACAAGAAGATTTTGCGAAAAGTTGGTTTGTTTGACGTTTACGAAGGAAAAAACCTTCCGGAAGGGAAGAAATCTTATGCGGTTTCATTCACATTCCAGGATGCGGAGCAAACTTTGAAAGATACGCAGGTAGACGGGATTATGAATTCAATTCGTACGGAACTGGAAAAACAATTGGGCGCGGAGTTGAGATAAGAGTCAGTCGCGGCTGACGATAGAAACAAGCGTTAGCGCAGTTTAAAATAAAAAACATGCAGATGAGAATATTCCTTACGATTATACTTATTGCTTTGTCGGCGTTTTCTTTTTCACAAGAGATGGACCCGATAGAAAAGATTTCAAATCCTCCTTTAATAACAGCAAGCAATGCATCAACTTTTAGTAGTTACGATAACACATTGGAATCCGTAGTGAATTATTTTTTTGCATCTCAGATTCGAAAAGATAAGGAATGGGAAAAAGTGGTTTCCTCACCTCAGGAGCAAACTGAGTTAATGCAACATATATTGCATAAGTATGAAACAAGAACGATTACAAAAGTTCAATTGTCTGGTAAAGTAGAGTATCAAAAAGGAAAGTTTTGGGTATTTGTAAATGTTGAAATGGTGGATAATGGAAGAACAAATAAAGTATTTGGCCGTGTAGAGGTAGAATTGATCAATAGTAAATTGGTTATTACAGGCGGTCTTCCTGATTAGTGTTTTTGCCGTTAATATTCTTTAAAACAAGCATGTTAAACTGCTCCAAATCCTAACTTTAACCTTGGAAGGAGATCAAATATGAAATCATACGTCGTAACCGGAATTGGCACTGAAATCGGAAAAACGGTGGTCAGCGCCGTGCTTTGCGAAGCCTTGAAAGCAGATTACTGGAAACCTGTTCAGGCGGGAGATTTACACGCTTTGGACAGTGATTTTGTCCAATCGCATACTTCCGAAACCAATATCATTCCTGCAAATGTGCTGCTGAACCATGCCATGTCGCCGCATGAAGCTGCTCGTCTGGATGGTATTGAATTGACGGAAGAGCATTTCGAGCTGCCCCGTTTTTCCAAAACAACTATTATTGAAGGTGCAGGCGGGGTCATGGTTCCGTTGAATGATGAAGGATTGTGCTACATAGACCTGTTCCAATTGTGGGAGCTCCCGGTTTACGTCGTAACCAGGCATTATCTGGGAAGCATTAATCATACTTTACTGACATTGAATGCACTGATGATGCGCGAAATTCCGATTGCAGGTTTGATTGTTAACGGAGACAGAAACGAAGCTTCCGAGCGTATTTATCATTCGCAATTTCCGGATCTTTCCATTACTACTATTCCCGAAATCAACGAATTTTCAAAAGAAAGCATACAACAAGCGGCCAGATTATGGATAGAACAACTGCCCTAGAAAAAGACAAGAAACACGTTTGGCATCCATTTACTCAAATGCAGACGGCGAAAGAACCGTTGCACATCGTGAAAGCAGAAGCAGCAACACTTATAGATTCGAACGGTAAAACATACATCGATGCCAATTCATCCTGGTGGGTGAATGTGCATGGACATGGTCATCCTTACCTGGGAGAGGCCTTGAATGAACAATTCTCACAGCTCGACCATGTGATTTTTGCCGGCGCAACACATCCGCAAGCCATTAAACTGGCAGAGCGTATCAGTTCTCTGCTCCCGGAAAAGCTGGAAAAAGTATTCTTTTCAGATGATGGTTCTACAGCTGTTGAAGTGGCACTAAAAATGGCTTTTCAATATTGGTTCAATAAGAATGAGTCTAAAAAACGCGTCATTGCTATTGATGGTGCGTACCACGGTGATACTTTTGGCGCTATGTCCATTGGTCAGCGCGGAGCTTTCAATAAACCTTTTGAGCATTTGTTCTTTGATGTGGATTTCATTGATTTCCCCAAAGACGAAGCACGCGCTCAATCATTAATTCAAGCAGAACAAATTCTGAAATCCGGTGAAGTAGCTGCAGTGATTGTAGAGCCGCTCGTGCAGGGATCAGCAGGAATGCGCATGTATGACGCAACGTGGCTGGATGCTTTTGTTTCCCTGGCGAGAAAATACAACGCTTTGGTCATTTTTGACGAAGTAATGACAGCATGGGGAAGGACCGGAAAGCTGTTTGCCCACAATTTCTGTGAGCAGGAACCGGATATCATTTGTTTGTCGAAAGGATTAACAGGTGGAATTTTGCCTTTGGGGCTGACTGTTGCAACCAATGAAATCTATAATGCATTTCTCCATCCGGAAACGGCTAAAGCATTGCTTCACGGACATTCCTTCACGGGAAGTGCTTTAGCTTGTGCCGTGGCAAATGCCAGTTTGGATTTGTTTGAGCAGCCTGAAACCTGGGATTCCATCGAATGGATTGAAGAACGTCACCGCTATTTCATTGAAGCACTGAAAACGCATCCGAAAGTGAAAGAGATCGGTTTGTGCGGAACCATTTTGCGTTTCGAAGTAGAAACAGGCGAGGGGAACAACTATTTTTCATCCATTCGCGACAAAGCGTATGATTTCTTCCTGGAAAAGGGTTGTTTGATCCGTCCGCTGGGGAATATTTTATACTTGAATCCGCCTTATTGCATTTCGGAAGAAGAGCTGGACAAATTGCACGTGGTTCTGCTGAACTTTTTAGATAGTTTGTGATTTGTTTCCCTCCTTGAGGAGGGATTAAGGTCGTGACGACTCTGACGAGTGTCAGACTCCGTCAGAGGAGGTGGCGGCGTTATCGATAGCAGAACCCCTATTTCCCAACCTCCTTCAAAGAGTGAGTTTCAATTTCCCCCTTTGAAGAGCCTGTCCCGACAGGAACTCGTCGGGAGGGACGAAAGGGGGATGGCTAGGGATCGTAAGCCACACCAACCATCGTCCGCACCACACCCACCCAAGCCACCCTCCTCAGTCCTCCCTCAAGGGAGGAAGCAGATTGAATCTCTCCCCTTGAGGGTCTGACGACTCTGACGAGTATCAGACTCCGTCAAGAGGAGATAAAGAGGGGTGGCAGTAAATCGAAAGCAGGCTGGATTATTCCCCCTAATCTTTATTTCTCAACGCATGAATCACATGCCGCACCTGTTCCGAAACCACATCCATATTCCAGATCACATCGCCTTCTTTAAAACGGATCACCGTATAACCCAGCGACACCAGTTTATCTTCACGGTAGCGGTCATAATCCGGCTTACTGAAATGCGAATTCCCATCGATCTCAATAATCAGCCCGATTTCCGGGGCAAAGAAATCCACGATAAAGTGATAGATAGGCCGTTGACGCAAAAAGCGTTCTCCGGTTTGTTTCCTGGATAGCAATCCTTTCCAGATCACCTTTTCTGCTTTGGAAACAGTCTCCGTCCGTAATTCACGAGCATACTCTTTTAATCGGGGGTTGTAGTGATTGTGGCTAAATGTTTTCATACTTTAATTTAACCAAAATCAGGTTGATTTGCAAGAGCTTGCAATCATTTTTGCAGTTGTCGATCTCGCCACCCTCCTCGTTCCTCCCTCAAGGGAGGAGGATCTAATCCCCCCCTTTGAAGGGGGATAAAGGGGGATGGCTGAGGATCATAAGCCGCCGTGATCCATCGTCCACACCACGCCCAAGCTAACCACCTCCTCTGACGGAGTCTGACACTCGTCAGAGTCGTCACGACCTTAGTCCTCCCTCAAGGGAGGAGACAGAATAGACCGCTTATCTTAACGATAGGAAGTACTGTTATTTAATATCAGGAGAGGAATCTGAAGTCTCCTCCCTTGAGGGAGGATAAAGGAGGGTGGCTGAGGATCGAGAGGGGTGGCGTTATCGAACAGAGAACTTCTACTTCCCAACCTCTTTGAGAACCTTATTCATCTCCCGGATAGTCAACCCCGTCAATTTGCGGATTTCTTCTGATGACATCGTATTCAAAGCAAGCATCTTCTTAGCGATTTCGATGCTGTTGGCTTTCGCAGCTCTTTCCTTTTCCTGATCCAAACGCCATTTCTCCAACTCAGCACGTTCGCGTTCCACGATTTTGTAAGCGCCGTTGTTTTTCAGTTCCGTCATGATTCCTTCCCGGCTGAAACAAAAATATTCCTTCTCAGAAATAATCAAATGGTCAATCACATCGATCTCGATAATTTCTCCGGCCTTCAATAAACGATCTGTCGTTTTCAAATCTTCCGTACTGGGTTTCATCATTCCGGAAGGATGATTGTGAACGAAGATCACTTTGGGCGCATTTTTATAAATAGCAATTCTGAATACCTGCGGAGCCTTGATGTGAACCCGGTTATCCGTTCCCAAAGCCATCAGTTCAATGTAAAGGATTTTGTTCCCCTTGTCCAGTCCAACGATCCAAAAATGTTCCTGCCCCCGGCTAATGCGGTTCTCGCGCAGCAACACCTGCTGCATGATGTTGTAAACATCCTCCGAATTAGCAATCCGAATCTTCTGATCTTTGGTTAACCGAACGTTCATGGAATAAATTTAGCAAATAGTTTTGGATGGGGTAAAGGTAGGGGAAATTTGGGTTGAAAAGATCGAGGAAAACCACAGAATGCATTGGAGTGGAAATAAAATTAGAACAAGCCTAATAAAATTACGCTTATAAAGAATCCCCAAGCATTTATAAGATACGGATTTATTGAGTGCACGATATAAATCTGGAATGATACCAGTTATAAACGCGAATTAATATAAGTTGTCTTTTAAATTTCATCTCCGTATTGTATAGAATATAATTTTGCTATTTCAATTCCATCTTTTGAAATCACAGCAGTTAAAGCTGTTTCATCAATATCCTTAGTAAAAGTTGAATTTTCATCTTTTCCAATGCGATTAAAAATATAACTTATAAAATCTAATGGAGAAATAAAATCATGTGAGTTATAAAATGCATAGAATTTATCGTTATATTCAGTGATAGCTTGTTCAAAATGTTTGTCTTCGTCTGGTTTCAGAATATGCCATGCCTTTTTTATTGATTCTTCATTATTAAATTCAACGAACATTTGTATTCCTGAAATACCTTTCTCAATATTGGTTTGTGATTTTCGTTTGTTAAGGCTGGAAGTATCAAATTCTTTGAATATAAATTTGATATATTTTTTGTAATTACCAATAGACCAAAGGTTGTAGTATTCTAAGAATTCCTTTAAGTTAGGTATATCCTTGTTTGGATGGTTTTTTAAAAATTCCCCAAATTTGAAGTAACTTTCAAATAGTTCTAGAATAAAATGACTAACCCCAAAATAAAGCCAAAGAAAAGGTGCGATATCAAGATTTTGAGCGCAGAAAACAGTTGGGTCGTTCCGATTCAAAAATTCTTTAAGATTTTTTTTCAGTATTTCCGGTCCTGTTAGATCTTTAAGTTCATGATAATATCTATAACATTTATAATCAGAAATATCCCAGGTTTTATTTTCATTTGAACTCAAATATTCATTGAAGTAGTTTACTGCAAGTACACTTAATTCCTGTCTCTTATACACATCTCCGAGCCCACGAGACTCCTGAGCATCTCGTATGCCGTCTTCTGCTTGAAAAAAAAAA
>NZ_CABHOL010000025.1 GCF_902168135.1 uncultured Fluviicola sp.
TTTTTTTTTCAAGCAGAAGACGGCATACGAGATGCTCAGGAGTCTCGTGGGCTCGGAGATGTGTATAAGAGACAGATGTACATACGCTTGTACATCGGATCCGCGATCATTTTTTTGATTAACGGGTGATCCGCAGATGTACTGTTTGAAAAGGGATCAAGTGTGGCAGCTGTATAAGACTGCCCCTGAGCAGGACCTCCGGGAAAACCGGCAAAACTCATATTCAGATCCCAAACTGTCGGAACAAACCGATCATTCAAATCCCGGTACAGGTAATAGTTTTGTCGAAAAGCCCCTGAGTATGAATCCAGGTTAACCAACACATTGTTATATGCAAGCATCCATAAGGCCCGGTCCACATCCAATTTCGTTTCAATGTCCGAAAAGTTATTGTTCAATGTATTAGTCAGATCAACCAGGTCGCTCCATCCGTAATCCGATTTCAATTCATACCCGTTGGAATAAAGTGAACTGTCGGAACCCAAATACTTCAAATCGGGGTTTACTCCCGCTCCGGGGCCAGCTCCTCCGATAGGATTGCATTTAAAGAATGTTCCATCGGAAGTGTAATAATGGTCACCGTTAAATTTCTTGTTGATACTTTCTGCGTTTGAGTATAAACCACGCAAGCTTCCATTGATATAAACGTTTGCAAAATTGGCCTTCGGACAATCCATGTACTGCTCCAGTATTGCATACGAAAGCACCTCACGGATCATGGACGGGTCCTGGTAACCGTTCTGTAATTTGATATCCGTATATCCTTCATAATCATAACTTCCATGTATGTAATCCAGCTCAATATGTATCGGATTTTTATTGTTGTTTGCATTGTAGGAGCTGTTTCCCTTATATTTTACACCGACGCTGTCGAAAACAATTCCATTGATACGGACAGAATCTGCGAGCAAATAATCTTCCGTTGTGGAAGCAAGCGCATCCAGTTGGGAATCCCAATTCGAAAAGCCAAAGAAAATTTCAATTTTCTGAACGGCAGATCGGTCGTATAATCCTTGTGAATAGGCTGATCCGGTGATAAAGCTGCATGCAAGTGCGGCCAGTAAGATAGTTTGTTTCATGTTGTAGTTTTCACCTATGATATGATTTATTATCAATGGTTTAATAAATCATTAAATAAACAGGAAGAAAATTTAGTTCGTGAAACCTGAATCGGGATCCACAAAGAATATATTCCGTTTCAATCCCGCGAATTTCGTGCGTTTCACAGCACTTCCCTTGAAGATATTTTGAAATGCAAGTTCATCCAATTCCAGCCACTCCTTCGGAGAAAAAGACAAAATCTCTTGCTTCGCTTCAAATTCGGGTTCACTGTGAGGCTTCGAAAACCGGTTCCATGGACAAACATCCTGGCAGATATCGCAGCCATAAACCCAGTTATTCATATTTCCGCGAAACAATTCCGGTAAATCTGCGTCTTTCAATTCAATAGTGGCATAGGAAATGCATTTGGACCCGTTCACAATATAAGGCGCTTCGATCGCATCTGTGGGGCAGGCATCTATACATTTCGTACAGGTACCGCAGTAATCACGCATTGGTCCGTCGGGTTCGATTTCCAAATCACAAATGATTTCGGCAAGGAAGAAAAACGAACCGGTCTTCGGCTGGATTAAATTCCCGTTCTTACCTACCCAGCCCACACCGCTTTTTTCTGCCCATGCTTTCTCGAGAATCGGTGCACTATCGACAAAAACCCGGCCTTCTATTTCCCCGATTTCCTGCTGCAGTTCAGAAACCAATTGTCTCAATTTAGCTCTGACAACGTCGTGATAATCTTTGCCGTAAGCGTATTTGGAAATTTGGAATGTGTCTGCCCGTTGCGTTTCCGCAGGAAAATAATTGTACGCCAGGGAGATCACTGTTTTAGCACCGGGAACCAAAATACGCGGGTCCAGTCTCATATCGAAGTGATTTTCCATGTATCCCATTTTCCCGTGCTTTTCCGCTTTCAGCCAATTAACCAATCGCGGTTCTTCAGAGGCTAAAAAATCAGCCTTGGAAAAACCCACGTGCAGGAAGCCGATGTCTTCAGCTTTCGTTCGAATGCGTTTTTTTAACTGATCCTGCTGCATGATTTAAAACAAAGTCTTCTCCGGAATACAGAAGCTAAATTAGTAATACCAGCCGAGTTTTGAAAACCAGTGAACCCGATGTTCCATTTCGTTCCCGGGTTTACCGGGAATACAAAAAATGAATTAATCCGTTGACACTAAATTGTTTCGGTATCTTTGTTGAACACTTTAAACGGTTAAGTGTAAATATTCCAAACAAAAATCACTTATATGAAGAAACTCTTTCTTTTAATGCTTCCTTTATTCGGAGCATTTTCTTTACTAGCTCAAAAATCCGAGTACACTTATGTAGACGGTCTTTTAACAATTGACGGCGTGGACGTAGCCCGGATTACTAAAATCAAAGATTCCGAGAACATGGGTTTAACCAGCACGTTTGAAGTGAGTTCCATGGACGGGGAAAAATTAATTATCGGGGCTTATGCCGGAGAATTCGAACAAGATCCCAATAACAACATGGACCACTTCTACCGTCTTACGTTTTTAACGGCTAATCAAATCGGTATTTTCACCGTGTCCAAAATGGGAACGGAGAAGTCTTTTGCCAAATTGTTAGGGAAAGCGGAATTTTTGCCGATGGAAAACTGGATGATAAAAAAGTCCAGGAATTCATTGCCAAAAAAGGGAAAGCACCTAAGATCGCTATGGATTACACTTTGGTAAACCGCAACAAAAGCTGGCCTCTTAATCTAAAAGAGGATAAAACCATTGAACAGGATTCCAAAACAATCGGAAGCTTTAAGGATATCAGCGTTAAAAGTACCGGAAACGATACCTATGAGTTCAAGCTGCCTTCCGGGGTGACTATTGCCAAAGCGACATTCACAGGAGGCAACAACGCAAAAAATTGCGAGATGCAGACTATGAAAGACAATTTGAAGCGTGTAGTACCGATGGCTTCGGCAGATAATATTACGTTCAGTGCGTCTGCTATTGACCGCAATCAATGGGTATTGGAGCGCATTGTGAAATGGCTGGTTGCCAATCAGTATTTATAAGATCATACAAACAGTAGGGGCGAATAATTATTCGCCCCTACTGTTTAAAACATGATATCCTATTTTTAGGATTTCGTTATATAACTAAGAGTATTAGAATAATCCACCTTGCTGCCACCCCATATCGAAGCCCAGGTGTTTGAATGCTTTTTCAGTTGCTTTTCTTCCGCGCGGGGTCCGCATCAAAAATCCTTCCTGGATCAAAAAGGGTTCATACACTTCTTCCAGAGTTCCGGCATTTTCACCGATTGCTGTAGCAATAGTGGTTAATCCCACAGGTCCGCCTTTAAACTTATCGATCAGTGTTTTCAAAATTCGGTTATCCATTTCGTCCAAACCGTATTTGTCAACGTTCAATGCATCCAGTGCATGTTGTGTGATAGCCAAAGTAATCGTTCCGTCTCCCTTTACTTGTGCAAAGTCACGAACCCGACGTAAAATTGCATTGGCAATTCGTGGTGTTCCCCGGCTTCTTCTTGAAATTTCAAAAGCCGCCTGTTCCTGAATTGGAATGTCCAGTAATTCTGCCGAGCGTTCCACAATGGAAGCCAGCGTTTCAACGTTGTAATACTCCAAACGGGAATTAATACCAAAACGGGCCCTAAGAGGCGCTGTAAGCAAGCCTGAACGCGTTGTAGCACCAATAAGGGTAAAAGGGTTCAGACTGATCTGAACCGTTCTGGCATTCGCTCCTGAATCAATTAGAATATCAATGCAATAATCCTCCATGGCAGAATAAAGGTACTCTTCCACAACCGGGCTCAAACGATGGATTTCATCAATGAAAAGTACATCGCCTTTACTGAGATTGGTTAAAAGTCCCGCAAGATCGCCTGGCTTATCCAAAACAGGCCCGCTGGTGACTTTAAATCCAACATTCAACTCATTCGCAATGATATTTGCCAAAGTGGTCTTTCCAAGTCCCGGAGGTCCATGCAGCAAAACATGATCCAATGGTTCGTTGCGCTTAACAGCAGCTTGAACAAAGATCTCCAAATTCTCCACGACCTGAGGCTGACCTGCGAAATCGTTCAATAATTTCGGGCGTAATACTTTGTCGTATTCCTTCTCAGGATTCGATGTCTCAGATCTATAGTCGAATGATTCTTCTTCCATTGTTAAGTACAAAAATACAAAATCAGATTTCATTAAACCACATAGATTCCGTGTTAACACAAAAATCCCCACTCGTTTCCAAGCAGGGATTTCAATTTTATATCAAGATTCTAGTGATCTCCTTCTTCGCCTTCAGCCAAAGGAACAATTTGAGGAATAAAATCCTCCTCTGCTCCCGGTTTCGAGTAATCGTAAGGCCAACGGTGAACTTCAGGAATTGCCCCAGGCCAGTTTCCGTGTACATGAACAACCGGTGTAGTCCACTCAAGTGTATTTGACTTCCAAGGGTTTTGAACCGCTCTCGGACCTCTGTAAATACTATAGAAGAAATTGAACAAGAAAATCAACTGACCGAATGCTGCGATAATCGCAAACACCGTGATGATGATATTCAGGTCCATAATCATGTCTTGTGTTGGTTTATCAAAATCACCGTAAACCGAATAATCGTAATAACGACGAGGTGCTCCCGCTAATCCAACGAAGTGCATCGGGAAGAATACCCCGTAAGCTCCAACGATAGTTACCCAGAAGTGAGCGTATCCTAAACGAGTGTTCAACATACGTCCGTACATTTTAGGGAACCAGTGGTAAACACCTGCGAACATTCCGAATACAGCCGACATCCCCATTACAATGTGGAAGTGAGCGACAACGAAATACGTATCGTGAACAGCAATATCCAAAGCAGAGTCAGCAAGGATAATCCCCGTAACACCACCGGTGATGAACGTGGAAACCAATCCAACTGAGAACAACATGGCAGGAGTATAGATGTTGGATCCTCTCCAGATTGTAGTAATGTAGTTAAACACTTTTACAGCTGAAGGAATTGCAATCAACAAAGTTGTAAATACGAATACCGATCCGATGAACGGGTTCATACCTGTAATGAACATGTGGTGACCCCATACAATGAACGATAAGAAACCGATCGCAAGGATTGAACCGATCATCGCACGGTAACCGAAGATCGGCTTACGTGAGTTCGTAGAGATAATTTCTGAAGTCAGACCCAATGCAGGTAATAATACGATATATACTTCCGGGTGACCAAGGAACCAGAATAAGTGTTGGTACAATAACGGAGAACCACCATGGTTTTCCAACATTTCAGAACCAACAATGATATCGGAAAGGTAGAAAGAAGTTCCTGCCAAACGGTCCATCATCAATAACAAAGCAGCAGATAATAAGACCGGGAAAGATAATACCCCTAAGATTGCAGTAATGAAGAATGCCCAGATTGTCAATGGCAAACGAGTCATTTTCATTCCTTTTGTACGCAAGTTAAAGATTGTAACGATGTAGTTCAATGAACCCAACAAAGACGAAGCAATGAAAATAGTCATGGAAACCAACCATAAAGTCATACCCAAACCGGAACCTTCGATTGCTTGCGGTAAAGCAGACAAAGGAGGGTAGATCGTCCAACCTGAAGATGCCGGTCCTGTTTCAATAAACAAAGAAAACAACATGATCAATGAAGAGATCAGGAACATCCAGTATGACAACATATTCAGGAAACCGGAAGCCATATCACGCGCACCAATTTGCAACGGAATAAGTAAGTTCGAGAAAGTACCGGACAAACCACCTGTCAGCAAGAAGAATACCATGATCGTACCGTGGATCGTAACCAAACCTAAGTACATACTTTCCTTCATTACTCCTCCCGGAGCCCAGGTTTCACCCAAGAAAAAGGATAAGAAATCTGATTCCTCTCCCGGCCAAGCCAATTGGATACGGAACAAAATAGATAGCAACATTGCTACTACCCCCATAAATACAGCAGTCATCAAGAACTGCTTTCCAATCATTTTATGGTCTTGACTAAAAATATATTTAGAAATAAAACCTTCTTCATGGTGGTGATGTCCATGAGCGTCCTGATGTGCGTGTGCTTCGTGAGCTGCCATGATTTTATTTTTTTACTTTATTGTTTACTTAATTAATTACTTTCCGATTGATTACATTGCTGCCGGAACAGAGTCCTTTGCTGCTACAGCAGTTGAATCAGCCGGAGCCGCTGCCTTTGGTTTACCAACTGCATAAATGTTTCTGAAGGTCTTGCAAGCATCAGCTGCCTTAGGATCCAATTTAGAAACTTTCTTATACCACTTGTTGTAAGCAGGTTTATCCAATACAACAACCATTAACTTCATTTTGTAGTGCGAAGAACCACAGATCTTGTTACACATCAACACGTAGTTAAACTGCGGGTTATGCATTTTGTCACGCATTTCAGATGTTGTGATGGACGGTGTAAACTTGAAACGTGTCGTTTGTCCCGGAACCGTGTTCATTTGCGCACGGAAATGAGGGAAGTATGCAGAGTGAATCACATCTTTCGAACGGAAGTTGAATTCATACTCCTGTCCTTTACACAAGAATAATGTATCATTTGCGTTGAATACGATATCGTCCATTGCTCGTGCATCCAATGCGCTGTTGTGACGTGCTTTCAATTGGTAAAGCAAACGAATCATGCGCTCTTTTCTAGCCAAATCCTTCACCATTAAGTCATGGTCTTCAGGAACAAAAATCAATTTAGGATCGTTCAATTTAGCCTCCAATGCACGAATTCCTGTTGAACTGTTTTCCATACTGTCGATTGCATCCTGGATTGTCTTTGTAGTTAACAAAGCCATTGGGTTGTTTTCGTTTGTCAATTTGTAATCGAAATACCCCAGTGTATTGTCATCACCTGACATACGAACTGTCCAGTCAAACTGCTTGGAGAACAACTCGATTCTGATTGCTTCTTTGGAAGCATTATCAGTCTGCTCATTCCATGATCTCAAACCTAAGATGATGATCACTGCAAGAACAATTGCCGGAACCACTGTCCAAACCAACTCCAAACGGTTGTCATGCGGGAACCAGTATGCTTTCACTCCCGGTTTGCGTACGTACTTAAATGCGAATCCGAACAGTAAAGCATTCGTTAAGAAGAATACTGCAATAATGATCCACAAGTTCAAATCCATCAACCAGTCAGTTCCTTTTCCATGAACGGAAGCAGCTTCTCCACGACCAGTAAATCCATATTCAGCGAATAAGTACAATACGGACGCGAAAAACGCGAACATAAACACCAATAATAAGGTTGCGTTTAAACGGTTATCGCGATTCGGAATATCTTCCTCACGACGGTTTCTTAATTTAGAAGAAAGCTCGTACATACGCACCAACTGTGCGATGGCAATAACTCCTAAAATGATAACTATTAATACGATTAGCTTTGTCATGTTTTTTATTTTATCGTAACAACAAGTGCCTTATTAAATTTCGTGGTGAATACTTTCGTCCAGGAACGGGTGATTTACCGGCATCAATGGAGCTTTTGTCAGGTTCGTTAAGATCACTCTGATGAAGAATCCTAAGAACAATAACGCCATTCCAATTTCCATTGCCCCGATGTAAGCATGTTTACCCATTGAACCTCCCATTACCATTAAGTAAGCATCTACCCAGTGACCTGCGAAAATGATTACCCCTACTGCAGTCAATACACCAGCGTGTCTTTTCGCATCACGGGACATTAACAACAACATTGGGAATGCGAAGTTGATGAAGAACATACCGAAGTATAATAATTTGAAGTCTTCAATACGAGTCAAGTGGTAAGTTACCTCTTCAGGAATGTTGGCATACCAAATCAACATGAATTGAGAGAACCACAAGTAAGACCACAGGAAAGAAGTAGCGAATGTCCATTTTCCTAAATCGTGGATGTGGTTTTCGTTTACTTTAGAAAGGTATCCTTGTTTTTTCAGGTACAATGTCAATGTTACCAAAACAACCATTGTAGAACACCACATTCCAGCAAATACGTACCATCCGAACAATGTTGAGAACCAGTGCGCATCAATTGACATGATCCAGTCCCAGGCAGAAGTTGAGGAGAATACCGCAAAGAATACTAAGAACAATGCTCCTTTTTTATAGTTCGTGAAGTGAATAGCTGATCCACCCACACGATCCTCTTCCAATGAACGCATTTTGAAACCTCTCCAGAAGATGAAGTAAACTCCCATGTAAGCCAATGTTCTGATCCAGAAGAAAACCTGGTTCAAATAAGCTGACTTCTTTACTAAGATCGGGTCGTGCTGTACGTGCTCAGAGTCCATCCACATATAGATACCTCCGCCTTTCATCAAAGAAAGTGTCAACAAAGTGATCAACATTAATCCGATACCGTAAGGTAGGTAACCTGCTACTCCTTCAATAATGCGCTTTACAGATGCATACCAACCTGTTTCAGTGGCGTACTGCAAAGCCAAGAAGTACAATGCTCCCAAACCGATTGCAAAGAAGAAGAAGCTATCTACCAACAGGTTTCCTAAGAAACGTGTTTTAA
This sequence comes from uncultured Fluviicola sp., assembly GCF_902168135.1. Classification (GTDB taxonomy): domain Bacteria; phylum Bacteroidota; class Bacteroidia; order Flavobacteriales_D; family Crocinitomicaceae; genus Fluviicola. Next base: position 8,571 of record NZ_CABHOL010000025.1, read on the forward strand.
AATGCTCACCTCCATGGCAGCTAAATTCTACCCAAATACCTAAACACAGGCCGATAACTCCTAACAACATCAGGACTACCGTAAGGGATTTTGCTTTTGATGAAATCTTGAATTCCATTTCTATTCGTTTTCTATCTTAGTAAATATTACTTTTTTGCAGTTGTATCTACTGCTACTGCCATAGTTCCCCATGCTTGAGCACCGTTAGCATCGAACGTTCCATACTTTTGGTCCTGGAATTTTCTTACGTAGTGAACCAAAGTCCAGATCTCTTTCTTGTTCAACAAAGATGCATGAGCCCCCATCATTCCTTTACCGTAGTAAATAGAATAGAACATTTGACCTTCAGCAATCGTTAAGCCACTCAACACAGCCGCACCGGTATAAGCTCCGGATTTAACCATTGGACCTTCTCCGTCACCTTTCTCACCATGACAGTGATTACAGTTTACCTGGTACAATGCCTTTCCTTCAGCGAAAATTTTATCAGCAACTTCCTGAGAAGTCAACTTCAATGGATTCACATCAGCAGCAGCCATTTTGTATTCGTAATCCGCATCTTCATTCGAAGACAAATCATATTGGTACAAACCGTGAGTTTCTGCAAACAATCTACCCGGCATACGGTGGTATGGAAGTAAGGTATGAACAGTTGCCGAATCAGTACCCCAATAAGGAATTGCATAACGAGGCGGAACCATTGCGGAACGGCGCATTTTGAATTCGTCATTGATTTGTCCGCGAACTTCACCATAATCAACATATGGTTCAACCGCAGGAGAACGATACATATCAGGCATGTATTCTAAACCTGCACTATCAGGATCCGAAGTACACGCTGCCGCTAGCAACGCTACTACTGAAAACTGTGCAAATGCCTTGAATTTTACTTTCATCTGTATTGGTCTTTAAACGCTGTAAGACTTAAGATCTACAGTTAATTAATGAATATCTTTTTGATCTATTTCTATCACTCCTGTCTCATTCAACATCGTCATCAATTCCCCTTCCGAGAACTGACCGTTGTCTGACAAACGCAATTCCATTACGAATTTATCATCTGTCGTACGAGGATCAGGGTTTGTTGCCGGCATTCCTGGCAATGTCTTATTCAATAATAAATAAGTGATCGCCATTCCGTGAGCAGCACACAATACTGTAAACTCAAATGTAATCGGAATGAAAGCCAAAACGTTATCCAAATAGGTCATGCTTGGTTTACCACCGATGTTCATCGGCCAGTCATGAATCATGAAATAATTCATTCCCAAAGTTGCCAGTGCAGTACCTGTCAAACCGTATAAGAATGCCATAATACCCAAACGTGTATGCTTAACACCGATGATCGGATCAATACCGTGAATCGGGAACGGAGAAAACACGTCAGCTACTTTAACTCCTTTAGCGACTAACTTCTTTGCACCATCTTTTAGTACATCGTCGTCGTCATACATTGCATAAATTACTTTCTCTGCCATGTTTCTCTATTAATGATTATGAGTATCGTGATCATCGTGTCCGTGACTACCATGACCGTTTTTTGCAAAATAAGGGTGAACCGGAGCGGTATCGTTCTTATAAGATTCACCGGATGATTTCAAGATTGTTTTCAATTCGTTCAACGCCAATACCGGGAAGAAACGAGCGAACAACAAGAAGAATACGAAGAATAAACCGATCGTTCCTACATATACACCTAAGTCGATGTGACTCGGGTAGTGCATAGACCAGGAAGAAGGTAAGTAATCGCGGTGGATGGAAGTAACGATAATTACGTAACGCTCAAACCACATACCGATGTTTACAACAATCGAGATGATGAATGTAAACAATAAACTTCTGCGTAATTTTTTGAACCACATCAACTGTGGAGAAACCACGTTACATGTCATCATCGCCCAGTAAGCCCACCAGTATGGTCCCGTTGCTCTGTTGAAGAATGCGTATGCTTCGTATTCAACACCTGAGTACCAGGAAATAAATAACTCGGTGATATATGCCGTACCTACGATCGAACCTGTAACCATGATTACGATGTTCATATACTCTACGTGCTTCGTGTGGATGTAAGCTTCCAATTTCATCGCCTTACGCATCACCAAAAGAAGCGTTTGTACCATCGCGAATCCGGAGAATACCGCTCCCGCAACGAAGTACGGAGGGAAGATAGTGGTATGCCATCCCGGAATAACCGATGTAGCAAAGTCAAAGGATACAATCGAGTGAACCGAGAATACAAGTGGTGTAGCAACACCTGCAAGTACCAGGGAAACCAATTCGAAACGGTTCCAGTGCTTAGCACGTCCTGACCAACCGAAAGAAAGGATTGAATACATTTTCTTTGGAATCGGCTTCTTAACACGGTCACGGATCGTAGCGAAATCAGGTATCAAACCGATATACCAGAAAACCAGTGATACGGAAAGATACGTAGAGATCGCAAATACGTCCCATAATAGCGGTGAGTTGAAGTTAACCCATAATGAACCGAAATGGTTTGGCAATGGAAGAGTCCAGTAACCTACCCATAAACGACCCATGTGGATCAGCGGGAACAAACCTGCCATGAATACCGCGAAGATTGTCATCGCCTCAGCAGAACGGTTAATCGCCATTCTCCATTTTTGACGGAACAATAACAATACGGCTGAGATCAGGGTTCCGGCGTGACCGATACCTACCCACCAAACGAAGTTGGTAATATCCCAAGCCCAACCAATGGTCTTGTTAAGACCCCAAACTCCGATACCTGTTCCTAACAAGTAAAAGATACATCCTACTCCGTATAATCCGATAACTAAAGCGATACCGAATAAAATGTACCACATGCGCGGTGCTTTATCCTCAATCGGTTTACATACGTCCTCGGTAATCTCGTGATACGTTTTGTGACCTAATATGAGGGGTTCACGAATTGCAGCTTCCTTATGCATTAGACTTTAATTTTAAGCAATTAATGATTTGACTTACTTTCATGTTTTCCAGCGTGGTGTCCACCATGGTGAGCAGCAGCTTCTTCTTTCTTAGCTTCTGCAACCAATCTGTCCAATTCCGTATTGTCGTTGTTACGAACTTTAACCTGGTACCAAACATTCGGCTTCACTCCTACTTCTTCCAAAGCCTGGTATGAACGCTTATCTCCCGATACTTTGCGGATCTTAGAGTTGACATCATTCCAGTCACCGAATACGATTGCTCCTGCAGGACACGCATCTGAACAAGCAGATTCGAAGTCGCTGTCCTGAACCGTACGGTTTTGAACTTTAGCTTCTAGTTTTACAGATTGGATCTTCTGAACACAGAATGAACACTTCTCCATCACACCACGTGTACGAACTGTAACGTCAGGGTTCAATACCATACGTCCTAAATCGTCCTGAGCAGGGTTGATCTCTGTAAATTTCTTATAAGATGGGTAGTTAAACCAGTTGAAACGACGAACCTTGTAAGGACAGTTGTTAGCACAGTAACGAGTACCGATACAACGGTTATAAGTCATTTGGTTTAATCCTTCATTTGAGTGTGTTGTTGCAGCAACCGGACAAACCGTTTCACACGGAGCGTGGTTACACTGCTGACACATCATCGGCATGTGAACTACAGCCGGGTTTGCAGTAGGGATTTCAGATTCTACGTAATCCAAATGTCCAAGAACAGGATCTTTACGTGTTCCTACTGCTGCTTCTTCGCTGGATGCAAAGTAACGATCGATACGCAACCAGTGCATTTCACGACCTCTGCGTACTTCGTCTTTTCCAACTACAGGAATATTGTTTTCAGCCTGGCAAGCAATGATACAAACACCACAACCAAAACACTGGTTCAAGTCGATTGTCATTCCCCAACGGTGACCGATATTTTCTACCGGATGTGCATCCCATAAATCGAATTCAGAGATCGGAACTTCACCTTCATGCGTATGTAACACGTGCTTGTGGTTGTAAGCTCCCGGCTCTTCATTTTGGTAAATATCCAAAGTTGTTTCTCTAACGATAGAGTTACGGGACATTACCGTATGGTGAATTTGCGTTGCTGCGATCGGATAAAGGTCGTTTCCTGCTTTTGCAATGGAACCAACTACGTTGTTTTGGTAAGTTCCATTCTCCCATGTAAGGAAACGGAATGCATTTTTACCAACTGATACGCGGTTACCTTTAGCATCTGTTTCGAAACCTCCGTATTGCTTTGTTACGAATGCCGCGTTACCGATGTTTTCGTTTCCTTCTCCACGTCCGTATCCAAGAGCGATACCGATAGTACCCGCAGCTTGCCCCGGTGAAGGATAAACAGGAAGTGTGATTGATTCACCACCAACTTTTACAGTTGCCATGTTCAATCCGTTCTCCTGGTCGAAAGTTGTTGCGTAACCTTCTTTTCTCATTGTCTCAGGCGACATGGTGATGTAGTTATCCCAAGTCACTTTGGAAATCGGGTCCGGCATCTCTTGCAACCATGGGTTACCAGCCATATCTCCGTTTCCGATACCTGCTTTTTGGTACAATACAACTTCAAGAGAACCAGATTTAGGTAATTTACCTGCCACTTTACCCATAGCAGCGTCATTGAACGCTACAGGAGCACCCGGCATTACGAAATCTTCGTTACAGCTATTGTGAATAGCCATTTCCCAGTACGTATTGAAATCCGTGTATTTTGTCTGCATTGGGAAACCATACATTTCCCAATTCTTTTGAATGTATTCGTATGCTACACGTGAATCTTTTCCTCCACGATTTTTCTTTCCTGCCCAAACCAATAGAGACTCCATCGCTGAAGCTGTATCGAATAACGGACGGATTGTAGGCTGTGCGATTGCATAATGACCTGCTTTCGGATTGTAATCCATCCATGACTCTAATGCATGGTGGTCAGGAGCAATGTATGTACATTTTGTAGCTGTTTCATCTCCGTATCCGGATAATGAAAGGCTTAGTTTTACATTTTCAAGTGCCGCTGCAAACGCTTTACCATTCGGTAAGTTGTAAACAGGGTTTGTTCCTAAGAAGAATACCGCATCCGGTCCTTTTCCTGCGATAACATCAGAAACCAATTTCTGCATTTTCGCATCTTCTGATTGGAACATTTGTAATTGTTTATCGAAAAGGATTGTTTTTCCGTAAGCTCCCAATACGCTGTTCAGTTTGTTAGTCAAGATCTGAATCGCTTTGTTATTGGAACCGGAAACAACCACTGACATACCTTTGGATGCCTTCAATGCTTTTACAGCCTGATCAGCAACCGCTTGTGCTTCTTTCGGAAGAGCAGAAGAAACTCCTGCATTCACCCCGAATTTACCAAGGATATAAGCCAATACATTTGCCTGCTCACTAGGCTTGATCATTCCGCGGTAATCTGCGTTTGAACCTGTGATAGACATTGTTGATTCGAACTGGAAGTGTTTGCTCATCCATTCTCCATCCGGGTTACGGCGTTTTCCGTAATCAGCAGAGAAAGCATTTCCAAGCAACCAGGTTGACAAGAAGTCTGCACCAATACTAACGATTGTTTTAGCCTGTGTGAAATCATAATCAGGAATAGCACGCATTCCGAATGACTCCAGGTTAGCCTCACGCATTCCGGCGTAAGAAATTGCGTCGTATTGGATAAAGTTAAAGTTCGGGTGAACAGTTGCCATTCCATTTGCATCTTTCACTTCTCCGTAGATGCTTGTAGACAAGTCTACGATTGCACCTTGCATAGAAGGAGAAATTACCGAATTTGCAACGAAAGCAACTTTACCGTTTGATTTCTTGATATCAGCCAATGCAGCTTTTACAGCTCCATCCAACTTATCCCATGAAATATCTTTTCCACCTTTAGCCTGTGCTGTTTTTAAACGAGCATTATCGTAAAGAGAAAGAACGGATGAAACGATCTGAGGAGTCAGAGCTCCCTGCGTAAATCCGAAATCACGGTTTCCTTTAATATAAATAGGTCGACCTTCACGTGTTTTAACAACAATACTTGCGTAAGCATTTCCATCGTAATACGTGGAAGCATACCAGGTTGCAACACCCGGTGTTACGTTTTCCGGTTTAACAACGTAAGGAATAGCTTTTGTAACCGGCGCTTCACATGCAGCAACTGTAGCAGCTGCGACACTGAATCCTAAGAATTTCAAGAAGTCACGACGTGCCGTAGATGTTTCAGCAAGTTGATCATCACCTAAGAATTCGTCAACAGAAACAGACGGAGAAAACTCCTGGTCTCTTGACTCAATGAATGCTGGCGTTTCATGCAATTCATCAAGACCTTTCCAATATTTTTTTGACATAGCCATAATCTTTGTTCTACTGTTCTGGATTGATTAATAGTGACATTTAGCACATTCCCAACCACCTAATTCTTTAACCGTTATTTTCTTGTCCTCAAGGAACTTGTTGTATAATTTTCTGTCTTTTAACAAACGGTTATGTATTTCATTGTAATAATTGCTTCCTTTTGAATCCAATGACCCTGAAGAAATTTCTTTCTCAGCGTGACATTCGATACACCATCCCATTGTCAAAGTTGCTTTTGTCAACGGAACGTTACCTTCGATCTTGTTCAATTCGGAAACCGGCTGAACTTTAGCAGTTTCATTCATTTTTGTCATATCACCGTGACACTGCTTACAATCTACCTGTCCTGCAACTACGTGCTGCTGGTGGTTGAAGTAAACGTGATCAGGTAAAACGTGAACTTTGTTCCAGATAATCTCTTTTGTTTTCCCGGAGTACTTCTGAGTTGCAGGATCGTAACCGGCAGCAGCATAAATCTTAGCGATTTTCTCTTGTTGTTCCGGAGTATTTCCATTGATCTGCTTGTGACAGTTCATACAAACGTTCACCGTTGGAATACCTGCCGTTTTTCCGTTATCAGCAGAGTTGTGACAATACTTACAATCAATCCCGTTCTTTCCTGCGTGGATATCATGCGGGAATTCGATCGGCTGTGATGGCTGATAATCCTCCAATACTCCAATTGAATAAAGGGAAAGGAATAATGAAACAATCAAAGACATTACGATCACTAATCCTCCAAGACCAACATAACGCTTGTATTTCCAAGCCCACGCCTTGAACTCCTGTCCGAATGAAAGCTCATCGTTCACAGCGTGACCTTCATGTTCTCTTGTTGCATTTCTCAACTGACGACGAACACCGCCAACAGCCATAATAATTACAGCAAAGACAACACCCATCAGGATCCAAACCCATGAAAGTCCGTCCTCTTCTACTTCTCCGACAGCACCTGCACCCGCACCAGCATCTCCTGTCGCAACAGCAGCAGCCGGATCAGGCTGTTCGTCAACCCAATTAAAGATTGCATCAATTTCTTCGGTTTTTCCAGCCAAATCCGGGAATGTGTTCATTGCCGTTGACTTTAAACCAGAAACTTTTTTCGCATACGGATCCGCAGCAGCAGCAGCATTCCAGTTCGCCACCCACAAATAGATAGATCCTTCTTTCGCACCTTCTGAAGCCCATTTTTCACGGACTTTAAAAAGTTTCGGACCTGTACCATCTTTGTGTGGAGAGTGACATGTAGCGCACTTCGCCTTAAATAACGCTCCGCCATCAACCTGAGCGAAACTATCAAATGCACCAACAACAAATACTGTCGAAAGCGCACCGATACACCATTGTTTTATACTTCTAAACATCTGATTATTAGATATTTTTGTTTCTAAAATAAGTTGTCAACCCTATGTTAACACAGCAATTGACGATGGCAAATTTAGAAGAATAAGGGGTTTCTGTGACAGTTTTATGACAATTTCTGCACCCGTTTTTTTAATTTAAAATGATTCTAAATAACTCGATTCTTTCACATTTCTTAACAATCCCCTAATTTGCTACAACTTACGTTCTTTTATGGGGTTTCAGACCCGGTTTTTTGGCATGATTTTTTTCAATGAAATCAGCAAATACAGAATGAATCGAGTACCTAAAAAAAATCGGTTAACTTTGTCAAAAGCTCCCGGATATGAAAAAATTGATTTTGGTAACAGCTCTTACTGGTATTTCTTACTTTGGAAATGCACAGGTAACTATTGTAAAGGACAGTAGAATCGATGATTTGGTGCATGCTCAAAGTCAGGGATCTTCCTCTGAAATCATCGGATACCGTTTGCAATTGACATTTGATTCCAGCAAGTCGGTTATTGATGATTCCCGATCACGTTTTTCAGCACAATTTCCCAAAGTGGACACTTATGTAGAATTCGTTGCTCCGCATTATTTTTTAAAAGTAGGTGATTTCAGAACGCAGCTGGAAGCCGAGAAGGTTAAAACTGCTACTGCCGCACAATTTCCTACCGGCTTTATCGTGAAAGAGAAGATTAATTTGCCCAGAATCGATCAATAATTATCAATTATGAATTAGATAATTATCAAGAAGAACAACCTTGATAATTGATCATTCAAAAATTGATAATTTCCCAAATCATTCTGCGAGCAGGCGATTTCGTATAGTTTTACCAGAAATGCATCCGCTCGAAACGCATCCCTGGATTAAATAACCGCCTGTAGGTGCATCCCAATCAATCATCTCACCTGCAACAAATACATTTGGAAATTTATTCAACTCACCCGATTCCGAGATTTCAGCATCCGAAACACCTCCGGCACAGGAAATGACTTCTTCAATGGGGCGAAAACCCTTAATTCCTATAGAAAACTCTTTGATTGCCTTCGCCAGTTCTTTAGGATCCAAAAACCGCTGTTTTGAAACAAAATTCCTGATCCAAAAAATGGCTACTTCGCCTAATTTCAGTTCTTTCAGCCCTTGTGACGGATTTTTTGCCTTTTTCAGCACCTCAAACACCTTTTGCTGTGTCATCTGAGGTTTCAGATCTACATTGAAAAACGGTTTTTCCATTTTTCGCAATGCTCCATTGATCGCATAAGCCGGTTTTCCTTCCAAACCATAGCTTGTGCAGACCAAATCTCCGGAACAACTTTGGTCTCCTGCAGAAACCCGGATATTTTTCAGGATTTTCCCTTCCAAATCTCCCAACCAGTTCTCATAAAGAACCAATCCTGAATTGCTTGATTGAAAAGGATTCAACACAATTCCTTTCTGTTCAAAAACAGCTGTCCAAAATCCGTCAGAACCGGTAACCGGCCAGGATTTCCCTCCCAGTGCCAATACCAGGTAATCGAAATCGATTTTTTCCAGCTTTCCGTCCCGTTCTACCTCCACTTGCTTTTCATCGAAGTCAACAAAGCGGGTGTTTAGTATAAACTGAATTCTCGGTTCCAAAAGCTGTTTCCAGGCATTCAGCACCTGTATCGGTTTAATGGCATCCTCCGGAAAGATTTTCCCGGAAGAACCAACCTTGGTCTCAATGCCGATCTGTTTCAGGAACTTGATCCAATCCTTATTCGAAAACTGTTTGACAGCCTGCTTAATCCAATCGGAATCATACTTTTCCCGGAATTCACTTTGCGTTTCAGAATGTGTGAGATTAAACCCACCATCTCCGGCAACCAGGAATTTACGTCCTACACTTGCTTTTTGGTCCAACAGCAAGATTTCACAATCACTTTTCAGTAATTGCGTTGCAGCCATTAATCCGGCGGGACCTCCGCCAATGATTATTACGCGTTTCAAATCAGCGGTAGTTAATCGTAATTTTCTTAGCCAATTCCTTTGCTTTATCCGTAATTTTACTCACTTCCTCATCACCGGAATACAATACCACCGCCATTCTTCGGTAAGGTCTCGTTGTTGGTTTTCCGAAAATGCGCACATCAGAACCTTCCACTTTCAACACTTCTTCCAAACCGGAAAAAGCGGGTGCATAATCGGATTCTCTATCTGCCAGAACCACAGCACTTGCTCCGTTTTTCAAAGAAACAACCGATGGAATAGGCAAACCAAGTATAGCACGGGCATGCAGTTCAAATTCGCTGAAATTCTGAGTTCCTGCAAGCGTTACCATACCCGTATCATGCGGACGCGGGGATAATTCGGAGAAATAGGCACCGTCTTTTGTAATAAAGAACTCTACTCCCCACAAACCTGAACCGCCAAGTGCTTTCGTTACTTTTGCGGCCATTTCCTGTGCTTCTTTCAGATGTTCCGTATGCATGGGCATTGGCTGCCAGCTTTCCTGGTAATCTCCGCGTTCCTGTCTGTGACCGATCGGCGCGCAAAATAAAGTTTCGCCGTTATTTTGTGTTACTGTTAAAAGCGTTATCTCGTAATCAAAAGGAATAAATTCTTCCACGATTACTTCTTTCAAATCCCCCCGGGAACCTTCAATAGCATAAGTCCATGCTTTGGAGATCTCTTCTTTCGAACGGATAACAGACTGGCCTTTCCCGGAACTCGACATGAGTGGCTTTACCACACAAGGGATACCGATCTCCAAAACTGCCTGCTCGAATTCTTCACCCGTTTTGGCATACAGGTAATTAGCTGTTTTTACTCCCAGGTCTTTAGCTGCCAGATCACGGATCGCCTTGCGGTTCATCGTAAAATTAGCTGCTTTTGCAGAAGGAATCACCTGGATTCCCATTTTCTCGTATTCGTAGAAACGCTCCGTACGGATTGCTTCGATTTCCGGAACGATTAAATCGGGATTGTGCTTTGCAACAATTGCATCCAATGAAACGGCATCCAGCATATTGATCACTTCAAAGGAATCCGCCACCTGCATGGCAGGTGCGTTCTCATAGCTGTCAACAGCAATTACTGTTTGTCCCAAACGCTGCAGTGCGATTACCAGTTCTTTTCCAAGTTCACCGGAACCAAGGAGTAAAATTTTCTTTTGCATATCCAAAAGTAGTATAAAGAGTTCAAAAGTTCCACCGGGTTCAATTGATTTTGAACTTTTAACCCATTCAACTTTTGAACCTTTCGCTAAATAGAAACCAGTCTACACCACTTTTTTTTAACCATTTACTGCAAAAATTAAACAACTTCATCCGTAAAAATCACGTCATTTAGATTATTAACTATATTTGAATTAATCATGAAGGAAAGATTAACTGACTTGTTACACACTTATGACGGAATTTCATTGGATGAATTATCCCGTGCTCCCTTAATGAACCGTGTAGATGAGAAGTTTGCCTTTCCGATCAGTAAACTGGAAGCTTTCCTTGATGAGATGCGTCCATATTACGATGTTTTGAATATAGACGGAAAAGTAATCTTTGATTACACCAGTCAGTATTTCGACAATCCTTCCTATTCTTTTTTCCAGGACCATCACAAATCGATCCCAAACCGTTTTAAGGTACGTATCCGTACTTATCTGGACAGTAACAAATCTTACCTGGAGGTAAAAGAAAAGATCAAGGGAAGAACAGACAAGAACCGAATCAATATTGATGGCTTTACCTCTGACTTTTCACAGGAGCAGCGTTCCTTCCTGCTTGGCAGGCTGCGCAAACACATAGACCTAAAACCGGTAATGGTGAATAGTTATCGGCGCATTACGCTGGTAAACAAACTGGTTGAGGAACGTCTCACGATCGATTTTGATATTGTAAACGGAACATTGGACTCTCCTGAGTCCAAAAACCAAACACTTTCGGCAATTGTTATTGCAGAATTGAAACAGCCCAAACTCGATAGAACTTCTCCCTTCTATCAATTAATGAAACGCGAATTAATTCGTCCGTTTCGCATATCTAAATTTTGCTTCGGAATGATTGACCTTTACGAGGAAACCCAATTAAAGGCAAACCGATTCAAAGCAAAAAAGCTACTTATACAAAAACTAATAAACAATTCATCACATGCTTCTCGCCCATCAGCCGGCTTTTAAACTGTTCGGCATCTCCTTTTTCAACGAAGATCTTTATGCGCTTTTATTCAGAATGTGCATCAACTTAGCGGTTCTTGTCATCCTGATCCGCTTCATGTATTACACCAAAGCAAGACGAAAAGACTACCTCTTTACCTACTTTTTGATCGGAATGATCACTTTTTTCCTGTGTTTCGGACTGAAAAAGCTTGATATCGATACCGGAATGGGACTCGGGCTTTTCGCTATCTTCGGAATTTTAAGGTATCGCACGGAAGGAATAGAGATCAAGGAAATGACTTACCTGTTCCTGGTTATTGGTCTTTCGGTAATCAATGCATTGGCATCCAATAAAATCTCACTGGCCGAAATGGCTTTGATGAACGGATGTTTGATTCTGCTGACTGCCGGTTTGGAATATTTATGGCTGCTAAAGCACGAAACCAGGAAGATTATTGTTTACGACCGCATTGACCTGATCCAACCTGAGAAATACGACGAAATGTTGACTGATGTTCAAAAAAGAACCGGCTTGAAAATTAATCGTATTGAGATCGGAAAAATAGATTTCCTGCGGGATGTTGCCCAAATCATGATTTTTTACGATGGAGATATTCAATCATTTGGCACCGGTACCGGGCCAAATGACTCGGAGTAATGAATATTACATATTAAAAAAACGTAGGGCCGGAAAATTTTCCAGCCCTATTCGTTTATGATTATAATTTTCCTTACTTCACAGCATCTGCCTTTTCCTGGGCTTTATTCATAATATTATCAGCCTTAGTCTGTGCTTCCTGTTCCAATTTGTTTGCACTGTTGTCTGCCTTCTTCTTGCCTTCTTTACAAGCAATCTCAGCAGCCTTTTTCTTAAGTGGATTTGACCCTGCAGCAGTCATTGCGTCGTTACACTGTTTATCTGCTTCCGTGCGGATCTGATCACCGGCTTTCTTTGCTTCAGCTTTTACTTTGTCAGCTTCTTTCTGCGCATCGGCCATGATTTTGTTTTTCTCCGCGATCAGGTCTTTTTTCACTTCATCGACCTTGTCTTTGACGATCGTTTTAACGGAATCCTTCGCTTTATCGAGCATTTCCTTGCCTTTTTCTTTCAGGTTATCCTTCAGGTTCCCCGTTGCTTTCAGCAAGGCCTCTTTGAAGTCTGTTTTGATTACCGGCTTGGTCACTGTTCCACCAACCAACGCATTTACAGGAATAACATCCGGAATAGATGCTAAACTCAATTTCGGAGCGATCCCGTTTACTTTTGCAATTCCCTGTTCGGCTGCCTTGATAATTCCTCCCGGGATCATTTCTTTCGGGATCTGCATCGCCATTTTATAATCGATATCCTGCGTAAACGAGGTAGAACCGGTAACTTCGGTATCAATTCCGCTCATTTTGATCTTCAATGGCTTTTTCAGGCTCATTTTCCCATCCTTAAAGCTGAAGAATGCTTTCACATCCTTAAACGTCTGATTCGAAATCTTATCCATACTCAATGCGTCTCCGAGTTTTTTCAATGGTTCAAAACCACTCACCGTAACAGTATTGGTAAAAAAGTCACCATCCCCGGTCAATGTATTGTAAACAGGCTCCAGGGCTTTTGTCAAATCACCTTTCATGTTTAGATTGGAACTAAACTTCCCGGTTGCGTATTTGGCAACCGGCGCCAATTTCCCGATCGTTAAGAAGTGGGATGTGATTTCCTTGATATCGATCTCTTTCAGGTTGTAGCCCAAATCGATTGCCGGTTTGTTGTGATCTTTCGAACTGTAGCTTCCACGAAGACCAACTGTTCCACCCATCGTGTTCATGGTCAACCCGTTCAAAGAAGCAACTTCTTCTTTCACGTTTACATTTCCTTTGATATTGTTCACATCAATTCCGTTGTAATGCAGTTTCTGAACATTGGTATTCAGGTTGAAATCCACATTCTCAGGAATCAGTAAAGGTTCTGCATTTGGATCTACAGGAGCCGGTTGAGCAGATTCCGGGTTTGCTGCCGGAGCACTTGTTCCTGAAACTCCCATCAGCTGATCCAGATCCAGGTTGTTACTGTTGAAATTGAATGCTCCCTTCAACAACTGGTCTTTCTCGTTATTTCCGAATAAATACCCCAAATAGTTATCGATCTTTCCATCCATCGCGAAATCGGATTTACCCATGCTCGCGTGCATTTTCTCCAATGACAGGTTCTGCGGACTGAAACGGAAAGTCAAATCTTTCACGTTTACATCCTCGTTCAGGTCTTTGGATTTGTATAGGAAATCGAATAGTTCGATCAGCCCCTTGGCATCAAATTTCTCGTATTGTTCTGTCTCGATGGCGCTCATACGTCCGTTTAAAGCTACATCGGCATTCAGTTTTCCTTTGTAAGATTCACCTTCGGCCAGAGGCATCACTTTCCCGATCGTAGCCATATTTACACGTGCTTTGATATTGGAATTGATCAACGGATCTGTGATAGGATTGCGTAATTTCAGGTTTGCATCGATCAGGTTCCCCACAAACTCGGAGTGGAATTTCGTGACATCCAAAGTCATTTTGTCCAGGTTAGACCCCCCCGCAAACTTTGAACCTGCATCCACATTAATATTGCTGATAGATCCTAAGCCTGCGTATTGAATCATCGCTTTATTGACATTCAACCCGAAATCCCATCCCGGAAGGTTTTTCTCGTCCAAACGGCCTTTTACTTCCCCATTCATTTTCAGGTTCCCTTTCGCGATCATGCTTTCGTATCCACTTTGATAGAAGCTTGGAACGAGTGATAAAAGATCCTTGAAGCTGATTTCTTTCGTATTCAATTTCAAATCGATCTGGTCGTAGTCTTTCAGCATTTGGTAAAACCCGTCCAAAGACATGTTGAAGTTGTTCAGTGTAAAATGGTTCTCTTTCAGAGTAAATTTGGAATCATCTTCCTTGAATTCCATCAATAGGTTCACATCCGCATTGGTTTTTACTTTCGACAAATAGCTCAGGCCCTCCATTTCGAAGGTCAGCTCGTCCATTTGAGTGCTCGTTGCAAAATCAATCACATCCGCCGTCAAATCTCCTTCACCGGTATGATTCAGGTTCTTGATATTGGCATACATGTCAGAAGCCTGGTCGTCATAAACAATCTCGATGTTCTTCAACGAATATTCTTTCAAAGACATTTTGAACTTCGAAGGTTCCTGATCTGCTTCGGGTAGTGAATCAGTTGGAATGACGATATCATAGTTCGCTTTTCCTTCCGGATCCACGCGTACATCAAATTTGGCGTCTGAGATATGTACCTCATCAATTTCGATCTCATCTCCACCGATTACATCCCATAAACCTACATGTGCCTCAATATTTTTGACACTTGCCAACTCTACGCCCTTAAATTCCGTTCTACCTGTTACCTTCGTGTCATATAATTGGATAGTGACATTTGGGAATGTGGATAGAAAAGTCAGGTCAAAGTCTTTGATGGTTACATCGGCCTTCAATGATTTACTCACCTCTTTCAATACCATTTCCTTAATTTCATCCTTGAAAATTATAGGAATAAGGATGATTGCTATTAACAAGAATAACAGGGTAAGTCCTGTCCATTTAAAAAGTCTGCGAATGAAACTTTTCTTCTTTTTAGGCAATTTTTCTTTTCTAGCCATTGATAGGTATTTTTAAGTATTAACCAAAGATTGTATCTTTACAATTCTACCAAAAATAAGCTTTTCATGAAACAATTAGCAGTCCTAACGTTATTAATTTTTAGTCCTTTTGTGAATCAGGCACAAATTTCTACCGGAAAGGTAGAAGACGCTAAAAAGAAAACTACTTCCGAGGCAGGTAAAGAAGCAAAAGACCCTTCAACGAAGTATAATCCGGAAACGGGAATGATGGATTTCACGGTATTTATCGGAGCCGGGTACAGCATCGGGTCTCACAGACTGGAAGAAAACGGCGATTTATTCGGGAGACCACTTGGTATCCGGGCAGATGAAAAAATGGTAAACCGCTGGACCTACCAGGCAGGTGTAAGAAACCGAATCAATAAGTTCCTGAGCTTCGAAGCCGGATTGTCTATTGACCGTTACGGTGAATCTTACAAGTACGAATCTACAACTACAGACAGTGCTTATTCTTATGACCGCACATACAATATGCTCGCTCTTCCGGTTATCCTGTATTTCACGTACGGAAAACGCGTACAGGTTCTGGCAGGCGCAGGATTTCAGCCTTATATCCCAATGGGTATGAGAACAAAATACTCGATCATTGATTCATTGGGTTCAGACGTTAGCCCGGACGAGTCAAAGACTATTGAAGGGTTGAACAGCGCAGGAATTAATTTATTGTTTTCTGCTGGTGTTCAGTATCGCTTTTCCAAGTATGTTTCCGCTTACGTCATCCCGGCTTATTCTTTGGGATTGACCAACATCTACTCCAAGCAGGAACCGCATAGAGAATGGTTGAATGCTTTAAATATCCGCTTCGGGGCGGCATTCCATTTCCCGGAATCCACAAAGACCCGCACCAAAAAGGTAAAAGACCCGAACGCGAAGAAAGTGTTTGAGTGGTAACATCTATTTTTTATTATAAAACAGTAGGGGCGCGATTAATCGCGCCCCTACTGTTTTCACACATCCGGTTAGAAATGAATTTTTCTGCTGTAATTCTCATTCCGCATTTTCAGCAATCCTTCCAGGATTTCCACAGCTAAGTCCGAAAGCGCTTGTTCATCGGATGTGACTTCTATGCCATTCACCCGCTGGGTCTGCTCAAAATACCAGTCTTCCAGCTTTTCGGTTATATCGGATTCCTTAAAACCCGCTAGTATAAAGATGCCACGATAAAGATCTAGCTGTAAAGTGGTGTGAAGCCCGCCCAGGCTTAAATGGTACAAATGCTTCTGTACTTTCAGATCATCGACAATAAGCCCAAGGGTGAGTTTAAACAAATCCTCGAAGGCAATATTCAGTAAATTAGTGTTATTCATTTTTAAATGGTTTATTGTTTTATGCATTAACAGGAGCGAAATCCACTTTAGCGGAAGTCCGGCTCAAATAGTTCCAGTAATAAAAGGTCAAACTGCAGTGTTTCGTATGTTATTAATTTTTGCTGCCACTCCATAAAAACCGCTTCTATTTCAGGGTAAGTTAAGCGGCCCTCTTTGTAAAGCAGCAGACTCTTTTCATAGATTATTTCCAGGTTATCGTTTATTTGTTTGCACTGTTCCAGCTTTACTTTCAGATTCAATCGTTTTTGTTTCAATTCCAGCGTTTGTTTTTCCAATTGCAAATCGATCAGCTCTTTCCGGCTCTCCAATTCTTCCCGCTTAACGGCATTGATCCGTTTGGTTTTGAGCCATTCCCCGCGGTTGAACAAGGGCACATTCAGATAAATCCCAATTCCTTCATATAAATTCTCGTTGATTTGCCTGGAATAAGATTTTGTTGGATTTCCGGCAAGGAGATAATCTTTATTGTTGGTTGAAAATCCCGTTCCCAAAAGTCCGTTCAATGAAACAACCGGAAGAATTTTCGCCCGCTCGGTCTTCCATTCATTTCGCAATGATTCGGATTCCAACTCTATCAATTCTAATTGAAACACCTCGTCCAAGCGAATGTTTTCCCTCACCACTGCAATGGATGACAAATCAACTCTGTAAAGCGATTTCAGTGGCTGTCCCATTTGAAAGTTAAGATCCATCCATTTCAATTTGGATTCGTTATCCAGGTTTCTCCATAAATCTTCTTCCTCCAACAGGATATTATGGCTCCTAAGCGTATCAATCACATGAATCCTGCCTTCCTTTATCAGCAATCTTTGAACGGTTTGGATCTGACGGTACTTCTCCCCGCGTGATTCCGCCAACCGGACCTGAACTGAAAGTTTACATAAATCCAGGTAGGTTTCGACCGCCCGGACCTTTAATTCGTTTCTTTTCCTCTCCAAACCAGCCTGATCCCTTTCAATCGCTGTCCGGAATAACTGTTGTTTGTGGAAATAAGAAAAGCCATTAAACAACTGAAGGCTCGAATTCAATCCAAAAGACTGGGAATTAACAGAATTCGTTGCAAACGTATTCGTAAAAGCATCCAATCTTCTTCCAAAAGAAGTGTTCAATCCCGCATTTGCAGAGATATTGGGAAGCAATGTCCACCAATGGAATTGTTTATTAATCCCGGAAACATTGAGTACTCCTGACTCAGCGGCTGTTTGGAGTGAGTTATTCCCTACTTTATCCAGGCAAGACTGCAACGTGAGTATTTCCTGACCTAAAGCAGGCGGCGAAAAACATCCAAACAAAATAAAAAATACCGGATAATTCATTTGATCAGTGCTGTAAATTGTTCAAAAAACCGCATCAACAAACGCTTATCTTTCGTAATAACGATTGCTTTCCCTTTCAGCTGTGCCCTGGGTGGAATCTGCAGGTTGTAAGTTGTTTTCAGCTGATTCGGAAGTTCAATACGCAGTTCATATTTTCCATTCTTGTCCATTTGAGTAATCGCGCTCACTCTTCCCTCCAGCATTCCGAATTCCGTTTTCGGATAATCCGTCAATTCAATAAATGTCCTTTGTCCTTTTTTAATTTTCCCAGATCCGGAACTTATTACAGAAGCCACGGCCTGATAACCATTCCCATCAGGAACAATAATAAGGGAAGCTTCCTCGGCTTTGTAGTATCTGTTGACCTGAAGCATCTTGTTAAAAATTACTTTGCCTGAACATGGAGCTGTCCAGGCAGCATCTTTCTTCCAGTTTAGGAGCTCATTGGTCAATCCCGTAAGCATCTGCCGAATTTCAGCTGATCGTTGAAGTCGCTCCGAACGGGTATCGTGTTCGAGCTTCAGGATCTCTTTACGCAAACTGTTCAATGTAATCAAATTCTGAATGGCTTGTTCTTTTTGTCCTTCAACTGCCTGCATGGACTGATTCCTGGAATGTTTTTCCTGGGTGAGGGATTGCCTGGAAATGGCATTTTGCGCAGCCAAACGTTCCCCGCCGGCCAATTGTTCTTCCATCAAAGCATATTCGCTCTCCGAAAGTTTCATTTTCTTACCTGAAATAACCTGCAGCTGTTCCCGAAAAGCAATTTCCCTGCGGATCAGTTTGAGTTCTTCCTGTTCCGGGCTTAAAGCGTATTCCAGGTTCCATTCCCGGATCTTTGAAAGCAGGTTTGTCCATCGCTCCCCAAAACTCCCAAGTTGCAGCTGCTGATCGAAAACGGGAATTTCCGATGGAAACTCATCAGCCAACTTTTCCAGTTCCTGCAAATAAGCCAGTGCTTTTTCAAAGTCATGCGAATTGACCCTAAAGTCAAACTGGGCAAGCAGATCCCCGGCTCTTACCTCTTGGTTTTCAACGACATTTAAAGCCTTCAGCTGGACATAACTCTGGTTCGAGAGTTCGATTGGCGCCTTAGAAGTGGTTACAATTACTTCACCGGGAATCTCATCCGGATAACGGACAAGCCAGGCCAAACTTACCAAAAGAGACAAGGCCAGCAACAACACACCGCCTCCCGAATTGACGATCCATTTCGGCGGAGTTGTGAGCAGTTCATTCATTTCCTCACTTCTTAACCCGGTGAATTCCTCGTGTTCCTTTTTCATTGGTTCCAATTTATCCGACCGCTTTTTCCAGTTCCAATTGACTCCGCACCAGGGAATAATAAGATCCCCTGAGGGCCAACAGCTCATGATGTGTTCCTTTTTCAACCAGCGAACCGTTGTCCAATACCACAATTTGATCTGCATGCTTTACGGTACTCAGTCTATGTGCAATGACAACTGCTGTTCGACCGCCAAAAAATGCATTCAGGTTATCCATAATGATCCGTTCATTTTTCGAATCCAGGGAACTGGTTGCTTCGTCAAAGAATAAAAATCCGGGATTCTTGTAAACGGCTCTGGCAATCAATATGCGTTGTTTTTGTCCGCCACTGATCCCCATTCCTTCATTCCCTATTTTCGTATTGTAGTTTAACGGAAGCCCTTCAATAAATTCACGGATATTTGCTGTTTCAGCGGCATTTCTCAATTTCTGCCGGTCAATAATTTCCTCCCCGAGCGCAATATTATTAGCTATCGTATCATTAAAAATGTATCCGTCCTGCATAACCGAACCACAATGAGCCCGCCAAACCTGCTGCGTAAAGTTTTCCAGATCCATAGAATCAATCCTTATTTTTCCGCTCGTAGGCTCGTAAAACCGCAGAAGCAGTTTCATCAAAGTTGTTTTACCACTGCCACTTGCCCCCACGATTGCAGTCAAGCTACCGGATCGGATAGTGAGGTCAATGTTTTCCAGCACATCTTTTTCGGCTCCTTTGTATCGAAAACTGATTCCTTCCAGGACGAGGTCTTTCTCCCTGGGAAGTTCATTGAACCTATGCGAATCCTCCGGCTCTTCGTCTTCCTTGTTGTGAATCTCATTCAGGCGTTCCAGGGAAATTTTAGCATCCTGTACCGAATAAATGAATCCCAAAAACTGGGAAATCGGGGCATTTAACTGACCTATGATATACGAAACCGATAACATCATGCCCAGGGTCAGCTGTCCGTCTATTACTAACTTGGCGGTATAAAAACTGACAAGGATATTCTTCAGTTCGTTGATGAATGTTGCACCGTTACTTTGGAACTGCTCCAATCGCAGGGTTTTGATGCTTAGTTTGAACAACTTCACCTGTATCCGCTCCCAATCCCAGCGCTTTTGCCTTTCTGCATTGTGGAGTTTGATTTCCTGTATCCCGTGGATCAACTCAACTATTTTCGACTTGTCTTCTCCACCCCGTGAAAAACGCTCCTGGTCCAGGTCCTTTCTCTTCCTTAGAAAAAGCTGAACCCACCCGAAATACACCATGCTTCCTGCCAGGAAAATGAAGAAAACAGGCAGACTGTAAACCATCAACACAATACTGAATATCAAGAAATTGAAAAACGAAAACAATACGCTCAGTGTCTGATTCGTAAGCAGGGTTTCTATCCTCGAATGATCGTCAATCCGCAGCATCAAGTCGCCCATTTTCTTAATATCAAAAAATGAAATGGGCAGTTTCATTAGTTTGACCAGGAAATCCGACACGAGCGAAATATTGATCCGTGCGCTCAAATGCAGCAAGATCCAGCTCCTGACAATATCGACGCTCATCCTGCCCAGGAAAACAAATAACTGTCCGAAAAGGATTAAGTACAGGAAGTGATAATCCTTATTTTGTATCCCGATGTCCACCACACTTTGCGTTAAAAAGGGAACGATCAACTGCAGGATACTTGATGCCAGCAATCCGAAACTCAACTGAACCAGGAATCTGCGATACTTTTTCAGGTATTGGAATAAAAACCGGAATCCGTTTCCTCCCGTTATTTCTCCCGCTTCCTTTTCCATGAACGAAGGCGTAGTTTCGAGCAGCAGGCAGATTCCTTCTTCGGTATTTTCATCGGCATGAGTGCCAATCCAATTGGTTAAGAATTCCTTTTTGGAATAGATTCGCTTTCCTTTTGCCGGATCGACCACATAAAACCGGCTTCCCCTGATCTTGTACAAAACAACGTAATGACGCTCGTTCCAAAAACAAATACAAGGCAAGGGAGCATCTTGTTTGAGACTCTGTAAGTTAATTTTCACAGCCAGTGTGCGCAACCCGATTCTTTCAGCCGCATTGCTGAGTGTCTGCAGACTGCTCCCCAAACGGGTTGTTTCCGAAAGGTCCCGCAGTTTCTCCAGGCTGATGGAACGACCATAATACTTTGCAATCATGCGAATGCAAGTCGGGCCGCAATCCATAGAATCTGGCTGTTTGTATACCGGGAAAGGCTTCACGATTTCTAAGGTTTAAGAAAGACAACTTCTACACGCATGTTCCTGTTTTCGTCTTTATCTGTTTTTTCGGGTACTAACGGAACTGTATTGGAATAGCCATAACAAGTGATTCGTTTTCCATTTATACCGTGGTTCATGAGATATGCCTTTACCTTCTCTGCTCGGTTAAGAGATAATATCAAATCGGGTTGACAGCAAACATGTCCGTTTAATTTGACCTGGACAGTGGTATCATTTTGCAAAATCATCTCAAGCATTTTTAAATTCTCTATAGAATTCTTTATGATAGTGGTCGTTCCCGAATTGAAATTGATCTTAAGGTTCACGGGAGTATTGTACTTAATAGCCGGCTTTACGCTGTACACAAACACATCGACCCTGCGGAAAGTTTCTTCGTTATTCCTTCCCTTTTTGCGCTCTTCATTCTTGTTCAGCGTATCAATCACAAATGCTTTTATGTTCGATGACCCAATAAGCTTTAAGACCGAAGTCATTCTTTTTGAAGCGAGGTTTTTATTGTATGCTGCAGTTCCCACCGTATCCGTATAAGCAATGACTTTTATTTTTCCGTAAGCCAGCTTTAATTGATTGATCCTGCTTAAAAATGCTGCCGGATTTTTAACGGTCGAACTGCCCACATCAAATGAGATGGAAAGGGAATCAGCCAATTTCACTTCAGCAAAATCCTGTGCCTTTAATCCGCAATAGGCAAACAGCCCAATTATCAATAGATATAATTTCATCCCCATATTCTTGTATTTATCTCATTCACTTTTTCTTCCGGAATGATCATGTTTCCGTTTTCAATGCGTATTCCGCAATCTTCTTCCGACAGGTAATTTTCGTCGCCTTTCCACAGACTGATGAATGGATTGTAACCGCATTTGGAAGGCTTGCCATTCTCCCTATTGTCCATGGTAAAAGCCCTGCAGTCGCTGCAGATAGTCCGGAACTCGCAGACAGAACAAATACTGATTTTGTCTTTTGTCCATTTCCATTTCTTTTGAAATTCGTTCTCCAAAACTACTTCAGCACAGGAAGTATCGTCAACATGACCGAATGCACTATTTATAGATGGACAATTTCCTATCCATCCATTCCGGTCAACACTTATCTTGTGGGCCAAACAGCTGTTATAATTCATGTTCCGAACATAGGCTTGCGTATTTTGTCGAAACTGAGCCATTGAAATATTTCCGCAATGGTCGTGTGAAACCGCTTCCTGCCGGGTAAATACCAATTTGTAAAAATTCACATCCAATTCGAAACCTTCCGAGGCATTGTAAATCAGGATCGTACTCAAGCGAAAAAAACGCTCTTTCAAAGCTGAATCCAAAAAGGCTTTCAGATCTTTGTGAAAAGGAACCAATATTTGGATCGACTCGATAGTTGTTTCATTGCTATAAACCTGCAAAATCCGAAGATTCTTCACTACCGAATAAAAATCCAAAAACCGCACTTCCAGGAATTGTGCTCCCAGTTCATCCAACTGATTCAGAACAGAAGGAATGCTCCAGGATGAATTCTCATCCAGTTCAAGGATGGCGTTATTGATGGCTGATCCCGGGTAATAATCCGTCGGGAGCGGTGTTAAACATGCTCCGATCTCTTCGTCAATCAGCAAACCCAATTCGTTTTCAAGAATAAACGTTTCATATTCTTTCACTAACGTCCTGTCCAGTTCCAGGCAATCCACCAGATCATTCGGGACCAAATGCGATTTTGCCTTTTGCAGGTCAACCAGCAAAGAACGATTGTATCCCTTCACCGGAATTACATTCGGATATAATTTCAGTACCTGCCTGCTTTCAACCGTATTCATAGCTTTTGGGAATAATCGATCATTAATGAAATGGGCAGCATTGGTTCGTACAAACATTCCAGCCTATCCATCTTTAATTTTTGGATGGTAATCCGTGCTCGTTCTTCCCTTTGCTTTCTTTTTTGATCCAAGTCCGCACCGGGAAATTTTTTAGCTAAAATCGCATCTGCTGTTTCAATTCCTTCCATAGCGTTCAATTCATTAAAAATTTGGCCACCTCGTAATCCACATTCGAGTTTGTTGTCTGGGAAACCGCTCCGTACTGACCGTTCGGATTGACTTCCAGGAACACGTATTTTTTATCTTTCGTAACCACGATGTCCAGCGATCCGAAATTCAGATCCAATTTTCTCATCAGTTCACCAACCTGTTTTTCAATTGCTTCCGGCAGGGTGTAGTTGCACATCCGCATCCCGGAATCATATCCCAACCGATAATCCAATGCCGCAACCTCCCGGCTTTGAGAGAAAATGGCTTGCGAATAAACCTTGCCGTCCAGGTAAATCGTACGGATCTCAAACAGCTTGTCGAGTTTTTCCTGGAACATACTCAGATCAAAAAAATCCGGCAGTAACTCCAATTCTACTTCACCCACCGGAACAGTGTACCCCATCCGGTAACTGTCTGCTTCTCCCGATTTGGTATAATGGACACATTCAAAAGGGAATGCGAGTGATTTCGTAATAATTGCTTCTTTGTTGTTCTTCCAAAAATCCAGCAGGTGTTGTTTGGACCTTGTGATCAGGGTCTTTGGAACCTCGATATTCAGCGAAGTACATATTTCCAGGAATTCAATTTTATTGTAGTTTCCATGCCCGAATTTCCCCAAACACCTTTTTGCGTGAAAACACCGGCGGATTTGTTCGGTCCTTGTTTTTAGGTGTTCATCCGAATAAACTTTTAATCCTTCCTGGGAAAATTCACCGGTTCCGAAACGATAAACCTGGATATCTGTTCTGCGGTACCAAACCGATTTCACATCACCGGAATTGCATACAAACCGATCATTTTTATAAATCCGGTAATCAAATTGATTCCGATCAATCAGGTATTCCAATTCAATCGCATCATCTTCCAGGAATACTTCAAACGGTTCCCGGTGATTGTTCAAATAAGCAAGAACACTCCGTGAATTCAAATCAGCCCGTTCCGTAAAAACCAGTATCATTCGAACATCAATAATTGAGTGGGTATCGGGCAATTCTTGATCAAACCGATCTTTAAGCGTTCCGTGGTGATCTCCTGTTTTTGTTTTTCCGAAAGATTAAGGTTCTCAGGAACAGCCAGCATTCCATAAGATTGGGGTAAATCCGTCACGGAATAATGCCTGTCGAGCCAGATTGCATAATGACTTGGCGGCATGCGGCCGGCAATCACTTCTTTAAGCAAAACATCTTTCATTTCATCAAAGAATGCCTGGTTGTAGGAAGAATGAACGAGCAATACAAATACCTGTGAAGAATTGCCCGGAAGTATCCATTCACCGGGATAACCCAGTTTGTAAATAATATTTTTAAATGCGATTAAATTGATGGAGTCGGTTAGCGCCATTTCCCGGTTAACAGCAATGGTATCAATTGGCGTATCCGAATAGAACTTCATTCTCGGTACCTGGTCGGCTTCCAGCATAGTCTGTAAAACAAGCATCAGGGAATCAGTGTTGCTTCGTTTCAGTTTGGCAAAATTGTCAAAACCCTGCTGTACCAATTTTTGTTGTTTAGCTGTATAGTCTTTATTAATTTCACCAAGGTCGATCTGCTTTACCTGACCAAAGCAAGCCATATCAAAACCATAATTGGACCAGGCACTTCTCAAACATTTGGCACTTTTAGTTTCCTTCCCTTGTTTTTTGTAGCAATGAGCCATGAGGATATATTCCTCGGAATAGAGCTTTCCATATTGTTTTTTCACTTTCGACAACTGGTTCAAACTTTTTGAATAATTTGAATCATCAATGGCTAAGCGGTAAGCTACATCGCAATCCTTTTTGTATTGGATGTGGTTGAATTGTCCGTAAGAACAGATGCTGACAAGCATGCCAAGCAGGAAGAGTGCCTTTTTCATTTTGCTGGTTTATTTTTGGAATCCCCCGCTTCATTGCAAAGCAGGGGATAATGGTGACTTTTTATCGTTTGATGTAATCCAAACCTTGGGTTCCTGACGGATAGTTTGGCGGATTGTAAGTCATCGCGGCAGTATCTCCGTCTTGTCCTCCAAATCCATCATGACGAGTTTCGCGTGCCGGTCCGTAGGTAGTTTCACCTCCTGATATTCCCATCAGGTTCTTTGAATCAAACTTCTTTGATTGTAAAGATTCAAGTGTTTTATTCATAATTGAATGTGTTATTTTGTTTTGCCTACTCTATTTCTTTAACTTTACCCTAGCATTTTCGGCTGCACTGCTAAGGCAGAGTGTTTGCATTGTCAGGAGCCGGTAAACTGCCGAAATGCAGGGAGGTGTTACCGCACCTCCATTTTTTTAAAACTATTTTCAAGGATTTCGCCCCGACTTTAAATCAGGTATTGGTAAGAATGTCTTTTCCGGAATAGGTTCTTTTCATATAGAATAGGGTATTTATCTAGAATATTTAGTAGTTATAAGTGAACAAAATGTTGGTTATTTCTAATTTTTCAGGTCTTTCCTGTTTGATCAAAAATAATCAAAAACCCCAAAATAACCCATATATGGGCTTTTATGGTTTTTACGAAACCTCCACTCTTGTATGTGCAAAATGTGGTTGACAAAAACTTCCTGAATGCCCTTGGAAACAGGGTGCGCGAGCTGAGACTGGCCAGGAATATGACCCAGGAGGACCTGGGATTTCTTGTTGGAAACTCCGGCAAACAAATCGGACGTATCGAAAGGGGAGAAAATAATGTCTCTACCTGCATGATCTATCAGATTTCCAAGGCTTTGGAGATTCCGTTGAATGAACTTTTCCATTTTCCGATCGAATAAAAAGGAATGGCATGGGAATCGCGATCCCCACACCATTCGGTCACTTCCACCCGACCAATAATCCGCATGTTCTTTTTCAAGGCTCATGTTTTAATTATTTTAAAATCAAACAGTTATATCGAAATTACCGGGTGCCCGGATTCTTTTTGAACTTACATTTTTCTCTTTTGAGAATCATTTTTCGTCCTTCAGTTCACAAGCACGAAACAAATCTATAAAATATTTCTCATTATTGTATACTTTTTGGTAATTAATTTACTCAAAATAGTAAACAATTTTGTCACTATGCAGCATCGTGGCGAAATAGTGGAAAGAGCAATTCGGAAAAGTGGGTATCCCATCAGCCAGATTGCGCGAAAATTGGGAAAAAGCAGGAGGTGGATGTACCTCATGTTCGATAATTCCCAGGTGGATATCGAATCAATTATTTCGATCGGCAAGATCATACACCATGATTTCTCTGATGAAATCAAGGAACTCAGCGTCGTAAATCCAGATTCCTTTTCCGAACAAGAATCCAAGTACAATAAACAGAACAAAGATTACTGGAAGAATAAGTACCTGAAAGTATTAGAAAGCTACAACGCATTACTTAAGAAAACCAATCCGGATAAAACGGACTGAAAAGGGCGAAAATAAAGCCAAAAATTCATTCTCACTTATAGCTCACATCTGCGTAATTACACTATTTTTACCCGAAATTCCCGCATATGACTACAAATTCCCGTAAACGAGTATTTTGTGTTTAACATTATACTCGGTCAAGTGAAGATTTTTGTCACTATGCAACACCGTGGTGAAATAGTAGAAAGAGCAATCCGGCAAAGTGGGTATCCCATCAGTTCAATTGCCAAAAAATTGGGTAGAAGCCGCAGATGGATGTACCTGATGTTTGATAATACGCAAGTGGACCTGGAAACAGTTATGTCCATCGGAAATATTATTCACCACGATTTCTCGGATGAGATCAAGGAATTGAGTTCCATGAACAATCATTCTTTCGAAGATCCTGAAAATCCTTACTCCAACCAATCCAAAGAATACTGGAAAAACAAGTATTTGAAGCTCCTGGAGGACTATAACGAATTATTGAAACGTACAAACGAGAAATAATGCCTCGACTACGCTCGGCATCCCTCGTCGTAGTTTTTTGTAAGTTATAATTGGTGACTGAGCGGAGTCGAAGTCCCAATTTTCAATTAATGCGTGGAAAGCATCGTTTCATTCACCACCACAATAAAATCAGCGCGATTCAAATGTTCTTTCCGGAGTTTGCGCACCTCTTTTTGTGAAACCGTTGTAATTGTTCCCACACTGGTTCCCGGAGCATATTGCTGCACGTACCACATAATTCCCTGGTGGAAATCCGAATGGAAAGCACCGTTTAGGAAATACACGTTCTTTCCGGCTTTTACATGCTGTGTAATGGAATAACCCATTGTAGCATCTTTGATTGCCTGTGCATATGCAAAATTGATCCCCGAAGCATGCATCTCTTTCCCCATTTCGATTAATTCCACATATTGTGTCAGTGTAGAATCAAATGGAAAAGGCAGCGGGGCCATCCATCTTTTCTGGTCTTCCGGAAGTGTATCCAAAGCCGCTAATCCCTTTTTAAAGACTAAACTGGCATATTTACGGGTCACATTTGCCGCAAACGGAATATTCCCTTGTGCAATGGCAGAATCCAGCACCGGTTTGTAATCTGTTTTGAAATTGACCCACAATTCCGTTGAATCTTTCAAAGCCTTGTAAGATTTGTTCCTGATGTAATCATTCAGTGCCTTTGCCTGGTGCAGCTCAAACATTTCAAAGCCTACTGCCAGCTTAGGGCCTTTGGCATGTTTATTCAATTCCATCAGCACGTTCAGCTCCAACCAGTGTGAAATCGGGTTATCGTGAAATTCTCCGAACAAGACCACCTGGTTCTGAGAAACGTTATCCATCATTTTCCCGAAAGACACTTCTTTTCCTTTAGCATCAAAAATGCGGAACGCCTCCAGGTCCTGCGCATGCGAGCCAAAACCTATCAATAAACAGATTACAAGATATTTCATCCGCCAAAGATAGGAACTTTGAAAAAAGTCATTCCTAACCGTTTTAAGTAAGATGGATCAACTTAACTACCTTTCACCAAGTAGATGATCTGTTAAATTGTGGGAAAAACGGTAAAATTACCGTTAGCTTTCGGTAAAAATAACTACATTTATTCTCAAGATTAAAATTATGGGAGCAGCAGAAAAAATATACAATACCATTCCTTCTAGAATTGATCAAAATGAAATGCTCAGTATCATATACTATATTTCCAATGAAGGACAGAGTAAACAATACTTCAACGCCCTAAAATCTATCAGTGAGGAGGACGATAAGGAAATATCAGACTGGCTCGGCATGACAGAAAAAACTTATAGAAACTATCGAAACGAGGACCGGGCGGTTAAATCCAACCTGATGGAACATCTCGTTATGTTAATTTCTTTATTTAAACATGGCATTGAAGTCTTTGGTACTCCCCACCAGTTTAAAAAATGGCTGACAACTTCAAACTTCTATTTTGGCAACAAAGAACCGGAACACTATATCGACACGGTAAGCGGAATTAAATTTATTGATGACCGGTTAACCGGGATTGAATTCGGAGACAACGCTTGATATGGAGGTTTTCAGGGTATCAAGCACAAAATATTCCAAAGAACTAACCGCATCAGGGAAAGCAGCCAGATGGAATAAAGATGGTGAGTTTGTTATTTATACCGGAGAAACCAGGTCCTTAGCGATGTTGGAAAACATCGTCCATAAGTCCATTCAAACGGGATTGGATTATGAGACTATGATCCTATCAATTACAGATTCAGAAGGTATTTTTTCCAGGAAGAGAATAAGTGATTTACCTTCCAACTGGAGAGATATTTCAGCGTATTCAAAATTGCAGGACATAGGAAGTAAGTGGTATCATAGTAAAGAATCACTGGTCTTACAGGTGCCTTCGGTAATTGTTCCCCAGGAATTTAACTACATTATAAATGCCAACCATCCCGAATTCAAAAACCACATAACGTTGGTTCGTCAGGAAGAATTTGTATTGGATAACAGACTACATTAATTGTTCGTCATCACGCAAAAAACTGTGTGATTCGCACGAAAATTTTGGAACACGAATTCTATCTATTTTTAAGTAACACAAAGACAACACCTACCTCAAAAAGGTTCATTATTTTTGCACTATGTTGAAAAAACTGCGTCATGCTCTTCCGATAACCCTGCATAGCTTGTTGCTCCGGATTGGAATCCTTTTGTTATTGATGACCGTAACCCGACTGGTATTCTATTTTTTCAACCTGGATTCCTTTGCCCATGTAAATTTCACAGATTGGCTGGCCGGAATTTGGTTCGACCTTTCCACCATAGGGTTGCTGCTCATGCCTTTCATCGTTTTCAGTTTACTGCCTGAAAAATGGCAGCAAAATTGGATTATCCGGGCATTGCAGGCAGTAACGTTCTTTATTCCAACTTTATTAATTGTTGCCCTGAACCTCATGGACACGGCCTATTACAATTTCACATTGAAACGATCCACAGCGGATCTCTTTGTGATTGTTTCCGCCGGAAATGATGTGGGACAGTTACTCGGAAGTTTCTTTGCCGACTATTGGATGCTCATCCTCATCTTCATTATCGGCACATGGCTCCTGGTAAGATTTTACAGAAGAACCAGTATCCGGAAATTGAAAAATGTTTCGAAGAGCACACTGCGAAAAGAACTTGCTGTCTTCTTCCTGGTTGTTCCCTTGTTTTTCCTGATAGGAAGAGGTGGATTTGGTCTGCGGCCCATTTCATCCATTGATGCCACCTTATATACACAACCTGAAAATTCTGCGTTGGTACTCAATTCAGCATTCACTTTGTTGAAGTCCATCGGAAAAGATGATTTAACGGAACAGCACTATTATTCGGGAAAAGAGTTGGACAAACTTTTCAACCCGAGAAGGACCAGTCATCCGCAGCACATTCTCCCTGACGGTACCAACGTAATGATCATTATGCTGGAAAGCTTCGGGAATGAATGGGTAGGACAATTCAACAACAGTGTTTCCTACACTCCCTATCTGGACTCACTGCTCGATGAATGCTGGTATTTCGAATACGGGATCTCTAACGGAAAGAAATCCATTGAAGCTGTACCGACCATTTCCGCATCGATACCGACATTAATGGACAATCCGTACATCTCGTCAGCTTATTGCAACAACCAGTTACAAAGTCTTCCGAATATTCTTACAAAACACGGTTACAGTACGGCATTTTATCATGGAGCAACCAATGGCTCTATGCGCTTTAACAGCTTTGCCTCTCAAATGGGCTACGAGGAATACATCGGGCGTTTTGAGTATAACAACGACAAACATTTTGATAAAACCTGGGGAATCCTGGATGAATATTTCAATCCATGGACCGCCAGACAGTTAACCAAACTAAAAGCGCCTTTCATGGCGAACCTGTTTACACTTTCTTCACACCACCCTTATTTTGTACCGGAAGAATGGCGCTCAGTAGTCAAAAAAGGACCTCACCCTATCTGTAAAAGCATTCACTACGGAGATATCAGCTTGCGCAAATTCTTCGAACAGGCAGCCAAAGAACCCTGGTTTAAGAAAACACTTTTTGTAATTGTTGCAGACCACACTCCTTCCAGCAACAGTGAAATTTACAACCAGCGCACGGAAATGTACCGCATCCCTATCGCATTCTATGATCCAAGCGGAAAACTTCCACGCAGACGTGAGAAAGTAATCTTCCAGCAAATAGACATTATGCCTACCGTGCTGGATTTGGTAAATATCAAAACCGATTACTACAGTTTCGGGAACAGTTACTTCTCCAAAGAACCGCGTGAAGCAGTTACTTACCTGGAAGGATCTTATTACTACTTCCGGAACAATAAATTATTGGTATATTCGAATGATAAGATTGCCGGATTATTTGACTTTACCATTCGTACCAGGAACCCAAAAAACCTGCTGTCAGCCAAAAAAGCCGAAGCAGAAAGGATGGCAAGACGATTGAAGGCCATCATTCAAAGATATAATCATGATTTAATCCACAATCAGACGATTGTTCGATGAAAAAAAGAATTCGATTCATAATCAATCCCATTTCGGGCGGGGTCAAAAAGGCCAGGGTTCCTCAGATGATCGAGGAGCACCTGAACCATGACCTGTTTGACTATGATATCGCAATTACGCAATATAAACAGCACGCCAAATCCATTGCAGAAGAATCCGCACAGGAAGGAATTGATATCGTTTGTGCAGTAGGCGGCGACGGATCCGTTCACGAAGTAGGAACCGCATTGATCGGAACAAAATGTCACTTAGCAATTATTCCCACAGGTTCCGGAAACGGGCTCGCAAGGCATTTAAAAATCCCGCTGAAAACACCACAGGCCATTCAAAATATCAATGAACTGAATAGTATCCGCATGGACACAGGTCTGGCAAACGACAAACCTTTTTTGGGTGTGGGAGGTTACGGCTTTGATGCCTATATTGCCAAACGTTTCGATGAGTACCACATTCGAGGTTTTTGGGGGTATACTCAACTGGTTTATGAAGAATATTTCTCTTACAAACCACCAAGAATGAAGATCACTCTTCCGGATGAGCAGATCAAGGGAAACTTCCTCTTGTGTTCAATAGCAAATTCTTCCGAGTTTGGAAATGGATTTTGTATTTCTCCCAAGTCCAACGTTATTGACGGACAAATGGAATTGGTGCTTTTGAGCAAGTTTTCCTGGTGGAGGACCATGGGGGTAATCAGCCGTTTTTTCTTTAAAAAGATTGAAGGTTCCCGGTATATTCGTATTATTCCCTTCCAAAAAGCGCGGATTATCCTGGAAGTTCCGTTGGCCCATTATGACGGTGAACCTTTTGAAGTCAGAAAAGAAATTAATTTAGAGATAGTTCCTTCCAGTCTTTCCGTACTTTGCGGAAAAGCTTACCTGGATTTCGTCCATTTGAAACTTAAAACAGAATAAGATGTTTATTGAAACTGATTTGGAAACCGTATTGTCACATTTGAATAAATTGACAGCTGATAAAAAGCCGGCTTGGGGGAAAATGTCTGCCCAGCGAATGGTGGAACATTTAACAGACACCCTCCGCATTGCGACAGGAGAAAACCCGCAGCAATTACTCATTCCGGAAGACAAGGTGGAACGCATGGTTGCTTTCCTGTATACCGATAAACCAATGGCACAGGATATGCAGGTTCCTTTCGCGAAAGAAGACACTCCGCTTCGTCATGAAGAACTGGAATTGGCAATAGATGAATTTGTGGAAGTATACCTGGATTTCCAGGAACTTTTTGCTGAAAATCCCGAGCTGAAAACGATCCATGCTTATTACGGTCCTTTGAATTACGAACAATGGGATTTGCTGCATAAGAAACACCTGACGCATCATTTTACCCAATTCGGGATTATTTAAATAGTCCGGAAACCAAATTAAAAAGGCACTAAAAAACCCTGATGATCGATCAGGGTTTTTTTATTATTTCTTTAATTTTTCTGCGGGAACCTCTTTTTTCTTCTCAACAGAAATTTGTTTCTTAGCAGGTGTTCTGCGCTCTGTTTTTTTGGGCTCTTGTTTCTTTGTTCCATCTTGTGCAAAAACTGCAACAGAAGTTCCAAGAACTGCAATGATAATAATCGCTAAATTTTTCATGTTCTTAATTTTTTACGAAGGATTTACAATTTATATGCCAATATACATAAAGTTCAAATGGGTTCAAACGGTAAAAAGGTTCAAAATCTTTCGGTAGTCAAAGAATTGAGCATTTGAACGGTTTAAACCTTTTAACTTTCACTATATTTGAAAGCGAAACAACAAAGACATGGTTCAAGCCTTTAAAAATCATTGGACAGGAATA
Source organism: uncultured Fluviicola sp. (assembly GCF_902168135.1). Lineage (GTDB taxonomy): Bacteria > Bacteroidota > Bacteroidia > Flavobacteriales_D > Crocinitomicaceae > Fluviicola. Next base: position 41,829 of record NZ_CABHOL010000025.1, read on the forward strand.
GAACAAGTTGCAAAAGCGTTACTGAAAGGGAAGTTTTTGTGGTTTTTTGTTCCCGGACTAATCGTTGGATTGATTTATCTCTACTATAAATGGCAGGCTGAAAAAGTTCTGGCTGTTGCTCACGTTGCTGATGATGTTCCGTTAGTTGGATCTGCAATAGGATGGCTGGCAGATGGTATCTTCAGCATCTTCGACCTGATTGTTTCGGAATTCTACAAATTTGTCATTTTAGTGGTTCTCTCTCCGGTAAACTGTATTCTTTCCGAAAAATTCGATAGTTACCTGACCGGAAATGAGTATAAATTCGATTTCATTCGATTATTTAACGACTTCCTGAGAATGATCCTGATTGTGATCAGCGCCTTATTTTTGGAGTATGTTTTCCTTGGGATCTGGTGGCTTTTCTCCTGGGTTATACCTGACTTCATCGGAGAAACAGTCTTCTTCTTAATCGCCTCTTTCTTCGTAGGATTTTCTTTCTACGATTACAGCATGGAACGCTATGGTTTGAACTTCTTCAAAAGCTGGGGAATGGGATTCTCCAGAATGAGCTACATGCTGATCACAGGAGGAATTTTTACCCTGATGATCAAAATACCGGTAATCGGGATTATTGTGGCGCCGGTTCTAACAGCAATGCTTTCAACAGCTGTTTACATCCTGATGAATAAAAAACCGGAAACACAGCCTGCTCCTGCCATTAAAGATCAAGATCTATTAGATAAATAAAAGAATAAACACATGAATGAATTATTCTCATCCTTCCGGGCAAGTTCTAAAGAAGAATGGATCGCCATCCTGAAAAAGGAATTGAAGGGTGAATCGATCGATACATTAAACAAGATCAATCGCGTAGAAGAAATTGCTTTCCCGGCCTATTTCCACCGCGAAGATCAAAAAAGTCATTTCTCCGATCCGGGCTTAGCTCCTTACACCCGTGGTATCCAATCCAAAAACAACGACTGGACCATCGCAACGACTTTCCGTATCGGTGATTTAAAAGAAACAAACCGGGAAATTATTGCTGCGCTGATGGCAGGTACGGATCATTTGGTACTGGAAGCAACAAGTTCAGAGCCCATTGATTTTCAAATGCTTTTGCACGAAGTTGGTTTGTCCTTTATCCATACCACCCTTAAAGCGAAAAGTATTGATCAGGTAAATCAATTCTTAATCTTCGCCAAAGAAGCTCCTGTTTTGATCGAATACGCCGACAATGACGAATTACTTAAGACCAATCTTCAACTTTGCCAGGATAAAAATCCAAATCTGAAGTTATACCATATAGACGCATTTCTGGTACAGCAAGCCGGTGGAACAACCTGGCAGGAATTGAGCATCGCTTTAGCGGAAGGTCATGAATTACTCCTCAAACAACTGGAAAAAGGCATCGATTGTGATACAGCCGCAGCAGCCATTCATTTCACACTTGGTATCGGAAGCAAATACTTCTTCGAATTGGCAAAAATCCGCGCATTCAGAACTTGCTGGGCGCAGATTGTTTCGGCTTATTCTCCGAAACACACTTGCTCATTAGCTGCTACAATTACAGCCCGCACCGGCTTTTTGAACACAAGTCTCAAAGATCCGTACACCAATTTGCTGCGCCAGACTACCGAAGCAATGTCTGCAGTTTTGGGTGGAATTCAACACCTGAACATTCAGCCATATGATTGGTACTCCACAAATTCCAATACGGTGTTTACACGCCGCATGGCAACCAATATTTCCCTGCTTCTGAAAGAAGAATCCTATTTACAGATCGTACTTGATCCGGCAGGTGGTTCTTATGCTTTGGATGCTTTAACCGAAACTATTGCCGAACGTGCATGGAGTTCGTTCCAATGGATAGAACGAAACGGAAGTATTTCCAATTCCGAAGTGCGAAAAACACTTGCTTCGGAAATCGAAGAAAAAGCGGCTATGCGCACGGCAGAGATCAAAGACAAAACGGAAAAAAGGATAGGAATCAATATTTTCCCTAATCCGGAACAGGTTGAGAACAGCTGGACAGAACTCCCTGCATGCTGGAATAATCTGAAACCTTTAATTTTAGAACAAACCCTATGAGTATCCGTCAATCATTTGAAAACGTATCCTTAAATTCGGATGCACTGTCAGGGAAAGCCGAAAAGGAAGTCTTTTCCACACCGGAGAAAATAGAACTGGCAAGTTATTACAACAAAGCAGATCTTGAAAAGGTCGGACATTTAGGATTCGTAAGTGGTTTAGCTCCGTTTTTGCGCGGACCTTACGGTTCCATGTATGCGATTCGTCCGTGGACAATCCGACAATATGCAGGATTTTCAACTGCAGAAGAATCAAACGCATTTTACCGCAGGAACCTGGCGGCAGGTCAAAAAGGTCTTTCCGTTGCATTTGACCTGGCAACGCACCGCGGATACGATTCGGATCACGAGCGCGTAGTCGGTGACGTAGGAAAAGCAGGAGTGGCGATTGATTCCATCCTGGATATGAAAATTCTCTTCGACCAGATTCCATTGAACGAGATGTCGGTTTCCATGACCATGAATGGCGCCGTACTTCCGATCATGGCATTTTACATCGTAGCAGCCGAAGAACAGGGAGTTAAGCAAGAGGAACTTTCCGGAACTATTCAAAACGACATTCTCAAAGAATTCATGGTGCGGAATACCTACATCTACCCGCCCGCTCCATCAATGCGCATCATTGCAGATATTTTTGCTTACACGGCTGAAAAAATGCCGCGCTTCAATTCCATTTCCATCTCCGGTTACCACATGCAGGAAGCAGGTGCAACTGCCAGTATTGAATTGGCTTACACCTTAGCAGACGGATTGGAATACCTGCGTGCAGGAATCGGCGCAGGAATGGACGTAGACACATTTGCTCCGCGCCTGAGCTTCTTTTGGGCGATCGGGATGAACCACTTTATGGAAATCGCGAAAATGCGCGCAGGAAGACTGCTTTGGGCAAAACTTGTTTCCCAGTTCAACCCGAAAAGTGAGAAATCACTGGCGCTTAGAACGCACTGCCAAACTTCCGGGTGGAGTTTAACCGAGCAAGATCCGTTCAATAACATAGCAAGAACCTGCATCGAAGCCATGGCAGCCGGTTTCGGCGGAACACAATCACTTCATACCAATGCATTGGATGAGGCCATCGCACTACCGACAGACTTCTCGGCGCGTATTGCCCGCAACACCCAAATTTACCTGCAGCAGGAAACTGGAATGACAGACCTCATCGATCCGTGGGGCGGAAGTTATTACGTAGAAAGCCTGACACAGGAATTGGTTGACGAAGCCTGGAAACTCATCCAGGAAGTAGAAGAATTGGGTGGAATGGCCAAAGCTATAGAAACCGGTATTCCTAAAATGCGCATCGAAGAAGCGGCAGCACGCAAGCAGGCCCGAATTGACGCAGGAAAGGACATTATTGTTGGCGTTAACCGCTACCAATTGGAAAAAGAAGACGTGATTGACATCCTGGAAGTAGACAATACCAAGGTTCGTGAATCCCAGTTAAAACGATTAAAGGTACTTCGCGAAACCAGAAATCCGGAACGTGTGAAAGCTGCATTGGAAAAATTAGCCGAAGCGGCACGCACGGGAACAGGTAACCTACTGGAGCTTGCTGTAGCATGCGCCCGGGAACGTGCATCCCTGGGTGAAATCTCATTGGCAATGGAAGAGACCTTCGGAAGACATCAGGCAACCATCCGTTCAATCAGCGGAGTTTATTCAGCGGAAAGTATGAGTGATACCGATTTTGAAAAAGCTAAAACTCTGGTCGAAACCTTTGCAAAATTGGAAGGAAGAAGACCGCGCATCATGATCGCAAAAATGGGCCAGGACGGACACGACCGCGGAGCGAAAGTCATCGCGACCTCCTTTGCTGACATTGGTTTTGATGTAGACATAGGACCCCTTTTCCAAACACCTGCAGAAGCTGCCAAACAAGCTATTGAGAACGATGTCCATGTATTGGGAGTTTCGTCATTGGCAGCAGGACATAAAACCCTGGTTCCGCAGGTTATTGGCGAATTGGAAAAATTGGGCAGACCGGATATTATGGTGGTTGCCGGAGGCGTTATTCCCGCTCAGGATTATGATTTCTTGTACGACGCCGGAGTTTTCGGAGTATTTGGACCCGGGACAAAGATCTCTAAGGCCGCTCAGAAAATTCTGGAACTGCTGATCCAAAGTGCTCAATAATTAAAGCTTCAAAAACGTTCCAAAGGTTCAAAGGGTTCAAATCTTCTTTCACTGACGACCTTCGGTGTCAGGATTTGAAAACGCTCTTAGAGCTTCGAAGGTTCAAGCTTTTAAAAAATTCAATTTGAACATTTGAACATTTGAACATTTGAACATTTGAACATTTGAACATTTGAACATTTGAACATTTTTTAAAGTAAGTTTGGTAACATTCCGGTAATTGAGTTGTTTTTAAAACAACAACGAAACTTTTATTTAAAGTTTTCGTACATTCGGCATAGTTATTGGTTTTACCCATTCAACGAAATTAAATATTATGAAAAAGCTTGTTCTGATTGGTGCTCTTCTTACTACCAAATTACTGGTTGCACAAGCACCGGAATACAACGATTTGCGCATTCTTTTTGCGGACGGTGACTATGAAAAACTGGTTCGTGCGTCTGAAAAATATACCATGAATGACAAAACAAAGAGCGATCCCCTGCCGCACATGTGGATGGGAAGAGGTCTTTACAAAGTTTCTTTAAGCGGTTCCGATGACGAAAAGTATAAAAATGCTTACAAAGAAGCGATCGGAGAAGTTGGGAAAAGTATCAAGTACGATAAAGACGGAAGCGTTCAGGCTGAATACGCTGAATTTTATGATGAATTCAAGAATAGCCTGGTGGAAATGATTAGAAATGAAATTGATGTAAAAGATTACAGGAAAGCTTCCACTTGGATTATCAAATTCTATAAAATCAATATGTCGAGTATCGGTGCAAAATACCTGGACGGTGTTTGTAAATACCGAAATTCAGACAAAGGTGGTGCAAACACTGCATGGAAAGGAGCTGAAACAATGCTGAAAAACGTTACGGATATTTCCGGCTGGGATCAGGCTGAAAAAGACCTCTTGATGATGGGAGTGATCCAAACTGCAGAATGTTACCTGAGCGCTAAGCAGACGGATAAAGCGAAAGCTGTGATGGGTAAAGTTGCTCAGTGGTATGAAAACAACGAAGACTTTAAAGCAAAATACGATCAGATTGTCAATTGATTTGAACCAAATTGAATAACCGGGCCGTGATGAATCACGGCCCGATTTGTTTCTATTAACATTGACCGGAGGATATCTCCTAAATTTCTTTAGCCGGAAACGCAGTAATAAGCCCTAACTTTGGAATATGAAGAAGTATCTTACACCTTTCAGAAACAAATACATCCTTGCTTTGTGCCTTTTCACGGTGTACAATTTGTTTTTGGACGAGGTGGATATCTTTACCATCATCAATCAAAATAAAAAGCTCTCGGAGCTTCGTTCAGCGCAATCTGAAATGAACCTGAAACTGAGGGATACGAAATACATCCTTTCACAGATCAAGGACCCTTCTTACCTCGAAAAACTAGCACGAGAAGACAAATACTTCAAGAAAGACAACGAAGATATTTTTGTGATCACGTATAAATGATGTTCAAAAGGTTAAAGCGTTCAAAACAATTACATAGTTTAAAGCAACATTTGAACATTTCTGACAATTAATCCAATTCCACGATCTTCGGCTGTTGATTAAAATACTGCTGTTCCTGGTAATTCACCACCTTCACCCCGGGAAAATAATACAAAGCTATTTGCACATAATTGAACCCGAATTTAGCCATTTTCATAGCTCCTTCCTGGCATAGACCTACTCCATGCCCATAACCACGGCCGCGCAAAACCACCTCCGTTCCTTCCGGATAACAATTGAAAAACGTGGATTTCAATTTAAAATGTTCCCGGATATCTCTCAAAGGAATTCCAAGCCAGGGATACTGGTAAAAAGCGCATCGATCGGTTTGATTGAAGGTGTAGATCATTGGCCCCAGCACGGAATCATTGACAGGATAATGAAAAGCCGTTACCAGGTACTCCATCCAGTCTGTCTGCGGAATCCGTTTTTCCCAGGTAGCCTGCTTGGTATAAATGCAAAACGTATCTTTAAAAGTACTCAGGTAGGGAATTTTGTTGTTCCATACATAATCCGGTTCAGAGGTCTGACCACCGCAGTTGGCATGAAAATAAGCATCTACCAAATGTCCCTGCTGGTCAACCATCACCATTCCTTCTGTTTTTAGAACTGCTGAGTCAATGATCGGATTCAGTCTCAACTGGTGGTGATAAGCCTGACAGTGAGTTCGGTCGCACAGATCAAATCCTTCTTTTTGATGCCTTGTTTTGTACTTTAAGGCATAGGTACGACTCATCAAAGCCTGAACTTTATAATATTCGATCCCTTTTCCTCCACCTCCTTCCGATTCTACAACACCGCTCAGATAATTATTAATATCCACCAGGTTGACGATTGTCAAAGCTCCGTTCAGAACGGTAATTTCAACATCGTCCTTGTATTTGCGTTCTTTAACCGCAGGTGTTTTTGTGGAATATACCAAGGAATTATTCAGTTTCGTGGCAACCAGAAGCACTTTGGAAACGACAGCTACTTCATTTACCCCCACTTTCAGCGAGATCAGATTATTAGCTGTAACGGAAAGCTCCACGAATTCACTGGGTAAAAGCGTTGTGAACTGCGTCGTGTCACCAAACACATTGTAACTTCCTTCTGAATAAGCAAAGACAATCCGTTGTACGGAATAATCACGCAAAACGCCTATCCGCATTTGCTGAGAAAATACGAAACACGGAAAAATGAACCCTATGAGCACGAATAAGCGCAACATCCTACAAAATTAGTTCTGTACCAAACTGAAATGGGCTCGAACTCAAATAGTTTTCAACACTGATTGTGCAACTTTCTTCGATGCACCACCCTTACCTAACATATTCTTTAGTTCGGTATAGTCTTTTAGTACCTGTTCACGCTTGCTTCCGCCTTTAATTACCAGTGACAGCTCTTTCGCCAAACGTTCTGTTGTACATTCATTCTGGATCAATTCCGTAACTGATTCCTTGTCCAGGATCAGGTTTACCAATGAAATATATTTCACGTTCACTAATCTTTTGGCTATTTGATATGAAATTGCATTTCCAATGTAACAAACCACTTCGGGAATCTCGAACAGACCGGTTTCAAGTGTAGCAGTTCCGGAAGTCACCACAGCTGCTTCGGATTGCTGCAGCAAGGGGTAAGTCTGGCCATACACGACATCCACAGCCTTATCGCCGATCAACTCTTTGTAAATGGCAATATCCATGTTAGGTGCCCCGGCAATCACGAATTGATACTGCGGGAACAAGTCCACCAAAGGAAGCATGACAGGCAATTTCGTACGAAGTTCCTGTTTCCTGGAGCCCGGAAGCATCGCAATAATCGGTTTATACGTTGGAGTAATTTGCAGTTCCTGTTTCGGGAGCTGCTGGTATTGTTCTATTTCATCCAATAGAGGGTGACCAACGTACTCCACATCATAATTGTACCTTTTGTAAAAGTCCGCTTCAAACGGAAGAATGCAGAATAGTTTGAAAACATCTCTTTTAATCTTGTGCACGCGATTTTCCTTCCATGCCCACACTGTCGGAGAAATGTAATAGTAAACCTTGATATTATTTTTCTTTGCCCACTCAGCGATTCTCATGTTGAAGCCCGGGTAATCAATCAACAGCAAGGCATCCGGTTTGAATGTGAGAATATCTTCTTTGCAGAACCGTATATTTCGAAGAATCGTCGGCAGGTTCATCAACACCTCCACAAACCCCATAAACGCCAGTTCACGAATGTGCTTTGCCATGGTTCCACCGACCGCCTGCATCTTATCTCCACCCCAAAAACGAATATCGAGATCAGGCTGCTCCACATACAACTCCTTCATCACATTTGCTCCATGCAAATCCCCGGATGCTTCCCCCGAAATGATATACAGTTTTTTACTCATTATCGAATTAAGTTGACATAAATAATAAACGGCAGGAACAAAGCAGATCCGACAATAATCCCACGTGCCAGGTCATAACGTTCCTTATTCAGGAACACATAAAACCAAACCAGATTCGGGATTATCGAAAGCGAAAGGAATTTGCTCATAACATTCAGATCGATGAAAAAGCGGTCCCAAAACAGCGAAAACGGATAATGCTGTGCCCAGGAAATGATCCATATAGTCAGCGGAACACAGATAAACGGAGAAAGGATGCCGATGAGCATTCCTACTGTTGTACGTGCATTCCAGTTAAATCTTTTTTTCATTAGAATATCTTTTTCAAATCAGCAATCGTTTGGTGAGCTGTCAGATCAAATTGAGTCGGTACAATAGTCGCATACCCCTGATCTAAAAAATGTAAATCCGTATCCGTAGCATCTTCGCGGGAATCAAATGTACCGGTCAGCCAATAGTAAGGTCTTCCGAACTGATCCATGCGTTTATCGAAACGGTCTTCCCAAAAAGCATAAGCTTGTCTGCAGACTTCAATTCCCTTCAAGGCTTCCACGGGCCCTTTCGGAATATTTACATTCAGGCAAACCCCCTGCGGTAATCCATGTGCAAGGATTTGAGGAATAACTTGTCTTGCCACATACATGGAAGCAGAAAAATCCGCATCGGGGTCAAAATCACCGTACGAAAAACCGATGCTTGGAATGTGTTCCATAGCAGCCTCAACCGCAGCCGACATCGTTCCGGAATACAAAACATTCGTAGAAGAATTTAATCCATGATTGATTCCCGAAAGGATTAAATCCGGTTTGCGGTGCAATACTTCATAAACTCCAAGCTTTACACAGTCAACAGGTGTACCGCTGCAGGAATACGCTTCAATTCCTTCAAAAATATCTGAACGGAATAATCTCAACGGATGTGAAATAGTGATGGCATGGCCCATTCCTGATTGCGGTTTGTCGGGCGCTATTACCACTACATCTCCAAACTCCTGAGCAACAGTAACTAAAGAAGCTATTCCTTTTGCATGCAGACTGTCATCGTTGGTTACGAAAATGAGCGGGCGATTCGAATTTTTCATTGAAAACAAAGATACATTTTTAGTTTCTCACTGGTTTAACCTGAAATGCTAAAGTTTTGAAAAGTAACAACGGGGCTTCGACTCCGCTCAGCCACCGTTAATGAATTTCATTCAAAACGGACCGAACAAGGTAACTGAGCGGAGTCGAAGGCACCTTATTCTATTACAAAGCTAACGATCTTCTTTCCACGGCTTCCAACCACAATCCGATTTCCCCAGGCAACCGGGGAGGATTCCCAAACACAGTCGGTTTTTCGCTTCACAATGATCTTGCCGCTCAATCCGTCCACCAGGTAAATCGTTCCATAGACATCTGTGAAGAAAATATAGCAGTTTCCTGCTTTGTCGTAAAGATCTATCGGGGAAGCCCAGCTGTAATAATCCATCGGAATGGAAAACTTTTCCTTTCCTGTAGTTTTATCGATAGCTACGAATTCTCCTGCCAAAGTACCGTTCACACGAGAGAAAATCCCGTAAACCAGTTTGCCTGCCTTTTTCTTTCCGGGTAAAACAGAAGCCAGGACACCTCCTGAATTGACGCGTCCGTTGAGCCTGGTATTGGTTGATTTCCGGGAAACGTCCCAAATCTCTTTACCGGTCAGTCCGTCAATCTTGCGAATATGTGCCGTACCGGCCTCACCTTGCTTATCTACTTCGTTCCCGGTATACAAATACGGATGATTGTCTTCCTGCAGATCGATTACCATAGAAGCATCCGTATCATCGTAATTATCCAGGTACCAGACAGGTTTCATGGTCATCAGGTTCATACAGAATACATTTCCGCCGTTATCCCCGAACCAGCCCAGGTTATTCCAGGCACCAAAACTCGATTCAATCCCCAAATCCGGGTGTTTTTGAATCTGGTAATTGAAAATAAATGGTTTCGGGATTTCTTTCCCTTTCGCAATTTTGGTCTTGTAGATCTGGCCGTTCTCAGAAGGATGGAACCAATATCCCGTTTTTGCATCTACCAGGGAGTTGCTGTCAAATGCACCCCAGGCTCTTCGTGCTTTCGGATCCAAACCATTCCGGAAGAAGATTTCCTTACCGGTAAACAGGTTGAAAATGTAAGAACCGAAACGTTCCCCGTTCTTAATTCCTTGTCCTACATAGAGCAAACCATTCATTCTAGGATCTACGGATACAGTTCCCTTGATCGGATTTTCAATCGTCACATGCGGACGAGTTGCTTTCCCGGTCTTCCAATCGATGAAATAAATATCCCCGCACAAACTTCCTACAATTACTTCCCGGAAATTCTTCTGGTTCACATATTTCGGGTTTATTCCGTAAAGACGTTTTGCAATATTCTTCGGCCACTTAACCACCAACGGTTGGCCGGTCCAGCCCGAACCGCCACCCCAGGAACCGTATTCGGTCGTTCTTCCGTCGTAACCCGTCGTAAATTCCCAATCCAGGCGAATGTCTTTTGGCCTTCCCTTCAGTATTCCGCGTGTCGGGGCATTGCGTTGGGCATTTCCCCTGAAACAAAAAATTCCGTTCTCCGAATTGTAATCATCCGTGAAAAGAATTTCTTCTTCCGGATCGTGTGCTTCCGGATTATACGTTCGCACGTCAAACATCGAAACATCCGATTCTTCGGGGTATTGGACCTTCCAGGTCGCACCTCCGTCCAACATATTCTCTACGAATTCAGGAAGTATGCGCATTTCCGGTTTTACGTAATGTAAGGTAATCCCGGTTCCCAGGTAACCAACCAGGAAAACAATTCCGTAAGCAACAACTAATTTAAAGGCTTTGATCACTTTACAAATTTCGTTGAAATCAGGAGCTGAAAGTTCAGTAATTTGGAATAGTTATAAAGTTTCAGCTGTTAATTCGCAAACAGAATCACGAATCATTGGAAAAGTAAAAAAGCCATCCCTCTCAGAAGAGAGGAACGGCTTTTCAAATGTGTTATTTGCTGTGATTTAAAATCAGTGCTTTACAACACTTACTTTGCGGATAGTTGTTTCACCGTCCATAGTGATCTCAACCAAAATCATTTCATCTGAAACCATTGGCGGAATAGGCATTTTAAGCCGTTGTTGTCCCGCTTGGGCGTCGATCGATTGATTTAGGAATACTTTACCATCTATTGTTTTGAAGGTAATGTTTACGGTTCCCGCGTCTTTCGTTGTGAAATCGATATTGAGCTCCGTACTGGCCGGATTTGGATAAAGCTTTAACGACTCTTCCATTGTTGGACTTGGCTGAGAAATTGTCTGTGGATTGGGTGGCGTTGAATTACAATTGCTTACAACGATATCCTTACAGATCATTTTTTCACACTTCTGTCCGTTTGGCTTCGTAACAACGATCAGTACACAAACATGGTAAGTACCATTTCCTCCGGCTGTATAGTTAATTACAGGACCTGAACCCGCATACGAACCATTCACTGTCCAACTATAGCTTGTTGGAACCGATGAATTCATCATACACTGCGGAATCTGCGGTTGTGCAACAAGGTTGATATTACATTTGTCAACCTGGAAATTAATTATTCCATTCAATAGACTGCAAGGGCATCCACAACCAACTACATCAATCGTTTTGCATGATTCGGTCTGGCATACTTGTCCATTGGTAAGAACAGTAGTAAGCACCATACAAACTGTGTGAGTACCATTTCCTGCTACCGGCATAGAGAATGGTGTTCCGGAACCAACGTACAGACCATCTACATACCAGTCAATCGAGTAGCTTTGTATACATGGAGTCTGATTAAAAAATCCGTTGAAGTAAGCGGTGCATTGAGCAATCTGCCAATTAAATCCTGCTACTATGTCACTGCAATTGCATTGATCACAATCCGTTATCACAATGTCTTTGCACAGTTCTTTGTGACACAGGGTCCCATCAGGTAAAGTTACCGTAACAAATAGACAGATTGTGTAAGTTCCATTAGCCGGAGCAGTCCAAACGAAATTTTGTCCGCTTCCTACAGGTGAACCATTTACATACCATTCGTATTGGTAATTGGACATACAATTAGGACCATAAGCGTCTCCTAGTAGTTCCACATTACACTGGTTTATCAGGTATTCGAAATTGGTCTGTAACTGTTGACAGTTGCATTCATCACAATCTTTCACGTCAACCAGCTTACATACTTCTTTCAAACATTTCTGTCCATTTGGCATAATTGTAGTTACTGTCAGGCAAACATTGTAGACACCATTCGCTGGGAAAGTATAATTAAATACCGGACCCGAACCAACGTAAACACCATTTACCGACCAATTCCATCCAGTAATCTGCATACAGGCAGGAAGTCCTACGAGGCCAGTGAAATTCCCGACGCAATTATCTAAGAAGTGATCAAAACCTATCTCAAGCTGATCACAATTACAAGGATCACAGTCTTTCACCTTAACGATTTTACAGAATTCCTTCGTACAAGGACTTCCATCCGGCATAATGGTAGTTACCTGCAGACAAATGTTATATGGTCCGTTAGCAGGGAAAGTATAAATCAGATTTGGTCCTGTTCCCGAAGGAAGTCCATTGACATACCATTGATACGTAAATTGTGTCATACATGGTGGAGCCAGAACTGCGGCATCGAAATGACCTTCGCAGTTTACGATGTTGAAGTTGAATGACGGTTGAAGTTGATTACAATTACATTCTTCACAATCATTTATTTCGACCAACTGACATATTTCTTTGTAACATACTGTTCCATCATTTAAAGTCGCTGTAATAAACAAACAGACATTATAGAATCCATTCGAAGTGAACGTGTGACTAAAGTTTTGTCCGGTTCCCACAGGTAAGCCATCCACATACCATTCATAATTGATATCTTTAATACAACAAGGTAACGAAGGATCTGCTACGAATTGGGCGATGCACTTATCAACCGTAAAAGTAAAATGAGGTATGACCAGATCACAACTGCAAGGGTTGCAATCAATGTTTACCGTACGACAGGATTCCCTTATGCAAGTCGTTCCATCAGCTAAAGTTACGGTTACAACCATGCAGACAGTATGCGGACCGTTGGTTAAGAATGCATAATTGAATGTCGATCCAAATCCAGCTGAAACTCCATCGATAATCCATTCAATCTGAGTCGAAGTGTTAGCACAGTTAGGGTTAATCATCCCAGTGAATGTAGTAATACAATCAGCAGATGTTGTGTACGTAAATTCAGGATGAATGTTTTCACATGTGCAAGGATTATCGTTGCAATCTACGTCGATTGAACCTGACAGAATAAAAGCTCCAACATTGTCTACAAAATTAACAACGCATTCAATGGTCCATGTTCCGGCGGCTGGCGACGCAACCGTATAACCAATCGGCGGACTTACCATGTAAGGCGCGGATGGGGGAACAGTAAGCGGAATAGGAGTTCCGGCACCCGGCGGAACTAGCTGGATTGAAACCAAAACGTCATCCCAGGCGATACCAAAATTTGTGGTAAAACTGGTGGTTCCGGCTGCAATGTTAAAGGTCCGTGAGAACGTATAATTTCCAGCTGCATTGTTAAAAATCGTGCCTGAACCATTGATCCAGCAAGCATTTGTTACCGCTACAGGCGTTACTTGCCAATAAGGAAGGTAGCTTTGTACACGTTTTGCAGCCGGCCCAACCGGACCCGAACTGATTGTCCAGAAAGGATCGGTTGCACCGATGGCAATTGCATTTCCCGCAGCATCAATTCCAGTACTGACATTGATATCCGGGCAAGGTCCCCCAGCACTGGTCTGAGCGGTTAAATTGTTTCCTGCACAATAAAGCAGCACGAAACAGACTAATTTTAGAAATTGTTTCATAAGATGTAAAAGTAAATAGTGTGTAATAAAACTGTTAGTAGTTATTTTTTTAACATTGAAATGTTCAAGACGAGTCGATGTGGATTCTTTCCATGGCGTGAATAGTTATTCGTGAGAAGGCTAATATACAGCATGTTAGAAGTGTTTTCATCACTGTTCAAAAGTTTAACATTTAAGAAAGCTTCGTACTTGATACGTTTTTCATTTACTAAGTAGATTCCACGCCACAAAATGAATACTCCATGTCCACGATCCCTTCATACCAACAGTGTTTTAAATAACATATTTAGTGATTTTGGCAAATTTATTTCACAAAACACTCCCGTTTAAGTCACATAAATGCTTTGCCCTCGTCTTAAATTCTGTTTGAACAAAAATTCAAAAACCGCGTGGGAAATTATTGCTGAATTTGCCTTAAACTTGTACTTCACAATTCTTAAAGATTATGCTTACTCCGGAATCCGATAAAAAATTGTTCCTCTTAGATGCTTTTGCTTTGATTTACAGGGCATATTTTGCTTTTGCCAAAAATCCAAGAGTTAATTCAAAAGGACAAAACACATCCGCCGCTTTTGGGTTCACCAATGTGTTGATCGATATCCTGAACAAGGAGAAACCATCACACATCGCAGTTGTTTTTGATCCTCCAGGAGGTGCAACCAACCGAAACGTGGATTTCGCAGACTACAAAGCGCACAGAGAAGAAATGCCCGAAGACATCCGCAGCATGATCGAACCCATCAAACGCATTATTGAAGCTTTCCGCATCCCGATGTATGTCGTGGAAGGTTACGAAGCGGATGATTTGATCGGAACATTAGCCAAAAAAGCGGAAAAAGAAGGGTTCATTACTTACATGATGACACCGGACAAGGATTTCGGTCAGTTGGTAAGCGAAAATATTTTCATTTACAAACCAGGCCGTGGTGGAGATCCGGCTACGGTGATGGGCGTAAAAGAAGTTTGTGAAAAGTTTGAAGTGAAAGATCCGTTGCAGGTTATAGATATTCTTGGACTATGGGGTGATGCAGCCGACAATATTCCGGGAATTCCGGGAGTTGGTGAGAAAACAGCCAAAAAATTGATCGCTGATTATGGTTCCATGGAGGGGGTTTTTGAGAACGTAGAATCCCTCAAAGGGAAAATGAAGGAAAACATGATCAATTTCAAGGAACAGGGAATCATTTCCAAACTCCTTGCAACAATTATCCTGGACTCACCGGTGGAATTCAATCCTGAAGAATTGAAGTACCAGGAACCGGATAAAAACCTCATCCTGGATATTTTTACAGACCTGGAATTCCGCAACCTGGCAAAACGTGTAACCGGAGAAGAGATTGTCGTTACTTCTGCAGGGGTGGATGAAAATGGTCAACTCGACCTTTTCGGTACTCAAAGTTTGGTAGAAGTACAACAGGCACAGCCTACAAGCGGTGTGAAAACAATTGCAACTGAAAAAGCAGCATACCATCTGGTTACTTTGCCAGAAGAACGTAAAGCTTTACTAACTAAATTGCTCAAGCAGACATCCGTTTGTTTCGACACGGAAACAACCGACGTAAATGCCCTGCATGCGGATTTGGTCGGAATGTCTTTTTCATTCCAGGCACGTGAGGCTTATTACGTTGCCGTTCCGAAAGACAGGGCTGAAGCACAGGCAATTGTAGACGAATTCAAACCCTTCTTCGAAAGTGAGAAAATCGAAAAGATCGCTCACAACATGAAATACGACATGCAGGTACTGCATCGTTATGGAGTAGCTTTCGCAGGACCGTTATTCGACACCATGATTGCTCATTACCTGATCCAACCGGAATCCAAACAAGGAATGGACTTCCTGGCGGAATATTACCTGAACTACACACCTATCAGCATCGAAACCCTGATCGGGAAGAAAGGAAAAGGCCAGGGAAATATGGGCGATCTTCCTCCGGAGGCAATCTGTGATTATGCGTGCGAAGATGCGGATATAACCTTCCAGTTAAAACAATTATTCGGGCCGCAGATCGAAAAGGAACATTTGAAAAAATTGTTCTACGAAATGGAGATGCCGCTGGTTTCTGTCCTTGCAAAAATGGAAGAAGAAGGAGTTGCCATAGACATTCCTCACCTGGAAGCATATTCCAAACAACTGGCAGATGAAACCGCAGCTTTGGAAATCCGTATCAAGGAATTGGCCGGAATGGATTTCAATGTGGATTCCCCGAAACAATTGGGAGACGTTTTGTTCGAACACATGAAGATTTCCTCGAAAGCTAAAAAGACGAAAACCGGTCAATATGCCACATCCGAAGATATTTTGCAGCAGCATAAGAACGACCATGAGATCATTCCATGCATTTTGGATTATCGCCAGATGAAAAAACTGAAATCTACCTACGTGGATCCGCTTCCGACTATGAAAGATCCGGTTGACGGAAGAGTTCACACCAGCTACATGCAGACAGTTACTGCAACGGGGCGTTTAAGTTCCAACAATCCGAACTTACAGAACATTCCGATCCGCAGTGAACGTGGAAAAGAGATCCGCAAAGCATTTATTGCCCGTTCGGAAGATTACCAGTTAATGTCGGCCGATTATTCCCAGATCGAATTGCGCATCATCGCAGCTTTGGCAAACGATGAGAACATGATCCGGGCATTTAAGGACAAAGTGGACATTCACCGGGCAACAGCTGCAAAAGTATTCCATGTGGAGCTGGATGAAGTGACAAAAGACCAGCGCAGCGCGGCAAAAGCAGTGAACTTCGGAATCATTTACGGACAGTCGGCATTTGGTCTTTCCCAAAATCTTGGAATCAGCCGAACAGAAGCAAAACAGATCATTGATTCGTACTTTGCGCAATATTCAACGATCAAAACGTACATGGACAAAGCGGTAAAAGATGCCCGGGAGAACGGATATGTGGAAACGATCATGCAGCGCCGCCGTTATTTACCGGATATCAATTCGGCAAATGCGGTTGTAAGAGGTTTTGCAGAACGAAATGCCGTTAACGCGCCGATACAGGGATCTGCAGCTGATATCGTGAAATTGGCAATGGTTGCGGTTGACAAAGCCATGACCAAAGCAAACGTTCAATCCAAAATGATTCTGCAGGTACACGATGAATTGGTTTTTGATGTACATAAAGACGAGCAGGAACTCATTAAAGCACTGGTAAAAGAAGCCATGGAAACAGCAGTTTCATTAGCAGTCCCGATGGAAGTAGAAATGGAATTAGCAAACAATTGGCTGGATGCGCATTAAAAACATTCTTTTTCTTGAGGTCATCTTTTGCATGATCCTGGTATCCGGAAATGCCTTCTCACAGCAAAATTTCGGTCTCAGCTGTGCGGGGAACTGGAAAGGAACCATGCATATTTACAGTGAAGGTCTTTTGACAGATAGTGTTCCTGTTATTTTAGAAGTCAGGCAACAGGATGATTCCGTGTTCCGCTGGAAAATGGAATATGTATCGAAAAAAAATCCAATGGTAAAGGACTATCATTTGGTTTATAAAGGAGGAAACTATTACCAAATTGATGAGGGTTATGGAATTAAACTCGACTCATATCTATTCGGTAACCGGCTCGTTTCAGTCTTCGAAACAGAAGGAATCCTGTTGACTTCGGTCTATGAACGGAACAAAGACGAATTGTACTTTGAAGTAACCTCAGGCACCAAAGAAAAATCCGATGCAGAAGTTCAATCTTACCATGTAAGATTCTTGCAAAACGTTCGGTTTAAAAGGGATTAAAACCAAAAAAGGAGCTGACAAGAACGTTTTTCATAGGAAACAGTTTGTCAGCTCCTTTAACAATTATCGTGCTAAGATCAGAATTTCTCCACCCGAACAGTTTCAGTTCCGTTTTGAGTTTGGACTTTCATCACATACAATCCTTTATTCAGACTGCTGATATCCAAATCGACCTCGTTCTTGTTTTCCAATGATTTCGTGTAAACCACCTTGCCGCTTAAATCAACTAGTTCGATGCGCTGAATTCCTGAATTTGCATGCTTAACCGTCAATGCTCCTTTACTTGGATTCGGGTAAACCTGCACGTGAACTCCGGCTTTATTTTCAGCCAATCCGAGTGTACACTCAAAAGGAATATTGAATGCTTCCACCTGATCATTACGATCATTCGGATCTCCCTGGTCTGCAGAAAGCCCTACTCCTCTTCTGGCAAACACTTCCCAGATCAGGCATTTGTTCGCACCGCCATAAAGCACCTGGTCTGCCGCAAGAATTCCGTCACGGCCATCCACAAAGCCTGGTCCGCAATTCGTCATTTTCAGTCCTTCGATGACCAAATGCATCGCTCTGTTATTTCCTCCCGTTCCTGTTTTTAGATTCGGGTCAAAACCATACTCATCGATCAATGCCCAGTTCAAATCCCAAAGAATGCTCGCCCAAACAAACCCGATTCCATGAGGCATGGATAAAGAGTTGCTGTTTGTATTCCCGTAAGTATAATCGTTAATCGCGAAATCAGTTGAATAGCGTGCCGGACGAATTCCGCCACCGTTATTCGGTTCGTTTGTTACATAAGTTCCCACTCCTCTTCCATCTGTTCCCAGATCAGAAGCGGTCTGAGTAATCATCAATCCGAACCAATCGGACCAGCCCTCTCCCATTTGCTCATCATTCCACAAACAATCCGTCATATCTGCTCCTCCGACCAAACGGGTAGAAATTCCATGTCCGTATTCGTGGGCAATGATCATATTGTCAAAATCAGAATCTGTTGCTGTCAGGTCGCCCGGATTTACAATTGTTCCGTTCAATGTATTGCCCAGGTTAATCTGGTTCACAAATGCATCTCCGTTCGGT
Organism: uncultured Fluviicola sp.; assembly: GCF_902168135.1. Classification (GTDB taxonomy): domain Bacteria; phylum Bacteroidota; class Bacteroidia; order Flavobacteriales_D; family Crocinitomicaceae; genus Fluviicola. The sequence goes on from NZ_CABHOL010000025.1 coordinate 60,568, forward strand.
TTGGAAACCATGATAGCAGGAATTGTTTCAATTCCCGTACCGCCACCCATTGCCTGGGTACCTGTTCCGGTATTGTTCATCACAATTACTGCAACTGCTCCAAAGTCCTGGCAGGCAACTACTTTATCAGCGAAATTACAATTTCCCCTGCGCACCAGGGCAATCTTTCCTGCAAGAGCTGCTCCGTTTGTGATCACATCACATCCGTCTGTAGTATCGGTTCCGCCATCTTCCACCAAAACAATATCTTCCGTAATCGGAGTCATTGGAACCGGTGGACCAAATCCGGCTGTTGAACAGGTATAAGATCCTGAAATTCCTGCCGGTGCATTGATTGTCAGCAGATCCGGAACATTGCTTTCCGTCCACAAATACATTTGCATCCAGGGACTTGAGCCTTCCGGTGGTGTTGCGAAATTCGCATTATTCGTTCCGCTTCCATCCTGGGCTTCCCCCATGACCGGGTCTAATCCAAGCCCAGAACCGGAATAGTTTGTTTCCTGGAAATTCCCGCTTTCTTCGTCAAAACCATAATGCGCCCAAATATCGTGCATCATGTTGTTCATGTAGAACAGGTTTGTGATCGCCGCATCCAGGTTCCCCTGAACACCTACCAGTGAATCATACGGGAAAACGAAATCCAGCGCAGATCCGCCATCCGGTGAATAACCCGGCATATCGTCGTTATCAACATCATCGTAAGCATATACGTTGTTCCCTCTTGTGATCGTATACTCATCACCTGCTATTCCGTCTGTATCGTGCCATCCGAACGGAGAATAAGTCGCATCCGAAGGATTGGTAACGATTACGCGATCCCCGTGTGCCGGACTGATATTCGGTAAAGCATATACCTGGTACTGATCTGCACCCGGAGGCGGGGGCGGAACCATCATGGATGGAGCCGCGTGGTGATTTTCAGCAGAACAATGTTCTACCGAGCAATGTGTAACCCAGTCATTTTGGAAAAGTACTTCACCTGTTTCCGCATTGATTCTCATTGACCACCAATGCTGCGAATTCAAGGGAGAAATACTCAGGTCCCAAATGTAAAGCAATTGTCCGTTGTAATTTCCGAGAAACAATTTCACAGGGATGTCCACCTTCGAAATCCCGGCTTTTGCGAAAAGGAAACTGTTACCGGTACTCTGAAGCTGTTTTAGGTCATTTTTCGGCAGGTCCAGATGTTTCATAGCTGCTGTTACTGCTTCTGCCGCACTCAATGCAGTATGATTAACAGGATCCGAAACAGCAACAAAATCAGATGTGACGTGGATCACTTCATTGTTGCGCATCGTAACGATCCCAAATCCGTCGATAATGGAAACACCATTTTTCGTTTGGCGCACTTTTACGTGTTTGGTATTCGAAGCTTTTGAAGAAGCGCTGGAAACAATTTCCAGGTTAGCAAGGTCCGTAGATTTTAAGTTCCAGCTGTCTGCATGTTCCTGCAAATAACGCTGAATAGAGGCTGTTTCATTTTGTCCGAGACCAACATTCAGGATTGCCAGGAACAAAAAAGAGGAGAGTAGCTTTTTCATTTTCAGTTTTTTAAGTAGCCCAATGTACAAAAAATGACCAGAAAAACGAAGCTTTGAAAAAAAGACGAACGGTAAGCAGCTAAAATCAGGGAAATAATTCTTGTTTATTGAGTGAACTGCTTTTGTTATTGAGTGAGTGAAATCATAACCATCAGTTTCTAATACCCCAACTTCCAGCCTCTTTGCTGCATCACCCGGTGAAAAGTCACCAGGTCTTGTCCATCAGGGATTTGGGAATAGCTGTTCCTGAAATGCACATTCGGGCCCTCAATGGTTTCCGTTTCCAGATTGTGGGGGAAAATAAATTCCTGCCGGGAAACCTGCATTTCTTCCAGTTCCTGCAAAAATCTTCTGAGCAGGTTTACCGATTCGTTTTCGGATAGTTCGAAATCTGCTGCTTTCACCGAGGAAAAAAAGTGCATTTCCTGTTTGGCACGGGTCAAAAGTACATTCAGACGTTTGTGGCCGTTGGTCTGGTTCAGCGGACCAAAACGCATTTGGAAGGAACCTTGTACCATCGCTGAAGCTGTTGGCGACATGCGATCCGGGTTTCGGGCATAACCCAAACTGATGATCAGGCAGTCGGCTTCATCTCCCTGCACATTTTCCAAAGCTTTGAAAAAACCGGTGTTTTCTTCCTGTTTGAGGGTAATCTGTTCCTGCACACGTGCCGAACAAGCTCTCCAAATCGTTTTCAGCTGTTCTTCCGAAAAAGCCACAATTCCGACGGATTGTTTGTCCCAGTTACCGAATGTTTCCAGGTAGCCGGCTACTTCTTCTGCTTCCTGCAGGTTCCTGCGCTCTTCAAAAATCCCGTTTTCAACGTAGTGGTGAAAAAGCACCTGTTTTTGTTCCGGTGACGGATAAGCGATCAACTCATCCCTGTAAAAATGGGTGTTTGAAAAACGGATCAGCTCCGGGTATTCCGAGCGGTAATGATGTCTCAGCGGCACGCGTTCAAAATAGTAAGAGGCCTGGTGCAACAAATCGTGGAAGCCAAAATTCTTCCCGAAATAGGACGAAGGCGCCATCTGCTGTTCATCACCGGCAACCAGTGCCCGTTTTGAGCGGAATAAAGAACCCAGTGCTCCCGGCAAAGGAAGCTGACTGGCTTCATCAAAAAGGACGAGGTCAAACAACTCTGTTTCAAGCGGAAAATGGTCCGCCACCTGGTTGGGAGTTGCCAGCCAGACCGGAATCAGCAACTGCACCCACTCTTTGGCGTCACTGGCAAGTAATTTCCGGATGGTGATCGTATTCCTGGTTTTTCCGAATTCTTTGACCAGTAGTGATTTTCCTTTTTTTAAACGCGCCTTGAGTTCCTTCTGACCGGCAGAAAGCTTCTGTCCCGGAGTTCTCAATAGTTCTTCGTAATCCGCAAATTGTTTTTGTACCTGAACCCGCAATGAATGGGCAAAGTCTGCAAATTCTTTGTTTTCGGTTTCGATCAGTGTATCCAACCGTTCCTTTAATGCTTCTCCGGAAAACCTGACAATCTCCGGGTTCAAAGATTCTATTTTTCGAAGAGAACTAAACAGGATCAAGGACTGAAGAGCTTCCCATGAACCGACATCGTCCACCAACTGAAAGAAAAAGCGCGGAAGTAGTTTGAGGCTTTCATATATGGCGCTCAAAGCAACAAAGTCTGTTTGTTTCCGGTTTAAAAAGTCAGACAAAACGACCTCATCTTTTAGTTCGAAATAACGCACCAGGTCCGATCTCAATTGAGTAAGATCCGAAGCAGATTCGAGGATAGCAAGGCGTTTTTCCCTGCTCCAGGAAGCAATTTCACTCAATAACGAACCGCTTTCTTTCTCCAGGCCGGAAGCATACAAGATCCCCATTTCGAGGGCATGCAAACTTGCATCAAGACCCAATTCATGAAAATACGATTCCAGTTCTTTCAATTTCTGTACTTCTGCCTGGTAGGTCTTCCGGTTTTGAAGCGCAATTTCCGGTAAAACCGACGGATCGTTCAATAATCTGGCGATTGCTTTCTTTCGTTTTCGAAGCTGCAGCCATGTTCGGGCCTGTTCCCAGGATTCCAGCTGACTTTTCGAAGGTTCCTGTTTCCAAATCCGGTTTTCTGATTCGATCGAAGCAAGATGTTCAGTCAGATCTTTCAGCAGCCGGACCTGCTTTTGGAATTTTTTCCACTCTTTAGGCTTCGAAATAAGCCGGCTGTATGGGGTGTATTGTTCGTTTTCTACCAATTGACACCTTCCCAAAACAGCAATTATCTTTTCCAGGTCACCGAATGTGGTCAGTGAATCCAATTTGGCCTGTAGTGCATTTAATCGGATCAGGGAATCTTTGACCAGTTGATCGCCATTCCACTTCTCAAAAAATACCGGTTTGAGCCCCTGTAGCCTGGAGAAACCGTTCAAGTGCTGATCTACCTGTTGAATGATGGGTTTGTACTTCAACCATTCGTCGATGGCAGGAACCAAACTGGAAAATTTTTCCGTTTGAATGGGGGTTTCACAAAGCAGCTCCTGTAATTCTTTATAGGAAACTCCGGCAAAATAATCCGGTGTGTTTAAACGGTCGAGCAGCAGTTGCAGGTTTGCATGGAGCTGTTCCGAAAGTCTCAAATTTTGAACAGGCTTTATTTCCTTGCTCTCCAGCAAATTCCAGGTTTCTTTCAATTGTGCCAATAAATCCTTCGATTTGGTTTGGCTGTGCACCACAAATGCATGCCGGTGCAATTCGAGTTCGGAAAGCTTTTTTACCAGTACATCCAGGGCAGCTTTCTTTTCCGAAACAACCAAAGTCCTCAACTTGCTTTTGAGTGACTTTCCGAGAATATTGATTAAAACCTGCGATTTACCTGTTCCCGGAGGCCCTTGCAGCAACACATTGTTTGTGTTCAAAGTGGTAAAAACCCGCTTTTGGTCTACATCCGCCGGATAGATCAGATCTGCCGGTAAGTCCAATTCCTCCGCAGGTTCAAAATCATTGCCCAACAATTGCTCCACAAGTGCACTTTTGGTTTCTGATCGTTCGATACCTTCCAATTCGCGCAAAAGATGAAACCGGTGGTAATGGAAATTGCCGGCATAAATATCGTTTGAGATTTCCACTTCCAAATGCAAATCCTTAAACTGATCAATCATCCATTCCAGTTTTTCCGACAAGTTTAATTCCTCCGGCAAATCATTCAATGCTGTTTTATTCAGCTCAGCATAAAGGAACCGGATATACGGATTGATTTCCGCAGCCTCTTCCAGTAATTCCAGTTGAAGCGTATTGGTTAAGCGTGTATATTCCCAATTCAACGGAATGATTAACAAAGGAGACTGAATACTTCCGGATTGGATGTTTGAAGAAACTGTACCAAAAACCAGGCACAGCGAGTTTACATCGGATTCCAGGCGGAACTTATTCGCTGTCTGCCAAAGGGATTTCCACTTACTGTCTAACGGAACCTGGAATTTAGCTGTCGGCAGTTTCTCTAGTTTTATCAGCGAATGGACCGATTCTCCCAGGTTTACCAGCATGTCCGTTTTCGGCATGTCCGATAAGGCATGCATAAAATCGCTGATATTTCCTGTTGAATAACTCATTGAATTTGAAAAGCGAAAATAATGAAAAGTAGTAGGGGCGAAAAATTTTTCGCCCCTACTACAGAATTATTAAATTTGTCTTTCGATAAAATTGAATCCATTTTCTATGAAAGAACAAGATATGAAATTCGGTACCAAAGCAATTCATGCGGGTGTACAGCCTGATCCGACTACCGGGGCAATCATGACTCCGATTTTTCAAACTTCCACTTACGTCCAGGAATCACCGGGAGTAAATAAAGGTTACGGATATGCAAGAGGAAAAAACCCGACACGTGAAGCACTTCAGGCGAATATCGCTGCGTTGGAAAATGGAAAGCATTGTGTTTGTTTTAGTAGTGGTGTTGCGGCAACGGATGCTGTTCTGAAATTATTGCAGCCGGGCGACGAAGTGATTACAGGTGATGATTTGTATGGCGGAACATACCGCTTGTTTACAAAGATCTATGAGAAATTCGGTATTAAGTTCCATTTCATCGATTTGACCAATGCGGAAAATGTAAACAACTACATCAACGCAAACACCAAATTGATCTGGGCAGAAACACCGACCAATCCAACCATGCAGATCATTGATATTGAAGCGGTGGCAAAAATCGCAAAGGCCAACAACATCATTTTGGTTGCCGATAATACCTTCGCTTCTCCTTATTTGCAAAATCCGCTGGATTTGGGAGCGACCATCGTCATGCACTCCGTAACAAAATATTTGGGCGGCCATTCGGATGTGGTTATGGGAGCTTTGATCACTAACGATACTGCTATCCATGAACAATTGTACTTTATCCTGAACAGTTCGGGGGCAAATCCCGGACCGATGGACTCATTTTTGGTATTGAGAGGAATCAAAACCCTTCACCTGCGCATGCAGCGTCATTGTGAGAACGGAAAACAAATCGCACATTTCCTGAAAGACCATCCGGCAATTGAAAAAGTTTACTGGCCAGGCTTCCCGGAGCATCCGAACCACGAAATTGCAAAAAAGCAGATGCGCGATTTCGGCGGAATGATTTCCATCGTTTTGAAAGACAAAAGTATTGAGAACACCTACCGTGTTGCTTCTTCATTCCAGGTATTCTCTTTAGCAGAATCATTAGGAGGAGTTGAATCATTGATCAATCACCCGGCAACCATGACACACGCCTCTATTCCGAAAGAAGAAAGAGAAAAAGCAGGTGTTGTAGACAACTTGCTTCGCTTGAGCGTAGGTGTTGAGCACGTAGATGATCTGATTGCAGATTTGAAACAGGCACTGGGGTAATTGAAAAGGAATATCCATTCTAAAATTCTACGATTATCAAGAATTTAAATTCATTACATAATAAAGCGTTTCTTTGAATAATTGAAGAGGCGCTTTTTCTTTTCAATTAGTTTTTGAATTTTGTATTCATCATTTTGAATTTAATGACATGGTAATCATAACAGGAACTTCCAGGGGAATCGGAAAAGCAATTGCCGAAAACTATTTAAGCCTTGGAGAAAAGGTAATTGGAATCGGCCGGAACCACACGATCTCACACCCGGGTTATTCATCTATCCATTGCGACCTGAGTGATCCCGGGTCAGTAGAACAGATTTCTTTTCCGGATATGGATAATGAAAAAGTAATTTTTATACATAACGCCGGAATACTTGGGAAAGTAGATTATTTCGAGAAACTGGATCCACAGGAAATCGCAAAAGTGATGCAGGTAAACCTTTTTGCCGGAGCAGCTATTTTGCAGAAATTATTGCGGCAGCTTCCCAAAACAACTTCTTTTAAATGTATTTTCATCAGTTCGGGTGCCGGAAAAACTCCCATTGCATCCTGGGCATCGTATTGTGCGTCCAAGGCTGCGGTCGATTTGTTCTGCCAAACCATTCAATTGGAAGAACAGCAATTAGGAAGAACAAATTTTCACTGTCTTTCGGTTGCACCCGGAGTGGTGGATACAGATATGCAGGCTAACATACGGAACACGCAGCAAACTTCCTTTTCGGAAGTGGACCGTTTCAAAGAATACAAGAATTCGAACCAGCTTTACTCACCCGAACTCGTTGCCGGAAAGCTTTTTAAACTGGTTCATGAAATGCCTTTGGAACAGGTTGTTTATTCACTTCGTGAGGTAGAATTATAGTCCAAACTAAAAAACTCTCTTTCCTCCTACTTTTTGCCAGGGCATAAAAAGTAGGCAAAAATGCCCTTCCCAATTACAACCTTCAGAAATCCTCTCTTTCCGGACTGCTGAACGAAAAGGAGGGATCAGGATCCAAAATGAAAATCTAAAGTCGTTTTACAAACGCTTTAGATTTATCACTTTTCGGAGCAGTTTACCGAAAAGAGAGGCCTTCATTTACAACCGAGAGATTATAAGAACGGATGATGATCTGTTTTCAAAGTTACGCCTTTAGCTGTCGGGTAATTGGGATTTGAATCTATCCTAAAATTTTTGAGCGAGAAACGATTAGTGACCTCTAAAAAGCAACTCCCTGAACGACTAGTTATCAGGAGTCTTTTACAATGCCCTATTATCTGTCGAAACCAATGATTTATTCACTTCGCGATATCGATTTGTAAAGAAAAAATTAAATCATTGTTATTCAAATCTTTATAAAGTTGTTGAAGTTCGAATCATTTCTTAAACAAATGTTGTAACTTGTTGCACTCAAATTAGGATACTTTAGTAAAACTAGCTAGAATTTTAGATAATGAAAAAAGAACTCTCTACACTCTTAACACTAACCCTATGCCTCTCCTTTTCTGCCTTTTCGCAAACACATAAAAGGACTCTGGACAAGGAGAACATGCGCCCCGGAGAACAGGTCGAATACTGTATCACTCATAAAAAAATGAACCAGCTTTTGTCAGATCCGGCACGAGCAAAACAATTTGATAAGGAGCAGCAGGAATTCAACAATGCTCTCTTGCTCAAAAAAGGAGACAACAGTACTACCAAAGCTACGGAATATACTATTCCGGTAGTTTTCCACGTTCTGCATAATGGTGGACCTGAAAATATTTCGAAAGAACAGATTCTATCAGCTTTGAATATCCTGAACCGGGATTTCGCCATGCTGAATCAGGACACCCTTTCTATACAGCCTCAATTTCAGAGTATCCGCAGCAAGGCTGATATTAAATTTGTTTTGGCTACCAAGGCTCCGAACGGAGCTTGTTTTTCCGGAATCACCAGAACACAGAGCGTCGAAACATTTAATGGTGAAGACGGAAGTGCACAAGTCAGCGCAATCGTTTCCGGGAATGATGTTTACAACGGTACATGGCCCGGGAACAAATACCTGAATATTTTTATCTGCAAGGATATCGGCGGAGCAGCAGGTTACACATTCAACCCGGGCGGATGGTCCGCTTCCTCCATGGGGAACGGAATCTGGGTTTTGAGCACTTATGTCGGAGACATGGGAACTTCATCCCTAAACACCAGCCGCACATTGACGCACGAAGTAGGACACTGGTTGAACCTGTCCCACGTGTGGGGAGGAACCAACAATCCCGGAGTAAGCTGTGGAAATGACGCTGTAGCAGACACTCCTGCTTGTATAGGCTCAACTTCTTGTTCCTTAAATTCCAATACATGCAGCAGTGATAACGCATATTGGGGATTTGACCAGGTAGACAACGTAGAAAATTACATGGATTATTCTTATTGTTCCAAAATGTTCACAGAGGGTCAGGTCAGCCGCATGCGAACTGCTCTCACAATTAGTTCGACCGGAAGAGCAAATGTAGTTTCCGCAGCTAATTTGGCAGCTGTAGGAGCAACAGGTGCCCCAACCCTTTGTGCCGCAAAATTCAGCACACCGAGACGTGTCATTTGCGCCGGAGAATCCCTTCAGTTTATTGACGAGTCTTTCAATGCTGCGAACGGATGGAACTGGTCATTTGCCGGTGGTTCACCTGCAACTTCAACAGCTCAAAATCCTACAATTACCTACAATACGCCGGGAACTTATGCCGTACAGCTTGAAGCTACAGACGGATCTGCTTCAAACACAGCAACTATCGCAGGTTACATTACCGTATTACCTGCTGCAACCGGAATCCCTTATTACGAAAGCTTTGAAACATTCTCAAATTTCACAAGCCCCGACTGGTTTGTCTTAAACACCGGTGAAAATCCATGGACCGTTTCAACAACCGTAGGTAAAACGGGCACACATTCCGCGAAACTGGAAAACTTCGACCAGACCCAGCATCAAGTGGATGAGCTGGAATCACGTTCCATAGACCTTTCAGGGATTACCTCTGCAACAAACGTAACCCTTTCCTTTAGATATGCTTACCGTAAAAGAACTTCTACAAGCAATGATGTTCTAAAATTACTAGCTTCAAAAGATTGTGGTGAGGTTTGGGACATCCGCAGAACTTTCACGGCTTCAACCATGTCCGGGTCCAACCTGGCTGCGGCTGCATGGACACCTGCACCAGCAGACTGGATTACAGCTCACGTAACAAATATTACAAGTGCCTACTGGAATGAAAACTTCCGTTTCAAATTCCAGTTCACTGCAGGTGGAGGAAACAACCTCTATATTGACGATATTAATATTTACTCGGGAGATCCTTCTGACAACATTGTTTTAGGAGTAAATGACCTTGGATCGTTCCAGGACATCAATCTTTATCCGAACCCTGCAGATCATGAAGTACAGATCAGCTTCAGTTCCCCGATCGGAAATAATCCGTTGGAATTTGCGATTACTGATTTGGCTGGAAAAACCATCCGAACGATCCCTGTAAATGCACACGAAGGGTCCAACCTGGTATTTATCGAAACAACGGATCTTTCAGCAGGAACTTATTTGATAAAGATGATCAGTTCCTCGGAAGAAAAAACATTGACCTTCGTAAAGAAGTAATAAAAAGTAACTCAGAACAATAAGGTTGGGATTTATTCCCAACCTTATCTTTTTCTGTTTAATCAACAATTCGGACACTTAAAACAAAAATCCCTACACGCGATTCAAAAAGTTCTTAAATTTCGTGTTCTGAACTGTATTCTGTTTCCAACTTCTTCCCATCATTTAAATCATTGAAGTAATAAACTAGCTAGATAAAAATGAAAAAACAATTTTACTCGCTCCTAGGTATCTCTCTGCTTTTTACCACATGGAGTTTTGCTCAACAGCAAGGGCGCATTTTAGATAAAAGCAACATGCGCGACGGCGAAGATGTAGAATACTGCATCACGCACAAAAAAATGAATGAACTAAAAGCAAATCCTCAATTTGCTAAAGAATATGCCAAGGAACAGGCAGCATTTGAAAGTCTGATGCTGGCTAAAAAAGGAGATAACAGTACTACAAAGGCTACTGTTTATACGATTCCGGTAGTTTTCCACATCTTACATAATAACGGACCTGAAAATGTTTCCAAAGACCAGATTATGTCTGCTTTAAACATTTTGAATCGCGATTACGCGATGTTGAATCCGGATACCGCATCTGTACAGGCTCCTTTCCAATCCTTGAGAAGTAAAGTCGACGTCCAGTTCGTTCTTGCTACGAAAGCACCAAACGGAGCTTGCTTCACGGGAATTACCCGCACCCAGAACGCCATTACAAATGACGGATCAAATGGTAGTGCACAAATCAATGCAATTGTTGCAGGAAATGATGTTTACAATGGTCAATGGCCGGGAAATAAATACCTGAATATTTATGTTTGTGAAGACATCGGTGGTGCTGCAGGTTACACGATGCTGCCGGCAGGATGGTCTGCAAACAGCATGCAAAACGGGATCTTCATCCTTCACAATTTTTTCGGGAACATCGGAACTTCATCCGAATACTCCAGCCGTGCTTTAACACACGAAGTGGGCCACTGGTTAAACCTGGATCATGTTTGGGGCGGAAATAACAACCCGGGATCTGCTGGCTGCGGAGGTACGGATAACGTTCAGGATACTCCGGCTACCCAGGGTTCCACCACTTGTAACCTTACCGCAAATACGTGTTCAACTGACAACGCTTATTGGGGCTTCGACCAAATTGACAACGTAGAGAACTATATGGATTATTCCTACTGTTCAAAAATGTTTACGACAGGACAAGTTAACCGCATGAGAACTGCTCTTACAATAAGTTCTACAGGAAGAGCTAATGTGGTTTCCGCTTCCAACCTGGCTGCAGTAGGAGCCGGTACGCCTCTGACACTTTGTACGGCTAAGTTCAGCACTGAAAGAAGAGTAATCTGCGCAGGTGAAACGATTACATTTAACGATGAATCCTTTAACATTGCAACTGGCTGGAACTGGTCTTTCACCGGAGGATCTCCGGCAACTTCAACGCAGCAAAACCCTTCCGTTACTTACAATACTCCGGGAACTTACGCAGTTCAGCTGCAAGCTACAGACGGAACAAACAGCAATACGGCAAATGTTGCTTCTTACATTACCGTGTTACCTGCAGGCGGAGGCCTTCCGTTCTATGAAAGCTTCGAAGGTTCTATGAACTTAAACAGTCCAAACTGGTTTCTTTACAATTCAAGCGGAAGTGCATGGGCTGTGACTAATACTGCTGCTAAAACCGGCACAAATTCAGTAAAACTGGATAACTTCAGTCAGTCAAGCACAGGACAAATTGATGAATTGATCTCAGGACCGATCGATCTTTCAAGTATTAATGCAGGAACAGGAGTTACTTTGACTTTCAAGTGTGCATACAGAAAGAAAACTGCTTCAAATACGGATATCCTGAAAGTATTCGCTACTTCGAATTGCGGTGAGGTTTGGGATCTTAAAAGAACACTAACTGCAGCAACAATGTCCGGATCAACTACTGTTGCTTCGGCATGGACTCCGGGAACAGCTGATTGGTTAACTGTTCACGTAACGAATATTACTTCTGTATACTGGAATGATAATTTCCGTTGTAAATTCCAAACAACTTCAGGAGGTGGAAATAACTTCTACATCGATGATATCAATATCTATTCGGGAGCTCCTTCAGAAACCCCTGTTACTGCAGGTTTAGCTGATCTTGGAACTGTTGCGAATATCAACTTGTTCCCGAACCCTGCTGATAATGAGGTTCAAATCTCATTCAACTCTCAAACAGGAAACAACCAGATCAAGTTCTTCGTAACTGATTTAACAGGAAAGCGTCTTCAGCAGCATACAATTAATGCTAATGAAGGAAACAACCTGGTTATGATAGCAACTGAAAATCTTTCTGCAGGAACTTATTTAATCCAAATGATTGATGCAAACGGTCAGAGAACTTTGAACTTTGTTAAGAAATAAGAGAACAGGCTTTTAAGGCTGTCGCTTTAAACTGAAACCAAATAAAAAACCCCGACGATCAGTCAACTGACTGATGTCGGGGTTTTACTTTATATCCAAATTTTCAGGGATTAAAAACCTCGTTGTTTTTTGATCTCCGCAATGAAATCTGTGAGCTGTTTTTTATCTGCAAAATAAACCGCCACATTTGTTTCGTGAAAAATTTTCGATCCTGCCTTTTCATAAACACTGGCTTCTACTTTATCTAAATCTGTCAGAATATTACACGTATACATCTCTCCGTATTTATCAAAATGCTCAATTTTAAATGCATTGTCCATAATCACCTTCACGGAAACTTTACGTACCGTCAGCTCACGGATAGTTCCTGCTGCGCTTTTTGTCAAAACCGTAGCATAGAGATCATCACCTACCACTTTTTGATGGTATTCCAGGACTGTTCCGTTGATATCCATCATGAAGCACTTCGGTCCCTGGATTGTAATGGATTTGTTGTTGTACTTGATCACCTCCTGGGCATTCAGACAGCTCAGGCTCATTAGAAAGATGCCGGCAAGCATCACTTTTTTGGTAAGAATCATAAATGTAGTTGTTTGTTGTAGTAATTACTTAATATAAATTTCCCCTTCATCTACTAAAGGTTCTCCATTCATTCTCAAAAATAATTGAATTAATGCAACCACATCCTTTTCGCAATAAATACGTATGCGGTTGAGGTCATTTTCTTCATAATAAACACGAGCTACATCAGCTCCCGAAATATCATCTTTCGGAGTAGGGATCTTGAAAATGTGACAAAGCAGCGCCAAACTTGTATAAGCTTTATAATCACCAAACTTCCAAAGCTCCATGGTATCCAGGTGCTGAATCTCCCACGGTTTCTTACCCGCGAGGTTCAATACATTCGGCAAACCGATCCCGTGAATTAATAAGCGGCGGCAAATAAAAGGGATGTCAAACTCCTTAGAATTGTGTCCGCACAAAACGTGTTTCGGTGTGTTGTAATTATTTTCCAACAGGCGCACAAACTGCTTCAGGAGTGTTTCTTCGTCTTCATGTGCAAAAGAGGTCATCCGGATAGATCTCCCGGTTGCGGAGTGATGTACAAACCCGACAGAAATACAGACAATCTTACCGAATTCTGCATAAATACCCGCCTTCTCGTTGTAAACATCTGCTTTGGTTTTGTCTTCGGTCAGGTATCGGGCGTTTTTCGCATCAAATAATTTGGTTGTTTCTAAGTCTAAGTCTGCGTAGTTATAAACTTCCGGTACTGTCTCAATGTCTAAGAATAGAATTTTGTCTAATTGGCTCAAATCAAGCATACTAATTTTCGTTTTCCATTTAAGTTATGTAAAAATATCATTTACGAGAACGCGTTTTTTCAATTTTTTTCCCAAATAAATCCATTTTTTCGACTTAAAGAATAGTATTCTTTATTTTTGTGCATTATGGCAGAAGAATTAATCATAGCTCAAACTTCCAAAGAGGAAAAATACCAGACATTGCTTCCTCAGGCCAAAGCACTTTGTGCAGGTGAACCAAATTTGGTTGCTAATTTGGCCAATATTGCTTCTGCTCTTAAAATGACTTTTGACTTTTTTTGGGTAGGCTTTTACCTGGTTGAAAATGACCAATTAGTGCTCGGGCCCTTCCAGGGACCAATTGCCTGCACGCGCATTGCATACGGAAAAGGAGTTTGCGGGGCTTCCTGGAAACAAAATGAGACACTGCTTGTTCCGGATGTGGAAGCTTTTCCGGGACACATCGCATGCTCGAGCGAAAGTAAAAGCGAGATCGTTGTTCCGATTCGAAAAAACGGTCAGGTTATTGCTATCCTGGACGTCGACAGTAATGTGCTCAATGATTTTGACACTATTGATGCACGCTATTTAAATGAACTTTGCGAATGGGTAGGTACTCACTGTTTCTAGGGCTTTTATTTTTTTTGGCCGGTTGTGCTGAAGTCATTCCATTAACGGGTGGTCCTGCTGATGAACGTGCTGCGGTTCCGGTAGAAGGAACTCAAAACCCCGAACAGGGTGCACTGCATGTGAACCAAAATGAGCTAACGGTAAAATTCAACGAGTTTTTCACTTTAAACGATCCGGCAAACACGGCAGTGATGAACCCAAATGCCGGAAAACTGGATATTACTTCAAGCAAAAGAGATTTGACCATCAAATGGGACGGAGCTCTTAAACCGAATACAACCTACATTATCCAGTTGAATGGAACTATCAAAGACCTGAATGAAAAGAACGATACCATTCACCAATTCGTATTTTCGACCGGTGACCAAATCGATTCCTTGAAGATCAACGGAATCATTACGGACGGTTTTTCCAATAAACCATCCAATGCTTTTACGATCGGTCTGTATGATTCGGTGAAAGATCCTTACAAAGAGGCCCCAAGCTACATTTGTAAAAGCAATACCAAGGGAGAATTTGAATTCACTTACCTGAAAGAAGGCGAATACCAGTTATTTGCTTTTCTCGACTCCAACAAAGACCGACTTCCTTCTATCGGGGAAGAAATTGCGTATACCTCCAAGCTTATTTCCAGCGGCGACAGCACATTTGCGCACATCCTGGCATACAAACCGAAAAGTCCGCTGAAACAACTACAGGTTAAAATTCTCAATCCGGGAACTTTTTACGCTTATGGAAAAGAGATTGATGAGTCAAACCCGACCATTAATTCGCAGCCGATCCGAATTATAAATCGCTATGCACCGGATTCGGTACTGGCAGAACTGCCAAGTGTTCAGAATGATATCTACACCTTTATTGCCGGCACGGACACCATTACCAAGATCATCCCGTTAAAGGATCGCAGCAAGAATTTTTCTATTGCCGCTAAAATTTATAAAAATTCCTGGTTGCTCGGAGATACGCTTCTTTTTGAAACCAATGAATCCATTAACGAAGTAGATACTTCCCTCATTGTTGTAGAAGACAAAACAAAGATCAAAATTGCCTACGATTATGCATTTTCCGGGAACCAGGTACGAATTATTCCCAAAACAGCGACTGCTTTCGAACTGCTTGTAAATTTTAAAATGGGAGCCTTAAAAGGATTGACCAATCAGAATGATTCCGTTAAAGTGGAATTGAAAACGTTCCGGACTTCCGATCTGTCGAACCTAAAATTGAATGTTGAAAGTCTGAAAGGCCGCTGGGTTGTCCAGTTAATGGACGGAGCAACTGCAATCCGGACTTTCCAAAAAACAGACTCGGATACCATAATCGACTGGGTGAACCTGATCCCTGCCGTTTACCAGATCCGATGTATCCGCGACGTGAATGGCAACGGAAAATGGGATGCCGGTAATTGGGAACAAAAAACACAGCCTGAAGAGGTGGTTCGTTTTGATATCAAATCCAAACTCAGACCAAACTGGGATATCGAAGAAACGCTTGAACTGAAACCGAATGAGTGATTCTTTCGAAAAAACCTTTAGTAAATGGAGAATCTATCTCGCTTTGCTGATTGGGATTTCAATTTCGGGAGGGATACTCATTTACAGTTTTACACGCTCAGAATTTCACCGGGTAGAAAAAGGAAAAGGCGATTACACCTGGAAAGACACTAACGGCAATAAAAAGATCGATTATTCAACCCCGGAAGAATTCATAGCCGTTCCCAGGGGAGATTTCCAAAAAAAATCAGCTTATGATGTCCTTTCCGATATTTCCTGGGACAGCAGTACGTTTTTCTGGCTCTTTTTAGCGCTTCTCGGAATGGTCGGACGTGATCTGGGATACATGCTGCGTATACGGATCCTGACCAAAAACCAATTGACCTGGACTCAATCTTTTCATGTAATTATGATTTGGGAATTTGCTTCAGCTCTTGCCCCTGGTGTTATGAGCGGAGCAACCGTTGCCATGTTCATCCTGAACCGGGAAAAAATTGCCTTGGGAAGAGCAACCGCAATTGTCATATTGACGGCTTTCCTGGACAACTTGTTCTACGTGGTCATCATACCACTTTTATTCCTCTTCATCCCTGCCGGAAAATTATTTCCAAGCACCGGAAATGAATCGATGATGGCTGTATTCTGGGCCGGTTTTTCCGTTTTTGCACTTCTTTGCGTGGTCCTTTTTTCAAGCATTGTACTTTACCCGAAACTGGTGTTCCATCTGCTCACATTCATTACACGCATTCCGTTTTTAAAACGATTCCGGGAAGGAGCGGCAAAAACAGGTAACGACGTCATTGCAACAGCTGCGGAAATGAAGAAAGAACCTTTCTCCTTTTGGCTGAAAGCATTTGGGGCCACTGTGTTCTCCTGGTCGTCCAGGTTCCTGGTAATCAATTTCATCATGCAGGCTTTTCTGAATCTGGGATTCCTGCAGCAGGCACAAATCTTCACCAAGCAGTTTGTTTTGTGGATGTTCCTTCGCATTTCCCCTACTCCGGGTGGAAGCGGGGTTGCAGAGTGGGCATTCGGTGAATTGCTGTCCGAGTTCAGTACGAGTATTGTGCTTTTGGGAACCATGGCTGTGTTGTGGCGTTTGATCTCTTATTTCCCCTATTTGATCATCGGTTCGATCATCCTTCCGAGGTGGTTATCCCGGCAGAAAAAAAGCAGGGACTAAATCGTTTTGAACCGGTACAAAAAAATAATGCCGTTTCGGATATTATTCCTATCTTTGCGCTCTTAAAACGGTAAAAACCATGTCTTACGGCGTCAAAATTTTTGCGGGAAGAGCGTCCAAATCGCTTGCAGAACAAATAGCAACCAAGTTCGGTGCTAGTTTGGGTGATGTAAAAGTTACTGAATTCAGTGATGGTGAATTTCAGCCTTCATTTGAAGAGACCGTTCGTGGCCAGGATGTATTTATCGTTCAGTCTACCATGCCTCCGACAGAGAATTTATTCGAAATGCTGTTGATGGTTGATGCGGCAAAACGTGCTTCTGCGCGCAAGATCATTGCGGTAATTCCTTACTTCGGATTTGCACGCCAGGACCGCAAGGACAAACCAAGAGTAGCTATCGGTGCGAAATTGATCGCAAACATGTTGATGGCTGCAGGTGTTGATCGTGTGATGACCATGGATTTACACGCAGACCAGATTCAGGGATTCTTTGAAGTTCCGGTTGACCACTTATTCGCATCCACTTTGTTCTTCAATGAAATGAAGGCTTTGGACAACGGGAACCTGATTATGGCTGCTCCCGATGCCGGTGGAGCAAAACGTGCCAATGCTTATGCTAAGAAATTGGATACCGGACTTGCAATCTGCCACAAGCACCGTAAAAAAGCAAATGAAGTTGCGGAAATGACTGTAATCGGTGACGTTGCAGGAAAAGACGTGATTTTGGTAGATGACATGTGTGATACAGCAGGAACTTTGACAAAAGCTGCTGAATTATTCATAGAGAAAGGAGCAAATAGTGTTCGCGCATTCTGTACACACGCTGTGTTGTCGGGACCCGCTTACGAGCGCATCAATAATTCAAAATTAACGGAGCTGATCGTAACAGATACGATTCCGTTGAAAGAAAAAAGTGATAAGATCCGTGTAATTACAGTGGCTGATCTGTTTGCAGATGTCATCGATCGCCTGGTGAAGAACGAATCTATCAGCACACATTTTATAATTTCGTAAACAAGAAGAAGCACTGCTTCTGATAGCCATCCGCCACAGCGGATAATATAAATAGTAAATAAAAACAAACATGAAAGTAGCACAATTGAGCGGTTCGCCACGCGCGAACGTAGGGAAGAAAGATGCTAAAGCTTTGAGAGACTCAGGGCAGGTTCCATGTGTTCTTTACGGACAAGGAACTCAAACACATTTTTCTCTTCCGGACATTAAAGTTGAGAAATTGGTTTTTAACCCTGATGTTTTTAAAATCGAATTGGATATCGATGGTAAAAAGACTGATGCGATTATCCAGGAGATCCAACAAAATCCTATCACGGATAAAGTAATGCACATTGATTTTCTGGAACTTGATCCTAAGAAACCAGTTAAAGTGGCATTGCCGGTTCGTTTGACAGGAGCATCTCGCGGTGTATTAGCGGGAGGTCGTTTGATGCAGGTTTTCCGTCGTTTACGTGTAGTTGGTCTTCCGGCAGATTTGCCAGAGGCTATCGTAATTGACATTACTAAATTACGTATCGGACAATCTATTCGTGTGAAAGATTTAGAAAACGATGGTTTAGCTATTTCCGAAGCGAAAAATGCAGTTGTAGTAGCGGTTAAAATGGCTCGTGGAGCTTCTAAAGCTGCTGAGGCTGATGATGAGGATGAGGAATAAAAATTTCTGATATCAAAAAACCCTGACTTCGATAAGAACGTCAGGGTTTTTTTATTTTCAACATTATACGCTATAAAAAAGCCATCTTAACTTTTATGCAAGATGGCAATAACTAACTATTAGATTTAGGAGTAGGTTCTAATATCGTTACCTACTTAGGCTAAACCAAATTTACTATGCAACTTCGGTTTTCACCTTCCCGTTTTTCTCTAAAGCAGTTTTCGGTTTTTTAAACGTCTATTTTAAACAAAATCGTTTTTTTAATCTCCGGATTTTAGCGTTTAACAACGGATCTAACACGGGTCTTCCCTTCAACCTGGTAGATCAATTGGTACATTCCGCCTGACAGATCTGCTACCTGCAACTCAGTCATGTTTGAATTGATTTGTCTCCTTAGAACTATTCTTCCCAAATAATCGGTTAAATAAACGGTACCTTCCGCTTTCTCCGATTCAATGATCAAATGGTCTGAAGCAGGATTCGGATATACCATCAATTTAAATTCATCCTGGTCTGTAATACCAGCTACGTCTATCACCTGAATAAAACGGCTCATAACATCATCCGGACAGGCATCATTCACAGCAGTTAGTTTCAATTCATAGATTCCGGCACTTTGATAACTGTGCCATGGATTTTCGTCCTGACTTTGTGTTCCATCGCCAAAATCCCAATTGTACCCGTTTGCATTCACCGATGCATTCGTACAATTCAACACCGCATTCGGCAGATAAAGCGTATCCGCATTGATACTGAATTGAGCGCTTGAAGGTAAATTCACCACCACATCGACCACTTGCTGAACAGTATCAGAAGTAATTGGCCCGAAAGCAATCAATTGCACCTGGTAAGATCCGGATACCGGAAAATGTACCCATGGATTTACCTGATTACTTGTTGCCGGAGACCCACCCTGGAAGAACCAGGAATAACTGGTCCCGTCTACAGAAGTATTCTGGAACATGAGCGAATCTGTTGAACAAACATAGGTATTCTGAAGCTGGAATGAAGCGGAAGGAGGGTTTGTCGGCGGAACAACCGTTTGCCCGTTTGAAGAAACGGTTGGAGAGAATGCACCTGCACCGTTTTCAGCCTTGACAGAAACATAATAAGTAGTTCCCGCTGTAAGATTCAGCCCACCGATACTGACAGTGGTATTCCAATAGTTATTGGTCCACTGAACAATATCCTCAGCTCCGGGAGACGTGCCGATCGATACCCAATAGTTTGCAATATCCGAATTTGTATCGGAAGAAGCCGTCCAATTCGCTTCCAGCATCGAATTACTGGTCGTAGTTGAGGCATCGGCAAACAAACCGTCATTGACTACCTGGATTGCAGAAGGACTCGTCCAGTCGATTTTTACATCCTGGGCTGCAACTGCCGATAAATTTCCTGCAACGTCCTGAACAATTGATTTTATACGACCGGCCGCTGTAGATGAATTCGGGCTTTCATAACGCATATCACCTGATGCACCGACGGTAATTGCAGTGCTTGAACTCCGGGAACGGTAAACCCTCAGATCATTTACTTTG
The DNA here is from genome assembly GCF_902168135.1 of uncultured Fluviicola sp. Classification (GTDB taxonomy): domain Bacteria; phylum Bacteroidota; class Bacteroidia; order Flavobacteriales_D; family Crocinitomicaceae; genus Fluviicola. The sequence goes on from NZ_CABHOL010000025.1 coordinate 80,734, forward strand.
TAAACACAATTCCCGGTACGGAAGGAAATATAGTTCCCCGTTGTCAAAGGTGTCGGATCTGTCCAGGTCCTGGACAATACATTATTGATATATACCTGGTGCTTTCCGGTAATCCGGTCATAAGCCACTTTGTAATCATACCATTGATCTACGTTAAAGTCATAAGTTGTCTCATCTACCAAACTGTAAACGTCATTGGTAACCTCGTAAATCTGGATCTTATCACTGTCCAGGCGGAAAAATACAAAATAGGAATTTCCCCTGTTCGGCAAAGTAGGGTCGCTGCAGAAATAATGCAATCCCGCCCTGCGGTTCGTTCCGGTCCCCGACATGGCTCCGGACCAATGATACAGGTAGCGGTTACTCAGATTACTGGTAACACCGGCCCAAAGATTCGAATTTCCATTGGACTCATCACTGTGAACAAGGTTACCTGCGTTCAATCCCCATACCCCGGATTGAGATGTCCAGCTTGAATGGATCGCAGCCTGATCAAAGTTATCATTGAAAAATCCTTTTGTTCCGTTTGAGCGCCAGTCACTGCCATTCAGATCCGTAACCTGGTAGAACGACTTATCGATTCCGCTTCCACCGGAATTATCCGTATCGGTATAGCTTGCAGTGAAATTCTGTGTGATCCATGTTACAGGAACGCTTATAGTTGTCATGGGCGGAACTGCGTCACCCAAAGCCGGATTGGTAATTACACTGCTCCAGTTTGCAACCCAGCCTGCAGCAGTTGTTGCGCAATCACTTCTAAATTCTATCAGCAAAGCTCCACTGGATGAAGTAATGGTTCCGGGAGACGTTGTTCCGGTATAAATTCCGATCAAAGGAGCACTGTTGGTCGCTCCATCGTAAATGTAGAGGTAATCCCAATTAGCTTCCAGGGAAAAGCCGGAGAAATTCAAAGTTACGGAACTTGCATTTGCCGGCTGGATCAAGGTAAAATAACGTTGATCATTGCTGTAATTGGCTCCGCTTCCGCCGGTATCGGTAAATGTTCCGCTTCCCGCACTCAAAGTATTTTGTGTCGGATTGTTATTCACTAATCGATAGTAAAGTGCCCAATCCCAGTAAATGCCGGGATCGGTGTGAGTTTGATTCGGGAAATGCTGGTGGCCTTTGATCTTGGTGCAGCCTCCCAATACATTTGTGCCGGTTGTTGCCGCGCCGGAGAAGGTCCTGAGCGGATTAATCCCATATCCGCTTTGGCAGATGTCTCTTGTGATTCCGGCAGAAGCATTGTATAAAGCACTGGTATACCATTGCGCCTGGCTCACATAACCTTCATGTTCATACCCGATGGTATAGGGATTCTCAGATCCAACATGCCAGGCTTTATTCGCCTCCAGGACCATTTGGGTTACCTGTCCGTCTGATGAACGAACTACGTAATGATATGAAACACTGGAAGAACAATTCTGCGACCAGGAAATTGCCCCGGCATATGTCCCCTGAATGGTGTGGATGGTAATAGCTGAAATTGCCGTTCCGCTCCTGGAACTGAAATTACAACTTGGTGCAGGGTTCCAGATTGCCGGTCCGTATTCCGTGGACTTTAAGCTATTTCCCGTCTTCTTCACCATGTACTTCTGACCTGAAGGAGTTTGGATACCGGTTTCGGAAAAAATGACTTTTGGAGCACTTAATACCGCAAAATTCTCTGCACCGAACAGGCTTACCAAATCAAAATTGTAGTTTGGAAAATGATACTGAGCGGAATTTTCGTCCTTGTTCAGGAATCGGAATAGTTCATACAGTTCGGCATCTCTGGCATAACTATTGACCCTGCCTGAATCCGATAAATAAGACAATCTTCCGAAAATTTCCTTCAGGGTATTTTGCAGCGAATTGCCTTTCAATTCAGACATGTACTCATTCACGACATTTGCAAAAGCGTGAATCTCCGCGGCCGGATCCTGCTTTATCTGAACCAATGGAACCCCCGAAAGTTGGGAAACCAGTTTCATATTTTCTTTGAAATAGCCCTTCCCTTTGGTAACCATTCCCAAAAACCCATAAGACTTGGGAAGTCCGGAACAAGATTCCAATTCCGAAGCCGTCAAATAAGAGATCCTGGTTTGGGTAAAAGAAACAGCCTCCAGGATTCCTTTCGGAACCGCGGGATAAGCGGCATAAGCCTGCTGACAATAATTTTCAAAGTCTGCCTGGCTGGTTTGGGCCATTGACCCCAAGCTGAATAAACAACTTGTGAATAGTAGGATTCTTTTCATTTGTTTTCATTTTGTAGCGTGGAACTAATATATCTAATTCTATATACAACTGAAAATCAATATGAACGAAAATGGATTTAGTAGTCTAAATTTAATACTTATGCGTTTTCAACTTACTATTATTGGTTCGTTCTCTTACTTTACCTACAGCTTTCGCACTAACGCTTACGCAGTAGCTTGTGCCGCCGCTAAAGCTTTGGCGACATGCGGTCAGCGAAGGCGCAACGTTTGTCGCTGTGCGTCTTCACCTGCTGCGCAGCTTCTTCCAAGGCAAAAAAAGTAAGCAAAAGAAAGCCACAAAGTGGATTGAAGACGAAGTGTAGTTTCATTGAAACGTAACACGAGGTAGCCTTTCCCAATTGCATTCGTTTAACCAGCCCTCCATTTCGGACCAATTCACGAAAAGGGGGGATCAGGATCCCAAATGACAAGCACTTTTCGGAATTGGTTTCCGAAATGAAAGGCCTTCATCTTCGACAAGAAAATTGTGAATTAAATAACCATTTTTTACTTCTAACTTAAGATCTGGCTTGGCGATTGGGTTTCAGATCGCTGTTCTAAGACTATTCAATAAGACTCCGATTCTATTTACCGAAACCAATCTATCAAAAACCTTGTTAAATCGCATGGACTTTACTCATGAAAAATATGGATCCAAAGGATCCGCGATACCCGGTAGTTGAAAAACATGGTCAACATCAGTACCGCGAACATAATTCCGAAAAGTACTCCAAGTGGAACAAACCAGGTAATCAGTAAGAAAACGGCAATTAATTCTGCAATGGCCATTCCGTAACTGATATACATCGCCCCGAAGAAGTAACCCGGTTCTTTATCAAACTTATAATTACATTCCGAACAGCGCTCGTACATCTTCGGAGCCTTCAAATGCAGTAAAGACCCTTTTGTTTCGAAAACTTTCCCTTTTCCGCAGATCGGACAAGTTCCATTGAGCACCCATTTAAAATCTGACATGGCTTTTTTTTACAAAGTTACCGGTAACGATCCGTTTTGTTCTTAATTCTTTATCTCAAAGAATTACACTATTCAGACATTTTTAATATCTTTAAGAATGGATTTACCAAGACTTCCCATAGAAAAATTTGATGAAAACGGTCTGCTACAAGCTTTTTATGTGAATCGCTTCTCGGAACACCTACACAAATATCATTCGGACATTAATCATCCGCACAAGCATGATTTTTACTTAACAGTCTTTTTTGAAAAAGGTAATGGAAGACACGATATTGATTTCAACTCCTATTCCATTCATCCGAACAGTGTATTTTTTTTGCAGCCGGAACAAATTCATCATTGGGAGTTTGAGGAAGAAGCCGAAGGCTGGATCTTTTTCCATTCGGAAGATTTTTACAAATTGTATGTGACGCACTTTGAGCTTTACAGATGGCCCTTCTTCCAGTCGCGGGATTCCAATCCGAAATTAGAAATCACCGAAGAGACAGCGTTGGTATTAAAACAGCGCTTCGAAGAGATCATGTCGGAATACAAAGAAAACACCAGGCATTCTTTTTTAAAGATCGCCGGCCTGAGCCAATTGATCTATGCAGACCTTGCCCGGATTTATGGGGAACAAACTCCCTCCGACAATTCAAAAAACAGCCTGTACCAGGATCATTTCCACCGCTTCGTAAAGCTGCTGGACGAACATTATATCGAGCAGAAAAATGCTTCTTTCTATGCTTCGGAACTGGCAATGACAACCAAGCATCTGCACCGGATCTGTTTGTCCTGTACCGGAAAAAGTACCTCGCAGTTAATTGCCGAAAGATTAATCCTGGAGATCAAACGAAAATTAGTCAGTGATTCAAAAAGTATCCAGGAAATTGCCGATGAACTGGGGTTTGATAATTACCCGTACTTTCATTTGTTCTTTAAGAAACATGCCGGAGAAACACCAAAGCAGTTTAGGGAACGAAATTGAATTTTGAATGATTAAATAATGAATTATCAAAGTTGATTCTTGATAATTCAATCATTCATAATTGATAATTATCACGTAAGTTTATCAGTAAGAATCTTCATCTCAATAACCGGCGAGATCTTCTCGTACAGAATATTGTAAACAGCCTCCAGAATAGGCATTTCAACCTGGAATTTCTTGTTGATCTCTTTCACGCATTTGGTTGCGTAATAGCCTTCAGCGATCATATCCATTTCCAGCTGTGCTGTTTTTACAGAATATCCTTTCCCGATCATGAAACCGAAAGTCCGGTTGCGCGAGAATTTGGAATAAGCCGTAACCAATAAGTCTCCCAGGTAAGCAGATGATTTCACATCCCGGTGGATCGGACTTACTTCATCAATAAAATTCTCGATCTCCTGGATAGCGTTTGCAATCAAAACGGCCTGGAAATTATCGCCATAACCCAAACCGGAACAAATCCCGGAAGCAAGGGCATAAACGTTCTTCAAAACCGCTGAAAGCTCCGTTCCGAATAAATCGTCCGAAGTAGTGGTTTTGATATAACGGCAAGCCAGCATACGAGCCATTTCTGCAGCAATTCCTTCATGCTGACAAGCAACAGTCAGGTAGGACAGGCGCTCCAGGGCTACTTCTTCTGCATGACAAGGTCCGCAAATGATCCCGATATCTTTGTAAGGTGTTCCGAAAGTCTTGTGAAAAAAACGAGCTGGAATTGCATTGTATTCCGGAACAATCCCTTTTACAGCAGAAAAAACAATTTTCCCTTTGAAAAGTTCCGGAGTTGTGTCTTTGAACAATTCCACCAAAAAAGCCGAAGGTGTTGCAACGATCAATACATCACAGCGCTTGATAATTTCTTCCAGGTCATTGGAAACGTGGATCTGGTTCAGATCAAATTCAACTGACTGTAAATAAGTAGGATTGTGCTTATACCTCATGATATGAGCCACCTGGTCTTCCCGTCGAACAAACCAATTTACCTGCGCAAAATTATTGCACAATATCTTCACCAAAGCGGTAGCCCAGCTACCTCCTCCAATGACACCAACGGTTTTCATGCGCTTATTCATAGTCTCGACAAATGTACACATAATTCCGAAACGCTTGCGCTAAAGCTCCAGCGACGGCACATGCCGAATGCTGAATTACGAATTGTTGGGTGTGCAACTTGCTTCCTTAATGCTTGATCGAGTAAGTAAATTTACAGAACTTCTCTTCGAAGGACAATCCCATAAATCTTTCTCACATTCATCATTTTCGCCACTCGATATTGTGAATTCGGAATTGGAAAATAAGCACTATCTTTGCTAAAAAATTTTATGGCAGAAGTTTCACGTATTTCCACAAACAAAGCACCGAAACCGGTTGGATTGTATCCTCATGCACGCAAAGTTGGCAACCTTCTTTTTTTATCGGGAGTTGGGCCAAGAGTTGCGGGATCTGATGATATTGACTCAGCTGTTCCGGGATTGAAGCTGGATAAGAACGGGAATTTCATCGAGTTTGATTTTGAGGCACAATGCCGCAGTGTATTTGATAACGTGCGCATCATCCTGGAAGAATCGGGGTCAAGCTGGGACCAGTTGGTTGACGTAACTGTTTTCTTAGTAAACATGAAACGCGACTTCCACGTCTACAACCGTGTTTATGCGGAGTATTTCAAAGACAATCTACCTTGTAGAACAACCGTTGAAATCAACTCGCTTCCCACTCCTATCGCTATCGAATTAAAATGTATCGCAACAATTGACTAAATAATTATGATCGGATTTGTTATTCGCAGTATCATCGCTGCAGGAATGTTATTCTTAACTGTTTACTCTTTTTACACCGGTTACTGGGGATGGGGAATTTCCCTGATCATTCCGCTGGCACTGGTTATTCTTTCTTTCATTTACAATGAAAACCTGGCTTTTACGCTAAACCACATGCGTACCGGAAACCAGGATAAAGCACAACGCGCTATCAATCGCATCGCCGCACCACAATACATTCTTTCAAAACGCCAGAGAGCTTACGTAATCTATATGCAGGCACTTTTGAATGCACAGTCGCTTCCTCACGCAAAAGTAGAGGGAATGCTTCGCCAGGCTATCCAGTTAGGACTGAAAAGAGGTCATGACAAGGCTATGGCGCGCATGCACCTGGCAGGAATCTGTGTTCAAACGGGCCGCAGACAAGAAGCTGTTACCTTATTGGCTGAAGCTAAGAAAATGGACGACAGCGGCATGTTGAAGGACCAGATCAAAATGATGCAGGGCCAACTACAGAACGCTCCTTCCAAAAATCAAATGCGTATGGCGCAAATGATGGGCGGTCGTAAGAAAATGCCTAAAATGCGTTAATCCAACGGATGAAATTAATGGCTGATTTTCCGGAAAACTACGAACTCATCGATGCCGGAGGCGGAAGGAAATTAGAACGCTGGGGAACCGTAACAACTATTCGTCCGGAGCACCAGGCTTATTTCGGAGCTGTTCTTTCCAGGAAAGAATGGAATCATTTGGCCGACTGGGAATTTATCCCGAAATCAGAGGGATCTTTGCAGGGAACCTGGAAAAAATTAAATCCGAAAGCTCCGGATTCGTGGCTGTTTACGACTTCCGGACTTACATTCCATTTACGCATTACAACCAACAAACATATTGGGATTTTCCCTGAACAACAGGTCAACTGGACATTCCTTTCGGAAAAACTGGATTCTTCCAAACGATTTCTAAATGCTTTTGCTTACACAGGAGCAGCTTCCGTTTTCGGAAGGAGAACCGGTGCTGAAGTAATCCATTGTGACAGCATTAAACCCATGCTGGATTGGGGATACCAAAACCAGGTAGAATCAAACCTGGAAGGGATTAAATGGGTGCATGAGGATGCTTTGAAATTTATCCGGCGGGAAGTAAAGCGCGGAAACAAATACGATATCGTGCAACTGGACCCGCCAGCCTGGGGATTGGGAGCAAAAGGCGAAAAGTGGAAACTGGAAGAATTGTTGGGGACACTGATCGGTGAAGCTTTACAGCTGTTAACACAATCAGGAGTATTGATCTTAAATACGTATTCTCCCAAGGTTGATGTTGCTTTTATTCAAAAAATCACCCGGGAACTTAAGATTCCAAATCAGCAGGTAAGCAATTCCGAACTGTGGTTCAAAACTACCAGCGGGAAAGAGCTTTATTATGGGATTGTAACAAGAATTATCAATTATTAATGAGTTAATTATCAAGGAGCTTTTTATTCAGAACTCTTGATAATTCATAATTGATAATCACTTCTGTTTCACAATTCCATTTTGGATCGCATACATGACCAATCCCACCACATTTCTTGCGCCTACTTTGTTCATCATCATGGTTCGGGCACTTTCAATGGTGCGGCGGCTTTTGAACAATTTATCCGCGATTTCCTGGGTTGTCATTTCGTTGCAGATCAATTCCAGGATCACCATTTCATTTTCATTAAAAATTCCCGAAGTCGCCTGAAAAACCGGTAATATCTTCCCTGCATGTACCATTTTGGCAATAAACATCTTGGAGGTCCGGTCGTTCAGGTAATAACCCGTTTCTACTGCCGAACGGATCGCCAACTGGATTTCCTCCGCATCATCGTCTTTCGACAAATAACCGTTTGCTCCGTTCTCGATAGCCAATTCCACAAATTCGACATCGTCATACATGGAAAGCAGCAAAACCTTTACTTCCGGAAATTTCTCCCGGATTTCCTTGGTAGCTTCAATACCATTCTTTACCGGCATCCTGAAATCAATCAGTGCCAGGTCAACAGGTGTTGTTTCGATTGCATCTACCAGTAACTGACCGTTCTCAACAGCCAATACCACTTCAAAACCTTCTATGTCATTCAATAATTTCGCCAATCCGTTTCTAAAAATGGACTGGTCTTCTGCAATTGCAATTTTTATAGTTCCTTCGCCTCCCATAACAAAATAACTTTAGTTCCGGGTTCCAGTAAGTGGTACGTTATTTCCGCACCGATCTGCTGGCTCCTGCTTTCAATATTCTTCAACCCCAAACTTTGTGATTTGCGTTTATCTTCTTTAGTAGGAACAAAGCCTTTTCCGTTATCTACTACGCTCAGTTGAATCCCTTCTTCGTTTTGTTCCAGCACAATTTCTATGATTGTCGCCTCTGCATACTTCAGGATATTGTTTAATAATTCCTGCAAGATACGATAAACAGCCAAGCTAACCTCTCTTGTTTGAGAATCGTGACTGGGGTCATTTACCGCGATAATGGAAAATTGTACGTTCGGAATCTGGTTAGACAATGTATTTACCAGGCTTTTGGCAGCCGGTATCAACCCCAGTTCTTCCAGGATCGTAGGCAATAACCGATTGGATAAGCTTCGCACTTTGTTGATGGTATTCTGGACACCTTCATTCAATAACCTTCGTTCTTCTTCATCGATGGGCAAACTTGCAAACGAAAGCTTCAGTGCCGTAAGCGAAGACCCGATATCGTCATGCAGTTCAATGGCGATCCGGCGCTGCTCCAGTTCCTTGGCATCCAAAGTGGCCTGAACCATTTCATGCTTGTAATTGAGTTCCATTTGGATCATTTCCTGTTTTTTGCGGCGCATTTTCTGCTGGTAGAGTACCGCAAACACGATGATACTCAAGGCCAGAATAAACATGACTAAAGATGCAATTACCAGTAAAAGACCTAAGTTAGACGTGCCCTGCTCACCCATATTGCGTAAGAATATAACAGATTGTACAATATTGTCAGGAAGATACTTACATACTCCATAGTCATATGTAATGAAGTGCCAAAATACCCATCTAACAACTGATTATAGAGCAAATTATAAAAAAAACTACTTGATTGGGATAATAAAATAATTGATCCTACTAAAAAAGCAAGTTCCTTAAATGGATTAATAACTTTCTCTTCCTGAAACATTTCAATAAAATAGTTCAGTATTAAGAATAGAATGTAAATAAAAGTTATCCCTGTTTGGAAAGAGGCGTGATACCCCCAGTCATCATAAGAATTAAGGACAGTAGTTAATATAATAACTATTATGCAACCAAAAAAAGCAAGCATCTTGCGCAAATTACTCTTATAGTATAAACCAAAAAAGAGAGCCGGAAAAACAACTTCAATGTAAAGGTAAATTCGATAGAGCCATAAATTATGAATTCCTTTACTTGCAAGAATAATCCCAATCAGTTCAAACAAAAAAGCAACAAAGGTGTGAACCACTAAAATTTTGGCCACAAACAAGAGGCGTCCTTGAAACCAAAGAACGCCTCCTATTAAAAAAGGAATTAAACATGATAAAGCAATGCCATAAACAATCCCTTTTTCTAACATTTATCTGTTTGAATTCAAAACATTTGATTGTGAACAGAAAGGGGGACATCTATAGGTGTTCTCCATAATAATAGATAGCATATCATTTTGGTTTGCATCAGCGCCAACCAATACCATCTCTGGATTTCCTTCTGCATCCAAACCATAATAAAACCTTATACCCATGCAACCAGGCTGTTCCAACAATTTTAAAAGATTTTCTTTCCCCACGAATTCACCAGTGATTGCTCCAGGTGCGTTCGCATCGCGATATCTTTTAGTTAATACAGCAGCCTCCTCTGGTGTAATTGGTGCCCCTTCATTTCCGTTAAATGCCATAATAATATAGTTTAAGTTATACGAGGTCAATTATAACTGGAATAAATTGAACTTCCAAACCGCCAAAACGGCGAAATCAACCAGTCCCCTGATTTTAATGACTTTAAAATTTTCACAAAATCAAAAAAATGTGGTTTTCCGCAATGCATTTTCCGTAAAAATACGGTTGTTTGGTACAAAATGAGCACCTACATTTGTTTCAACAAAATGAAATTAATCACTGTTTAAGATGTTACACGAACTAATAAATAAACCGAGAGTAGATGTTCACAGCAAAGTGAATATTGCCTATTGGAGCGGTGAATTGAAGTGTTCCGAAGAAGAGTTGCTTTATTGTATATCGAAGGTTGGTTCTTCGATCAATGCTATCGAAAGTTACTTACACATGAACAAGTCATTGCTTCAGGTTTGGTCATCGCGCAACATGGCAGGCTGATAAGCAACATATTACAGCAACAGGTCGTTAAGAAATTACCACTTCCACTTTCACTGAATTTTCGCGACCTGTTGCTTATTTTTTCTTCCTGCGCTCACTCAGCCAATTTGGTACGTTAGCGTTGGATTTAGCCGAATTACCGCTGCTATTTCTTTTACCACTATTCATAGCTTGACCGTGTTGATCTCCCAAAAGCCGGGAGATTAGCTCAGGTCTTTTTGCTTTCGTCAACCGATCCTTGATCCAATCCCTGTTTTCCCGCTTGTACCAAAAGAAGAAACGATTTTGGTTTTTCTTCTCATCCGTACCTTTTGCCGTGTAAATCGGTTTCAGGGTATAGGGATGAACTCCGGTATAATAGATTACTTCCGAAACCGTCATGGGTGTTGGAGTGAAATCCTGTACCTGTTCCAATTGGAACCCCATGTCTTTGGTTTCTGCAGCCAGGTTGGCCATATCGGCCTCTTCACAGCCCGGATGAGAGGATATAAAGTAAGGGATCAAGGGCTGATTCAGCTTGTTTTTCTCCGAAATGCGGTCGTACTTCTCTTTGAATTTATGGAAATACTTGAACGATGGTTTTCGCATCACCCGCAAAGTCGCATCTGAAGTGTGCTCCGGCGCTACTTTCAAGCGACCACTCACATGGCGCGTGATCAACTGTTCAATATATTCGTCGTGGTTTCCGTCTTCGTTGTTCTTATTGAAATCATCCACCAGCAAATCGTAGCGCACTCCTGAACCCACAAATGCCTTTTTAATTTTCGGATGCGCATCTATTTTGCGGTACAAATCCGTCATTGCCTTGTGTGACGTATCCAGGTTATTGCAAATAACCGGGTGGATGCAGCTTGGGCTTGAACAGCGCTCGCAAATCGCTTCGACCTTTCCTTTCATGCGGTACATATTCGCAGAAGGCCCGCCGATATCCGACAAATAACCTTTGAACTCGGGGTGTTTTACCACCTCATCGATCTCGTTAAGGATGCTTTTTTCAGAGCGCGAAGCAATGAATTTTCCCTGGTGCGCCGAAATCGTACAAAAACTGCAGCCTCCAAAACAGCCGCGGTGCATATTGATCGAGAACTTGATCATTTCATAAGCAGGAATCGTTCCCCGCTTCTTGTATTTCGGATGCGGTAAACGTGTATAAGGCATGTCGAACGACTGGTCCATTTCCACTTCTGTCATAGTTCGGTAAGGTGGATTGATCACCAGGGTTTTAGAACCGACTTGCTGTATGATTCGATTGGCTTTCAATTTATTGGATTCGACCTCCACAATTTTGAAATTAGCCGCATAAGCCAATTTGTCTTTTTTACAAACCTCATGGCTCGCCAGCTCAACCGTTTCCCATTGTTTATTCTTGGGAAGTTCTTTGGAAGCATCCTGGAGAAATGCAACCTGGTTCACCGTCGTAAGTGAACCGAACGGAACACCTTTTTTCAGCAGTCGAAGTACATCCCTCAGGGGTTGTTCTCCCATTCCGTAAACCAGCAGGTCCGCTCCGGAATCTACCAAAATGGAAGGCATCAATTCATTTTTCCAGTAATCGTAATGGGTTACCCTTCGCAAAGAAGCTTCAATTCCACCGATCAGGACCGGAACATCGGGATACAATTCTTTGAGGATTTTGGTGTAGACCGTCGTGGCATAATCCGGTCTGAAGCCGGAAACCCCGCCCGGAGTGTAAGCATCCGTAGAACGGAGACGCTTTCCGGCAGTGTAATGGTTCACCATCGAATCCATACATCCCGCAGTCACCCCGAAGAAATACTTTGGTTTTCCAAGCTTTTTGAAATCCCGCAAGTCATCTCTCCAGTTTGGCTGTGCTATGACACCGATTTTAAATCCTTCACTTTCGATAATCCGCCCGATAACCGCCGTCCCGAAAGCCGGGTGATCTACATACGCATCACCGGATACCAGGATCACATCCAGTTCATCCCATCCCCTTTTTTCAACCTCCTTCTTTGTCAGTGGCAACCAGTCTGTTATCGGCCTTTCGATTTCCATGATGCAAAGTTACGGAAAAAGAGCTGTCTAAGCCCTATAAATGAAGGTTTTGTATTACATTAACGGAACTGAAGCAGGTTGAAAAGTTCGAAAAGGTTCAAAATGAAATGTTGTTTACGAGAAATTTGAACATTTGAACATTTGAACATTTGAACATTTGAACAATTAAGAACTAAAAACTTCAAACCGACTTTGTTTTAGCACGAAACAAAACACATTATCTTTAATCCGATGAAACGAGCCCTTGTTTACCTGTTGATTTTAACCGGATTTTCACTTTCGAATTGCACGCAAAAAAAGAAAGTTCCAGTCCGGAAAACAGCAATTGTTGCCGATTTAATTCACCCGCTGTATTTCCAGGAAGAAATTTCGTCCCTGATCAATTTCCCATTCTGGTTCAATGACAGTCTTATTGCTCAACATAAAATCCAGCAGTTGACGGTGACATCTTTCAAAGGAGTTATTTCCGATACGAGTGTCTACAATCCGGAGTCCGAAGATGAGACCTTCCCAAAGCGGACACTCATCTACACTTTCAATCAATCCGGAAGGCTGGTTCAGCTTCAAATCACCGATTTTTCCGAGGGAATCGTCATTTCAAATCAATCGTTCCGATTCAGTAAATCCGGTCCGCTGAATTACTGTGAGGCCGTTCAAAAGGATAATCTTTATGGTGTTGAGAACAATACCTTCACCTATGATCCCAACAAGCTTTCTCCCGATTATGCTTCTTTTGTGGCATCCAATGACCTGGACCTGCTCCATTTTGTGCTGAATAAAAAGTTCTTTGGACCGCTTTCAGTGGATTCGCTTGCAAGCCCGCTCCCAAATGACTGGATCGTTCTTGGATACCCGGACAAACCGGTCAAACGCTACAAAGTGAGAAATAAAGTCAAGGAAACTTCGATCTCAAACTACGAGTATTACCAATCGAACTTCCCGAAAATGATTACCAGCGAAGATTATCCGTTCTTTCGAAAACGTTGTTTCAATTATCAAAAAGGCCATTTCAACGGTTACATCGATTCAACATTTATCGATGAAACATTTGTAACTTCTGTAAGATCGTTGATTTATTATGACAATAAACGATTGCCTACAAAAATTATTCATCAAAAAGAACATTTAGAAGGAGTAAATAATTACCAAACACACGAATTATTTACATATACTTACTATCCATAAATTCCCGTAATTTCGCATAAAATTAATTCCATGATCAACAACGCCTTAGAAAGAAATTTCATTTCGATGATTGTTCTTTCCCTTTCTTCCCTGTTCGTTCATTCGCAAACAGACAAGGTAACTATCGAAGGTAAAAGCTATTATGTCTATCCGCATCAGCAGGCAGTTGTCGGAATACAGGATTATTATCTGAACTTCGCTGACAGGAAAGAAGTCATTCAAAGAGACGACCGCAATGAAAAAATAATTTCGGTGACCGAAGAACCTATTACGGAAACGGAGAAAAAAAAGGCGATCAAATTCCCGAAATCCTATAAAAAATATATCAAAGAGTTCGAAGAAATCCTGGAGAAATACCCATACTTTATGGTTTCGACAGACTATAGCATCACCATTGATCCTACACCGTCGCTTGTTAGTCTGCCGGATGGCGATTATGTGATGTTTTACCGCGATATACCTTACATTTCAAAACGAGTTCTGCGCTACAAAAACGACATCGTTGCAGCTTATTTTTCTATCAAAAACAATCTGATTGAAGGAAACAGTACCTGGTATACCCCCGATGGGAAAGTGGTGAAAATCGGTAATTACCTGAGTAGTGAAAAAACAGGAACCTGGAAATGGTTTGAGTATACTCAAAAAATGGATGAGACTTATACTTACAACCCGAAGGAATCCTTAGAAAGCCGTTTTCAAAAATTAGTTTACGATACCACAAAAACAACCATCACCTTCCTGGACGGATTGAAAAACGGTCCTTATACCATGCACCGAAACCAGGAATTAATGACCTCGGGCAATTTCCTGGCTGATCAGGCCTCCGGAGCCTGGGAAGTTTACACTTACAAAACAACAGTAAGCTTTGACAAAAAAGGAAAATTAATCATTACCCGGGGAAAGGACAAAATCCTGATTGATCGCTATACGCTTCGAAGTGATAAGAAAAGAGGAAAATCACCGATTATCCGCCATGGCATTATCCCATATGAATTTATGGGTTCTAACCGGGGAGACTCGTTAGTCCTGGTAAACAGTTCCCAGGCATCACCGACATTTGACGATTATGATCCCGGATATGAAACCGACTTCCCGGATTTTATCAATTTCCTGAGCATAAACGAAAAAGAAGAAGAGAACCTGGAATTGCCGGAAGAAGAGCTTACCAGTTACGAAGGCGAAGAAGCTTACGAAGATGAATATTACGATTATGCCCCGGAATTGGAATATGACCCGGATGCAGATCCAAACTATAATCCAAACGAGTTCTATGAGTTTGTCAACAAAAAACGCTACAAACTCAATGACCTGATTGATTCCATGGGTTATTTATATGCTTATGAAGGAATAGTAGAGCATTATTATGAAAACGGACAACTGCAATACCGATTCGAAGTAAAGGACGGAAAACTGCTGAAAGAAGAACCGGTTTACTGGGACAACGGCACGATAGCAAACGAAGTGATTTTCATTGCCGATTCCAATCAATATGTGCAGCGCTTCTACGATTACAACGGAGTGAAATATCACGAGACATGGCATGATTCGAAGGGAAATATCCTGAATAACCCATCCGGCCTGAAACCGGATATAATGACTATCGACAACAAAGATTACGACCGCAACTACGGCAATCCGACGATCATTTACTCGGAAGACAAAGAAATTAAAAAGGATGCAATGCCTGAAAAGATGTTGCTGATCGAAGAATTGTTCAAAGTCGATTCCTCGGTTGCAAAAGCCGTTTATTTCTATCCGAAAATCCGAACGCTCAACGTATTCGAAATGAACCTGATGGGTGATACCGTTTCAACACAGGAAGTTGTTTTCTCAGAAGATTACATGAATGTAAATGCGATCAAAACCCGCCAGTACAAAAATCTGACCCTGAGAACCATTCAAAACGGAACACTGGATGAGTATTGGAAAGCGAGTCTGTCAGACACCGTTCCAATCGAAAAACTGGCCTTCTATTGGGAATACAAATATGCTGTCGAGAAAGACAACGAGTTATTGGTGAATGGCAAACCATTCACGGGAACATTCAAATTGACGGACAAAACGGGCGGCTTTAGTGTAAAAGCTACTGACAAATCGATCCAGCTATCCCTTCCAACTATGAAAACGGACCTGAAACTTTATCAATCAGCCGTAAAATCGTATTTGAAATCCAAAAAGAGAAATGACCTGCTTTTGGGGTATGTTTCTGAGTTTGGCGGTTCCGGACAGCTTTCACATGTAATTGCAGGCTTTTTCCCTGAACTTTACGGAACTTTTTCTGCACTTTATGAACGGCCTGCCTATAAACTTGACGGACAATCTCACTCCGAAGAAGAACTTTACAGCAGAAGCGTCACCTCCGAACAATCATCCCGCCTTACTCAGGCAGCAGGAAAATACCTGAACGGAAAAGCAGAAGGTGTCTGGATTTACAAAGACCAAGCCGGAAAAGTAAGATCTACCATCGGCTACAAAAACGGCGAACCACACGGCGACAGTTTCGATTATGGAGTAGCATTCCCGAAACCAAAACCTCAAAAAGAACTGGAAGAGGAATACTACGGTTACGAGGATCCCATTGAAAAATACGAAGAATACCCGCTGAAAAAGACCTATTACCTGGAATCGAAAAGCACCTATAGAAACGGCAACTTACAAGGTCCGTATACCACTATGAACTGGAAAGGCGACACACTGACCTATTCAAATTTTGTGGACGGCGCCAAAGAAGGACTGGAATTCAAAAGAAACAAACTATTCTTCAGTCAATCTTATTATAGAAACGGTTATCTCGATGGGAATGTAAAAACTTATTTTACCAACCCGGAAAAAGATTCCGTACTGATCTTTGACCTGGGATTCAAGAACGGAGCACTGCAAGGTGAATCTGTTGCCTACCATTCAAATGGCAAACTGGCTAAAAAAGGTTTTTTCCTGAGCGGTCAGCCCATCGATGATTACGAAGCTTTCGATACCCTTGGTTTCAAATACCAGTACGTCAAATTCCAATACAACCAGCCGGTTGAGGAAAAGATCTGGGAAGAGAATGAATTGAGTGTGCGTTACGAATTTGACTGGAGAGATTCCATTCCGTTCAATTTCGCGGATATCACCAACAGTTCCAGTATCGATCAGCTGATTTACCAGGCGGGATATTCGGATTACGGGTTATACGAACCTTACTACGGAAGACCTAGTTTGGTCAATAAATCGGGAATTGACTACCACATTACCAAATACTATCCGAATGACACCGTTGCACGGACCGGTATGATTTCAAAAGGAGTAAAAACAGGCTGCTGGAAGTATTTCAATTACTTCGGAAAAAAATTGATGGAAGTGGAATACTTTGACAGTATTATTACCGTAAACGACAGCATTAAATTCAAATCAAAAGGTATTGTTTACTACCTGGATGAACACGATAATCCTTTGAGCAAAAACTGGATCATTGAAAAATTCGAGAAGTACGATTGTTCCCATACAGATCATAATGAAGAACGTATGCTGTATTGCTTCTGGGAAAAAGACAGTACCCAGCACCGGAAGAACGGCTACGTTAAAAACTATTACGACAATGGCTCCATTCAAAACGAAGGCTGGGTGAAAGACGGATTGCCGACCGGAATCTGGAAACTTTACGACGTTAACGGGAATCTGAACCAGGTGGGTGAATACGTCATGGGTAAACGCAACGGAAGATGGCTTAAAGGTGATTTGGGAAGTGTGAAGAACATGAGCGAAATCTGTCTGAACCCGAACCTGGAAAACCTGGATGCTATTTTGAGCTACCAGGAGAAACTACTGGATGTGAGCGTCATCACCTATCAGCTCGGGAAGGAACTGAAGCGAAAATATTACGGAATTAACATGAACAACGGGGATGCCCCGGAAGGTTATTATGGAGAAGAAGACATGTACATGAATTACGGGGAATAGCTTCGTTTACAGGTGTAACCGGATTTCAAAGGGGTTTTCTCCGACCTTTTGGAACCGTTCGCTAAACAAGTCATACACTTTACATAAATCCCACATTATTAGTTACTTTGAATAACTGTTTTGGTCGTAACTTTGAATTTAGCTGAAAACCTGAAATCAAAAAAGTATGATTGAAATAGAAAATACTAACATGGCAAAATTGATTGAACTAATTGATTCGATCAAGGACATGCGTTATATTATCCAGGCCTATTTTAAGAAACGTTTGAAAAACAATGACCTGGGAATTACCGTTGAAATGCTGGAAGTATTAATGGTATTATCGCGGGGAAATAAAATCAATCAGAAAGAAATTGCAGACCGCGTTCGAAAGAATAAAGCCAACCTCACTCCCATCATTCACAAACTTTCCCTGAAAGGCTTGCTGCTTCGAAAAGAAGATCCCAAAGACAGAAGGAACAACATCATTTCTTTAACCGAGAAAGGCAAAAAGCTGTGCACCACTTACGACGCCATGTTCGAAGAATTCTATGCCGGTTTTCTAAATGATGTAGACATCCAAAACCTGGATAAAACCATTAGTATGCTCCGCAAAATCGGGCAGCAGGTTTCCAGTATAGATTAATTAGCCTGGACTAATTTTTCGTTTTTGTTAATCCTCTCAGAAAAATAATTTCGTCCTTCAATTCGGAAATCAATCTTTCGTAAATCTCATTCTCCGATTTGTCTGTTACTACCTTCATTTGAGTTGTATTTGAATAAGCTTGTTATGTAACTTCCGGTCCCGGAGGTAGCATAATTCCGGCTGTATATCCGGTTTTCTCTTATAATCCGGATATTTTCATGTAACCAAAGTCACAAATACCGCTTATAAAGTACAAATGAAAATGCAGGATAGAATCAAATAATTCACATTTTTGTAACCACTAATTATTTAACCTTGTTGGGAAAGGCCCGAATAAACACTTAACACTATTTAATCATGAAAAAATTATTTTTGATTTGTGGGATAGCAATTTCTATTGGTGCGATGAATTCATGCAACAAGCAAGATGTTATTAAAACACAACGATCCGAAACTGCGCAGGAAGCGTATTGGAGAACACCCAATGGATATCTGATTCCATACTCTGAAAAGAACAATTGGAAAGATTATTTAAAACAGAATTTGGAACAGGATAAGTTCGCTCCCATTAAATACTATGGAAGTAAGTCATGTGTTCTTGAAAACTCAAGATGCAGCTTAGAATGTGTTCAGGTTAGTGATCCGGACGATTGCATTAAAGAAAGCGCATGTGCACCTTGTATTAATTGCTGTTAATTTAATCCCAAACACCAAACATGAAGGTTTTATTCTATCTCAGTATAGTTAGTGCTATAATCATTCAAGGTTGTGCGAGTAATAAGGATATAGGATCCTATGAAGGCAAATTGAGCTTTAATTTTGATACAATTTATCATGACTACTCCATTGACCTGACAAAGCAAATTACTGGAGGAACTGACCTTCATGTTTCAGATACATCCCTAATTCTAACATATAATTATTGTGGAAACAATCAAATCGTTTGCTTAAATCCATTAAACGATGATTACTCCGTTTTAAACCTGGAAAGCGGATGCCTGAAAGTTTTTACGAAACAAACAAAAACCGGTTATTACGTGTTAAAGCGTGATGGAGAACTACTAACATTTGATCAGTCAGATGAAAGCAAGATCCCAAATGCACTGAAATTGAACACTTCAGGAATTCAGGGTAAAGTGCTTACGAATCTAAAATCTGATTCTTTACTATGGAAATTGGGATTAGATATTGAACAGTATAAACCCGGATCAGGAATGCTGTACAATATCCCTGACAGTATATTCTATTTCAGAGTCATGAAAAGTTTTGATACTGATAAAGGAGTTTATTCAAAAGAAAATTCAGATTTTCCCATTTTTTGCAGATACAATTTAGTCACCGGAGAAAAACGTTTTTTCGGAAAAAAGCCCCTCTCAGTTGAAAGAAGCTGGTATGGACTCTGCAGTGAAATTTATGATTTGTATATAGGAGACTCTATCATTGTCAGCGAAGGAGCTAATGCCCAAATAAAAATAATCAACACGCTGCAAAACAAGACAAAAACTATAACTGTTAAAAGTAGATACGATACTACCCCAATTAAAGAATTCGTAATTCCAAAAAGCAGGGAAAATGCAAAAACATTAAAATTGCAGCATTTCCTCGAGTCGCCGTTATACGAAGCCATTTATTACAACCCATACACCAAATACTATTACCGTATTTTCCACCCTGCAATTGACAAGTATAATTCAAACGGTCTATTGAATACAAGCTATGATAAACCCTGCGTTCTAATGATTCTTGATCAGAACTTCTCATTAATCGACGAAGTAATTTTACCTCTAAAAGCAGCTCAGGCATTTCAGCTCCGACCTATAAAATCAGGAATAGAAGTTTGTCTCCCGGACTTAAACATTCAAACAAGTAAAAACAGCAAATTTGCCTTTCTTAAAATAACTCACTCCCCTCGATGAAACTATTACCTTTAATATCCATTCTTTTTTTGGCTTCATGTAATAATAATGAAACTAAAAATGTTCCTGACTTGGTTTTAAAGTTTAGCGAGAACCATTTAGACCATTTAATGAAGGAAGGATCCGAAAAAACATTAGTTGTAGTTTTAAATCCTTCAGAATGTGGATCCTGTGAAGCAGAAGTAACTAGTTTTGTTAACTCAATTTATCCGAATTTTAAATCAATTACGGTTATTCCAAAGGACATTAAAATTTCTTCGATCATTAAAAAGTCCAAAACTATTTCTTTGGATAGAAAGGAATTAGATCAGCACGGTCTATTAAATGCCAATGGAAGCATTCTGGTCTTTGAGGGAAAAAGATGTGTCTATTTTTCACCTATTGATATACTTAACACAGCTCATATGAAAGACACAATTATTGGATTAAAGTAGCAAAAAATTCTATTCTCCCAACCTGAACCTTATTAGTAAACGTTTGTACTGCAAATAGTTTACTAAAAACCTAAAGCATGAAAAGAACCATCAATCCCTATCTCTTCATCGGACTGTTCAGTATTCCGGTGCTTGTTTTTTCCTGTTCCCAAAACGGGGAATCCAAAAGTCCGGTTAACCTGGAAAGCTCCTATTCAGGCAAGGATTCGGAGCAAAGTGCCGGACTGAGATCTTCTGCTGCGTATAAAGAAGAAAAAGACCACACTACTCAATCCAAAAAGAAATTGATTAAAACGGGAAACCTCACCATCGAATCCAAACACATCGAAAAGAGCAAGTCAAACCTGGATGTAGCACTCAAATCACTCGACGGGTATTACGACAACGAGCAATTCAGTAAATCGGATTACGAGTTTCGTTATTCACTCACAGTACGTGTACCGGCAAAAAACTTCGACCGGATATTGCAGGTAATCCATCACGGAGACGATGAGATTATTTCCAAAAACATCAAAACCCGCGATGTTAGTACGGAATATGTGGACATAGAAACGCGTTTAAAAAGTAAAAGAGCTTATCTGCAGCGTTATGAAGACTTCCTTTCCAGGGCAAAAAGCATGGACGAGCTTTTACAGATCCAGGAGAAAATCAGGGCCTTGATCGAAGAAATTGAAAGCCAGGAAGGCAGACTTCAATTCCTGGACGACCAGGTCGGTTACAGTACATTAGACATCGAATTATACAAAACCATCAGCCGTCCGGATAGTACAACAGAAGAACCGGGTTTCTGGGAAAACGCGAAAAAATCCATTGCAAACGGATGGTCCGGGGTAGTTGTTCTTTTCCTGGGACTTCTTTCCATCTGGCCGCTTCTGCTGATTCTTGTTCCGGCCGGAATCTATGGCTACAGGAAACTAAAAAATCCAAAGAAATCAAATTAATTCGCCATTGGTAATTCGTAATTCGTAATTCGAATAGTATCTTTACGATTCACGTAATTTCGAAGATGATGAATTTGAATACATCCGCTGCGTTCGACCAGCAAGAAGGCCTCGTTGTCCTTGTTGGAAAAAAAATGGAAACGCAAACAAAACTACCAAAAGTGGTAGCTGAAGAACTGGAATTGTTCCACAAAAATGCCGACCAGCAATTCCTGCATCTGCCTTTAAAAGGAAAGCACTTTGTGTTTATTAAAGACCAGGAAACCGATGAAAAACAACGTATTATGGGACACAAACTCCGCGGGGTTTTACCCAAAGAAGTGCAAAGTATTTTCATCGACGGAGGAAAATCAAACAGTCTTTTGCTCGCAGAAGGTTTTGCACTTTCCAATTACCAATACCTGAGATACCGGAAAGAAGCGAAAAAAGAAAAATATGCATTGGAAACGATCGATTTTTCAGCAAAGATCACTGCTTCAGCTATTGAAGAACTAAGTGCAACTTTGAAAGCCGTATTCTGGGCGCGCGACCTGGTTAATGAACCGGTTTCCGGCTTAAATGCCACCCAATTGGCAGAAGCCATCGAAGAAAAGGGAAAAGAAGCCAAATTTTCGGTAACGATCCTGGAAAAATCCAAGATTGAAGCATTGAAAATGGGTGGATTATTGGCCGTTAATAAAGGTTCTGTTGATCCCCCGACATTTACTATTATCGAATACAAACCGAAAAAAGCCAGCAACAAAAAACCGATTGTTTTGGTCGGAAAAGGAGTTGTTTACGATACCGGAGGTTTGAGCCTGAAACCAACTGCCGGTTCCATGGATGCCATGAAATCAGACATGGCAGGAGCCGCGATGATGGCCGGAACCATCTATGCTGCAGCTATGATGGAGCTTCCTATCCATTTGATCGGGCTCATCCCGGCTACAGACAACCGTCCGGGATTAAATGCTTATACCCCGGGTGACATCATTACCATGTATGACGGAACAACCGTAGAGGTATTAAATACAGATGCCGAAGGGCGCATGATCCTTGCAGATGCATTGGCTTACTCCGAGAAATTCAAACCGGAATTGGTGATCGATGCAGCAACCTTAACAGGAGCAGCTGCGCGCGCAATCGGAACACGTGCTTCCATTATGATGGGGAATGCCGATAGAAAATACTTCACCATGCTGAATGATGCAGGAATGGAAACCTACGAACGCATGGTTGAATTTCCATTCTGGGACGACTACTACGACGATATGAAATCCAAAATTGCCGATTTGAACAACATCGGGAACGGATATGCAGGAATGATCACAGCAGGAAAATTCCTGGAGCATTTCGTAAAAGCGCCCTATATCCATATGGATATCGCAGGACCGGCTTTCCTGGACAGACCTCAGGATTACCGTGGTGTTGGAGGAACAGGAACAGGAATTCGCTTAATGATCAACTTTTTAAAACGCCTGGCATAAGATGGAAAAAGAGAAAGAAAAAATCAAAGAAGAAGGCCGTGCAGTTCCTATTCGTGTAGGAATTTCAATCGGAGATATCAACGGGATCGGGCCGGAAGTAGTGATCAAATCATTAGCAGACAACCGCATGTTGCTGGATTGTACACCGATCATTTACGCATCGTCCAAAACCATTTCCTTTCATAAAAAAGCGTTGAACGAACCTGAATTCAATTACCAGACCTGCAAGACGGCTAATGAAGCTGTTAACCGCAAAATCAATATCATTAATGTCTGGAATGAAGAAGTTCAGTTCGAATTAGGAAAAGGAACCGAAGCAAGCGGGAAATATGCCTTTCTTTCCCTGGAAAAAGCAACAGAAGATTTAGCTGCCGGAAAAATTGATGTATTGGTGACAGCCCCGATTTCCAAAGAAGCAATCGGGAAAGCAGGATTTCAATTCCCGGGACATACGGAGTACCTGGCACACTTGGCAGGAATGGACGAAGCATTGATGATGATGGTCAGTGGCTCACTTCGTGTAGCTCTGGTTACAACACACGTTCCTTTAAAAGACGTTTCAGGCACTTTGACGCGCGAAAAGATCCTGGCAAAGATCAAAGCACTGGACAATAGTCTGAAAAAAGACTTCGGGATCCAGCGTCCGAAAATTGCCGTTTTTGGAGTAAATCCGCACGCCGGGGAAAACGGAAAAATGGGGGCTGAAGAAGCAGAAATCATTACTCCGGCAATCAATATGGCCAGAAATGAAGACATTTTTGCACTCGGACCATTTCCTGCCGACGGATTCTTTGGAAGCCCGAATCGCAGTCAATACGATGCCGTGCTGGCCATGTACCACGACCAGGGATTGGCAGCTTTCAAAGCATTGGCTTTTGAGGACGGTGTAAACTACACTGCAGGATTACCGATCGTAAGAACATCACCGGATCACGGGACAGCGTTTGACATTGCCGGGAAAAATGAAGCGAATCCGCAATCCATGAGAAGCGCTATTTACCTGGCAATTGATATTTTCAATACCCGCAAATTTTTGAAAGAGATCGCGGCGAATCCATTGCAGGTTCAGGAGTCGGCACCTCACCGAAAAAGAGGAGACAGACAACATGAAATTGAGTAAGAAAATAAAATTTAGACGAATAAAATTGAGAATAAGTATCATTTCGTTTATTTTTTTCTACCTTTGCCCTCCAATTTTTGTGTAGTGAAGAAATCTACGAATGAGTTCATAATCCAATTTGCAGGATTAAAAACAGGGACGCATCGCTATGAGTTCAACATAGACAAAACGTTCTTTGAAGGTGTTGAAAACACGCTGATTGATGATGCTAATGTTCTGGTAGAACTTGCATTTGAAAAGAAGGAAACAATGATGATTGCCGAATTTTCGCTTTCAGGAACTGTTACCACTCCATGTGATCGCTGCAATGATCCGATGGAAGTACAGATCCACGGTGATTACCGCATTGTTTACAAGTTTGGAACAGAAGTTTCCGAAGACGAGAATTTAGTTATTCTTCACCCGGAGTCTTATGAACTAAATGTTTCGGCACCGATCTATGAGTTGTTGGTCATTTCATTACCGGCCCGAAGAATTCATCCGGAAGGGGAATGTAACGAGGAAGTAATGGATTTGTATAACAAGTACATTGTAAATGCAAATCAGCCGGATGAAGACGACGAATGGGATGAAGATGAAGATTGGGACGATGATGAGGACAGTGGAGAAGACTGGGATGATGAAGGAGATGACGATGATTCGGATGATCCGGACGATGACAAACCGATAGACCCGCGATGGTCCGCATTGAAAAATTTGAATTAACGATTGAAATAAATAAGTAAAATGGCACATCCAAAGAGAAGAACCTCGACAACACGCCGTGACAAGAGAAGAACTCACGACAAAGCAATTGCTAAGAACATTGCAACTTGCCCTACAACAGGTCAACCGCATTTGTTCCACCATGCACACTGGCATGAAGGCAAATTGTACTACAAAGGAAGAGTAGTAGCTGAGAAAGAAGTAGCGATTTAATTCGCGCTGTTTAGTAGTAAACATTCCTCCTGATGAAGATAGGAATAGATATTTTGGGCGGTGATTTCGCACCAGAGGCCAATATAGCCGGTGCTGTACTTGCTAGAAAAGAACTTCCTCAGGACGTGCGTCTCGTGTTGATCGGCGACCAAGAGCAAATCTTGAGTGGCCTTAACGCGTTGAATGAAGATCCGGCAGGGTATGATATTGTTCATGCCCCTGACGTCATTACGATGCATGACCATCCGACACGGGCAATCCCGACAAAACCTCACAGCAGTATTGCCGTGGGTTTTGACCTGCTCGCTAAAAAGGAAATAGACATCTTTGCCAGTACAGGAAATACAGGTGCAATGCTGGTTGGTGCGATCTACAAGGTCAACACCATTGCCGGTATTATTCGCCCGTGTATTACATCCGTATTGCCCACAGTTGATGGTAAAAACTCCATTCTGTTGGATGTTGGCGCCAATGCAGATTGTAAACCGGATGTTCTTTATCAATTTGCCGTTCTGGGAAGTCTCTATGCCAAATCTGTTTATGGTGTAGAAAATCCGCGTATCGGTTTATTAAACATTGGTGAAGAAGAAACCAAAGGAAACCTGCTCACGATCGCAGCCCACAAATTGATGGCTGAATCGGATGAGATTAATTTCATTGGTAACATCGAAGGCCGTGATCTGTTCACCGGTGTGGCAGACGTTGTTGTTTGTGATGGGTTCACCGGCAACATTGCTTTAAAACAAGCCGAAGGAATCTACACGCTCATGCGTAAAAGAGGCCTGCGTGATGAATACTTTGATCGTTTCAATTATGAGAATTACGGCGGAACTCCGATTCTTGGAGTGAAGGGTAATGTCATTATCGGTCACGGAATCTCTAACGACAAGGCTGTAAGAAGTATGCTACTGCACTCCTACGAAGTGGCAAAATCAGATCTTACAAAAAACATTAACGAAGCTTTTAATCAATAAAATGAGTAAAATCACCGCAGCAATAACAGGCATTTGTGGTTATCTTCCTGAGGAAGTAGTAACAAATGACGACTTAGCTAAAATTGTTGATACTTCTGATGAATGGATTACAACAAGAACCGGGATTAAGGAGCGACGCATTCTCCGTGAAGGCGCCTGTTCGGATATTGCCGCAGCAGCCGTAAAAGGATTATTGGAAAAGACAAATACCGATCCATTAGACATTGAGCTGGTGATTTTGGCAACTGTCACTCCGGATTACCCTTTCCCTTCCACCGCAAATGTTGTTTGCGACAAAATCGGAATGAAAAATGCCTGGGGCTATGATTTGATCGCAGCTTGTTCAGGTTTCATTTACGGTTTGCAAACAGGTGCAAGTTTCATCGAATCCGGTAAACACAAAAAAGTAATCGTAATCGGCGTTGATAAAATGAGCGCTATTTTGGATTATGAAGACCGCACGACTTGCGTCATTTTTGGCGACGGTGGCGGTGCTGTTTTGTTGGAACCGAATACAGAAGGTTTAGGAATCCAGGATGCGATCCTAAGATCTGACGGAGCGGGAAGACAATACCTGTACCAGCCGGCAGGCGGATCAGTAAATCCTCCTACTCATGAAACTGTTGAACAGCGTTTGCATTTTGTGAAGCAGGAAGGAAAACAGGTTTTCAAATTTGCGGTAACAAATATGGCTGAAGTATCTGCCGAGATCATGCAGCGCAACAACCTTACTGCCGAAGACGTGGATTGGTTGGTACCACACCAGGCAAACCTCCGAATCATTGATGCAACTGCAGACAGAATGGGTGTTCCGAAAGAAAAAGTAATGATCAACATTCAACGTTACGGAAATACCACTGCAGGCACATTGCCACTTTGTTTGTGGGACTGGGAAAAGCAATTGAAAAAAGGCGACAATTTAATTCTATCCGCTTTTGGTGGTGGATTTACATGGGGAGCCGTGTATATAAAATGGGCTTATAATTCTTAATATAATCGAAAAAACAACTATTAAATTATACTGATATGAATCTGAACGAAATCCAAGACTTAATTAAGTTTGTAGCAAAATCAGGTGTTACGGAAGTAGAAATTGAGCAAAAAGACTTTAAAATCACGATTAAATCAGAGACAAAGAAAGCAGAGTCTCAAATCATCGTGCAAGCAGCAGCTCCGGTTGTTCCTCAAATTGCAGCAGCTCCTGCAGCTGCGGCGGCTCCAGCCCCGGCAGCGCCAGCACCAGCGGCTCCGGCAGCATCAGAAGATTCAAAATACATTACTGTTAAATCTCCGATGATCGGCACTTTCTACCGTTCTTCCGGACCGGATAAAGAGCCTTTCGTAAGCGTTGGACAATCCATCAACAAAGGAGATACTGTTTGTATCATCGAAGCGATGAAATTATTCAATGAAATTGAAGCTGAATTTACTGGTAAGATCGTTAAAGTTTTAGTTGACGATGCTTCACCGGTAGAATACGATCAACCTTTATTCCTGGTAGATCCTGCTTAATCGACAAGTTGTACGACAACTAGTTATTCATTAAACAAGATTTTATGTTCAAAAAAATATTAATTGCCAATCGTGGTGAGATCGCTTTACGTATCATTCGTACTTGTAAAGAGATGGGAATCAAAACGGTTGCAGTATATTCTACTGCCGATAAAGAAAGCTTACCGGTTCGTTTTGCTGATGAAGCAGTATGTATCGGCCCGGCTCCGAGTAACAAATCTTACTTATCAATAGCAAACATCATTGCAGCTGCAGAAATCACCAATGCAGATGCCATTCACCCGGGATACGGATTCCTTTCTGAAAATGAGAAATTCTCCCGCGTTTGCCAGGAGCACAATATCAAATTCATCGGGGCATTGCCTGAGCAGATTGCCGGAATGGGGGATAAAGCAACAGCTAAAGCAACCATGATCGCTGCAGGAGTACCTTGTATTCCGGGATCAGAAGGATTGTTAAAAGATTTGGACGATGCTCGCGAAACTGCTAAAAAAGTGGTTTACCCAATCATTTTGAAAGCTACTGCCGGTGGTGGTGGAAAAGGAATGCGCATCGTTTGGAAAGAAGAAGATTTGGAAGCTGCGTGGGACTCAGCGCGCCAGGAAGCAGCTGCTGCTTTCGGGAACGACGGGATCTACATGGAGAAATACATCGAAGAACCACGTCACATTGAGATCCAAATCGCAGGTGACCAGTTCGGAAATGCTTGTCACCTATCTGAGCGTGATTGCTCCATCCAGCGTCGTCACCAGAAATTGGTAGAAGAAACACCTTCTCCGTTCATGACTGACGAATTGCGTGAAAGAATGGGTCAGGCGGCAATTAAAGCTGCGAAGGCTGTAAATTACGAAGGTGTTGGGACAGTAGAATTCCTGGTTGACAAAAACCGTGATTTCTACTTCATGGAAATGAACACACGTATCCAGGTAGAACACACGATCACGGAGGAAGTAATCAATTACGATCTAATCAAGGAGCAAATCAAGATTGCTTTCGGAGAAAAGATTTCAGGAAAGAACTACTACCCGCAAATGCACTCGATCCAGTGTCGTATCAATGCAGAGGACCCGTATGCTGATTTCCGCCCGTCTCCGGGTAAAATTACCAGCTACCATTCTCCGGGAGGACACGGTGTGCGAATCGATACCCATGCTTACGCAGGTTACACGATCCCGCCGAACTATGACTCCATGATCGGGAAATTGATCGTAGTTGCTCAAACGCGCGAAGAAGCAATTTTGAAAATGAAACGTGCTTTGGACGAATACATCATCGAAGGAATCAAAACAACGATCCCTTTCCACCAAAAACTGATGGAAGATCCACAATTCAACGAAGGGAACTTCACTACGAAGTTCATGGAAACGTTTGAGTTTTAAGGATTAAATCATAAATAATACTGTAGGGTCGGAAAATATTCCGACCCTACTTGTTTAATCCTTTTTGTCCTCTTCCTGCTTTTTCGTCCACAAATTCCATTGAATCCCAACCTGCAATCCAATACTGCTTGCAGCGAAGTTTTCTCTTAGTCGTTGAGACGGAACATCCGGATTATATTGCCCTTTTTCAATTGAATTGGTAAAAATGGTCTCCCTTTCCCCAACACTTAGCAAATGTGTTTTGTCAATTGAGCTTTCCATATACTTGGTTTTCGCCCTGGCAGGCGAATAATTCGCATTTACCCAATTTACATTCAGAAACAAACTCCAGCGATTACTAATAGGATATATAAAATCAACTCCTGCCTTAAATCCCAGGTAATACCCCCCGGAAAATTTATTTTCATAACGCATCCATTCTTCACCATTGAATATCCCAATTAGGTTGAAATACATATTTCCCATTCCAAAAACACCTGAAACATGCATCTTTAAAGATGCTTTCCCCAACGGACACAAAAAGTGAGCACCCGGATTTACAGCATAAAACTGCCCCCACAGCTCTCTTCGGAAGATATCGTTTTCAAAGTATATACCCTCATGTATATTTTTCATACCCCTCAAATAAGAGAAATTCAGTTCGAACCCAATGTTATGTTTTGTTGTATATCCTAATTCAACATTTATATTCTGACCTTTTCCCAATGAATACTGAAACCTGTCCACGTTATATGGATAAACAACAGCCACCCACTTATTCATCAGGTAATTCTCCATATTGCTTCTGGCAGCAGGAAAGTTGTATCCGGTTGAGGCTCTAACATACAAATTCTGGCTTTGCGAAGTAAAATGAATTAAAGCAAAAAGGGTAAGATTTAGAAAGGTTTTCATGCATTTTTTTCGCAATACTAACATTCGTTCCTGAATCCGATTTTACAAATGAACAATTGCCCTGAATCAATGAACAACCATACCGCATCTGCCGTATTTCTTCCTGTCAATTGCCTCAAAATGATTTCACTTAAACGAATTTCCCTACATTCACTGTGTGAAAACGAAACGAAGTATCCTACGACAGCTGCTGGTGAACATTTTGGTTCCCGTACTGCTTATTTTTTCCATTGTTTTCTACCTCACCTATCAATACAACCTCGATAAGGTTGAAAGTGATATTCAGCAGCAAAAGAAAAATATCGTAGAAGAAACGCGAAATTTAATCGAATACTACGATTTTTCCATGCGCACGCACGAGCAGTCATTGATTGAGCGTATGGAACACATTTCCACCGAAATTCAACTCGTTCTGTCAAAACAAAATGCCCGTTCAGTTGATTTGAATGCCTTACGATCTTTTCTTGAAATGGATCCCAAGCGGGAAGACATTTACCTGATCAACCGGGAACTGAAAATTGTCAATACGACTTTCGCACCGGATTTGGGACTGGATTTCAAAAAACTGAACCAAACCTTCATCCCCTTCTTCAATCAGATCTTCCAATCCAAAACATTCAAGGAAGACCGTTTCGGGCTGGAAATCAAGACCGGAAAGATCAAGAAATACAGCTACCAAACTTCTTTAGATGGGAAACACATCATCGAACTGGGCTTTTATTCCAAATCGGCCGATGAGTTCAAACAATTGCTGCTTTCCAAAATCCGGAGCCTGGATAAACGTTTTGAAGCGATCAACCAGGTAGAATTATACCTGGGCGTAAAAAACGTGGTAGATGTCCATATCAAAAACCCCAAACTTCAAAAAGCATACCTTCAGTGCCTGGAATCTAAGAAGCATATTTTGGTTGATACAGACAATCCGGCTTCAAGGGGTGAAGAATTTACCGAATTCATTTTTCTCCCGGTATTAGAGTCGAAATTGTATTCCGGTTATGTACTTGAATTGGGTACAAACGATTTGCCTTATCAAAACCTCGTAACTGACCTGTTATGGCGCTTCGGAGTTATTTTCCTGCTGACACTTGCCATACTCACAGTCATTGTCTATTTCCGTTCGCGCAAACTCACCAAACCGATCCAGGAGCTGGCTTTAAAGACAGAAACCATTTCTACGGACAACCTCGACCAAACCATTGAGATCACCGGAAGCCTGGAACTGGACCTGCTTTCGAAGAACTTTAATTCGATGATGCAGAAACTGCGTCATTCGTATGAAAACCTGGAGGAAAAAGTGGTAGAACGGACGCAGGAATTGCAGGAACAAAAACTCATTGTAGAGGCAAAGAACCACGAAATCGTAGAGAGTATCCAATATGCGCGGTTCATACAGCAGGCCCTGCTTCCATTGGAAAGCGAGATCCAGGCAAGCTTCAACGAAAACGCATTTGTCTATTATGCCCCGAAAGACATTATTGCCGGTGACTTTTTCTGGTTCGAGAAACGCGGTCATTTAAGCTGGTTTGCGGTTGCAGACTGCACCGGACACGGTGTTCCGGGAGCAATGGTCAGTGTTTTGTGTATCAACGCCCTCTATCAATCATTGGCATTGAATCCGGAGCAGCCCACCGGACAGTTATTAGATCACGTACGCGAACTGGTTGTTCAAACACTCACGAAAGAAGCGCGCTCCGTAAAAGACGGAATGGACATTTCACTGGCTTGTTTCAACCACCAAACCAAAGTCCTCCAATGGACAGGAGCTAATAATCCCTTGTGGATTTTCCGGGAAGAAGAAATTTTGGTTACCGGTCCTGATAAACAGCCTGTTGGTCAATTTGACGGTGCCAAGCCGTTCACAACCCATGAAATTCAGCTCGAAGCAAACGACTGGATCATTTTGTTCTCAGACGGATATGCGGACCAGTTCGGCGGACCGAAAAACAAGAAATACAAATACGCCACTTTCCGGGATTTCATCCAGGCACACAAAGAAAAGAGCGGTCCGGAACTGAAACAAGATTTAAAAACCGAATTTGAAAACTGGAAAGGAAACCACGAGCAAACGGATGATGTTTGTGTGATGGGGATAAAGATCACGGTTTAAAGGAAACCGGTAAATTAAAAGTACTATTTACGTTTTTACCATCCTTTTGTGCCGGCGTCCATTTCGGCATTGCTTTTACAACGCGAATGGCTTCCAAATCACATTCCTTGCAATCTACAACACCTTTCTTGACCTTTATGTTGGTCACTTCTCCGGTTTCCGAAACAATAAACTGCAAATAACATTTCCCCATAATTCCTTTTTCTTTAGCAGTTTCCGGGTATTTGAGACTATCCGCAATGAATTTCTTCAGTGCTGCCATACCTCCGGGATATTCAGCCTCCTGGTCAACCAGGTCGTAGTGCATTTCAGGTTTTGGAGGAGCCGGCGGTTCCTGCGCGAAAATCACAACACCAAAAACAGAAAACATACCGGTTAAAATTGATTTGGTCAAAATTGATTTCATACTGTAATCGTTTATTGTTAGAATGCTTTAATACTACTTATTTCTCCATTTCATTTTTCCACGAAAACCGCAAATGTCGCTTTTATTTAGTGAAAAGTATCAACGAACCATTCTTTCTCTTTTCCAATCGTTTCAAAAAAGTAAAACCTATATCAAAGATAAAATAGAAGATAATAGCGGCTTCGAATGCTCTTGCCGCACATAAAAAGATAAATACTGCCGAACAGATCATGAGCCAGATCATAGGAAAGGCCGACCATTTAGTCATATTAATAAAAGGAACACCCAGAAAAATTGCGCGCATCATGTCGTGTCTTTCCGGAGTCATTTTCTTGATCGTTCTTCTCAATTGCATGGCTTCAACAAACAGGAAATAAATGCCGTTGATCCAAAGCGTTCGGATTAACAAGCGTCCTGCCTCGCCGTCGAATGGACCAGGCCCGCCATACGGATATTGCCTTGCAACCGAATCATAATACAACCCGAAGAAAATGAGGTAAACGAACAACCAGACTGCTAAAACAAAAGCGAATCCAAGGAGATACGAAACGGCTGACCCGACTTTTGACCCGGCTGATCGATTAATGGCATTTAAAACACGCCATTTGTAATCATAAACAAAGGAAACTCCCATTTCAGCCTGGATACGCAAAGCATAGATCAGGTAACCCAATACCAGGACCAGGAAACTTTCTTTTGAATCCAGCCATCCAAGCAAGAATAAAACAACCGGATGCAGCTTCATGATCAATGAAACCATTTCCCGGAACCAAAAACGTTTGAATAAGGGTTTCTTCTCCTCCGTCATTTTTAATAATCGAACCGATAAAGGCAGTTATTCCAGCCCCAACAGCTCCTTAATCTGCCCCCACGCTTTATCACGGTTTTTATTGTACCGGTTTTGAGCATCTGCACTTCCGTCTGCTGCATAATCGTTCAATCCCTGAGCTTCTTTTTTCAAAGATTCCAGGCAGTCAATCAATTCTTTGATATACTCCACATCGTCTGCACTCAATCCGTTGCTCTTTGCAACTTTGCATTTTTCAAGCATTCCAACTACCGATTGAAGCATGCTCGTCTGCTCCGACATTAATTCTTTCACCCTTTCGGAAGTATAGACTTCATTCACGTAAGCATCTGCAATGGCACCGATGGTGATATAAGTATTGTAAACCGTGATGGAAGAAACTCCCCCGAATGCTTCGCGCACATCTACATCACATTGAGCTCTGCCAACTGAAATTCCGGAAAAAGTGAAAAGGATAATCGCTATTAATTTCATAAGGTTTGTTTATTTACTGCAATATTACACTTTCCAAACTACTATAAAACAAGGCATTCGGAACTTTTTTTAAAAAAATGATTTCATTGCTGTAACTTTATGCGGACGAAATAGTCTTACGACTGTTAAACGACTACATGACCAGAAAAGAATACAATGAGGCAGTTGAATTGTATGCTGATAATCTTTATCGGTTCGTAGTCAAACACACCCAAAACCGGATGTTGTCCGAAGACGTGGTCCAGGAAACTTTCGCGAAAGTTTGGGAGAAACACGAGAGCATTGATGCATCCAAAGCAAAGTCGTATTTGTTTACCACAGCTTACCATCAGATGGTAGATGTATTGAAAAAAGAAAAACGCACGACCAGCTTTGAAGGACAGGATGTGAAGCAGGATGATACGCTGAGCCATTTATTCGATGTTCAGAAAACCCTGCAGGAAGCAGTCAACAAATTGCCGGAAATTCAAAAGACCGTCATTTTGCTGAGAGATTATGAAGGATACAATTACAATGAAATAGCAGAAATTACCGCTCTGAACGAATCACAGGTAAAAGTGTATATCTTTAGAGCACGTCAGACCTTGAAGAACTACTTAAAATCAACAGAATTAGTAGCATGAAAAAACTCATTCATACCGACAATTACGAATCCTTTTACCTGGATTACCTGGAAGGAACTCTTTCCGAAGAGGAGCGAATTGCTTTTGAGGAGTTCTTAGCTGCCAATCCGGAATTGCAGATCGACGAGGAATTGGTTTTCCTGGACGACACACCGGAAAAGATGGACCCGCTTCAAAAATACTTGTTGAAAAAGGAAGACCTTTCGATCGTAACCGGTGAAAACCTGGAATATTTTGCGATCGGAAAAGTGGAAAATGTACTTACTGCAAACGAAGAAAAACTATTTGACGGGTATTTAGCAAAACATCCGGAGGCTCAAAAACTGGTTGCCGATTACCGCGAAACACGTTTACAGCCTTCAGCGGTTCTTTATCCGAACAAAGAAGACCTGAAAGAAAAAGAAGTGGCTTTGGTTTCCTGGAAATTTATCGCCAGATCTGCCGCAGCTGCTGCCATTCTGCTCCTGTTTTTAAAATTGGGTTTCAACAACAGTAATCATACGAAAGAAGGGACATCCAATACGGTTGCTCAAAACAACAGCGGTAAAAAGAACACTCAACCAAAATCGGAAGACAAGAAACCTGCTAAACTGGTTCCTTCTGTTGGATCTATCGGGGAGGAT
This sequence comes from uncultured Fluviicola sp., assembly GCF_902168135.1. Classification (GTDB taxonomy): domain Bacteria; phylum Bacteroidota; class Bacteroidia; order Flavobacteriales_D; family Crocinitomicaceae; genus Fluviicola. Next base: position 115,357 of record NZ_CABHOL010000025.1, read on the forward strand.
GATACTTACGTAGCACAAAAAAGCACTCCAAAGAACGGAAACAGCGGTCATTCGAACTTGAAAGAACGCACAGCCCCTGTTCAAAAAGAGAATAAGAACCCGGAGCAGTTGATTCCGGTTCAGCCGGAATTGGAGAAAACTCCACTTGCTGAGAACAAGCCGCACCACCCAACGATTTTGCCGCAGGTTAAAGACGACAAACAGCCGGTTGCACCTACCTTGAATAACGATGTGAACAAAGCACCAAGCAAGGATCTGGCTTCAAACACTGGCGGTTCAAATATGAAAAACCCGATTCCGCTGATTACGAATACGCTTTCCGAGAAAACCAAAACTACGGTAGATTTCCAGACAGGTAAAGCAACGGAAACGCAAAAAGGCGGATTCTTCGTGAAAATCGGGAAGTTTGAGGTTTCGCATAAGTCTTCGAAGAAAAAGTGACTTCGACTCCGCTCAGTCACCTTCTATATAATCCGCTCAGTCACCTTTCAAAGCTAGTTTGTAATCAATTTTTTATTCGGAGGTCCCTGAGCGAAGTCGAAGGGCCGAACCAAAAAATAAATTTCATGGGGGATTAGGATTCCGATTCAATAAAAAAGTTATTTTTATCCCTTCCAGATGAAAGAAACCTCCTTCATAGAACAGAACAAAGAAAAATGGAAGAAATTCCAGTCTTTGACTTCAAATCAAACTAGTGATCCTGAAGAAATCGCAGACTTATATTCGGATATTACCGATGATTTGAGTTATGCGCAGACGTTCTATAGCAAACGGACGGTTCGTGTTTACCTGAACCAGATCGCTCAGGGGATTCATAACCTGGTGCATAAACAGCGGAAAGACTCGTTCCGGAAACTGTTCACCGTTTGGAGGGTTTCCATTCCACTGGAAATCTACAGATCACGAAAGAATTTATTGTTCGCTTTATTCGTTTTTCTCTTCTGGACAATTGTCGGGGCCATTTCCACGCACTTCAACCCGGATTTTCCGCGTATGATCCTGGGTGACGGCTATGTTGAAATGACTTTGAAAAATATTGAGAAAGGCGACCCTTTGGGCGTTTATCACAGCGGATCACAAGTCAGTATGTTCCTGGAAATAACCCTGAACAACATCACCGTTTCTTTCTACACCTTCATTCTCGGGATTTTCTTTACGATAGGTACACATATTATGATCTTCAACAACTCGATCATGCTGGGTGCTTTTCAATATTTCTTCCACCTGAAAGGTTTGCTGATCGTTTCTTTCCTGGGAATCTGGATCCACGGTGCATTTGAGATCAGTTCGATTGCCATTGCCGGCGGTGCGGGAATTACACTCGGGAACGGGTTACTTTTCCCCGGCTCTTATACCCGCCTGCAAAGTCTGCAGCTTTCGGCGAAAAGAGGTTTGAAGATCATGATGTCGCTCATTCCCTTCCTGATCGCAGCCGGATTTTTGGAAAGTTATGTTACACACAATTACCAGGAACTGGCAGACTGGTCGAAATGGGCCATCATTACGGTTTCATTTGCGATCATTGTTTTCTACTACATCATTTACCCGATCGTTGTGGCAAGACGCCACCCGGAACTGGTGCATGAAAGCGATCCGCCGATCAAAACATACATCAACGTATTTGACCTGAATAAAATCCGCACCTTCGGACAAATGTTCTCCGACAGTTTTTCATTCTACCGCGTTCACATCGGGAAGATCATGCGCTACAACCTGGTGCTCACTATTCCGATTATTATCGCTGTAATTGTATTCCAGGACCTGATGCGTTACGAAGACCTCACTCACCAATACGAATACGACTGGGCTTCGCAGCTAAGCATCATTATGGGATTTGATATTCAGTCGTTCAGTGACTTCGTGGTGACTTTGCTTTGGACCATTGTCTTATCGATTTTTACGCTTTCCATTCTTTACCATTTCAGGAACCAGGAACAAAAAGCGAGTTTAAAACTGTTTGTTCCGTTTATGCTCCAAAAACTTCCGGGAACCTGGCTTGGATTGAGCTTCCTGTTTTTGATCCTCTTTTACGTTCCGTGGTACTGGATGTTCCTGGTACTTTTCATCGCACCGTTTTTCTGGCTGCAGGGA
>NZ_CABHOL010000026.1 GCF_902168135.1 uncultured Fluviicola sp.
TTCGCCTTAGTCTCGTGGGCTCGGAGATGTGTATAAGAGACAGTTGCGGTATCGTTTTGCTGAACATCGGGTTAAGCGAATGATACGTAATCTTGAGAAGATTAACTATGACTCATCAAAGAGCAGTCAGGTATCTATTTCTCTTAAAGTGCTTTCAGATTATTTCAAACTTCATTTGAATAACAATGTAAATATTGAAGATTTTTTTTCCGAAAAAATTTACAGTAGAATTCAAGAAAACCTGATAGAAGAAGAAGAAATATACAAAGTTGTCAGCAAATCTGAATATTATAAAAACGTTAATGATAATTTTTTAGATTTTTCCAATTCGAGGAAAAGTATAAGGAGTTTCTCTAAGGAATTAATTAAGATCGATATCATAAAATCAGTCGTTGATATTGCCAAAAACGCACCATCTGTATGCAATCGACAGCCAGTAAAGGTTCACTTTATACAAAATAAAAAAACAATAGATGAAATCCTTGATATTCAGGGTGGTTTAACAGGATTTAGAGATAATATTAATCAAATTATTGTTTTAACCTCGGATAGAAATTATTTTTTCTCGGTTGGAGAAAGAAATCAATTGTACATTGATGGAGGGATTTTTCTTATGAACCTATTGTATTCGCTTCATTATCACGAAATTGCTTCATGCTGCGCAAATTGGGGAAAAGAATATCAAGAAGATTTAAAAGCAGAAAAAATATTAGGTCTTAAGCCTTCTGAAAAAATAATTTGTGTAATCGCTTTGGGATATATTGAAGACACTATAAAATATACATTATCCAAACGAAGAACAGTGGATGAAATATTAACCGTCGTTAATTAATCTAACTATTAACAAATGAAAATAGGAATACTTACACAGCCCTTAATAAACAATTATGGCGGATTGCTGCAAGCCTATGCTTTACAAAGCACTTTAAAAGAAATGGGGCATGAAGTATGGATAATCAACAGGCAACCTTCAAAACCAACAATTAAACGTATTGTAAAAAATCAGGTAAAAAGAATAATCTTAAAACATCTCCTGAAACGCACCACTTTTTCATTAGATCCAAATACAAAGGAAAAAGAGATTATAGGAACTTACACCAATTATTTTAAGAGAAAACACATTCAACCAATCACGTCGGAAATCACCGATAACAAGCAATTAAATGAGATTAAAAATTTAAACTTCGACGCTATCGTTGTTGGTAGTGATCAGGTTTGGCGGCCTAAATACTCACCCAATATATTTAATTACTTCCTGGATTTTATTGAAAAGGAGGATCAAATAAAAAAAATTTCATATGCAGCATCTTTTGGTGTAGATCAATGGGAATTTACACCGGAACAAACTAGAATTTGTTCTGAGTTAGTAAAAAAATTCAATGCTGTATCTGTTCGTGAGTCGTCAGGAGTGAAGTTATGTGAAAATTATTTGAGTATTTCAGCAAGTCATGTCCTGGATCCAACATTGCTTCTAAATGCAAGTAAATACATACAAGTAACCCAAGAAGAAAATGAACCAACAAGTGAAGGGAAATTAATGACTTACATTCTTGATGAGAATACTGAAAAAGACAAATTAATCATAGATGTATCAAACTGGTTGAAAATTAAACCTTTCACTGTTATGCAAAAAGAAAAACTTACGGGGAGAAATACGATTGAAAATTCAATATTTCCTCCGGTGTCTAAATGGTTAAAAGGATTTATGGATGCAGATTTCGTAATTACTGATTCCTTTCATGGCTGTGTATTTTCAATCATTTTTAATAAACCCTTTTTAGCTGTTGGTAATAAAAACAGGGGAATTGCTCGTTTTACTTCACTATTAAAAACCTTTAATTTAGAAGACAGATTAATATTAGACAATTTTTCTTTTGATGAGAAAATGATTGATGCAAGCATAAATTGGGAGAATGTAAATAAAATTCTTGAAGAGGAGCAACAGAAATCATTTTCATTTCTAGAAAACGCATTAAAATAAAAATGAATTTTCCTTAAATGAATGGTAAGTATTATTGTAATTGGGTATAACGAGGGATCGAGATTAACAAAATGTTTAAATAGTATTTCTAATATTATTAATTCATACTCCGACCTTGATTTTGAAGTAATTTATGTCGATTCCAAATCAGAAGATAATAGTATAGAAACAGCGAAATCATTTCCATTCGTTAATAAAACATTTGTTATTACAGGTAAAAAAAATGCCGCAATTGCAAGAAATATAGGTGCCAAAGAATCATCCGGAGATATTTTATTCTTTGTTGATGGGGATATGGAATTGGATGTTGATTTTTTATCTTATGCAATAAATGATAATAAAAAAATGAATTTCAAAGTTCTTACAGGGCATTTAGATGACTATTTCTATGATTATGAGGGAAATTTTATTGGAAAATCACCAAGAACCTATTCAAAAGATATACCAAATGAAATCGAAAAATTAGATACAAATGGTGGAATATTTTTCATTGAAAGAAAAGTTTGGGATGAATTGAATGGAATGAATACAAAATTCAAAATTAATGAAGATATAGATTTTTCTATACGTCTTAAAACACTGGGCATTTGTGTACATAGATTGCCCCATTTGATTACAAAACATCATACAATTGATTATCGTAATGAAAAAAGAATGTGGAAAAACCTGATACAAGGTTATGGTTTTTACCCTGGAATATTATTTCGAAAACATTTTTTTGAATTTTATTTCATTATCCAAACAATACGCGCTCAATACACTGCTATTCTGCTTTTTTTAGCTCTTATTTTCTTTTTTATAAACTATAAGTTTTTTACCATTTTCGTTGTTCTTTATTGCTCATTTTTATTTTTGCGTGCTCTTGTTCATACGATCAAAACGAACATAAACAAATACAAATTTCAGTACTTTTTGGAACGTTCTTTTCTACAATTTTTTTTAGATCTTTCCTTTTGGATAGGTTTCTTGTTTTTTTTTCCAAATGAAAAAACTGAAAAATATATAGAAGTTTAAATGGTTCAGAGTTTCTTTGTATATGGGCTTTTGGGGTTAATGTTGTTTTTATTGGGACGTATCTCCTATTTACGTGAAAAGCAATCTATTCAACTTCATAGAAAAACCTCCTTTTGGTCTTGGGAAATATTTATTGCCCTATTCTTATTCGCTTTTGTTTCAGGAGTAAGATGGAATGTAGGCGTTGATCACTTAACTTATTTAAGTCACTATTTACGAATACAAAATGGCTTAAATCCATATTTGGATAAAGAAATTGGTTTTGAATTTATTACTAATTTATTTGCTCAATCAGGACTTCATTTTTCTTTTTACTTTGGTTTTTTCGCTTTTCTTCAGTTGTTCTTTATCTACTATGCATTTAAAGACCACCGATATTTATACCCGTTTTTAGGGATTATTATCTTATTTGGTCCCGAATATCTTAATTGGATGAATGGTATGCGACAAATGTTGTCAGCAACAATTTTTGTATTCTCTATACAATTCATTCAAAATAGACAATTCGTAAAATATGTACTTACAATTTTATTCGCTAGTTTGTTTCATACCTCAGCATTGGGACTAATTATTTTCTATTTTATTCCACAACGAGATTATTTTAAGAGTAGAATCCTGACACTTTTTTTAGTTGTTTTTTCATTAATCCTTGGAAGTATGGATTTTTGGATTGATAGTTTAAACCAATTTAGCCAATTATTCAATCTTCTTGGTTACGATTGGTATTCAGAAAACATAAATGTTTTAATTGAGAATAATCAAGTTAGTAATATAGGCCCTAGAAGATTAAGCTTAATGCTAATACCTCTATTAATTATTTGGTTTTCGCCTAAATTGAAAGTTACGTATCAAAACACTTTCTTTCTCACATATTACAATTTAGCGTTATTTGGTTTTTTACTTTATAATATAGTTGCTAATCTCAATCATGGATTAATTCGTCCAACAACTTATTTAACAATTTTCATTATTCCAGCAACCGCATATTTATTAGATTATTTAAGAACGAATATTAATAAAATGTATCCCATTTATCTTATAACTTTCTTAATAGTATTAAGCTATCTGCCATTATCCATTTTTGCAGACGAAGGAAAGGGTAAAGCAGATTATTCCAATTATAAGTTTTATTGGGATAATTATGATAAGTAGTAAGTAAAAACACAATTATTTAAGTTTTGAAAATTCTAATAAATACCCCTGATATTTCACTTCTCGGCGGAGTTGCGAATCATTACGAGGGATTACGTCCTTATTGGAAATTGAAAGTGCATTATAATTTCATTGGAGGAAGAAAAAAAATACCTGGACCTTTAATTTTACCTTTTGATTTGATTAAGTTTTTCTTCCTATGTCGTTTTGGAAATTATGACCTGGTCGTTTTAAATCCATCACTTGGAAGTACAGCCATAAAACGCGACGCACTATTTTTAAAAATTGCCTCTATTACGAAAAAAGAGACGCTTGTATTTTGGCACGGTTGGTCGCCAGAGTTGGTTGAACGAATCAACAACGACTCAAGTTGGTTTAAACGAAAATACGATTTGGCTTCCATGCACTTAGTTTTATCAGGGGCGTTCAAAAAGGATTTAATCAACTGGGGAATTAAAAGTCCCATTAAATTAACAACCACTAAAGTTGATGACAGACTAATTGCAAACTTTGAAATTCAGAAAAAGCAAGTTCCAGATTTTACCATTCTATTTTTAACACGCGTTGAAGTTTATAAGGGAATCTTCATCGTTTTGGAAGCTTGTGAGGATTTTTTAAAGCAAGGTGGTAGCTTTCGGTTAGTAATCGCAGGGGAAGGGTCACAACTAGAAGCAGCAAAGGACTATGTGAAGAAAAAGAAATTGCAAAATGTCCATTTTTTAGGTAATGTTAGTGGAGAACAATTAATTCAAGCTTTTGAAGACGCGAGTATTTATATTCTACCATCGTACAGTGAAGGAATGCCAACTTCCGTTTTGGAAGCCATGGCTTTTGGTTTACCGGTAATTACACGGCCTGTGGGGGGAATAAATGATTTTTTTGAAGAAGGTAAAATGGGGTACCTGGTTAAAAGTCTTAATTCTACTGATTTTGCTGAGAAAATTTCTTATATGTTAGAACACCCAACAATAATTAAAGAAATAGGGGAATTTAATCATTTTTATGCTAAAAAACATTTTATGGCTTCGGAGGTAGCTCTAAAAATGGAGGGATTTTTCAAAATGGTTTTACAAAAAGATTTTAAGGAGAAATGAATATAGCAAGTAACATATCTATCATCGAACATTTTTGTTTGAGAGAAGATTTATCCACTTATGATCCTTACGATATATGGAAAACTAGGATTGGAGTTAAGATTAAAATGCTTTATTTTAAAAACAAACTATTGGGACTTCTTCCTGCCGGGTGTTTTTCAGTTGCTGATTTTTATCTGCTAAATAAATCCCGTATTTTTTTTAAATCGCAAGAATACCCGATAGTTAGAGCTCAGGCAGGCATTGTTCTACTCAATTTATATCAGGTTAATTTCGACAAGAATTACTTAGACTTTGCGAAAATTCATATTGACTGGTTACTTCAAAATCATTCAAAAAACTACAGTGGACTTTGTTGGGGAACAGGTTTTAAGATTGTTATAGATGCCACCACAGTCTATAACGAAAATACACCGTTTACTACCAATACTCCTTATGTTCTTGAATTACTTGACTCCTACTACAAAATTACTCATGATGAAAAAATTTTAAATGCGATTCTTAGCATTTATGATTTTTATGAAAAAGACATTGTAGTATTGGAAGATAGTGAAAATTTTATGATTACTTCATATGGACCTTTTAAAGACAGAGTTGTGACAAATGCCGTTTCATATACCATGTTTGCATACTCTATTTTTTACCAGTATGTTGATAATAAAAAATACATTGAAACCAAAATAAAGAAATTATACAAATTCATTCAATCAGTCCAACAAGTAGATGGTAGTTGGGTGTACGCTCCGTATGATACAAATTCATTTATTGATTGTTTTCATTCTTGTTTCATTATTAAGAACATCATTAAAACGTCAAATTCTATTGATCTACAAGAATCTCAAGATGTTGTAAATAAAGGATATAATCTGATTAAGGAATCGTTTTACGATTCAAAATCAGGTTTATTCAAAAGGTTCATTGCTCAAAATAAACCTACTATGGTCAAATATGATCTTTATGATAATTCTGAAGTTTTAAATCTCGCAATATTGATGAAGGATGTAGAAATCATCAACAAATTAGAACAGACAATCCGCTTAAAATTTGTAAGAAAAAACAACGTTTTTTCAATAATTGATCTTTTTGGTAGAAGGAAAAACAAAAATACACTAAGATGGGCTGTTATGCCTTATTTAATGTCAATCAGTAGATTATGAGAAAGTTAAAATTAGTGATTTATTACATGTTGATAAGCAAATTGCCTCATTCACGATTTTTAAAGGCTGCAAATAAAATCAGGTGCTGGTATTTGTCTAACGTTCTTAAAATAACTGAAAAAGGTAGTTTAAATTTCTTTGAATATAACGTGTATATCGGAGATGCAAGCAGTTTAAAGATTGGCGCTAATTGTCAAATCAATGAAAATGTCTTTATCCAAGGAGCTAAAATAGGTTCTTTTGTTATGATTGCACCAAATGTTTCTATTTTAACTAAAGGTCATTCTTTTTTGGACACTGAAATCCCAATGGTTCAACAAGGAGATACAGAAGAATTGATTCCCGAGATTGAGAATGATGTTTGGATTGGGCGTAATGTGGTTATCATGCCAGGTGTTAAAATAGGAAAAGGATCGATTATTGGAGCAGGTGCTGTGGTAACAAAAGACGTTGAACCATATAGCATTGTCGGTGGCATTCCCGCTAAACTTTTAAGAAAACGAAAATAAATATGTGTGGAATTCTAGGTACTATAAATGTACAGATTGAGGAAACTGTTCTCTCTTTAATTAAACACCGGGGGCCGGATGATTTTGGGATTAACTCCTTTTCAGTTAATAATCATACGATCCATTTTGGACAAAGACGTTTGTCGATTATTGATCTATCACCTGCAGGACATCAGCCTATGGTTTCCGATTGTGGAAACTATGTAATCATTTTCAATGGAGAAATATATAATCATTTAGAATTGCGTGATAAGCTTCCTAAAGACATCGTTTACAAAGGCCACTCTGATACCGAAACGATTCTTTATTACCTCATCCATTTTGGAATTGATCGAATTTCGGATTTTAACGGAATTTTTGCTTTTTCATTTCTCGACAAGAAAAATGAAATAATCCATATCGGAAGGGATCCATTTGGTGTAAAGCCCCTATATTATTTTGTTGATAGAAAACAACTTGTTTTTTCGTCTGAAATCAGACCTATCAAAGTTTTATTAGAACAGAAAACTTTAAATCGACCTGCTTTAGCTAGTTTATTGAGATTGAGATACAATGCATCCCCCGACACTCTGTATACTGAAATTCAAAAGCTCAAACCTGGACATTCTATGTCTTTTGACTTGACGAAGCAAGTATTGACACCCATTGAAAAATATTTTGCACAAAAAACTCCTCCAAAGAAAATACATGACTCAAGAAACAACTTAATTCATCGGTATGGAGTCGAATTGGAAAAAGCAGTTCAGCGACAATTATTATCTGATGTGGAAGTAGGGGTCCTATTGAGTGGCGGAATTGATTCAGCTTTAGTTGCTGCATTAGCTCAAAAACATTACAAAGGAAAACTGAAAGCATTTACAATCGGTTTTGATGGAGATTTTGAAGAAGATGAAATTGTAGATGCTACAAATACAGCTAAATTATTAGGCTTGGAACACCATGTTAAAAAAATTACGTTTACTGATTTTTTACGCTTAATTCAAGAATGTTCTCGTATTGTAGAGGAGCCTTTGGCAACGACCTCCATGATTCCTATGTATTACTTGGCTCAAATGGCTTCTGAAAATGTAAAAGTCGTTTTAACTGGGCAAGGAGCTGATGAACCTTTGGGTGGGTATACCCGCTATCGTTCTGAAATCATTCGAGAAAAAATTCCGACTGTTTTTCGCGGAATAATTAAACCTGCCATAAAACTTTTAAAAGTCAAAAACGAACAACTCATTCGCGGAGCTGCAGCGATTGGGATCAATGATGAAATTCAACGATTTTTATCTGTATACGAGATTTTTTCAACTGACGAAATCCAGCAATTGATTGCAGCAAAAGATACTTTAAGCGAAAAACACATTACAGTTTTTTACAATTTGTTATCGTGTAAAGAAATAAAACATCCCGTAGAAAAAATGATGGCAATTGATACCAGAATGAATCTTGCTGATGATTTATTAAATTACACAGATAAAATTACCATGAATTTTTCCATGGAATGCCGGGTTCCGATGCTTGATATTGAACTTATCCATTTTATTGAATCTTTACCTGTTGATTTGAAACTGAATGAAAAAGGGGGGAAAATTGTTCATAAAGAATTCGCAAAAACAATTTTACCCAGCGAAATCATTAATCGTCCTAAAAAAGGTTTTCAATCACCAACTCGAAAATGGTTTCATGAAGAAATGGAAACATTAGAAAATATCTTACTTTCTGCCAACTCTGTGTTTTCAAAAGTTTTCAGTTCGAAGGCTGTAGCAGAAATACTCAAACAGCATGCCAATGGATATAATAAAGAAAAGCAAATTTTCTTGTTGTTAAGTATCTATTATTGGATGGAATCAAATCACGATTTATTTTAATTGGAAATAACTCATTATCCATTATGGAACATAAAATATTAAATGGAATACAAACTTTCGCACCCCAATCCCGAAAGGAACTTATGCAATATGCTTTTGACCAGCAAGCTATTTTAGTGGCAGTGAACGCAGAAAAAATCCTGCATGCCACAGATGAGTCCCGTACTATTATCAATCGAAATGTTGGTTATCCGGATGGTATTGGAGCTGTTTGGGCCTTAAAGAAGAAGGGATGTACGCATGTGGTAAAAATACCAGGTTGTGAATTGTGGTTGAATGTAATCAAAGAATATGAAACCAGTAAAACATTTTATTTAGTAGGAGGCTCTGAGGAAGTCATTCAGGCTACCGTTAAAAAGCTAAAAAAGGAGTTTCCAAATCTCACCATTGTCAATTTCAGAAATGGGTATTTGAAATCAGAAGAAGAACGAGAAAAATTGATTCAAGATGTTACGAAACGTAAGCCTGATGTCATTTTTGTAGCCATGGGATCACCCAAACAAGAATTACTGATGGAGGAAATGTATCGTTTTCATCCCGCTGTCTATCAAGGTTTGGGAGGAAGTTTTGATGTATATACGGGCAAAGTTAACCGCGCACCGCAATGGTGGGTAAAAAACAACCTTGAATGGGCATATCGCCTGGTTAAGCAACCTTCCCGAATCAAGAGACAAATCCACCTCATTCGCTTTTTCATTCTACTTCAATTTAATCGACTTTGAATATGCACATTACACTTATCGCCGGAGCACGGCCTAACTTTATGAAAATTGCGCCGATTATTCACGCATTACAAAAAGTACAATTGGCAGGAAGCCCACTCCAATACAGTTTAGTACATACGGGTCAGCATTATGACAAGAAAATGTCCGGACAATTTTTTGACGAATTGGGAATTCCGCAGCCAAATGCAAATCTGGAGGCAGGAGGAGGAACACAAGCCGAACAAACTGCTGCCATCATGGTCCGCTTTGAAAAACACCTTGAGACCAACCCCACAGATCTTGTTTTAGTAGTAGGAGATGTGACTTCAACTATGGCATGTGCAATAGTAGCACAAAAGTTAAAAATTAAAGTTGCTCATGTGGAGGGTGGAATCCGTTCCAATGACTGGAGTATGCCGGAAGAGATTAATCGATTGGTAACTGATGCCATTACCGATTATTTTTTCACAACCTCAGAAGTTGCAAACGAGAACCTTCGAAAATCGGGAGTTCAGGACGAAAAGATCTATTTTGTGGGGAACACAATGATCGATACATTACTCAAACAAATGCCGCGTTTCAGGAAACCCGAACTATGGAACCAGCTTAAGTTGATGGCTAAGGAATATATTGTGCTAACACTTCATCGTCCAAGTAACGTGGATGAGGAAACCAAACTGAAAGCTCTGATGAACCAAATCATTGCCAGTTCGGAAAACTGTCCGATTGTGTTCCCGGTGCATCCCAGAACTGCAAAAATGATCGAACTATTGGAAATTTCCCATCCAAGGTTACACCTGGTTGAACCAATGGGATACCTGGAATTCAATTACCTCGTGCAACATGCAAAACTTGTGATTACAGATTCCGGCGGAATTACGGAAGAAACAACAGTCATGAAAATTCCATGCATGACCTTAAGGGATACCACCGAACGACCGGAAACAGTAACTGAAGGAACCAACGAACTTGTTGGAACCGACCCGAAAGAAGTTGAAAAAATGCTGAAAAAATGTTTTTCAGGAAATTGGAAGACCGGATCAATCCCTCCCCTTTGGGATGGAAAAACAGCAGAACGAATCGTTGAAATACTAATGCAATTAAACGCCCGGTATTCGGTGTAATAGCAACTCGAATAAAGGAACAAATCATGCAAAGTGTAAAGTTGCAGGCAAAATACCTATCACATTATTAATTGAAATTAAATGTGTAAATTTGCACTGATGAATTTGGTGAAGACTCCGGGGAATTTTTCAAACCGGAAATTCGGAAACCAAATTCAAACCTGAAAATAACAAATCGGTTAAACAAACGAAGACTTGCCATTTTGGCCCCTTCGAATAAACACCTAAATATCAGTTCAATAGAAGTTTTCACCTATTGAAAACTACAACTTCCACTATAAAATGCGTAAAAGTGGCATAACAATTGTTAGCTCTGCATGCGAAGGAATATCCTTTTCAAGTGATATGCTGTACAAAGATTTTTACTGCATCATAGCAGATGCTAATATTAATACACATGATTGAAAAATACTTTGAATGAAAAATGTTTTAACCAGAAATTGAGTCGCATTGATATGTTTGGTACGAAAATCAGCGATGCAATTGTTAAAATATTAAAAAATATCACTTCACAAACAACCATAACCTGTAAAAGAATGTTTTAACCAACAGAGTGTTAAAAAATTGAATATGCATTTAAAATGAATTACCTTTCGCACATGAGTTACCCATTTATTCACGGAATAATTGCGTTTGTATTATCAGTATTGGTAACGGCATATCTGGTCCCCAAGATTATTAAAATTGTCCGTTTCAAAAAATTGATGGACTCCCCCAATGAACGCAGCTCACATTCGGTGGCTACTCCAAGTCTCGGAGGAATGGCTTTCTTCATTGTGCTCATGCTTTCCTTGTATTTCAACCATACCTATGATACCTATGGTGTCTCAACCAGTATTTATCCGGCTTTAACAATCCTTTTCTTTCTGGGACTAAAAGATGATTTGGTCATACTTTCACCATTGACAAAGCTTATCGGGCAATCTGCCGCATCTCTTTTTATACTCATGAACCCCAAATTTGCCATTCATTCGCTTCATGGTTTTTTGAATATTGATCATTTAAATCATTGGGCCGGGATCGGCGTAGGTTTTCTGATTATGCTGGCAGTTATTAACGCCTTCAATTTGATTGATGGGATTGACGGACTTGCCGCTTCCATTGGAATCATTGCGTTTTCAGGTTTTTCAGTGGTATTCTTCTTTGCAGAAAGGTATTTCTTCGGACTTACATCACTGGTAATGGTTGGCATACTGACCGGTTTTTTATTTTTTAATCTTTCAACCAGGAACAGGATATTTATGGGAGACACCGGTTCGATGCTGATCGGTTTCATGGTTGGCCTCATGTCAGTCCGTTTTCTGGCACTTGACACCGAATCATTGAACAAACTTCCTTTTAATGCCGTAGATATACCTATTGTTCTCATTTCGTTTATCATTATTCCGTTATTTGATACTGCGCGTGTCTTTACAATTAGGCTGCTGAACGGAAGGAGTCCGTTTTCAGCAGACAGGAACCATGTGCATCACATATTGATTGATGCCTTTAAAATATCCCATCGTAAAGCGAGTTTCCTTATTGCTTCGGTAAATATCTGTTGTGTTCTGATATTCTCTCTGCTATTGAAACTCACCAATACCTACTTAGCCTCTACAGTCATATTAATGTTTGCAGGACTGGCGGTTCTTTTCCTCTACAAGATTAAGCCGGTTGTTATCAAGGGACGAGTGATCTCCAGAGCTACATTAAAAAAAAAACGCAGAAAATTAAAACCTTACAGGAAATTGAAATATCAAAAAAATTCTCACAGTCAAATTAAACGTATTTACTCTTCGAAAGAGCATTTACTGAAGTAATTTGTATATTTGCTATGAATTTCTTTAATCTTACAAGGATGCCTAAAATTAGGATTCCCCTAATAATTCCCACCCTTTTTCTTATCATGCTGAGTTTTTCATGCAGGACCGTCAAAAAAGTGGTATACTTCCAGAATTTAGAAAACGACAGCTTGGTTGTTTCTATGCCCAGTTTCACCCCGGTCTTTAAACAGGATGACTTTTTATCAATCATTGTAACCGGTGAAGATCTGGAAACGGCTAAAATATATAACCTTCCTGCAACCGTTGCAACAAACCAGGGATATACAATCGGAAACCCCGCTTTATATGGGTATTTGGTAAATTCCAAAGGAGAAATTTCCTTACCTGTTTTGGGGAAAATTAAGGCCGAAGGTAAAAGCAGAGTTGAGCTGGAAGAAGAAATTGTAGCTCTGTTAGAAGGCCATCTGAAAAATCCTACCGTACAGATCCAAATTTTGAACTTTAAAGTAACGGTCCTTGGTGATGTAAAATCACCTGGAACATTCAAAATTCCTAATGAAAGAATCACAGTTCTTGAGGCTATTGGACTTGCCGGTGACTTAAGAATGTCCGGAGAAAGAGAAAATATTAAAGTCATTCGTGATTCCAGCGGTGTTAAAAAAGAATACATGATCAATCTCACCACAAAAGATGTTTTCCGATCACCGGCGTATTACCTTCAACAGAATGATGTCGTTTATGTTCAGCCGAATGTTGCAGCCAGGTCAGAGGGTACATTTTGGAAAACAACAGGACCAATCTTTATTTCAATTACTTCTCTAGTAATAACCACAATTTCAATTATTGCCAGATAATGAACCAGGAAGAATCCGTTTATAAAGTTCGTGGAAACGAAGAAAATTCTGTATCCTTGAGAGAATTACTGGATAAATACTTCATTTATTGGAGGTGGCTGGTTTGCTCTGTGATAGTTTTCCTGTTTTTGGGCTGGATATATGCCCGTTACCAAACACCGAGTTACGAAAGTATTGCAACTGTTTTAATTGAACAGGAAAAAAATTCCGGAATGGCTTCCGAAGAAATCGGCATGCTAAAAGATCTTGGCTTAACAAGTGGTGGTGGTGTGTTGGAGGATGAAATTGAACTCTACAAATCACGTTCGTTGATGGAACGCGTAGTCCGCGATCTTCACCTGCACTGGAAATACCAGATCGTAGGTACTAAAACGGGCTTGGTGCGCTCTGAGTTGTATGAAACCAATCCTATCAGGATTCGCTCGGTTGAAGCCGACAGCCTATACTATGATAAGCATTATGAATTTGAAATCACACTGACTTCGAGGAGTGAATATACCATTACTGAAGGAAACGCATTGGTTGGCCAGAGTTATAAATATGGGGCCGTTCTTCAATTACCAACTGGAAATATAATATTGGAAAAAACCAATGATTTTAAATCCTTTTGGGTTGGACGTAGAATCCTCATCAATGTTTCTCCTGTTTCTGAGGTTGCAACAGAAATCCGTAAGAACCTGTTGGTAGAAGCTGCAAGTAAGGATGCCAATATTCTTGTCCTTAAAGTAAAAGGACATAACGTTGAAAAGAACAATGCTATTTTAAATAAGATCATTGCAGTCCACCAGGAAAATGCTATTAACAACAAGAACGAGGTCGTAAAGAATACCACAGCATTCATCAATGATCGCATGAAATTCATTGCAGCTGAACTTACGGATGTTGAAAAGAAAGGGGAAGATTATAAATCCGAGCACCATTTAGTAGATGTAACAACCGATGCCGCTACCTATCTTACGAAAGAGAGTGAAATAGAGAAAAAAGTGGTTGAGGCAAGTATCGAAATGAGCCTTGCAGATTTCATGAATGAAGTCATTTCCAGGCAAAATGGGTATGAACAACTCTTGCCGGCTAACCTGGGGTTCAAGGACCCGGCGGTAGTTGAAATGACCAATCAATACAATACCTTGGTTTTAGAGCGAAATCGTTTACGTGAAACCAGCGGAAATAAACATCCGGGGGTTGCCCGTATTGAGTCACAATTGTCGAGTTTACGTTCATCCTTGGAAAACAGTTTAAGGAACATGCGGAATTCTTCACAAATGGAACTCAAGAAACTGAAAAGTGAAGAGCAGATCTATCAATCTAAAATTTCGTCTATTCCTCAGTTTGAAAGGGAGTATCGGGATATATTTCGCCAACAGCAGATAAAGGAGAGTTTGTACCTGTTCCTTTTGCAGAAAAGAGAACAAAATGAGATTTCGTTGGCGGCAACCGTAGCGAATTCACGTGTCATTGATACGGCTTACAGCACCGGTATTCCCGTTGCCCCTAAAAAACCTTTGATCTACCTGATCTCCTTACTGCTTGGCCTCCTCATTCCTATCGGGATCATCTATTTGCGAACGTTATTGAATAACAAAATTGTTTCTCGTACCGACCTGGAAAATTCGGGATTGACCGTTGTAGGTGTAATTCCTGAAGAAAAGGATAAGGATAAGTTAATGGTCCTGAGCCATCCACAGTCCAGCATCTCGGAAGCTTTCAGAGTATTGAGGACCAATCTTTCTTTTGTAAGTTCCTCCGAAAATAAAGGATGCAAAGTTATCGGTATTACATCAAGTGTAAGTGGTGAAGGAAAATCTTTAACTTCAGTAAACATGGCATTTATGTTTGCCGCCGCCGGTAAAAAAGTGCTCTTAATGGGACTGGACTTAAGAAAGCCGCGGATCCATGAAATTCTGGAACTGAAAAAAATACCCGGCTTGTCAAATTATCTGGCGAATCAGGAGTTGAGAGCAGAAGAAATTGTCCTTACTCATGAATTTCAGGGTCAAACTATCAGTATTGTGCAGGCTGGAGATATTCCACCGAATCCAAGTGAGTTATTGATGAGCCACCGATTGGATGAACTCATTGAGAATTTACGTAAAGAATTTGATTATATTATTTTGGATAACGCTCCGGTTGGTCTGGTGATCGATGCAGTTAATACTAATCGTCTTACGGATGTGACACTTTATATCATTCGTTCGGGGATGATAGATAAGCGTTATCAGAGCCATATCGTAGAACTCAAAACCCAGGGAAAACTAAAGAATCTTTATGTCATGATGAATGCCGTGAAGAACAATTTAGGCGGAGGCTATTCCTATTCTTATTCTTATGGTTACGGAGAAAATACGGGCAAAAAAGTCTGGTGGAAACGCTTGTTTGGTATCGGTAAATAAGAGAGCACTGAAGATCGATCAATAATCCCCTAGTGCCAAAGGGGATTATTTTAATTTTTCATTATTCTTGTGCCGTAAAGCATCTCTGCCTGTTTTCTTTGCCAGGTTCTTTTCTAAAGCTTCTTCCAAATCCACCCCGGTTTGATTTGCCAGGCAAATCAATACAAAAAGCACGTCGGCTAATTCGTCTCCCAAATCCTTGCCTTTGTCACTCTCCTTTTCGCTTTGTTCACCATACCTTCGGGCAATGATACGGGCAACCTCCCCCACTTCCTCGGTAAGCATAGCCATATTTGTTAATTCGTTGAAATAACGAACTCCGACTTCTTTGATCCATTGATCTACTTTTCGCTGTGCTTCTGAAATTTCCATTATTCCCTGTTCTTTGAATCAATTAGTATAGTAACCGGTCCGTCATTTAACAATTCTACCTTCATATCTGCCCCGAAAGATCCGCATTGTACTGTTTTGCCCAGGGCGATTTCTGATTTCCGGATAAACATCTCATACAATGGAATTGCCTCTTCGGGCCGGGCTGCTGCAATAAAACCGGGTCTATTTCCTTTTTTTGTCGATGCATGCAAAGTAAATTGGCTAACCACAAGCAGATCGCCCTGAATATCCTGCAGAGAACAATTCATTTTCCCTTCTTCGTCGGAAAATATACGCATTTGCAATGTTTTCGGTACCAACCAATCCACATCTTCTTCCGAATCCGATTGTTCAATCCCCAGAAGAACCAATAAACCCTTTCCTATTCGGCCGATGATTTGATTTTCTACCGTAACACTTGCATTTGAAACCCGTTGAATGACTAGTCGCATGATCAAATATAGGGATTGTCGGATAATTTGTATTTAGCATATGAGGAAAGTTTTAACAACCCTATTTTTCAATATCTGAACATCGCTATATAGCGATATTCAAATTTTTCTATTTCCGGATGTTTTCCTATTCCAATCCCCGCTTATTCCTACGATGCACATCTTCGTCATCACCATTCATCAACTGCAGATAGGTAAAATAACGGCTTTCATAGATTTCACCGTTTTTAACAGCTTCCTTAACAGCACAAGCCGGTTCATTCAAATGCTGACAGTTGTGGAACTTACATTGGCCTATCAATTCACGCATTTCGGGAAAGTAATGTGAAATAACCTCTTTATCCAAATCTACAATTCCAAAAGCACGGATTCCGGGTGTATCAATAATAAACCCACCTGATTGCAGCGGGTGCATTTCTGCGAAGGTGGTGGTATGCTGCCCTTGATGATGAGCGGATGAAATCTCTCCTACCCGAAGATCCAGGTTAGGATCCAGTGCATTTACCAAAGTACTTTTCCCGGTTCCCGAATGTCCGGCGATCATGACCTGGTGGTCCTTAATCTCTTCTCTCAGGAAGTCGATGTCTTTTTCATTGGTTGCTGAGATTGCATGACAGGGATAACCGACCGATTCGTACATAAACATAATCGCTTTCAGATCAAGTAAACCTTCATCATCCAGCAAATCCACTTTATTAAATATCAGGGTTGTTGGTATACGGAAAGATTCAGCGGCAACCAGGAAGCGGTCAATAAACACAAAATGCGTTTCAGGATATTTCAATGTAACCATCAGGTAAGCACGGTCAATGTTGGCTGCCAGGATGTGCATCTGCTTACTCAAATTCGTGCTCTTACGAACAATATAGTTTTCACGAAGTTCGTAATCCACAATTACCCGCTTTCCTTCCTCATCGCTTTTCGGATCTAAAATCACGATATCTCCGACTGCAATCGGGTTGGTTGTTTTTAATCCTTCCAGTTTCAGCCTTCCGCGGACTCTGCATTCCACAACTTCACCGGCAGGCATTAATACCTGGTACCACTTTCCTGTTGACTTTAAAACCCTTCCACGAAGATTATCACTCATACCACAAAATTACCGAAAGGTATTGTAACCGCAAAGAGTGACAAAGAGTGAAAAGGTTCTGCAAAATGAAACATTCCCTCTTTCATTACCTCAAAGAGAAGGAGAACGTATAATTAACGATTCAAAAATCTTTGCGCTCTTGCATTCTTTGCGGTGAAATTTTATACTATAACCCTTCTCTTTATACTTTGCGTTACTCAAAACCAACGTTATTCCATTCCCATTCGTTATCTTCGCAGCAAAGTTTTTAGTATGTCGATTGAAGTAAAAAACCTTTCCAAATATTACGGGGAACAAGCAGCGGTGAATGATATTACTTTTTCAGTTGGGAAAGGTGAGATCATTGGTTTCTTAGGGCCTAACGGAGCAGGTAAATCAACGACCATGAAAATGATTACCGGTTTCATTCCTGCAACCCAGGGAGAAATCAGTGTTTGCGGTATTCCCGTTTCTGTAGATTCTATTGAAACCAGAAAGCGCATCGGTTATCTTCCGGAAAACAACCCTTTGTACCTGGATATGTATGTAAAGGAATACCTTGAATTTGTCGGGAAGATTTACAAAGTGAAAAACCTGAAAGAACGGGTAAAGGAAATGATCAAATTGGTAGGTTTGGAAGTAGAGCAGAACAAAAAGATCGGCATGCTTTCCAAAGGTTACCGTCAGCGTGTGGGACTTGCACAGGCAATCATCCACAATCCGGATGTATTGATCCTGGATGAACCTACTTCCGGTTTGGACCCGAACCAATTGGTGGAGATCCGTGAGTTGATCAGACGTATCGGGAAGGAAAAAACCGTTATGCTTTCTACCCACATTTTGCAGGAAGTAGAAGCGATTTGTGACCGCGTTGTCATTATTCGTCAGGGTAAACTGGTTGCTGACAACTTAGCTTCAAACTTACAAGTTGAAACTGATACACAAGTTGTTTACGCAGAATTCGACGGCACAGTTTCAAAGAACCTGCTTCAAAAAATCCCGGGGGTTTCCAAAATCGAACGCATCTCCGATTCCAGGTACCTCATCGAGAGCCAGTCTGTGGATGATCTGCGAAAAACGGTTGCTCAATTCGCTCAGAAAAACAACCTGCTTGTTCTGACATTGAGAACCGAAGAGAAATCACTCGAAGAAGTCTTCAAGTCATTGACGAAATAAAGTTTATTCAATCTTTTAATAGCTAAAGAGCCTCAATTGAAGCCCTTTTCCATTTCCTATATTCTAATCTACTCGTTATCCGGAGCCAAAAACCTATAAAGAAGTCCGGCCATAATTGCCCCGGCTATCGGAGCAACCCAAAACAACCACAGCTGTTCAAAAGCCCAGCCTTGTACAAATAGTGCCTGACTAGTGCTTCTTGCAGGATTTACGGAAGTATTTGTAACCGGAATACTGATCAAATGGATTAATGTTAATCCCAAACCAATTGCAATTCCGGCAAAACCGGCTGATGCTCTTTTGTGTGTTGCTCCTAAAATAATAATCAAAAAAATGAAGGTCATTACCACTTCGGTAATCAATGCCGATTGCATGTTATAACCGTCAGGAGAATGTTCACCATAGCCATTTGCTGCAAATCCCCCCAATTCAAACCCCGATTTTCCGCTTGCAATCAGATACAGGATTCCCGCTCCGGCAATTCCTCCCAGCACTTGTGAAGCAATGTATGGAAATACATCTTTGGTCTCAAACCTTCCACCGACCCACAATCCAATTGTAACCGCCGGATTCAGATGACAGCCAGAAATATGACCAATTGCATAAGCCATTGTCAATACAGTTAAACCAAAAGCAATGGAAACTCCTACAAATCCAATTCCAAGTTCAGGATACCCGGCTGCTAAAACAGCACTTCCGCAACCTCCCAGCACCAACCAAAAGGTTCCGATAAATTCAGCAATTAATTTTTTCATAAATAGCGTTTATAGTTAAAAACCTTATCTCACCATAAGATAAATCAAACTAAATATAACCTTATTATCCAGAAAAACAACTAATTCAGATGATTACCGGTTTCTCTCCGCGTATCTTACAAACAGCAATGACCTGTTCATAGTGTCAAAAGAAATATTACTCGTGTTCTTTGTGCTAAAGTGGTTATTTTCACCACGAAGCACATAGATTATAGAGTTCATTCATCCAATTAATTGAAAAGAGTTGTTCTCTTAGTCCGTATCAGGAATAACATGCTCCTGTTTTTCGCCCAAAATGCGTTTTGCCAGGTAATGCATCACATAGATCAATGGTGTAAGGCAAACTGCTATCAGTAATTTGGTCAGATAACCGGTGATCGCTAAAACCAAGACCATTTTCAACGGGTAAGCTCCGGAAAGATATAAACCGATGATTGCAACGATAAATGAATCGACCAATTGAGAAACAACCGTTGAACCCGTACTGCGCAGCCAGATCATTTTTCCTTTGGTAAGTTTATTGAAAAAATGGAAGAGCTGAACATCCAGCAATTGCGAAACAATAAATGCCGTTATACTTCCAACCATGATCCATAATGAACCACCGAATGCTTTAGCAAATTCCTTGTCTGAAAGCCAGGAACCTTCGGCGGTAGGAAGTTGAACCGCACAATAAACGACAATGAAACAAAAAGCAATTAATGCAGTTGTAATCCAGCTCAACCTGCGAACGGCTTGTTTACCGAAATATTCGTTCATGACATCGGTCAACAAGAAAACTACCGGCCACGGAACAATCCCGGCAATCATTGGAGCCAGGTAAGGCCCCATGTAAACCAGCTTTGCAGAAATCAATTCAGCAACGATGGCACTGGTGATGAAAACTCCGGCCATCACCATAAATGCTATTTCTTTTCGTGTTTGAAGCATGGTCGAAGATACTATATTTTAGGGCTTTCACGATCCCAATCATGGAAACTTCGATCGAAAAGAGGAATAATCCCTATTTTTGCGCCAATAAATAACAACCCCGAAAAAAAAGACGCATGAAAAAGAATGTCATTGAAGAGTTAAGATGGAGAGGGATGATCCAGGATATCATGCCCGGTTTGGAAGAACAACTGCTTAAAGAAATGACATCCGGGTATGTGGGCTTTGATCCTACTTCAGATTCTTTGCACGTTGGGAACCTGCTTCCTATCATGTTATTGAAACACTTCCAATTGGCCGGTCACAAACCATACGCATTAGTGGGTGGGGCCACTGGAATGGTAGGAGATCCATCGGGGAAATCTGCAGAGCGCAATTTGCTGGACGAAAAAACGCTGAATCACAATGTTGCTTCTGTTCAAAATCAATTACGTAAATTCCTCGATTTTGAAGAAGGGGAAAACAAAGCAGAACTGGTCAATAATTACGATTGGATGAGGCATTTCTCCTTCCTGGAATTTATCCGGGACGTTGGAAAACACATTACCGTAAATTATATGAGCGCGAAGGATTCGGTAAAAAAACGCATCGAAACAGGGATTTCATTTACGGAATTCTCATACCAGTTGATCCAGGGTTATGACTTTCTGCATTTGTACCGGACAAACAACGTAAAAGTACAGTTCGGGGGATCGGACCAGTGGGGAAATATCACAACAGGAACAGAATTAGTACGGAGAATTGCAGGCGGGGAAGCTTATGCATTTACTTGTCCGCTATTGACAAAGGCTGATGGTGGAAAATTCGGGAAAACAGAATCCGGAACAGTTTGGCTGGACCCGGAAAAAACAAGTCCTTATGCGTTCTATCAGTTCTGGCTGAATGCAACAGACGCTGATGCTGTTAAACTGATCCGCTTCTACACTCTGAAGTCAAAGGAGGAAATAGAAGCTATTGAAAAAGAACACAACGAAGCACCTCACCTGCGTGCGTTACAAAAAGCAATTGCAGAAGAAGTGACTATTCGCGTCCATGGAAAAGAAGCTCTGGAAATGGCGATCGCTGCTTCCAATATATTATTCGGTAAATCAACTTCGGAAGATTTAAAAAAATTATCTAACGATACGTTCCTAAGCATTTTTGATGGTGTTCCAATGGCAACAATTAAACGCTCAGAATTGAATGAAGGAATTAGTATTGTTGACCTATTATCAGCAAAAACGGGATTCCTGGCATCCAACGGCGAAGCAAAACGCGAATTAAAAGCCAATGCTATTTCTTTGAACAAGGACAAGGTTAGCGAAGGAACACTGGTTGGCCCAAGTGATCTGATTAACGAAAAATTCATCCTTTTAGGAAAAGGAAAGAAGAATAATTACATCGTAATTGTAGAATAAAGAACCGATTTGAAAAATGGGCACGTAAGTAAGGGCGTGCCCATAAAAATGTTATTCCTTATTGAAAATCGGAATCGAAATAACCACTTTGGTCCCTTTGGGATTTCCGGCCTCATCTGTAAGATGTTCAACTACAAAATCAAACTCGGTATTGTATTTTTCTTTGAATAGACTTAAACGTTCCGACGTAATCTGCATACCATACGATTTATGCTCTGAATGGAGTCTGCCTGGTTCATTAGAATCGTAGCCTGTTCCATTATCCGTCACCTCAACTACCAGTCTATTCTCTGCCAGCTCTTTAAAATTCACTTCCAGTTTTCCGGCAATCTCCAAGCCTTTAAATCCATGAATAATTGCGTTTTCCACAAATGGCTGTATCAACATCGGAGGAATAAATTTTTGGAGCTCGGTATGCGTCAGTGAAACGATAATCTCAAAATCAAAGCGGTCTTTGAAACGCATTTTTTCAAGTGCTATATACTTGGTTAAAACATCTATTTCCTGGCGGATTGTTACCTCGCTTTCGCGTGAGTTATTCAAAGTCATACGAATCAACTGTGAAAGCATCTGCAGGTATTTCTCAGCCAGGTCATTTTCATTGTAAACCAAAAAACTTTGAATCGAATTCAGGGAATTAAATATAAAATGCGGATTCATTTGTGCCAAAAGGGCTTTTTGTTCCAGTTTTTCAATTTGACGCTTATACTTTCGCTGGCGGTTAATCTGAACTGCCCTGATTCTGAAAAGTACAAACGCCAGTAAAAAACTGCTCAATACCAGGAACAGGTAAAACCAGAATGTCTCGACAAATTTGGGCTGCTTATTCAGCGTTAAAATTCCATATGGTTTTTGCCAAATACCATTATCACTCAAGTATGACAATTCCAAATGATACTCTCCGGAGGTCAAATCATAAAAATCAATGCTTCCGGAATTACCGTATGTCCATTTATCCGCTTCAGAAAGCCTATACTTGTATTTTTGGCTTCCCAAACTCTTATAATTCGTTGAACGCAATTCGATATGGATCATTTTAGAGCCACTGGAAACTTCTACGTAAGTCGTTTTCGGATAAAAAATATTTCCATCTATATTCAACTCCTTTACGGAAACCTGTTTTCTCAAAGGATTCAACAGAAAACCCAAATCTTCCGGAAACTTTGAAATCCCTTTTTTTGTGGCCAGGTAAACGACTTCTCCATCCAGGCAAATGTAATTCACTTCATTGGTTGCCAAACCATTAACACTTAATATATTGTGGATTCTGACGTATTTATTTCCCAGAAAAAACAGCTTCGACACACCGCTGTTTGTGGCAACCCAGCATGTATTCCCGTTTTTATCGATCTGTATCTTGTTGATCTGATCACTCAACAAACCATTTGCGACGGTAATATGATGAATAATTTTTCCATTTTTAAAAACGTATATCCCTTCACCTCTCGTACCAATGACCAAACCAAGCTCTTTGGAATACCTGACACAGGAAACGCGGTTACCTCTAATTTCCATTGGAAACATGGAATTATCGACAATGTTATTTTTTTTCAAACAAAACAACCCTTTGGCATTGCCCACAAAGATTTCCCCTTTATCGGAAGAACAAACCGTTTCAAAAAAATGATGCAGGTTCTTGTTGTATTTTATGGAGGCAAAATAATCATAGAGTGTATCAAGTCGGCGTGTTCTTTTATTAATACGCACTACAAACGATGAACAAATAAGCACACTAGTATCATTCTCATTGAAACTGTCGTAATAATTCGGAACAAACCAATACTTTTCACCGCTCAAATCAACCGGGACATTTTTTTTGATTTTTGACACCAATAACACTTTACCAAGGCGCGAAATAACATTCCTTGAAATATGGTTAGACCTTAAAAGCGGATAATGATCTCTCAAACGGAAAACTCCCATATGGTTCGAGTAAAAAATATCCTTATCAGCATCCACTTCAATATGGGTAACATCCACTTCTCTGGAATTCTCAAAAACAGACAGGTTCTTCACAATGGAGTTCGGCATATAAACAATTCCCTTGTCAAGTGTTGAAAACCACATCCCTTTTTCCCTGTCCTTTAGTACCGCTGAAACCCTGAAGCCCTGAAGAAGATGCTTCCTGGGCGCACGTGCAAGTCCGTATTTCGGTACGTTCTTCAATTTGTATGTTCCGTTTACCGTCGTAATCCACAAATCGTTTTTTACAGGAAAAAAACCGGTAGTTCCCGGAAAGTGAAGCGTTGTTCCCGGATGGTCCACATCGTAAAAACAGTCTTGTACGCGCATAACCCTTACCCCGTTTACGGTTTTTAGCTCCGTGAGGTAATTCTGCATGGTAGTAGTATAGGCTTTTTTGTTCTGCGTCCGAAGATCCAATTTCCCATTTTTCCGGATGGTCGCTTTAAATATATCTCCCCGAAGTTTGGTCATTAGAATATCGAAAGTAGAGAGATAAGTTCCATTAATGAGATTAAATGTTAAAGGTTCTCCTCTATAAGTTGAGGAATGTGCTCTTCCCTTCGAATCGATCTTTAAAATGCCGTTATTCCCGGAACTGAAATACACATTGTCTTTTTCATCGACACAAAACGTTTTATGCGGGTATAAATTATTGCCAATGTAGTCAGCTATTAAATGATTGTATTTGTACTTGATTACTTTATGTCGTTCGATATCATAATAACTCAGTAAACCGTTATAACTAACAAACCAGATTCTTCCTTTATAGTCTTCGTAAATCCAGAAAATAACATTGTCAGGAAGTCCGTTCCTGGTGGTCAACACTTCCATGTGAAAGCCGTCATATTTTACCACCCCGCGGTCCGTACAGAACCAAATATATCCCTCACGACTTTGATGTACAAAATAGGTTTCCGAACTGGGTAACCCTTCTTTAATGGAAAATAATCTGTAAGCTGGTTCCCAGTTTGTTTGAGCACCTAAAACACTTACACTAAAGAATGTCAGCAAGATTGTGATATATCGCTTCAATCTCATGCTTATCCCCCTATTTTTACAAACAATTCCTCCGGATATCGGATATCAACCAAAAACAACCCTTTTGCCGGAACAGATAACTTTGCTTCTCCTCTGTCCTTAGAAGCAATGATTTGCGAGAGGCCCGCTTTATCCAGGTTACCATAACCGACTTCCAGCAAGGTCCCGACCACAGCTCGAACCATGTTTCTTAGAAAACGATCTGCACTTATTTCCAGATACCAGGAAGTTTCCGATACCTGGTTCCATTTCACCTGTGAAACTGTGCAAATATTCGTTTTTACATCCGTATGCAATTTAGAAAATGAGGTAAAGTCCTGCTTGCCCAACAGCAGTTGGGCAGCCTGGTTCATGGCATCAAAATCAATAGTTGGTCCCAGGTGATAACTATCCTGCAGAAAGGCATTTTTTTGCTGATGAATAAAGTAATGATAGGTTCGCAAAGAAGCCGAAAAACGAGCGTGAAATTCATCGGAAACCTTTTGAGCTGAAAAAATTGCTATATCATCCGGAAGCATCTTGTTTAGCTTATAGACTAATTGATTCGTATCCAGTTCCCTGTCTGCATCAAAATGCAAGACATAATAAGATGCATGAACCCCGGTATCGGTTCTCCCGCAGCCAACTACAGAAACGGGCTTATTTCCCATTAATTGGGATAAGCGCCTTTCAATTTCTTCCTGAACAGAAGAGGCATTTGGCTGGACCTGCCAGCCGTGATAGTTCGTTCCGCGATAAGCGAGTTCCAGAGCATATCGAAATGTCATCCGACAAAGTTAATCAATTCGTTTGCTTCACAGTGAGTCTGCCCTACCTACACAATTCTTAACATTAAAATAATCCGGCTGGTATTAATTAATTATTTCGTAACACAGCAGTAATTATAAAGGAAAGTTACAAGGATACTTTTGCCTCGAACATTAACAACGAGCACAATGCAAGCGAGTAAGGGACAAACCATACTTTTAGTGGATGACGAAAAAGATATCCTGGAATTTTTGCAGTATAATCTGGAGCGGGAGGGGTATAAAGTATTTGTTGCCAACGATGGGCTCGAAGGAGTCGAAATGGCTCAAAAAGTTTCTCCGGACCTGATCCTGATGGATGTCATGATGCCGAGAATGGATGGAATTGAAGCCTGCCAGACAATTCGCCAGGATCTTCAGCTAAATTCACCTTTAATTGCCTTCCTGACTTCAAGAGCAGAAGACTATTCACAAGTTGCGGGGTTTGAAGCCGGAGCGGATGATTATATCACCAAACCGATCAGACCGCGTTTATTGGTTTCCAAAGTAGAAGCTTTACTCAGAAGAGCCGGACGAATCACCGGAACTGAAGCTGAAATCAAAACTTCCTCAATAACGGTTAATCGCGAGAAATTCCTGGTATTCATGAATGATGAAGAAATTCAGCTTCCGAAAAAGGAGTTTGAACTGATCGAATTATTGGCTTCAAGACCGGGAAAAGTATTTACACGTGAACAAATCCTGACAACTGTTTGGGGTGACGAAACAATCGTCGGTGAAAGGACCATCGATGTTCATATCAGAAAATTGAGAGAGAAACTAGGAGAATCGTATATTCGTACCATTAAAGGTGTTGGTTATACATTTTCTGAAAAGTGAAAAAATTAAATCCGTTTACCATTGTTCTTTTAGGAAGCAGTATTGTAGCAGCAGCTTTAGTACTCATACTTCTGATTGTCCATTTCTTTCATCCAATTCCGGCAATAGCCTTTATTTCCATCGTTCTTTTTGGTTCACTGGCAACATTTGCCGCGTTTTATTACCTGTTCAGGGAATTCATCTATAATCGGCTGCGTATTCTGTACCGCTCTATCCGCAAAGGAAAACTGGTTCCCGACGAAAAGCTTTACATAAACATGTCCAAAGATATTATCGGTAAAGCAGAAACGGATTCTAAGCAATGGAGTGACCAGCGAAAATCAGAAATCACTCAACTGCAGGAACAGGACAAATTCAGGCGTGAATTTATCGGGAACCTGGCACACGAATTAAAAACTCCCGTATTTTCCATTCAGGGTTACGTATTAACCTTGCTGGAAGGTGGATTGGAAGACGAGAAAGTGAACCGGATGTTTTTGGAACGCGCTTCGAAAGCTATCGACCGGATGACGAATATCCTGAATGACCTGGACGAATTGACCAAATTGGAAGTAAACGATCTTAAAATGGACCTTCGTCCCTTTGATCTGAAAGAATTGGCCAAAGAAGTGATGGACGGTCTCGAACTACGCTCGCAGGAAAAACACATCAAACTACGCTTCGCAAAAGAGTACAACAAAGAGATCATGGTACGCGCTGACCGCGGAAAAATTGCCCAGGTTTTGACAAATCTGATCAGCAACTCTATTTCTTACGGAAATGAGAACGGGGAAACACAAATCCGTTTTTACGAAGTCGACGATTTGGTTTCAGTAGAAATCTCGGATAACGGTCCGGGAATCGAACCGCATGAATTGCCGCGCTTATTCGAACGATTTTACCGTGTTGAAAAAAGCCGTAACCGAAATGAAGGCGGATCCGGACTAGGTCTTTCCATCGTAAAGCATATCCTTGACTCACACAACCAAACGATTTCTGTACGAAGCACCATTGGTGTTGGGAGTACTTTTACTTTCTCTCTGGATAAATTTGAAGGGACTTCTTCTACGCTGGTAACTTCGCGGGGGATTACGATCAAATAATTGACGCTTCGGCATTTCTACTCCGCTCAATGACCAAAGTGAAATATATCTTATTATCTTATAAATTGACTTGAAAAGGCGACTGAGTAGAGTCGAAGTCCATCTTCAATTCAGCAAGGTATTCCTGCTCCAGCTGCCCCGGGGTAGGTATCAGTACCGCTTTCTTTTTCAAAACCTGTAAATCCATGAGGGTCGAATAACCATTCCGGGAAATAAGCGTTTCTGCTGAAGCTATTTCCGCATCAGCGCGCGTCCAATCGGTAATGACAGTTACATGCTGAGGAATCTCAGAATAGATTCTCGGGGTAATCAGCGTTAAATGCTCTTCTCCATACTGTTCCAGTATCCAATGAAAGAACTGCTCCGAATAAGGCTCCGGACCGCTGACAATTCCCACCATTTTTCCGGGAACAAGGGAAATCTCCCGGTTCTGAAAGCGCGAATAAAATCCGATATAACTTGATTTTGGAACAGTCTCACTCAATACTCCCGCAAGGCGTTTGTGTTCCTCATCCATGATCCAGATCTCCGAAAACCGCTTCATCCACTTGCGGTGAATCCATTGCGCTATCCAGCCGGCTTTCGGCGGTAAAAAAACCTGGTGTGTAATGAAAACAGATTTAATCGTTGTAGCACGGAAACCGTAACAATGGTCCGACAGAACCAATGAAATATGAAACTCATCGACCAGTTTATCTACTTGTTTTTGTTCTTGTTTGACTGCACGGGAAAAACGCCATGCATTGCGCCGCATTTCCGAAGTAAAATTGCCATTCCCTTTAAAGCGGAACTGAAATCCCTCAATCACGATATATGTTGCAGTAATTCCGTAGTTGGAAAAAATTGCTTTTTGAGCTGAATTACAACAAATAAACAATTCGTTTTCCTGACCGGACAACTGCTTTAATAAAGAAATCGATCTGGCCGTATGTCCGTATCCCCAATTGAGGCAGGCAAATAATATGCGCTCTTGTGACAATCTGACCGGATGCATACTCTCTATTGACTTCGTTTCAGATTGATCGGAGCAGCTTTAGAAAGCACGTAAGGGAAATTTTCCTCCACGTAGGAACTCGGATCCAATCCGAATTCGTTCTTTTCTGATAAAGCACGTCCTTTGATGAAGAAATACATATTCATAATCAGCTTATGGAACCAAGGCAATTCATTGTCATTCGATAAAAACTTACGAATTACGATAAATTTAAAATCCCCGATATGATCACTATGATGATACTCACAAGCATACCGCGACTTGATTTCAATCTCTCCGTTCTGCACCAATTCTTCCACAACCTGCTTGAACATCATGTCCAGTTTCGGCTGAATGCGGAATCCTAATTTGAAATCGATACGGATCAAATCATTTTCATCATGCTTCGTTACTTTGTATTCCTTCGTGTATGGTTCATCCGATGTAATCACATGCACAAACCAATAACGCTCCGCACGCTTGGGCTGCTGCTCAAGGATCGAATAAAACACTTTTGACTCCACTTCATCAACACGTTCTGCACTCGTCAGGTAAACCAGGTGCGTTGCGTATGTCGGGATCTGGTCATCCACAGATAATTTTCGAAGAATGGGCAGATAGCTTTTGATCTTTACAAAATCAATGATGCTGTTACGAATGATCTTACTTTTGAAAATAACATACATCACGGCAATCAACAAAGATGCAATCATCAAAGTAATGTAACCTCCTTCCGGAAATTTCTCGATTTGTGCAACAGCAAATCCTCCTTCAATAACCAGGAAAACAGCAATCATTGAATACCTAAAAATCGGGTTCCAGTGCTTTCTGGCCATATAGAAGATCAGCAACACAGAGGTACTGATCATCGCCAGCACAATGGACAATCCATAAGCGGCCTCCATATTCTCAGATTTTCGGAAAATCCATACGACTCCCAAACATCCGAACATCAGGAACCAGTTGATTGAAGGGATGTATAATTGACCTTTGATATCTGAAGGGAAATTCACTTTTACACGCGGCCAGAGATTTAATCGAATTGCCTCATTGATCAGCGTAAATGAACCAGAGATAAGTGCTTGAGAAGCCACAATTGCAGCTGCGGTTGCAATAATAATTGCCGGCAGTTTGAATCCTTCCGGAATAATCATGTAAAAGGGGTTTTCTTCGTTGATGAACTCGTTGGAGTGCTTGCTTAGCAAGTATGCACCTTGCCCAAAATAATTCAAAATCAACATGCTTTTTACAAAAATCCAACTTACACGGATATTTTCCTTTCCACAATGTCCCAAATCGGAATACAAAGCCTCTGCTCCTGTTGTACAAAGGAATACTGCCCCCAACAACCAGAATCCATTCGGATAATGAGTCAATAAATCATACGCATAATAGGGATTCAAGGCTTTCAAAATTGAAAAATCATTGCACAATGAGTAAACACCTACGGTTCCGAGCATGAGGAACCAAATCATCATGACCGGCCCGAAAGCACGACCGATAAATTTTGTTCCGAACTGTTGGATCACAAAAATCAATACAATCACTGCCACTACAATCGGTGTAATGGGAATATCCTTCATAGAAGGAATATAAGATAGCCCTTCAATTGCAGAAGAAACGGAAATTGGCGGTGTAATGATCCCATCGGCTAATAGAGCTGCTCCCCCTATCATTGCAGGAATCACCAACCATTTACGTTGTCTTCGAACCAATGTATACAAGGAAAAAATCCCTCCTTCCCCTTTGTTGTCAGCACGAAGTGTAATGATAACGTATTTGATGGTTGTTTGTAAGGTCAGTGTCCAGAATATACAGGACAATGCTCCCAGGATCAGCTGATCAGTAATTAATTTTCCTTGCTCGATCAAGTGCCCTTGTGCGTCGCGAACCGGTTCTGCATTGGTGATTGCTTTTAATACATAAAGTGGCGAAGTTCCGATATCCCCGAAAATAATTCCCACTGTGATGATCAATCCCGCGAATGAAAGCGCGTGATGATGGCTTTTTGACATAAGGCGTAAAATTAAACCATAAAGGTACATATTGATAAAATGACTTGCTACGATTTGATGAAAAATCCGCAAAAAACTTTTAGAGATTGTGTACTTTTGCACTGATTTATGGGAAAGAATAAACTGAGACGCTTTGCGGAAATGAAATTGTGGGATAATGTGTTTGAACCGACGTTGGAACCCAATCCGCAGGACGCCTTTCCGCTGAAGGGAAAATGGCACCAAGATTACTTTAAGAACTCCAATCCTATTGTGTTGGAATTAGGCTGTGGAAAAGGAGAATATTCCGTCGGGCTGGCGAGACATTATCCAAACAAGAATTTCATCGGTGTCGACATCAAAGGTTCCCGCATGTTCGTAGGAGCTAAAGAAGCTTTGGATGAAAAGCTCGAAAATGTTGCTTTCCTTAGAACCAAAATTGATTTCATCGATTCGTATTTCGAGCCGAATGAAGTAGACGAAATTTGGTTGACCTTCTCAGATCCTCAGCCTTTGAAACCCAGAAAAAGATTGACTTCGGAACAATTCATCGCGCGCTACAGACGCATTTTGAAACCGGGCGGGATTGTTCATCTCAAAACAGATTCCACCCTCTTATTCCAATCTACAGAAGAGCAAATCCAGGAACACAATTATGACCTGATCGAGTCCACATGGGATTTGTACCAGTCCATGCCGGAAGATTTAGATCCGACCATTCGTGAAATCCTGCATATTAAAACACATTATGAACAGTTGTTTACCGCAAAAGGTTCGGTGATCAAGTATTGCTCGTTTAAAATCAATTAAAATAAACCTGATAAAATACGTAGGGGCGAAAAATTTTTCGCCCCTACGTATTTATATAATTGATAATTCTCTATGCAACTTTCAATCGTGCAACTTTGCTTTTCGAGAATTGCTCTTTTGCATATTCCAGGTCAACGCGAAACTCTTTCTCATCTTTCGATGGTAGTTCGTACATCGCATCTGTCAGGATAGCTTCACAAATAGATCTCAATCCGCGGGCACCCAGTTTAAATTCGATTGCTTTCTCTACAATGAAATCCAGTACGTTTGCATCAAAAGTCAGACGGATTCCATCGATTTCAAATAATCGTATATATTGTTTGATAATTGCGTTTTTAGGCTCTGTAATGATTCGTTTCAGGCTTTTTGCATCCAAAGGCTCCAGGTAAGTCAGTACCGGGAAACGCCCGATTAACTCCGGGATCAAACCGTAAGATTTTACATCGGTCGGAGTAATGTATTTCAGGAAATTGTCTTCGTCTACTTTTTCAGTTACCTGTGAACCAAACCCGATTGTCTGTCTGTTCACACGACTTGCAATAATTCGTTCGATTCCGTCAAAAGCACCCCCGCAGATAAACAGGATATTCTTCGTGTCGATTGCGATCATTTTCTGCTCCGGGTGTTTTCTTCCTCCCTGCGGCGGAACATTCACCGTAGATCCTTCCAGCAGTTTCAATAAAGCCTGCTGAACTCCTTCTCCGGAAACATCTCGTGTAATAGAAGGATTATCACTCTTGCGTGCAATTTTATCGATCTCATCAATGAATACGATTCCGTGCTGAGCTGCCTGTACATTGTAATCAGCAGCCTGGAGCAGCCTGGAAAGGATACTTTCGACATCTTCCCCTACATAACCTGCTTCCGTAAGCACCGTTGCATCTGCAATACAGAACGGAACGTTCAGCATTTTTGCAATGGTTTTTGCAAGTAAGGTCTTTCCTGTTCCGGTACGCCCAACCAGGATCACGTTTGATTTTTCAATCTCTACCTCTTCGATCTTTGTCTGGTGCAAACGTTTATAATGATTGTAAACGGCAACAGAAAGTGTTTTCTTAGCATCGTCCTGCCCGATTACATATTCATCCAATCGTTCCTTGATATCCTGTGGTTTCAACACATTTACCGGAGCACCCTGAGAAGCTGTTTTGGTTGACTGATCTTCGTCAACAATCATTCGTGCCTGGGCAATACAATGATCACAAATGTGACCTGATAAACCAGCTATAAGTAACCCTACTTGACTTCGTGGTCTTCCACAAAACGAGCAGGAAGTTTCCTTTTTTGACATAGTATAATTTTAATCGACAAAAAAGTCACCTCGATTAAACCGAGATGACTTAGTTAGTATTGTGCAAAGTTAGACTATTTCGGGTTGCGAAGCAAGATTTCGTCTACCATTCCGTATTCTTTTGCTTCTTCAGCCGTCATCCAGTAATCACGGTCAGAATCAGCCCATACTTTTTCGTAAGATTGCTTGGAGTGTGTAGCGATGATATCATACAACTCTTTTTTCAACTTTTGAATTTCGCGTGCTGTGATTTCGATATCGGAAGCCTGCCCCTGAGCACCCCCAAGCGGTTGGTGGATCATTACACGTGCGTGTTTCAAAGCAGAACGTTTTCCTTCAGCTCCTGCACACATCAGAACTGCTCCCATAGAAGCTGCCATTCCGGTACAGATTGTTGCAACATCCGGCTTGATATACTGCATCGTGTCATAAATTCCCAAACCTGCGTAAACAGATCCTCCCGGGGAATTCAGGTAAATTTGGATATCTTTCTTCGCATCAACTGACTCTAAGAATAACAATTGAGCATTGATGATATTTGCAACCTGGTCATTGATCCCTGTTCCCAGGAAAATAATGCGGTCCATCATTAAACGTGAGAACACGTCCATTTGTGTCATATTCAAATGACGTTCTTCGATAATATAAGGTGTTAAAGAAGATTCGATGTAGCTTTCTAAGTGCATGCTTGAAATTCCGACATGCTTTGTTGCGTACTTATTAAATTCGTTTTTGTCGAACATGTTGATAGATTTTTTTTACAAGTATTAAATTAAGTGTTATTTCCGAATTGAGCCGATTTCTTTTGGAAGAGTTTCAGGTTCAAATTCCGATAGCTATCGGAATCAAAATGTTCACTGGTTCAAACGGGATCTATTGTTTTATTCTGTCCCGGTGTTATCGGATATTATTCTTGAACACATGAATCTTTTGAACAAACGCCTACTGAGAGATCGACTGGTTTCTGACAAAATATAAAATTAATACGAATCAGAACAATTGGTTCTTTTTTTGGCAGAAATTAACTAGAATAATTACAACATCAAAAAGTTCAAAACTTATTCGTGTAAAAATTCGATTTCATAGCTCGTATGCTTGCGGATATTCAGTACGCGTTCGTCATCAAAAATCAAGTACTGACCTTTTATACCGACCAACTTCCCTCGAATAACCGGCGATTTGTCAAAGCCGACACTTTTCACTTTTACAGGGTACTTTTCCACCGGGTAATTCAGAGAAATGATATCATCATTCATACTCACAAAATCACGCATGTCGAATGGCAGTAAATCTTCCACTCTTCCTTTTTCATCCAGTAAGTCCAATTCATGATTGATCTCGTTCTTAAGCATCCGCTGCCAGTTCGTTTTATCGGTCATGTAAGATTTTAAAGCTACTTCGATAATCCCGGCTTCGTACCTGTTGCTGGTTTCAGCCAAAATAATTGCATGGGATGCTCCCTGATCGATCCAGCGTGTAAATGTTTGCTCTGCGCGTGTTACTCCCACCTTAATACTGTCGGAAGCTGCCAGGTAAACCACGTGCGGCTGGTTGTGATGCTTGTGTTCCCACTCAATGTCCCGGCCTTCTCCCAAATGGGCTTTACACAATTCCGGGTTGATTATACAGGGTGCCGCCTGGGGAGCAGATTGAAAACAGTTAAAACAGAAACCTTGTCCGAAAGAATTTTTAGTCTGCTTTCCGCAATTCGAACAAATAATCTTTCCGGTCCAGTTTAATTCGATCTCTTTTCCGATCAAAGCATTCATACCGATTTGAGGCTCGTTATTTAAAACAAGCTGGTATTGAATCGGTTCCCCGAAAGAAACACGCATTTTATCTAATAATCCTTTCATTTTCTTAGATTTTAAGACTGATAACAAAAGACTATAGACAGAATTGTCTTTAGTCCTTCATCTTTTGTCTAATGTCTCAAAATATTAATCTTGTATACTTTCCAATTCTTCCGCTGCTTCCATCCACAAATCCGAATAGTAATCCAGTTTGGACTTGACTTCTTCAAACGCTTTCAAAACCGGAGTTGTTTTTGCAGAATCCGAAAAATCCATGGTTGCCAGCTGATCTTCCAGTACTTTTACTTCCTTTTCCAGTTCCTGAACGCGTTCCTCATGTTGTTTTACCTTATTCTGAAGCTGGTTTTTTTTGCGCTTTAATTCCTTGCGCTCTTCATTCGAATGTGTTTTTGCCACAGGTTCTTCTACCGTTTTCTGTACCGGTTTAATTTCCGTTTTAGCTGAAGCCGGTTCCATGGACAATTTGCGCTGCAGGTATTCATACACTCCAAAGTGATGGATTTTCAGGGTTTGGTTCTCAATGTCCCAAATCCGGTTTGTCAGTCCATCGAGGAATTCCCGGTCGTGAGAAACGATTAAGAAGGTTCCTTCGTATTGAAGCAGTGCTTTTTTCAAGACCTGCTTACTTTGAATATCCAAATGGTTCGTCGGCTCATCCAGGATCAAAACATTTGAAGGACTTAACAGCAATTGGCATAAAGCCAAACGTGTTCTTTCACCTCCCGACAAAACTCCCACTTTTTTATCGATATCTTCTCCGGAAAACAAAAATGCTCCCAAAATAGAACGCAGATCTTTTCGAACATCACCGGATGCAACCAGATCTACCGTTTCGTAAACGCTTAA
Source organism: uncultured Fluviicola sp. (assembly GCF_902168135.1). Taxonomy (GTDB): domain Bacteria; phylum Bacteroidota; class Bacteroidia; order Flavobacteriales_D; family Crocinitomicaceae; genus Fluviicola. Next base: position 35,185 of record NZ_CABHOL010000026.1, read on the forward strand.
ATTCTTGTTCAACCGTTCTGCCTGGTCCTGCGCGAAATAAGTAATCTTCACATTGTGCCCGTACTCTACTTTTCCTTCAAAATCAATTTCTTTTGTCAGGCATTTGAACAAGGTCGATTTACCGACTCCGTTCGGACCGAGAAGCGCAATTTTCTCTCCCCTTCCGACTGTAATTGAAATATCCTTAAACAAGGTTCTGGAACCATAGCTTTTCCCTAAATGTTCCATTTCAAGGACCCATTTTCCGGGCTGTACATTCAACGGAAAGAAAATATTCATTTTTGCGACTATATCACTTTCCAATTCAATGCGTTCGGTGCGGTCCAGTTTCTTGATCAAAGACTGCGCAAATGCAGCTTTATTCTTCTTTGCACGGAATTTATCAATTAGCTCCTGTGTATGTTTAATTTCTTTGTCCTGCTGTTTCTTAGCTTCGGCAAGGCGTTCCAATTCTTCAGAGCGTAATTCCTTGTACTTTGAATAAGCATAGGGGAAGTCCAGGATTTTCCCGAAGGAAATTTCCCAGGTCCTGTTGGTCACATTATCCAGGAATAAACGATCGTGAGAAATAACGACAACCGCTCCTTCAAACTTTGTCAGGTAATTCTCCAACCATTGGATCGAAACGATATCCAGGTGGTTGGTTGGCTCATCCAATAAAAGCAGGTTGGGTCTGTTCACCAAGATCTTCGCAAGTTCTGCACGCATTTTCCATCCTCCCGAGAAGGAATTCAGCGGTTTCTCGAAGTCATCTTTTCGGAACCCCAATCCATCCAGTACGGAAGCAATTTTCTCCTCCCATTGAAAACCATCGTGAATATTAAACAGGTCGTTGGTCGCATTCAGATCATTCAATAACTCCAAATAGGATTCTGATTCATAATCTTCACGTGTGGTTAGCTGTTTATTGATCTCATCGATATGTTTTCTCAAATGGTTCAGCTGCTCATTGGAAAAAAACAGGTAATCAAATACGCTTTGTGTGGTATCGATAACGATATCCTGGGTCAGGAAGCCGACCTCCAATCCCTTTTGACGATGGATCTGACCGTCTGTTGGCTTTTCTGTCTGGGCAATCAACCGCAATAAGGTGGATTTTCCGGCCCCGTTCTTACCAACCAAACCAATGCGGTCACCCTGGTTCACCTGGGCAGAACATTCTTCAAATAAATAACCTTGCGGGAAATGCACTCCCAATTTTTCCAAAACAAGCATGTACAAAGGTATAAAATGTAGGGGCGTAAAATTTTGCACCCCTACATTTTTTTTGAAATTAAAGCACAAACGACGCTATTTTTTTTCGCACTAACTGGTCAGGCCCCACGTAATCCATTTTAACGTTTACAATCGTTCCCGGTCTGCCCTGCCTCAATAATTTAGTTGCTTCATCAGAAATTCGATTTCCTTTTCCTTTTTCCGGTCTTGGCGCTGTGTTCAAACTCAACTCCCAATTTAAAATAGTGAATTTTGCATCCAGCGGACTATTTTTATATCGTGAGAACAAATTCTTTTCTGCCGGCGAAATTTTCCCTCCTTCTTCCACAGCTCCAAAGAAAAACTCCGGATTTGGGAGCGTCATAATTCGGAAAGGGAAAGACCCCAGTTTTACACGCTTTTTTGACACGGAATTTACACCATAAATATCAATATTTGCAGTTCTTCCGCTGGTAGTAACTTTTGCGATGTGCTGGCTTCCGGATTTAGATAATGAAACACCATTCCCGATTAAGGACGTTTGATCGTAACCGGACGCAACCCCTTCTATCAGGTTATCATATCCTTTGTACAGGACATTCATCTTTGGCAGCGAAACTGTCCCCTGCGGTCTCATGATCTTAATGGTATGTGACCAATTCTCCGTCTTCGTCTGTCCGGATTTGTTCTTGATGGAAACCGTTCCGCTCAAAGTCATTTCTGTTCCTGAGCCCACTTTGGTTTTGATCAGGCCTTTTCCCTGTGTTCCACGGAAAGAATTTCCATTATAGGTAACAGTTGGCTGATTATCGGAATCAAAGGCCGCCATCATCACGTTCAACTCAACTTCGTCTCCTGCATTGGCTATTTCAGGTCCGTAAACCAATCCAACGATGCTGTTAAATGAATATTCTCCTACGGAGACTTTCGATTTTAAATGTGATAATGCCAATGAACGGGCAGAAAGTATATCTTGCTGCATCGAAGAGAGGGAAGCTAAAGCAGCCACAAGCGGAGCATGATCAAATGTTTGCCCGATCCAGTGAACTTCTTCAATATCATTTTGAGTAACTCGTTCGGGTTTGGTCAGATTCATGTAAATGGTTGAAATAATTTCTTCATCGTCCCGCAAATTCGCTTTGGATGATCGGATCATTTGTTCCACCTGTTTTTTCAAATCCTGGTTGCTTTTATAGGAATTAATCGCTTTAGGATTGATGGAATACGCTTTTTTTCCTTCCCGGTACGTTCCGATTGTTTGGATCAATTTCGACCGGAATCCGTTGTAATCATTCCAGATCTTCTTTCCCTTTCCGGTAGGATTCCTGATGTCATCACCAATCAGAATGTACATGGGGATATCGTACTCGTCCTGGGCCTCTACGGCTTTCAGATTCATCCGGATCGGCTTACAGCCTTCGCCCTTTTCCCAAATAATCGTATTGTTATCCTGCGGTTTGATGGTTGTAACTTCCTCCCCCGATTCTCTCAACAATTCCATTTTCACCTGGTCAATTTCTTGTATCAGGTTTGCGGAGAGTTGATCAACCTGTTTCATCTGCTTCATTACTTTTTTCAATTTCCGAAGCTTTTCCGCGTTCTCCTTTCCGTCAGTCGAACTAATTTCACTGGACACATCAGCAATAAATTCCGAGCCGCGGTCTACCTGCATGCCGTTCGATTTCTGTGTATTTTCTTCAATTGCAACGAAAGCATCCAAAATTGTTTTGGATACATTCAATGCCAAAAGTGCGGTCAGTACCAGGTACATCATTCCGATCATCTTTTGTCTTGGGGTTTCTTTTCCTCCTGCCATGACTTAAATTTTAAGGTTATACCAATCGAATGTCATTTTTCCGATTAGTAACAGGGAGGCAAAAAAATCCCGATGTCGGAAGTGATCATCGGGATTGAAATCTTCATTTAGAAATTCCAGACATCCTGTTCAAAAGTCCGGATACCTTCAATGATATCTGCAGACTCCTGTAATGCATCCACTCCCGTCCGATAGCTGTCAATAGATCTGTCGAAAACATTACTTTCCTTGTAAACGGTACTTGAAAATCGCCGTTTCCAGAACAAATCATCGAAACTCATCCATTGGGCGTCGTTCTTTTCATTATACACGTAATAATTGGTCAATAGATATCTCAAATGCGGGAAGTAGACCCAGAATTTGGTTTCCAAACCGGCAATCATTTTTTGTCCGTTCGGGGCTGTTTCTTCTTTCAGTACCACCGGAGCAATTCCCATGATGCGTACATCCATCACCGAGCGTTCCTTATCGAAAAACCAATCTTCCTTGAGCAGGTATTTAACGATGTGCTCGGAATCGATCCAGAAAGTATCTCTGTCCGCGTAAACAAATTCTTCTACACCATTTACCCATCGGGTAGAATCTCTCCCATCCCAGGTAGATAAAATAACATCTGATTCAGGTCCAAGTTTACCTAAGTAATAAAACACTTCATTCCTGAATACAGAATCATTGCAGTAATTCCCTCCGGGTCCGGGGGCAATCGGGTATTTGAACTGGTCTCCGTCCACAATATCGAATTGATAGGGATTGTAAGACGAGAAGATCTTTAATTCACCGTTCATAATGTGATGCCTCATAATCGTCCATAAAGACCAGCAATTCGTGTTTCTTACATACTGCCCCGATGGAGTATGATGATCAAGCGGATAATAAAGCGGATGATTGATTTTCTGTCTCAGATCGATTTCCCTCCAGACACGTTTACTCCACACAACATCGGCTTCACGCACGTATTCATAAGGAACCGTTTTCTTGGTAAGAATGTGTTCTTTGACATAGGGATAATCCAGGGTTGGCGTCATCGAAATGAAATCCGTGGATTCACATTGGGCAGTTACATCATAAGCTGCCGCAAGAAATAAGATTAAGGTAACTCTCTTCATGGCTTTGGGTTTTTCAGATAGCGCCAAAAACAGCCATTGGTTACACTTGTAAGTCAGGTAGTTATAAACAAAAACCCCGACGATTGCTTGGCAATGTCGGGGTTTTCTATTTTTTTGATTCGATTAGAAATTCCAAACGTCGTGTTCGAAGTTTCTAATTTCTTCTGTTATCTTCTCAGATTCCATCAATGCATCTACACCTGTTTTGTAGCTGTCGATCTCGCGATCGAAAACATTACTTTCACGGTAGATGGTACTTGTAAATCGACGTTGCCAGAACAAATCGTCAAAACTTTGCCATTGAGCGTCGTTCTTTTCGTTGTACACAAAGTAATTTGCAAGAATGTAACGACAGTGAGGGAAATACAACCAGAATTTCTCATCCATTCCGGTAATTGTTTTTCCACCTGTTGGAGATTCTTCCTCTCTGTAAGTTACAGGAGCAATTCCCAAAATACGCACATCCAATACAGATCTTTCTTTGTCAAAGAACCAATCTTCTTTGATACGGTACTGTACAATGTTCTCAGAATCGATCCACATGGTATCAGCAGGAGGATATTTGAAAGTAATTGTTCCGTCAGGAAGTGTAATTTCAATCGGATCCCCGAACTCATTTGTCAATGGAACATCACTTTGAGCACCTAATTTTCCTAAATAATAGAAGACCTTATCGCGGAATAAAGAATCGGTATAATAATTCTTACCTGCTTCAGGTACTACCGGATATTTGAATTGATCTCCATCCAACATATCAAACTGATATGGGTTATACGGTGAAAACACTTTCAAATCTCCGTTGATGATATGGTGACGCATGATTGTCCACAAAGACCAACGGCTCGTATTTCTTACATACTGTCCGGATGGAGTGTGTTTATCAAACGGCAAATAAATCGGATGATTCATTTTCTCACGCATATCGATCATACGCCAAACACGATGACTCCAGACTACATCAGCTTCACGAACAAACTCATAAGGGATCATTCTTTTGGTAGGTATATGTTCTGTCATATACACCCCGTCGATTACATCCGCCTGAGGAACATTCACTGGTCCACCATTGATCTCCTGCGCGTTCGTTAATAACGAACCGGCAAACAAGGTACTTAATAGAACTAAACGTTTCATGATTGACACTCTATTATTTATTTTATTCATTAAATGGTAAATACACCACTTTTCTTACGTAGGATTCCATCCGGCCCCTTAACTTGCGTCATGAAGCTGATAGTTGATCCTGGTTTTGCTTGTTTCATTAAGCTGATACCGTCCGCGTTCAAAGTATTTCCAGATCCTTTAGCAGGACGAGGAGCACCCGCAACGTTCAGTTCCCATGTTTGAACAGAGAATTCAGCTTTCAACGGACTATCTGCATAACGTGCAAACAAGCGAGTTTCTGCTTTAGAAGCTTTACCACCATCTTCAACTGCTCCGAAGAACAATGTTGGAGGCGGAAGGTTCATTACACGGAAAGTGAATGTTCCCAAAGAAACTGTTTTATTTGTTACAGAGTTTTTACCGGAGATTGAGATTGTAGCTGTTCTTCCGGCACCACTCACACGTCCGATATACTGATTTCCGGATTTAGACAAAGTAACTCCGTTACCGTTCAAGATTGTCTGATCGTAACCAGAAGCAACTCCTTCAACAATATTGTTATATCCTTTGTATAATACATTCAATTCAGGAAGAGAAACCGTTCCTTGTGGTTTCATAATCTTGATTGTATGCGTCCAGTTACCTGGTTTCTTAACTCCTGATTTGTTCTTAATGGAAACAGTTCCACTCAATACCATTTCAGCACCTCCGGAAACTTTAGTTTTAATAGTACCCTGACCACCAGCGATCTCAATTGTACCGCTATTTGAAGTTACTTCCGGTTGGTTATCCGAGTCAAATGCTGCCATCATTACTTTCAATTCAACCTCATCACCTGTGTTAGCGATCACCGGACCGTATGCCAAAGGCATAATTTTGTTGAACGAGAATTCACCTGTAGAAACTTTAGATTTCAAGTGTGCAAGTGCATAAGCACGTGCAGCCAATACATCCTGCTGCATAGAAGTCAAAGATGCAACAGCAGCTACCAATGGAGAATGGTCAAATGTAGCACCAATCCAGTGGATACCTTCCATGTCGTGAACTTTTACTCGCTCCGGTTTTGTCAGGTTAATATACAAGTCACTTAAAGCCTGGTCATCCTCCATGTGATTCACATTGCTTTTCTTAACCATATCAGTTACCTGCTTTACCAAATCAGCATTGCTTTTGTAGGTATTGATTGCTTTCGGAGTGATAGTATACGTCTTTCCTCCTTCTTTGTAAGAACCTACTGTACTTACAAGGTCTGCACGGAACTTATTAAAATCAGCCCACAACTGCTTTCCTTTACCGGTTGGAGTTTTGATATCTTCTCCTACGATCTCATGCATTGGGATATCGTACTGATCTTTCGCCTGAACAGCCATCAAGTTCATACGGATAGGCTTACAAACAGAAGCTTTTTCCCAAAGAATGGTATTCTCATCATCCTTTTTGTATTCTTTTACAGCTTCACCGGACTTCTCTAAGATTTCCAATTTAATTGCATCGATGCTTTTAAGCAGTTTGTCAGACATCTTATTAACTTCTTCCATCTGACCTAAAATCTTCTGCAATTTTTCTCTCTTAGCAGCATTTTCGGCATTCTTAGGAGTTGTTGTCAACTCTTCATCAACATCCGATTTAAATTTATCACCTCTTTCAATTTGGGCGATATTTGCTTTTTGTATGTTTTCTTCAATTGCGACAAAAGCATCGAGAATCTGCTTTGATACGTTCAACGCAAGTAGCGCTGTCAATACCAAATACATCATACCGATCATCTTCTGTCTTGGGGTTTCTTTTCCACCTGCCATGACTTCTAAATTTTGTTATTTACTGTTAGTAATAAATATTCTAATAAAGTTCCCAGTGACAAATTAGTCTCTGGAGATTGTCATAGCTTTCAACATGTTGCCGTAAACTGCGTTCAAATCAGTTAAGTTTTTAGACAACATTGCCATATTCTCTTTGTAACGTCTTGTATCTTCAGCTGAATCAGACAAGTTTTTCATCATTTCAGTTACCTGACCCTGGAATTTCTCAGTAGCTTCCAGGTGAGCGGAAGAACCTTTCAATTGTAATTCGTATACGTTGTTCAAAGCCGCCAAGTTTTTAGAAACTTTTTGCATTTGCTCACCGAATGATTCACCTTCCTGAGTATTTGAAGTCATACCTGAAATAGATACAGATGCTCTTTCGTATGCTTCAGACAAAGAAGATACTTTATCAGATGCCGCTTGTAATGAAGAAACATAAGAGTCAGTTGCCGCTGCTGCAGATGTTACACCTTTCAATTGAGAAGCATTTTCACCTAACTGACGCATTCCGTCTCCTAAACGCTCTAACAATTGACCGTCAATTTTAGCTTCCTCCAACATTTTATCCAAGTGCTCAGTAATTCCAGTTCCCCCGGAATTTCTTCCTCCTCTTCCACCTGCTGCAGGCAATGCATCGTGATCTAAATCATCACTGTGTGCGAAAGCTAATTCAGGATAAACAAGCTCCCAGTTTGGATCTTCATGAATCGGTTCGAATGCCGAGAAGATGAAGATAATAGCTTCTGTAGACAGACCGATTACAAGCATCGGACCAGCTCCAGGCCAGTGCATAATTTTAAATAAGGCTCCAACGATTACGACTGCCGCACCGAAACCGTATAATTTCGCCATAAACTTTTTCCATCCTTTACTTCCTGGTTTCATAGTTTTCTTTGTTTTTTAGGTTTAACCAAATTTATTGTTTTGTAATTGTTTGTTATTCTTAGCGAAGTTGGATATCGCTACGAATTTCCTCGCCACCCTCTTTAGAGAATTCTCGTCCACCGCGACCTAAGTGTGTTGCCACATTTCGGAATCCGACGTACGATTTGGCAGTATCCTGATACTCGTATGTACGAGTTGATGTTTGCAAATAATAACCTACATCTTTCCAGGAACCACCGCGGATAACTTTACGTTTCATTGCAGGCGGATCCCAGTCCATTGCGTCATATCTGTACTCAGTGTTTAGGTCATGAGAGAATTCGTACATCGCTTCGTCATAAGCTGTCTCACACCATTCTGACACGTTACCTGCCATACAGTAAAGACCCCATCCGTTCGGGTTGTAAGAATATGCTTTCACTGTGTGGAAACCACCGTCTTCAAAATAACGACCTCTCATCGGTTTAAAGTTCCCAAGGAAACATCCACTCTGGTTACGGATATACGGACCTCCCCATGGATATGGTGAGTTGTTCAAATCTCCACGAGCAGCTCTTTCCCACTCAGCTTCAGTCGGCAAACGGAAATCATTCACGAACAAATCTCCCATCGCCGAAAGCCAGTTGTTCAACAACTGCGTTCTCCAGATTGAAAATGCTTTAGCCTGTACCCAAGTAATCCCGATAACCGGATAGTTATCGTAAGCCGGATGCCAGAAGTACATATTTGTCATCGGATCGTGGAACGAGTAAGTAAAGTCACGAACCCAAACCAATGTATCCGGATAAACGTTAATTTCTTCATCGATGATGAATCGCTGACGGTTCTCGTGACCACGAAGACCTGTACTTTGTCCTTTTTTGTTGAAGTAGCTCAAATCCTTATCCAAACCTTGAGGCTCTTCTGTAAAAGGATGCGGAGGCGTATTCAAATCACGGTGTTCTGGTGCGATCTCATTACCATCTTTATCAACTCCATTGTGGACAATTTCGATGCGTCCTCTTTGAGCTGCCTCTCTTAAGTCGATCCAATAGTACTTGAAGTTCAATTTTCTGGTATCAAATTCACGACGCTTGTAGAAACGCTCCGGCTGAGGATAATACATGTCCGCCAGCAAAGGCATCAAATCCGGATCATCATAAGCGAACTTACGATCCCAATTCAACGCAAATTGCGCACGATTCACATCACGGTCAGAGGGTTCGAATTCAACCATCTCCAAAGCGCCTTCATCGAAGTACATATCTTTGTAGTTGATGTAGCGGGATGCCTCTTCATCTTCTTCCAATCCGGAATAGATACGTTCACGCGCCATTGAATCTCTTACCCAATCCACGAATTGACGATACTCGTTATTCGTGATCTCAGTTTGATCAATATAAAATGCCTGAACAGACACAGTCTTTGCACGAGTTTGGTGCAAGAAAGGTACATCCTGATCGTTTTCCCCCATAATGTAGGAACCCGAAGGAACATACACCATCCCAAGAGGAATCTCAGGCTGGTAAACTCTACGACCTAATGTCCCTGTCAAGTGGCCACTACGTGAGCTACAAGAGGCAATAAAGGCCCCAATTAAACCGATAAACAACAGTTTTTTCATTCTAGTTCAATTTTACAGTTCCGGATTTATCGTTAACATTCTACAGGATCAATTTTGCGATATAACGGAATCGAATAAAAAATGGTTACAAAGATTCGTAATTTTTTTTTGATTTTACAACCATTTAGGGTGATGTGCTTTCGTAATTGGTATCACAGGGATATAACAGAACTTAAGCGCGATCTCATGTGTACCGTTGGAAATCTTTGATAATCTACCGATTGTGATATCGTAAGAATAACCAACCCACATAAACATTCTATTTTTTGGTGTTGTAATATTAAATGCTCTCCATCCTAACAATACTGAAACCGCATCGCTGTTTCTGAACCCAAGACCTCCGTAAAGGAATCCTTTAAAGATATAGCGCGCATTCAGATTCCCGGAATATTTACGCAAATCTGTTTGCAAAGTTCCCTGGATATCCAGATCACCAGGTCCTAACGCTTTGAAAGTATACCCTCCCATTGCATAGTAGTGACGAGCTAAGTCATAAGGAACAGTACCTGTACCGCTGGTAGAAGGAAGCTGGGTTGTCAGGTTCAAAGCAGAAGCCTGCAAGTGAGTAGAAGACAATCCCGCATACCAATTCTCAGCTCGGTAGTACAAACCAAAGTTTAAGTCAAAAGTAATTGCTGAACTTGCTCCCGGGAACGTAGGGTCAATCTGTGTCTGAGGACCAATCCACGTAGGGCTCATACCGAAATTCACCATTCCGACACCCAATCCAAGGCCTAGTCGACCGTTACCCAACTGGATATGATGCGAATAATTCAACATCACGTTGTTTTGTCTTTGGAAACCAATTGCATCATGCGTGAAGTTCAACCCAAAACCTCCGGTCCACTTACCAAAGCTCTCCATGTTCACTTCAGCATTAAAGACTACAGAATTCGGTGCTCCGTTTACTTTATCCCACTGGTTGCGATAAATTAAATTTCCACACAACCCTTCTTCAATACCAGTAGCGCCCGGGTTGATGGCGAACTTATTGTAAATAAAATGTGTTAATGCAATATCTTGCTGAGCAGAAGCTCCAAAAGAACACAACACAAACGCTGATAAAATACGTAACGTTTTATTCATATTAAAGGGTCCTAATTATGGTTTTAACGTGCTTGACTTTAACAAATTTTAGCCAATTGGCGACTAAAATAAGTATTTTTTAGAACAAACAAAATTTTTTAGTGCAATCAATCCATCTTTTCCACAATGAAATGTTGAAGAGATAAATATTTAACACAAACTCTTATTACGGAACAAAGGAGAAAAGGTTACCCCAGCTTTTGATATGTTTTCCACCACAAGTTAGGTATGTCGCCGTTTAAAGCGTTGTTATACTGAGATTTATCACACGGAACCATGTGATGTCTTTCGTATTTAATTCCTTCCTTCGGAGGATAAGGAACTTCCATCCACCAGCGTTCGGAGCGATTACTGCGGTAGAAAATAATGTCGTGATTTATTTCATCCAGGAAAACGGTAAACTTCGTGTAATCCTTTTTGGAACCAATCGGGAAGTCGCCGACACGTTGTGAATAACCATCTATAAAATACCAGATTATCTGTGCAATTTCCGAATGGGCACTTTCTGCGATATCACCCGGAAGCAGGTTAAACAACCCAACGGATGTCAGTTTATCGGAGATACCTGCATACTTGGCGATCTGACAGATGTCCATATTATCAAACCCATTTGGCTGTGAAAAGTATTTTCCTTTGAAATCAGAAGCTTTGATTGACTGAAGATCAATACTTAGTAAATCTGTATTTCGAAGCAAAGGTTCTGCTACCCGGAAATCTCCCTTAAATTCCCCCAAACGAATGGCATCGAAGAATAGTTTTTCAAAAAGATCGATCTCCGAAGCTTTTACCAATGGAGTCTGGTATCCGATCACCGAGAGGTTGAAAAGGTAACAAGGCCGGTGCATCAATAACTTGCTAACGTAAGCATCTTTCCCGACAGGAAGTTCAGGATCTCCCAAATCCAGCCTGGAATCCACATTCAGCACGTTGATCAATTGCTCCAATTCTTCGTAGCCCTGATACATGGCGTATGTCAAATCCTGTGAACCACCTACTACAACCGGAATGACTGATTTCTTGACCAATTCTGCAACAACCTGTCTCAAAGCAAAGTAAGTATCTTCTACCCGTTCGCCAGGCATAAGATTACCAAGGTCATAAATCTTAAAATTCCAGTTGGCGGTAGGAAAGTAAGTATGGAGATGGTTACGGAAACGATCATCCGTTTGACCGTGTAAGGACATTTCACCATTTCTGAATTCGGGAACATAGATTAAAGCAATACCCGCACGATCTATTTCAGGAAAACCGGACCCGTCGTGGCGCACAATAAACTCTCCCAACGATTCGGAAGCGGGGTTTTCAATGGTTTCAAGTGAACTGAAATAAATAGATATGTCCTTCATTCGAGATGTCTTTCGACAAAAATAAGTGAATGAAACTTCAAAGAACCGACCTTTTCAATTAAGAATAAAGAGTCGAAAGTTAATAACTCAATAGTATGGAGAATGGAGAATGGTAAAATTGAAAAGAAAAGCTGTCTTTAAAACCTTTTCAATTACCCCTTTAAATTTTTCAATTAGGGCTATCCCCAATTACTTTCGCACTGATCCGTCAGCTGACGGATCGTAATTAGGTCTTTAGTAGCTTCACTACTTCTTCTTAGGAGCTGCTTTCTTTTTTGCCGGTGCTTTCTTAGCAGGTGCTTTTTTCTCGATCATTTCTTTCACTTTGTCAAGAGTCAATGCAACCGCATCTACCGTACTCGGAAGTTCAATCTTTAATTTGCCCTTCAGGATCACAGATTTCCCCCAACGTGCTTTTTCAACACGAATACCTTCTTCTTTCCAGTCATGAACTACTTTATCAATGTCCTTCTGGATTTTTTCGGCAACCAGCGTATCTATATCATTTTGGGTAAGATTGTCGAAATCGTATTTCTTGCTGACGTTGATGAAAATCCCGTTCCATTTGATAAACGGACCGAAGCGGCCAACACCTTTTTGAACCGGTTTTCCTTCATAAGTTCCGATCGGTGCATCTGCCTGTAGTTTCGAGTCTATCAAAACAATTGCCTGATCCATCGTAAAATCCATCGGATCATCGCCTTTTGCAAGAGAAATAAACTGATCTCCGAATTTCACATACGGACCAAAACGACCTACATTCACCTCTACAGCCTGGCCTTTGTACTCTCCCAAACTTTTTGGTAATTGGAACAAGTCCAGTGCTTCCTGCAGGGTAATGGTATGGATACTTTGAGAACTTAGTAAAGAGGCAAATTTCGGTTTATCTCCGTCTTCCTTTTCGTCACCAATTTGGATCATTGGTCCGAAACGACCGATTCGTGCAATAACTTTTTTACCGGAATCCGGATCTGTTCCCAATTCACGCTCACCGGTAGCACGATCAGAATGTTCCAGCGTATCCTCCACATTTTCGTGGAAAGGCTTGTAGAACGAATTCAACATTTCCGTCCATTCCATTTTACCACGCGCAATTTCATCAAACTGCTCTTCCACTTCCGCTGTGAAATGGTAATCCATAATTCCGCCGAAATGATCGATCAGGAAATCCGTCACAACCATTCCTATGTCCGTCGGGAACAACTTATTCTTTTCCTTACCGGTGATTTCTTTCTTCGTTTGCTTATTGATCTCCGAACCTTTCAATTCCAACACCTGGTACGCGCGCTCTTCTCCTTCTCTTTCCTGCTTTTCCACGTATCCGCGTTTCTGGATGGTTGAAATGGTCGGTGCATAAGTTGATGGGCGTCCGATTCCCAATTCTTCCAGTTTCTTTACCAAAGAAGCTTCCACGTAACGTGCAGAAGGTCTTGTAAATCGCTGCGTAGCACGGATAAAATCACGATTCAACGTTTCCCCGACCTGAACTGCAGGAAGCAATCCTTCTGTTTCGCTGTCGTTCTCTTCTTCGTCCAGATTTGTCTCAAGGTATACTTTCAGGAAACCGTCAAATTTGATCACCTCTCCTTTTGCCTGGAAGACTTCCGGAAGTTTCTGATCTCCGATAGAAATCGTTGTTCTTTCCAATTCCGCATGGCTCATCTGAGAAGCTATGGCCCGTTTCCAGATCAAATCGTACAAACGCACTTCATCTCTTTCTCCATAACTCAAAGCATGCATGGCAAAGTTCGTCGGACGAATGGCTTCGTGAGCCTCCTGTGCATTGGAACTTTTATTCGTGTATTTTGTCGGATGGGAATATTGCGCCCCATAAGCCGAAAGAATTTCATTTTTTGCTCCCTGCATAGCCGTTTCCGATAAATTCACGGAATCGGTACGCATGTAAGTAATGTGTCCTGCTTCGTATAATTTTTGTGCAACCTGCATGGTTCTTGAAACGGAGAATCCCAATTTCAAAGAAGCCTCTTGCTGCAAGGTAGAAGTCGTGAACGGAGATGCCGGAGTTTTCTTTGCCGGTTTCTGCTGAACGTCCAGAACTTTAAACTCTGTTTTCGCACAGTTTTCCAGGAAGGAATTCACTTCCGTATCGGTCCCGAAATGTTTCGAAACTTCTGCCTTGATGCGCTCCTTTCCTTTTAGGAATTCGCCTGTTACACGGAAATAGCTCTCAGCATGAAAATTCTGGATTTCCTTTTCACGCTCAACAATCAAACGCACAGCAACAGATTGTACACGTCCGGCAGACAAGCTGGGCCTAACTTTTTTCCACAATACAGGGGAAAGCTCAAAACCTACCAAACGGTCTAAAACGCGTCTCGCCTGCTGTGCATCTACCAAAGGTTTATTGATTTGGCGCGGGTTTTCAATTGCTTTTAGAATCGCGCCTTTTGTAATCTCGTTGAAAGTAATCCGCTTCGTATCTTTTTTAGCAAGGCCGAGTGTTTCATACAAGTGCCAGGAAATAGCTTCTCCTTCGCGGTCCTCATCGGTAGCGAGCCATACCACATCGGATTCTTTCGCTAATTTCTTCAATTCGGCAACCAGTGCTTTCTTGTCCGAACTGACCTCATATTCGGGGGTGAAATTATTTTCCACATCGATGGCTAACCCTTTCGAAGCCAAATCACGCACGTGTCCGAAACTTGATTTTACAGTAAAGTCCTTTCCTAAATATCCTTCAATGGTTTTTGCCTTTGCAGGTGACTCAACTATTACTAAATTCTTACTCATGCTAACTAAATTTTCGGCCCGAAACGATTCGAAGCGGTGCACAAATATAAATGGATTTAAAAACAAAAAACAAACGATTGCCCCTCGAAATAAATGGCAGTCCTTATTTAAACGATAGTTTAGATTTTTTTGAAAACCAAAATTTCATTCTAAAATCAACTGGCTTTTCTAAAAAATTAACATCCATGACATTTTGACATGTCTGTCATAAAACCTATTTTTGTGCCTTCGCTGACCGCATGTCGCCAAAGCTTTAGCGGCGGCACAAGCTTCAGCATAAGCGTTGCACACTAAAAATTCAAGCATGTTAGAGAATCACGGTTTAAATAAGGTTATTGACGAAAGCAGACAAGGAGAAGCAATTATCCTGGAAGGAGGAACAGGCGCCAAAAAATTGTATGTAGAAAGTTACGGTTGCCAAATGAACTTCAGTGATAGCGAGGTTGTTGCTTCCATCATGACCAAAGAAGGATACACCACTACTCGAAACATCGATGAGGCAGATGTTGTCCTTATTAATACCTGCTCCATTCGTGAGAATGCCGAAACACGTGTTCGTAACCGCCTGACTGAATTTAAGAAACGTAAAGCCGACCAGCCGAATCTCGTTGTTGGTATTCTGGGATGTATGGCCGAGCGTCTGAAGCAATCCTTACTGGAGGAAGAACAATTGGTCGATTTGGTTGCAGGACCGGATGCTTACCGCGACCTTCCGAATTTGATCGATGAAGTAGGAACAGGCCAGCGTGCGGTGAACGTATTGCTTTCCCGTGAGGAAACGTATGCCGACATTTCTCCGGTGAGAATGGACCAGGGCGGCGTGAGTGCTTTCGTAACAATCACCCGTGGATGCGACAACATGTGTTCTTTCTGCGTGGTTCCTTTCACTCGCGGAAGAGAACGTTCCAGGGATCCGCAAACCATTGTACAGGAATGTAAAGATTTATTCGCTAACGGCTACCGTGAAGTAACCCTTTTGGGACAGAACGTAGATAGTTACCGTTGGAATATGAGCAGCAAAGGTGTTATTAAGGATGAATCCATCCCGACAACCAACTTTGCGCAGTTGATGGAAATGGTGGCTTTGATCAACCCGGACCTAAGAATCCGTTTCTCAACTTCCCACCCGAAAGACATGACGGATGACGTGTTGGAAGTTATGGCTAAATATGAAAATATTTGTCCGTACATCCACCTACCGGTACAATCCGGAAATTCAAATGTATTGGAACGCATGAACCGTGGTTATTCGCGGGAATGGTATTTGGACCGCATTGCGGCTATCAAGCGTATCATTCCGGATTGTGCAATCTCAACAGATATTATTACCGGTTTCTGCGGAGAAACTGACGAAGAGCATAACGAAACGGTTTCTTTGATGAAAGAAGTCGGTTACGATTTTGCCTACATGTTCAAATACTCCGAAAGACCGAAAACATTGGCTGAACGTAAGTTCAAAGACGATGTTCCGGACGACGTAAAAGGAAAACGTTTGGAGGAAATCATCGCTTTGCAGTTGGAAAGTTCAGCTGCTTCCCATAAAAACCAGGTAGGAAAAATTGCCAAAGTATTGGTGGAAGGACCATCCAAGCGTTCGGAAGAACATTTCTGCGGAAGAGACGGAAGAAACTCCATGGTTGTATTCCCGAAAGGAAATGCCAAGAAAGGGGAATACGTACTGGTTAAAATCACCGATTGCACTTCTGCAACATTGATCGGAGAATTAGTAAACCACGCTAACTAATACAAGATGAGCAGCCTATCACTTCAACAAATCAAGCAGCGGTTCGGGATCATCGGAAATGCTCCGCAACTGAATCGTGCCCTAGAAGTTGCAATGCAAGTGGCGCCAACAGATATTTCGGTTTTGGTGACCGGGGAAAGCGGAACCGGTAAAGAAATCATTCCGCAAGTCATTCACCAGTTGAGTGCGCGCAAACACAACGAATACATTGCTGTGAACTGCGGGGCAATCCCGGAAGGAACCATCGATTCGGAATTATTCGGGCACGAAAAGGGATCTTTTACCGGAGCAACAGGAAGCCGCCAGGGTTATTTTGAAGTAGCAGACGGCGGGACTATTTTCCTGGATGAAGTTGCCGAATTGCCGATGCAGACTCAAGTTCGTTTGCTTCGTGTATTGGAAACCGGTGAATTTATCCGCGTAGGCTCCTCCAAAGTCATCAAAACAAATGTCCGTGTAGTTGCGGCTACCAATGAAAATATGCAGCGGGCCATTCAATCCGGCAAGTTCCGTGAAGACTTATTATACCGATTGAGTACCGTTCCTATCCCGCTTCCGCCTTTGCGCCAGCGCCAGGAAGATATTTACCTGCTTTTCCGAAAATTTGCCAGTGATTTTGCAGAAAAGTACCGCATGCCTGCGGTGAAATTGACAGGAGATGCCGTTGAATTACTAAACGCTTACCATTGGCCGGGAAATATCCGCCAGTTGAAAAACCTGGTAGAACAAATCTCGGTTATTGAACAGGAGCGTGATATCGATGGGCCTCGCTTGCAATCTTACTTGCCGCAGGCCGAAGAGTTTTTCCCCGCTGTTGTCGGAGCACCCGAAACCAAGATCGATGAGCGCGAACTGATGTACAAGTTCCTCTTCGACATGAAAAACGATTTGAACGAATTGAAAAAACTGGTAGTTGAATTGTTGAACCACCAGGGAGATTTCAGTTTGTCGAATGACCAGGCAGCAGTTGTGAACCGCCTGTACCACGATCTCAATCACGGAGAACAACGCATTTTACCTTCGGCTCCTATCAAGACCGAAACAGCCAAACCGGTTGTTTACGATGCCGACAACTACCGGGATGAAACCGAAGATATTGAGATCCATGAGGAAGTGCAGGAATCCCTTTCACTGGAAGATCGTGAAAAGGAATTGATCCAAAAAGCACTGGACAAACACCGCGGACGAAGAAAATACGCAGCCGAAGAACTGGGAATTTCGGAACGAACTTTGTACCGTAAGATCAAAGAATACGATATCCAGGGATGAAAAGACTAGCAATTGCACTTGTTTTATTAGCAGGCTTAACAAGCTGCTGGCCGAAATCATTTATGAGTCCGATCGATACTTCTATGCCGGAAAACTGGAGGAAATTCTACATTACTCCATTGGAACTAAGTGCAGCAACTGCTCCGTCGAATTACCCGGCAAATTTATCTGAGGCACTTCGAAGCGGGATCCAGAACAATACACGTTTAAAATTAGCTTCCACCATAGATGAAGCAGAAGTAAAGATCAGCGGAACTATCTCAGGTTATAATACTTCTCCCATTGCCATCCAGCAGGGAGATCTTGCAGCAAAGAACCGTTTAACGGTTTCAGTTAATTTCACTATTATTACACCTAATAAAGGTTTGGAAAAAATGGAATTTACAAGCTCGCGTTTCGCCGACTACGAATCAAACGAACAATTGGTAGACGTTGAGACCCGCTTATTGGAATCCATTAACCAGCAGGTGGTACAAGACGTAGTAAATAAACTGTTATCCAATTGGTAATGCTGAATACAGAACAAATAGCCGAATTCATCCTGCGACCGGAGCTCATGCGTTCCGAGGACGTAGATGTGTTGCGTGAATTGTCTGAAAAACATCCCTATTCTTCAGTCTATTCTTTATTGTATTTGCAGGGAGTTTCCCGTTTCCAATCCATTCATTTGGACGAAGCACTGCCAAAACAGGCTTACAAGTTATCCGATCGTGCACGTTTATTCCATTTGCTTCATTCCGCTTTTGAAGGTGAAGCTTTGATTCAGCATGAGAATGAGAGGGAGAATGAGGAACAGAAGCAAAATGAGAATGAACCGGTAGTAAACTTAGACTTATCAGTCACTGCAGATCAGGACGAAGAAATCACTCCGGTTTTGGAGGTTGTTCCGGAACCCGCGATTGAAGAAGTGGAAGAACAGGAAGAGCCCATCATAGAATTATCAGTTGATTTGGATCTGAAAGAAGAAATTATTTCCGAGACAGCTACTGAACCAGAGATCAAAGACATTTTTGATTTTGAAATGGTCGCGTCTACTCTTTCGCAAGACTACCTGACCCAAAGTGAGAAGGAGAAGCAGAATGAGAATGAGGAGCAGTATGAGGGAGAGAAACAGAATGAGAATGAGCCTGCAGCAGATTCATTGATCGCTTCAGTACAGGAGGAAGCAACGGAAGAGCCTTATATCGAACCATACTTACAGAACCCGAATGAGAGCGATAAGGAAGAATCTGAGACAAAAACAGCATCTGTTTCTCCATCAAATTCGTCAGAATCCAGGCGATCATTCACAAGCTGGCTGAAAGCCGGGGATCATTCAGAAGAAGAGAAAGCTCCGCTTCCGAAAGATTCCAGGATTGTTCCACCAGTGGTTGATCGCATGTCGCCGACAGCTTCAGCGATGGCACAAGCTCCAAAAACAGAGGCGAAAAATACCCAACAGGAAATTATTGATAAATTCATCGAGACTAATCCGACTATGCCGAAACCAAAGGCTGAATTTTATTCTCCTTCGAAAAAAGCAAAAGAAAGTTTGGATGATGAGCGTATCCCGGTTTCGGAAACTTTGGCAAAAATATATGCGGCGCAGGGGAATTTTCCAAAAGCAATTCATGTTTATCATCAATTAAGTTTGGCATTTCCAGAAAAAAAGAGTTTATTTGCACTCCAAATTGAAGAATTAAAGAAAAAAATTACCTCATAAAATGATAGCATTAATTTCAATTTTACTAGTATTAGCAAGTGTTTTATTAATCGTAGTGGTGTTTGTACAGAACCCAAAAGGAGGAGGTTTATCTTCTGATTTCGGTGCTGCTCAACAGCTTGGTGGTGTGCAACGTACGAATGATTTTATCGAAAAAGCAACATGGACACTTGCAGCTGTAATTTTAGTAGCAAGTATCGGTTTGACAAGTTTGATGAAACCTGCAAAAGTAAAACAACCTGAGAAGCAAGAGCAAACTGGTGGACAACAAGGTCCTGCCGGAGGTCAGCAAGGTGGAGCTCAGGGTGGTCAGCAGCAGCAATAATCAATCGATTATAAACGTTTTTGAAATGTCAGTATGTCACAACATACTGACATTTTTTATTTATAAACTTGTGTAAAATGAAAAATTGACATAATTCGTACATTGGCACAATCTTAGTCAAAATAAATCCGTCAAATTTTATCTAAAACGAATAACAATATGTCAACAACATTCAAACCTTTAGCAGACAGAGTGCTAATTGAGCCTGCAGCGGCAGAGCAAGTAACAGCAAGTGGTATTATTATTCCTGACACTGCAAAAGAGAAACCGTTGAAAGGAACGGTAATCGCGGTTGGACCTGGTAAAAAAGACGAACCGATGGAAGTAAAAGTGGACAACGTCGTTATTTACGGTCAATATTCCGGTACTGAGATTAAGATCGACGGGAAAGATTACCTGATCATGAAACAAGGAGATATCTACGGAATCATAGGATAGTTCAAAACAAGGTTTAAAAAGTTCAAATCTTCTTTCACTGACGACCTTCGGTGTCAGGATTTGAAAACGCTCTTAGAGCTCCGAAGGTTCAAAAGAGTTTAATCGGTTCAATTTGAACATTTGAACATTTGAACATTTGAACATTTGAACATTTGAACATTTGAACATTCAAGTAACAATTAATTAAACACATTCAGACATAAAAAAATGGCAAAGCAAATTTATTTTGATGTTGAAGCTCGTGAGAAGCTTAAAAAAGGAGTTGATTCATTGGCAAATGCAGTGAAAGTAACTTTAGGTCCGAAAGGAAGAAACGTAGTAATCGGGAAGAAGTTCGGAGCACCACAGGTAACCAAGGATGGAGTTTCCGTTGCTAAAGAAATCGAACTGGCTGATCCTATTGAAAATATGGGAGCTCAGATGGTGAAAGAAGTCGCTTCCAAAACAGCAGACATTGCCGGTGACGGAACTACTACTGCAACGGTATTGGCTCAGGCTATCATCACGGCAGGATTGAAAAACGTTGCTGCCGGAGCAAATCCAATGGACTTGAAGCGTGGAATCGACAAAGCAGTTCTTTCTGTGGTTTCAGATTTGAAAAAAATCTCCAAAGAAGTAGGTTCAGACAACGACAAGATCAAGCAGATTGCTACGATCTCTGCAAACAACGACGAAACGATCGGTTCATTGATCGCTGAGGCCATGAAAGTGGTTGGTAACGACGGTGTAATCACTGTTGAAGAAGCAAAAGGAACAGAAACTGACGTTAAGACTGTGGAAGGAATGCAATTCGACCGCGGATATTTGTCTCCTTACTTCGTTACAAACACGGACAAAATGATTGCTGAAATGGAGCATCCGTTGATTTTGATCTACGATAAGAAGATCAGCAACATGAAGGAATTGCTTCCTATTTTGGAACCGGTTGTTCAGAACGGGAAATCATTGATCATCATCGCTGAAGATGTAGACGGTGAAGCATTGACCACATTGGTTGTAAACCGTTTACGCGGATCTTTGAAAATTGCTGCTGTGAAAGCTCCGGGATTCGGTGACCGCAGAAAAGCAATGCTGGAAGATATCGCTATCCTGACAGGCGGACAAGTGATTACAGAAGAGCGCGGACTTACTTTAGAGAACGCAACTTTGGATATGCTGGGAACTGCTGAAAAAGTAGAGATCGACAAAGACAACACAACGATCATCAACGGATCCGGCCAGAAAGATGCTATCCAGGCTCGTATCGGTCAGATCAAAGCACAAATGGAATCCACTACTTCCGATTACGATCGTGAGAAGTTACAGGAACGTTTGGCGAAATTGGCCGGTGGTGTTGCTGTTCTTTACATTGGAGCTCCTACGGAAGTTGAAATGAAAGAGAAAAAGGACCGTGTGGATGATGCATTGGCTGCAACAAGAGCTGCTGTAGAAGAAGGAATCGTACCTGGTGGAGGTGTTGCTTTGATCCGTGCAATGGATGCATTGGATACACTGACAGGGGTAAACGACGACGAAACAACAGGAATTGCTATTGTGAAACGTGCTATTGAAGAGCCTTTGCGCCAAATCATCGCAAACGCAGGTGGTGAAGGTGCTGTTGTTGTTCAGAAAGTACGCGAAGGAAAAGGGGATTTCGGATACAATGCACGCACAGACCAGTATCAAAACCTGTACGAAGCAGGTGTTATCGATCCTACCAAAGTAACACGTATTGCAATCGAGAACGCTGCATCTATCGCATCGATGTTATTGACAACAGAATGTGTGATTGCAGATGAGCCGGAAGTTGAAGCTCCGCATTCTCACGGAATGCCGGGTGGAATGCCGGGAATGATGTAATATTTCATTCATAACCAAAATATTGTAGGGGTGCGATTAATCGCACCCCTACTTGTTTTATATTTGCAGCAATTACAGTTCTCTCCGCCACGGTGGAGAGGGCTTTCCGATCCTCCTTCCCTCGGCTTAGCCGAGGATAGACAGGAACGACTATATATACAGGGAACGTGGTTCACTACAAGATGGATCACGTTCCCGCTTATAATTGGATTTGTAAGGTTTTTAGGAACAACTTTTCAATTTTATCCGGGTTTCTTGCTTCCAGATTTTAGCTTTCCCTTCTATTTATAAGAAAAAAATTCGTTATAGCGGTAATCTAATAATTTCAAAAATACAATCAGGTTTCGCAAGCGTTGCCCTCCAATCACAATGCACAATTATTAATTCATCATTTACACCACGAAGTGTATAATAATTCCCCTTATATAAATAATTCATAGCAGATTTCTTCAATAAAGGGGCTTCTAACGAAGCAATGAAATCAGGAGAAATATTATGGCTTTCCGAATAATTAATCTCTTTCCCATTTTTCCAATATTTCAATTCAGCTCCACTTTTGACATCAGTAATTGTCACCTCATCGTTTTCGCCAAATAAGAAAACTCTTTGTGTAGGATTATTATCTAAGGGACCCTTGCCAACATTACCAACTATTCTATAAGAATATTCGCCATTTTTTGCTTTGTCATACTCAATGTCAATTGGATTACCTGGAAAACGTAAGGCTAAAACATCCGTTGGGAATTTCTTGACCGACTCCTTTAATTCACCCTTTTCATATAATACATACTTCGTACACAGACCGAAATAATTTTCTTTTTCAACAGATTCGGTCCAATTCATCAAATAACCGGATTCGTTACAAGACAACAAACAAGATCTTGTATTAACCGGGGTTTTAATTGGAATTGATTGTATCATCTTCTCTTCATCGGAATCCAGATCTACTTCCCATAATTCATAACTACCGTCAATCTTTCTATAATACGGATTATACTCATCGGCTTTAACACTATTACATATTAAAACACCAACGACAATCTTCCCGTTCACTACATTTACTGATCGAACATCTATTGTGTTGAAATCCTTTTTACCAACATTTAATTTATTGATGAATTTGAAAGATTCTATAACTTCCTTCGTTTCTGTATTGATTTTTACAGCGCGAAGAAAATAATCCACTTTATTTTTATCCATAGCTATTGCGCTATGAGTCACATTTGATCTACCATTATAAGCTTCCAGAATTATTATCTCCTTCTCATTAATCATTTTAACGGATGAGTAAGCCGGGGAACCAGCGTCTGAAACATCCTTCAATTTAGGAAAAGGAATTGTACTATATTCATTAGGTCTATCACCATGAAATTTTGTAATCGTCAATTGATCCTTTCCATTGAAATATAATAACAAATCATTCTCTGTATCTAAAATAGAAGATGCTTCCGGATTATATTTTACATTACCGCTACCATTTTTTTCAGGTGAACCAATTAGTTTTCCATTTAAATCGAATTTATAATAATGTTCTTTTGCTTTAAACAGAATAGTCCCATCATTTAGAACATTTATGTAATTAGGTGATATTTCGTCTCTGCGTTCTAACAAGATATCTTTTAAATCTACTTTTACATTTTGCGCACATAGATTAAATGATGTAAAGGCAATGAGGGGGATGATTTTTAATTTATTCATTTTTGTTAACGTTTGTGTAAAAGTAATATTCTCAATAAGAATTAATCAAATTCAGATTAACTATAGTTTCTGTAATGTCGAAAGCTTTCCGTTGCTGTCTATCCTCGACTATATATAGGTTCGGCAGTACATCTTTTTGGATGACTGCCGGATCACTTATAATGCTATTTTCCCCGTTTTCAGGAACAGTTGTTTCATTTTCAAATTCTTCGGTTCATCCAAACTTTCCAGGTGTAAAACAAGGATCGAATTCCCGATCTTTCTCAGTTTCAAGATACGGGTATGCGGCGCTGTTGACGAAATGGCTTCCGGCAGATCACTCAGCATTCGGATCTCCTGTGAAGAAAGATCTTTCAAGCAGGGAAGGCACAACAAATCAGCATCCGATAATACAAAGTTCTTGTTCAGATCCCATTTCAATAAGTCGTTGTTCCATACTTTCAGTTTGGAATTTTCATCCATCATAAAGATCTTCGGATCATTCGGGATAGCTGTACAATACCATTCCCTTCCCATCAAATCTTTGTAAACGCGGATATTGGGTGTGTGGGATTTTTCCAGCTTAAATTCCTGCGACGGAAAATGAACTGTTGTTTCCAGTACATCGTAGTCTCTGTCAAGTTTAAATCGGCGTGCATGAAAGGTGTAAAACTCTTCTCTTGGCTCTGTCCAGCTCAATAACCAGCCTTCATTACCAAAATTCAAACTCACGGATGAAGCGTTCTTTGGAGATTCAATCACGGTCGAATAGACTTTCTTTTGGGAATAATCTCTTAAGTTAACCGTCCAAACATCTATTCCGGATTTACAATAATCGACTCCTTTATAGTCGCTCAATGTAAGCAGCGGAGCATCCCTGTCCTTAAAGGAAGTTTTACTGATACTGAAGAGCAATTCCTGTTTCGCATTCAATCCAATACACTTGAAATCGAACAAATCCAACACTTCTTTCTTTTTTCCGTAATCCGGATTGTATACATCGATCAGCACGTATTCGTATGAAACAGAGTAATCTTCCAGGTTTACGATACTCAGCCTCATATACGTATTGATCCCTTTCGGCTTGAACATTCCTGGATGTGTATTTGCAGAAATGGCGAAATAGGTTTGATACAGGATTACTTTTCCGTCAATGGCAGTAATAATGCCGGCATCCACATGGTTTGAATTATTGGAATACTCGTCCCAGACGCTTTTCACCAGGTGTTCCTGTTTTTCGAGTGGAATAGCCTTATACTCGTTGTTCCGATCCGGAAACATGCGTTCTATATGAATGATATTGTCAGCCAGGGTATAACGAACGTTCTTTTTTAGATCGAAAGCAGTACAGCCACTTGTTTTCTGATCAGAAGTCCCTTCCATTTCTACAATTTCCTGGATTAAACTACGATCCAGCATTCCCTGGTTATTGAACTTAAAGCGGTAATTTCCTTCGCTCAACTGAAAAGATCCGTCTTCAAAAAGGTAGCTGCCAACCTGGTAAGGCGATTTATCCTTAAAAAACTCGGAGTTCTCTGTCCAGGTATTGGATTGCGCCAGACAGAGTGAGAAACAGAATGAAAATGAAAGAAAAAATGAGATCAGGAGCCGCATGAAGGGAATTTTAGTTTCTTAAAAATAGTATTTTTAGGATCAGAGTTTAAAAAGAGTTAACGAAAGTAAGACACCATCAGTTTGTTTACTCCTGAAATTTCAGAAGAATTCTATGTTGAAATCGGGTTAGTTAGTACCTTTGCAGCAAATTCTATGCAATGGCAGACATTAAGGTAACAATTATCGACCGCGAAGGAGTTGAACACGTATTGGACGCTCCTACAGACATGAACATGAATATCATGGAACTTTGTAAAGCTTACGAACTTCCGGTAAAGGGTGAATGCGGTGGAATGGCAATGTGTGCTACTTGTCAGTGTTACCTGGAATCCGACACACCTTTGGAGGAGCAAAGTGATGCTGAGCTGGATATGCTGGATCAGGCATTTTTCGTGAAGCCAAACAGCCGGTTGGGATGCCAGATTCCTATTTCGGAGGAAATTGACGGGATTGTACTAAGATTGGCACCCGAAGCGGAATAATTCGTGGTAATTCCTAATTACGAATGCCGAATTACGAATTAAAAATTCGAGTTAATGGATTTAATTTGTTTTCCAGCTTAGCATTCGTGCGTTGATTCCAAATCAGGAATTCGTAATTACAAGGTAAATGTAAGCCCGGTGCCGAAACTAAAGATCCCGAGTTGTCTTCTCAGATTGACTTTCGACCATATTTCTCTTCCGGAGAACCAATATTCAGACTCATCCATGCGGCGGAATTTCTTTTTATTGAACTGCATGGCGTACTGATAACGGAAACCGATGTGGAACAACACTCTTTTTGTAAGTGGGTAATTCATACGGAAGCCATACATAAAGACCAATCCGCGGAACTCTTCAGCACGTGAATCCAGTAGTTTGTCTTTGACTTGTGCAGTCTGATCCGGTTGCTGCTGGTCCAGCAATTCAACTTCCAGGTCCCGTTGCGGGAATTGGATCAACGAGTACCCGATCCCGATTTCACTGGCAAAACCACAAGGTACGCGGCTATCATTGAGAGCAACAAATAGTTTCGGCATAAATACGGTTTCCCTGATTGGAAGGTAAGCAACTTTTGCAGGCAGGTATTCCGTAATCATTACTCCGCTTGAATCTTTGTAATTGCGTGTAATTTCATCGATCGACTGCAGGTTCACTTTGTAGAACCGCTGAGAGAATTCTATCCCGAAACCTACCGGCTCGGTAATTGCCACGTTCAAACTCGCTCTGTATGCTACATCCAGTAAGTTGTAAGAGCTATTCAGGGTTCCGCCCTTCGAAACATAACCTTTTCGTTCGCCGAAGATATTTTGAAGCAGCGGAATCTGCCCCTGTCCGTCCAATTCCAAAAAAATGCGGTGTCCGTAATACCCGACTTCCTGGGCTCCGGAGAATGAAGCGCATACCAACAATAACCAACAAAGGAGTGTTTTTCTAATAATCATTCTTTGTTTGTTTTAATTGATGAAACATTCCATTTAAACGGGAACCAATATTGTGTTTTGATGCGGGTTCATTAACGTAGTAAGATCTGTCCAATACCAATTCCCCGGTTTTAAGGTCCAGCACATAAAACTGCCAATCGGAGTAATGTCCTGAAAGGATTGCTATCGGAAAGTAAACCAATCCCACCGGAAGCAATACTGTAAACAATGCTACATTTCCGAAGTTCAGATCAGGAGAATACATGTGGTGGTATTCCATGAACAGCAATTTCCCGGTTTTGAATTTTGAATGGATTCCGTTCAGGTTCGGTACATCCAGGACAAAATAATCATTTTCATGATCTGTGATTGCGCGAGTTAAGCTTCGTTGAAGAATCGAATAGTCGTTCCAATCATCTGCACTTAATGTTTCCAGCTGATTCAGGCTCAGACTTTTTACCTGAATATCCAGATCTTCAGCATTGGAATAGATCTCCCGAAAGACCAAATCCCGTGTCCGGAATGTTTTAAAAACATCAATTTCAGTTCTGTTGGTTTCGAAAATAGCTGGCTGAAACACCAGCATGGAATCCATATTCAGATGGACTTCGTTATCATATTTGAAATATTCCGCCTCTTCCTGCTCGGCATCTGTCATTAGATTAAAATCATCATTGTCCTTATCCAAAAGGTTCTTTTTGAGGGCTGAATGCTTAAACTCTTTCACAAAATTGCTGTCCCGGATAATATCTGAAATCCCGTACATGTAAAACTTCGTGGAATCAATTCCGAAATCCTCGGTTACACCTTTCGACTGATTTTCAATAACCGCGTATTTATCCCATTCTGCAGCATGCAGCTGGGATTTGGATGAAGTATCCTGTTTCAGACTTCTCAGGTAAGCCAGCGTTTCCGTGAAATTTCTTGACGAGAACTTTTCGGTCTCAAAATCATCGCTTTTAACCAGCAGTTGAATGGCCGTTTCGTAACACTTCCTGGCTATACTATTCGTGGTATCCGATTGATAAACGTCATAAATATTGCGCAGTCCCATGACCAGTTTACCTGTTTTAGGAAGTACCATAATGAACTGGTTCAGGATAGAAATCTGTCCTTCATAATAGCGCTGCTTTTTCCGGTTCAATGAATAGGAATATGGGGAATAGGAAGTATTTTCTTTTTTTACCGTCAACTTCATAACATCCAGCCATGCCTGCGATTTATAATTTTTCAGGAAGGTTGATTCCGGGTATTTTTTCTCCAGGATGTAAATGGCGTATAATGCTTCGACAGGCTCATCTTCGTATACTTTATTTAAAACATACTCGAACCTGGCTACATCACGGATATAAAAAAACTGCAGGCTGTCTTCATAAAGGATCTGCTTTTCCCAGTCCTTGAATTTGCCCACCTGATCGGTCACCTGTTCTTTGCGTTTTGCTAAGTTCGGGTGGGACATTAAATAATCGTTGTACTTAAACTTTGCAGAGATCTCATTTCTTTTGAAGTCGAAATACATCTCCGGAACGTACATTTCAGCGGTATTGAAATAGGTTTTATCCAGCTTCATTTCCTCAAACGGCAGGTAGGAATACAGCAGTACATCAAATGTTTTGTTGATCTCACTTGATCTGTACCCCGCATCATGGACCATCTTAACTGCCAGTCGGTCCGCTTCAAGCTCATTCTCGCGAGAATAATTACTTAAAAATCGTGCTTTCTCGTTGTAGGAATAGAACTTTTCCCTGGTTGCATATTCGAACAGATCTAACACGTGATGTTCCTGGTAATGGATAATCTCATGTGACAACACAAATGCAAGCTGTGCTTCGGAGGTCAATTGAGCAATTAATCCGGTGGTTACAAATACGATTCCCTGCCTGGTCGAAAAAGCATTTGCCTCAGTGGAATTGTATACATAAAAACGCAGTTTCCCTTTCAGGTCTGTTTCTCCGGCAATCAGCCTATCTCCCAACTGCTGGATATATTTACTGATTGTATCTCCGAAAGTAACATTTCCGGAACGCAGGATTTCATCTATCGAATAATTGATCTGCTCAACAAAGAAATCCTCCTTATTTCCGTTCAGGGATTTCAGGTCCTCCCGGTTATCCTGTTTAATTTTTGCAAGTGTGGAAGTAGAAAAATCTTTGGGAACAGGACCTCTGCTTCGCAGTGGCTGGTAGTTGTTGAAATCACTTTGCCCGATCGACTGGAAGACCACAATCAATGCGCATACTAACAGGTTTGTCCCCTTTTTAATCATTTAATGTTTTTAGGAAGTATACAAACCGGTATCGGTTCCATTTTGTGCTTATTCAGTCTGTTCAGTCTGCGATAGATCTCCAGGACTTCTTTTTGCCGCTGAGTCAGTGTTTCCTCATTTCCGCTAAAATCCATTGCCCACTCCAATTCAGGGTAAGTTGCTCCCATCTGATCTTCATCCGAGCGCCCGTCTTCCCACAAACCGTCTGTAGGCTTGGCTGTCAAAATGGATTCCACGATATTTAATGCTCCTGCCAATTCGAAGACTTCTGTCTTGGTTAAATCCGCAATAGGACTTATATCAACTCCCCCATCTCCGTACTTTGTGAAAAACCCGACCCCGAAATCCTCAATTTTATTGCCTGTTCCGGCAACGAGGAGTCCGTGTGTTTGTCCTACTGCATAAAGCGTTGTCATTCTCAGCCTTGCCCGGGTATTTGCCATTGCAAGGTGATTGGCCACCGTATCTGCCGGAACTGTTTTCTCCAGCTGATGAAAAGTATCTGTCAGATCGATAGTATGTGCTTCTACATTTGGGAAATTGGTCTGCAGCCAGTCAATGTGCTCAGCTGCTCTTCCGAATTCCGCTTTTGTTTGGCGGATAGGCATGTTCAAAACAAATACCTTCAATCCGGTTCTGGCACAAAGTGCAGAAGTGACTGCGCTATCTACCCCGCCCGATATTCCAATGATAAATCCGTTTACTCCTGCATTTAAAGCATATTGCTTCAACCAATTTGATATATAATCGATTACTTCTAGTTCTTTTTCCATAAATCTCGTTAGTAAAAATAAAAAAAAATCCCGTCCCGGCTAAGCCAGAACAGGATTTCTAAGAACTAATTCTGTATGTATTAGAACAAAATACCGATTTTCAAACAAAACTGAGTTTGTGTCGTCTTCAAACCGAAATAATCACTTGAACCATCTGCAATGCTTGTAGAGCTCCCCGGATTTCTATTAAACATAGTCTTGTTTTTCCCTCCACCTTCAATATTGATCGGAGTCAACCCGTAATAGAATCCTAATTCAGCAAACAGCATCGTGTTTCCGGTAAAATTCCATTGTGCTCCACCGGCCAAACCTAAGGAACAACGGATAAAGCTCACATCATTTCCGTAAGGTGTCTTCATTCCTTCCATTTCTGAAGTTGATTTTGTATAGGATGACGGATTTAAAATGATATCATCAATATCTGCTCCAGTAACCGTGCCGCCGCCAACAAGACCAAAAATATTCCCAACATCATTTCGGGTTGATTTTATCAGGAAGCTTGTTCTTGCTCCGAACTTTCCATAGTAACGGAAATCACCTAAGGCATTTGTCCGGAATGTCAGCATCGTGGGAATGGTCGCATAAATATTTTTGTACTTTCTCCCAGTAAGCTCGAATACCTTGTATTTACCGATATCTACATAGTTTTCACCCAAGTCTTCTTCCTGAATGATCTTACTATCACTGTACAGGTAATAATTAGTCCCGTTCAAGGTATTCATGGAAACTTTATAGGACTCAAAATCGAACTCTAATCCGGTAGCAAATCCAATATTTTCATTGAAGTTGAAATTGATATTTAACCCGAATGCGTTTTGAACACCTACTCCATCTTTATCGATTCTTTTCGTACCTGGTTTTGTAAAGTTCAATCCCAGCTGGTAGGCGATTCCCATGTTCACTTTTTTCCCGGAATCATCCGCTTGTCCAAAAACGGCAGCTGAAAAAGTCACCGCCAAACATGTTACTATTAATCTTTTCATAAGTTATCTAAAAGTGAACCAAATATAGTTTCTTTCAATGAGACTAGAATGATTATTTTTGACCAATATGAAATTTACGCGAAAAACCGGAGCTCTTTTTTTAGCAGCAGCTGTCCTGATTACAATCCAATCCTGTTCGGACAATTTACGGGATATAGACATCTCAAAAAGCAACTACCGATTGGAAAGTGTTCATTTGGACAGTATTATTACACAAACTCCGGAAGAACAACTGGGTTCTGAAATTTTCAATTTGTCGCAAAAATACCCGGAGATCATAGACTACCAATTTTATTACTGTTACAAAACCGGGCTTCCAAAGGACACTGCTTTCCAGGCAAACTGGCTCGATTTCACGCACAACCCATATTACAAGCGTCTATCCAAAAGAATCCGTGAAAAATTTCCAAACACCGCGGCTTCTAAAAAAACGATTGAAGACGGTTTCAAACGCATTCAGGTGCATCTGCCTAAAGCAAAACTTCCGAAAACAATCCTTTTCATGAACTCTTTCTTTTCGTCAAGTATGTATTGTACCGAAAACGAGATTGGAGTTGGACTGGAACGTTATTTAGGGGCCAAAACGGATGTTATCAAGGAGCTCCCGGGGGATGTTTTCTACGAATGGATCAAAGAAGCCATGGAACCGGAATACCTGGAGCGGGATGCTGTTTGCGCATGGGTCCTGACCCATATCTGCGAACCGGCGAAAGATGCCAATAACATTGAAGCAATCATTCAGTGGGGAAAAATCCTGTACCTCACCAAAGCAGCATTGCCGGACCAGGAAGAGCACATTCTTTTAAGATACAACACAGCAGATTACGAGTGGGCTTTAAAGAACGAACGCAACTTCTGGGAATACCTTGTGAAACAAAACATGCTGTTTGCCAAAAGTGAAACAGACCAGGCCGCATTCCTCCAGGAAGCACCTTTTACTTCCGGACTTCCGCAAAAAGGACCGGACCGCCTGGGACAATTCTTAGGTTATCGCATTGTTGCCAGTTATATGGAACAATATGATGTAACTTTGCAGCAATTGTTGGACAAACCATACAATGAAATCTTGTCAGAATACGAGATAGACGATTAGGAAACAGGAATTGCTGTTTCAGTTCGTTTCGAATCATTAATTTTGCGACATCATAACAAAAAGAAAAGATGGAAGAGGAAATAGTAAACAAACGATCTTCAATAACCGTACAAATTGGGCTTAACGCAAACAACTTACCTTTAGAGATGCATTGGTCTGCCGATGATGGCGGAATCAAGAATGCTCCGGCAAAAGCAATGATGCTTTCATTGTGGAACCCGGAAGATAACAACACGATGAAAATTGATCTTTGGACAAAAGATATGTCGATCGAAGAGATGAAACAGTTTTTCCATCAAACGCTGCTTACAATGGCTGATACCTTTGAAAAAGCAACCGGAGAAACGCTTATCACGGAAGATTTAAGGGATTATTGCTACCACTTCGCAGAGAAGATGGATATTATGCCTGAGAAATAATTTAAAAACGGAATAAAACAGTAGGGGCGGAATCCCACACGTGCGGGACCGCCCCTACTGTTTTTATATAATGCATGATGTCTGGTGGGGTCGCGATTAATCGCGACCCTACGTTTTTTTCAATTACTTCACCAATACCATTTCATCCACCAAATGCTTCGCGCCGCAGTAAACATCCATTACCCACATTACATAGCGGATATCGACAACGATATTGCGGCATCTGTTCGGGTCAAAATAGAAATCACTCATGGTACTTTCCCAGCTTCTGTCGAAGTTCAATCCCATCAGGTTTCCGTTTGCGTCCAATACAGGTGATCCGGAATTCCCACCGGTGGTATGATTGGAACCTGTAAAGCACACCCAAAGCTCTCCGTTTTGGGAATAATTCCCATAATTCTTCGAATTGTATAATTCAATCATCCTCGGATCCAAATCAAAATCCGGATTCCCGGTGTTGTATTTATCTATCATTCCTTTCAGGGTGGTATGCTCTGTATAAGCCATCCCGTCAACAGGAGCTGATCCTTCCAACAGACCGTAGGTTACACGCAAGGTTGAATTGGCATCCGGCCAGTTTTTTCCGTCAGGGAACATCAGCAGTTTTCCTTCCACGAAATCTTTTAGCAAGGCCTCCATTTCTATGTTGTAATCGTTTGCTCCGGCCGCAATTTCATTACGCATCAGGGAGAAACTCTCCACAAACAACTTGTAGCCCGGATCTTTTGCCAGTTTTGCGAATGATTTCTCGGTCAATTTATTCAGAAAAGCAATGTATTTCTCCTTATTCACTAAAATTGACCTGGAGTAAATCTCAGCCGACAATTTCGGGTTGTTCAATGAAGGGATCATGAAACGCTTATCGAGGTAATTCTTAAAAGCAGGTGTCTGCACATCAAAAATTCCTTTGTCCACATTCGCATCATAATTCTTGAAGAATCCGTCAGCACCTTTAATCAAATTCTGGATTTTAGCATCCAATTCGTTGTTCGTCCGGTACTTCCCGTAATTGCGCTCCAGGTCTTCCATACCTCTTGCCAAACGGAAAAATTCCGGCCCGACGAACAAATACTCCACAAACAAGGTGTAATTGTATTCATACACCCCTTTTTCATCCACCAGTTTATTCATCCTGTCGATTAACGGAGCATATTGATTCCATTCTTCCTTTGAATTTGCTTTTGCAATGTATTCCGCTTCGAATTTCTTTTTCAGGGAAACTGCGTCCAGCTGTTTCAAACCATCAATCTGACCGATGTATTTCTTCCAGGCATTAGCAATACGTGCTTGCTTTGCCATGTATTGAATACGTGTCAAATCAGACTTGGTCATTGCCTCATTGATCACAGCTAAGCTTTTCGTACGCATATCGATTTCCATCGGGCGCTGCTTTTCAATGTAGTATTTCAGGTTCCCGGAAGTAAGGTGTTGTTCGGTTTGACCCGGGAAACCATAAACCATTGTAAAATCACCTTTCTTACGATCATTGAACGCAATTTTCAAATGTTTGATCGGAGTGTAAGGAACATTTTCAGCATTGTACGCTGCAGGCTTGTTATCTTTCCCTGCATACACGCGGAATACGGAGAAATCACCGGTATGTCTCGGCCAAACCCAGTTATCCGTATCTCCACCAAATTTTCCGATAGAGCTTGGAGGCGCACCAACCAAACGTACATCCGTAAAGACCTCTTTCACCATCAGGTAGAAACTGTTCCCGTAGTCGAATGCCTGGACATCTCCCAGGTAATGTGTGCCTCGGGTTGCATCTTCAATCAGTTTCTTCATGTTTCGTTTCAACACTTCCCCGATCTTATTCCCGTCTTCCAATCCCTGGACACCGAACATCATTGCTTCTGTTACATCTTCAATACGCACGATTCGTGTAGCAGTCAGGCCGGCATTTGGAAGCTCGTCGCTGAATTGCTTTGCCCAGAAACCATTTTTCAGGTAATCGTGTTCTGTTGACGAGTGTCTTTGCACCGCATCCAATCCACAATGGTGGTTTGTCAGCAGCAATCCTTTGTCCGAGACCAATTCTGCCGTACACCCGCCTCCAAAATGCATAATTGCATCTTTCAGGGAAGCATTGTTTACCGAATAAATATCCGCGGCAGATAGTTTCATTCCTTTTGCTTTCATATCAGATTCAAAAGCCTGTAGCAGTGAAGGAATAAGCATTCCCTCTTCTGCACGAACAGCAAAGCCCAAAAACAGGATAAAAGCGATCAAACAGTTTTTCATATTCACAATTTTGCCCAAATATACCAATACCCTGCCAAAATGGGTTGTTAGATTCAACCCTTTTTCGCATTTTTGCTCTGTGGAATTTATCAGTTTGATCTTTCGACTGGGAGTCATTTTAGCGATTTTCAGCTTCATTTGGGGAATTTTAAAATTCGGTTTTGTATTGCTTCGCGGCGGTGTACCGATGTCTTATCCTTTAAGCCTGGCCTTTAAAACGGTACAATACCTGCTCATTGCGGATGTGGCTATTATTTTCTGTACGAATAACCCGAACGGAAACCTTTCAACTTCCATCACCACCGGATTGATCCTTTTGATGTATTTTATCGGGAAAGTGCAGAACATGCAATTCAAAGCCATGATGTCGATCCAAATCCAGGGAAGAGCTTTAACAGAAGGAGTCAAACCGAAAATGGCATTGGAGTTTGGGATTGTTGCCCTGGCGATGGCGGTATTCGGCTTTTTATTGTGGAAACCTGAATTTGCGGAGAACGCGATCTCAAGCTGGTTTTATAAAAACATCATTGATATTGAGGACACTCCGATTTTCGGGTTCATTTTTAAAGTAGTCGGATTCTTTTTCACGATCGGGATGCTTCTGCGAATGTTTAATGCTTTGAGCATGATCTTTTCAGGAAGAGCTTTCGGGAGAAACCGCGATAATGACGACCGGCCTCAAAACGGGAACAACAACCGCCAGGATAATCACTTTGATGATTACGAGGAGGTGGAGTAACAGTTTCCCGCAGATCTCACAGATAAACAAAACCGCAAAGGGTGTAAGAACGTAAAGGATTTCAAGATCTACACCTTCGGTGCAGCTCTTTTTCTTTTTGTTTCTCGCTGATCTCACGGATTGCGCAGATTTTATTTAGAATATAATATCCATGCCTTTGATATGGCTCTTTTTTTGTCTCCACAGAGGTTAGCAGAGTTTTCAATCCATTATCAAAAGCTAAAGCTTTTTCTTATTGGAACTTTTTGATTATTTCCAGGATTTGAGGGACAAGTAAGTGGTTTCCGTCGTTTTGAACGACCAGGCCGGTCAGTTTCATTTTTTCTTCTTCGGGCATTTGGGCATTGAAACGGGATTGTACTTGCTCATCCGTTAACTGATCACGTTCTTTTACCCTTTCCATTCTTACTTTTTCCGGGGCACTTACCAGGATAACGGCATCAAATGAACGGTAATTACCTGTTTCAAAAAGCAATGCAGATTCCTGGAAAAGAAGATCGGATTTCTGACGGCTTACCCAATTTTGAAAATCTTTTCTCACAGCGGGGTGGACAAGGTTGTTCATTGCTGTTCTTTTGGAGGAATCTTTAAAAATTTGAGCGGCAATGTACGGGCGGTTCAGGTTAGCATCCAGGTAAGCTTCTTCACCGAATAATTCTTTCAAACCGGCAATCAGTTCCTGATCTTCCTGCATGATTTCCTTTGCGCGCTGATCCGATGAATATACGGGATACCCCATCAACTGCAGCACTTTTGCAACCATTGATTTTCCGGAACCTATTCCCCCGGTTATTCCGATTGTTTTTGGCATAAAACAAAAAAATCCCCCGCTTGACCGGAGGATTCGAATTAAATTTCTTCTACTTCAATGATATTGAAAGGCAAACTGATAATTGCCTGGTAGTCCTGGCCGGCTTCCTCCATATCTTCGTCATCTTCCTCAAAGAACCAGTTCACAACTACCTTTGTTTTAGAACCGGAAATTGCTTCCAACTTTTTGAACAGATCCAAAATACACTTGGAAGAAGAGGTATTAAAATATTCTAATTTAACATCTACGGATGTTTCTGCAATCGGATCTTTCCCATACGCATCAATCCAATCGTTTAAGGGTTTGTAAAATTCCACTGAGTTTTCAGGAATAGAACGACCTTTCAACTCAAGTTTTCCAGTAGCGGCATCAAAATGGATCGAAGGTGTTTTTGCTGATCCTTCTAGGTGTAAATTTTCCATATTCTTACTTAATCAATTTTTATATTCAAGCAGAAAAAACTGTTCGTATCGTTTATTGGCAAAAACTGGTACTCTAGTTTATTTCCTGATTTTCTTGCAATATCAATCATACCAAGACCTGCTGTTCCCTTATCGGATAAAGTCCCATTGCTCAGCACATCCTGGTAATATTTTTTTAATTCGTCTTTGTCCATTCCATTGATGGTATCCAGGCGCTTTTCCAAATCAATGGCGCTTTCATTATCAATATAATTTCCTGTTCTAATGACAAAATGGTCGTCCTTCTTCGCAATCATGAACAAGGCTGATTTCACTTCAATCTTTGTAAAATTACGATCTTGTTCTTCATTTGAGTCAATATGGTGATACAAATTTTGAAGACATTCTACTAACACATTGAAAACCTTCTTCTTCAGCTTGGGAGATTCATCCATGTAATCCATTTTAGATTCCATAATTGAAAGAACCGATGACAGCAGATCCGACGTAACTACCCCCTTAAATGATAACAAGATGTTTTCCCGTTCCATTGTTTGGTAAAGTTCGTAGATATCGTTTTTAATCATTGTAGTTTTCGAAGTGGAACAAATATAATAATCCTATCGAACTAAAATTGCTATTCGACGAAAAAAATGAGCAGATGGTAGAATTTTCAATTGGAATTCATATCCTGAGTACCTGCCCAACTTTCAGGCCTAAAACGCATGTGTTTCAGGCAATTTTTTATACTTTTGCAACAATGATGCATTTAGACAAAAAAAAGGAATGGTTTTCCACATGGTTTGATTCTCCATTCTATCATGTATTGTACGATCAAAGAAACGACCAGGAAGCCAATGATTTTCTGACGAAACTTGTAGCTCTGCTAAATCCTGAACCAGGATCAAGCGCATTAGACCTTGCCTGCGGGGCAGGAAGACATTCCCGGGCACTGGCTTCACTCGGTTTAAAAGTTTCAGGCTGCGATTTGTCGCCCAACAACATTGAGGAAGCCAAAAAGCATTCCGATCCGAGTCTGACCTTCTTTGTCCATGACATGCGTGAAAAACTGGATGCGAACTATCAATACGTTTTTAACCTCTTTACCAGCTTCGGGTATTTCGAAGACATTTGTGAAAACGCTAAAATTCTGAAGAGTGTACATGATGCATTGATCGATCCCGGAATACTGGTAATTGATTTTATGAATGCTCACAAAGTAGTTCAGATCATCCAAAATCAGCGCTTCCGCCAGGATATTAAAAAGTGTGACATTGTATTCCACGTAAAGAAAGAAGTTGTAAACGGCCGCATCATTAAAACAATTGCCTTCGAACACGATGGGAAATCCTATTTCTTCCAGGAAAAAGTGCAGGCATTAGAATTAAGTGATTTTGAAAAATTATTAGCCGATGCTCATTTTGAGATCGTTCAACTAGCCGGTAATTATCAACTGGAAGCTTTTGACCTGGAACAATCCGATCGTTTAATCCTTATCTGCAAAAAGAAATGAGCGAAATCATTACCACCATTTTCTTTTTGATCCTGTCTGTTATTATCGGCGGAGTATTGGTCGTTTTCCTGGAAAAAAAGAACCAGGCTCGATTTATTAAACTTTCACTTGCATTCAGCGGCGGATTTCTTCTGGCAATTGCTTTTATCCACTTTTTACCGGAATTATACGCCGAACAGCATACATCTATAGGAGTTTGGGTACTTGTCGGGTTCCTGGTACAGCTATTCCTGGAATATTTTTCCGGGGGGATCGAACACGGCCATATCCACGCACATGCCAATAAAAAAATACCTTACGGACTATTGATCTCTCTGAGTGTCCATTCATTCATCGAGGGAATTCCTTTGGCAAACAATGCCATACATGAGCATACTCACACACACGAACATTTAATCGGGCATCACCACAACTCGCTTTTACTTGGAATTATTTTACACCAGCTCCCGGTTGCCATTGCCTTAATGACCTTGTTGAGGCAATCTCTGATCAAATCAAGTACTTCGTGGATCCTGCTGATTGCTTTCGGATTGATGACTCCTCTTGGGCTGATCTTCGGGAAACTGATCCCGATGGATTCTTCCATTCCGTTTATGGATATTTTATTGGCTTTGGTTGTGGGAATGTTCCTGCATATTTCAACGACTATCATTTTTGAGACCAATGAGAACCATCGTTTCAATCTTGCCAAGCTGACAGCTATTTTACTGGGAGTTGGGTTAAGCGTAGGATTAATCTAAGTTCAAAAGATTGAAAAGTTCAAAAATTGAGAATGATCAATTGAAAAGTGAAAAGTTGTTTAAGAGAATCTATTTGAACATTTGAACATTTGAACATTTGAACATTTGAACATTTGAACATTTGAACATTTGAACATTTGAACCAAGCAGATAATTTTTAATTTTACCTAAAAAATCAACTCATGAAGATCATTTTCTTTATCATACTAATCATTTCAGGAATTACCATTTATTCCTTTAAATCATTCGAAATGGAGTTATTGAACGGTGGCTTTTCCTGGACCATGTCCAAATTGCTTCCTTATGTAACAGCAGTCATTGAAGGTATTTTGCTGGCTTACACTTTCAGCAAAGGATTTAAATTCAAACCGAAAATTGTAAAAGTACTTGCCGTGCTTCTTCTTTTTGTGGTGCCATTTGCCACTGCATTTGTGCTACACCCTATCTACGAAGGTGATTTCAGCTCAGAAGGAACAGAAGTAAAGTCAAGCACTCTAAAAACGGATGAAAAATACGACCTGCTTATCGTTACTATTCCGGACTGTCCTTTTTGCCTGGAATCTATTTTCCGGTTGAAGCAGATCAAAAAACGCAATCCATCCGTGAAAATGCTTTTCTCCGTTTGTACAACGAACAAACAAAAATTGAGCCTGTATAAAGAGCTCATTGCCGGTGATTTTGACATCGCACTGGCTGAAGATATTGACGCTTCGGTTAAAATAGCCGACGCCCACTTTCCTACTTTCGTTCAATTGAAAAAAGGGCTTCCGGTTTACAAATGGTCAAACGATCAGTTTGGAGCAGGTGCCATGGATGAGTTTGAATCGGGAATTAACTAATTGAAAATGTAAAATTGACCATTGAAAAGGAGGATAATCGTTGAAACAACAATCCTCCTTTTTAATTTTACATTGTCAATTATCAATTCAAAAGAGATGTTTTTCTTAGCCGGTTTCAGCATTACGTGTTTTCTGCTCCTGCTTTTTTTATTTAAATCCAAAAAGGAAACTCCTGATTACATTCTTGCACCTGGCTTGCTCTCTTCGCACTACAGCGGACCAAATAGATATGACTTGCCCCATCAATAATGGATGTCTATCCGTATTTTTGAAAGTTGGTTGCGTGAATTTTGGAGGAGTAAAAACCTATGCCTTCCGAACCAAATCTTCCAAACAATCGATAAATCTCGGGTGATCGTTTGAACTTGGCACCAGTTGTACTTTTTCGCCTCCGTGCTCTTCAAAGATTTCCTGGTATTCGCCACCTATCTCGATCAATGTTTCCAAACAATCTGCAACGAAAGCAGGACTGAAAGCCAATACGCGTTTCTTTCCTTCTTTACCCCATTGCTCGATAATCTTGTCGGAAAAAGGCTCAATCCATTTTTTATCTAAGCGGGATTGAAAACTAACCACATATTGTTCTTCGCTCAATCCGAGTTTTGCAGCAATCAGGCGGGTAGTAGCATAACAGGTTGCTTTATAGCAGAACTTATTTTCTTCCGTAATCTCTTTTTCACAATCGTGGTCTTTGCACACTCCGGAATCGTATACTTTATCAACCTGTCTTTCCGGAAGTCCGTGATAAGAGAACATAATCTTGTCGTAAGAAGCAATATCGAACTCTTTGGCTCTTTCCACAATCGAATCAATGTAACCATCGTGATTATAGAATTGGGAAATGATCTTAATTTCCGGGATCACCCACCATTTTTTGATGATTTCCATTGCTTTATCAATTGCAGACCCTGTTGAGGCACTTGCATATTGCGGGAACAACGGAAGTATGATAATCTGTTCGTAATTAGCCTTGCGCATGCGTTCCAACACCGATTCCATGGAAGGATTTTGGTAGCGCATAGCCATTTCTATCGTTACATCTTCAGAATCAAATCGTTTTTGAAGCAAACGTTTCACTTCTTCCGTATAAGTTAAAAGCGGGGATTTCCCGTTTCCAAGGTCCCACAATTCTTTATAGATCTTAGCAGACTTAGGTGTTCTGAAAGGAACAATGATACCACGCACCAATAATAAGCGCGAAAAGAATGGAATATCAATAACCCGGGGATCCATTAAGAATTCCTTCAGATAGCGGCGAACATCGCTGTTTTTAGGACTATCCGGTGTTCCCAGCTGAATCAACAATACTCCAATTTTTTTGTTCATCTTATTTGTTTAAAGTCTTCACAAAAATACGTAAAAGTGAAGAACGGGTAATGACAAATGTCATTCTTTCGGTATATATTAACCACATAGAGCACATAGGTCACATAGTTTTTTTGAAAAACACTTGCTTTTGCCTTATATGTTCTATGTTCCTATGTTCTTAAAAAACAAAGCCCTTCCGGGTATCCGGAAGAGCTCTCTATTTCATGTTGATTCGAATCTTAAATATGCAATGCTCTGTTATCCGTTGCTGCCAAAGCTGCTTCTTTAATTGCTTCGGAGAATGTTGGGTGTCCGTGGCAAATGCGGGACATATCTTCTGCAGATGCGCGGAATTCCATTGCTGTTACCGCCTCCATGATCATATCAGCTGCACGAGCCGCAATCATGTGAACCCCTAAGACCTCATCGGTTTTAGCATCAGCCAAAATCTTTACAAATCCTGCAATATCCATAGAAGCACGTGCACGACCCAAAGCTTTCATAGGGAATTGACCTGCCTTATACTCTACGCCTGCCGCTTTCAATTCTTCTTCCGTCTTACC
Source organism: uncultured Fluviicola sp. (assembly GCF_902168135.1). Lineage (GTDB taxonomy): Bacteria > Bacteroidota > Bacteroidia > Flavobacteriales_D > Crocinitomicaceae > Fluviicola. The sequence goes on from NZ_CABHOL010000026.1 coordinate 76,580, forward strand.
GACAGAAGCAATTTCGGGCCAGGTATAAACAACTCCCGGAATCAGGTTGTAATTGATGTGTGGCTTTTGTCCTGCCAACTGTTCGGCAACCATTACACCTTCTTCTTCTGCTTTGTGCGCAAGCATTGCTCCACGAACAACATCACCGATGGCGTAAATATTCGGCACTGCCGTTTGCAAATGGTCATTAACATCTATCTGACCGCGGTTATTTGCCGTTAAACCGATATTCTCAAGTCCTAAACCTTCTGTGTATGCTTTACGTCCAACAGCAACCAAACAGTAATCCGCTTCTAAAACTACCTCTTCGTTTTTCTTATTCAAAGCAGTTAGTTTCACACTATTTCCAGTATTTTCTACTTTTTGGACCTTATGTTCCAAATGGAATTTGAATCCTTCTTTTTTCAGGATCTTAGTCAATTCTTTTCCTAAAGAAAGGTCCATGGTAGGAAGGATATTCGGTGCAAATTCAACCACTTCCACTTCTGCTCCCAAACGGGCATAAACAGATCCTAATTCCAAACCGATTACTCCACCTCCGATCACGATCATTCGTTTCGGGATTTCAGTCATTTTCAATGCTTCCGTGGAAGTAATGATGCGTTTTTTATCCGGCTCCATTCCCGGGAAGAAATTTGGCTTCGAACCGGTAGCAATAATGGTGTTTTTTGCAGTAATGTTTGTACTGTTCCCGTTCTCGTCCTTGATTGCGATCGTTGTTTTATCAACAAATGAACCTACTCCCTGGTAAACAGTCACTTTATTTTCTGTCTCTTATACACATCTCCGAGCCCACGAGACTCCTGAGCATCTCGTATGCCGTCTTCTGCTTGAAAAAAAAAA
>NZ_CABHOL010000027.1 GCF_902168135.1 uncultured Fluviicola sp.
CGGACGAGAAGAAAGTAGCTGCTAAAAAACCTGCTGCTAAAAAAGAAACAGTTGCTAAGCCAGCGGCTGAGAAAAAACCGGCAGCTAAAAAGCCTGCTGCAAAAACAGCAAAGAAAACTGAAGAATAATCGAATGAATAATCCTTCAACATATAAAAAGCTCTGCCACCTGGCGGGGCTTTTTTTGTGAATATTTTAATTGAAAATACTTCACTTTTAGTTCAAAAAACTCGAAATTTGTGTACTTCCAAATAGAGAGCAAAAAATCAATCCTGACAATGAATATCGGGATTCAAAAAAGCACAAAATGAAAAAACACAACTTTGGCGCAGGGCCATGCATCCTTCCGCAAGACGTATTTAAAAAAGCTGCAGATGCTGTATTGGATTTCAACGGATTATCTATCCTTGAAGTCTCTCACAGAAGTAAAGATTACGAAGCTGTTATGCACGATGCCCGTGAATTGGTGAAAAAAGCATTGAACGTTTCAGACGATTACGAAGTGCTTTATTTACAGGGCGGGGCAACACTCGGATTTACAATTACTGCTTTGAATATGATGCGCTCAACAAGAAAAGCAGGTTATATTAATACGGGAACCTGGGCTTCCGGAGCGATTAAGGAAGCAAAAAAGGCCGGCATTGACGTTAATGTATTTGCTTCTTCGGAAGATAAAAATTTCAGCTACATTCCGAAAAACCTTCAAATTCCAACGGATGTGGATTATATCCATTTCACTTCCAATAATACAATCTTCGGGACACAATTCAAGGACTTCCCAAAAACAGATCTTCCATTGGTATGTGATATGTCTTCGGATATTTTCTCCAAAGAGATCAACGTATCGGATTTTGATTTGATTTATGCAGGAGCACAAAAGAACTTAGGTCCTGCAGGAGCAACTTTATATATTGTAAAGAAAGACGCTCTTGGAAAATCAACTTCTCCGTTCATGCCGAGTTATCTGGACCTGAAACAGCACGCTGAAAAAGATTCCATGTACAATACACCACCGGTTTTCTCGGTATATGTTGCGATGCTGAACCTGCAGGATTTGCTTGCTAATGGCGGAGTTCCGGCAATGGCAAAGAAAAACCAGGCAAAAGCAAAATTGATCTATTCGGAAATTGACGCGAACCCCTTGTTCGAAGGAACGGCAGCTGTAGAAGATCGCTCAGAAATGAATGTAAACTTCCTTTTAACAAATGATGCTTTGAAAGATGAATTCGATGCAGCGTGGAAAGCAGCCGGAATTATTGGTTTGAACGGACACAGAAGTGTCGGTGGATACCGCGCTTCCATGTACAATGCGCTTGAATTGGAAAGCGTTCAGGTCTTGGTAGATGTAATGAACGATTTCGCTAAAAAACACGGATAGAAATTGTTCAAAAGGTTCAAATCTTCTTTCACTGACGACCTTCGGTGGCAGGATTTGAAAACGCTCATAGAGCTTCGAAGGTTCAAGAGTTTAAACAGTCCAATTTGAACATTTGAACATTTGAACATTTGAACATTTGAACATTTGAACATTTGAACATTTGAACTAAAATAGAATCATTCGAAATATTGAACGAACTGAAATAACAAGTATGAAAATATTAGCAAACGACGGAATTTCAAACGAAGGGAAAGCAGCTCTTGAAAAAGCAGGTTATACCGTTATTACGGATAAAGTTAACCAGGACGACCTGATCTCATATGTGAATGCAAATAATATTGAGATTATTTTGGTTAGAAGCGCTACAACGATCAGACAAGTTGTAATTGATTCCTGCCCGGGATTGAAATTACTTGGAAGAGGTGGTGTAGGAATGGATAATATTGACGTGGCTTATGCCCGTGAAAAAGGCCTGACAGTAATCAATACTCCGGCTTCTTCTTCTCAATCCGTTGCAGAATTGGTAATGGGACATTTATTTGCCGGAGCACGTTTTTTACACGATTCATTTAAGCAAATGGAAACCGGTGATTTTTCCGCATTGAAAAAGAAATACGGAAAAGGGATCGAATTGCGTGGAAAAACAATTGCCATTGTTGGATTCGGTCGTATCGGGCAATCATTGGCAAGTTATGCACTTGGCTGCGGAATGAAAGTTATAGCCGTAAACAACCATGAAATCAATGTTGAAATTCCGTTGGAAATCCAGGGATTGGGAGAAATAAAGGTCCCAATCCGTTCCACAAACGACTTGAACAGTGCTTTGAAAGAAGCTGATTTCATTTCGCTTCACATTCCAAAACAGGCGGATGGTTCTGCGGTCATTCAAAAAGCGGAATTCGATCGGATGAAAAAAGGAGTAGTATTGGTGAATGCAGCGCGAGGCGGGGTTGTGAATGAGTCAGACTTGCTGGCAGCAATTGCTGAAGGCAAAGTAGCTTACGCAGGATTAGACGTATTTGAAAACGAACCGAATCCGAGAGCAGATCTGTTGAATAACGAGAAAATAGGAACAACACCACATATTGGCGCAGCAACAAATGAAGCCCAGGACCGCATCGGTTTGGAGTTGGCTGAGCTGATTGTTAACCAGTTTGGAATTCAAGTTCCGGCTTAAGTGAATCGAAATAAATGTCTGTAATTCATCCTTTTAAGGCAATTCGTCCGACAAGAGATAAAGCCCAGCTGGTTTCCACGAGACCGCTGGCAGCTTATCGCAAGCATATCCTGCGCGCAAAGCTGGACGAAAACCCTTATACTTTCCTGCATATCATTCACCCGGAAGGAGACAAAGAGCACCATTCGAAAGCGAATTCCGTGGAACGTTTCGAAGCAGTGAAAGAACGCTACGACTCTTTTATCGATCAGGGAATACTGATCCAGGATGAAGAACCTTCTTTTTACATTTACCGGCAGACAAAGGGAACACACCAATTTACCGGGGTGATTGCCGGAGTCAGCGTGGAAGAATACAAAAATGACCTGATCAAAAAGCACGAAGCAACGATCACATCCCGTGAATCCATGTTTACGAACTATTTGAATATCACCGGCTTTAATGCAGAACCCGTTCTTTTAGCTCATAAACACCTTCCGGAACTGGATAAATACCTCGATAAAGTTACCAGGGCCAGACCTGAATACGAATTTTCAACGACGGATAAGATCAAGCATGAATTATGGGTGATCAATGCAGAAAAAGACACGAAACTGATTGCCATTTATGATTCACTGAAAGAATTGTACATTGCGGATGGACATCACCGTTCGGCCTCTTCTGCCCGTCTAAAAGATACAATTGTGAAAAACAAACAGGCGCAGTTCCCGAATCACGATTACTTCCTTGCCTATTTGATAGACGAACAGAAATTGGAAATCCTGGAATTCCAACGCCTGGTGAAAACACTGAACGGACTTTCTGCAAAAAACTTCCTGAAAGCCTGCTCCGAACACTTTGAGATCGAAGAATTGAAAAAAGCACGCAGACCGGTCCAACGCCACGAAATCGTTTGTTTATTGGGAAAAGAAGCATATTCTTTTAAGGCAAAAGAATCCATTACGGCAGAAAAAGACGTTGTAAAACAACTGGATGCTCAAATACTTACGGACTACATTCTCAATCCGATTTTGGGAATTGAAGACCTGAAAACCAGTAAGGAAATTGAATTTATTCCGGGAACAAAAGAATTGAAAAGGATCATAGACCGAATCAAAAAGGAAGAGTTTAAAGTCGGATTTCTACTCTATCCTGCATCCATCAACGAAGTAAAAGAAGTTGCGGACCAGGGCGGAATTATGCCTCCGAAATCGACGTGGGTAGAACCCAAAATGCGCAGCGGATTGACCATTTATAATATTAATGAATAAACATGTCTTTAGCAGATAGACTCCATTTACTAAAAGAAGAAATCCCGCAAGACGTGGTGCTGGTAGCCGTTTCAAAAACCAAACCGGTTTCACTGATACAGGAAGCATATGACGCCGGACAGCGTGTTTTCGGGGAAAATAAAGTGCAGGAACTTGTTGATAAATGGGAGGTTCTTCCGAAAGATATCGAATGGCATTTAATCGGTCATTTACAAAGCAATAAAGTCAAATACATTGCTCCTTTCGTTTCATTGATCCATTCGGTCGACAGTTTTAAGCTGCTTCAGGAGATTAACAAACAAGGTGAGAAAAATAACCGTGTAATTCCCTGCCTGCTTCAATTTCACATTGCACAGGAAGAAACCAAATTCGGGCTTTCCTTTGAAGAAGCGGAAGAGATCCTGCAAAGTCGTGAATTTGTAGAAATGCATCATATTTCGATTGTAGGCTTAATGGGAATGGCAAGCTTTGTAGACAATGAGGAACAAATCCGCGACGAATTCCGGAACCTGAATAACTATTTCATGATCCTGAAAAGCAATTATTTCAAATACAACCCGGATTTCAAAGTGCTTTCCATGGGTATGAGCGGTGATTACAAGCTAGCCATTGAAGAAGGAAGTAATATGATCCGTGTCGGAAGTTCATTATTCGGAAGCCGATGAAAACTATCCTCCTGTTCTTAAGCATCTTTTATGCTATCGGAAATGCATTTTCCCAGGATCATTATGCCGACAGTCTGACTGCCGAACGTAAAAAGCATGAAAAGGAATTCTTGTCGCAGGTGTTGAACGAAGAAGAACGCAGGATCCATCCTGAAATTTGTTTCTTTCCGGTAGACAAATCTTTTATTGTTGAGGCCGACTTCGTGAAAGACGTTGGGGCGGCATTTGCAATGCCCATGTCGAAAGAAAGAACAGTATATTACCGCAAAATGGGTACGCTTTCTTTCAGGATCAATGACACGCTTTGCACACTGAACGTTTATCAAAACCTGGACCTGGCCGGGAAGAAAGAATTCAAGAATTACTATTTCGTTCCGTTTAAAGATGCTACAACGGCCGTGTCAACTTATGGTGCAGGAAAATACCTGGATTGTTACTTTAGCAGGAAAACCAAAAAAGTCAGGTTGGATTTCAATACTTCATACCATCCGTATTGTGCTTATTCAGACCGATACTCCTGCCCCATTGTACCGAAAGAAAATACGATTCCCGTTTCAATTACAGCCGGAGAATGCTATGTAGGACATGATGAGTAACCGGGAATACTTCGCTTATTCGTAGTACTTCCGAAAGAATTCATTTAAGTGGTCTTTCCAGATTTGGTACCCGGAATAATTCAAATGAATCCCGTCAACGGATAAATCATTCTTCAAATAAGTTCCTTCTAAAAGCATTCCGGGTCTTACATCCAAAAAAGCAACTTGTTTAGCTTTGCAAAGCTGTACCAGACGGTTATTCAATTCCTTGACTCTTTTCGCAACCACACCATTTTCAGAAAATCCACCATAAAGCGTATCGTAGTAATTCGTGGTTGGAAGAACCGATTGAATAACTAGTTCTACCTTATGAGCCTGGATAGTATCGATGATGGTCCGGATGTGGGAAAGCGTTTTGGATACAGGAACAGACTGCACAACATCATTAATTCCAATCATAAGGAATATAATGTGTGGTTTTTTGTCCAGCGCCTTATAAACGGGTGCTTTTACCGAATCAGACTGAAAATAAAGCAAATCATCGCTTCTGAACGAATCAAATCCCAGGTTAAAAATGTGGTTGTATCCGGTAAGTGTATTCCAATTCGTATCTGCCCCCCAATAGTGATTGATCCTTCTCGTTTCACTATCACCCAGCATTACAATCCTCAAATCTTCAATAGGAACTTTTGGCTTCCCGTTACAGGCAGTGAAAACCAGGAGCAGCCCGAAGCAGGTAATCAATCCTTTAACAGAAATTACTTTCGACCATAGACTCTCTGCTCTGTAATTAGTTATCATCGGATGACTAAATTAACCAACTTCTGCTGATTTTCTTTGTTGCAGCTCGAAAAAGTCATGCAAAAAGCTGCTCCCGAAAGAATCGAAAGCAGCCCTCTCCGGATTTGCGCTACACAAAACCTGTCGACCCTAATTTTTAATAATTCTGTAAACCTGGTTTGAATGTGAAGACCGCATAAGATACGTTCCTGCTTCCAGGTTCTCAAGAGATATTTCCGATTTCAATTTTACCTCAACCGTTTTTACAATTCTCCCTTCCATATCATATAATTCAAAAATCTGTGCTTCCGAATGGGTTGTTTGAATCATCAGTCTTCCACTCGTTGGATTCGGATAAACAGCGAAATAAACTCCCGGATTCAACTCATCGATTCCAACAGTGACACCAAGACTCGCACTTCCATAACATCCAAAAGCATCCGTCACAAGAACTTCGTAAGACCCACCGCCGTAAGACTGCATGTCAAGCGTAGATCCTGTTTCACCTGCCAGTTCAACCCCATTTAAAAACCAGGAAACCGTTAAGGAAGTCGACGGAATACTCAGCTCTGATCCGTTCTGCGTAATTACCGGATCGGAAGGCAGTGAATAGTTGCAGGAATACAGCGACTGAATACGCGTATCGCTATCTCGCTGCGCTGTAAACAAAGGCCAGCCGGAACAATTTTTCATCAGGTAAAAATCCAGGTACGGATCCAATATATCAAAGGTAATGTCATGCTGAACAGCCCGGGTAATGCTGATGTTTCCTCCTGAAGCAGACTCTCCGAAATCACAGGTGGTACTGGAATTGGCAAAATAACAATGCCCACCGCCTGTGATCGAAATAAAGTGTTTGCATGCATTATTTAAACTGTCATACATCGGTTGGTGATGATCCTCTGGCGGGGTTACCGCATCTTCCGTTCCAGAAAAGACAAGCGTCGGAATAGAAATACCTAAACTGGCATTAATCGCAGATGGCGTTGTTTCTGCCGGCGCAAACCCCACTAAAACATCAAAACCGGCAGTATTTTGAGATGCTGCCAGAAATGAGGAGCCTCCTCCCATCGAATGGCCCATGACGGCTTTTTTACCATTCCATGCCTGGTAGAAGAAGGAAGAAACATCCGTGCTTAATGCTTCCATTTTGGCTCCTGCAACAGAAAGATCCAGCGCGAAATCCTGATGAACCGGTGAAAAACTTCCTTCCGTGCGCGGAAAAACAAGCACATAGCCAAGTGGCACATAGTGGTCGATGAAATTCTGGTAAGAATCCCAGGTCATTACAAATCCATGCCCGAAAACAATGTAAGGAAACTCTCCGGTAGAAATTGCTACGTCATTTCCCGCCGTAGAAGATGGATAATAGATTTCGCTTTGTATCTGACGGCCCGCTCCGCCTCCGGAACCAAATCCTCCCGTTCGTGAAGGATCATTAAAAGTAATTGTTCGATGTCCGATCTGGTAAGGCTGTGAAAAGCCAATTGCCGAAACGAACAACGAAAGTAGTAGTAAAGTAGTTTTCATTGTTTTTATTTTTTAACAACAAATGTTATTATTTTATCATTTAGTTATTTTTAGATTGTGATGAACGGTAAATGTGTTGAACGGTAAGGCTTCTGCCAGCCAATTCAAAATTATTTGACTAATTTCAAGCAGATAACCATACGATATGAAAATACAACACATAGTAGCTTTCACTTCTGTTCTCGCGCTTTCTGCGGCTTGCGGAGGCGGTGAAGAATCCACAGAAGAAAATACAGGACCGATGGAAACAACCGTAGAACGATTTGCAGACATTCAAATCCTTCGCTTTGAAGTTCCAAGCTGGAATAAGCTTTCTTTGAAGCAAAAAGAATTGGTTTACTACCTTTCCCAGGCAGGTTTGGCAGGAAGAGATATCAATTACGATCAAAACAACCGCTTCAACCTGGAAATCCGCAGAGCTTTGGAAGCTATCCATGAAAAATACACCGGTGATAAAACTACCGGTGAATGGAAGAAATTTGATGAGTGGAGTAAACAAATTTTCTTTTCGAACGGAATACACCACCATTACAGCATGGATAAAATCCGGCCGAAATTCAGTGCAGCTTACCTGGATAAGCTGATGAAAGCAGTTGAACATAACTTAAGTCCGGAGGCACTCGACGCAATATTCAAACCGGAACTTGAGAAAAAACGCAAAGTAAAAGATCCGAATGTGGACATGATCGTTGCTTCGGCAAATAATTTCTACGGCAAGGGTGTTACACAAAAAATGGTCGAGGATTTCTATGCTCAAAAACAAGATTTGAATGACCCTGAACCCATTGAACTAGGTTTGAACTCAACTTTAATCCTTAAAAACGGGAAACTGCATGAAGATGTTTGGAAGAGCAAAGGAAAATATGGAGCTGCGATCGACCAGATTATCTTTTGGCTGAGAAAAGCCGTGAAAGTAGCCGAAAACGATCAACAGGCACGGGCATTGAAAGTGTTGATCGAGTATTACAAAACCGGTAATCTCAGAAAATGGGACGAATACAACGTGATTTGGTCCACTGCAACAAAAGGCGATATTGATTACATCAACGGATTTATTGAAACATACGGAGACGCACTCGGAAAACGCGCGAATTACGAATCCATCGTTCAAATCAATGATTTTGAGGCATCCAAACGCATGGCGACTGTTGCGAAAAATGCGCAGTGGTTTGAAGACAACTCTCCCTTAATGCCGGAGCACAAGAAAAAGAAAGTGGTCGGTGTTTCCTACAAAGTAGTTGAAGTTGCCAGCGAATCCGGTGATGCCGCTCCTTCTACTCCGATTGGTGTGAATCTTCCGAATAACAACTGGATCCGTGAGATCCACGGCTCAAAATCGGTTTCATTAGGAAATATCATCGAAGCCTACAACAAAGCCGGCGGACCTGCCGTAACCGAAGAATTCGCAAACGACCAGGAAGAAATAGACCGGGCAAACAAATACGGAGCAATTGCAGGAAAAATGCACACTGCTCTGCATGAAGTTGTAGGACATGCCAGCGGACAAATTAACAAAGGTGTTGGCCAGCCTTCCGAAACACTGCAGAATTACGCGTCGACTTTGGAAGAAGCCCGCGCAGATCTGGTCGGACTTTACTTCATCATGGACCAAAAAATGGTGGATTTAGGTCTGATCGAAACACTGGAAGTCGGGAAAGCAGAATACGACGGCTATATCCGCAACGGTTTGCTGACTCAGCTGCAGCGTTTGGAAATGGGACAAAATGTAGAGGAAGAACACATGCAGAACCGTCAGTTGGTGAGTGCCTGGGTGTTTGAAAAAGGTCAGAAAGACAAGGTAATCGAAAAGATTACCCGCAACGGAAAGACCTATTATGACATCAGGGATTACAACAAACTTCGCACACTTTTCGGTGAGTTGCTAAGAGAAATCCAGCGCATCAAATCAGAAGGTGATTACCAGGCCGGAAAAGCATTGGTGGAAACGTACGGAGTGAAAGTGGATAAAAAGACACACGCAGAAGTTCTTCGCCGCGTAAAACCTTTAAACATTGCTCCTTACAGCGGATTTGTATATCCTGTTTTTGTCCCGGTAATGGACCACGAAGGTAAAATCAAAGACATCAGGCTGGAAAATAAGCAGACGTTCATTGAACAGATGTTGTATTACGGGAAGAACCATAGTTTTTTGTATTGAGATAAATAACACCAACATTTACCGCAGATGCACAGATTTTTTTAGCTATGAACCAACATCGCTATTTAATCTGTCATCTGTGGGAATTTGTAATCCCGGTTACTTCAAGAAAATGACTTTACGCAAAGCAATTCCTTCCGAAATTCCCGCCATTTGGGAAATTCTCCGGCAAGCCATTGAGCGGAGAAAACAAGACGGCAGCCAGCAGTGGCAGGATGGCTATCCGAACGAGCAAAGCATTCACAACGATTTAGCCACTGATTCTGCATATGTGTTGATTGAAAACGATGAAATCATAGCTTATGCAGCAATTATCTTCGATGTTGAACCCGCTTATACGGATATTCAGGGAAAATGGCTTACAAATGGCGATTATGTAGTCGTTCATCGCGTAGCGACATCCAATTCCGTTTTGGGAAAAGGGATTGCCACACATTTGTTCAAATTGATCGAAGACCTGGCAATTGCTTCAAACGTTTACAGCATTAAAGTCGATACGAACTTTGACAATATTGCTATGCTGAAAATCCTGGATAAATTGGATTACACCTATTGCGGAGAAGTGTTTTTCCGCGGTTCGGCACGGAAGGCGTTTGAAAAGGTATTGCACAAAAAATGAAATCTTCCGGAATAAAATATGAATTTGATGCTAAACCCTGGCTATATGATGGTCCGGGTGCCTGGCATTTCATATCTTTACCAGTGGAGCTGGCAAAAGAGATCCGAACTCACCTGAAATCTGAGGAAGAAGGTTGGGGACGGTTGAAAGTAACAGCAAAAATCGGAGAAACCGAGTGGAAAACTGCTATTTGGTTCTCGACAAAATCACACACATACCTTTTACCTCTTAAAGCAGCAGTTAGAAAGTCGGAACATATTGAAACCGGAAAACTGACGAAAGCAACTATTTGGATTTAATTAAAAAAACATACCATGAAGAACTCAATTAACTGGTTTGAAATCCCGGCAACAGATTTCACAAGAGCAAAAAAGTTTTACGAAACGATTTTAGGAGCAGAAATTATGGAAATGCCTTTTCCGGAAGGAAAGTATGGGATATTTCCAAGTGATATGCAAAGTGGCGTAGGCGGTGGACTTGTGCAAGGAGAAGGATTTGTCCCTTCCGACAAAGGAACGATTGTTTACCTGAACGGCGGAGAAGATCTGAGTCTGAGCTTAGGCAAAGTAGAATCCGCGGGCGGAAAAATTGTAATGCCCAAAACATCAATTGGGGAAAACGGGTTTATGGCTCATTTTATTGATACCGAAGGAAATCGTGTTGCTTTGCACTCAATGAAGTAATTTTTAGTCTTCCGGAGTAATGAAAACCGAGGCTTTCAACTTCATTATTCCGGAAGTCGTTATCTTTCTCCGCCATGAATTCCAACCTTCAGCCCTCATTAGAAAACGAACAGATCATCCTCTTCCGCTCCCGGTTCAATCTTTTTAACGATCCTCATGAAAAGGACCATTCGAAATAATACCCTTAAAAAATTAACTAATTTTGAAGTGTCACCAAATCCATTGAAATGAACAAAATCGTTGCTTTCCTGTTTTTCACCTTAGTTTTCAAATCCGGGTTCGGGCAAAATACTTCTTCTCCACAGTATTATACCCAATCATTCGATCTGATCAATGACTCCTTTAACCTTTCCGGAAAAACCAAAATCGGGAATTTAAGTGGTTATTCTACAGATGCTGGCAACTTCACTCTTTCATATTTATTCAAATCCTTTTGGAATAACGCAAATAAACAAGGAGCTAATTCATTTAAGATCGAAAGCATTGTTCGTCAGGGAGATAGTACACACATTGAAATATCGATTTATTCGTTAAATGAAGGAGAATTAAAAACGAACCAGGATACGTATCCGAGAAACATGATTTATGTCTTCGGAAACATAGATAAACGCAAGGCAAGCAAAAAAATCAAGATTAACGAAACGGAGATTGAATTGGATCCCCTGGAATATGTTTCTTACCAAAACCAGATAGCTGAAGAGACAATTGTCAGTATTGGAGGACGCAGGGGAGCAAAACTATCGATTACAGGAAAAGAAGGCAGACAACCCATCTATTTATCTGCCAGCGACTTTAATCATAACGGTATATCCTATACTGCCAACGGTACTATGAGCTTTAACAGAGGCAGAGTGCCACCTGTCGATTTCAATTTCGGAGCTTTTTTGGTAAAGGTTTTACCTGAAAAACGGTAACTTACGGAACCAAATATCGCTGTATGACTTTCTCCATCCAACCCATCCTGGAAAACGATCTTATCATTCTATATCCGCTTTTGGAAAGCGATTTTGAAGAGCTCTATGCCGTTGCTTCCGATCCGAAAGTCTGGGAACAGCATCCGAATAAAGACCGCTGGAAACGTGAAATCTTTCAGAACTTCTTCAGAGGAGCCATGGAAAGTAAGGGGGCTTTCAAAATTGTCGACAAATCAACCGGTAAGACCATCGGGTGCACGCGTTATTACGATTACAACGAAGCAGAAAATTGCATCCTGATCGGTTATACCTTCTACGGAACGGATTCCTGGGGAAAGGGTATCAATCCGCAAGTCAAAAAACTGATGCTGGATTATATCTTTCAATTCGTCTCAAAAGTGCATTTTCATGTAGGATCAAACAACCTGCGTTCCCGGATTGCAATCAGCCGCATAGGCGCAGAAAAGATCGGAGAAGAAGAAATTGCTTATTTTGGGGAAGCACCGAAATTGAATTTCATTTACGAAATACAGAAAGAAAATTGGAAATGAAGAAAAACGCATTGATTATATATTTGTTTGTAGTCATCACATTCCTGCTGCTGATCCCGATACAAATTGTAGACGGAGGCCTTGGGATTGCAGGCGGAGTAGTTGCCGGAATTGGTTTTGCAAGTTGTGTCACTTCCCTGCTTCCGTTTTTCGTTTCCAGGTATTTATTTACAAAGGCAGAACCTTATACACATTACCGTCGCCGCTACCAAATAGCCGCAATCAGCGTTTATATTTTCTGTTTCCCTGTAAAACTTTGGGCAATTTATATGGCCATTTACCTGCTCTACCACGGAGAACCCAGATGGGCTTTCGGGTAAAAAAAACAGGAATATGAGAAAGAAACTTCGTTTGATCTACCTAATGGTTATCGCTTGTGTTTTAGTGATAACTGCCGTTTCATTGTTATACATGAATACGCATATCAGCAACCTCGTACTGGCTGGTATTGCTTTGATCAGTATTATCACTTCCCTGATCCCTTATTTTTTATCCATGTACATTCTTAAAAAGTACGAAGCGGAACCGGAGAACACATCCTATAAAATATTCGGGATAGCCGTTTACGCCTGTTGTTTTCCCATTAAGACCTGGGTAGTTTTCGTTACTATTCACGAAATGCTGTTCGGAAACAATCATTGGGCTTTTGGATGAATATATAATTGGTAATTTTCGAAATTGATCATTGATAATTTGTTTAACTTAACCCCATGAACTATCTCGGTCACATTTACTTTTCCAACAACGATCCGCAATTAGCAGTGGCCAACCTGTTCGGCGATTTCGTCAAAGGGAAGAAGTACCTGGAATACCCGGAACACATTCAAAAAGGCGTTTTACTGCATCGAAAGATTGACGATTACATCGACCATCATTTTGAAGTGATCAATCTCATACATACCATTCGCGGAGAACTTCCGAAAGTGGCTCCGATTGCCATTGATATCTACTTTGATCATTTACTCGCACGAAATTGGGACCAATACCATGCTGTCAAACTTCCCGACTTCTTAGCAGATTTTTATTCGAAAATTGATTTAAGCAATGAACCGTATCCGCCGGACTTTAAGCAGTTTGTGAATTTACTGATCGAGCGCAACTGGATCAGTTATTATCCTACAGCAGAAGGGCTTTACCGGATGTGTCAGGGAGTGAGCCGCAAGCTTTCTTTTGAGAACGCTCTAACGAACGGGCACACAGTGTTTCAGCGCTTTGAGAACGAAATTACTAGTTGCTTTCATGAATATATGCGCGATGCAAATGAATATTTAATGGGGAAGATTTAAGCAATTTTCTCGTAATTTGTTCGTAAGTTTGATCATTATGCCGCAGTCCAAAACTGGAATTTCATGTCTAATCATTCTAATCGGATGCCTGATAATGGCGTCCTGTTCGTCGGAAAAAATAGATTCCAGGAAAAAGCCCTTAAATGCGCATGATTTTGATCTTCCGGGTATTTACAAACGTGGAAGTTTGGTCGTACTGGCAGAAAACAGCTCTACATCCTTCTTTATTTACAAAGGCAAAAAAATGGGATTCGAATATGAAATCCTGAAAGAATTTGCGGAAGAATTGGGAGTAAGCCTCGAAGTAAAGATCGTCAACAACCTGGATGAGATCAACGACATTTTAAACCGCGGTGAAGGTGATATTGTTGCCTGCAACTATACCGTTACACGTGAAAGAAGGTCCGAGATCAACTTTTCGGTCCCTTTCCTGCAAACTAACCAGGTTTTGGTACAGCGTAAACTAACTCCCGAAACAAAAGATCAGAACGTAACATTCATTTCGGATCCGATCCAATTGGCGCATAAAAAGGTGGTCGTTTGGGAGCGCTCCAGTTATTACACGCGGCTGCTCCATTTGCAGGATGAGATCGGCGATACGATCATGATCCGTCCGACACAAGCCCAGGAAGGTGTGGAAGAACTGATCGAACAGGTTTCAAACGGAGTAATCGATTATACGGTGGCAGAACGCAATGTGGCTGAGATCAACGAACGTTTCTACGACAACCTGGATGTGAGCCTTCCGATCTCCTTCAAACAAAACATTGCCTTCGGATTAAACAAAAAATCACCTATCCTCCAAAAACGTTTGAATATCTGGCTTTCCAAGTTCATGAACAAGGAAGCATTTTCATACATCAAACGCAAGTACTTCGAACAGATCAACAGTTCGCTTGGAGGTGAAAGTAACTTCAAATCACGCAAAGGAAATCTTTCACCTTTTGATGCCATTTTAAAAGCAGAAGGTGAAAAGCACAACATTGACTGGCGACTGGTTGCCGCATTGATCTATCATGAAAGCAAATTCAATCCGAATGCCCGTGCCTTTGGTGGTGCTTACGGTCTGATGCAGTTCATGCCGGGAACCGGTCCGAAATTCGGTGTCTACCCTACTTCACCCCCCGAAGTACAAATCAGGGGCGGATATAAATATTTGAGCCGAATCACCAAGTTGTGGAAAGGAATTAAAGACGAAAACGAACGCAACAAATTTATCCTGGCAAGTTACAATGCCGGTGCAGGACACATCCTGGACGCACAGCGTTTGGCTGAAAAGAAAGGTCTGAATCCGCATGTTTGGGACGATAACGTTGAAACAATGGTTATGAACCTTGGAAAACACGCTTACTACACCGATGAAGTGGTAAAAAGCGGTGCATTCCGGGGAAATATCTGTATCCGTTATGTCCGTGGGATCACCTCCCGTTATGAAACTTACAAAACACTTGTTAAGCGCTGATTTCATCCGGAAATTGTACTTTTGCGCATGCAGCAACTGATTGTTATTGAAGGCCCGACAGCCAGTGGAAAAACTTCCCTTGCCGTAACTTTGGCTAAAAAGTTAAATACCGTTGTGCTATCTGCAGACTCCAGGCAGTTCTACAAGGAATTATCGATTGGTACAGCCAAACCAACTTTGGATGAAATGGAAGGGATTCCGCACTATTTCATCGATTCTCACAATATCTCCACACCGGTCAGCGCTTCTCAGTTTGAATCGGAAGCCATGGAATTGATTCAAGGAGAGTTGGCTCATTATGAAAAGCTGATATTGGTTGGCGGTTCGGGAATGTTTATTGACGCTTTGTGCCTGGGACTCGATCCTATTCCAACTGATACGCCGACACAGGATGTACTTCGAAAGGAACTGGAAAAAACCGGAATAGAACCTTTACTGAAAGAACTGGAAGAAACAGATCCGGAGTTCTACCACCAGGTCGACAAACAAAATCCCATGCGCATTTTAAGAGCTTTGGAAGTGATCCGCTTTACCAAAATCCCGTTCAGTACCTGGCGGAAAAACGAACTACCGAAGCGCCCCTTTGAAGTCGTTCGTTTTGTAATCAATCATCCGAGAGAAGTCTTGTACGAACGTATTAACCAACGTGTTGACCAAATGATTGAAGCCGGGTTGATCGAAGAAGTGAAAAATGTTGCTGAATACAGGAACCTGACAGCACTGCAAACAGTCGGTTATAAAGAAGTATTTGACTACCTCGACGGTGGAACAGACCTCGAGACCTGCATTTCAAAAATTAAGCAGCACACCCGCAACTATGCCAAGCGCCAATTGACCTGGTTCAAAAAACATCCGGACACCATTTGGCTCGATGCAAAACCCACCGATGAATTGTGCCGGGAGATCCTGCAAGTCGTTCAAAATTGATATCTTGTAATCTTGGAATGATATTTGAAATTGACATCGAAAACTAGCTAAGATGAACATCCAATTTAACCGGGTTATGCCCTTCCCGCTTGCTTCTATTTCGCACGGAGCTGATAGTATTTGGGGAAACAGCGCACAACTTGAGTCCGGCAAAAAAATCCTTCTGAATGCATCTTCCGGAAAAGGAAAATCCACTTTTTCCATGACCGTATTCGGGATTCGAAAAGATTACGACGGAACCATCTTGTACGATGGACGTGATATAAAAACATTTTCTGTAGATGAATGGGTGGTGATCCGCCAGCGAAAGATTTCAACGGTTTTCCAGGATTTACAGCTTTTCCATAAACTGACAGTTGCCGAAAATTTACAGCTCAAAAACCAGTTAACCCATTTCAAATCGGAAACCGAAATTAAAAACATGCTTGCCGAATTGGAAATTGATCACAAGTGGAACGATCCCTGCGGATTGCTCTCCATGGGCCAGCAGCAGCGCGTAGCAATTGTCCGTTCTCTGTGCCAGCCTTTCAATTGGTTGATTTTGGACGAACCCTTCTCTCATTTGGATGAGCGCAACAGTTTGCGTTGTCTTTCCATGATCGATGCGGAATGTACCCGACAAAAAGCAGGATTTGTTCTCACCTCTTTGGATGACGACAACCGTTTTTCTTACGATTACGAATTAAAGCTCTGAGCCATGTTACGCAAATTATTATTTCAACACCAGGACAAACGCCAATTGATTATTGCCGTTGTAGGAGCTTTTTTGGGGATGACCTTCCTGATTACCTCCATTCACTACCTGATCAAAGTCAATGATTTTGGAAAAGGAGCCGAAATCCTCGGTCCGAATACCGTGATCGTTCAAAAGAAGGTTTCCAGTTTCAACACGCTCAATCTTGCCAAAACCGATTTCTCACTAAGCGAAATTGAAGAAATGAAAAAGAAACCCTTCATTTTGGATGTACAGCCTGTGGAATCGAACAACTTCAATATTACCATCGAAACCGCAGATCCTTCCGTACCGCGATTCAGAGGAGATATTTTTATCCAAACATTAGATCCCGATATCCTGGATGTAAAGTCGAAAGAGTTCCGTTGGAAACAAGGCGATACGTTGGTTCCGATTCTTATGCCGCGTGATTTGTTGGTTATGATGAATATGTTCATGGTTTCAAAAGGAATGCCGCAGATCAGTGATGAATTGGCAAAGGACATTCATTTCAAGTTCTGTATGAAAACCGACACCGTAAAAGAATATATTTCCTGCCGCATTATCGGATTCTCGAATGATGTTCCTTCTGTACTTGTTCCGCAGAATTTCATGAACTGGGCCAACAACCGTTTCGCCCCCGATGCAGAACAAAAAATCTCCCAGATCATTATCTCCGGAAAAGAAAATGAATTCGGTTTGGTAGAGCAGATGTTGCAGGAAAGACACCTGGAATCCAAAAACGCACAAGTTGCTATCGGTCGTTTAAAAAGTACTGTTGGAACTTTGATTCTCGTGGTTTTGGGAATTTCGATCATTGCAGTCTTCCTTTCAGGTTTGGTTCTAATTCAATACCTGCAGTTGTTATTGAGTAAGAATTTATATGAAGTAAGAACTTTGATGCGTCTGGGACATCACCCTAACTCACTGGTAACGAATTTCTTCGTCTATTTCTCCAAAGTTTTCGGGATAATTGGCATTCTCAGTCTGGTTTCTTTTATCGGATTTAAGCTATTTTTAGACTCCTTATTGAAGGAAGGAGGATTGTATATCGATACGAGTCTAAGTTTGATGAGCATTCTTGCATTGGTTCTTGCTTATTGCTTATTCGCACTGGCTTCCTTCCTAAGTGCCCGCAAGGGAATTTACGAACAGAACAATGGTTAATTTTATGTTAAACGAATGACTTTATTAATTTTGCTACGTCATGATAAAAAATAAAACCTCAAACATGAAACAACTTTTAGTGATTGCCTTATTACTTGTATCAACTGTTGGATTCGGTCAAAAATTGCGCTTCAAAGTAGAAGGAGCAAAAGACACCACTGTTTTCCTGACAAAATATTACGGCTCCAAGCTATTTTATGCAGATACCGCTGAAATGAAAGGCGGGGTGGTTGAATTCACAGCAAAAAAAGACTTAAAACCAGGAATGGTTGCCTTGTTGATGCCCGGACAAAAATACTTCGAGGTTATCTACAACAATGAAGAGATCAGTATCGAGACAAAAGGCCCTGATTTTGTTTCCAACATGAAAGTGAAGAAATCGGAAGAAAACAAAGTGTTTTTTACATATATCAATTACTTGCAGGCACAGCGTAAAGTCGCTACCGAGTTTTCTGAGGAACGTAAGAAATTTAAAGAAGGTGATGTGCAATACAAACGTTTGGGAGAGAAAATGGATTCTGTTTCCAAACTGGTTGCTGCTTATCAGACAGATCTTCAAAAAAACAATCCAACCAAAATGGTTTCCAAACTCGTTAAAATGTCGATGGATGTTACTGTTCCGGAAGCTCCGAAAGATGCAAACGGGAAAGTAATCAATGAAAACTTCCGCTACGAATATTACCGCAAACATTACTGGGACAATATCGATTTGAAAGATGACCGTTTGGTAAACACTTCCGTTTTCGGTTCGAAAGTAGAATATTTCTTCGGAAAGAACATGTTGATCCAGCATCCGGATACTGTTTTGGCTTTTGCGTTCCCTTTCTGCGATCAATTGGACAAAAAATCAGAAATGTTCAAGTATGTGGTGGATTATATCACCAATACTTATGCAAAATCGAACATCATGGGAATGGACAAAGTCTATGTGTACATGGTGAACCGTTACTACTGCCAGAACGACGCAGAAGGAAATTCGATTGCATACTGGATGAAAGACAAGGAAAAACTGAAGGAATTGTGTGAAGAGAACAAAATTAAAATGAACCTGGTTCAGGGTGTTCGTCCACCGAATATCAGCCTCCGCGACACAACGGATGTAAACTGGAAGAACTTCTACGACCTGAAAAGCGAATACACCATTCTTTATTTCTGGGATCCGGAATGCGGACATTGTAAAAAAACAACTCCGAAATTGCAGACTTTGTACGAAAAGAAGTTCAGACAGCGTAATGTAGAGATCTTTGCAGTTGGAAAAGCAACCGGAGAAGATTTCGAAAAGTGGAAAAAATTCATTCGTGATAACAAATTGGAATTCATTAATGTTGGTCTTACCAAGAAATTATTTGAAGATGCAACAGCGGATCCAAGACAGTTCATCCCGAAGTACACCACTCTGGAAGCATTGAATTATCATGATACTTATGATATTTATGCCACACCAAGAATTTTTGTACTGGACAAAGACAAAAAGATCATCGCGAAGCAGCTGACAATCTCCCAGTTGGAAGATTTCATTGACCGCATGCAAAATATTAAAAATGCAGAGAAGATTTTCCCTCCTGATCCGGAAGAAGAAGCTCATTGATAATGAAAGGCCGGTAGAGATACCGGTCTTTTTTTTACCACATAGGAACATAGGTGGCACATAGATTCTTTCTTTTTTTATTTTGGATACTATGTGGTTAAAGTTCTATCAACCAAATTTAATCCACCGAAAGGGATAAAACCTTCATACGCTTCGTGGTAAATATAACCCCAGCTATGTGGTCTATGTTCATATGTGGTTTTATTATTTTAGTAGATTCAAGTGTCCGTGCATGATCTCGCGTTCACTGTTCCAAAGTGATCCATATTCAATTCTCCAGATATAGATGCCTTCTTCTGCTAACGAACCATGGTAAGTACCGTCCCAGCCAATTTCCTTATCATTTGATTCAAAGACAATTTCTCCCCAGCGGTTAAAAACTTTGAAATTATAATCTGCCGGATCAATCCCGTATGAAAAAACGGGGCGAAAAACGGGGTTGAATTCATTACCATCCGGTGTAAACGCATTCGGAACGTAATAAATACTTCCGCCCTCCATGTAAACAATCCCGTAAGCCACATCGCTGCATCCGTCTTCGTTCGTAACTGTTAAATGAATGGTATACGAATCAAATGAACCGGGTGAATAACTGTGCACCGGATCAAATTGAGAAGAAGATGCTGTGTTATCACCGAAATTCCATTCATACTGGTTTCCTCCGACAGATTGATTGACCATGGTGGTCGTAGGATTTTCAGCGTTTAAAATTGCCGGTACAGGTGTGAACAAAGCCGTTGGTGAAGCCGAAACACAAACAATCGAATCGAAATCCGCTGAAGCAGTACATCCTTCATTGGAAATCACTTCCAGGCTTAGTCCATAACATCCCGGACTGTCAAATGTCATCGATTGATTCCCACATCCGGACACCACAGTCCCATCCGAGAAAGTCCACATCCCGGAAGCGCAATCTGTTGCCGAATGATTGAATAAGACTGCCAAAGGAGCACAACCGGAAGTTACAGAAGGACTAACCGACACAACAGGAAGAGCATTGACAGTAACCAGGACTGTATCTCTTGCTATACAAGAGCCGTTTGAACTTATGGCTGTAACCACATATTCTGCTGTAGCCTGAGGTGAAAAAGGAATGTTGTTTAGAACACCGTTATTCCAGCTTAAATTGGTACTTCCTGCAGAAGTAGCATTTAAGGTAACATCTTCCCCGGAACAAATAAACCGATCCGGCCCCGCATCCACACTTAAACTATTGAGATTAACGGAAATAGTATCTCTGGCAGAACAACTAGCCGGACCATACACTACCGAGAGCCAATAATCTCCGGAAGTTGAGACAGTAATATAGGGTGTAGTTTCACCGGTAGACCACAAATAGGAAGCGGCAATAATATTCGTTGTAATCGTAACACTTTGTTCACACACTTCAATGTCAGGACCTATATGGATAGTTCCAAAAGGCTGCGTACTTTCCGGGAAACCAATATTAAAAGAATATACAGGACTGAATTGTCCTGCTGCAGCTCCATAAGGCTGGTTAGCACAACTCGAATTGGTCGATAGATTTATTCCGGCATCTCCGGGAACGAACGAGGTTGTCACATTTGCAGGAAGCATATTTCCCGAGTACTGGATTGCTCCTGTTCCACCGCCGCCACCTGGACCAAAACAGGAAGGATAATTGGTTTGGATATCCCCGCCGTCCCCGCCATCCACTCTTAAAACAAGGTTGCCGCTAAAAGTGTTCACATCCAATGCTATGGCACCTGCTGCTCCACCACCCCCGGCTCCGTCCCCCATTGTATTGAGTGATGAAGCTATATTCATCCCGCAAGACTCTATCATCATATTGTTATTAGACAGGATTGTTGCAGCACGAATGATGATAATTCCACCTCCACTTCCACCGATTCCCCCTGCGTCGTTATAGTCGGGTGAACCTCCGCCGCCACCCATAAAGAGTCTTCCGCTGCTGTAATCCAATGCCATACCGCCTTCTCCGCCAATAGGTTGTTGCCCGCAAAAAAGCGCCTGATCTCCTCCCCGGCCTCCTCTAGACCCATTGGAACCTCCACCACCGCCGGTATTGTGTTTATTTCCGCCACCGCCGCCATTCCCAAGAGCTCCACGACCACCATTCATGGTATTATTTACTTCGGCAATCCCTTCTCCTTTTTCCGCACCAAAACCAGATGAAACCGGATAAAAATAATCAGAGTGATTTCCACAACCGCCATCCGGATTTAAAGATGTAAACGAACCTCTAAACCCTTTTCCTGTTACTGATATCGGAGCATTTAAAGTCAATGTCCCGGAAACTTCCAGAACCAGAACTCCACCTGTATTCCCATTCCAATCCTGGGCAGTCAGTGTATTAACCACTGTGGTATTTGTGTATTGAGGAACCCGTATTAATTGAACTTTCCCCGTTACTTCATATGCATGGAGTAATTGAAACTGAAAACCTACTTCATTTCCCGAAAGTGACGTAACGGTAGCAAATTCATAATTCCCGCAATTATTGTAGTTGGTTACAGTCCCGAATGCAGCTGTATTAGAAGTGTTGATATCAGCACCCTTCATTTGGATAATCAGCACACGATCACCGACAGAAAGAAAAGAAGCATCCTGAACTTCAATATGATCACATAAAATAGCTGTAACAGGAGTATACTGGTTAATCACACCTGCTATTTGAGCATGGATTCGATTGAGTGAACTACTCAGTAAAAGAATAAGTAAAAGGACCGGGAACTTCATAAAAAGGCGCGCTTGCTGGTAAAACGTGCTTATTGTAAAAAAAGTTTATCCGGTTGGGCTTTTTTTAATTGCAGAAAACAATGATTGACAAGTCAATTCAATTATCCATTCAAGAATTAGTGATTATCGAAGGAAATCCTTTCTTGATAATTGAACCATTCATCATTGATAATTACTCGTAAACTCCTTCAAGGTCGCTGCGCTCGTGTTTGGGAACACGGAACAACATCAATAGTCCTACGATAAAGAAGAAAGCAACTGAAACAACCGAAAAACGCATATCATTGAAGATGATTTCCATAACTCCAAAGAACAGAGTTCCAGTTACGATACCAATCTTTTCTGTTGCATCATAGAAAGAGAAATAACTGGCATGATCCTCAGTTTCCGGCAGGAATTTAGAGTATGTAGAACGTGCCATTGCCTGGACCCCACCCATTACCAAACCGACTGTTGCCGCTAAGGCATAGAACTGTACAGGAGTTTTAATAAGGAATGCAGCTCCACATATACCGATCCAAATCACAATTGAAATACCCAATGTACGTATATTACCTATACTTCTCGAAACACGCGACATTAAAAATGCTCCTCCTGCTCCCAATAACTGTATTAGCAAAATGGCAATGATCAGCCCGCTATCGTCTGGCTTTCCATCTTTCATGGGCCAATCAATTTCTTTCTTAGCGAAGAAAGTAGCCATCAGCATGACGGTTTGTACACCGGTATTAAAGAAGAAAAAAGCTGCCAGGTATTTCTTTAGACGGACTGTTTGTCGGAACTCCACAAAAACATGTCTCAATTCACGAAACCCTTTCCAGATATATCCTTTTTCTTTTGTCTGCTTCTTGGAGGTATTAGGAAGCACACGGTATGTGAATTGTGAGAAGGACACCCACCAAATTCCAACGAGGACAAAACACCACTTTGCTTCAAGTGTTTCTGTTTGAATCAACACCAAACAAACAATCAATAACAACATGGATCCCAAATATCCCATGGAGAAGCCTCGCGCCGAAATTTTATCGTGATCTTTGGGTTCTGCAATCTCAGGAAGATAAGCATTGTAAAACACCAAACTGTTCCAGAAACCGATACTGGCAAAGAATAAGCTGGTTAATCCAAGTTCTATTTTATCCGGATCAAAGAAATAAAGCGTCATACAAGAAGCTGCCCCCAGATAACAGAAAAACTGTAAGAATCGTTTCTTGTTACCTAAATAATCCGCAATACCTGATAAGAAAGGAGAAAAGAACGATACACACAAGAACGATGCTGAAAGAACGAAACTCATTAGTGCAGAATTGGATAACTCCCATCCAAAAAAGTCTACCGTAACATTTACTCCTTCCGGCAAACTTTCATCTAATGAGTAACCATGCGTTTCTTTGAAATGTTTTGTTGTAACATTATCATAAAAAATCGGGAAAATTGCCGATGAGATTACCAGGTTGTATACTGAGTTTGCCCAGTCATACATCACCCACCCCCTGATTATTTTTTTATCGCCTTTCTGTATTGCCATAGTAGTATCTTATTCTTAAGCCGTAACCTGGTTGACGTAATCGTTCAGGTACGCAAAGTAAGAAGTTAAGTTTCCGGTCAAATCTGTTTCGGAAGCTCTTCCGATGATATTATCCGGATCCTCCCCGAATAAATGTGGGAACACAGATTTGATGAGTTCACTGCCGAAATCCTCCGAAGCATCTTTTGGTAATTCACACGGCAAATTATCAACGGCCATTACCAGAATTGATCCGGCTTGTTTCCAGTCACATTCCTGCCCTGTTTCCGGGTCGAAACCATAAAAGGGATCTGCAATTTTGGAAGAACGGATCGTAGATGCAATAGGTCCCTGGATATCACAGGAAACATCCGCAATGACCTGTATCTTGTTTTTTTCCGATCTCAAATCATCTCCAGTTAAAATAAACGGTGATTTGTTGCTCCAGAAATGACATGCAACATACACATCGGCTACCTGGGAATATCTTCCGAAGCTGGATTCGTAAATCTCAGGTGTTGCATAAAATTCCTGCTTGCTAAACGGTTTTCCGTCCTTGCGCTTGTAATAATCTTCAATTTCCAGGTGAGTGAAAACCGGAGTGTCAAATTTCTCGCTCAGGAACTCTTCCGGGCTTACTTCCGTAAACGGCAACAAATCCATAATCTCACGCGCTCCGTAACCTACTCTTCCAAAACCGGTAAGTACCAGTTTCATATTTTCAGGAAAAACAGCTTTGTGCAGTTCGGCTTCCATTTCTTTTCTGCCTGAACATTCATTCGCCGGCTTTAAATGGAATGTATTTGTCTTTTCTCCGTAAGCGCGGATTCCATTGTAAGCACCTACAATTCCGGCATAGCGCCCAAAACCGATGATGCGTTTATTGTCTTTGGATTTCAGGACTTCGTAATCAATCAATTGTATCTTCTTGTCCAGTATCGCCCGAAGAAGCTTTCTATTGTAGGGCTGTTTCTTAATGGTGTGTGAAAAGAACAGGAATTTCTTTCCGGGAATCAGGTCTTCAATATTAACTTCCTTTACTCCCATAATGATATCGCAATCGGACAAGTCTTTGACCACTTCAACTCCTTCTGCAATATATTCTTCATCACTGAATGCACGAATATCACTCTCCTGAACAAGCACCTTGACTTGTGGAAACTTCATCTCAACCAATTTGCATTGCTTCGGTGTAAGTGGAACCCGCTTATCAGGCGGCACTTTCCCTTCACGGATAATGCCTAATTTCACTTGATTCATGTTATTTTAAAATTCTTTTATTGGTTCCGGAAGGAGAAAATTATCGATAAATTCTCTCACGACTCCCGCTCCCCCATTTTTTGTTAATACAATATCTACTTCTTTCTTGACTTCCTGAACCGCATCTTTCGGACAAGCTCGCAAGCCCACTTCACGCATGATCGACAGATCATTGATGTCGTCACCGATGATTGCCACTTCATTCAGAGTAATGGACAACTCTTCACACCATTGCTTAAGAACACCGATTTTCTGATCACGTCCAACATACACATACTTGATCTTGAGTGTTTCTGCCCTGTTCCGAACCATCTTATCAATAAAACCGGAAGAGATAATTCCACAGATCAATCCTTGTTCCTGGGCTTTCATAATACCCATTCCGTCTTTTGAATTATACTTCTTGAACTGGTCTCCGGATTCCGTATAGTACATTCCGGCATCTGTCATTACACCATCCACATCCAAAATCAATAGTTTGATTTTTTCAATTTTGGACTTCAAATGATCAAAGACGAACAATGGTTTGAACAAAAGGGAATAGAAATCCACTTCATATTCTTCCGCAATAGCTTCCAAATCCAGTATAGACAATTCAGTCACTCCGTCCACATCAAAGTCTTTCAGCATTTGATAGAAATCAACACCGAACTTCGCGCAAAGACCTTTTATATTTTGCTCTAAAAACAAGGTTATACCATTTTATACCCAACGCTTGCCGCAATTGGATCGAGTGTTTTTAACAATTGCTTGAACTCTTCGTGATTCAGCTGCTGAGAAGCATCTGATTTGGCCACTTTCGGATTCGGATGAACTTCCACTAATAATCCGTCAACACCCAAAGCGATACAAGCCCGCGACAATCCTGCTACCCCGTAAGCATAACCCATTGCATGGCTCGGGTCAAGGATAACCGGAAGATTTGTGTAATGTTTCAGCCATTCAACTCCGCATAAGTCCAATGTAAAACGAGTACCTGTTTCAAAAGTGCGGATCCCGCGCTCACAAAGAACCACATTCTCATTTCCTCCGGAAAGCACAAACTCAGCCGCCTGAACAAATTCCTGGAGTGTTGTTCCAAAACCACGTTTGATTAAAACTGTTTTTTGCGTTTTTGCACACGCACGAAGGATTCCCTGGTCGTACATGGCTTTTGCTCCAACCTGGATCACATCTGCATGCTCAATGATCTCATCGATATGTGTTGCATCACGTGCTTCGGTAACCACTGCAAAACCGTATTCTTCACGCATTTTTGAAAGCAGTTTCAATCCTTCCAGTCCCAATCCCTGGAAACTGTACGGACTCGTTCTTGGCTTATAACATCCGCCGCGAAGCGCTGTTAATCCCAAAGATTTCAATAATTCGGAAGATTCGCGGATCTGTTCTTCGGATTCAACGGAACAAGGACCGGAAATCATGATCGTGTTTCCTGTTTTCCCTCCTATCGTTACATTTCCGATTTTCACTTCACGCGTTTCAGAACGATAGTTGCGTGAAGCTAACTGCATATCGTTCGGGAACACCCAGTGTGCTTCCGTAACCGCTTCCAAAGCAGCCGGAACTTCTTTTACACCTGAACCTGTTACCAATACATTTATCCCCTGGGAAACCAGGTGAAATGCTTTGTTTTCCGCAGCCAATTTTGCGGCATCAGCTGAACTTACTGTATTTTTTAAATGAATGATCATATTTCCCCTTTAATCAGGTTTACGAATGTTAAGATTCCTTTTGCTTTATTATTTTGATCCACAACGGGCAAATAAAGAATCGGGAATGTATATTTTTTAATTTGTTGTAGTAAGTCATTGACTGTAGCTGTTTCAGGAATCACCAATGGTTTGGAATTCATGATCTCGGCAATGGATTCATTGTTCAGGTTACCGCCGGTTCGGATCAGACTCTTCCGAATGTCGGCATTGGAAATCAATCCCCTCAGGTTCTTTGTTTCATCAACCACCAGTGTAAATCCTAATTTTCCTTCCTCAATGGAATTCAATACTTCAGAAACCCGGGCATTCTCACCAACTGAAGGCGATTCGGTCAAAGGAATCATGAAATCTTTTATCAAAAACTGGGAATCTATTGTGCGTTTTGTCAGGTCCATCAATGCATGACCGACACTTGGGGCATTAAACAGGTAAGATCCCGAAACGGAAGTATGAACTCCCATATTCCGAAGAATGAACGAAACTTCACCGTTTACCCCACCGTCCACATGAACTGATTTTGACGGATATTTCTTTTGGAAATCCCGGATCTTCTTAAAATTCACAGCATCAAAAACACCTCCGCTTTGTCCCGGGATGGTTGCCATGATCAGAATAAAGTCAAAAGTGCTGTATTTGTCAAATGTCTCGATGGAAGTCGGTGTAATGATTGCCAGGCCTTTCTTTCCTTTGATATCGGATGGAATGATCAGTTCTTCCTGCAGGTCTTCCAACTGGAATGTCACGTATTCAACGGGAACAGTGCGCAGCAAATCAAAGTACTTTGACGGTTCTTTCGTAATGATGTGTAAATCGATAGGGATATTACACCAGGTTCTGATCCGGCTGATATCTTCAAAAACGGAGGGATCATCGTTACAGTCAACATGCAGTAAATCCACATGGTGTGCGGACAAATCCCTGATTGTTTCCGAAAGTTCTCGTTTCTTATCCGAATAAATCGAAGCAGATATTCTCATAAGGCAAAAATAAGGAAAGAATTCCCTTTACAACTTCTATTTTCAGAATGATATTAACAGAATTCAAACAAAATCGGTTCAATATTTTAACATATCGTTTTATTTACGACTTCTTGATAGAAAGTGAAAATCAACCCGATTTTTAAGACAAAAACCTGATAGCCTGTGAAGGTGTTGGAATAGCACAAAAACCCGGAGCCAAACGCATCCTTCTTTTTGCAATCATGCTGTAGATCCCATCGCGAATAAAACGCGGGCAAATCCAGCCGATCTTCCCAAGTGTATAAGGAAAATGAAAATGGTTCAATACCTTTAAAGCGGCTGTAGATTTATTATTCAATTTCTTTCCGTCCCAAAAGTAAAAAGTGGACAAATCGATTTCATGGATTCCCAAGCCTTTGAAGAACATTTTCGCATGCTCACTTTGCAGTGCACAAAAATGGATCTCCGAGTTTTTCTCGTGATTTAGAACAAACTGAACGGTTTTATTGCAGAAACCGCAATCACCATCGTAAAATATTATTGGTTTGTTCATGAAAACAAAGATACGAAATAGCGGGAGAATCGTATTTTTGGAGAAGCAAAAAGATTAACCGCGAAGAGTGAAGGAGTGCAAAGATTTAAAGGCACTTTTTACTCGCAATGAATACTAAAGAAAAACGAAAGATGAATTTTGGAATTTTACTATCCGGGTCCGGAGTATATGACGGAGCAGAGATCCAGGAAGCCGTATTAAGCATGTTAGCTGTATCTGAATCAGGAGACACTTATACTTGTATCGGTGTAAATGCGGACCAGTTCCACGTAATCAACCACTTAACAGGTGAACCCATGAATGAATCCCGTAACATGCTTGTGGAAGCTGCGCGGATTGCTCGCGGGAATATTATCCCCATTCAGGATGTGCAGCCGGCTGATTTAGACGGATTGATTATCCCGGGAGGATTCGGAAGTGCAAAAAACTTTACCAAATGGGCATTTGAGGGTCCGGAAGGAAGTATTTTACCGGAAGTAAAGTTACTGCTTGTAAACCTGGTAAATATCGGAAAGCCGATCGCCGCTTTGTGTGTAAGTCCGGTAGTTTTGGCAAAAGCACTGGAAGGATCTGACATCCACCCTTCATTAACTTTAGGAACAACTTCAGAATCTTCTCCTTACGATATCGAAGCATTTTCTCAGGGGTTAGAAAAAACCGGTGCAACAACTGCATACAAAACTGTGAAAGAAATCCATGTGGACCCAACCAACAAAATTATTACTGCACCTTGTTACATGATGGATGCGAATATCAGCGAGGTTTGGAAAAACATTCACATGGCAGTCAGTGAATTGAAAAAAATGGCTGCCGTATGATTCCTGATTATTCGGAGCGATCAAAGCGTTACAAAGAATCTGTTGGCCAAATCAATAAACGGCTTCAGTTAATTGGCTGGTCGAGGTTGCTGGTATTAATTATTTCGGGAATTTTGTTTTATTATTCCCGTTCGGAAAGCGGTATTCCCTTTTTAATCGGCGGTATTGTCTTTTTAGGATTTTTTGTTTTCCTGGTGAATTACCATTTCCGGGTAAAACGCAAACTTCAGGTGGCTTCCACCTATTTATGGCTCAATGAATCGGAACATCGTTTTTTGACAGAAGCTTTGCCTTATTATGAAGACGGAAAAGAATTCCTGGACACCAAACACCCGTATTCTTTCGACATTGATCTCTTTGGCCCACATTCTTTATTTGAGCACTTAAACCGGACTTCAACCGTTATCGGAAGTGAAAAGCTGGCGGGTTCACTACTTCAAATCAAAAGCAAAGAATCATTGAAGGGTTCTCAGGAAGCCATTTCGGAAGTTGCAGAAGACCTTGAATGGCGGCAGGCTTTCCAGGTTTATGCCAAATTAGGCAAAGACACACAGGAAATCCGCAATTACATTGAGCACTGGCAGGATTCTCACCAATCGATATCCGTCATTTCAACCATTCTGGCGTTCATCTTTCCCGCTCTGGGGTTAACAAGTATGATTTTTCTTTGGCAGACGAGCCAGGTTTATTGGTTCAATGTCGGGGTGATCCTGTACTGTCTCTTATACACATCTCCGAGCCCACGAGACTCCTGAGCATCTCGTATGCCGTCTTCTGCTTGAAAAAAA
>NZ_CABHOL010000028.1 GCF_902168135.1 uncultured Fluviicola sp.
ATTTTCTGAAGATGAAGATGTCCGTTCGTCAGATGCCTCAATAGGGAAAGTGTATAAGGAACGACCATGTATCTTAAATCCCCAATAGCTTTTGCCCCCGTTCCGTACAATCGTTCTGCAGTTCTGTATAAAATCGCTCTTGCAATTAGATCTTCATAATAGTTATTACTTACATCAGTTTCATCTGCAGATTTCATAAATTCTATAAAATTCCGTTGACGACCGCGAACTACCCACCAAGGTCCCATTTCCCATGTAATATCAAATTTTGCGAGATCTTCTTTGGCAAATTTCTGATGTTTCGGGTTTCTTGCAAGCCATTTTTTCTGTTGAGCTTTGCGGTCTATCTGAGATAATTCATCGTTATATTGCCCTCTAGCTCTTTCATAATACCAGCGGGTTTGACTTTTACCTGAGCTTGCAGGAGTCCAGACTTTTCTAGATAAATACTCCAGTTCTATATGAAATGGATGATTCGATGAAAAGTCTGCCTCGGAGACTTTGTTCTGAGTATTAGCATATTTGGAGATTAATGACACGATTTCCGGCTTTTTCCCCAGATCGCGAATAACTGTCAATTTTACCTGTACACAAACAGCATTTATGTTGGCATCCTTATATTTTCGCTGAGTCTGAAAAATGGAAGCTGTTGTCTGACCCCCATTGACAATCTGGAAATCTCTTATCGAAACAATTGACTTACTGTCCCCGGAAATTTCAATGGATTCGGCAGTAGCTGAAATACCATTGTTATAAGCCATGAACATATGGGGTTCTCTCAGAATTGTATCTCTAATACCTTTATTGATTGTTCCTCTGAATTGTAGAAAAGTTCGCACGTTCTGTTCTAAAAGACGTGCCCCATGATCTTTATAAATGGAGGCAAGAATTCTAGCAGGAATAACGCATAAATAAGATTCATAATCCTCATTCTTCTCTGGTGTTGGCAAACACGGAATCGCTTCTCCGA
Source organism: uncultured Fluviicola sp. (assembly GCF_902168135.1). Lineage (GTDB taxonomy): Bacteria > Bacteroidota > Bacteroidia > Flavobacteriales_D > Crocinitomicaceae > Fluviicola. The sequence goes on from NZ_CABHOL010000028.1 coordinate 971, forward strand.
ATGATTCAGTAAAATTAATTTCAATGGCTTGTTTACCTGTTCCTGATGTATGTATTCGGTGGATATATTCAATGTCTCGAAAGTGATAGTGGATCTGTAGATCGCCCATTTCTGATGGGTCTGGAACTTCTGTGGGAATAAGCATGTCGGACAGGACGTAAATATTCACTCTCACTATATCTTTGCTAATTTGATGCATTGTTTGAACAAAATCAAAGACAGGTGCCGTTTCTTCGATTCCTTCCATTTTTCCAGTTAGTATATTCTGCAAAAAACGGGTAGAAAGATTAATACCGGCTCTAATATCATCAGCATACAATCTGCCTAATTCGCTTGTTCCTTTGAAAATCGTAATGAAGAGATCCACGGTTTCATATCCTTCGCTGAGAGCGTAACCATTTATTTTGTGTACTCGATTTCCAATACTGTTTTCACGTATTTCACGGCATGGTATGGCAGCTTCTGTTTCTCCAGCTTCTTCCATATATTCAAGAATTACTTCTGTGAATTTTTCCTCTCGAATACCTCCTGTTTTATCAGATTCTATCAGATCAGATATATCTTGTAGTAACTCAGTCCTAAAGCGATTTATTTCAGTGTTAGTGGCAGACATTTTATTCAGTTTTTGTGTTTATTAATCTTTCTAAGGATTCGTAACTATTTCCATTCTTCCAATGGAATTCTTTGAACGGATCAATTGATGATGAATCAATAGAAAGTGAGTGACAAAAAGTTTGGTGAACTTCTTCAAATGATCCTCCATAACTAATTTTTGTCTTTGTTTTATTAGTGTCTTTTTCAGTTAATGGAAGGATATTAAATTTCAATATTTTCTTTTCACCATCGTATTCTATACATCGTATTGGAGATGTTAATTCACTAATATACTCACGCTCAACACCTGTCTTTGCGTGTTTTTTCTTCCAATATATCTTTCTTCCAGCTTCTAATAGAATTGTATTATTCAGTTTTTTCAATTCATCAATTATTTCAAACACCAGTTCTAATTCTCTTCTATAAACAGGACTATCGAGATCATCATGCGATAAAGGGTTCATGACAACTCTTAAGCAACTTTTTAATTTTTCAAAAGGATCGAATGTGAAGCCATTTTCATTAAGATATGATTCAAGTCTTGAGATTAGCGTATCTAACTTTGAAACAGCTACAATGTCGCCGCTTGAAAGTGCATCATACTTCTTGTAGTCAGGTAAGAAACGTTTTATCAATCCTTCACAAATTTTACGCTGATAATTGGCACAGGCAGCATATTGCTTCATCCTAAAGTAATACTTGGATTTTTCTATATCATCTTCTCCAGGTAACCATGCGGGGAGATCAAAGCCTTTTGAGTGACGGTCAATATACATTTCTTGAAAATGCCATCTATTGTTTCCCAAATGGTTTTTGGCCAGTTCATACCATTGTCGATCATAAGTAGTTAAGAAAATCTGGTGATCGATGAAGGTTTTTGATACTGTTCCTTGAATAATTGGATTTGTCAGGATGTCTAGCAAGGGAATTCTGTTAGAATTATCAAGTCCTGTAAAGATGTCGTCTAGAAAAAGAATCTTGTAATCAGGGGAAGGTACGGAAAGGTGTGCTGCAAGAAATATACATACCGCTAAGGCAGATAAACGGGCTTCATTTAGAAAATGATGATATTGTTCTCTTTGTTGATTCAAGTCTATTCCGAAATAAGATACGTTTACCTTTATTTCGGGCCTACTTTTCTTTAATGATTCTTCCGTAAGTTGAGAAAAAGACACCTCCATTGAATGATCAAAATAATGGAGTAAATGATTCAATGTTTCATTCAGATCTGCTAATATTTGATTGGCGCTTTGGGTAAAATCCTTGAGATTTATTTCGTCAGGACTTGTCCGGACAACCTCTAACAAAGCATTCATTTTTAGGTTTGTTTCTGGTCTGGAATAGACAGGGGTAGGAAGGTCAGCCAAAAGCCCGTCCATTGCAAACAAAAAATCAAATAGATTCACTTGAGGATCTTGAACAAAATGGACGCGTAATAATTCCCTGTAAGTCATAAAACTTCTGCCACGAGCAACAGAACGAAGAAGCTCATCGTTTACACGTGTCCGATGTATATCGCTAGAAAAAGAAAATGTTTTTTCTTCGTTTTCTTTTTTGAAATCGGCTTGAATAAAAGGTTCTTCATCTAATTCTAGTTCTTGAGAAAAGACATTCTTAGTAAAGTGATAATCCGATTCAACTGATGCCCTAAACAGATCGTTCAGCGCTTTGTAAAAGGAACTTTTTCCACTTCCGTTTTCACCATAAATCAAGAGATTCTTTCCACCCTTGAGGTTGATGAAATATTTAGAATGCGCTTCTTCCTTCTCATTGTAAAAAGCTCTGTAGTTATTAATAGTGATTCGGCTAATTTTCATTTTAGGATTATTGGGTAAACACGGCTTTTATACTTTTTACTTTTTCATGGCTATCCAGATAATAGATCGTTTTACGCACAGAATGATCTCTGTCGTAAAGTACTTTAAACAGTTCTTCTGCCAAGGCAGCTCTTTTTTCTTTTATTGGTAAGTCTTTCGGAATAATAGATTCGAAGGATTCGTATAATGATTGTTTTTCCTGCTGCATGGATTCGGAAAAATACGTGCAGAAAATCAATGCATCCAGCATAGCAGCAAAATAAGATCTGATTGTACCAGTACCTAAAGCTTGCTCATTTCTGCCTGCTGCAACCATTAATTCATACAGATGATCATACAACCACAACTGATTTTCTTCTGGATAAACAAGTGGAAACTTGTAGAGCACTTCATTTTTAATAAAATAAGTGTCTTTTTTCTGCTCACCGTTCACTCGTACCCAAGCTCCAAATAAGGTTGAATTGAAAAGTGCTGAGAGAAACCGTGCCTTTGAAGATTCCGAGCGTATTACCCAGCAACTATCTGGAAAAGCAGCAGGTTGATCATGATAGCAAAATGTAACATATTTTGAACGTTTCAGACCGACGATATAATGTTCATTTTCTGTAAAATCCTGCTCAGTTTTAACTATAACCGAAGTAGGGTCATTCAAGTAGAACTGCTGAATCTCCTTCTCTGCATAAAATGGTACGGAGGTTAATCCAGATGCTTTTTCAGTAGTTAATATCACATTTGTATGTGATTTAAGTACCTCACTCAATTCATCATTTCCAGGATAGTATGGAACTAAACCACTATGAAAATCAGTTTCTTTCAAAACATTCTGATAACTGTTTTCAATGAGACTCCTAAATGTTTTTTCACTTAGAGAACTTTTCCTGTTTGAATTACTCTTCTCAAGGTCATCTTCATCAGGATCGATATCATCCATATCCATCTCTTCTGGATAATCATACAATTGTTCCTGAAAAACTTCATTTACGGCATAAAGAACCTTTTCTTCGTTCTCCATGTATGGAAAGCTGATCGCTAGACCAATAATCGGAACATCACTATATGCAGAATCTTCTGTGCGAGGTTTTGGGTTCAATGGGTAAATCAATAATAAGGCGTTAGCTTCGTTCCTGTTTTTTCGGATACGTAAAGGACTAGGATGCTCGGTGGAAGTCTCTTTTCCGCTTTCAATCTTGTCTTTAATGGTTTCATCAAAGGCCTTGCTCAATTGGTCGTCATTGAGATCAATGTATTCGTGAAAGTTACCGATGATGTGCGCCTTTGTCAGCTCATAGTAAGACGATGTTTTTTCAGAATCGTCTTTCCGGAAGGAAAGGCCTATTTTCTGGTCTCCGAATATAACCTGGTTCTCATCATTGGCACTGCTATTCCTAATCAAAGCAATGGTCCAGTTAATAAGCTTATTATTTAGAGCCTGTTTTTCTATATATTCCCTTAGCAAACCTGTGTGGAAAGATGGCTGAGATGATTGATATGCCGTAAGATACTCGATCACGTTTCTGAAATTATTTTGACCCCGCCAGACCAGAGATTGCTTCTTGAGGTGTTTGCTTTCATTCGCAACACCATCTGGAGTTCCGAGCTTTTTGATAAGTTGTTGAGTGATCAAATGATTTTGTTCGAAAAAGTCCTTTCGTGTTTTATCGAACTGCCAGGTTTCTTCCAGATTTCCTGAGAAACCAAAGGACATCATCTTCTTATAGCGGAATTTATTGGATGCAGTAATAGTTAAGACTCCTGTATGCGCTCTGACTTTCAAACCATAATCACGGGGTTTCTTTTTTAAGAGCCACATACGATCAAATTCCGCCCGCATCTCTTCGGTTGCAGCTGTAATGTGTTTATAATTGCTTACTAAGTCTCCCGTTGTGAACAAGCGACAGAGATCCAGGTAACCTGGACGATATCCAAACCAACGACCCATTTGCATGAGTGTATCATACATTTTGGAAGCCCGTAAGTAATAACTTACGGTCAAGCCCTCTAATGTAAGTCCACGTGATAGTTTGTTTCCTCCAACAGCAATTACCGAAAGTCCTTTTTTCTGATTTTCATAGTAATCAAGTGGTTGTATATTCTCTTGTTCCAGTCCTCCGAGTAATTTTGATCCATGAACAGCACGTACTCTGATCTTTGTTACTGCTGGAAGCAATTCCTGTTCCAGTTCGGTCCAATTTATCAATGTCATTCCTGAATCGCCGAAGCCGGGGAGTGATATTATTTCCTGCGTTTTAGGAATAAATTCGCGTTCCCACAATGTTTTCAACTCCTCCAAGAATTCGCGATTCCTAAATTCAATTCTGTTTTTATAGCGAAAAAGCTCCTCTTCGATTTTCAAAGCGATGTGGTTTTGCCAATCTATAAAACGTGTAATGTGCACCAACATTGAATTATGTACATTCACTTGCCCTCTTGCGCGTCGGGCAGCACAAGACAGGATAAAATACTGAATGGCTTCTTTTAAAGAATCAGGTAATTCTTGTGGTTTTGCATCGTCTTTTTTATGCCCATCCGGAATATAATTGAAGTTGGTTCCACGAATACTTTCTCTACTTACTTCACTATCGTAATAATCTTTTGGCTGATTATCATGAATTGGTTCGTATAAATGAATTGGTAGTGAATTCTTAACAATCTCATCTTCTTCATCAGATGCACTTTCATATTGTTGATCTTCACTGACAATTCCGAAAAACTTCTCTGGTCCGATATAGTTGGAAGGAGGGGGGATATTGACAATAAAATCCCTTGGAAACAAATCTTCACCGACCGGATAATCTTTATTACCGACAATAATTTTCAGTCCTTTTCCAGGTTCCTTTTCATCTTTTGGAAGTGGAATAAATACATTAGCATAAGGTGTTGCCGTATATCCCACATAGGCACTCTTTCGAAACAAACACAATAATGCACGGATTGATCCATTAATGGAAGAAACGCTGCTTTTACTAATATTGATAGATGCATTATCGGCCTCATCATCAATCAATAACATTGGAAGGTGATTGATGATTTTGTGATCCGTTCCGGAAACATCTTCCCCGACCTTAGCAGATAACCACTGTATCAAGTTCTTTAACACAGCGTTGTTTTTCTTAACTACTACAATTACAGGATCAGTCCCTCTGAGATTCAAGTTGATAGTCTCAGCTACATTTTTCCGAAAGTCGCCGTTTAATGCACTGCTCGTTAATGAGTGAGCAGGAACAGTTGGGTCTAATCGACCCACACCAATACGGTTATTGGACTGGATAAAACTCCGACTTGTTTCAGTATCATATCCCAGAAATCCTTCGTCGATTCGCAATTGGGTTTGGCTTCGTAACGAACTATGAATACCTGCAAGGACTATTATCAATTTATAACCGGCATCTGCCGCCTTCGTAATTAGTCCAACATAATTAGATGTCTTTCCGGATTGAACATGCCCCACAACTAATCCTCGCTTGTCAAATTCATCGTGAGCATCAGGATCAGCTAATCTATCTAAAATATTGTCTGTTAGTTCATCCAAACGAGAAATCACTTTAGGAGCTATTTTTTTATCATCTTCTAGATAAGTCTGATAACGTCTCCAAAATCGTCTTGATGATGCGTTTTGTGACCATTTTTCAGTAACCCACGGTTCAATCTTGTCATTATCCAGAATCCGAGGAGCTTCTTGAGACACTCCTGTGACTTCTACCAATCTTGAAAATAGTAATTCCTTATCCTCATTACTTAATGAAAGTAACTGACAGACTTTTTTAATGACATCATTTATTTTTTCGACTGTCTCAGGTGGGTCAAGATCCAGCAGATTCCGGCAGATTTTCTGCGCCTGTTCCAAAACTTTCTGATCACTCATAATCCAATGTTTCTATTAATTGCTGATAATCACTGAATGGCTCTGTCATAAGTAATCTTCGCTTAATTAGTTCGTCGCTCATCCCTTGCTGTTTCCATCCGACAGCAAGTTCTTTCATCAATGAAATGATTTCTATATCTGCTGTTTTTTCGAAAGGTTTGAGCATGTTATCCGGAAATTCATTTTCTTTAGCAATTATAGCGGGACCGGGAACTGTTTCTTCGATTATCTTGAGCAATTTCTGAATTTCTTTTTTCTTGTCGGGAAGTTCATTCAAGAGTTTTTCAATAACAGGATGCTCTAGATTGATTCTGAAAAAATATCGACCATCTTTTACTATTTCTTTCCAAACAAATGAGAAATCTCCAGTTAATGATCGCTGGATTTGCTTCCCCCTATGCCTAAAAATCTGTTCAGCTTGAGTAACTACACTCATTGCGATAGCTTTCAGTTGCGGACGCAAAGTTAGCGGAGGTCTTGCTCTGGATTTTTTGATGTCAATCTGCCATTCATGATCAACATTGTTTGGTAAATCAATCATGATTCTGGCTAATTTGTAATGAGATTTTTTACGTGTAATTCCTAGCCAGTCTGCAGCAAGTAGTAAGCGTTCATTTCGATAAATGTAAAAGCCCTGCAAAGCATCCCATCCACCTTCTCGTTGTTCGTTATCTATCCATACGGATTCGTCCAGTTTTGATCGGTGCGGAAGGATATAGGCCTTTATTTTTATAGAACCATTTTCCATAATTTCTTCCGGAAATGGTTGGGTTGCCGTTTCACCCCGCAGGAATGGATCCCAAGCTTTAACCGGAATATCGTTAAAGATGATTTTGAGTTTCCCAGTTTCCAAATACCGGTGAAAGACCATTTCAATATGTCTTTTTACTTTTTCAGCAACTAAATAAAAATAATCTTCCGTATATTTCTTTTTGTTCAACTCAATTATCCGGTCTAAATAATCCCAAGATACCAAAGTTCCCTGATCCATTTCTTCGATCAGTTCAATGTCTCCTTTTTCCGCGACATTCAGAATTGTCCACCCTTCTGTTTTAGGAGAGGTCACATAATCTAAGTCCCATCTCCAAAAGGTAAGCGATTCTGACTTTTTTTTAGATATAACCGTAAACATTCTGCATTGAGACAGTGAAGCTGTTTTTAATCCAAGACCAAAACGTCCTAGATCACTTAAATCTCTTGCGGATGCAGGACTTTGACTACCTGGACGCATCGCTTGAATAAGCTCTTCTTCAAACATTCCATTTCCATCATCCTTAAAAACAATACGTGACTTGTTGCCATCCCAGATAAAATTGATCCATACTGTGGTTGCTTTTGCAAAGATTGCATTGTCTATGATATCAGACACAGCGGCTTCTGTAGAATAACCAAGATCACGAAGACTCTCCATCATAGATCCAGCTGGTGGAGCAGCATCTTGTTTTCTTATCTGTTCATAATTCCTCTCTTCCATAGGCTGCACGATTAATTTTTTGTTTCAGTTCTTCCAGAGAAAGGGTTATTCCTTTTCGGCGGTGCACCATCCTGTGACAATTGGCACAGAGTACGATAAGGTCATTCAAAGAATTGGTCATTCTTTCTCCTGTTTCGTTATCGCCAAGAGGTGTCAAATGGTGGACTTCGATATAACCATTTCCCCAATCTCCATATATTTCCCCGAAATTGAAATTACATGCCTTACATGTTGTACCATGTTGTTTAATAGCCCTCTTTCTAAGCGCAGGATCTCTTTCCGGTTTACTAGATATATATACTTTTCTACCTCCTTCTGTTCGGCTTTCGCCTTCTTCATCCTTCTGAAATTGATCAGTTTCAATTTCTTGATCAGTTGTGTTTAGGATAAATCTGAAGTAGCTCTGAAAAGCACTTCTAAGATCCTTTCGACGCTTATTATCTTCACCTATATGTAATTCCATACTGATGACCTCTAGTTCTTCAATGTTTGTTACTTCGTAAAGGGAGCGATCTTGCTTGTTTATAGCAAACTCACTGAAGATAGTGTTATCAACTTGATTAGCATATGTCTGAATTGTGTTTCGTTGATAAGAAGTCCCATCTGGTTTTAGACCACCCTCAAGCCATTGTATGAACATCCTTTTTCGCGATTCTAAAATATCTTTTTTAATTGTATCTGCGACATCCTTCAATTGATCTCTCTTTCCTGAAAATTCATTCCAAATATCTTTTTCCAGTTTGCCACCACCAGTCATTCCTTTACTTGAAGAAATCGGATCTATTCGTTTAAAATTTGCTAACTTCAGAGAAACGCTGCTTATACTTCTTGAAAATCCAGAATTCAGATTCGATAAAGAAAGGAGATTACTCAATTTCTTGATGTCGGGATTCTTACCATCCATCTGTCCAAAACTCAAACTAAAATAAAGGTTGAGCGCAAGTATCAATTCATTTCTATTCCAATCTGGATTCTTCATAACTATTGATTTTGAATCTGCTGATTAACAAATAAATAGTGAAGTAGCGCATATCCTGTATTCACACTTAAAGCATTTCCTGCCTGTTTGTATAACTGATGTTCACTTACGCCTGAAGCAATTGCATTCTGATAAAAATCCTTTCCGAAACCTTGTAACTTCAAAGCTTCCCAGGGGGTAAGTTTTCTAACTGGGGTCGTATAAAGTACTTCTTTATCTGTTTCTTTATGAGAATGATTGTGTTGAATAAAATCATCAGAATAGTAATTGTCTTGACATGCCCTATGCATTTTTACCATAGTTGCTGTTAGGGTTCTGGCAATGTTTAAGTCTATCTGAGACTTACTTCTGAAATTTTTTGATCCGTCTGCTAGAATTGTGTGTTTGATTTTTTCCGATAAGTAATATTTACTATCTACTTTCTTATCCAAAACTTCTAGTACATCATTAAATATGTGTAAGGAATGATCCTGAATCGATCTAAAATTTTCAGCAATTGCTCCTTCTGTGAGTTCGAGATCAAGAGCTCTTTTACTACAGACAAAAAAAACTCTTGCTCTCCGTTGTGGTAATCCAAAATTTTGTGAATCGAGCAACACATAGTTTACATATCTATATCCATGCTCTCTGAAAAAATCAAGAATTTTTTCAAGAGTAGCTCCTTTGTCATGTTGCAAAATATTCCGAACATTTTCAAGAACAATAAATTCTGGTGATTTTTTGGCTAATAACTCATGAACACTAAACAAAATTTTCCCTCGTTCATCTTCAAGACCAAGTTGTTTTCCTAATAAACTAAAGGACTGACAAGGAAAACCTCCGAGCAACAAATCAAACTCTGGGAGCGTTTGCAAATTTTCCTCACTAGAGGTGAAGTCCATCACATTGTTCATTCTGAGTTCTCCATTTAGATCATAGTTACTCTCATATGTTTTCAGTGCATGTGAGTCAATTTCTGAAAAGGCAATGCAATTCATATCGATACCGGTATCTCTTTCAAGAAGATCTGCTGCGCGTCTAAATCCGCCAATTCCCGAAAATAATTCTACGTATCTCATTCAATAAAATCTTTTATTTCAAGGGCAATGGTTTCAGCAAGTTTTACTGGAACTGCATTGCCGATTTGTTTGTACCAACTGTTCAGATTTCCTCTGAAAACATAGTCATCCGGAAACGTTTGTATACGTGCTGCTTCTCTGGGACTCAATCCTCTTGGTTGCTCGGGATGTATATACATATGACAATCAAACTTCATGTGAGAAGTTATCGTCTTTGAAACTTCGTCTCGTTTCAGTTTGTAATATTTATCTTTGAAAATGTGTTCACGATTTTTGTAAACAAGAATATCTTGAATACACTCATGTAAAGAATTTGCTCCTTCAGGAAGACGGCGGAATATCTCCAAATCGTTGTCGTTATTGTAACGAGATTTGTGATTCCAAAGATATTTACTGCTCTTTCCTTTATTGATATCCTTTAAAAAATAATTTTGTTCAACGGTAATGCCATTAACTGTATAACCATTATCATCACTTTCATAATCAATATTCAATTTATTCGGATTCGTACCAATCTCGGGTAATCCAAAAAGTGCATCTCCGAGTTTGTACCCTTGTCCGTTATAGTTGCCTGTTAGCAAACGTGTTTTTATCTGTTCAATACTGAATACATCTTTGCCTCCAATAAGGATGTAGCGGATTCTGCTTTGGGGAACGCCAAAGTTTTTAGCATCGAGAATCAATGGTGTAAAAAAGTATTCTTGGTTAGTTTCTAGGCGTATATCTTCTTCAACTTGATTTTCTACTTTACGCATTCCGCGTACATTCTCCATGATGAAAAATTCAGGTTTTACAATTCCTAAGATCTGAACAAAGTGTTTGTATAATACATTGCGCTCATCATCGATAAATCGTTTCTCTTGACTTGCTTGATCAATCTTGAAATTTTGTCTATTTGCGGTGGAGAATCCCTGACATGGAGGTCCTCCCGCGATCAGTTTTATTTTTTCAAGAAGCGGGTAGAATAGGTCAATGTTTGTAACGATTTCAGCTATATCACCATGAAAAAAACGATCCAGCGAGAGATTGTGATTGAAGTAATAGGTTTCTAAAGCATCCAAATAATTATCATTGACGAAAGCTGGTTTGAAGCCAGCATTTATAAGTCCTTGACTTAGTCCTCCTGCTCCGCTGAAGAAATCTGCAAATAACAACTCACCATCGGGTTCTTTTTTTAACTCAGGTAGATATTTCCATAAAACGGGATGGTTTTTAGCTTTATTCTTTCGAAGAGTGAAGTAGATATGATTAAGTCTCTGAAAAAGCGAATCACTTAACCCAGCTTTATATACTTCGGAAATTTCATTCTTTTTGGCATTTTGAATTACAATGCTTTCAATTTGAAGGATTTTTTCAATTTCTTCAGCAAGTTTAGTGGCTTTATGCTTGAATTTGTTTCGATGATATTTATAGTAGAATTCAAGCATTTAATTTGTTTTCTGTATAGGAAGCATCTTTAATTTTTTGTCACTTTTTAATACAAAAAGCTTTAAACTGGCAATTTGCCTGGTCCTCTCAAATTAATGAATGTGATTCAAGCGATAAATATAAGAAATATTGCTTTTGATGTATTTAAATATTATAAGTTTTGCCTTATTAAATAACCACCCTCTCATTATTGAGTTTTGTCAATAATCGGATTGGACTGTTTTTTTCATCTCCTTCTGTGCTTTTTTCATCTCCTTTTGTAAATGACAGAAAATGACTGACAAACCATTCTTTTTTTCCACAATCAAACAGTTGTTACCACTTTTTACCACTAACTCAAAAAAGCATAAATATTCAGTAAAAACAGGAGTTTTTAATAATTTGTTGTAACCTTGTGTAGGTTGATTGCGTTAGAAGTTATCAACAAAGTGTAATTTGGTGGTAAAAAGTGGGTGATTCTCCCTAATTTTACCCATTATTAATAGCTATGGCTGGACTTGTCGGAGAATTTGAGGTGAAGCTGGACGGAAAAGGAAGATTTCTTTTCCCTGCCGGTTTGCGCAAACAACTCTCTCCGGAGGCTCAGGAACAATTTATGTTGAATAAAGGCTTTGAGGAATGTTTGACTCTCTATCCCATGAACGAATGGGAAAAGTTGTCGGTAAAACTGTCAAAGCTGAATTTGTTTAAGCCACAGAACCGTATGTTCTACCGTTTGTTCCATCAGGGGGCAAAACAAATCGCGCTGGATAATGCCGGTCGTGTTTTGATTCCGGTAATGCACATGGAGCGGGTTGGTTTGGACAAAGATGTGATGCTGATTGCATACAACGACCGAATTGAGATCTGGGACAAGTCCAAATACTTCGAGTTGATCGATGGGAACATGGCTGATTTTGCTGATTTGGCAGATGAAGTAATGGGTGATTTGGGGAATGATGACGAATAATGATGCGACATACCACGTGCCTGTCATGTTGCAGGAGTGTCTGGATGGATTGAATATCAATCCGGACGGGATTTACGTTGATGTTACCTTTGGTGGTGGTGGTCACTCCCGTGCAATTTTCGAAAAACTTTCTTCAAAAGGCAGGCTGATTGTTTTTGATCAGGATCCGGATGCGCGTGCAAATGCATGGGAAGCTCCGAATTTTCATTTTGTAGCAGCCAATTTTGCTTTTCTAAAAAATCACTTACGAGTTTTGGGTATTCCGGCTGTTGATGGAATTCTTGCTGATTTGGGGGTTTCCTCTCATCAGTTTGATGATGCGAAGCGCGGTTTTTCCATTCGTTCCAATGAAGCGTTGGATATGCGTATGAACCAGGCCGGTGATTTTACAGCTGCGAAAATTGTCCAGACTTACGATGAGGAACAGTTGGCTGCAATTTTTAGAAAATACGGCGAATTGGATCATCCTTTCAAGACAGCTGTCGAATTGGTGAAAGCACGGAATAAATCGAAAATAAAGACCACCGGTGAGTTGATGGAGGCTTTAATGCCCGTTGCTCCGAAGTTTAAGGATCATAAATTCTTTGCGCAGGTGTTCCAGGCGCTTCGTATAGAGGTGAACCAGGAAATGGACGTGCTGGAGAAGTTTCTGCTTCAGACAGCTGAGGTGTTAAAGCCGGAAGCTCGTTTGGTGGTGATGTCTTATCATTCCTTAGAAGACCGTTTGGTGAAAAACCTGATGAAACGCGGGAACCTGGACGGTTCGATTGAAAAGGATTTTTTCGGGAAGGTGCTGAAGCCTTTTGAAGAGGTGAATCGAAAACCGATTCTTCCGAGTGAAGAAGAGATTCAGCGGAATACACGTGCGCGTAGTGCGAAGTTGAGAATAGCTAAAAGAGTGACGGATGGAAAATGAGTACAGAGAACGGGAGGGTGTAAATCCGATGGATGCTGTACGTGGTAAGGCTCCCAGAGAAAAGTATTCGACGGATATACCTGTAAATGAAAAGCCGGGTAAGAAGAGCTCAAAGAAGACTGCTGCTGCCAGCGAAAAAACGAATGCGAAAACGAATACCTATACAGATAAAAAGGCGGATACAAAAGCGAAGCCGGTTGGAAGTGCGAAACCAAAGCGTCAGAATTTGTTGATTCAGGTTTTGAACGGGGAAATTTTAACCCGGGATTTTGTGTTGAATAACCTGACGTTCATCTTCTTCATTTTGTTCCTGTTGATGTTGATGGTGGCAAAAGGCTATTACGGAAAACAGTTGCAGAAGGATATTACGGATTTGCAGGCTGACGTGGATGCGCAGACTGCTGAATATATTGAGAACAAGGCGTGTTTGGAAGAATCGACTTCTCGTTACCGCCTGGTTCAGGCATTGGAGAAGCGGGGATTGAAAGAGACGGTCAATCCGGTGAAAGTGATACGATTAAAGCGAAAAGACAATGAGTGATAAAAAAGACTTGATGTGGCGGGCTTACCTGGTTTACATAGGTTTTTTCATTGCCTTGATTGTTGTGGTTGTGAAAACAATCATGATACAGTCTGAAGGCAGTGCTTCATTGTTTACGGCAACAAAAGAGAAAATCCCAACAAGAGCGGTGAAAAAATATCCGCGGCGGGGGGAGGTGCTTGATAGAAATTATACACCGCTGATTACGTCGGTGTCGTTCTTTGACATACACATGGATCCTACTGTTGTGGATCAGGAGATTTTTGACAAGGAGATCGGTGCTTTGTGTGAGGGGTTGAGTAAGGTTTTTCCTGAAACTTCTGCGCGTGATTTTGAAAATTACATCCGTAAGGGAAGGGCCAGGGGAAGAAGGTATATTACCATCAAGCTGAAGGCCACGAACGAGCAAAGACACCGCCTGGAAGAACTTCCGATTTTCAATTTGGGAAGGAATAAAGGTGGATTGATCGACACGGATGAAACGATTTTGAGAAAGCGTCCGCATGGCGAGATCCTGAAAAGAACATTGGGCTATTATCAGAACAACGGGAATTCGAAAGAGTTGCGTGTTGGTATTGAAGGTGCTTTCAATGAGATTCTGGCAGGTGAACCGGGTGAAGAAGTTGAACAGCGCATTTCTTCCGGCTGGAAAAAAACCGGGAAAATGATCCGTGAGCCTATTGAAGGAGCTGACCTTATTACTTCTATTGATATGGAAATCCAGGAAGTAGCACATTCGGAATTGTACCGCCAGTTGAAAAACCAGGGAGCAAAAAGTGGTTGCGTGATCGTAATGGATGTGAAGACCGGTTTTGTTCGTGCGGTTTCAAACCTTCAAATGGCTTCCGATGGAGAATATTACGAGTTGTACAACCACGCAATAGGTACCAAAGAGGTTCCTGGTTCAACATTTAAGCTGGCTTCATTAATGGCTGCTTTGGAAGATCAGAAGATCACACTCGATGATACGGTAAATGCGGTTGGTGAATACCAGTTCTATGATTTGAAACTAACGGATTCTAATCCTTACGGATACGGACGTATTACCATTCGCAGGGCTTTTGAATTGTCTTCCAATGTGATTGCGCGAGTGATTAACAATGCTTACCGCAGAGAGCCGCAAGTGTTCATCGATCGTTTACGAACCTTCGGGATAGGAGATTCATTGGGAATTGATTTGCAGGGTGAGCCCAAGCCAACCTTATATTCGCCGGGAACTAAGCAATGGTCGGGAATTTCGCTTCCGTGGATGTCGATCGGCTATGAAGTGCAGCAAACGCCTTTGCAAACACTGGCTTTCTACAATGCAGTTGCGAATAACGGAACATTGGTTCGTCCGCAATTTGTAGAGCATATTCGACGTGGTCAGCGCATTGTGAAATCCTATAAGCCGATCGTTCTTCGTCCGAAGATTTGTTCGGATAAAACATTGCGTTTGATGCAGGAATGTTTGAAGGGAGTTGTGAAACGAGGAACGGGAAGTGCTTTGAAGTCGGCCTTATTTGATATTGCCGGGAAAACGGGAACGGCTGTGGTGCAAAATGCCGATGGTCGTTACGGAGAAGAGGGAAACAAAACTTACCAGGCTTCTTTCGTGGGATATTTTCCGGCAGATGAACCGCTTTACTCGTGTATCGTAGTTGTTGCTGCGCCTTCTAAAGATATTTATGGAGCAACGGTTTCGGGAACAGTATTCTCTGCTATTGCGAATAAGGTGTACTCCAATTCTTTGAATTACCACAAAGCAATTAATGAAGAGAAGGAACGTATCAAAGATGCTCCGCTTATTAAGGATGGAAATATCAATGACCTGTTAGTGGTTTTAAAGCGCTTGCATTTGCCTTATCAAATGGATGCTTACAGCGAATGGTCGCGGGTGCGTGTTTCGGAATCACACATTTCGATTGTTCCCCGAAAAATTTCTTCAACAACAGTTCCAAGTGTTACGGGATTAACGGCTAAAGATGCGGTTTACCTGATTGAGCGCCTGGGAATGCATGTGTATATACGCGGAAGCGGAAAAGTAGTAAAACAAACAATCCCTGCGGGATCGCCAGCGGTAGCCGGAGGGTTAATGGAATTAATATTGGAATGAAAACAGTCAATGAATTAGCAAAAGCAACGAAAGTGACTCAGTGGGTAGGACCTGCTGAAGCGCAAATCTCTGCGCTTATTTCTGACTCCCGAAAGGCAGCTGCGGGGACGCTTTTCGTAGCTGTAAAAGGTACGCAGGTGGATGCACATGATTTCATTCCTCAGGTTATTGAGAAAGGGTGTACGGTCGTTGTTTCGGAGCGCGTTGTTGACGTTCCGAAAGACGTAACCCTGTTGATCGTTCCGAATACAGCTTTGGCTCTGGGGGAGTTGGCGCATGCGTTTTACGATTATCCCTCTCATTCTTTACAGTTGGTGGGAATTACCGGGACTAACGGAAAAACCACCACTACAACACTTTTACACGATTTGTATACCGGATTGGGATACAAAGTGGGACTGCTTTCAACGGTGGTGAATTTGATAGGAAAAGAAGTGATTCCTTCTACGCATACTACTCCGGACCAGATTGCTTTGAATGCTTTATTGGCAGACATGGTTGCGCAAGGATGTTCGCATTGTTTCATGGAAGTGAGTTCTCATGCAGTTTCTCAGAATCGTATTGCAGGATTGGTTTTTAAGGGCGGAGCGTTTACGAACATCACGCACGATCATTTGGACTATCATGGAACGTTTAAAGAATACATCACAGCGAAGAAAGCCTTCTTTGATGGAATGAATAAAGATGCTTTCGCACTGGTGAATGCCGATGATAAAAACGGAATGGTGATGGTACAGAATACCAAAGCCAAAGTTTCCACTTTCGCCTTAAAAACGCATGCCGATTTCAAAGTAAAAGTATTGGAAAACAGCTTTAGCGGCTTGCTGCTTACGGTAAATGGAATTGAATTGTGGACGCGTCTGATCGGTGATTTCAATGCGTACAACATTGCAACGGTTTATGGGGTCAGCCAGCTGCTGGGTTCAGACTCGACGGAAGTATTGACGGTCTTGAGCAGTTTAGAAGCAGTTGACGGTCGGTTCCAGTTCACAAAAAGTGCAACGGACATTACAGCTGTTGTGGACTATGCACACACGCCGGATGCTTTGGAAAATGTGTTGAAGACAATCGAAAATATCCGCACCAGGAATGAGCAGGTGATCACAGTTGTTGGCTGTGGGGGCGACCGGGATGCGTTGAAAAGACCGGAGATGGCAAGGATCGCTTGTGAAATGAGCGACAAAGTCATATTGACTTCGGATAATCCGCGTACAGAAGATCCGGCTGAGATCTTAAGACAGATGGAAGCGGGAGTGGGAGCACACCAAACAATGAAAGTGCTTTCCATTTTGGATCGCGACCAGGCGATTAAAACAGCAGTTTCCCTGGCGCAGGCAAAAGACATTATCCTGATTGCAGGAAAAGGACATGAAAAATATCAAGATATCAATGGGGTAAAACACCCTTTCGATGATTTCGAGGTGGTAAAGAATTACTTCAATAAACTCAGTAAATAGAAGAGAAAGCGCAGCTTTTGATCTGATCAAGCGGTAGCGCAGATAAATAAAAAAATTAATAATTAGAAACATGCTTACTTACTTGTTTAATTATTTAGAACAATTGGATTTCCCGGGAGCAGGATTATTCCAGTATATCTCATTCAGAGCTGCAATGGCATTGATCACTTCATTGATCGTGTCCATTATTTTCGGGAAACGTTTGATCAACTTGCTGCGCCGCCAGCAGATCGGTGAAACAGTGCGCGATTTAGGTTTGGCAGGTCAGTTGGAAAAAGCAGGTACACCAACCATGGGTGGGATTATCATTCTTTCTGCTATCCTGATTCCGACATTGCTTTTCGCAAAGCTGCACAACGTGTATGTTTTCACGATGCTTTTGGCAACTGTTTGGCTGGGCGTTATCGGATTTGTAGATGACTACATCAAAGTGTTCAAGAAGAACAAAGAAGGCTTGAAAGGAAAATTCAAAGTAGTTGGTCAGATTGGAGTAGGTATCATTGTTGGGTCGATCTTGTATTTCCACCCGGATGTACAGGTACACAAACGCGTAGCTGCAAACTACCAGTTACAGGCAGGGGAGTCATTCGTAACGCACCAGCATTCGAAAGATGTAGTTTCGGATACGATTCCTTCCAAATGGATTGTAACTCGTGATATGACAACCACGATTCCTTTTGTGAAGAACAATGAGTTCAACTACAACTGGCTGATCGGGGATATCGATAAATCCTACGGATGGGCTTTGTTCATTCCGTTTGTGATCATTGTGGTGATTGCAGTTTCCAACGGTGCTAACATGACGGACGGACTTGATGGTCTGGCCACGGGAACGAGCGCGATTGCCGGAATTGCATTGGCGGTTTTGGCCTACGTTACTTCCAACGTTCATTTTGCGGATTATCTGAATGTGATGTATGTTCCGTATGCAGAAGAGCTCGTGATATTTATCGCGGCGTTCGTGGGTGCTTGTATCGGATTCTTGTGGTACAACAGTTACCCGGCCCAGGTTTTTATGGGTGACACCGGAAGTTTGGCTTTGGGAGGAATCATCGCGGTATTCGCTATTTCCATCCGTAAGGAATTGCTGATCCCGGTATTGTGCGGAATCTTCCTGATCGAGAATTTATCCGTGATCATGCAGGTTGGGTATTTCAAATATACCAAGCGCAGATTGGGTGAAGGAAAACGAATCTTCCTGATGGCGCCGCTGCATCACCACTACCAGAAAAAAGGACTGCATGAAGCGAAAATTGTTTCTCGTTTCTGGATCGTTGCGATCCTGCTTGCTGTTGTATCCATTGTAACTCTGAAACTACGTTAATGAACATTCAGAACAAAATAGTGGTTGTTTTGGGTGCCGGCGAAAGCGGTGTCGGTGCTGCGATCCTTGCAAAAGTGAAAGGGGCAAAAACGTTTGTTTCCGATTTCGGGACGATCAAGGATTCTTTCCAGGCTGAATTGAACGAACATCAATTGGAGTGGGAGCAGGGTGCGCATTCCATGGAGCGCATTTTGGAAGCTGACCTGGTAATCAAATCTCCGGGTATTCCGGAGAAGGCACTGGTGATGAAGGCCATTCGTGAAAAGGGAATTAAGGTGATTTCCGAGATCGAATTTGCAGGTTATTTCACAACGGTAAAAAAAGTGTGTATTACCGGAAGTAACGGGAAAACGACAACAACCATGCTTATTCATCACATGTTGAAAAAAGCAGGTTTGAAAGTGGGATTGGCAGGAAATGTCGGTTACAGCTTCGCGAAACAGGTGGCTTTAGAGGACAATGAGATTTATGTGTTGGAATTGAGTTCGTTCCAATTGGATGATATGGAGGATTTCAAAGCGGAAATTGCCATTCTGACAAACATTACTCCTGACCACTTGGACCGCTACGAATACAATATGCAATTGTACGTGAATTCGAAGTTCCGGATCCTTAACAACCAAACTGCAGCTGATTATTTCATCTACAATGCAGACGATCAAACAATAACAACTGAAATGGAGAAGCGCTCCATTCCGGCAAAAAAACTTCCTTTCTCATTGACGCAGGAATTTGAAGAAGGAGGATATATAGCAAACAAACAACTCATCATAAACTTTAACAATCAATTCACTATGTCTATTCATGAACTAGCATTGAAGGGTAAGCACAATGCCCAAAACTCCCTGGCTTCCGGGCTGGCGGGTAGAATCCTTGATATTCGCAAGGAGATTGTGCGCGAAAGTCTGTCCGACTTCGTAAATGTGGAACACCGTCTGGAATTTGTTGCCAAGGTGTGCGGTATTGAATTTATCAATGATTCCAAAGCAACGAATGTAAACTCAACGTGGTTTGCATTGGAAAGCATGGAGCAGCCGACGGTTTGGATCGTTGGAGGTGTTGATAAAGGAAACGACTATTCCGAGTTGCTCGACCTGGTAAAGGAAAAAGTAAAAGCAATTATTTGCCTTGGAAAAGACAACCAAAAGATTATCGACACTTTTTCAGGTCATGTGGAAACAATTGTGGAAGCAGGTTCTGCTATGGAAGCGGTTGCTTACGGATACCGTCTGGCTAAAAAGGACGAAACAGTTTTGTTGTCACCGGCTTGTGCAAGTTTTGACCTGTTCGAAAATTACGAAGACAGAGGAAATCAATTTAAAGAGGCAGTTCGTTCACTTTAAATCATTGCGTCATGGAAATTAAAAAGGTTGATCAGCAGTCTCAACTGCTCCAGGCTCGGAAAGAGTCGCTGGATGCAGCGGAGAGAATGTCCCTGAGACCCTTGGGCAAATTGTGGGGAATGGATGTGTTTACGTGGTACAAACCATCTATTGTTGAACTTTCTGCAACCCTTTCGACTTTTCCGTTTCCTGTTTTCTGGTTGGCGAATGAAATCAATATCCGGGAAATGGCACAAGTGGATCCTGAAACGCTGCGTTCTGTTCAATGGTGCGCGCAATTCGATAATCCGCAGCTTTCCATTCCTTCCGATATCATTTCCCAAATGCCTTTGGTTACGGGAACAGAATCGCTGGAAGATGCCCTGGAGTTTTTGAAAAGAACGAAGCAGCCGCGACATATTTTGCTCTTTACCGTTCAGGGAAATGAGTGGAAGACAAAAATGGAGGTTTTTGAAAACTTTGTTAAGCTACATCAATAAGTAAAATGGTACAGTTTCTAAGAAAGCATTTTAAAGGAGATTTGGTGATTTGGGTGATTACGCTCATTTTACTTGGGTTTTCATTGGTTTCTGTGTACAGTTTTGTTCCTATCCTGGTGAAGATTGAGGGCGGAACACCATTTAAATACTTGTTCAAACATTTTATATACATCTTGTTGGCTGTCCTGGCAATGTATTGGGTGCATAAACGCGATCCGATGTACATTTCCAAAATGTCCAGGATTATTTATTACGGATCAATTGCCTTGTTGATCTTTACGCTTTTCTTCGGAACAAAAGTAAACGAGGCCGGTCGATGGGTGAAAATCCCGTTTGTGGGATTAACCTTCCAGTCTTCGGATTTTGCCAAGCTTGCTCTGCTGATCTATGTTTCGCGGATGCTGGTCAAGAAAAAGAATGAAATGAATGATTGGAAAAAGGGCTTTTTACCGGTAATGGCACCGATAGTTATTATTTGTGGGTTGATTGTTAAGGATAACTTTTCAACGGCTGCCATCCTGTTTATGATAAGCTTTATACTGCTCTTCCTTGGACGGGTGCCTTTTTCCAAGCTCTTTTCGGTCGTTTTTGCCGGGATACTTTTGTTTGTAATGGCAATTGGTCTGCATAAGGCCTTGCCTGATCTGAATATTTTACCGCGCTATGAAACCTGGGTCAATCGCTGGGAGAACCGTTACCAGGAAAATGCGGATATCGATTCTCCGGGAAACCTGCAGGCGAATAATGCTGAACAAGCTATTTATTTGGGTGGTTTCTTCGGTCAGGGAATCGGAAAAGGCAAGGTGAAGGAGTTTATCCCGGAGGCCTATGCGGATTTCTTCTATGCATCTTTTGTGGAAGAATTCGGATCGTTCTTCGCTATAGTATTGATCCTGTTCTACCTCATTTTGTTGTATCGCATTATGCGGATTGCACTCCGATCGGAACAGCTCTTTGAGACTTATGTCTGTTTGGGAATCGGAATTTTGCTGCTTTCCCAGGCAGCTGTAAATATGATGGTTTGCACCGGGATTTTCCCGGTTACAGGTCAGAATATGCCTTTCCTGGCAATGGGAGGATCTGCAATGATTATGGCTTGTGTGGGGATTGGAATTGTGCAGGGAGTTGCTCAGAAACAAGAAGATAAAAATAGTGTAGAATCTGAACCTGTTTTTGCATGAAAGAATTGAAGAAAATAGTAATCTCGGGTGGTGGAACAGGTGGACACATCTTTCCTGCCTTAGCCATTGCCAATGAGATTAAGAAACGCAATCCGAATGTGGAAATCCTTTTCGTGGGTGCGGAGGGGAAAATGGAAATGGAAAAAGTTCCTGCGGCCGGGTATAAAATTGTTGGCCTGCCGATCGTTGGTTTGCAGCGAAAACTGACGTTGAAAAATCTGGCGCTTCCTTTTAAATTGTTGAAGAGCCTCTCACTGGCAAAGAACATCCTGAAGGATTTTAAGCCGGAGGTTGTGATCGGAGTGGGCGGTTATGCCAGCGGCCCGACTTTGAAAATGGCGCAGCGTTTAGGTATTCCGACTTTGATCCAGGAACAGAATTCCTATCCCGGGAAAACGAATCGTTTGTTGGCTAAAAAGGTGAAAGCGGTTTGCACGGCATACGAAGGCCTGGAAAGTGTTTTTCCACCGGCAGCAATACGCTTAACCGGAAACCCGGTGCGTGAAGAGCTGAACAGGACCTCGATCAGTAAAGAAGAGGCATTCAGCCAATTTCCGGCTTTGGATCCTGCTAAGCGCACGATTCTCGTAATGGGAGGAAGTTTGGGAGCACGTACTTTAAATGAAGGAGTTCTTCATGGCTTGGCTGAATTGGCAGAAGCAAATGTACAAGTCCTGTGGCAGTGCGGAAAGTACTATTTTGAAGCGATGAAAAAGGAAATAGAGATTCGAAAGAAAGCTCCGATCTTCTTAACGGATTTCATTTCGCGCATGGACGCGGCGTATGGAGTTGCGGATGTTATCGTTTCGCGCGCAGGAGCATTGTCGATTTCGGAATTATGCATTGTTGGAAAACCGACAATCCTGGTTCCGTCACCGAATGTTTCCGAAGACCATCAGACAAAGAATGCAATGGCTTTGGTGAAAAACCAGGCGGCTATTCTGATCAAAGACGATGTGGCAAAAGAACAATTGATTTCAGAAGCAATTAAAGTTCTGAATGATGATGATAAAATGAATGAATTGCGGGTGGCAATTAAGCGCATGGCAAAGCCAAATGCAACAGCAGATATTGTGGATGTGATAGAGAATTTAGCGTAGGGACGCGACGCATCGCGTCCGTACATATTTTTGTAAAAAAGGATAAAATGACATTGGACGGCATAAAACGCTTTTATTTCATTGGCATCGGCGGAATCGGGATGTCGGCATTGGCGCGTTATTTCAAAGCGAAAGGTTTTGATGTGGCCGGTTACGATAAAACACCATCGCCTTTAACGAATGAGTTGGAATCCGAGGGGATTGCAATTCATTTTGAGGATTTGGGTGGAAATATTCCTTCGGAATACCAAAATACGGATTCTACATTGGTTGTTTATACGCCGGCAATCCCGAAGAATATGGGAGAGTTGGTTTATGTACAGCAAAATCACAAAGTCCTGAAACGGAGCGAAGTGTTGGGGCTTATCACCCAAACAAGCAAAGGTCTTGGAGTTGCCGGTACTCATGGAAAAACCACTACTTCAACGATGCTGGCTTATGTATTGAGCCAGTCGCATTTGAAATGCTCTGCTTTTTTGGGGGGAATTTCTTCCAATTTTAATTCCAATGTATTGGTGAATGCGTCTGCGGAATATTCCGTGATCGAAGCAGATGAGTTTGACCGCTCATTTCTGCGGCTGAAGCCATTTGCCAGTATCATTACAGCAATGGACCCGGACCATTTGGATATTTACGGAACAACCGAATCGTTTATTGAAGGTTTCCAGGAATACGCGGATAAGCACAAGGAAAACCAGCTGGTAATCTATAAATACGGACTTCCGTTGAAGCAAACCGGATTTAAAGGGATTTCCTACGCAATCAACCAACCGGATGCACAGGTTTACGGAACAGAGCTGCATTATGAGAACGGTTGTTTTTTAATGAATGTACATTTCGGCAATGAAACCTGGAAAGAGGTGGTTTTGGGGCTTCCCGGAATTCACAATGCGGAGAATGCGCTGGCAGTTGCCGTAATGTGTAAGGAGTTGGGGCTTTCGGAGTCAGAGATCCGTTCCGGACTGCAAAGTTTCAAGGGGGTTAAAAGACGTTTTGAATACCAGGTGAGAACGGAGAAGTTGGTTTATATTGACGATTATGCACACCATCCGACCGAAATTGCAGCACTTGTTTCTTCCGTTCGTTTGCTCTACCCGGATAAGAAAGTGGTGGGGATTTTTCAGCCGCACTTATTTTCCCGTACGCGTGATTTCGAAGAAGGATTTGTTCGGGAGCTGAGCAGATTGGATGAAGCGATTATCATGCCGATCTATCCGGCGAGAGAAGAGCCAATTCCAGGAGTTACCAGTGATGAGTTGGTCCGAAAGATTGGTGCAAAAGCCAGTTTAAAAACCCCGGATCAGGTTTTGGAATACGTAAAAGCGATTGAGAACGCAGTTGTATTGACGATCGGTGCAGGAGATATTGACCGCATCGTTCCGGAAGTGAAAAATAGTTTAGAAAGGAAGTAACTTGAAAGGGAAACTGAAAATAGCAGCCTGGGCTTTATTTGCCATTGCCGTGATAGCGGTGCTTTTCCTTGCGCGTAAAAACCAGGAAGAGTCGGTTGTACAGAATCCCAATATTTCCATTTCTGTGGTTGATGAAAATGCTTTTTTAACGGAAAGTGAGTTACTGGTGCGTTTGAAACGTCTGAATCTTTTCTATCCGAACCAATTGATGAAGAACCTGAATACGAAAGCAATTGAGGAACATATCCGGAAAATGCACGAGGTGGAAGAGGTGAATGTATTTAAGCAATTGGGAGGAAATTGGGGGATCAAATTAAAAGTAAGGCAACCTTATGCCCGCATTTTTAACCAGTTCGGAGAAAGTTTCTATGTAGACTCAAAAGGTGCTACCATGGACCCGACACCAAATTTTACTGCTCGTATCCTGGTTTTTACCGGGAATATCAAAGATAAGTCCGATACGCTGCTTGTAAGCGACATCGAAGCGGATCCTAAATTAAAGAACGACCGAAGTCTCGATGAAATCTTCCACATCGCAAAAGTGATTCATGAAAATCCCTTTTTAACTGCCCAAATCAGCCAGGTTCACCGCGATCGCTGGGGAGACTTTATTCTGATCCCGAGAGTGGGAGCTCAGCGAATTGTATTAGGGCCTGCTCCTTCCGAACGTGATGTGGCCGAAAAATTAAAAAAATTGGTTGTTTTTTATGCGAATGGCCTTCCTTATGTGGGATGGAATAAATACAAAACGATCAACCTCAAATACCGCAATCAAGTGGTATGCACTTATCTGCGCGACACCCTTTAAGTTGTTTGTTTTTAAACAATATCAAGTCAGTAGTGTTGTAATTCTTTAGCACTAAAATTTAGTAACTTTATTTTGAGGGGGCAGCCCTCTTAAATATATGCTTTCATAAATTTAGATTTGTTACGGTAAACTTAACGAAGGATATTTTTAAGCATAGATGACACGTAATAATCTACTACTACTTTTTTTCAACGTTGTGTATTTTAGTTCTGTGGCACAACGGGATGTTACGTTAAATCATCTGCAGCCCGGTTTTTTGGTAGTGGACGCCTCTTAGATTAGGAGGTGAAAATGGAGAGATACCAACTAAACCCTTGCGAGCAACAATAACGCTCCTACTGGTTATATTCACGTTTGCACGACGATTGATATTCCCAGTGGGAGCAAGTTGCGTACCTGGACAATGAATATGCGTCTTTGCAGATATACAGGAATATTGAATGATTAGACCACTACTACTACTGCTTAAAATGAGGTTGCACAGCTATGCCCCGAAACTAAGAGATTCTGTAAGAACAGGGTCTCTTGTTGTTTGTGGAAGAATAGCATAAATGTTCAAATGTTCAAATGTTCAAATGTTCAAATGTTCAAATGTTCAAAAATCTACTTAAACAACTTGAACTCTTTGAACTTATTTTAACTTCATTTCAGTTGGTCGGAATCCAGCAGGAACTTATTTTCCATGCACCAAAGAATCAGGCTGTTGTTGCGGGCATCCAGGTTCAATTTTTTACAGATCCGGGAGCGGTAATTTTCGACCGATTTCGTTGAAACAAAAAGCAGGTTTGCGATCTCTTTACTGGAGTGTTTTTTACTTACCAGTTTTAATACTTTTAATTCGGTTGGTGTAAGGGAATTGATCTCATCCGTTATTAACTCCATGCGCGGATCCGCTTCACGTTTGTCGTGTTGATTTCTTAAAACAAGCGGCAGGTATGTTTTTCCAGCCAGTACCCAGTTGATGCATTCCACGATTTCTTCCGAAGTATTATCCTTAATCAAATAGCCTCTTGCACCGTTGTAAAAAGCCAGTTTGATGATGTCAGTGGTTTTGTGAATGGAAAGGATGATAACGGCTAAATCAGGATATTTTTGTTGAATGAGCGAACAGGTTTCCAATCCGTTTTGCACCGGCATGTCAATATCTAATAAGACAATGTCAGGATTGAATAAAGGTATGTTTTCCATTACTTGTGCTCCATTTTCATAAGCCTGGATCTCTACATGGTCAAAGGAAGATTCCAGCAGGAATTTTAAGCCGCTTCTGAAAATGGGGTGATCGTCTGCCAGAATTACCTTCATTTAAATAGTTATTGTTAGAGAAATTCCCTTGTTGGTACCTGTTTTTAGTTCCAATCGACCACCGATAATAGCTGTTCTTTCCTGTATGGTTAAAAGGCCCAGTCCTAGTTTGTTTTGTGAGTCGGTGATGCCGATTCCGTTATCTCTGTATTGAATAATAAGTTCGTCGGTTTTTCGTTCAACACTTACTTTCAGCGCACTTGCACGGGCATGTTTAATGGTGTTCGAAATGCATTCCTGGATAATGCGGTAAATCTGCGAGCTTGTTTCCAAATCAACTTCTCTTCCGTCAAGGTCGAAATCAAAATTACAGACCATATCAGTTCCGGATTGCGTTTTTTCAATGATGGAGTTTAGAGCGCTTTCCAGTCCGATTTTCTCCAATGCAGTAGGGTGGAGCTGGTGGCTTAGTAGTCGTGTTTGTTCCAGTATATCACCGATTTCTGCATCCACACCGTCCAGGTTTGTAATTTTGCCCGTGGTAAACAGGTTCAGTTTTGATTTTACCACAGCCAGACTTTGCCCGATATCGTCATGAAGGTCTTTTGAGATCCTTGAACGCTCTTCGTCAATTTGTTCAATGAGTTTCTGCGAGAAGAGGGATTTTATTTTTCGGGATTTTCGAACGTGGTAAATATAGATTGCGGCCAAAATAAGTAAGAACAGGGACAGGATTACCAGGAAAGTGAAGCGGTAATTCGCAGATTTCAGATCGCTCTGAGTGCGAAGTATCTTGTTGCGTTGTTTGGAGTCAGTAAGTTCGTTCTCAAGTCTTTCTTTGCCATAAATTGTTTGCAGGCGCATCTGTTCATTCTCGTTCGATACTTCGCGGATACTATCGGATAAAGCGCTAAACTTCTGTTCCAGTTCATAAGCCAGCTTGTAGTTTCTCTGAGCAGCTGCCAGTTTGGATTGCAATGAAATGAGCTCTTTGCGGAAATTAGGATCATCATCCTTGAGCAGATAAAATTGTACGGAGTCAATGCAGCGCTCCACGGTTGCAAAGTCTTTTTGTTCTACGGAAACCATTCCCCTTACCAGAAAAGAGTTGATAATGAAAAGTGGGTCCCGGTAGGTCTGAACAATTGCAAGTGCCGAATCACTGCTGTTTGAAGCCTCTGTAAGCTGTTTATTGTCCAGGTAAGAAGAGGAGAGATTGATGTAAGCTGCAATTATTCCTGAAGGGAAGCCAATCTTTTTTGCTTCAACAACCGTTTGTTTGTAATGAATTACCGAACCCTTGAAATCCTTTATTTCATGCGTTACCAATCCGAGGTTGTTCAATACGATTAAACGAAGTCTTGGTTGCTCGGTTTCAGTAGATATGACAAGTGCGCGTTCCAGGTCTTTTTTAGCTTCAACATACTTTTTGGATTTAAGTTTGATCAGGGCCAGGTTATTCAGCAGGTAACCTGTAGGAATTTTTTTGTCGTATTTTTCTGACATTCGGAGTCCTTTCAGGTAGTTTTCCGTGGCCTTGTCATACATGAGCCTGGCTTCATACACGATCCCCAAACCGTTATAGATTTCCAGCTGATTTTCGATGTAATGACCTCTTTGGGCATCGATTAGTAGTTTCTTAAAACCATCTTCAGCTTTCAGTACATCCTGGTCCATAATGAGAAAGTTGAGCCTGATTTTTGTAGAATTGATCAACTGATAGTCTTTTGTCTTTTCTCCAACAGTAAGGCTTTTGGCATAGTATTTTTTTGCCTCGCTTATATTGTTGGCGTAATACTTAAAGCTCCCGTAGTATTGGTAAACGTAGCCGATTTCATTTTCCTTGTTAAGTTTTTTGGCCAGTTGGATGCATTGTTTTCCGAGAGAGAAAACAGTTGAGCTGTCGTAATAAGTTGCCTGCTTGATTTTCAGTTTTAAATCCTCAAGTCTTTGAATGTCCGTTTTTTGGGCGTTCAAGGGTTGGAAAACCAACAGTAGTAATAGTACGATCAAAAGTCGTTTTGACATGGTAATAATTGGTTTCGTGCGTAGTCTTTAAAGTTAAATAAATTTTTTGTTTCCGGAATGTGAAGACGCTGATAATTAATAGTGTAGTTGAAAGGTCCTGATTTTACTGGGATACAGGCGTGTTTTAGGCCTAAAAACAGGCGTGCCTTTATTAACAATACTTGTTTAATAAGTATTCTAAATTCACGAAAAACACGGCAAAATAAAATTTAAGTTTGTATATACCGTATTATGGGTCAGGACTAAAGCATCGATATGTATTGGTTTTTACCCGATAAAAGCACTAATTAATTGGATAAACTATTTAGCTAGTGATAGTTCGGTTTGATTTGACCTCTTGTTAATAACCGGAGAAATAAGTTGAAAGAAAAAGAAGAGTTTATGTCAGCGGGAAAAAAGATTGTAGTTGGATTGGATATTGGAACAACTAAAATTGCATGTTTGGTTGGTACGAAAAATGATCATGGGAAAATTGAGATTATTTCCATGGGTAAAAGCGAGTCTTTGGGCGTTGCCAGAGGGATCGTGTCCAATATTGAGAAAACAGTTCAGTCCATCAAGTCTGCTGTAGAAGAAGCTCAAAACCGTGTAGATGCAGACCTGATCATTCGTGTAGTGAATGTGGGAATTGCCGGACAGCACATCAAAAGCTTACAGCACCGCGGAATTTATACGCGAAATAATCCGGACACGGAGATTTCTCAGAAGGATATCAACGCTTTGATCGATGACATGTATAAGCTGGTAATGCCTCCGGGAGAAGAAATTATCCACGTGCTGCCACAGGAATACATTGTCGACAATGAGCAGGGAATTATTGATCCGATCGGGATGATGGGGGTTCGCCTGGAAGCGAATTTCCACATTATTACAGGTCAGATCAATGCTGCAAAGAATATTAAAGTTTGTGTGGATAAAGCGGGGCTTCAGGTGAAAGATATCATCCTGGAACCAATTGC
Organism: uncultured Fluviicola sp.; assembly: GCF_902168135.1. Classification (GTDB taxonomy): domain Bacteria; phylum Bacteroidota; class Bacteroidia; order Flavobacteriales_D; family Crocinitomicaceae; genus Fluviicola. Next base: position 30,017 of record NZ_CABHOL010000028.1, read on the forward strand.
TTCTGCAGATGCTGTTTTAAATGATGAAGAAAAAGAAGCCGGGGTTGTTTTGGTGGATATCGGTGGTGGTACAACCGACGTGGCAATTTTCCACGAAGGTGTGATCCGTCATACAGCGGTAATTCCTTTCGGCGGAAACGTGATTACGGATGATATCAAGGAGGGTTGCACGATTTTGCGCCGACATGCGGAAGCGTTGAAAGTAAAATTCGGTTCTGCTCTGGCATCCGAAAGCCTGGAAACGGAAGTTGTTTGTATTCCGGGATTGCGCGGTAGAGATCCGAAAGAGATTACACTGCGTAACCTGGCAAGCATCATACAGGCACGTATGGAAGAGATCATTGAACACGTTCATTACGAAATCGTGAATTCCGGGTACGAGAAGAAAATGATTGCAGGTATTGTTGTAACAGGCGGTGGATCTCAGTTGAAACACATCACGCAGTTGTTCGAATACATGACAGGAATGACAACACGTATCGGTCTTCCGACAGAGCATTTGGCGTCAACAAATACCATCGAAGCGATTACTTCTCCGATGTACGCAACAGGTATTGGGCTGGTAATGAAAGGTTTTGAGAATGATACGCCTCAGAAACAAGTAGAAGCCGTAACCGGACAGGTAAAAACGCATTCTACGAAAACAAGAGGAAGTTTCTTCGATACTTTGTTAACAAAGAGTAAAAATTTCTTCGCGGAAGAGGAGTAATATTAAATTAGCCGGAACGGATTTTTTAGTTCCGGTTAGGAAAAGACAACAATAACAACAACAATAAAAAGAAGCATATGGAATTCGATTTGCCAAAAGGAACAACTTCAATTATCAAGGTGATTGGTGTTGGTGGTGGTGGAAGTAATGCTGTAAACCACATGTTCGATCAGGAAATCAAAGGTGTTGATTTCATCGTTTGTAATACAGACCGTCAGGCTTTGGATATTTCTCCGGTGCCTTATAAAATTCAGTTGGGGCCTAGCCTTACTGAAGGACGGGGTGCGGGGGCAATTCCTGAAATTGGCAGAAATGCTGCGGTTGAGAATATTGATGATATTCGCACATTGCTTTCAAGCGGTACCAAAATGGTTTTCGTTACTGCCGGAATGGGTGGTGGAACCGGAACAGGTGCTGCGCCGGTAATTGCGCAGGTTGCTAAAGAATTAAATATATTGACTGTCGGTATCGTAACGGTTCCTTTCGCTTTTGAAGGACGCCGCCGCCGTCAGCAGGCTGAAGAAGGATTGGACGTAATGCGTCAGTGTGTAGATACTTTATTAGTAATCAACAACGAGCGTTTGCGTGAAGTAGGTGGAAATATGTCATTGGCCCAGGCATTTGCTATGGCTGATAATGTATTGGCAACTGCTGCAAAAGGAATTGCGGATGTGATCACAACAACAGGTGCTATCAACGTGGATTTCAACGACGTGAATACGGTTATGCGTGATTCGGGTGTTGCGATCATGGGATCATCTGTTGCTGAAGGTGAAGGCCGTGCTATCACTGCTGTTCAGGAAGCTTTGAACTCTCCGTTGTTGAATGATAATAACATTGAAGGAGCGAAATACATCTTGTTGAACATCACTTACGGTGATATCGAAGTAACGATGGATGAGATCGGTGAGATCACGGATTACATTCAGGATGAAGCAGGATCTACTGCAGACGTTATTTGGGGGCATGGTTACGATCCTAGCTTAGGAAATAAATTGAGCGTTACTTTGGTTGCAACCGGGTTTAATTCTACTCCGTTCACGGGCTTTGAAAAAGCTCCGGAAAAAACAGTTTCTGTTTTGGAAGACGAACCGAAAAACGAGATCAAAACTCCTTTGACATCTCCGACGCACCAGGTTGTACCTGAGAAAAAGGAAGAAGAGCCTTTTTTGAAGTCAGAACCGAAAGCAGAAGAGACCAAAACAACTAATTCCGGTACTATCGAGTTTGATTGGGAAGTGAAATCAGAGGCAAAACCAATGGTTACACCGATGTCAACTCCTTCTGTTGAAGAGAAAGAAGAGCCGAAACGTTACTTCCTGGAAGATGAAGCAGAAGCCAAAGTAGAATTGGAAAATGTAGTACAGAAAGCTCCTGTAAGCGCAGAAGAATTGCAACGTCGCAATTTGGAGCGTATGGAACGCATCAAGAACTACAACAACAAGTTGAAGAAAGCGGAAGGGTTGAAAGAATTGGAAGATGAGCCTGCATTTGTTAGAAGAAACATTCATTTGGACCAGGTCGTGAAAAGCGAAGAGTCCAACGTGAGCCGTTTCGGTCTTTCAGATGACGGAATTAAGACCAATAACTCATTCTTACACGATAACGTAGATTAATTAGACTTATAGACTAAAGACGCAAGACTAAAAGACAGATTTGTCTGTAGTCTTTTGTCTTCAGTCTTAAATCTCATAAAATGGACTTTACAGAAAAAATAAATCAGGATATAAAGAATGCAATGCTTGCCAAGGAAAAAGAACGCCTGGCAGTTTTGCGTGATATTAAAAGTAAACTATTACTGGAAGCAACCTCGGGAGGTTCCGGCGAATTGACAGAAGAAGTGGCGAACAAGATTGTTTTGAAACTTCACAAGCAGCGCATGGAAACTTACCAGATTTATGTGGACCAGGGAAGAAACGATTTGGCAGAAGAAGAATTGTTTCAGGCTAAAGTGTTGGAAGATTATTTACCAAAAATGATGTCCGACGATGAAGTGCGCCAGGTAATTGCAGCTAAAATTGCTGAAATTGGTGCAAGCGGACCCCAGGACATGGGGAAAGTGATGGGGCCGGTAAACGGGCAGTTGGCTGGAAAAGCCGACGGCAAGCGTGTTTCCGAACTCGTTAAAGAAGCTTTGGCGAATTTGTAGTGTATTGTTAAACAAGAGTTTCCTTAGACTCTGTTTTTATTGTTGGAGAATCCTCCTGGCCATAGCCGGGAGGATTTTTGATTTATAGTCTTTTTAACAAGAATTCCCTTTGTGCTTCTTTGGTGAAATACGGAAAGAACATTTCTACCAATAAATTGTGATACTTGTCTACAGTCGTTTCTACAGGTTCATTATACACTTCCGCGGATGCAATCCAGAAATCGCTGAAAACCCGGATGCGTTCATTTAACCCATGATATTCTGTTTCAAAAGCCGGTGCCCGCATGATTCCGGCTTTAATGGCTAAATCAAACGAATACAAATAAGTGGTTCTTCGTACTTCTTCCAATTCTTTGAAATGCTCGTGGATCTTCGGGTTTTCACGCATGACCTGGTTAAAATCGATCATCAGAAAGCGATACCTGAAGAGTGCCTCCATTCCGGCGCGTGTGGAATCCAGGACAAACTGGAAGTTGATCTCTTCCGTATCGAGCTTCCCTTTTTCCGTGTTAAAGACTTCCATCAGCTGGAAAAAAAGCGCTTCAATGATGTCTTCCCGATGCTTGAAATGATAATTCAGGTTTCCCTGACTGATGAACATTTCCGCTGCAATCCTGCGAAGCGTAACATTTGGAACCCCATACTGATTGAATAAGTTCAAGGCTGTGTGTAATATTTTATCTCTCGTCTTCATTTATTTTAGTAATCTTGACCTAATTCAAATAGTTTTAGTACTTTTGACCTAAAGTTACAAAAAATATCTTTGTTATGAAACGAAAACAACTATTCGAATTTGAAGATCAATCCTGGTTTCCTGGTTTTTTAAGAAACTACCTGACGGATTTTCTTCAGTTTATCTCCAATCAATTTGACATTTACAAGAATATTACGCCGCTTCTATCCGAATTAGTAAAAAAAGATGGCAACAATACGATTGTGGATTTAGCATCCGGCGGCGGAGGCGGTTTGTATCGTTTGTCAAATCGGTTAAAGGAAGAACATCCGGATTTGAAAATCATTCTCACAGATTATTATCCGAACCTGAAAGCTTTTGAATATGTTCGCAAACAATCAGCAAATTTCGGGTATGAAAAAGAGTCTGTTGATGCACGTAAAGTTCCTTCTCACTTAAAAGGAGTGCGAACGCAATTTTTATCCCTGCATCATTTCCGGGAAGAAGATGCGGTTCAGATCTTGCAAAATGCAGTAGACAGTAAAAGTCCGATAGCTCTGTTCGAATCCCAGGAACGAAATGTAAAAAGCGTACTTGCCATGTTGTTTTCACCGATCAATGTACTATTAATGACACCGTTTATAAAACCTTTTTCTCTCGGTCGTATAGTTTTTACTTATATCATTCCGCTTGTGCCGCTTTTCGTAATGCTCGACGGAGTTCTTTCTGCGTTAAGAACATACACCATTCCTGAAATGAACGAATTAATTTCCCGCGTGGAGGGCCATGAGCATTTTGAGTGGAAGACAGGAAAGCAGAAATCCAGTCCGGTTGGAATCTTATACTTGATAGGAACCCCGAAATAGAATAAAAAAACGATCAATTATAAATTATCAGGTTTGTCTATGACTTGATAATTTATAATTGTGTAATTGATAATTTTTAATTCACAAACCTATACCTTATCTTTGCATACTTAAAATAAGAGCAAACAATCATTTATGAGCAATACAACTGAAAAATTAGCTTACAAAGTAAAAGACATTTCACTTGCTGAGTGGGGTCGTAAAGAGATCGTTTTAGCAGAAGCTGAAATGCCGGGATTAATGTCTTTACGCGCTGAATATGGTGCAAAAAAACCGTTGAAAGGTGCACGTATCGCAGGATGTCTTCACATGACAATTCAAACAGCTGTTTTAATTGAAACTTTGGTCGAATTGGGAGCGGAAGTTACCTGGTCTTCTTGTAACATCTTCTCAACACAAGATCACGCTGCTGCTGCAATTGCTGCTGCAGGAATTCCTGTTTTTGCATGGAAAGGTATGAATGAAGAGGAATTTGACTGGTGTATCGAGCAAACATTATTCGCATTCGAAGGTGGAAAGCCGTTGAATATGATTTTGGATGACGGAGGTGACCTTACAAATATGGTTTTCGATCGTTTCCCTGAATTGACTGCAGATATCCGCGGATTGTCTGAAGAGACTACAACAGGTGTTCACCGTTTGTATGAGCGTAAGAAAAATGGAACATTGGTTATGCCTGCAATCAACGTAAATGATTCGGTAACAAAATCAAAGTTCGACAACAAATACGGATGTAAAGAATCATTGGTTGATTCAATTCGTCGTGCAACAGATGTTATGATGGCAGGTAAAGTTGCTGTAGTTTGTGGTTACGGGGACGTTGGTAAAGGTTCTGCTGCTTCTTTACGTGGTGCGGGAGCTCGTGTTATCGTTACTGAAATCGATCCGATCTGTGCTTTGCAGGCTGCAATGGACGGATTTGAGGTGAAAAAATTGGATAGCGTAGTTCACAATGTAGATATCGTTGTGACAACTACAGGAAATAAAGACATCGTAATGGGTCGTCATTTCGAGAAAATGAAAGATAAAACGATCGTTTGTAACATCGGTCACTTCGATAACGAAATCGATATGGCATGGTTGAATACAAACTACGGTTCTACAAAATCTACAGTAAAGCCGCAGGTTGATATTTACAATGTTAAAGGAAACGATATCATTATCCTTGCAGAGGGACGTTTGGTGAATTTGGGTTGTGCTACAGGTCACCCTTCATTTGTAATGTCTAATTCATTCACGAACCAAACATTGGCTCAATTGGAATTGTGGGAAAACTCTGCAAACTATGAGAACGATGTATACGTGTTACCAAAACATTTGGATGAAAAAGTAGCTCGTTTGCATTTGGCTAAAATTGGTGTTGAATTGGAAACATTGACGCAAGATCAGGCGGATTATATCGGAGTAACGGTAGAAGGTCCGTTCAAATCGGATGCTTACAGATACTAAGAAAAGCTTACATTGAATGTAGTCGAAATGTAAATTATATTGGAAAGGAATCTCGAAAGGGATTCCTTTTTTTTATCCTCCTCCCGCGCGTCAAGGGGATTAATCCTCTTGAACGCGCATACACGAAGAAGTAACCGTAACTTAATTGCATAATTTGCCAGATTCACTAATTTTGTTTCATGCAACTTTCGGAAAGAATTAAAACCATAGATTGGACATCACTTAGAACTATTTTGTTTGTCGGACTGATCGTTCGATTAATAGCTGCAATTTTTGCAGAGGGTTACAGCATGCATGACGATCATTTTCTGGTGATAGAAGCTGCCGGTTCCTGGGCTGACGGTTTTGACTACAATGCATGGCTTCCCTGGAATAAAGAACCCGGTGCATCTCCCGAGGGTCATAGCTTTACTTATGTTGGGCTGAACTTCCTGTTTTTTAAGATACTGAAAACTATCGGAATCGCAGATCCGAAAACATTGATGCTCATAAACCGCATTGTGCATGCCCTGTTTTCGTTGTTGGTTATCCGGTTTGGATATTTGATCACGGAAAAATTATCCAATAAAAAAACAGCAAGTTATGTCGGCTGGGTCTTGGCTCTGCTTTGGGCAATGCCTTTCCTGTCGGTAAGAAACCTGGTGGAAGTGGTAAGTATTCCTTTCCTGATGTGGGCGGTTTGGCTGACTTTAAATGAAAAAAGTAAGTGGGCCTTGTTTTATGCAGGGTTGTTAATCGGTGTGGCGGTCTCTTTCCGTTACCAGATTGCAATTTATGCAGTTGGTTTGGGAATTTACTACATACTAAAGTTCGAATGGAGAAAGCTGTTTCTGATGACGGCAGGTTCGCTCGTTATGTTCGTTCTTACGCAGGGAGTTGTCGATTATTTTATATGGGGATATCCGTTTGCGGAATTCAAAGGATACGTGGTTTATAACATGAATGAAGGAACGCGTTATATGAAGAATGCAAACTACTTCATGTACTTTTATGTGCTTTTCGGATTCTTGCTTTTCCCACTTGGGATTTTGGCACTGATTGCTTATTTCAAAGCTGTAAGAAAATACCTTTTATTATTTATCCCGACTTTTGTTTTCCTGTTGTTCCATACCATTTTTCCGAATAGACAAGAGCGTTTTATTCTGACCATTTTTCCATTGGTAATCATTTTGGTTTTCCTGGGGATTGAACAACTTAGAGAACGTAAGTTCTGGAATGGTTTCTGGAAAGTTTCCTGGATTGGCTTTTGGATTCTGAATATCCCGCTTTTCTGCATTGTAACGGTTATGCCGTCGAAAAAATCCCGTGTGAATACCATGTATGCGCTTTATGGAAAAGCGCGTGGTGATGAGCATATATTAATTGAGGCAACCGGGGAGACCAATCCCGAAATGATGCCTTATTTCTATTCCGGAAAGTGGCAGTATACCATTTTGGAACGATGGAGTACGGATACCATAAATCCGGCAAGCTTTTATACGGTTGAACCGCAGGACTACATTTTCTTCTTCGGCCAAAAGAATTTGGAGCAGCGTATCGACACTTTTAAGGTATTCTATCCCAAAATGCACCTGGAAGCTCAAATTGAACCGGGATTTGTAGATAAGTTCCTGCACGGAATAAATCCGCGTAACTCGAATTCTTACGTAGAGATCTGGAAGACGGAAGCGAAGAAGTAACAGATTGCTTTAGGATAAGTTTTCCACGTCTGAAATTTACGAAATTTTAGAATTCGATTGTTCGCTAATTTGCGAACAGATTTCCATGTAAAAATCTGGACAACAAAACTTTACATGTTTTTATTGGTGGAGTTTTTTATTAGAATACGAAGAAGATATTGACCTTTAAGTTATTCCGGAAAAATCAATTGTAGATTCTCAATATATTACTTCCATTCCATTCAGTCTGGTACTTGCGCAATCCCCAATCGGAACCGGATATAGGAGATCCGTCGTACATGGAGAACTTGGCACCGGAACAAGCATCATTCAGCTGCAGAAAATTGGTGGTGTCGATTGTTAAAGGAGTGGCACAAACATTGTCAGGATCTTCAGGGGACATACGCTCCCATGCAACGAAAATATCTGTGGACTGCCTGTAAACAACAATTCCTTTTATTCCACCGGAAACATAAGCCCATCCACCAACACTGTTCAGTTCCTGGTAGGAAGGCAGAGTAAGGTCGATTTGGAAATCAAACGCAATGCTTGGAATAGGGTGTGTCCTGTTTTTTTTACAAGAAACGCCGGCCAAGACCAAAATCAATAAAAAGATTCGTATTTTCACTTTACCTTATTGGAATGACAAAATTATGAAGTTAAGAACGTTTTTACAACTCTTTGTATTGTGTGGACTGTTTATTTTTGGTGCTGGATCAGTTACTTCATCATACGCTCAGGACGGATCAGTTGCCAAAGCAGAGAAAACCATTGCCAAGCGTAGAAAGAAAGAAGCCAAGGCAGCGAAAAAAGAAGCCAAGAAATCCAAAAAAGCATTTTGGGACAAACAATCCAAAGCAGCTAAGAAAAGCGTGAAACGAAATGCAAAACGCCAGAAAAGAGCCAAACGACAGTCGAATGGATGGTGACTTCGGTTACGCTAAATCCCCCTTTCCGGATTTATCTTATTATCGAATGGCTAAAAGGTCATTGAGCGTTTAAAAATCTTGACCGAAGCGTCAATGGGAGTCGAAATGGCCTTTTAAACGAATAGTTTTTCCTCCCAGTGTTCCGCTTCTTCTTCCGAAACCAGGTTTAGTTTTTTCAAATAATGGGTAGTCTTTTCAAATGCAAGCGGATATTCGGCTCCCTGGTAGTTCCAATCTGTTTCGGACAACCAAAGTTTCACCTGATCCAAACGCAGGTTGTAGCGCCATGAAATCATTTCTGCGGATTTCGGATTTTCTTTTACTTCCGATGCTTTTTGATTAACGATCGCGCACATTTTCTTTAAGATCTCCGGGTATTTCTCTGCAATTTCCGTTCGTGCGGCAATGACGAAACACGGCCATGGAGTTACCACGTCTCCGACATAATCGCATTTTCCCTGTTCCACGAAAGGAGAGGTCGTGTATTTTTCCCAGAGGAAAGCTTGTGCTTCGTTATGTTCCAAAGCCCATAAACCACCGTATACATCACCGATTACGTTGAATTTTAATCCTTCAAGTTTCCAGTTGTACTGATCGGCCATAACGTAAGCCATTAAATGTGATCCGGATCCAAAACGCGAAATAGCGAAAGTTTGTTCTTCAACATCTTCCGGTTTTTTGATAGCTCCCTTTGCAGGTACGTGTATTCCCCAGCTTAACGGGGAGACAACATATACTTCCAGGATTTTTGCATCCAGTCCCTGAAGGATAGACTTGGTGATTCCTTCCGTGAGAAGTACCGCAACGTCAATGGAACCCGTTTCGAGTCCGCGGACCATCTGCCCGGTTCCGCCTGTCATGTCAGACCAGTGGAGGTTTAAACCGATTTCCTGGAACCTTCCTTCTTCAATAGCTAATCTCCAGGGTAAATTAAAATGTTCAGGAACACCGCCGATCTTAAGGCCTAATTCGTTTGTCATTTCTTTGTAAATTGCATGGAATGTAGTTTTTTGTACATACCATCTTTGCGTAATAATTCTTCGTGAGACCCCATTTCCTGGATTTCACCTTTGTCCAGGACAATGATCTTGTCTGCTGCTTGTATCGTAGATAATCGGTGTGCGATAACTATGGAGGTGCGTCCTTTGGTAAGCTGTTCGGTAGCACGCTGGATCAATAGTTCGGATTCATTGTCGACGCTGGAAGTTGCTTCATCCAGGATCAAAATATGCGGATTGTACACATAGGCGCGAATGAAAGCCAGGAGTTGTCGCTGTCCCACGGAAAGCACTCCGCCTCGCTCACCAACCTGGTAATCGTATCCATCCGGTAATTTTTCAATGAAGCTGTCAGCTCCGACGGCTTTTGCTGCGGCAATCACCTCTTCACGTGTAATAGCTTCATTCCCTAAAGTGATATTGTTGTGGATCGTATCGGAAAACAGGAAGACATCCTGGAGTACAATCGCTATATTTTTTCGCAAAGTATCCATATGGATTTCGCGTAGTTCCACTTCACCGATGTGAATGCTCCCTTTCTGGTATTCGTAAAAACGGCTCAACAGGTTAACGATCGAAGTTTTTCCGGCTCCGGTTGCTCCGACAAAGGCAATCGTTTCTTTCGGCTGAATGGTCAGGTTGATATCCTTTAACACCCAATCTTCGTCCTTGTAAGCAAAATAAACATGCTCGAATTTCAGGGGCTGTTCAAAATCCAGTTTGGTTACTGTTCCGGATTCCTGCACGTGTTCGTTGGTGTCCAATAACTCAAATACTTTGTCAGCGCGGACAATACCACGCTGCAGGATATTGAACTTATCTGCCAGCATACGGATTGGCCGGAACAACATCTCGATCCAAAGTGTAAAGCTGAATACCGTTCCGAACAATTCTTTGTCCCCGATGGTTTCGCCTGTCATTGAAAAAGCACACCAAACAATTAACAAGGCCATAGAAAGTGAACTCAGGAATTCCACTACCGGGAAGAAAATGGAAAATGCCCAAACTGCATTCACGTGTGCCTGACGATGCGTTTTATTCACTTCCTGGAAAGCTGTATACTCCATTTTTTCCCTTCCGAAAATCTGCACGATATTCATCCCGGTCAGGCGTTCCTGTACGAAAGCGTTCAGGCGGTGCACAGCTGTACCTTCCTGCTGGAAACTTCTGCGCATGGCTTTTGCAAATACACGTGTTGCGAAAATCAGGATCGGAATTGGAATAAGGACAATTAAAGAAAGCTGCCAGTTGCTGGTAAACATAAGAGCCAAAACAACCACAAGCATTAACAAATCACCTAAAATATCAATCAATCCCGAGGAAAAAACCTCTGAAATTGCTTCAATATCCGAAACGACACGAGTGACCAAACCGCCAACCGGGGAACGGTCGAAGAACTGCATACGGAAAGTGGACAAATGATTGAATACTTTGATGCGAATATCACGAATTATGGATTGGGCCATCAGGTTCGAAAAATAAGCAGTCAGGAATTGAAGTAAAGCTTCAACAAGTAAAATCCCTCCAACAATTAATGTCCATTTTAAAAATTGGTCGGGGTTTTTACTGTCAACCACGTATTTCTGCACCATATTCCCGATAATCATTGGGCGCAAAGGTCCAAGGAGAGATAAGGAAACAGTGCAGATGAAAGCCAAAACTAAAAGTCCCCTGTAGGGTTTTGCAAACTTCAATAAGCGTCTGAAAATTCGAAAATCAATTTTGCTTTGTTTGGCCATGTTACAAAATTACATCTAAGGATTGGGATATGACTTATTTTTAACTGCTAAAATTCACTAACAAAACACATTTTTATTTCCATTGTTTGCTTTTATTCCTTTATTTTGCGGATAGGCAACATGCCTGAAGATATAGCACATAATTTACCTCCAATTTTCAATACTATGGTTTACAATTTAGGTCAGTCAACATCCATCTTCAATACTTTTTTGGGAGAGCTGAGAGATTGCACGGTTCAAACTGATCCCATGCGTTTTAGACGTAATTTAGAACGCGTTGCCGAAGTATTGGCTTATGAGTTAAGCAAACATTTGGATTACCAAACAGAACTGGTAACAACGCCGCTGGGAGAAGCAGAAGTGGAGACCCTGAAGCAGCAGCCGGTTCTGGCAACAATCTTACGAGCCGGATTACCCATGCACCAGGGACTGCTGAATTATTTTGACCGGGCAGAAAGCGCATTTGTTTCTGCTTATAGAAAACACACCACCGCTGAAGATTTTGATATTCACGTTGAATATTTGGCTGCCCCTTCCATCGACGGAAAAACATTGATCATTTCCGATCCGATGCTGGCAACAGGTAGTTCGATGGTGATGGTGTATAAAGCATTGTTGAAGCAGGGGAAACCTTCAAAAGTGCACATTGTGGCTGCAATTGCAGCACCTGAGGCTATTGAGTTTGTAAAGAAACACCTTCCTGATACTATCAGTATTTGGGTCGGTGCAATTGATAAGGAATTAACCGCACAATCTTACATCGTTCCGGGATTGGGTGATGCCGGAGATCTGGCTTATGGAGTAAAATGTTAAGGAGATAAACAATGCACTGGCACTTTTACATATCACTCTTTGGTTTATCGATGATTAAATTCATGTTTGCTCCTTTTGCTGGTCCAAGAATGCATTTAAGCTATTTTGAAACCTACCTTTCTTGTATTGCAGGAGCTTTTTTGGCTGCATTTATTTTTTATTTTTCGAGCGAGTTCTTTCTAATCCGTGCGCACAAAAAACGGAAAGCGGCGTTACAGGAATCGATCAGGACCGGGATTCCACTGAAAGCAAAAAAGAAATTTACCCGCTTCAATAAGTTGATCGTAAAATTGAAACGCAGCCTGGGGATTTACGGAATTGCATTCTATGCACCCTTGTTTTTATCCGTTCCGGTTGGATCGATTGTAACCGCAAAATTCTACGGTAAAGAAAAACGGACATTCCCGCTGATCCTGATCGGGATTTGTATAAACGGGGCGATAACTACGGGAATTGCATACATTATTGAATCATTCTTTAAATGAAAATACGTCAGATATTCTTTGACCTTGATCGTACCTTGTGGGATTTTGAAACCAATTCGCGTTTTGCACTGCAATACTTGTATGATGATTTGAAACTGGGTGATACCATCGAGCATTTCATGCATTTTCACCATACGTATATTCGGATCAATGCAGATTTGTGGAACCAATACGGAAACGGAAAACTGAGCAAAGAAGAACTCCGGGATAATCGTTTCAAAAAAGCACTGGAATATCACGGGATTCATGACGAGCAACTGGCAAAGCAAATGAGTGAAGGCTACATCGATCTTTCCCCGAAGCAAACAGCTCTTTTCCCGGGAGCAGTTGAAATGCTGGAAACCTTGAAAGCACAAGACTATTCTCTACACATTATTACCAATGGTTTCAAAGAAGTACAGCACATTAAACTGGAGAAAAGCGGAATCAGCCAATTTTTCAATACGGTGCTCTGCTCCGAAGAAATTGGTGTAACAAAACCACACCGGGAAATTTTCCAGGAAGCGCTGCGCCTCACGAATTGTAAAACCGAACATGCGATCATGATCGGAGACGATTTTAAAGCAGATATCATTGGGGCGCTCAATGCCGGTTGGACAGCAATTCATTTTGATCCGGAACACAGATACAAGAAAGAACGAAATGTTCCAAGAATCAGGGAATTGGCAGAGATTCCTGAAGTGGTGAATCTTTTGCCGATTGTGGCAAACTAAGCAGATAAGGTTGGTGAGAAAGCAACTCTTCTCGATTCAGGAGGTCTTAAAATCTTAATATCCTGATGTCTTGGCATCTTAACATCTAATTTTCCTATCTTTGCGCCTCCGCTGAAGCTCTTAACCTTCGCAAAGCCGCTTAGGCGCAGCAAGGTTAGCGCAAGCGTTGTACCCTCAAATAAAATCAGGATGTCATTTTCTTCTTTCGGCTTATCGCCATTTTTAATAAAAGCTTTAAGCGAAACGAATTACGAAAAGCCGACTCCGATCCAGGAAATCGCCATCCCGGCAATTCTCACAGGAAAGGATGTTTTAGGAATTGCGCCAACCGGTTCCGGTAAAACTGCGAGTTATGCACTTCCGATTTTAACCCAGCTTTCCAAATCAGAAAAAGCAAAGAATCGGCATATTCAGTCACTTATTTTAGTCCCGACCCGCGAATTGGCAATCCAGGTAGAAGAAGTGTTCAAGGAATTTGCACGTGCATTTCCCGAACCGCAAAAGGTAAAAGCTGTTTATGGCGGGGTTTCCATCAATCCGCAAATGAAAGCGATGATGGGTGTTTCTGTTTTAATTGCAACTCCCGGTCGATTGATCGAACTTGCGGAATCCAATGCAATCCGGTTAAGTACATTGAAATCCCTGGTACTGGATGAAGCTGATAAATTGCTGAACCTTGATTTCCAGGAAGAAATGAAACGCATTTTGGGCTGGATCCCGAAGAAACGTCAGAATTTATTGTTTTCGGCGACCTTAAATGATAAGGTGTCTGAGATCACGCAGCTGGTTTTACACGATCCGATTGTACTAAAGATAGAGCAGGAAGAAGATTCTATTGACCTGATCCGGCAAACTGCTTTTCGGGTTTCTGATGATCGAAAAGGACCATTATTACGTTATTTGATCCGTTCGCGAAATATGAAACAGGTGTTAATTTTCACCAGTTCTACTTTCAAAGCAGACCAGGTCGTTGAGAAATTACGCAAAAACAATATCGATGCCCAGGCTATTCACAGTAAGAAAAGCCAGGATGCAAGAACGCGTGTGATGCGCAATTTCAAAGCCGGACATTTAAAAGTAATGGTTGCCACGGATTTGATTGCCCGCGGAATTGACATTGAATTTTTACCTTTCGTTATTAACTACGAATTACCGCGTTCTCCCAAAGATTTTGTGCACCGTATCGGCCGCACGGGGAGGGCAGAAGCAACCGGTGAAGCCCTGACTTTTGTGTCTCCGGCAGACGAACATCATTTTAAGATCATTCAAAAGAAAATGGGAAAACAGATTCCGTTTGAAGAAACCGACCAACTGGACCTGCAGGGATATTAATCTCGTTCCAATAAAAGATTTCAGTCTTAAAGTCTTAACATCCTGAAATCCTAAAGTCTAAAAAAAATGAAAAGAATAGCAGCATACAAAAAACTCTTCAATATTGAAGAGGAAATGAGCCTGGCTCAATTGAAAACAACTTACCGCAAATTGGTAAAAGAGTGGCATCCTGATAAATTCCAGGAAGAAGATCCGAAAAAAGCAGAAGCTGAGAAAAGAAGTTTGGAGATCATTGATGCCTATCATTTCTTAGTGAGTATTGCCCCGGAAACTTTGGAGCAAAACCTGGAGGAATACACGGAAACAATCAATACTTCAATGATTGCTGATTATCACTACAAAGGCTTGACCTTAAAAGTGACTTTCCTGAATGGACAGGTATTCGAGTATTTCGGAGTTCCAAACAATGTTTACAAGAAACTGAATCAAAGTGCAACACCGGAGCGTTTTGCCCGCAGACACATTTTCACATCACATACTTATCGCATGGCGAGTAAAGGAATGGCGGAGGTTTAAGTCATTTCTTCTTTTCGCGGTTAAAAGTAACCGGAAGAGAGAATTTTGAACGAATGGGTTTTCCTTCCAGGAGCGCGGGTTTGAATACCAATAGTTTTACTACACGGATTACTTCCGCATCTGCTAACGGACTTAACGATTTTTTGATCCTTACATCAGTCACATGTCCAGCCGTGTCAACTGTGAACGAAACATATACTTTGCCTTCAATACTATCGGCAGGATAAACGATGTTCTCTTTCAGAAAATCCTTTAGAGCAGCCCATCCTCCGGGATATTCCGGAGAATCATCAATGATGACTCCGACGATGTCCATTTGCTTGGGTACTGTTGGACAAACCGCTCCACTTGATTTTGTAGCAGGAAGTTTAAACGGATCTTCTTCTTCCTGTGCATATAGATTTTGAAATGAACTACTTAATCCGATAGTCAAAGCGGTTGCTGCGGCCAGTTGGAAATAACGTTCGTATCCTTTCATTACTTGCTTCTCGGAGAAAATTCCGCAAATGGATTGGTTTTTCTTTTTGAGCTGTTCAAGTTCTTCGGCGGATTTATTCCTAAAATCAATAATGATCCGCTCACAAGTCTTACAGTGTTTGTTACGCCCACAAGAAGCCATGTCGTTGATATTTTCTTTGCAGGGAAGTGAAAAACGAATGTTTCGAATCGCAGACATCTTATAATTATTAAATGAATCAAATATAAAATCAAAAATTAGAGATCATCCGGTGAATTAGTCAACTGTAGTTTTTCTTTATTTTGGATATCGTCTGAACGAGCTCGCTAAGTCTTTGTCCCTAAAAAAAAAATCTGCGGAATCGGCGAGATCTGCGTGAGAAAGAAAAGAGTCTGTCGAAGACGGACATCGACTAAAACCTATTTGCTCCTCTGCTGGAAAAAACAGACAAATGATTCCTCGTTTAATTCCTTATTTTTGAAAAACAGATTTGTACTTATGAAAAACAGATTATTGGGATTGATACTCGTTGTCTCGGGTTCACTTTCCGCACAAAACAAATTCCCGGACTTCCTTGTTGGAACCTGGCTTTCGGAGGATGGAAGATCTTATGAGCATTGGGACCGGCTTTCTGCAACTCTTTTGAAGGGATATTCTTACCAGGTGAAGAACGGTGAAACGAAAGTCAGCGAATACCTGGATTTGGTTCAGAGAAAAGACGGTATTTTCTACATACCGACTGTTATTGGCCAGAACGAAGGGAAACCGGTGGAATTCAAGTTAACTTCTTCGGACTCTGTATTCATTTTTGAGAATAAAGAACACGATTTTCCTAAAAAACTCTGCTATAAAATGGTTTCTTCCACCGAGATTTTTGTCCGGGTTTTGGGAGAGAATGATAAAGGATTCAGCTTTACAATGAAAAAGACAAATCCTGCTGTTCTTGTTACCAAAGAAAAGAATACAACAGATAATCCGAATTATGATAAAGCATTGGCTGAAAAACTAAAAGGCGACGATTACGGAATGAAGAGCTATATGTTTGTTGCATTGAAGACGGGGCCAAATGCAACAACAGATAAAAAGTACATTGATAGTTGTTTCACCGGACACATGGGAAATATAGGGCGTCTGGTGGAAGAAGGAAAATTGATTGTTGCAGGTCCTTTCGGCAAGAATTCACTCACCTACCGCGGCTTGTTTATTTTCAATGTTACTACTAAAGAAGAAGCTGAGGCCTTGTTGAAAACGGATCCGGCAGTGAATTCAGGGTTACTGACCTACGATTTAATTCCATGGTACGGTTCGGCTGCAATTTCCGAATACCTGGATGCTTCCGATAAAATATGGCGGAAGAAGTTTTAATAATCCGTATTCTTATATAAAAATTTTTGGGATGAAAAAATGGTTTTTCTTTGGAGTTCTTTGTGTTTTGGCAGCCTGCCAGGAAGAAAAAGTACAAACAGATGCTGATTTTGATAAGTACAAAAAAGCATTTGTATTGCGGTTGTGGGAAATGAATCCCGGATGGGCAAGCAGTACGGGTTTCCATAAGTATGATTCTGTTTTGGTCATTCCGGATAAAGCGCGGGAAGAAAA
Organism: uncultured Fluviicola sp.; assembly: GCF_902168135.1. Lineage (GTDB taxonomy): Bacteria > Bacteroidota > Bacteroidia > Flavobacteriales_D > Crocinitomicaceae > Fluviicola. The sequence goes on from NZ_CABHOL010000028.1 coordinate 47,102, forward strand.
AGAGCATCAATTTGTGCAAAAGGAATTGGAGCAGCTGAGTCAATTCCAATCGGATAAACTTTCGGAGGCAAACCAAATTGACCTGAAGTTAATGCGCAACTATTTGGAAGGAAGCAACTGGGAACGTGAACAACTGAGATCGGGGGAGTGGAATCCGTCGAATTACAATGTGTGCGGTGGTTTTGCAGAAATGCTGGGAAATAATTACGCTCCGCTGGATGAGCGTTTGAAAAACTTTTCCATTCGGTTGAAAAATGTTCCGGCTTATTATGAGGCCGCAAAAAAGAATATCAAGCATCCAACGAAGGAGCATACCCAATTGGCAATCGAGCAAAACCGCGGAGGATTGTCTGTATTTACTGACGATCTGCCTGCAGCGTTAGAAAAAAGCAAGTTGACAGCCGGTGAAAAAGCAGAATTGCTGAAAAGGAGTGAATCGGCTATAAAGGCTATCAATGGATTTGCCGACTGGCTGGAAAAAATGCCTAACCCGAATCCGAGAAGCTTCCGCTTAGGAAGTGAATTGTATGCTAAGAAATTCGAGTTCGATATACAGTCGGATAAATCGGCAAAAGAAATCTACCAAAGTGCTTTGGCACACAAAAAAGAACTGCATCAAAAAATGGTGAAGATTTCGCGTCAGATTTGGAGCAAGCACATGGGGCAGAAGCCAATGCCAAAAGACGAATATGTGTTGGTGAAGCAGTTGATTGATCAGCTTTCTTTGCAGCACACCACGCCGGAAAATTTTCAAAAGGACATCGAGAAACAAATCCCGCAGCTGGAGAAATTTGTGCAGGACAAGAAATTAATCTACCTGGACCCGAAAAAACCACTGGTAGTTCGCCGGGAACCGGATTATATGGCGGGAGTTGCCGGAGCTTCTATTTCTGCTCCCGGACCTTATGATAAGAACGGGAATACCTATTATAACGTAGGAAGTATGAACGGCTGGCCGACTGAACAATCGGAAAGTTACCTGCGCGAATACAACGATTACGTATTGCAAATCCTGAATATTCACGAAGCTGTTCCGGGGCATTATACCCAATTGATTTATAGCAATAATTCACCGAGTATCATCAAATCGATTTTTGGGAACGGAGCAATGGTGGAAGGTTGGGCGGTTTATACCGAGTTAATGATGCTGGAAAACGGATACGGCAACAATAGCCCGGAAATGTGGTTGATGTACTACAAATGGAATTTAAGAACGACTTGTAATACCATTTTGGATTATTCTGTTCACAACCTTCACTTCACCAAAGAACAAGCTATGAATTTACTGGTCAATGAGGCTTATCAGCAGCAAGCAGAAGCCGAAGGGAAGTGGAGACGGGCAACTTTAAGCCAGGTGCAGCTATGCAGCTATTATACCGGTTTCACTGAAATTTGCAGTTTAAGAGAGGAATTGAAGAAAAAACAAGGAAAGGCATTTGATCTGAAAACCTTTCATGAAAAATTCCTGAGTTACGGAAGCGCTCCGGTGAGAGATATCCGACAGATGATGCTGGGAAAATGAATTATCAATGGAAAAATTATCAAGAAGGTTAACCCCTGTTGTAGCTAATTGAAATCCCTTGATAATTTTGAAATTCATCATTGATAATTAATCTCCGTATATTTGAATTTTGCAATTCATCTCACATGGAGTTCCTAAGTTTGGAAGAATTTTACCAGTCGATCTGTAATCTCAATGGTTCATCTTTAGTTCCGGAAGGGATTAGTAAGGAGTTGGGTCAGTTCAATGTGTTTGACACCAGTGAACTACTTGCGCAGAACAATGGTAAGAAAGGGAAAATGCCCTATAACCGGCGCTTGTATTACAAGATCAGCTTGATTTCGGGAAGAAGTACGGCGGAATATGCCGATAAAGTCATTGAAATTGAAAAACATGCACTCCTTTTTGCTACTCCGAAAGTTCCATATAATTATACTTCCGAAGACGAAGGCCATAACGCGGTTTTTTGTGTTTTCAGTACGGATTTCATTACAAGAGCAAATACCGGGTTTGCGTTGGATGAACTGCCGATTTTCAGTCCGGGAAGCGTACCTGTTTTTGAATTGTCCGAAAGCGAATACCAGTACATCAGAACCGTTTTTTCAAAAATGAAGGCAGAACAGTCTTCAGATTATGCATTTAAGTACGATCTGATCCGGACTTATGTGATGGAATTGATCCATTTAGGGCAAAAATTGCAGCCGGCTTCAGTTTTGTACCCGAAACATACGGCTTCGGAAAGGGTGACATCTTTATTTGTGGAGCTATTGGAAAGACAGTTTCCTATCGAATCGAACCAGCAGCGGATTGGCTTGAGAACTGCCAAAGATTTTGCTGATCGACTTTCGGTTCATGTGAATCACCTCAATAAGGTGTTGAAAGAAAACACCGGAAAAACAACAACCGAAGTAATTGGCCACCGCATTACCCAGGAAGCAAAAATCTTATTGAAGCAGACAAATTGGACAGTTTCCGAGATCGGTTATTGTTTGGGATTTGAAGAAGTGGCGCATTTCTCTAATTTCTTCCGGAAACACACGCAGATCACCCCGAATTCCTTCCGGAATTAATCATCAATGCAGGAATTATCAATTTCAAGGAGGTTTGCAGTTCTTCTTGTTAATTGAACCATTCATAATTGATAATTATTTGTTTTTTGCAACTCTTGGATTGCTTCATGCAAACAAACCACCTGATTCGAACGATACCTTTGTTTCATCAAATTAAAACACATGAAAACAAATAAATTAGCACTCATTACCGGAGGAAGCCGCGGACTTGGAAGGAGTATGGCAAACAAATTGGCAGAAAAAGGGATCAATGTTGTTATTACTTATCACACAAACAAAACCGAAGCAGACAAGGTTGTTTCAGAAGTTCAGTCAAAAGGAGCAGAAGCAGTCGCTTTGCCGCTGGATGTTAGCAAATCCGAAACATTCGAAGCGTTTGTCGCCGAATTGAAAAATACCATCAAGAGCAAATTCAATGCGGAGAAAATAGACTTTTTGGTAAACAACGCCGGAATTGGTTTGCCAACACCATTGGGAGCAACAGAAGTATCAGTTATTGATTCATTGACAAATATTCACTTCAAAGCACCATTTTTACTGACTCAATTAATCGTTCCATTCTTAAATGACGGTGGTGGGATCGTAAATATCTCAAGCGGTCTGGCTCGTTTTACAGCACCCGGATATTCGGTTTACGGATCATTAAAAGCTGCTGTAGAGCAATTGTCCAGGTACCTGGCAAAAGAATTGGGATCGCGTCAAATTCGGGTAAACTGTGTGGCGCCGGGAGCAATTGAAACGGACTTTGGCGGTGGTGCAGTGCGTGATAATGCCGATTACAACAAAATGGTAGCTGATGCAACGGCACTTGGAAGAGCAGGTTTGCCGGATGATATCGGTGATGTGGTAGCATTCCTTTGTACGGACGAGTCTCGTTGGATTAACGGACAACGCATCGAAGTTTCGGGGGGAACGAATTTGTAGAGATGATAAAAGACGAAAGACCGAAGACGAAAGACTTTTGTAGTCTCTAGTCTTCAGTCTCGTGTATAACTTCTTTTATATCAATCCAGCAAATCTTCCTGCTTCTCGGAAAAAGATCCAAGCAATTTTTGCAGTTCTGCTTTTTCAGATCGTTTCACCACGTAAGTCTTGGATAAGGTATCGTGCCAGCCTCTTTCCCCAAAACAGGAAAAGGATTCAAATGGAATATATCTGCAAACAGTCCTTAGCAATGCTTTCGAAAAACTCACTTTATTCGCGTGTTCATCGATAACCGTATAGCCACAAATCAATTTTCCCAAAGTAGCTCCTCCCAGTCCTTCGCTAATAGCATAATAGAGGAAGAAAATCGGATAACCAATGTAATTAAGCACTCCTATAAGAGTTGAATCGGGCCTCAAGGCTTCTACATTTCCGGTAGCTACCACGATAATCCCGATAAGCATCCCGACGATAAATGTAATGATGTAAAAGAATACCACATCAATCAGAAAATATCCGAAACGCACTCCCTGACTCACAACTTCAGGTGGTCTGCCCACCATCTTGGTTTCCGCTACTTTAGTAACAATTCCGTTTTCGTCTCGTTGGTTCTTAAAGACTGTTTTCTCAACTTTTAGGTTTTCGATTGTATTCATTTAGGTTGTTTTAAATTAGGGCTAAACTAAAAATTATTTGGCTGCTTTCACCTGTTTCAATCGTTCGTAAAGGATCATCCCGGTAGCAACTCCCACGTTCAACGAAGAAATATCTCCGGCCATTGGAATGGACAAACGTGCATCCGACATTTTCAGCAAATCATGTGAAATTCCATCTTCTTCCGATCCCAGGATAATTGCTGTCGGACCGAAGAACGAATAATTCTCAACAGAAACTTTGGATTTCTCCGTACAGGAAACAATCTGGAAACCGCTTTGCTGTAAATAAAACAGGCTGTTTTTCAACAGGTCGGTTTTACACACCGGGATAGTATGTAATGCTCCGGCAGAAGTTTTGATGGCATCTGCAGAAACGAGTGCACTTCCTTTGGACGGGATCAAAATAGCATCAACTCCCATGCATGCCGCTGTACGAGCAATTCCACCGAAGTTTCGAACGTCCGTAATACGGTCTAACACCAAAATGCACGGCTCTTTTCCTTCGGAAAGCCATTGGTCGCACAAATCTTCGATATTCTTGTATTCAACCGGAGAGGTAAAAGCAATAACTCCCTGGTGATTGTTTGCCGTTAATTTGTTGAGTTTTTCAACCGGAACGAATTGCAGTTGGTACTCTTTCCCGGTTAATACCGTTCTCAATTCCTCGAACAAATCTTTGTCAATTCCTTTTTGGATCAGGATCTTGTTGATTTCTACTTCATTTTTGATCGCTTCAATAACAACGCGGATCCCATAAATAATATCCGATGGATCTTCCTTGGGTTTACGTTCGAAATTCTTTTTGTCGCGGTTAAATCCTCCGCCTCTTTCTTCGCGGTCGTTTTTCTTATTATACATGGAATGTAATTTCAAGTTCGATATCTTCACTAACTGATTTTGCAACCGGACAAGCCAGGGCAGCGCGTTTTACCTTTTCAATAGTTGTTTCGTCCCAACCGTTGTTTCTCAGGTCGATCTCAATGACCAGTTTCCCGATTCTTCTTGGATTTGACTCCATAATCTTGGTAACCTCTGCAGAACCATGTTCGTAATGGTATCCGTGCTCATTGCAGTAAATGCCAATGATACTTAGCATGCAGGAAGCGTAAGCTGTTGCAACCAGATCTGTCGGGGAGAATTTTTCTCCTTTTCCATGATTGTCTGTCGGTGCATCGGTGTGGATCACTGTCCCGGATTGAAGGTGCGTACATTCCGTACGCAATCCTCCCAAATATTTTACTGTTGCTGTTGGCATTTTATTTAATTCTATCACAAAGTTAGTCTTATTAAATGTAATTGAATATTTGATGTGCATTTTAATAATTGAACCAGGAAGCTGATTGGAGGTCTTTTTGTATCTTGTTTCATTCATGATCACAATACTTTGGATAACCTGATGAAACTAATAGCAAGCATTTTTACCATGGTCTTAATCTCTTCTTGTGGTTTTGTTCATTATATGGGAACTAAAAGTACGGTTGACAAATCAAGCTTAGAAGTCAATAACTATCTCATAAGGAACAAAATATCTTTTTACGATTATAACCTTTTTATAAAAGATGAATTGATTGATTCGTTATCAAGTAAAAAACACGCTGTAAATTTATGGCAATTGGAGCATGGTACTGAGCAATCAACTATCCAATTAAGAATTTATGATTCACTTGGAGTTCTCGTCAATGCTTATGTTCAATGTTATGGCGAATTTAAAAGACTGAATATTTTATCTGATAAACCGTATAAAAAATTTAACCATTTACCAACTAATTTTGAGTTACAATTCAATGATAATTTGGATCTGTGGAATATCAATGAGTCCGACAGACAAGAAATTTTGGAAAAAGCAAGCCAGAAAAAATACACGATAGTGGTTTACTGGAATATATGGTCCAATTATTACTCAAAAGTGATGCTGAAAGAACTTCGGAAGTATTTGAAGAAATATCAAATGAAAGATGAGGTTTTAATCATTCTGGTGAATACAGATTTCTCAAAAACGAATTGATCTGTTCTTATGTGTTCTATTGAACTCTTAACGAGTCGAACTTTTTGAATCTTTTCTACTTCGTTTGCTTGCTTCTTCGTACTTTTGTAGAACCAATTTTCTCAGTGCCAAAGGTGCTGAATTTTTGAATAGGGGAAAGGCACGACTATGTCAGAAGAAATAACAACAACAGAAAACAACGTTCGTATTAAAAAACCGAATTGGCTGCGCGTAAAATTGCCGATCGGTGAGAATTACAAGAAGGTACGAGCTTTGGTAGACGAACATAAACTGCACACCATTTGTGAAAGTGGTTCTTGCCCGAATATGGGGGAGTGTTGGGGAGAAGGAACAGCAACGTTCATGATCCTGGGAAATATCTGTACACGCTCGTGCGGTTTCTGCGCGGTTCAGACCGGACGGCCGGATGCGGTAGATGAATTTGAACCGGGTAAAGTGGCTCACTCCATCAAAACCATGCAGATCAAACATGCAGTCATTACTTCTGTGGATCGGGATGATTTGAAAGACGGTGGTGCCGGGATTTGGGTACAGACGGTAAAAGCTGTACGCCACCAAAGTCCGGGAACAACCATGGAAACACTCATTCCTGATTTTGCGGGGAAATGGGAAAATTTACAGCAAATTATTGATGTAGCTCCGGAAATCGTTTCACACAACCTGGAAACGGTGCGCCGCCTGACTAAACAGGTGCGTATCCAGGCAAAATACGACCGCAGTTTGGAAGTATTGTTCCGCCTGAAAAAAGGAGGGATGCGAACCAAATCCGGAGTAATGCTCGGTTTGGGGGAAACGGACGAGGAAGTGATCGAAACCATGGAAGACCTCAGAGCTGTTGGGGTGGATATCCTGACTTTAGGACAATACCTGCAGCCAACTCCCAAACATTTACCGATTGTTGAATTCGTAACTCCGGAACGCTTCGATAAATACCGCGAGTTGGGTTTGAAAATGGGATTCCGTTTCGTGGAAAGCGGACCGTTGGTGCGTTCTTCTTACCACGCCGAAAAACATATTTTTGATTTGTAGTTAAGACAGGAATCCAGTTGATTTCATGTTGCCTATGTTTCACAAAAGGTGGGGTATCTGCAACCCATGCATGCAATATATCTGATATACTTTCACACTAACGCTTACGCAGTAGCTTGTGCCGCCGCTAAAGCTTTGGCGACATGCGGTCAGCGAAGGCGCAACGCTTGTTGTATAGTCTTCTTAAGTCATAGCCCGGGATTGGTTGCCAGCTATTTATTACGTGTCTTTAAGTAGCCTGTTGTTTTTCTTCATCATTTACCTTCTATTTCTGTTGTCAGTACGGATTTTCGCAACTGGTTTAAAATGAGTGTGATTTTGCCGTTTTCTCAATAGAGGTGTTACAAGTAGTTTTGCTAAAAACTACACAATGAAAACACTTATTACAACCTTGCTTTTTATCCCTTTTATCGGCTTGGCGCAATATGATTCGAGTCCTCAATTCGGAGCTTTTTTGAATCCGGGGATAAGAGATTTTACGCTTGGTTCCGGAGAAATAAAAACAAAGTTTGGTCTGGAGGCCGGACTGAATGTGAAACATTCTACCAGGAATGGCGTGCTGCGTTTGGTTTATGCTGTAGGGCATAGTTATGATGTTTTTAAAAGGAAGGCCCGAACGATTGAGAAAGGCTATAGCATAATTGATAATAGAATAAAAGGAGTAAATGTCCTTTTCCGGCCAGAATTCAGGATTGTGAATAGGGAACGTGTATCTATGTATGTTGGTGTCGGCCCGAGATTCAGTGCTTTTTATTCATTTATGGAAAAAAGAGCTATAACTGAAAATGGAATTACTACTATAGAAGGCTGGAAAAAGAAAGGAATTTATGAAGTTGCATTTTTTGGAGCACACGCAGCGATATCTATTGAATATAAATTTGCCGAACATTGGGTACTTAACCTGGGGTTGAATGCTTTTACCGGTTTCGAATTCGAATTCTTTAACGGAGAAATTTATTCCGGAGGAAATTTGACAACCGGCGTTGCTTATGTTTTTTAATGCTGTTCGCTATTTACAAAGAATAATTTCACTTAAAATCAATTTATGAAAACTCTGATGGCTATAATAGTATGTATCCCTTTTATTCTCAAAAGCCAGCAAACCCCGCGTGTTCAGCTTGGGATATATGGCGGGATGGGAGTTGCATTTGCAGGAGAGAACCGCCGCAAAGGAATTTCTTACGAATTGGGACAGAGTACCATTATAAAAAAGAAAGGAAATGCGAACAGGCGTATAGAGGTTTATCTGCAGTTTACAGATTACAATTACACCTCGGATTCCAGGGATGGTTATTCCGGAGGGTATTCATCCGATTCAACATATGCTTTCACCCGGTATAAGTCACAGGTGTTTAATGCCGGGTTAAAATGGCACATTCCCATTATTCATCATGAAAGATACCGTTTAATAATTGCGCCCGGATTTGCATTGGGTTCTCTCTTAACATTCAGATACAAAAGAACGTGGTACCATCGTTCTACGGATGAGTTTGTGCATGAAATGAATTCAACGGTTTATCCGACTGTACGGTTTATGCTGGGGCCTCATGTTTCCATCAACCAGGAATTTAAACTTACACCTATGATGTACTTTCATCTGGATCTGAATTTTTTAGTTCAGTCAAATTTAGCCGGTTACGAAGGTTATTCGGTTGGTTGGGGAGGTGTTACCGTGAGATCGGGTCTTTATTGGTATCTTAAACCAAAGAATGCTTCCGGAAAATCAGAAGTTAAATAATCTTGAAGTGATGTTTTTAAAGACCCAGTTTACCTGAAACATACAATTCCGATAAGCGGGATTTATTGGTCTTAGACAATGTTTCAATCCATTTTCCCTGTGCGCTCAGGTAAGAAATTTCACGTGCATTCACCAGGAAAAGAGAGCTTTCTCCATTGAGGAAAAGGGTTCGCTCCGCATCTGCAAGCTGCCGGTAGCGGTTAGCGATCGTTTCTGCCATCCGGGCCTGTGTAACGGCGGTATTCCATTCGTTGCGGACCTGGAGTTGTTTGGTACGCAATTCACGTTGTTTTAACTGCTGTTCCATCCGTGTGTTCTCAATCTTTGTTTTGGTAATGGACAAACTGTTCCGTTCCTTCCGCAAAAGGATCGGCATGTAGAAAGTCGCTCCCCATTTGTAGTTGGTCCAGCTGTAATTGCTTGAAATAATATCAGGTGCGGGTGTCAGCAGATTGTAATTCACACTGAATTGCGGTTTCAATTGTTCTGCTTTTAAACGGCGTTCGAAATCCAGGTCGGATAATTTCCAATCATAATAACGCACCGCCGGGTGTGTTGCCGATGAGTCTGCCAGTGATGCACCGGGTTCTTTCACGCTGAGCTTTTCCGGCACAAGTGTGCTGTCCAGTTGAAGGGGAATGCGGCCTTGCTCCCAAAGGTAGTTCTCTACGGCAATGCGTGCGTTTTGCTGCTGTAATCTCCGCTGTTCCACTTCCATTTTTCGGAGAAAAAGCTGAGCCGAAGCTTCTACCGTATCAACATAGGGGCGATCGCCGAGCGTAACATTGATCATCAATTGATCGAAGCGTGTTTCTGTAAAGCTCAATCCTTCCAGTGCCAATTCGTATTGTGCTTCCTGTTCCTGCCATTGAATAAAGGCTTGTCCGGCTTCGTAAAGCAAATCGTTGAGAGTTAACTGCTGTTCGGTGTAGCTTTGATTTAAGGCTACCTGTGCTCTCCTGATTTGTGTTCTGCGTTCGTCAGTAAACATGCCGCGCCCGAGCTGTGCTTCAAATCCGACGTATGTGAGGCCGTTTTCGGGAACCCGGTTTTGCGGATTCAGATAAGTACCCCTGTTCCAGTCTCCCATCGCTTTGAAATCGATTCCCACACGGGTAGGGATTTTAATTCCTGTGGAAAGCGTACTGTAATAAGTGGTGCCGTTGTAATACTTCTGATCCATACCTCCGAGCAAAACAGGATCGAAACTTCCTTTTGACTGACGAACGAAAAGTTCGGCCATATCAACCTGGTTGGAAGCTACGAGAGCTACCGGATGGTTTTCCCGGATGTGCTGCAGGTACTGATCAAGCGTCAACTGGCGGATGGTATCCTGCGTATTTCCCAATAGAGGAATCATACTGAGGACTGCTAATAAAAGGAGTGCTTTCATCATTTTTTTGATTTGGTTTCAGAACCCGCAGGCAGGTAGTAATTCGGAGGGAATCCGTTGATTTTTCGCCATAATTCATACCAAATAGGAACATTGTCGAGTAAAGTCATCGTTTTTACTGCAACTCCCATGCGCAATTCTTTTGGCCAGGGATGATCATTTTTATCGGGAGCAACCAGGACGCGGTATTTTCCGTTTGTTCCGACAAAATTATCTATTGCAACTACCTTTCCTCCGTAAGAACCATAACTCACCATGGGCCATCCTGAGAAAACAATTGCAGGCCATCCGTCGAACTGCAGGCGGACTTCATTACCCAGGTGGACCAATGGTAAATCTACCGGAGAAACAAACATCTCCACCGCAAAATCAGATAGATTCGGAACAATACTTACCAGTTCAGCGCCTTCTTTTACGGTTTCTCCCACACCGTTTTTTAGTGCTTTGGAAATGTATCCGTCCTGTGGTGCAGTCACGTAATAATACCCGGACCGAATGCTGTAATTGCTGATCTGGTTTTGCATTTTCGTGACAGTTGCTTCCGTATCATATAAACTGGAAAGTGCGGTAGACTTTTCAGATTCGCTTTTCGCAATCTTGTCGCGGTAATCCGCATCAATGGACTGGATTTCAGTGATGGCATTAATCAATTCGTTGCGTGATGCGAGCAACTTATTTTCCAGGCTCACCACCTTTGCTTCCATTTCCTGTACTTTTAATCGTTTGTTTTCCAATTCAGTAAGGGATTTCAGGTTTTGACGGTGCAATTCTTCCGTTCGTTCGTATTGTTTGATCGCAATTTCAAGCTGCTTTTCGTTGGCTTTGTAATCCATGCTGTCTGAAGTTACTTTGAGCCGTGTTTGTCTTACCTTATTCTGTGCCTGCTGCAGCTTTAATGCGCGGTTATCAATCAATGCATCAATTTGTTTGTCGAGGGATTGTACTTTGGACATGTAAGATTCAGCACTGTTTTCTTTCGATCGCATAGCAGATTCCGTGCGCTCAATCAGTGCCGGGTCCATGTATTCACTCTTGATCTCGCTCAGGTAAACCAGGGTGTCACCCTTTTTCACGAATTGTCCTTCCCGGACATACCATTTTTCAATCCGTCCGCCAATAATGGAATGAACGGTTTGCGGGCGGTTATTTGGACTGAGAGCGGTAACGGTGCCGGGAGAATCAATATTCTGGGTCCAGGGTAAAAACAGGATGATGAGCAGAATTCCGAAGAAGTAAATACTCAATCTTCGCCAACGCAGAGGTGTCTTTAATTTTTTGACCGTTTGAATGCAGGTGTAAGATTCGAATCGTTTCATAGTCCTAAATCATTAAAATCGATAGTGTTCCAGTTTAAAAGAAGCGGGCTTTCAGTTGCTATTACAAGGGTTGCTTCCGGATTGTTTTTCCGTATAGCTTCAATCAGTTCCAATCGTCCATCAGTTGAAATCGGAGATCCGATGAAGGAAATAATCAACAGCTGTGGATTGCTGGCAATAGCTCTTGCAATCAGTAAGCGATCGCGTTCCTCTTCCGATAAGAATTTGTCGGATTTACTGATCTTAAAGTCCAGGCCTTGTGGTTGTTCTTTGTACAAGTGAGTGAGTTTTACAAGGTTTAGGATATGAATTACCTGTTCTTCCGAAACCGTTTTTCTGCCGAATTGTACATTTTCAACCAGGGTTCCCTCAATTAGATGTGTTCCCTTGGCAAACCATCCGATCTGGTTGAACCCGGAGGTGAGCTGATTTCCGTTTGGAATGTGAAAGTTCCAGCGTGGAGTATATTTTCCGTCAACGGTAGGGTCTATGAGTTGGCGCAGGAAGGTGTTGATCTTTAGTTGATTGCCTCCGGTTAACTGCGTGTTCTGTCCTTTCTCAATGCGGACGACCGGTTTGATTTCAGATTGGTTTGCCGGGATCATTTCCATCGGGAATAGTTCGATCTCCTCATCCGTTGTGTTCTCTTCAAATGTTACCGGGATTTCCCTTACCTGTTCCAGTTTTTCAAGAGATGTGCATACATCATAAAGCGTTTCTAGCGACTGAATGATTTTTTCCACTGCTGCTAATAGTAACAGGATGAGTACTTCAGCTGCTACGAACTGCCCTAAATTAATTTGTTGTGAAATAACCAGGTAGCCCCCAAGCCCAAGAAGCGAAGCAACTATCAGGGCTTTGATAGCAATCATCCAAATGAATTGTTTCCAAAGAATCTGGAAGTGATCTTCCCGGCTTTTTAGGTAGGAATTGGCATGTTCATCCAATCGGTTCAGGGAAAGGGTTTCATTCGGTATCAATCGAAAGCTCCAATCTGCTCGTGCAATTTCCTGCAGCCAGTAAGCACTGGCATATTTGTATTTGGATTCTCTTAAAGAAGTTTCCAAACCTCTTTTAATAATCGGTCTAAAGATCAAAACAAGCAACCCGATCAGCAGGAAGCTGAATGCAATATAGAAAGGGTGGTAAAGCGATAAGACTAAAAGACTGAAGGTAATTTGCAAAAGAGCCGAGGTGAAATCCAGCAATACTTTTGAAAATCCTTTTTGTAAACTGATGACATCAAAAAAACGATTCATGAGTTCTACTGGAATTTTACCGGTAAGTGCCTGGCGATTGAACCGGGGGAAACGATGGGCAAAGTCAAAAGAATAACGAACGTAAATCCTTTGCTGGATGTTTTCGGTGATTCGCAATTGCATAATCTGCATTACTCCTGTTAGTACAACACCCGAAATTACGAGTAGCACAAGCAGTAGCCAGGAAGTAGTTATCTGACCACTTTGTATAAAATGAATAACAGATTGAATACCAAGTGGTAAACTCAGACTCAGGATTCCGCTTACCACCGCATAAAAGTAAAGTGCTGAAATATCTGATTTTTCCAGTTTGAGCAGGTCACTCAAATGTTTCAAAGGATTAATAGCCGGTTTTTTCATTAGTTTGCAATGAAGAGGTTAATAAATGGAGATAAAATGAACCAATTGATTCGTGATTTTTGCTTCTGTTTGTCAAACGCGGTAAATGATCCGCAAAAAAATGTTGTAAATGAGCACCTTCAATAATCGTTGTGATCAGCATATTCGGATAAGGATAGTTCGGATTGATTTGATGGATGAGTTCTGCCAGGTATCCTACCAATTGCTTGTAGTTCTCAAACGCCCCGGTTTGATTGATACTGTCAACTTCTTTTGTTAACAGGGATTTCACCCCCTCTTGCTCGATGATTTCCTGCAATTTTGCTTCATCAATAAACGGAGTTCGCTGATCGTCTAAACTGCGTTCGATTAATAATGAGATTGCTTTTTCCAATCGCTCGAAGCTTGTTTTTGAAGAAGTGATTTCGTGTTGAACACGGTAGTTCATCCAACCCCAGTACCAGGAAAAAAGAAAGAGAAGCAACTGCTGTTTGCTCTGGAAATAGCGATAAACACTGGCTTCCGTGCAACCGATAGATTCACTGAGCTTTTTGAAAGTAAAGCGTTCGAAACCGATTTCATGGATCAAAAGAATACTATGCTGAATGATAGAGAATCCCAGTTTTGTCTCCTGAGGATCCTTTAAATAAGTACACGTCGGTTGTGCAATTTTAAACTGAATAATCATTTTGATAGTAATACTATTATTCGCGAATGTATTACTATTATTTTGAAAGGAAATGATGTTTAACATTTATTTGCACTAAGGATTACAAATGTCGCAATACATGGGATCCTCGAAGCGTTTGGAATGAGGGAATTCGACTATTTTCTCGTGCGAGCAGTTTGTACAATGGTAGATATGTGCCGAAGTTGACCGGGTAGCTGTCCCGCATTGAGCACACGGCAAACCGCCTTTTACCTTTGAAATCCAGAAACCGGGATAGCCGCAGGATGGGCATTCACTTTCGAGTTTGCGGACAAGGTTTTGAGTAGCCTGCTGAATCGCAAGCATTCGGGTAGGATTGTAAAGCGCTCTCATATCTGTTTCAATCCATAACTTACCGTTGGTCTGTAAATATTTCCTGACGCTGGTGAGTAAGTGCTCTTGTTGCGTGATTCCTTTTTCAATGCACGTATTTGCATGTTGTTGTCCCTTAAGAATTAAGCCGTGGGAGGGAAAGAGAGCTCTGTTTGCGAATTCAAGAGCTTCGTTTTCGGTGGTTATCTCCGTAGCGTCAAAATTGGTGTCGGTAGTGAGATAACTTGCTACAATTTCCAGCTGGTTCCTACGGTCTTGGAGTATGACCAGTTCTTCGTTGGCTTTGGCGAAAAATAAATGAGGATGCTGTCCGAACGAACCCTCATTGGCAATTACTAAATCGGCTCCCGAAAGATCAAAAGCCAGTTCGCATTTTAAACGCAGTGTGCCAAGTGGGTCTTGTTTTCGTTCGATTTCACCGGAAAAGGTTCCGAGTACATCGGTATTGATACCCGGAACAAGCCTGCAGTTTACCTGCAGGCTTTTCTCCATGATTGGCTGTATGACCGTTTCTTTTCCGTGCATGGTGGCAATTGCCAGGATGCGGTTCTTAAATAGTGTTGTTCCCACTGTATTCAGGCATGTGTATTCAAGGAATTTGTTTCTTGAACGACTATGCCGATTGATAGCGTGAAATCGACTTTATTGGATTTGTCAGAATCGGCAAGGAGTTGTTTGAGTTCCTCTTTTTGTTTTTTCAAATGCGCCATTTTTGCATTGCTTTCTTCTTTTGAGATGAAATGATTCCTTTCCCAGGCAATCATCTGTTGTTCGTTGTAAGTGTTTATCTGCTGTTCGAAGAACTTTAGTAAAAAGTGTCCGGCTTCTTCCAATGCCACTCCTTTTTCTGCAATGGTGATGTTTTTTGTTTTCATAGATATGGATTATATAATGGGTTATTCTGCTGATGATAATACAGGAATCTCTTCCGTGAAGGTTTGTTTATTGATGAATGATTTCCATTGAAGCTTCGAAACATACTGTTCGCTGACTGTACCTGCGTTGTCTAGTCGGAAAAGATGAATCCATTTGTTGTCGAACAGGTTTCTCACTGAGGGGTGTTTTGCAAGGATTTTGTTGATCGCTTCGACCGGAGCATCGATGAAAACGTTCAAGCGTTGAGGAAGGTGCTCGAAATCGATTCCTGTATGAACGGATTGCAGGGGTAATCCTATTCGTAAATCACCGGATGATCCCTCAAGTACGCCGATTCCCGCCGTAACATTGTGAATGGTTTTGTCTCCTGCCCCGAATCGCTTGTTGTCTACTGTGCTGGCGTAATATTGTAAGTTGATCCAGGTTGTAACGATCATTGGTGCAGTGACAATTGTTTCGAGTATTTTGAGATCGTGATCTTCCCGGAAATGATAGTCATGCAGGAATGTTTTTCCCTCCAGGTTCAGATTTTTAGTTTTGTCTCTGGGTGCGATTACAAAGGAGTTACATCCTGCCAGTCCCCACTCCGGCCTTACCTGGGCCCAGTCTTTGCTGCGATCCGGGAGGTTTTTGGCGCTTTGTTCAAGCGGAGAAGTCAGTCGATAACTTCGTTCTTTGCGCGTCAATTCCGAAGCAAGTGTAAGTTTTTCAGTTAATCTGTTGAATTCATTCCGGTGTGAGTCTGTTACCAGTTGTGCATTCAGGATCGAGATCTGATCGGTGGTTGTATCATGAAGTCCGGCCAGGAAAATAGTCTCTTCCGGAATTTCCACTCCTTTTGATCTCAATGCTTTTCGGACTTCCGGATTGTTGCAGATATTTGCAGCTACGAGGGCGTTAATATCTCCAGAATGTCCGCCGCAGGCCCCGCATTCCAGTCCTGCTGCATGCGGATTGTTTACCGAAGAAGAGCCATGTCCCACAAACAATACCATGGAAGCGAACCGCTTGCTTAACCCGGTTGTGTTTAGGGTTGCCAGCGCCATGTTCACCTGGTCTTCAAATGGGAAATCGGAGAGGTCTATCTGGCGTTGAACGAGGTAATTTTCGCGGTAGCCTCTCTGAGCAGCTTTGGAGATTATACGTGTCAGGCGGAAGGAGTCGCTCACGAGCTTTGGAAGGAAGAACAATCCCAGCGAACTTACAAAACCGAAAGAACTGATGGCGCCTGATTTGAATCCTTTCACGGTTTCTTTTGTCTGGGTATCGACGTTTCTTTTTGTGTTTAGTTTCTCCCAAACTGTTTGATTGGCCGTTTCTTTCACCAGTGGCCCCGAAGGCAGCAGCACCGGGCATTGATTCACTGGGTTTGTTGCTCCTGCTGCCTGGTATTTGATTGGGAATCCGAAGAATCCTGCGAAGCCGATGGTTTGAATCTCCGGATCTGCAGACTCCAGGTTTCGTCGGTAAACTTCTGACCGCACATCGATGCAAAATACAGTCTGTGCGAGCGGTTTTTTCCAGGTATTTGATGTCTGATTGGCGGCAAACTTTTTTCGTAATTCACGCTGGCCGGCAAGTTCAAAAGCATGCTGCAAAATGCTTTGTGTCCGGAACGAACCTTCCGGATTTTCCAGTAAAAGTTTTTGTACGGCATACTGGTTTTTCTGTCTCCAGAGTTCATCTACCCCCAGTTGTTGGTAGGCTCTCAGCAAGCAGAAATCCCAACTCAGAAGAATGGTGATGAATTGATCGAAGGAATCGGTTTTTCCGCCATATAGCCTGCCGTTCCAGTCCATTCCGGACATAATTGCCGACCATCCGGTTAATTGGTAAGACAATCTTAACAGGTACCAGGTCAATTGTTCTTCATCGAGTTTGAGTTCATTGGTTATATAGTTGAAAGCTTTCTCTGAATCGTCCGGGATTTCGTGTAGATGACGTTTGAAATTCGGGATACCGATCAACCGGGTTGAATAATCTGTTGAAGCATAAATCTTCCAGGCCTGAAAGAGATTTTTGGGAGATTCCTGATCGGTTTTCCCATTTTTTCCGAAGTGTGAAGCGGCCCAGGTCGAAATGGTTTCGATGAAAAAGTCATTCAATTTGATTCGACTGAGTTTCTCGGCCATGTCAGTAATGGTTACAATTGCCGGGGAAGCCGGGGTGATTTCTTCCGAAGATTGTATCTCGTTCAGCAGTTGTTCTACTGTTAAAAAGGAATTCCCTGAAGCTTTTATCGCTTCCCGGATATCGCTTTCCAGTATTTTTTTCTCTGAAAATAGGTTTCGGTAGAATGAAAGCGGCATATAGAGCTCGATCCCTGCCAGGTTTTTGAACAGGTGCGCAGCTTTGTCGAATGGAGAGTCTGTATAACCGTGAAACGGATTAACTGCCACAGAGTCTTTGAGCGGCCACGCCGGAGCAATGAGTTTTTTGACTTTTTCCCGTGTTTGTAACGCGGAATAGACGAAAGTTGTTGGAGTTGCTGTTGATTCTTTTTGCATGTTCATTGATTTAAAGAGCTTCATGAATTATTTTTTATGGGCACCCATCAGGTTATTGATTAATAAGTTCAGATAGAGACCGTTCATCAGATGTACACTTAATTTGTATCGCAGCATTTGAAGGAAGTAACTGCTGATAAAGGTTCTGGATACGATCAGGATACTGAAAATGGTTAGCATGCCTATTGCTGCATAGCGGATCACCCCGGAAGGGTTGCTGAGTTCTGAGATTTGCGATGAAACCAGTTGGTGAAAAAGTAATTCAAATCCAACGAGTGAAACCAGCGAGAGGATACCCAGGGAAGTTATTCGGAGCCAGGCTCCCGGAAGATTACCTGCCGTCAGTGATTTGGAGATCATGGAAGAAATGGCTGTGCATACTAATATGTACAACACGGAGAATACAAACGGGATAGGTATCAGGTAAGTTTCTATGAGGTAGCCGATGGACATTCCTAGGATAAATGAAATTATAAATCCGAAAGCGCCTGCCAAGTGATTCTTTTTCGGTGTTTGACTGAAAGGATCTGTCATTCGCTCGACTTCGCTTCCGGAAGAAAGGAAGGCGTGTGCTTTATAGAATGAGTGTGCGGTAAGGTGAAGCAGGGCGGCTGAATAGGCTCCGATTCCGCAAAGTAAAATGGTGAATCCCATATGTGCAACACTTGAATATGCGAGGGAGTTTTTGACAGCGGGCTGGTAAATGAATACAAACGATCCGAATAGTGCAGTAATTATCCCGACAGTGAAAAGAACCAGTTGGGTGCTTTCCGAAACCTGTATCAATGCAGCGAAACGAATGATTAGGTAAGGTCCTGAATTGATAAGTCCGGCGTGAAGCAGCGCAGATACCGGGGTAGGAGATTCCGTTACTTCGATCAACCACCCATGAAACGGCATTTGAGCGGATTTTAGGATTGCTGTTGCTGCCAGGAAAATGGCTGCGGCTGTAAGTGTTCCCGATGCAGTTCCCGTTTCCTGCAGTTGTTTGAAGATGGTGTTCAAATCTCCGGTTTTAAAGGTGTAAAAAAGCATTGAAAGGGAGCAAAGCAAGGTGAAGTCACCTAGTCTTGCAAGGATGAATTTTTTCCGGGCTGCCAGACGTGCTTTTTCTCTTTCCGAATGAAAATGCAGCAGTTTTTGAAGGAATAAACTTGTTGCGACCCAGGACAGGAAGAGAAGTGCGATGTTCCCGGAGAGGACAAAAAGCTGCACACTTCCTATGATGCCGGAAATGGTAGCTATGAAGTACGATTTCCTTGGATTTCCATCCAGGTAGGAATTACTGAACCGGGAAACAACCAGTCCGATAATTGAGATCATGGTTAGCAACACCACATTCAACCGGTCAATTCTTACACTTATGCCCAGTCCTTCGAAAGTGAAGATATCCAGAGACATGGAGGGAATACTTGTTAACAGGATAATTCCATACAGAGACAACATCAGGTTAAGAAAGTTTAATTGATGGACCCGATGATGAAAACGGGGAATTAATGCTCCCAGGACCTGGAGTGCAGGAATAATCAGAAAAGGAAGTAAAAGAAAACTGTTCGCCATATTTTTTTGTTTTGGTTGGGACAAAGTAAGAGGCTTTAGTTCATATATTTTTATATATATTTGATATGATTTACATAAATTATTTTTATGAATTACACCATTAACCAGTTGAATATCTTTTTGAAGGTGGTTGAAACACAAAGCATTACCAAGGCGTCGGAAGAGCTTTATATGACGCAGCCAGCTGTTTCAATCCAGCTAAAAAATTTCCAGGATCAGTTCAAATTTCCACTTACAGAGGTGATAGGAAGGAAGTTGTATATTACAGATTTTGGCTTTGAGATTGCAGAATTGGCGGGAAGAATCACCGAAGAAATGAACCAGTTGAAATTCCGTACCAAGGAATATGAAGGCCAACTTTCAGGACGGTTAAAAATTTCCTCTGCATCAACCGGAAAATATGTGATTCCTTTTTTTCTTTCGGAGTTCCTGAATAGGAATCACAGTGTTGACTTGTTGCTGGATGTGACGAATAAATCGCGGGTGATTGAAAGTCTAAAAAATAATGAGATTGACTTTGCTTTGGTTTCCATTTTGCCGGATGACCTGGAAGTAGAGGAGGAAATACTGGTTGAAAACAAGTTGTACCTGGTTGGGGGAAGTGAGGAAAACGGGCTTTCTGAAACATTGATATACCGGGAAAAGGGGTCAGCTACCCGTTTTGAAATGGAAAGTTATTTCAAAGACATGAAAGGCTTAAAGCGAAAGAAAATCGAGCTTACATCCAATGAGGCTGTGAAACAGGCTGTGTTAGCCGGGTTGGGGAATTCAATTCTGCCTCTTATCGGGATAAAAAATGAACTCCTCAACGGGAGCTTGAGAATCATTAAAAAGGAAGGGCTTCCGATGGAAACCAAATGGCGACTTATTTGGCTGAAAAATAAAAAAATGTCGGCTGTTTCTCAGGCGTACCTGCAGTTTTTAAGATCAGAAAAAGAACAAATCCTTGAAAAGCATTTTAACTGGTACAGTGAATTTTAATCCACGTTTTCAGGAGTGTGCTTCGGTAATAAAGCCAAGCTTTGAAATCCGGGTTGACTTTAGTGATTACATGCACTTTCTTTTGCATTTTGCATTTCGCATTTTCAATTAATACTTACCTTTATCCCACATTTTAGAAATTGAAACTATGAGTACGTTTGATGTTGCGATTATCGGTTCCGGTCCTGGTGGATATGTAGCTGCTCTTCGCTGTGCACAATTAGGATTGAATACTGCTTTGATCGAAAAATACCCAACTCTGGGAGGAACTTGCTTAAATGTTGGATGTATTCCTTCGAAAGCTTTGTTGGACTCTTCCGAGCATTTTTTCAATGCAAAGCACAACTTTGCAACTCACGGAATCAAAGTTGACAATGTAGAAGCAGATATTACACAAATGATTGCCCGTAAGGAAGAG
>NZ_CABHOL010000029.1 GCF_902168135.1 uncultured Fluviicola sp.
TTTTTTTTTTTCAAGCAGAAGACGGCATACGAGATGCTCAGGAGTCTCGTGGGCTCGGAGATGTGTATAAGAGACAGGGGAATAAATAAATTGACAGGAAGAAAAATGATTATTGGCTGTTGGTGATTACAAAGAATCAGACTTCCGCGTTCCTCCGTGCTCGTCCGTGGGGAATAAATAAATTGACAGGAAGAAAAATGATCATTGGCTGTTGGTGATTACAAAGAATCAGACTTCCGCGTTCCTCCGTGCTCGTCCGTGGAAAACAAACTAAATTGATATGAATAAGAAATATTACATCGGTTGTTCAGGGTATTACTACCCGGCATGGAAAAACAAATTCTACCCGGCAGGTTT
The DNA here is from genome assembly GCF_902168135.1 of uncultured Fluviicola sp. Lineage (GTDB taxonomy): Bacteria > Bacteroidota > Bacteroidia > Flavobacteriales_D > Crocinitomicaceae > Fluviicola. The sequence continues at coordinate 358 of NZ_CABHOL010000029.1, forward strand.
ACAGCCCAAAAACTGGCTGGAACATTACAGCACGGTGTTCAATACCGTTGAATTGAATGGCACTTTTTACCGGACACCTAAATTGTCAGATCTCAAAAAATACCACGATGTAACACCTCCCGATTTCCGGTTTTCCGTGAAAATGAGTAAGCAGATCACACATATTCTGAAATTCCGGGAATCTCAATCACTTATCACCGAATTCCAGGCATTGATGCGCGAAGGGTTGGGTGAGAAATGCAGTCATTTTCTCTTTCAGCTTCCACCTTCCTTTCAGTATTCGGATGAGAACCTGGAGCTGGTACTGAATACTATTCCGAATCATCCTGAGAACGTCGTTGAGTTTCGTCATGCTTCCTGGTGGAACGATGAGGTGAAAAGGAAATTGACCGCGGCAGAGATAACTTTTTGCAATGTCGACTTTCCTGGTTTGGAAACATGCTTTATGCATACAACCAACGTGTTTTACCTTAGATTGCATGGAAATCCAGTCTTGTTCAAATCGCCCTACGAATCTTCAGAATTGCAAAAATTCTCCGAAAGAATTCCCCAAAGTTCCTCTGAAAGCTTTATCTATTTCAATAACACCTATTACGAAGCCGGATATGAGAATGCTATGCAAATGCAAAAAATAGTTGACCGGCGTTAGGAATAATTATCAGCAGGGAAAATGGAGACCGAATCTTAACAATAGTGGAATTTCTGCAAATCTCTTTAGAGAATATATAACCACATCCGGTTTGAAGCGGGGTATTTTTGAAGAAATGTTTAAGGTATTTTTTAAGCGGTCCATGTGTGGTAGTGTGGGTTAAGTGTTAAAAGGGAGAGTTGGGGTGAAGGCCGGCTCTCCCTTTTTTCTTTCCCCTCTTGTAATGTTGGTGAAAAGCGTGATTTATGTAATAAAACCATGTGATTTTGTAATGATCTTTCCTTTTCAAAAACGATCTTTAAAGCAAATGGCAAAGAATACTCATTCCAAAACAGAATATATGGACGCGACATTAAAACTTGCGGGACACATTTTAAAATTCATCATCGATAAATCAATGAATATGAAATCAGCAGAGAATAAAACGAAAACGGGGGAATCCACTACCGGGGAATCTCATTCCGTTTCGAAAGCGATCGGGACCCTGGCTGCAGGAGCTGCAGTAGGTTTGGCGGCCGGAATTTTATTGGCACCTGCCAAAGGGAAGAAAACCAGGGCAAAGCTGGCAGGGGAAGCAAAAGAATTTGCCGACAGATTGAAAAAGAAGGCGGGAGACGTGATATCCACGGCAAACAGTGCTAAAAAATAGAAGCAGGGACGTAAAATCTTACGTCCCTGTTTGTTTGATCAATTTTAAAATCAACCGGTATAATTCAACCGCCGCCTTTGTTTTAATCTCTAAAGGAGTTCCACGGAATACCTTCCGGAAATCATGAGTTTTATGCTTGTATCGAATTGCAAAAAAGACTGTTCCTACCGGCTTGTCCTTCGTTTCACTCCCATCTGCCGAAGCCAGACCGGTTATAGCGGCATAAACATCCGCTTCAAGCAATTCAGACAGGTTTTCTGCCATTTCTGCCGTCACTTCAGCGGATTCACAGGTATGGCGTCGAATGGTCGCCTGCTTCACTTGTAAAAGCTGTATTTTAGCCTTAGGTGTATAACATACAAGAGAAGCAAGCAGCACATTCGAAACACCTATGCAGGAAGAAAGCTTTACAGCTGCAAGTCCGCAGGTCATACTTTCAGCCAGGACTAGTGTCAGGCCATTGGTCTTCATATACTGAACAAGTCCGTTTGCTTTCTTTTGGATCATTCCTGAGATACGATATACAATTTCTTGGGTTTGGAGCTTCTGGCTTTATGTTGTTTTTCTAGAGTCATCCTGGCGATGAGGTAACTCACCGTCGATTCCGCTCCCTGGTTCAAATTAACATGATTATGTTCCAGGCCGTCGTAACATCCTCCCGTTCCGGGGTTGTAAATAATACGGGACAAATGATTATTCCCGAGAAACCAGCTGAAGGCAATTTCTGACTTTTCAAGATAACTGTCCATTCCGAATACTTCGAAAAAGTGGTCAAGAGCCAAGATGGTATACGCCACATCGATAGGTTGTTCTCCGAACTCTTCCGGTTGATGCCCTTTATGAAGCCAGCTTTTGTTGGAAATAACTTTGATTCCTGTTTTGTTAAATGTCAGGGACAGCAGGAAATCGAAGGATTTTTTGGCAATCATCTTGTAGAATTCATCACCCGTTTCTTCCCAGGCATATAACAATGCTTCCGGTAAAACACTGTTGGCATAGGTCAGGTAACTTTCGAACCACGACCAGTTTGGTTCCGATTCATGGCGGTAGATCCTCAATAATCGGTCTGCTAATAATTTGATTTGGGCTGTAATACCCGGATCTTTGTCTTCTATATTGCTGAAATGCAATCCTTTGATCGTGAAAGCAATTGCGCGCGGAGAATGCATGTGTTCTATGTTGCTTAAAGCTTTTCGAAGAATGGATTTTGCAAGTACTCCGAATGTTTCAGGGAAAATATGTTGTTTGGAAATCAGGTAACCCAATGCCCATATGGCCCGTCCGTTTGAATCGGAAAGATTTGTTTCATAATTAAATTTCGAGAACAACTGGTCCTGGTCCACATAATTGAGGAAATTACCGCCGGGCTGCTGACAGAATGCAATGAATTTCAAATACGTTTGAATAGCAACAAGGCTTGCCCCGTCAAGTGTGGCTTCGTAATACATGCATCGCGCGATCAGAGCCCGTGCATTGTCGTCCAGTGTATATCCGGATTCACGGTCGGGCTGATTGATTTTGGCAAATTGGAGCATTCCGAACCGGTCAGTAAGCCTGCTGAAATGTGCCAGGTTAATATCAGGTAGCATATAGCGTAGTTCGATTTTGCTTGTCATCAGCAGTTGAAATAGCTGTGCGTGTGCTATTGAGGAATTTTCCCAGGATGTCGGCGCCATACGTTCCAATCCGTTGGAAATAAACTGCTCCCTAAGTGTTTCGTTTTCAAACATACGCTCAACAGCATCAGCTAATTGGTCAGGGTTACTAAAATCCACTATAATGCCGGTTTCCTGGTCCAGGAATTCTTTTGCATGAGGCATTGGCGTTGAAATGATCGGACAACCACAACTCATGGCGTAGGAGAAAGTACCGCTTACGCTTTGGTTCGGGTCGAGGGAAGTAAAAAGATAAATATCCGTCAGTTGCAAATACTCCAGCAGTTCTTTCAGGGAAAGGTATTTGTTTACGAAAATGACGTGATTATCCAGCTTTAGATTACGGATCTTTGCTTTAAGCGATTCTCTGTAGGCCTCTCCTTCGAAAGCAATTACTCCGGGGTGTGTTTTCCCGATTATCAGGAAGATCACGTCAGGTTCATTATCTACTATTCGGGGAAGCGCTTCCAGGGTTGTTTCAATTCCTTTTCCGGAACTCAACAAGCCAAAGGTTGCAAGTGTTTTCTTTCCTTTTAGTCCGAACTTTTGTTTCAACTGTTCTTTATCTAAATGAGGAACAAGATGTGTTCCATGAGGAATGACTGTGATTTTTTTGGTAGGAATGATGTACTCGTTCTTCAATATGTCAGCGGCATTGTTGGTCATGACGATGAGTGAGTCGGAAAACAGCCCGATTTTTTGAACATGTGCTTTCAGGTTTGTATCCGGATTTGGAAGTACGGTATGAAACACCGTAACAACAGGTTTTTTCAGGGTTTGAATCAAAGTCAGGAAGGATTCTTCCTTATCCATTCGAAAAAGTCCGAATTCATGTTGGATGAGAACTAAGTTTATTCGTTTGTCGGCGTTGATCTTATCTGCCAAAGCGAGGTATTCTGCCGGTTCATCTGCCTGGAGTGTGTAAGTAACCTCTTTGGGATACTGATGGTCATTGAAACCGCTTTCCAGTGCACAGACCTGCAGCTCGAACGAACCGTCAAACTGTTGGTTTAAAGCGCTTAATAAATCCTGGGAATAAGTCGCTATCCCGCATTCTCTGGGAGGATAGGAGGAAATCAACAGTATTACCGGAACTTCCAGTTTGGAAAGTTTCACTTCGGATTCAGGATAATGATTCAGGAATAGGGATTGAGCAAATCGATTGTTGTTAACTGGATGCTTCATCTTTAATTGTGTTTAGTTTGAGTTCTGAAATGAGCTCTGAAAGACTCAGTGATGCATACGCAATCTGTCTGTCAGCAGCGCCATAATAGATATATAATGTGTCGCCAAACAATGCTGTTCCGCAAGGAAAACAGACATGATCGACTTCCCCGTGCAATTCCCAGTCGGTTTCTGGTTTAAACAAGGGGTATGGTAAACGTGCAATTTCTTTTCCCGGATTATGAATATCCAGCAGGGCCGCACAGGCCGAATAGATATTTCCTTCGGCAGTGCATTTCACTCCGTGGTAGATCAAAAGCCAGCCTGATTCTGTTTCAATTGGAGGGGCTCCCGATCCGATATAGCTTATTTCATGTTCATATTTCGGAAAGAGGATGGTGTTTTCATTCAGTCTTGATACATAATCTTCCCAAAAAGCAGGGGTGAGATCACTCAATTCATGGATTGCCACCAACTGGATATCCGGTTTTATGCGGTGCAGAAAATGGAGTTTCCCGTTAATCCGTTGTGGGAAGAAGACTACGTCTTTGTCCCAAACCAAATTAGTCCGATTTAATTCCGGAATGAATGGCGTTGAATGGCAGTATCCCAGGTAACGGTCTTCTATATCCCTGCCGCCTTTAGTCAGTGTTTCGAAATCGGTATAAGAAAACTGTGGTACAATCAGTCCCTGTTTCTCAAAAGTCTTCAAATCCCGGGAAATTGCCAAAGCTCCCAGGGCATTTACGCCATCGTAAGCTGTATAAGTCAGATAATACAGGTCATCGATCTTGCAAATACGCGGGTCTTCTACTCCCAGGGATTCATATTCAAATTCCGGATGAATAATTGGCTCCGCATTTCTCCGGATGATTTGGTGAGGACCGTCAAGCTTACAATAACCTATGGTAGAATGGTTCCCGGTTTTTACCGCACGGTAGAAGAGGTGTACACTATTTCCCTCGCGTATCACCCCCGGATTGAATACGCCATGACTTTCAAAATCATGCGTTGTCCGCTCCAATAAAACACCTTCTCTCGTAACCTGGATCATAGCTGTGGCTCCCGTAATTGTAATTCACAACAGGAGTTTGTAAAGATCAGTGCCGTTTACGCCAGATTTGTTATAAAAAATTTGGCAGGAGTTACATAATCACCACATTTCACAAATATTGGGAAGTTATCATTTGTGTAAAAAACTGATCCTGCGGTAATGAAACAATGAGTTACTTGCCCGAATTTTGATTTGATGTCATTCCTACTCGCGATATGGAAGGGCAAACATTCAAAATCACTAAAACACACACATGAAAAAGAACACATTTAAAACAGTATTTTTTGCAGCAGGAGTTTTAATGCTGCCACTAGCCGCTTGTAAAAAAGAGAGCGTTATTCCGAACGGAAAAACGAAGTCAAAGACCGAGATTGATCCTGCTAAAAGACCGGTTTACCAGGAGGGAATTGTTTCGCACAACGGTTTTGATGCCTTTGGAGACATTATAAGCGGTTATTATGAATTCTATGGACCATATCCTGGCTCGCAATACGTAAATGGTACACATCCTGCTTCGACAACCAACCAGACATTAAAGGGATGTGCGGCTTCCACCGGAAATATTATTTATGCCTATAAAACAGCTTCAGGACTGCAGGTTTTGGATGGTGGACCAATTATAAGTACCGTTATTCTGAATTCCACAGGAACAGCATTTACCCTTCCTATTGAAGAAATAGAAATCCATCCGCAAACGGGGGAGGTTTATGCATTGGTAGGTAGCAGTAACAAATCTATCGTCTCAATAAATCCTTCAACCGGATTTGCTACTCCATTAACTGTAAATGGAGGTTCTACCACGATCTTTACCGGAGGATTGATGAACGGGTATAAATGCGGGTCCATAGCATTTGTTCCGGATGGATTCGGGGGGTCCGAATTGGTCTTCTCTCATGAATCGGACGTATATGCATCCTCGGGTATTGTTTCCTGGCATTTTACAATCTCAGGTACAAACCTTATAAGTAATGTTGCTAATCACCGCACTTATGCAGGAATTCCCGGAACAGTAGGATCCGGAATTAATACTACGTACGGAAACGGAAAACTTTATTTCGCCCGGCATGGAAGTTCCAACCCGGTATATTCACTGAGCCTGACTTCCAATACATTTGCTTCGGAAGGATTTTCAGTAACTAATAATAACGATTTCGGATACTGGAAAGCGTTTTAATTGAAACAACACTTGAATGAATAAAAGAGAGGCTTTCAGTTGGAAAGGCTCTCTTTTATTGAAAATTGATTTTTGGTGTAAATAGGAATTCATCTGTACGATTTGTTAACTCTCCGGATACTCAATAATACGGGTTAATTACTATTTTTACTAGGTGCTGAACAAATGGATTATTTACTGCCTGCTGCTGATTTCTGCATCAAAGGCCTATTCACAAAAGCTGGTGTTTGAAAACCTGGGAGTCAAACAAGGACTTCCTGCTATGGAGGTTTATAATCTGCACCAGGATTCCCGGGGTTATGTATGGGTATTTACGGAATACGGGATTGTGAAGCACAACGGGACCAAATTTGTTCCGGTATGCAAAAATATTCCCTTGAAAGAAAGCGCTGTATATGGCGTTACCTCATCGCAGGCGGGTGAAATGTACATTGCCAACTCGAAAGCACATGTTTATCGCATAGCGAATGATCGTGCTATTCCGCTTAAAGGGTTTGAAGAATATACCCGCAGGATCAATAAAACGAGCCAGCCGGTATTGAGCCTGCTCATCGACAGCCGGGATAAATTTTATCTTTCGTATTTTGGACAGACTTTTGTAGTTCCTAAAAGCCATTATAAAAGAACTGAACAGTCGATAATCGCTCAAAAACGTCCAATTTCAGCTCCAAAAGCGAATCAATTGTTCACCATCCGGAAAAATGATCCGGCAACGGGTAAATTATATATCTCAATTGCTGATCGTTTGGGGAATGAAATGCAGAGGTTCGTAAGTGATTCCATTAATATGAGCAGGAGCTGGAGCTATGAATTCAACGGGAATACTTATCTGTCTTTCCTGGACGAAATCCGGTTATTCCGCAAAAATGGAACCGTAAAGGTGCACCGGTTTAAGAACCACGTCATTAATTACAAAATAGCTCCCAACGGACATGTATGGATTGCACTGGGAGGAGACGGATTGTGGGAACTTGATGAAGAGCTCAATCCCGTGGAACATTACCTTGATAACATGATTGTATCGGATGTCCTAATCGATAATCAATCGGGAATGTGGGTGTCTACTATCGGCGATGGAATTTATTACTGCCCGGATGTAGCCAGGTTGTCTTTTTGGAATGTAAATGGGCTGAACGGAAAGATAAGAATGCTGAAAAGGATTGGTGATAAGGTATTCATCGGGACGGAAAAAGGAAAATTATTCGTCCGAGGAAATCATCAGCTTACCGAGATATATTTGAAAGATGTTGCAGTTGCAGGAGTTGTGGGGGTAAATGATATTGTTGAGTTCGAAAAAAAGTATTACGTTGGTACCAGGCAGGGGATTTATATATTGGATGAAGAATTCAAACTCCTGCAGTTTATCCGGTATTCCGCTTATTCTTTTCTAAAAAATAACGACTCTTTATTGTTTACAACCGGATCCTGTATTTACCGGAAAAGAAAGGGAGAACAGTTGGTTGAATTAGTTAAAGAACATTCCTGGAACCGGATTCTCGTTGAACGGAATCCAGGGGAGTTTTTTATTAATCTTGCTGATGGATTATACCGGTTTAAGAAAACCTTTTCCGATCCGACAGCCGTTAAAGGCTTCCAAAAGAAAAATATTTCAAGGATAAAGTTAGATTCCGAAAAGAATATCTGGATTTGTACCAAAGGAGATGGACTTTATTGCCTGACACCGGCCAACAAGCTCCTTCA
>NZ_CABHOL010000030.1 GCF_902168135.1 uncultured Fluviicola sp.
GACCGATGTATTCCTGGTCAATGGATGATTTGCAGACAACAACAGCTAGCAGAGACGTATTGGCATCGGCATTGGATTTGATCAATGTGGTACCAAACCCATACTATGCATTCTCAGAGTATGAGCGTAACAGAATTGACACACGTGTTAAGATTGTAAACTTACCGGATCAGTGTACAGTAACTATTTACAATGTAAGTGGTAAGATGATCCGTCAGTTCAAGAAAGACAATCAGGTTACGACAATCGATTGGGATTTAAAGAACACGATTGGAGTTCCGATTGCAAGTGGTGTTTATTTGATCCATGTGGAAGTTCCGGGAATCGGAGAGCGTATTGTGAAGTTCTTCGGAGGAATGCGCCAAGTCGATCTTGAAACAATTTAATTCATTCTGTTAAGTAAAACGTATGAAATCGATTAATAAAATTATAAGATATACGGCAATAGCTGGGGTAGTGATGAGCTACTCCAGTGTATTCGCCGGGAACGAAGATCGTATCGGATCTGCCGGGGCTACGCAATTATTGGTGAATCCATGGGCTAGAAGCATTGGTATCGGAGATGCAGGAATCTCTCATGTCAATGGATTGGAAGCTACTTTCACAAATATTGCCGGTTTAGCATTTACGGATAAAACACAGATCAAGTTCGACCGTACAAACTGGATGGGAAATGCTGGGATTGCATTAAACTCTGCGGGAATCGCTCAGCGAATTACTCCTTCAACAGTAATTGCAGTTTCTGTTCAATCCATGAACTTCGGAGACATCGGTATGACAACGGTAGATTTGCCGGATGGTACGCTGGGAACATTTTCACCACGTATGAATGTGTTTAACGTAGGTTTTGCACACAGCTTTTCATCAAGCATTTACGGAGGTGTTAACTTTAAAGTGATCTCTGAAAGTATCTCTAACTTAAAGGCAAACGGTATCGCTTTTGATGCAGGTATCCGTTACGTTACCGGTGAACAAGATCAAATCAAGTTTGGTATTGCATTGAAAAATGTAGGTCCGGTAATGAAGTACAAAGGAGATGGTTTATCTGATCAGGTTAATTATTTGACGAATGGTAACCTTGCTACTTTGGAGCAGCGTTCCGCAACGTTTGAATTACCTTCTTTGTTAAATATTGGTGGGTCTTATGACTTCAACTTTGATGAGAAGAATAAGTTAATTGTAGCTGCTGCATTTACAGCAAACTCTTTCCAGAAAGATCAATACCGTTTAGGATTGGATTATGGATTGACAATCAGCAAAGCTGCATTTAACATTCGCGCGGGATACATCGCTGAGAAGGGAATCTTCAAAACGGAAAACCGTTCGAATGCATTGACTGGTTTTACTGCTGGTTTCTCTGCTGACGCTTTGGTTGGTAAAAAGAAATCTGCTTTAGGATTGGAGTATGCAATGAGATTGGCTGGTCAATTTGGAATTATCCACACTTTTGGTGCTACAATCAGCTTAAAATAAGTCAGGAACTTTCTGAAAAGAAGTCCGAATATTTGAAGAGCCCCGACATTTATCGTCGGGGCTTTTTTTGTGCTTTATTTTTCCGGGATAAAATAGTTTGACCAGTTTATCATTCCATTTTCACAAGAGAATAAATGAGAATAACACCTCAGTGGAAAAATGATCAGATTCAAGCCGTATTTCATTGAAAATCACCAACCATTTTTTAGGGACGAACGTTCTGTTTTAAAACCCAAACAGGGGGAGCTACCAAATCGAAATCAGTTTACCGGGGACTGTTTAGTAGTAGCAAGTTTGATACCTCAAAAAATAAGTTATGAAACGAAAAATGAACTACTTATCTCTCCTGGTTATGATTTGTTTTGTTGGTCAGGCCAATGCATACAATCACGATCACGAGAAAAACGGGAAACAGGGCGGAAAGCCGAAACCCACGGTAACAGCAAAGGCCGCGAATTGTGCGCCAGCGAATTACCGTAAAATCATGGACTTTAATGACGTTAGTTGTCAGCTGGAAACAGGAGGTCTTTTATTCCTCGATCGAGCGAATAATCTTGCAACATACACGGTCCCGAAAAAGAAGGGAAGTGAAACTGTGGTCACAACCATTTACGCGGGAGCATTGTGGATGGGAGGAGTAGATACCAACGGTTTGCTGAAAATTGCTGCAGTGAAGTTCAGGGAAGGGAATGACTTTTGGCCCGGACCACTAAGTGCAGTGCCAAATTCCGGGAATTTTAACCCGAATTTCCCACAGGGAGATAATGCAACCCGTGATCACAATTTGGGAACAATTGATCCGGACCAATGTCTGAAGTACGATAATATTTTCACAATCACTAAAGCGGGGGTTATTCAGTTTATTACCTGGAAAGAATGTCCGACAAACGATTGTCCGGAACCTTCTAATGAGACCATTGCGCAAATAAATGCCTGGCCGGGTAACGGAGAACCAGGCCGCGGACAAGATCAGTTTTTAGCGCCATTTTATGATGTAAATGATGACACTTTTTACGAACCTGAAGAAGGAGATTACCCTTGGTATGATGATATCTTAGGTCGTGATGACGTGGAATGCGGAAAGGATAGACGCGTCACTTTATTTGGGGATCTTACTAACTGGTGGGTATTTAACGATAGAGGAAACATCCATACGGAATCTCAGGGTGATCCGATAGGAATGGAAATTCACGCTCAGGCTTTTGCTTTCGCAACTGATGATGAGATCAACAAAATGACTTTCTACAATTACGAGCTGATTAATAGGGGGACACAAACCTTATACAATACTTATTTCTCTCAATATGTCGATGCGGATTTGGGGAACTACAATGATGACTATGCGGGATGTGATGTTACGCGCGGATTAAGCTACATGTATAATGGTGACTTAAACGACGAACCGAATTCAGGACGACCGGGATTCGGAGCAAATCCACCGGCAATTGGAGTTGATTTCTTTGAAGGCCCGTACCAGGATGTGGATGGAATGGATAATCCCGGACCTGTTTTTGATTCGATAACAAAACAATGGGATGTACCGACTGTTGCAGATGCCATTGCAAATAAAGGTATTGTCTACAGAGGTTTGGGTATTGGTTATGGGGATTCGATTGCAGATAATGAACGTTATGGGATGCGTAATTTCACGATTTATACCGGAAACGGGCAAGAACCACAATCAGACCCGACTTCGGCGCCTCAATTTTATAATTACATGAAAGGATTATGGCGATTCGGAGATCAGCTGTACTATGGTGGTACCGGATTTCCAGGAGCGCCGTGCGTCACCGGTATTCCGACTAATTATATGTTCCCCGCAAACTCAGATACATTGCATTGGGCAACAGAAGGTACTGACCCTGGATTTGACTGGTCAGAATTTGAACCGTGTGGAACCGGATCTACATCAAACCCGGCCGGAGACCGTCGTTTTGTGCAGTCAGCCGGACCATTTACCTTACGTCCGGGAGCAGTCAATAACATAACAGTTGGAATTGTTTATGCACGAAGCTATGAAGGTGAAATCTTCTCTTCTGTAAATGCATTGAAAACAGCAGATACGAAAGCCCAGGCTTTGTTTGATAACTGTTTCCGAATTTTGGAGCCGCCTGCAGCTCCTGTAATAACCATCCAGGAAATGGGAAATGAGTTGATTATTATGCTTGATAATCCGAAAAACTCTAATAACTACCAGGAGAAATATATTGAAGAAGACATCATTGGGATCGTTGACCCGAATGGCGCCGGTGATACTTTGCCAAACGGAGATCCGATTATCTACGATAAAAATTACCGCTTTGAAGGATACCAAATCTACCAGTTGAAAAATGCTTCTGTTGGTGTTACTGATTTGGATGATCAGACTGTGGCTCGTTTAGTAGCACAGTGTGATGTTAAAAACGGGGTAAAACGTCTGATTAACTTTGAAACGGATGAAGAATTGGCAGGCTATTCTTTCCCGGTAGAAAAAGTGAAAGGTTCGGACCAGGGAATCAAGCATACTTTCAGAGTAACAGAGGATTTGTTTGCTCAGGGTGATCGTAAACTGGTAAACTTCAAGACGTATTACTACCTGGCAGTTGCATACGGATACAATAATTATAAACCTTATGATCCTTCAGATCCGAAATACCTGGATGGACAGAAAAAGCCATACTTACGTTCGCGGATTAATGCAGATGGTACACCATTGGAAGGAATTCCGGCAGTACCACATAAAATAGCTCCTGAATTGGGAGGTTCTCAGGCAAATTCAGTTTACGGACAGACTCCGCGCATCACGCGTTTGGATGGAACCGGAAACGGAGGAAGAGAATTGGAGTTGACATCGGCATCCGAGAATTCAATCGTTGCCAACGGGTTCCTGGGAGAACTGGAGTATGATTACAATGGTGCTCCGATCAATGTAAAGGTCATTGATCCCTTAAATGTGGTGGGAGGGTATTTTGAATGTAAATTCCATGATTATGTCGGTCCATCCGGAAACGGGAATACTGCCTCCGAGTATAAGGGAATCGATACTGCGAGCTGGACCATTTATCATTACGATTTCGAAGGTCCGGGAGCAACGTTGATTGATTATGTGACATCCGATATGACCATCAACCAACAGAACGAACAGGTTGTAATGATTCCGAAATGGGGAGTTTCCATTGAAATAGTCCAGGAAAAATATTATTTCCCATCTGCAGTGGCATCCTCCGTTTACTTATATGCAGATCCGTTGTCAGCGAGTATTTCGTATGATGATTCCACCAAACAGTGGTTGGATTTTATTAAGGATGATGGTTCCTATACACCCAGAAACTGGATCCGGACCGGAACGAATAATCCTCAACCGATAGATTGTAATCCGGCATTGGGGAATGAGAATCCGTGTTTGTATCCGGATGAGATCGGGAAGGATCCCAAGGAGAATTACAACAAGTTGTTGGGAGGAGGAGTTGCCCCGCATAAGTTAACCGGTTACCAATCTGCTTTTATGCCGCTTGCTTACCCGGCAGCCTACACCGGATTTTCCCTGGCACGTTTGAATGCATCGATCAAGTATTTGCCGAGTGTGGATATTGTGATCACTTCAGATCAGTCAAAATGGACACGTTGTGCGGTAATTGAACTGGGCCGCGATGCGAGCCTGAACCAGAATGGAGGCCTTCCGGGAGAACTCCGTAAAACAGAATCAGTTGGTAAAGACTGGAAGCCAGATGGATCGGGAACAACCGGAATGAGCTGGTTCCCGGGATATGCAATCGATTTGGAAACAGGAGCACGTCTGCACATGGCTTTTGGAGAGAATTCTTTCCTGGGAGGAGATAATGGAGCTGATATGAGATGGAATCCGTCAAACAGGCAATTGGATGGAAACGGTCTTACTGTATTTGGCGGCAATCAACCGATCTGGGTATTCGGAGTGGACGTAAACGGTGAGGGTTGTCCTTATTATGATGGGGTCAACAACTGGGTTTATGATCAATACCAGGCAGGGACATCTTTGGCCTATAGAAAAGTATTTACAAGTTTAATGTGGGTCGCAAATACGGTAACAGCAGCAGGGCATGACTTTATGGAAACAGATGTTCGATTGAAATTACGTGTAAACAAACAATACGCGGATTACAATGCAACGGGAAAGAACGGCGGAAGACCGATGTATTCCTGGTCGATGGACGAACTTCAGACAACAACAGCGAGCAGAGACGTATTGGCATCCGCATTGGATTTAATCAATGTGGTACCAAATCCATACTATGCATTCTCAGAGTATGAGCGTAACAGAATTGACACGCGTGTTAAGATTGTAAACTTACCGGATCAGTGTACCGTAACTATTTACAATGTAAGTGGTAAGATGGTCCGTCAGTTCAAGAAAGACAATCAGATTACGACAATTGATTGGGATTTAAAGAACGCGATTGGAGTTCCGATTGCAAGTGGAGTTTATTTGATCCATGTGGAAGTTCCGGGAATCGGAGAGCGTGTAGTAAAGTTCTTCGGAGGAATGCGGCAGATCGATCTGGAGACTATTTAAGCCCCAAGTTTAAAATGTCCGGTACTTTCAGCTGTAGATTTAGTTGAAAAGTATCCTGAAAATTGTATGATTAGCTGAAAAAACACGTCGAAATACCGGAAATTGGTTTGTTTCGATAGATAAAAAAATATATATTTGTTGTAACAGGAGAGTCCATTGGGCTCTCTTGTTGTTATTTATAGCACATAACAAATAAAGAATTATGTCAGATTTCGCATATTATACAGAAGAAGGACTTAAGAAGTTGAAGGATGAATTGCACGAAATGAAAACGGTGCAGCGTCCACGTATATCAGAGCAAATTGCTGAGGCAAGAGATAAGGGGGATCTGTCTGAAAATGCTGAATATGATGCAGCAAAAGAAGCGCAGGGATTATTGGAGATGAAAATTGCTAAAATGGAAGAATTGGTTTCCAAAGCAAGAATCATTGACAATTCATTAATAGATAATTCCAAAGTTTTCATCTTGTCACGTGTAAAGATCAAGAATGTAAACAACAACATGGAGATGGAATACACATTGGTTGCTGAAAGCGAAGCTGATCTGAAAGAGAAAAAGATTTCCGTTGATTCCCCGATCGGGAAAGGACTTTTAGGAAAAAAAGTAGGAGATATAGCAGATGTACAAACACCAAACGGGATTATCAAGTTTGAGGTAATGGATATTGCACGCTAATATGGCTACGATCTTTTCAAAAATAATCTCAGGAGAAATCCCCTGTCATAAAATTGCCGAGAATGATGATTTTCTGGCATTTTTAGATATTATGCCTTTGAGAAAGGGGCATGCTTTAGTCATTCCCAAGAAAGAAACGGACTATATCTTTGATATGGAAGATTCGGAACTTGCGGCAATGATGATCTTTGCCAAGGAGGTTTCCCATAAGATCAAAAAAGTCTTTCCATGCCGTAAGATCGGGGTTACCGTTATTGGTTTGGAAGTCCCTCACGCACATATTCACCTGATTCCGATCAATGGAATTGCGGATATGAATTTTGCACAGGAAAAATTGACTTTAAGCCAGGACGAACTGGCTCAGATTGCACAAGATATTCAAAATGCGTAAAATAAATCCGGGCAGAGCAGGTAGCTTTTTATTTGTTCTGCTTCTTTTACTGTGTTTTTCTTGTTCGGAGTCTAAAAGGACAACCCGTATACTTTTTGTAGGCAACAGTTATACCTACCGGAATAACATGCCCAAAATTTTCGAAAGAATAGCTCAATCTAAAGGAGAAGAAGTCCGGGTTTCTCATATCACCCGCGGAAAGTATACCTTTTACCTGCATTCGAAGCGAAAAAAACTTTACAAAGCGCTGCACAACCAGGATTGGGATGTGATTGTTCTGCAGGGCTCTTCCAGGGACATGCTGCGCGATTCTGCAAGATTTATGAAACGGACTTATCCCGCATTGGATAAAATGCTGGGGATGATACGGAAGAACCAAAAAGATGCGAAGGTCTATTTCTATATGACCTGGCCTTATCGCAAAGGAGATCCCAAAACAGAGCGCTTTTCAAATCCGGATTCTATGCTGAAAGCAGTTGCCACCGGATACCATAACCTCAAAGATCGGTATAATATTCCTGTCATTCCTGTGGGAAAGGTTTGGAGAAGCTATGTGATTACCTATCCGGAAGCCGAATTATACCTCAAAGACAACTCACATCCTACCTATGAGGGATCGTATCTGGTAGCTTGTACCATGTACTCGGCAATCTATGGGAAAAGTCCACAGGGAGCAAATAAACTCGCGATCTTCAACCAAAATGAGTACGAACGCATTCAGCAGTTTGTCGGAAAGAAATACCGAACGAAGGAATTCCAATACTACCTTAGGACAGAATGAGAAGCAGAAATTGATCCGTAGCAGCCAGTCGCGACTGGTTGCTACCCGTTTTGTTCTTGCTTTTATTCTGTTCTTATTTCCCTTGGTTTGCTTTTTTCACTTTGTTGGAAACCGTTACACGTTTCTTTAAGGTGAAATTGTTACAGTTCTGTCTCATGTGCAGAGTCACCGTATAAGTCCCGGATGTCTTGTAATAATGCTTCGGGTTCTTTTTGGTTGAAGTAACACCATCTCCGAAATCCCAATAATAATCACCTTTATTACTCGTTTGGTTGGTGAATTGTGCCGCCAGCCAGGTTTCCTTTACTTTAAAATCCATAACAGGCGTTTCTTTAATATCGAAAACGCGTGTTTGGTTCAGTTTGTACAAGTTCAGGTTCTTTAAGACTACGTTTGTGGCTGCCTGCTCAATGACTCTCCAATAAGTGCTGTCTACTCTTTTGGGCGCTGTTCCTCCAACCGGAGAATCCTTGAAAATAGAAGCATAAGCCGTACACGCCGCCGTAAAGCTTCCCAAAGCATTCGGGTGATAACGATCCGTGAAGTAAAGATCAATGTCCGGATGCATTTCACGGATATTCTTCCAAACAGCACCAACCGGGATTACCGGGTAATTCAGAGAGTCACTAATCATCATATATCCGTTCCAGATACGCTGCTGCATTTTTTGGTAGGTGTCATTCGCTGGCTGCTCCGGGTATCCTTTTTCATATCCCCAGGTCATGTAAAAATAAATCTGTGCGCAGGGACTTGTTTTGAGAATACTGTCGATCAATAGTTTTGCGTAAGGAATAGATTCCTTCAAAATAACTGAACTGTCTTCGGCAAATTCCCTGGAAAACCCCTGGATCAATACATAGTCCCACTTGCGGGTTTTCATTTTAACGTAAGTACTTGGTCTTTCACTGTGTGCTTTCAGAGTACTTCCGCTGACAGCAATGGAATCAGCATATACTTTTTTACCCTTGGATTGTGCCAAATGCTCGAAAATCTTCGGCATATTGTTCATGTGCGTAAAACTGTTCCCGATAAACAATACATTGGTGGGCTGCTGACCAAAACTAAGACCGGTGATTAAAGAAAAGAATAATGCTAATTTATTCATTTACGAAGCTGTTTTTTTCGTTTAGGATAGAAAATGCCGAATACTTTGTAGTATAATTCTGTCAATGGTTCGATGTACTTCACCATAATGACGAAGACCGTTATGAAGAATGCGGAGATTGAAACTGCGATCCATGGATTGAACTGACGATGGTACCAGGGTTCAGGATCAAGTCCTATACCAATAATTCCGGCATATAAGATAATTACGTGAACAATGTAAACCGGGAAAGTAGTTTGGCCCATTTTCAGGAACAGCGGAGCATTGATCTTGAAATTCGCGTCTATGAGCATCAAAGTTCCCAGCAGTATGGCCACCTGCCCCAGGCGGGCGAAACCGGTGGAATTGTTTTCAAAACAACCTGATCCTCCCAGCCAGTTTGTTAACTGATCTATCTCATGGAAAAGGCTTTGACCTGCGATATTGAAGAACAAACCAACAAGGATGAAAGTCACTCCAAACCACCACAGACGCACATTCTTCTCGTAATGGCGAATGATCGCTCCGATCATACCTCCCATCAAGACATAGCCTGAATAGCGAACAAAGCTGAAGTCGGAGAATTCACCGTACATCATGTTCTGAATAAATTTCGGAGCTCCCTGAGGAATAAAATAACGCGGGTCTTTCACTGTTTTGATACCTTCCGAAACACCGTACAACTTGATGTGTTCCTTCATGTATCCGTAGATGATGAAAATAACCAGTGCTGCGGCCAGGTAATAGATGTAAAGCGGACCTTTTTTGATGATCTTGTAAATTCCGAAAACAACCAGCAGGAAAAAAATCCCGAATCCGATGGACTGCAGTACATGGAATGCCTGGAACCAACTGAAATGATAATTGAATATCCATGCTTTCGCGTTGTAAGCCGTCGGATAAAAAGGAACGAGAATATCGTGGAACCAGGAACCGATCATGTCGAAGAAACTCGCATTTTTCAGTTTTCCGTAAGCTTCGAATCCATACCCGGTATCCCGGATAAAAGTGATTAAATCAAATTGGATAAAGTAACCCCAGAACAAGAGCATTTTCACACGTCCGAATCCTTTTTTTACCCGTTCATTGCTGAAATAAGGTTCACTCGTGTTTTTGCTCAGCAGGTAAACAAATACCACTCCGGTAACGGCAAAGAACAGGGGAGACGTAAGTCCGTGGAGATTGTGCCAGAAACTAAAGAGCCAATTGTTATCGTCCCGGTATTTATCAGCAAGTGCCGAGCCGGTGAAATGACCCTCAAGCATCATCAAAATGGCTATCGAACGAGCCATATCTATAAATTTCAACCTCGGACGAGCTGCTAATGGCAACTCACCATTTTCTACTGACATAGTTTGGATTTACGGGCAAAGATACATTTTATAACTATTCAATTCAAGCTTTTGCTATTTAGGTGTTTCTCCCAGTAGCATCAAACGAATCGGAGCGTCGTATCCCTCGAAATAAATGAGGATGGGGAATGAGAAAATACCGTCGGGAAGTTTATTTGCTGTGGTGGCTTGTACTAAGACACTTCCTCTTGGCGGAACAGTGCCTGCATAAGTAAAATCGACCAGGTCGCCTTCGGTTTTAATGGCACTGATCTTTAAGCTTTTTTCATGGTTGTTGTGAACAGCGAACTGGAAATTGTTTGCTCCCTGCTGAATCTTCCCAAGGGTAATCACATTCGGCACACAGTCGATAAAGAAGAAAATGGAATCGGTTTCCAAATAGCTTACGCTTTGAATCTCAATTTTCCGCTCTCTTGCAGCTGCACGGGAGAACACGGAATTTTTTACATCGTTCGGATTGTCACTGGTAATCTGGTTGGCAGTATATTCCCCATAAGGAACACCTACCAGTTCCAGTTTTCCACCATTGGGTGAATTTCCGTCCAGGTAAGGAGCAAACACGCCGTTGTCGTAAGCTCTTAAATAATTCCCCAATGACATGATACGTCGCTGGGTTAAAGCGACGTTGTATTCCGTTTTTGCAAGTGGTGAAGCAAATCCACGGATGTTTAAACGGATCTGGAAGCCCTTTTGGAGTTCTTCCAGAAGCAGTGTTTGGAAGAGCACCAGATCTTTTACACCTTGTTCTACATATTCCAGGAAAAAACTTTCGATATCTTCTTCTGCTTCCACACTTTTTTCTGCGGTTAACCCTTTGGAATATTCTTTCCGGTACTCGGGAAGCATGGCAATGTAGTCATTGTAGCTGTTGATATAATTGACCTTCGTGGTTGTTTCTTTGGAACGCGGGTCCGGAATGTCGTTATGGAAATAAAGCGTTACCGGAAGTCTTTTGTTTAGTTCTGCCAGGGTTTCTTTTTTCGTTTCCGGAATGATGATGCGCGGGTGTTTGTATCCGAAAATATCACTGCAGCAGGTTGGATTTTTGACATATTGAACTCCGAGCCGGTTACTGGAAACATACATGCTGTCCCGGTCTTCGAAGTAATAAATGTCGTTGGCTGAACTGTTGATCGGTAAGCCCAAATTCTGCGGAGCTTCCCATCTTCCATTCTTCAATTCGATGTAGAATACGTCGTATCCGCCAAAACCATCGAACCAGGAGGAGGAAAAGTATAAGCGTTTCTTATCGGAGTTGTAAAACGGACTGATGTCATTATCTAATGAATTTGCAGCATTTAAAGCTCTGACTTTCGAAAACTGGTTTCCATTGTTTTTGATGACGGAATAATACAGGTCCATTCCGCCTTTTCCGTCTTCCCGGTTGGAGGAAAAGATGAGCCACTCTTCATTTTCAATCACCGCAATGGTCGGAGTCGTATTGTTTGTTCCGGGTTCGTTGATGATTTCACCCAATGGATTGGGGTTTGACCACTTGCCATTTTGGAAAGATGACACCCAGATCTGGCAGTTGAACTGATTTTCATCTCCGCCGCAATTGCTGTAATAAAAGCGTTTTCCATCTGCTGAGAAACACCCGTTGCCGGTGTGAATATCTGCTTTATTCAAAGCTTCCAGTAACCCGGGATTGACTTCTTTCAAACTGTCTTTCCAGGCCGTGAAGTAAAGCCGGTTTTTGTAGTTGTCGTCCAGCATCTCTTCGCCTGTATTTTCTTTTTTGCTGCGCATGGAAGAAAGTACGAATTGCCCTTGAGAAATGGTGTGGCCGAATTCCGAATTGACAGTATTTAATCCTTTGGGAAGTTCGATTTGTTCGAGGTTGGAAGTGTCTTTCAAAGCAGTTTGTGCCCACAGGCAGGATTCCAGTTCGCGCTTCGATTTCAGGTAATTATAGGTGCGTTTGTCTTTGGAGTATTTCTTTTTTGCCCGTTTGAATAACTCGATAGCTTTGGCGTAATGTCCGTTCTGTTTTTCCATTAAAGCCCATTGAAGCAAACTTGCCGGATACATGGAAGTTTCTTCCTTTTCGTAGACTTTTTGGTAGTAATAGCTTGCTTTCCGGTAATCTTTGTATGCACGAAGTGTTTCGGCATATTTCCATAAAACACTTACCGTATTGGAGTCTATTTCCATGGCTTTTTCGTAATACTGAAGCGCATAGATATAATCACCTTTTGCGTATTGCTCATCTGCAAAGTCCAGGTATTTACCCAACAGGTTCTGTCCGTAGCCGGTAAATGAAATCAGGGCAAAGAGGATTAAATATAATCTGGGCATATGCGGTGAATGACTTTTTTGGGTTTAAAACGGGTGATGATGTACTCAACAGAAAGTTCAAGGCCTCCGCGAGCGGTACTAGCCGGTATTAATTTAGAGATATTGGTATCGTAACTTGCAGCCACAGACCAATTCTGCATGGCTAATCCCAATCTTACTACAACGGCATCGCGTGAGCGAAACCACAATCCTCCGTCTACTGCGCGGTAAGTTCCCAATTTATTGATTAAGGTATACCGAACTTGTGACCCGATGATCAATTCCCGGTATTTCCCCTGGAGATTGAATCCGAGTCCTGGAATTACCGCCAGTTCTTTGTTGATGGCATGATCTACCTGGGAATAAAGACTGATCCGGATATCCCGGGGAACTTTTACGCCGTAGAAACCCTGGTTCGGCCGGTTTAGATTGTGTCCGCTTATCCCGGTTTTTACCGAATTGCTTTTTCCATAGTAGAATGCGTGAACAATCCCGGCACTGCTTGTCAGGTTTGCACGGCTGTCGTTCTGATAAGCTTCATTGGTCGGCAGGCTGGCATCAAAAATGAGCCCGTTGAATTGATTATCGAAATAGAACTTGTCCATGTTTACCTTGCGGTAATTCAATCCGACTTGTATGCCGACACTCAAAGTTTGGGAAGAATCCGATGTCAGCTTCAGGTTTTTAGCAACACTTCCGAGGAATTCCAGGGTTTGATAAAATCCGTCACCGACATTATCGTGAAAAAGCAATGCTCCGAAGTTGATTCCTTTTTGTTTCCACTTCATGTCGCCTGCAGCGGCAAATGTTTGAAAGGGAACGGTTACACTTCGCCACTGGTCTTTGTAGTTTCCTGTGAGCCGGATATCTCCTGCGAAAAGTCCCGTATTAGCCGGATTTTGGTAAATCGGCTGGCGGTTGAGGTGTGAGAAATGGATATCCTGAGCCAATGACCTGAAAGCACACGCCGTTACAAAAAGTCCGATAAGCAGGTAATAGTTCCGTTTTCTCATTAAATCAAATATACAATAAAATCAATCAGGACTGTACTTCCCTCAAATTGGAATTGCGGTTTGAATAAATTGGGTATTTTCGTTTTTATGAAGCAATCAATTTGTTTAATTCTCGGAGCAGCCTTCTTATTATGCTCGTTCAAAAGTGACGGTCTTATCGAACGTGTTTATCCCGAACTATTAGGAGACTACGATTTTTATAAATCGGTTGCAGACAGGTCTACTTCTTATGCAAAAGAGGGGGAAGATCATTTCACTGCCCGGATTACCAGGAAGGACCAGATCTTATTTTTCAAGAATGGAAAAAAGGAGCGCAAAATGCACTTTGTGGAAGCTAAAATGCCTTTTTTGGATGATGAGAATCATGTGCTTTTCGGAAGCAAGGGGAACTATGAGCCGATGTTCTACCGCGGAGATACGATTGTGATCCAGAGTTACCCGATCGAGTACCAGGATAATTATTTTGTGAAGAAGAAGGGGAGTTGAAGGGGGATTATGTGCTTAAAACCGGCAGTTGTAAAAAGGTATATGAGTAAGGTAACGAAGATTGAAATTTAGGAGATTGCTTTTTAACAAATCGGATAATCAAACTGTTGAGTTCTTTCATTCTTAAGGAGGATATTTCAGAGCTTTTAAATCCGCCTCAATTTTGGACAAATAAAGACTTTATCACCTTTAAAAGGTGTCAATTTGGTTACAAATTGTAACACAACTGTAAATAAGTATTATACTTGCAATGTCAATAGCTAGTTCACTGAAATGAAACTTTTATTATTTCGAAATTGATTTTCCAACTAATTTATTCTGAATGCATTTAACAATGTAAAGAATATCGTGCTATTGGCATCGAGAACTGAAACTTATTTTTAATTAACATTATTCACGTCATGAAGAAAATCAATCTATTTCTTTCCCTTTCCGCAATGGTTATTTGCAGCGGAGCATTTGCACAAGAAAACATCATTGAAGAAAATGGAAACGTGGGACTGGGAACAACGGCACCAACAGCAAGACTAACGGTTGCGGGTTCAACTCGTATTGATTCCACTCTTACAGTTAATGATTCCGTTGTTATGGCAACTAGTGCCAGAGTCGGAGAAGATTTAAAAGTTGAGGGAAATCTTTATATTCCAAATATTCCATCATTGGAACATTACACCAATGAATCCTTTTTAGTCAAAGATATAAATGGTTTGGTTCAGGGAATTACAACGCAAGGAATGGCAAGTACTATATATTCTTTGAGTTGTGATTTGGCAGGTGTTAATCCATTCTGGAACAATGGCCCTAATAAACTTTACACGGAATGTGCAGGCGTACGGGTTGGAATTGGTACAAACTCACCAGAATTTACGTTCGACTGTCGGGGTGATGCAAAAACTGCAGGTCATTTATGGGCGAATCAATCTCTTTCTATCGGTGCAAACATGAATGCCTTTTCCAAATTAAATATTGTCAATACCAACAGAGCTGCCGTAATTCAGGCAAACACCGTTGGGAATACAAAGCCTTATCAACGTTTAATGTACTTTGAATACGATAACACCGATACAAAAATTTTGGAAGTCCAAAATCCAACAGCTGGTTACACCGCTTTTTCTCTTAATTCAAATGGTGAAATGGACATTCACAACGGAGTAGTTCCTATTTTTCATTTAGGAACAAACGGTATGCTGTCGCTACGTAATAATTCAATGGAGACTTTTCGCGTAGAAGCTAATGGAATGGTGAGAGCCCGAAAAATAAAGGTAGATAGCGAAACATGGGCAGACTATGTTTTCGATGAAAATTACAAATTATTGCCTTTAAATGAATTGGAACTTTTTGTGAAGCAAAACAAACATTTACCATCGATACCTTCAGAACAACAAATCAAGGAAGAAGGAATTGATGTTACTGAAATGAACGTAAAAATGATGGAGAAAATTGAAGAGCTGACGTTGTATTTAATCCAACAAAATAAAGAGATCGAAAAACTGAAAGCTGAAATTCAGAGAATGCAGCAAAACTAGTACGTTAAGAAATAATTTTCTATTTCAACTTACCATTAGATTTCACATACAAAAACATTGAATTGATGAAAACATATTTCATACTATTAAGTTGCGCTTTGTCATTTTTGGGAAGAACTCAACATTTAGATTCTAATAAAGATTTTGGTTACGACTGGTCTTATCAAAATAAAAGTGTTTTAATCGATTCTACCAATAAGGAAACGGAGACATCTGAAAACCAATTACATTTTGGATTTTCAGTTAATCAATCAATAGCAAAATATGGATTACCCACATCTGTTTTATTCACTATAAACTTCAAAAAGCATCAATTCGATTTAGGTCCGAAGTTTGGATTGGGGGAATTCGCAATAGCTTACAGAAGAGTTATAGGTGCAGAGTTTAATTATAAATTTTACGTGCTCGGAGATACTAAATGGTATAACCCTTATCTTCTCTTTAATGCTGGTTACTTGAATTACAATACGACCCACACGAATATTTACAATTCTCAAATAAAGGATATAAAAAATAGTATCGAACTGAATTTTGGATTGGGAATAAAATTTACCATAGTTAGAGGGTTTTATATTGGCACTCATGTAGGTTTGGGAACTTTTAATGCTGTTAGACAGGATATTATTGATGGAGAAGTGGCCAATAAAGTGAACGAAAAAAGTGGAGGATTTCTTGGTTCTGTTTTTATCGGATATAAAT
>NZ_CABHOL010000031.1 GCF_902168135.1 uncultured Fluviicola sp.
GATACCAAAATAGAGCTAGTTACCGCCATTCACACATTTTTATCCGCATGAAAAAAGAATGCAGTGTAACCATTTCATTTTTTGTTGTTATATTGCTTAAAATCAAAGCTTATGATTCTCCGTATTTTCCCCGCAGTTTTAGCAGCTGGTTTCCTTTTAGGAGCTGCAGGTTCAGTAAGTGCTGCTGAACAAGTATCCGGTCAAAGCAAGTCCGCATTAGATATGAAGGCTTCTTCACCGGACAAGAAAAAAGATTTCAAACCCAGAAAACACAAAAAGAAGTCGAAACGCAGAAAGCCTCATTGCGACGCTTATTGATAACAGCAAAATAAAGATAGTGAATGAATGAGAGGTTCTTTTTTGTGATCAGATCACAGAAGAGAACCTTTTCTATTTGAAAAAAGCTATTTTTAGTCCATGTTTCGCTTCACTCTTCCCTTGCTGGTCCTGTTTGTTTGTCTTTTTGGTTTCTCAAAAAAGACCCTTGCAGGCAATGGAGATGAAGCAAGTTACCGGAAAGCTTACCTGAATGAGAAAAACGGTACCAAGAAATTCTGGCGCCAGGTAGCACTGGGGAAATTCTACCAATTGAACAATGTCCAGAAGGCAGATTCCATCCGTTATTCCATTATTGATGCCAGCCGAACAGAGTCCGACTCAGCCAAACTACAAGCCCTGATCTTTGATCTCCGCGTGGAGGCATTGCTAGGGAATAAAACCGCTTATTATGCCAAAATCCTTCAGCTGCAGCCTTATTTGTCGCGTACGGATTCCAAGCTGAACCAGGTTCACATTTTTCATTTACTGGCGGAATATCACATTGCTTTCCGGGAATTCGAACAGGCAGACATCTATTTAACAGAAGCTTTGCGCTTTTCGAAACGTGTAAGAAGTTATGCCCTGATAGCAGAAACGAACCGCTTGTTTGCGAAATTGAACATGGAGCAAAACAAACGGAATGCATCCCTGGAATTTGCAGAAACGTCGATCCAGTATGCGCGCCGTTCTACCGATAAATCCCTGATGGCTAAATGCGTGAATATGCAGTCGGCGATCTACAATTTCTTCGGACAGGTGGAATTGTCCGTTTCCAAAAATTTCATTGCACTCCAACTGGCAAAACAAGCGAATGATTATCCGCAAATTGCCCAGTACCAAAGAGAAATTGGGGAATCCCAATACCAGATATTCAATTACGACAATGCCAACAATTTCTTCATGCAGTCGCGTGAAACCGCTATCAAGATCCAGGATTTTCGACTAGTTGGACTGGCAGACACGGACATTGGCCTGGTGAAACTGGCTAAAAAAGACTACGAAGGAGCCATTAACGACCTCAAACGGGTGGTCAAAACACTTGAAGATTACAACGACCAGGATGGATTGGGCATGGCGCATAAATACCTGGGAAATGCATTTAACGAACAGAATAAGTACGAAGAAGCATTGCGTTATTACAACATGGCTTTGGTCTACTTCGAATCTGCATCAAACCGGTCCGAAATTGCTTCGGTTTACCACCTGGTGGGAACCGTTTTTGCCGAACAGGGAAAGTATAAGAATGCACTGAATTACCTGAACCGCTCTATTAACATCCGCTCACAATACGGTTATATCGGGGGGATTTATCCTTCCTATAAAGAGATCGCCGATGTTTATAAGAAAACCGGTAATATGAAACTGGCTTACGAATACCTGGACATGTACTCCGATTATTCGGACAGTGCACGTATTGTCGAAGTCAGTGCCAAGATCGCCGAATTGTCGGAATTGTACCGTTCCGAACAACGCGAACGTTTGATTGCCATCCAGGCGGATTCCATCGAATTGCAGCGAAAGGAAAAAGAAAATACCGAATTGAGGAACATTTTCCAGATGTATATCATCATCGGGTTTATTATTTTGCTGGCATTGGGAGCATTTATTATTTACAACCGCTGGAAACAGCGAAACATCCGGCAATTGCAGCGCGAAGCGGAAATGAACCAAACTTTGCTCCGTTCACAGATGAATCCGCATTTTGTCTTTAATGCGATGTCCGTAATCCAGAGCTATATCTATGAAAATGATACCAAGAACTCCACAAAATTCCTGATCAATTTCTCCAAACTGATGCGTCTGATCCTCGAAAATTCTTCCAAGGAGTTTATTCCTTTGACAACGGAAATTGATATTTTGAACAAATACCTGGAGACACAAAAATTACGTTTTGGCGACCGTTTCGAGTACGAAGTAAGCGTGAACCAGCAGCTGTTGGATGAAGAAACCGTAATTCCCCCGATGATCACACAGCCCTTTATCGAAAACGCGATCGAACATGGTCAGCTCCATACCGTTGAAGGAGGATTTATCCATGTGCGTTTCACCAAAGACGAAGAAATGCTCCATGTAATGATCGAGGATAACGGGATCGGCCGGAAAGGATCTGCGAACAACAAGAAAAGTGCCCAACATAAAAGTATGGCCATGAAGATCACGCAGGACCGTATCAATAACCTGAGTTATAAATACAAAATCCTTGGTCGCATGGAAATAGCCGATTACGATAAAGAAAAAGAAACCGGAACACTGGTGAATATTTATCTCCCTTATCGAAACGAAGGAACAAACGGATAATTAAAAAGCGAAAAAATTGAATTACCGAGTGATCCGAAGTTGATAATAAACTCCCTTACAGAACGTTTAATACGTTATAATGCTTATCTTTCGGCACAAATCTTTCAACAACCCATGAAAAAAGTACTAATCATTGATGACGAGCAGCGAACACGTGAATTAATTGCTAAAATGATCGAATCATTTGAACTGGATATACAAACATTTCCGGTCGGTGAGAACGTGCAGTCAGGGTTAGCTGCCATCCGGGAAATCAACCCGGATTTAGTTTTTCTGGACATCCAAATGCCTGATGGTACCGGATTCGATTTGTTGAAAGCTGTACCGGAAAAAAACTTTGAAGTCATTTTCATCACCGCCCATGAGGAGTTTGCTATTAAAGCAATTAAATTCTCTGCTTTGGATTATATACTAAAACCTGTTGATCCGGAGGAATTGAAGGGGGCGCTGGAACGTGCACTGGAATCTATGAAAGAAGCAGATACCAAACAGGACCCTCAATTTGAAGCTTTGCAGAACAATATCCAGCCCAACCAGAAACGCAGATTGGTACTAAAAACACAGGAAAGCGTTCACGTAGTGGATTTGGATCACATTATCCGTTGTGAGGCGGACCGGAATTACACTTCTTTCTTTCTCACCGAAGGGAAGAAAATTTTGGTTTCCAGAACACTGAAAGATTACGAGACTCTATTGTCGGGGCATAACTTTTTACGTGTTCAGCAATCGCATTTGATCAACCTGAATTTTGTAGACCGTTACGATAAAGGGAACGGTGGAGCTGTGGTTATGAAAGACGGATCGGAAGTTCCTTTATCCCCTGCAAAACGCGATATTTTCTTCCAGATTTTAGAAAGCTTGTAAAGCCTGTTAAATTAGTTCTTACAAATATTCATTCAAATACGGTGTTTATTCATTCTACGAATGCTATTCAATTCACATAGTTATCTTAGAAGAGGAAATAAGGAGAATGGAATCAGGTTGTTTTCTATGTTAGGTTGAAGTTAAAACGGAAAAACACTGCAATGGAGAGGCAGTTTTTTCATTTTCTAGTTTTATTGAAGAGTATACAGTTCTATCTCCGTCAAAGACTTGACCGATTTAAAAACTTAGAAACAACCTGATTTTCATTAAAGTTGATTGTTCACACGCAACATACAAACTAAAACACTACTAAACGGATTAGAGACTCATGTATTCATGGGTCTTTTTTATTGAAAAGTATTAAACATTTCGTCGTTTAAATGTTTTTTTTTAAGTTTAGTCGAAAACTCAGTTTTCAATTCATCAATTCATTTAATTTTGCCCAAAATATGGAAATGGACACAACTAATTTTGTTCAAATTGAAAAAGAAGACGTAGCAGGTCTGCATTTTCCGAAAGAAGAAGTTTTGGAAGATACGGATTTGATTGCCATTCGTAAAGCGGATGTGAATCGTGCAATTTCTCTTGGGAATTTGGAACATTATAAAGTAAAGATTTACTTTGCAGACGATAGCGGGGAAAAGGTTGTTCATACAACTATCTGGGCAGTAACAGATGTTGCAATCGTTTTAAAACAACACGTTCTTATCCCAACACATCGTATCATCAAACTAGAAATATAATAGCATGTCGAAAAAAAAGTCAATCATTAGCTATGATAAGCTGAATATCGATCAGAAGAAACAATTATTAATCGCATTCCCGGATGGATTTTCCGGAAGCACTACAAAAATGACTAACCCGATCACAGGTGAAGTGTTCGATTCATTGTTGTGGGAAACAGAAGAGATTATTTACCTGGTGAAACTTCCGAAGGTGACATTGAAATCTCCGTCTGTTGATGATGACGATGAGGAGGATTTCGAAGATGACTTCGATTCGGCTGATGCAAAAGGAGATGAGGATGATGTTGCTGATGACGATGATGACGATGATGATTATGGCGATGCTCCGGAAGAAGCAGATGATGAAGACGAAGACTAAAGTCTATTAAAAATATATGCCCCGGTTCCGTAACTACGGGATCGGGGTTTTTATATTATGGAAAAAGAACAAGTAACAGCAGCAGGTTCCAAAAAGCTAACAGATGAGGAAAAAGCACTTAAGCGAAAGAAATGGCTTAAACGTGCCGGGGCAGCGGGTTTCTTATTCTTCCTTATCAAAGGGCTGGTTTGGATAGCCATTGCCTTGTTCGCATGGAAAGGCTGCAGTTAGGTTTACCTTTTTAATTCCGGAACATTCATTAAAAAACACCGCACATGTTCCGTTACATCTCTCTTGCGATTATCTTGTTATGCTGCATTTCCGGCATCCATTCCCAGGATTCGACATCCGTTTATTTTAAAACCGGAAGCCACAAAATATCTGCACATTCTCAAAAAGTACTGGAAGGTTTATTCACAAACCTGGATTATACCGATCTCATTGAAATAAAATTCATCGGCTATTCGGATAGTACCGGGAATTTTGAGTCAAACCAAAGACTTTCGGAAAGAAGGGCAAAAGCTGTTTCAAAAACTATAAAACCCTATTTGAAATCCGGGATTTCGATCATTACGGAGTCAAAAGGAGAATTACCGAGGAAAGTTGACAGTCTGAGCCGAAGGGTTGATCTTCTTTTCCGATATAGTACTGTTCCGGAAGCCTATGAGAAAGATACGATAGTTATACAGCCGGAAGATCCCAGGTGTTTTTTCATTGATCAGCACTTTGAAGCTTACAGCAATGCTAAGATCAAGGTGAACAAAAAGAAAAAGGTTGTCTATCTCCAGGTAATCGATTATCCGGAGTTTACCTCCCGCAACTATTATTTCGTCAAAAATCCTGCTCAAAAGCATGCAGTTGCCCAACGGGTGAAATTTAAACTGGAAACTACAGGAATGTTGTGGTGGCGCGAAAAGCGATATACGGCAACAGTTCCCAAAGACAGCTACGACAAATTCGGCCTGTTTTACTTCGAAAACCCGCCATGTGACGGATGCAGGGAACAATTGTTCAAAAAGGACACGAATATTTTCTCCGGTATGAGTATCCGGGATAATCAGTTCATCATGAGCGTCACACAACTCAAGGCTAAGTTCTTTCGTCCGAATATCCTTCAAATTCGAATCCCCAAAGAATTCAGGGAGGAGAACGAGCCCTATTATGCGATCAAATACCTGTGGGATAACACCACCAAAACAGAGAAACTCCAGTGGGAAACGAAAAGAGGAAAAAGAAAAGCCAATTATTTCTACTCAAAGGTCAGGATTAAAAATGTGAGGTCTGTTTCCATCGCAAATCCGCAGCGGATTTCTTATTGTCCGGGTAAAGGTGGAAACCCGGGACTTGTCGGAGGAATATTCTGTGGTTTTCATAGCCGGAGTATTGGTTTTCCGGGAGAATTCTCTTTTAACCCGGGACTCCACGCGTTTTACCACAATGATACTGCAACAGCATTTATCTCTGTGGGCCTGGTCTATGAATTGAAACAGCACGAACTGGCGGTAAATGTTGGACTCAATCACCGTTTAGGATTGGTTTATTCGGCACATTACCATTTCAACTTTTTGGATTTCGGTACGATGACAAACCGGATGCTGGACCCCTGGCAGAAATTGGGGAGCAGTAAATTTACGACACAAATCAAAGCATATTTCGGGCCGGAATTTCGATCCAGTTACACTAAGAAATACCGATCTTTTTCCGAAGTGAATCTGCACCTTGGTTTTTCAGTAGCGTGGAGAAACCGATTGAATTATTACATCCAGGGAGGAATTGCCCGTGATTTATCGAGTAGGATAAATACCGGATTCTATCCTTATGTGCAGGCAGGAATTCGATTGAGATTTGGTCTGTGAAAGCGAAAATCATTCACTTAGTTTCTTTACATGTTGATTTTCCAATAATGATTTCATTTGAGTAATGGCAATTTTATTCAACTGAACCAGTCTTTCATTTTGAGGAATTGTTTGAGCAATAAGCATCGCATTGATACTTTCAAGGTTGGATAGAACAACTAGTTGCTGAATAGTAGCACAATCTCTGATATTTCCTTTTTCTGCAGGATTTGAATCCCGCCATTGTTTAGCTGTCATCCCGAATAGAGCCATATTCAATACATCTGCTTCGGAAGCATACACTAAAGAAGTTTGATTCTTTTCCAGTTCTTGGGGAACGAGATTTTCCTTAATGGCATCCGTATGAATTTTGTAGTTGACTTTTGCCAGCGTTCGTTGAAAATTCCATTCGATTTGAAGACGATTGCTTTCTTCTTCTTTTAAACGCTGGAATTCTTTAATAATGTAGAGTTTAAACTCAATTGAGATCCAGGATGCAAATTCAAAAGCGATGTCTTTGTGTGCAAATGTTCCACCATAAAGACCTTATTTGGATATGATACCAATGGCGTTTGTGGATTCGATCCATCGTTTTGGCGTCAGTACAAAACTATTTAACCCGGCTTGTTTTTTAAACCCGTCGAATTCGACGGGTTTAAAAAGGGGATTATATATTTGCTCCCAAAAACCAAGAAGTTCAATGGTATTGCGGTTGCGCAACCAGTTTTTAATAATGTCATCAGTATTACCTGAATCTTTATGGCGCGCAATATCCGTTAATGAGATATATTCTTCTTCTGCATAACCTTTAGAGATGGAAATCAGTGTTCCCTGCACTTCAATTTTTTGATTTTTCATTGTTTGATGTACTAATAGTAAATAGTTTCGTTATGGTGGAAATACCTAATGAAAGTTGTTCTTCTCAGATTGGAAAATAAAAACTTTCTATTCTTTAATATAAGAAAAAAAAGCATTCAACCGGAGTCAAATGCTTTCAATTATTTTGTTGTTTATGATTTTCTAATCGTTCAATTTCAATACCGCCATGAATGCTTCTTGTGGAACTTCTACCTTCCCTACCTGGCGCATGCGTTTCTTACCTTCTTTCTGTTTTTCCAATAATTTACGCTTACGGGAGATATCACCACCGTAACATTTTGCAGTTACATCCTTACGCAAAGCTTTAATGGTTTCACGTGCAATGATCTTTGCACCGATAGCTGCCTGGATCGGAATTTCGAACTGTTGTCTTGGGATCAGTTCTTTCAGTTTCACACAGATCTTTTTTCCAAGATCGTATGCATTACTGCGGTGAACCAATGCCGAAAGTGCATCCAGCTGCTCTCCGTTCAACAACATGTCCATGCGGATCAAATCAGATTCCTTGTATCCGATCGGATGGTAATCGAAAGATGCATATCCACGGGATACGGACTTCAAACGGTCGTAGAAATCAAATACGATTTCTGCCAACGGCATTTCGAATGTCAATTCCACACGATCCTGAGTCAAATAGACCTGGTTTCTCAATTCCCCGCGCTTTTCAATACACAAAGTCATGATCTGGCCGATGTATTCGCTTTTTGTGATCACCTGTGCTTTGATATATGGTTCTTCAATGCGGTCAATCGTAGACGGGTCAGGCAATTCTGACGGGTTGTTTACGGTAAAGCGGTCGTCCGGATTTTTGGTCGTATAACAATAGTAAGATACGTTTGGTACCGTTGTAATTACCGTCATGTTGAACTCGCGTTCCAAACGTTCCTGGATGATTTCCATGTGAAGCATTCCAAGGAATCCACAACGGAACCCGAAACCAAGTGCAGCAGATGATTCCGGTTCAAAAACCAGGGAAGAATCGTTCAACTGCAGTTTCTCCATGGAGTAACGCAATTCTTCGTATTCATCTGTTTCTACCGGGTAAATTCCGGCAAATACCATTGGTTTTACATCCTCAAACCCTTTGATAGCTTCTGTAGTCGGATTGTTTGCCAACGTGATTGTATCTCCGACCTTTACCTCTTTGGCAGTCTTAATTCCGGAAATAATATAACCAACATCCCCTGCACGAACTTCGTTTTTAGGACTTAAGTCCATTTTCAGGATACCAACTTCGTCGGCATTGTAATCTTTTCCGGTATTTAAGAAACGTACTTTATCTCCTTTTTTAATTACCCCGTTCTTTACACGGTAGTAAGCAATAATTCCACGGAAAGAGTTGAATACCGAGTCAAAGATCATAGCCTGAAGCGGTGCGTTTTCTGTTCCTTTAGGAGCCGGAATACGTTCGATAACTGCTCTTAAAATATTTTCAACACCCAAACCTGTTTTCCCGGATGCTGGAATTACATCGCCTGGATCACAGCCAATCAATTCTACGATCTGATCGGTGACTTCTTCCGGATTTGCACTTGGAAGATCCATTTTATTCAGGATCGGGATGATTTCCAGGTCGTGCTCCAATGCTAAATATAAATTAGAGATTGTTTGAGCTTCAATTCCTTGTGTAGCATCTACGATTAATAGTGCTCCTTCGCATGCCGCAATGGAACGGGAAACTTCGTAAGAGAAATCCACATGTCCCGGGGTGTCGATCAGGTTCAGCACGTATTCCTGCCCTTCAAACTTGTAATTCATTTGAATGGCATGCGATTTAATGGTAATACCGCGTTCACGTTCGAGGTCCATATCGTCGAGCGCCTGCGCCTGCATTTCCCGATCAGAAATAGTCCCTGTTGTTTGCAGCAAACGATCTGCTAAGGTACTCTTACCATGGTCGATGTGCGCGATAATACAAAAATTGCGGATATGCTTCATGGCGCAAAGATAATGCTTTTTTTTTCAGATTTTATGCGGAGAAATTATAGTGGGAAAGCGATGTATGACATCTCTCAGATGTGTTAATCAGGGTTTATCCAAAATCGTCTTTACAATTCCCTGGATGCGCTCTGCCATTTCATCTGTCGGAAGGTCATTGTCGTCTGTTCCGAAAGGATCTTCGATTTCTTCCGCCAGGATCTCGATACTTACCAATACGTAGAAAATAAAAGTAGCAATGATCGACGACCAATACCCAAAGTTTACAACAAAAGCAAACGGCAGCGTAACCACATAAGTAAAAATGAACTTTTTAAAGAACATCGAATATGAGTAAGGAATCGGAGTGTTCTTGATACGTTCGCAAGCGCCCACACAGTCCAAAAATCCGTTCAGGTTTCGGTCCAAGCGTAGCAGATCTTCTTCTGAAATAGTTCCCGCTTTTTTCAGGTCGTTCAGACGCTTGTACATCAGTTCTACAATCCCGGAAGGAATGTGGTCGAGTTTTTCCAGAAATATGCGTTCTTCGGGTGTGATATCCAGCAGGTCGTAATTGGTTCCTTCACGCAAATGTTCTTTAATGCACAAAGCAAAATTACCAATGTGTCTTCCAAAAAAATGATTGTCTTCCGGAGACAATTCCATAGCGGTTAATTTGACGGCGAAATTGCGTGAATCATTGACTAAAGCCCCCCAATTTTTGCGCCCTTCCCACCAACGGTCATATGCGCTATTCGTTCTAAAAACCAAAAGAAGCGACAATACAAATCCCAGGATGGAGTAAACCGAGAACAATTTCTCCAGGACTACCGCATCTGAAAAAAAGTGGATCTCGAAAAAGGCAATCCCCATCGTGAAGATAAAAATGAAGATCAATTCTTTCCAAAGAATGGAAAGGGTGTCACTTTTAGTTAAGTGGAATATTAATGCCAGCCAGCTTTTCGGATTGTACTTTATCATAATTCAGTCAGTAACAAAAGTAATTCAATTTTAGATGCCGGATAATTTTCAAATAAAAAACACGTTAATCTGACACAATCCGTAAACCCCGAAGAAGGCCTGAACGGATTTTTTTTATCGTTTAGTTACCAGAATTTGGCTATTGCCTAATTTGGGATAAATTTGCAACACTTAATTGAAACTGGATATGGAAGAAAGCAGCAAGGTAATGCAGGAACAACGAATGAACCTCTTTGTTACATTATGGGCTAAGCGTAAAATATTGATCATTGTTACTTCAGCCGGATTGGTAGTTTCTACCGTTGTCGCTTTCCTGATGACACCTTTATATCGTTCTACTGCTATTGTATTCCCGGCGGCAACCAGTACCGTATCTTTTTCCGAACAGCGAAATGCAAAAGCTTCATCCATGGACTTTGGTGAAGAAGAACAGGCAGAACAATTGATCCAGATCCTTCAGTCGTCGAAAGTGCGTGACAAAGTGGTCGAGAAATTCGATCTGATGAAACATTACGATATTGATGAGTCGGACGCGAACAAGCACTACAAATTGGTAAAGGAATACAACAGTCATATCTTGTTCGTACGCACCCGTTACGGTTCGATCCAAATTGATGTGCTGGATAAGGACGCGCAATTGGCTGCTGATATGGCAAACGAAATTGTGGATCTGATTGATACTGTTAAGAATGAGATGGTCATGGAACGTACAGTTCCGGCTTTTGAAATCAACAAACGGAAGAAAGAGCAATTGGAAAGAGATAAAGAAGCTGTTTTGGACCAATTGGATTCGTTAGCATCTTTGGGTGTTGTTCCGCTGGAAGGTCGTGCAAATTTATTCCAGGCTTATGTAGAAGCGAAAAATCCGGCGGATAAAGCAGATTTCAAAAGACGTATCGATATCAACCTGGAATTTGGAGCGGTATTCGACGGATTGGAATATGTGCGTAACGAAAAGATCATGAAACTGGCAGATTTCGCTCTATCATATGAGCAGGCTGAATCTGATGCAAATACCCAATTCAATCATAAATTTATCGTTGAGCGGGCAGTGAAAGCCGATAAAAAAGATAAGCCGAAACGTTTGATCATTATGCTGCTGGCAACCTTCGGAACATTCGTTTTCATGGTGTTTGCTTTGTTGATCCAGGATAAGATCAGAGAAATCCGCAAGCTGGCATAATAGTGGCTTTTTTACGGGAAAATAGTGTCATGTTGATCCTCGGACTGCTTTTTGTTAGTCTGCTGGGTTATGGATTTTGGTTCGATAACGAATACATTCCACTGATCCCTTATGCCCTGATCGTTCTTTTCGTCGCATTATTCTATACGGAATATACCTTCTTCTTTATCTTGGCGGCCACACCCCTGTCCATTAACATTGAAGAATACACCGACAGTTTTGGTTTGTTTGTACCCACGGAACCGTTGCTTTTCGGAACGATGCTCCTTTTATTGATCCAAAACCTGAAGTACCGGGTTTTCCCGATTTATTTAAGGAATTCGGCCATAGTCTGGGCGGTCGTTTTCTACCTGGTTTGGGTTTTCTTTACTTCCATTACCAGTGAAAATACGGTTACTTCATTAAAGTTCCTTTTGGCGAGACTCTGGTTTATTGTACCGGTGCTGTTTTATGGCAGTTCGATATTCTACGAACCGAAAAAAATCCGCTGGTTCCTGTGGTTATTCCTTTCAGCCATGATCGTTGCGATCACCTACACGATTTTGGTTCACGCATCGTATCGTTTCGGGGAAAAGGAAAGTCACTGGGTTATGTGGCCGTTCTTCAAAGATCACACCATTTACGGTGCTTTGGTGGCTCTGGTGGTTCCATTGATCTTCTCTTTTTACTTTTCACGCAAACACAGCCCTTTACTACAATTCATCCTGATCGGCTTCATGGTCATTTCCCTGTTAGGACTTTATTTCAGTTATACCCGGGCAGCCTGGTTGAGTGTCTTTTTGGGATTAGTGATCTGGATGCTGATCCGTTTCAAAGTGAAATTCTCCTGGATAGCGGGAATAACAATAGTCGTAGGAATCTACATCTGGGCTTCCTGGGATGCAATCCAGCAGGACCTTGCGCGAAATAAATACGAACATACCACCGAAGAATTCAGTGAACGCCTGCAAAGTGCAACGAACGTGACCACAGATGCGTCCAACCTGGAGCGGATCAATCGCTGGAACTGCGCCATCGACATGTTTAAAGAACGCCCTTGGGTGGGGTTTGGTCCGGGAATGTACTCCTTCGAGTATGCCCGTTTCCAGCGTCCGGAGAACCTGACGATCATTTCCACCAACTTCGGGAACATGGGAAATGCACACAGTGAGTATTTGGGGCCTTTGGCTGAAATGGGCTGGATCGGAATGCTGAGCATGCTGGCAATTGTGGCGGCTATCTTTTACGAAGGTATTACACTTTACAATGACTGGCCGTCAGAAGACCGTGAAATCAAAACCCTGTTAATGGGCTTCATCATTTCCTTGTCGACCTATTTTATCCACGGATTCCTGAATAATTTTTTAGATACCGACAAGGCAGCTGTTCCCATTTGGGCAATGTGTGCTATCTTTATAGCCTTAAGAGCACGTCTAACTCAGATGCAGCGCTCATTATCAAAGTAATTCCGCATGTTTACAGGTATTATCGAAACCCTTGGAACCATTGTTGCGATTGAAAAAGATCAAAGCAATGTTCATTTTACAGTAAAATCAACGATCACCCACGAATTAAAAATAGACCAAAGCGTAGCCCACAACGGCTGCTGTCTGACAGTCGTTAAGATCGACGGAGATTCATACGTGGTAACAGCCATTCAGGAAACCTTGGACAAAACCAACCTGGGTGACTGGGAAGTGGGATCGAAAGTAAACCTGGAGCGCTGTATGATGCTAGGTGCACGCCTTGACGGTCACATTGTTCAGGGACATGTGGACACCACCGCGACCTGTGTTTCCATCGATGATTTGAACGGAAGCTGGAAATATACCTTCAAATACGACTTTGACCAACCCACCGTTGCAAAAGGATCCATTACCGTAAACGGGGTAAGTTTAACCGTTGTGGATTCCGAAAAAGGATTGTTCTCCGTGCACATCATTCCATATACGTATGAGCATACCAATTTTCATGCATTTAAAGTAGGCTCCAAAATCAACCTGGAATTCGATATTATTGGCAAATATGTGGCCCGATTGATGGAGCAGCAAAAAGCTTAATGATTTAATAACACCCGGGTTTAAATCGATTTAGTTTTTTGTAACTATCTGAAAATCAAAAGATAATTTTTTTACTAAAATTTATCTTTCGTGTTTCGAATCAGAAAAATTTTAGGAACATACCCCCCTCTTTTCATACCTTTGGGAAAAATTTCAAAAAATGAAAAGACTTTTACTAATACCTATTTTATTGTTCAGCAGTTTAGGATTTTCCCAAATTGTAGATCAATTTAATTATTCAACCACACTGGATGCCAATGGCTGGTCGATTCACAGTGGAACATCAGGACCTATTAGTGTATTAACATCAGCAAGTGATAATGGCTCTAGTTTGTCCTATCCCGGGTTGGAAACCTCTACAGGTAATCGTGCAACCCTGGTAAGTGGAAATGCACAGGACTACAACAAAGCTGTAACCGGAATTTCCGGAACCGGGTATTTCTCATTTTTGCTAAAAGTTTCCAATACCACAGGGCTATCTACTACAGGCGAGTATTTTACTGGGTTTAGCACTACTTCTGGAACTTCCGGCGTGAACGTTTTCGGACCGAGAGTTTTTGTTAAAACAGGATCGATTGCAGGAACATTTAACCTTGGTGTACAAAACTATACCGGAGGTACACCAACCCAAACATATACAACGGATTATCCTGTTGGAACAACCGTTTTGGTAGTTGTAAAATTAAATACGACAACGTCCCCTTATACTGCAGATTTATTTATAAATCCCGTACCCGGTGCAGCTGAACCTGCACCTACAGTTACGAATAATTCAGGAACTCAGACAACATTTACAGGTTTTGGAGCTGTCTTTTTCAGACAAGCTGGAAATACTACATCAGGAACCGGTAACCTGGAAATCGATGAAATTCGTGCCGGATCAACCTGGGCTGATGTAACTCCGGCAGGAACAGGTTGTACTAACACTTTTGCAACAATTACTCCGCCGGCACAGTGTGGTGGAACATACACAGTACCGTCCGGAGATGAAACTTATTCTGTTTCCGGAGTTTACAACGACACTATTCCAAATGCAGGGGGGTGTGACAGTATTTTGACAATCAACTTAACAATTAATAATAATACAACTGCTACCATTTCGGAGGTTGCATGCGGATCTTATACCGTTCCTTCCGGAGATGAAATATATACCGTTGCAGGAACTTATACGGATACTATTCCGAATGCGGCAATGTGTGACAGTATCATTACGATCAACCTGACTTTCACAGCTTCTATTACCTATTACCTGGATTCTGACAATGATGGATTCGGAAATGCTGCTGTTTCACAGTCAGGATGTGCGCCAATCGCGGGATATGTTACAAACGACGATGATTGTGACGACACAAACAATGCAATTACAACCGGATCAACATTCTATGCCGATACCGATAATGATGGGCTAGGAGATCCGGCGGTTTCACAAGTTGCTTGTTCTGCACCAACAAACTACGTTTCAAACGCTAACGACTGTGATGATACGGACAATGCGATTGGAGCAGCACAAACTTACTACCAGGATCTGGATGGAGACACTTACGGGAACCCTGCGGTTTCTCAGGTTGCATGTACAGCTCCTGCAAACTATGTATTGGACAATACAGATTGTAATGATAATGCTGCTTCTGTTAATCCGGGGGCGACTGAAATTCCGAACAACGGAATTGATGAGGACTGTAACGGTTCTGATTTGAATACTATCGGTGCTGTTTTGGCAACTTACGAATTCCAGGGTAATACGTGTGCCGTTCCGGTTGATACTGCATCTAATGCTCCGGCAAATGTTTCATTTGGGTTGTATGGTGCTGCAGGATCAATTAATTGCGCCGCTGCAAGTAATGTGTTTAATTATAACGGGTTCAATACGACTTCAACTGTTGATCTAACGCAGTATTTTAACTTTACAGTTACACCGGACGACTGTTACGGACTGGATCTTAACCGCATTATTTTTACACACAAAACAAGTGGAACAGGATTGACTCCAATTGTACATTTACGTTCAAGTTTAGACAATTTTGCCAGTGATATTGCAACCAAGCAATTACCGAACGATTTGTACAAAACGGATACAATTGATTTAGGAGCTGCATTTGATAACATTACAGCTACAATTGAATTCAGATGGTACATTACCGAAATCGGGCAAACCGGATCTACTTACCGTCATGACAATGTGAAAGTGATCGGGAATATCAATACAATAACTCCTCAAACTTATTACGCAGATGCAGACGGCGACGGATTTGGTGATCCTGCGGTTTCTCAGACTGTATGTACTGCTCCAACAGGATATGTTCTTGACAACACAGACTGTAATGACGCGAATGATGAAGAATTCCCAGGTGCTGTTTGGTATGCGGATGTAGATAATGACGGATTGGGTGACGCAGGTTCTTCTCAGGTTGCTTGTCTTCAACCGGCAAACCACGTTTCCAATGACACAGATTGTAATGACAACGATAATCAGATCGGTGAAGAAGAAATGTATTACACAGATGCAGACGCTGACGGATTCGGTGATGCAGATGCTGTAGCAACAATTTCTTGTACTCCGGTTGCAGGATCGGTTACAAACAACGAAGATTGTGACGATTCAGACGACCAGGTGAATCCTTCTGCTACAGAAGTATGTGACGGAATTGACAACAACTGCGACGGAAATACGGACGAAGGATTAACGCAGGTTACTTACTACGAGGATGCAGATAACGATACGTATGGAGATCCTGCTTCTTCTGTAACGGATTGTGCGCAGCCAACAGGATACGTAACAAACGATGATGATTGTGACGATACAAATGCAGCAGCCTATCCGGGAGCAACAGAAATTGCCGGAAATGGAGTAGATGAGAACTGCGACGGAGTAGACGGATATTTAGGAATCGAGGAATCAATCCTTGCAAACTTAACTGTTTACCCGAATCCGGGAACCAGCTCAGTAGTATTGAACATGAACACTGGATGGAACGGGTTCCAGGTAGCTTTCGCAGGTGTTGACGGTAAAGAAATTGCGTTGACTTCTGTTCAGAAATCTGCAAACGAATTGGAATTCAATACCGATTCATTGGTTCCGGGAGTATACTTCATTCGCCTGACTTCTACAGAAGGAACTGCTTTGGTTCGCTGGGTGAAAAACTAAGAAAAACCACATTTTAAATAGAAAGCCGTTCCTTTTGGAGCGGCTTTTTTTGTCCCTCAAAATATGACAAATTTCATATTTCCCAAGAAATTTTCCGGATCTACTTTTGATGAAAATTGGAAAGTATGGGCAAGGTTTATTTTCTACTCATCGGTTTGTTTTTCTCAAACCAGGGAATGACACAAGGTTATTTTGAATCGCTTTCGGAAAATGCCGATTACCTGTATGTTGGTGCAGGTTTCCAAGCGACAACGTTGAAATCAGGATATTATTTATCCGGAACAGAGCAGGATGATGTAGCTTCCGGACTTTTCGGGCTCTTTGCATGGGAAGAATACGGAAATGAACGCCAGGGATGGCTGAAACTGGATTGCTCGCTTTTATTTGATGCGGTGCTTTCATCGGTAAGCAAATACAGAGGTCCAACTTTAAAACGCTATGAAAAAGAAACTGCCCCCAATTTGTACAAGGGACATTTGATAAATAATAAATTCATTCATGGTCAGGCTTCGTGGACATTTGGAAAATCCAACATCGGTCCGTTGGTTTCATTTGGGTGGGAAGGTGTCGGACTGGTAGAACAGCTAGGAAAGAAAGGAGGAAGTATTCAGGACGGCGTCGGTGAAGAAAATGCAGGATTAATTTCGATGGGAACAGGTCTTAATTGGATTCAACCGTTTTCATTTTTACCGGTTCATTCGAGATTGACAATCGGTTATGATTGGTTTTTAAATCGCAAGAACGAAAATAAGTTTTGGTTTGGTGGTGCTTCCCGCGGAAGACTATCCGTTGATTTTTCCATGGTACTGGCAAGAAGATTAACTGCAAGTCTGGGATTTGCCTACTTCAATTTTAAAAATGCCTACAAAGTTACAGGTGCGGATGTCAATGTGCCTGAAGATTTCTTTGTAGATTCAAGGCTAACTACCTTTAAATTGGGTTTGGCGTTTAATATTATGGCCCGCTAGTCACCGAGTCTTTTACCCCAGTTTTGATATCGCTTCAACACGATTGTTTACCTGCAGTTTATCGTAGATGTTTTCCAGATGCTTTCGAACTGTCTGTGGACTAATATGCAGTTTTTCTG
Organism: uncultured Fluviicola sp.; assembly: GCF_902168135.1. Classification (GTDB taxonomy): domain Bacteria; phylum Bacteroidota; class Bacteroidia; order Flavobacteriales_D; family Crocinitomicaceae; genus Fluviicola. Next base: position 17,651 of record NZ_CABHOL010000031.1, read on the forward strand.
CAATTTCCTTGTTTTGCAATCCTGTTTTAATTAACTCCAGAATTTCTTTCTCTCTTGCAGTCAATAATTCCAGAGAGGTTGAATGAACAGGTCTTGGAGCGGTTTTCACGTATTCCAATAACTTAAAAGCAACAGACGGAGACATAGAACTTCCACCCTGGATTACATCCAAAATACTCTTGTACAAGTCCTCCGATGAGATGTCTTTGAGCAAATAACCCGATGCTCCGGATAAGATCATATTGACCAGTTTTTCATCATCCGAAAAGGTTGTTAATGCCATGATCTTAGTTGCAGGGAATAGCTGTTTCACTCTTGAAGTTGCCTGGATTCCGTCCATTACCGGCATTTGGATATCCATCAAAACCAGGTCTATCAACTCCGGGAAATTTTCCAATTTTTGGATCAATACCTGGCCGTTTTCCGCGGTAAGGACTAATTCCAAATCTTCAAACCGATGTAATTTGGTTTCAATGAGCTGAAGTGCACGATGATTGTCCTCAGCCACGGCTATTTTAATCGTCGGATTCATGGTTTTCAAGTTACTTGAGTTAGTGGAATGGAAATCAAGATGCTCGTTCCTTTTCCATCCGATTGTTGAAAGGTGATCTCACCTCCAATGTTTTTCATGCGCTCTTTCATGTTGATCAATCCGAAACCAGGTGAGTCAGATTCCGTTATCCCGATTCCATCGTCTTCAATGGAGATACAGACCCGTTTTCCCTCGTAAGTGATTGTGATAAGAATTTCAGTACAGGAAGCGTGCTTCAATGCGTTATTAACACCCTCCTGGATCACACGAAACAACTCGGTTAGAATTCTTGCATGAATCACCGGATTGGAAGAGTCCTGAGAATAGGTTTGAATATGCACTTTGCGGAGATGTTTGAAATATTCCTTAAGTCGGATCACCCATTCTTCAAACGTGCTTTCTTCATGGTTCAAAAGCCAGACTGCCTTTCGAAGTTCCTGTATGGTCTCCTCCGTTAATTGCTTGATTTCAGATGCTTCATCGGGATTTTCTCTATTGGAAACAAGCTCTTTAAAGACCGTAAGATTCGCACCGATATTATCATGAAGTTCCCTCGAAATACGCTGACGGTCCTCCTGGATTTTCTCCTGAGCTTCCTGCCGCAAAACCTCTTCCTTTTGCTGACTTTCCAATTGCAGTTTTACCAACCGCAGCTGTCTGTTGCGAACGAAAAGAACGATGAAACCGATCAAAGATAAAAGTCCTAATGCTGCAATCCACAACCAGTTTCTCTGAGTATCAATATGCAAAGCCTGCATTTCCGTTTGGTTGCGCAGCAGTTTGATTTCCTGTTGCTTTTTTTCAAATTCGTAATCAGCAATGAGCATTTCTGCTGCCAGGTTGTTTCTACTGGCAATAACAGAATCCTTCAGCTGCTCAAATTTCTGGTTGTAATAAAAAGCAGAATCGTATTGGTTGAATTTTGCGAATGTTAAACTCAATTGCTCATAGGATTCATAGATTTGTTTCGTGTTACCGCTTTGATTTCCCAATGAAATGGCCGTTTTCAAAAAATCAATGCTTTTGTCTTTGTTGTTGCGTATGCGGAAAAGTTCACCTAAAAAGTTACAGGTATATCCCAACTCCCATTTTTCATCGATTTCTTTTCTCAGTTTCACAGATTCTTTAAAATAGAATTCAGCAGAATCAAGATTTTTCAGTTTTAAATGGATAACACCCAAATCATTGTATGCGTAAGCAATGGAATACGTAGAATTGAGAGATTGGGCCAACTGCAGGGATTTTCGTTGAAAATAGAAAGCGCTATCGTATTGCTTTAAGTTCTTGTAAGCAATTCCAAGATTGGTATAAGTCGATAAGAGTCCGTACTTATCATTGTTTTTCAGACGATATGTGAGCGCATTGAGAAAAGAATTCTTTGCCATGAGGTAATTTTGTTTGCTGCTCATGATTAATCCCAAATTACTGTATGTATTTGCAATCAAAACACCATTGTTGAGTGCCACAGCAATTTTCAGCGCTTTTTTACTTGTTTTGAGAGACAAATCATTGTTCCCGGATTTTTTATAAATCTCTGACAATATCTGCAAGGCAAAACAATAGCCCATTGTGTCTTTTTCTTTTTTAATTAAGGGTAGGCTTTTTTTGCAATAATAAAGATTACTCCTTGAGTTATTTAATAGATAATCCAGGGATTTGGCAAGGTAAGCTTTCCCATAAACATGATTTTTTGTCTTTGAGTACGCAATAAAATCGGATGACAATTCTTCCAACAGACTGGAATTGGAATAACTTATTTTGAAGAAAAGAATAAAAACGCTATCTGTTTTTGCTTTCAGCTCTATTTTCGCTGCCTTTAAACGATAGTATTCTTTTTCCCATTTTAACTCATCGGCAGTTAATCCCCAAAGTGATTTCGAGAAAACTAAAAACAGAAAGATGAGTCCGGTTCGCATGTACTTAAAATTACTCGATTTTATGCGAAGATAATTAAGACCTACTGATTAAAATAATGAGTGTAAGCTTATTGCTGTCAAAATACGACGATTGTCATATTGTGTTGCCTTCCGAAATTAAAGTGCTTTGTATCACTATTAAAGATCCATTTTATGAAAAGAATAATTACGTTTTCAGCGCTGGCATTCTTCAGTTTTCAGCAATTACAAGCTCAGGAAAACTACTTGTGGGCGACAGGCAGTACAGTTGGTTCTTACTACAATGCTGCTAATTATTATACCAATAACTATATGAATCCATGGCCTTACAGCAGAAGCTCCATGATTCCCATCGTTGTAGGGAATGAGGTTGCCTGGAGGAATATCGAGTCGAGCATTGCTTCTCAATTGCGATCCACCGGAGTGAAGACTGACGGAACCATTTGGTTTTGGACCAAAAATTCAGACCCGACTAAAAGTTCAGAACCCGTTCAATTCGGCACAGATACGGATTGGAAACAAGGAGCAATTGCCAATGCATCCGCTTATGGAGGATACCAGGGGTTGAAAAACAACGGAACCCTGTGGTACTGGTTAAACGCAGGCTCAACACCCGTGCAATGGGGAACTGATAGTGATTGGGATACGATCGTTGGCTGGACTGCTGATGTGATGGTCGCCATCAAAACCAACGGGACTCTTTGGAAACTGGAAACCGGGACAGATGGTCAGCCCGGGAGCATGACTCAATTCGGGACAGACACAGACTGGCTCACGGCGAAAGTAACTTCCAACGGCACATTTAGCTATGCAATCAAAACCAATGGCACACTTTGGAAATTCAATACAGCAACCGATCAGTTTGAACAAGATGGGACCGATACTGATTGGAAAGATATTACTGAAAACGGATCCATTGCTATCAAATCCAATGGTACCATTTGGGGAATTGGATTCAATAATGACGGACAATTGGGGTTAGGGAACACAAATACTGTCTATGAGTGGACTCAAATCGGAACGGATACAGATTGGAAACAGGTTTCGGCAAGAAATGCAACTACCTATGCATTAAAATCGGACAGCACACTTTGGGCCTGGGGAGATAATTCCGCATACCAATTGGCTAATGGGAACAATACCGATTTATATGTACCAACCCAGGTAGGACAAGATCATTCCTGGTTGTATGTTTCAGCAACAACCTTAGGAGCTTTTGCTTTAAGAACTTATGGATACGAGGGTCCCGGAAGTTCAACTGCAGGAATTAACCCATTGATTTCAGATGCTCTGATCATTTACCCGAATCCGGGAACCAGCTCAGTAGTATTGAACATGAACACTGGATGGAACGGGTTCCAGGTAGCTTTCGCAGGTGTTGACGGGAAAGAAATTGCGTTGACTTCTGTTCAGAAATCTGCAAACGAATTGGAATTCAATACCGATTCATTGGTTCCGGGAGTATACTTCATTCGCCTGACTTCTACAGAAGGAACTGCTTTGGTTCGCTGGGTGAAGAATTAAGAATATACAAATAGGATAAGAAGGGCTGTCTCAAAGGAGACGGCCCTTTTTCTTTTACCGCTAAGAATGGAAGAGCGCAAAGAGCATACTTTATAAACTTTGCGTTCTCTTTTTCTTTGCGGTTCAATTAATTTCGGCTTCTAATTCTCTGTTTTCCGTAATTTTGCATCAATGGAACACATTATTTATAACGTTACAGTAAGTCTTGATCCGGCCATTGAGCTGGATTGGGTCAATTGGATGCGTACGGAGCATATTCCTGCAGTAATGGCAACGGGCTGTTTTTTGGAAAGCCGCATGTCTAAAATGAACGAACAGGAAGAAGGCGTTTGTACCTATGCAATGACTTATGTAGCCTACAGCCGGGAACACCTGGAAGATTATCAAAAGAATCATGCTGCCGCTTTGCAGGTTGATCATAAAAGCAGGTATGAAGGACGTTTTGCGGCCTTCAGAAGCACTTTAAACGTTATTCAACACTTCCGGCATGAGCGTTAGAGCAAAAAAACATTTGGGACAGCACTTCCTGAAGGACAAAAATATCTGTAAGAAAATTGCTGACCAGTTTACACATCACCAGGGTGTGAAAACAGCCATTGAAATCGGCCCCGGAATGGGAGCCTTAACAGAATATCTCCTGCAGGACTCCGAAACGGATCTATACGTAATGGACCTGGATGAAGAGTCGGTTGATTACCTGAAAGTCCATTTTCCGCAGTTGAACGGAAAGATCACTTTCGGGGATTTCCTGAAGATGGACCCTAAGAGCATTGTTGGCGACAAACCATTTGCCGTATTGGGCAATTTCCCCTACAACATCTCTTCCCAGATCCTGTTCAAGTGCATCGACTTCAAAGATTCCATCCCGGAAATTATGGGAATGTTCCAAAAAGAAGTGGCAGAACGCGTAGCTGAGAAACCCGGAACAAAAACCTACGGTATTCTGAGTGTCCTGCTTCAGGCATATTACGATATCGAATACTGTTTTACGGTCGATGAACACGTATTTGATCCGCCGCCGAAAGTGAAATCAGGAGTGATTCGCTGTACGCGAAATAATCGGGATAAGCTGCCCTGCGACGAGAAATTGTTCAAACAGGTGGTGAAAATGTCCTTCAACCAACGCCGCAAAACAATCCGGAATTCCATTAAAGCACTGCTTCCCGAAAGCTATGAGGAAAATCCGATGCTTCAGCTGCGCCCGGAAAGATTGGGAGTGGAAGAATTCATTGAACTGACCAACTGGGTAGAAAAGTACCGGACGAACAGTTAAGAAAAGTCGCTTTTGAAAAGATTGCCTGCTGTTTTTCAAGCTGACTGATTCTGAGAACTATCCGGTCGCAAAACAGAAAGAAAACCCGGATTTTAATCATTCGGGTGTTCCGATTGTTTTTTAATTTTTATTACTTTTGCACCTCCTGTTGAAACAACAATTCAAACTCATTGATTTTATCAACTAACATTCATTCTTCAGGAAAAAACTTCATATTTATCGTACATGAAAATACTTGTATCCTATTTAAAACGTTACAAAGGACTTGTGTTCCTTTCCATGATACTAGCCAGTATCAACCAATCATTTTCACTTTTAGACCCTTACATTTTCGGGAAATTACTGGATAATTATGCCACGCGTCCCGACGATTATTCACAACAGGAATTCCTTTCGGGTGTTGCCGGACTGATCGGGCTGGCAATCGGTGCTGCCATGGTGAGCCGCATCGCAAAAGCATTCCAGGATTATACCGTGAACCTGACGATCCAAAAAGTGGGAGCTGATATTTACACCGACGGATTGAAGCATACCCTGCAAATTCCATTCAGTGAATTCGAAGACAAACGAAGCGGTGAAACTCTGAACGTGCTTCAAAAAGTACGCATTGACAACGAGCGTTTCATTATGAATTTCGTCAACATTTTGTTTACCTCTTTGGTAGGATTGGTCTTCGTGATCGTTTATGCACTAAGTGTTCATCCCGGATTGATTATCGTTTATTTGGGTTCTGCACTGCTGTTGAGCTATATTACCAATCAATTGTCCAAGCGCATTAAAAAAGTGCAGACCACCATTGTAAAAGAAACCAACCAATTGGCGGGAAGTACCACCGAAAGTTTGCGCAACATCGAACTGGTAAAAAGTTTGGGGTTGGCAAGCCAGGAAACAGAGCGCCTGAACGACACTACACGCAGAATTCTATCGCTGGAATTGAAAAAAGTGCGCCAGGTAAGAAGTATTTCCTTTATCCAGGGGACCTTTGTAAACTTTATGCGCCAGTCCATCATGTTCTTCCTGATGTACTTAATCTTTAAAGATACTTTGACAGTAGGTCAGATCATGACTTTGCAGTTCTATTCCTTCTTTATTTTCGGGCCTTTGCAGGAAGTTGGCAACGTGATCATTTCTTACCGTGAAGCCGAAGCTTCTTTGAACAACTTTGAGCAGATCATCAATACACCGATCGAAGTGAAACCGGAAGTTCCGGCGAAATTGAATGCTATCGAAAAACTGGCTTTCCAAAACGTTGGTTTCCGTCACAAAACAGCTTCATACGATGCCCTGAGCAGCATTTCCTTCGAAGTGAATAAAGGTGAAACGATTGCATTCGTGGGACCCAGCGGTTCCGGGAAAAGTACGCTCGTGAAATTATTAGTGGGACTTTACAGCGCTCCGACAGGTGATATTACTTATAACGGTGTCAGCAGTACCGAAATCGACAAAGAAGAATTGCAGCAGCAATTGGGGTTTGTAACCCAGGATACGCAGTTATTCTCAGGAACAATTAAGGAAAACCTGTTGTTCGTGAAACCGGATGCAACCGATGAAGAGATCAACGAGGCTTTGAGAAAAGCTTCTTGTGAAAACCTGATAGCCCGCAGTGAAAATGGTCTTGATACCGTGATCGGTGAAGGCGGGATGAAATTAAGCGGTGGTGAAAAACAGCGTTTATCGATTGCACGCGCACTGCTTCGCCAACCGCGACTAATGGTTTTCGACGAGGCAACATCGGCGTTGGATTCCATTACGGAAGAAGCTATTTCGAACACAATCCGCGAGATCACAGATAAAAAGGAACACATTACGGTTTTGATCGCTCACCGTTTATCGACCATCATGCATGCCGACCGCATTTTCGTGCTGGAAAAAGGGGTAATCATCGAAACGGGGAAACACAACGAATTGCTCGACGAAAAAGGCTTGTATTACGCCATGTGGCGACAACAGATTGGCGAACGCCGGGAGGTTGTTACAGAATAAAAAAGTTGGGCGTCTTGATTTAACAAAACGCCCTTTTTGTTCTCTGCAGATTATTGATTACGCAATTCCATCTGGCACTTATAAACCGTCGGTTCAACCTCTCTTCGGAAAGCTGCATTTTCCCGGCGTTTCTTTTGGACTTCGTAATCCGCCTTTTCTTTGAATAACCAGTTCAACTCATCCTTTAAATCCATCGGCTTGGTAGTTCGAATGTTATTCAATCCGGTGATTTTCTGTTCGAATTCCTTTTCACTGATCTTAGTTAAAGAAATGACACCCAGATTTCCGGCTTTCAATTCATTCAGCTGGTGATAGAAATATCCCGTTTCGTTGATTCCGATAACCGCAGCTGTGTAATTCATGTCTCCGTTTAGATTGTACTCCAGTTTTCCGTTTCTGAAATCCAGGCGCTGGTAGCTGTTGATCTCTTTGGAGAATAAATACAAATACAAACGTCCGTACTTTTCAGCATTTTTCACCTCAACAGACATGGGTTCATAAGTGATTTGAGCCGTTTTTCCTGTTTCAGGATCGGTAATGACCGTTGATTGTCGATTTACCGTTGCCTCTCTGACATAGGCGTCGATATTGAGAACAGTTCCTCCTCCATGAACCTGGAATCCGAGCGTTTTACCAAGCTGTTTCCCTACGTTTGCCAGGTTAAAGCCGTATTCTTCTTCCAGATTTGCGGATTCCCGCATCCCTTTGCGAAGTTGTTCTTTTTCACGCTCCCGCTCAAGCTCCTTATCCCACTGGCGCTCTCTTTTCAGAGCAGTTTCCAACTCCTTCTTTCCTCTCTCACGAATCGTTTCAATAGCCTTTTTATAGAACGCGTTCAGATTCTTTTGGTGCGCATCATCAATTTTAATCACCCCGACTTTCTGATCAGCAAACTGCTGAAATTGTGAATACCCCATTTTTACCACGCGTTCATCCAGTTTCCACAAAGATGTGTTCAGGTTGGAGACATAGACTTCCAGTACTTTCTTATCACACGTTCCGTGAATTACTTTCATGCGGTCTTCAAAGTCTTGCGTGGCCAGGTTCGTGTTATTAAACTTCGGGTTCCATATTGCCAGTACTTTTGAAGGAGGAATCAAATAGCTTTCTCTTGGTGCTGCATCAGTCATTTCATACCCGAAAGGAATGTCATCAATGTAGTTGAAAATCGCATCAATATCAGCTGTTCGTCCTTCCAATTCGGGAAATTTCATCATTCCCGTAGGTTTAATGTTTGAAACTTCACTGGCATATGAATCAGACATTGCTGCCTTACTCCAATCCGCCACCCACTGGTAAATAGACCCTTCTTTTGCACCGCCTTCAGCCCATTTTTGACGTACTCGAAACAATTTCGGTCCTGTTCTATCACTATGCGCCATATGGCAAGTAGCACATCTAGCATGGAAAAGCAGTTCGCCTCTTAACTTCGGATCTTTCGGGTATTCATCAATCGGCTTATTGTACCAATCAATATTCTTTGCGTCAAAATAATCGGGGTAAGCAATATCGATAACTTCCTGTGTCATATCAAATTCTTCCGACAAATGCTCCTCAAAACTCAAATACAAACTATCGCGTTTTGTTTTTTCAGTAAACCACTTCAATTCATTCAGCTTCGGCTCGTAATCCGGGGGATACAAATCCATCTCAGACATGTCCTTCGGTTTGGGCAGACGCTCCAGTTCAACCGGATTTTGCCAATCAATTCCGCCATTTTTTCCGGGAATTCCGGTGAAGAGTTTCATGTCTTTTTTCAGCTCATCTACCGGTACCTGCACGTAAACACCTTTGTCCGTCAGCTGCAGTTTCTTTCCTTCCGGAGTGAATGCATTGAGACTGAACATTCCCTGGGTTTCGAGTAAGCGATCCCCCGATTTGGTACTCAGTCCGGCTTTTACAATATCGGATGCTTTTTGCGCTTCCTGCCACTGAACGATTGCTTCGCCTTTGTACGCTTTTCCATTCAGCAAAAACGATTCATCCGTGATGCTCAATAAAACACCGCTTTCCGATAAAAACACATCCGATTCTCCGGTGAATTGGAAATATTCCGGGGCGATGTTCTCGAAAACCAATTCTTTCTCTAATTTTTCCAGGAAGGGTTTTTCCAGGAATTCGGGTTTCCAGGTAATGCTGTCCCAATTAAGTATGACATACACCGAAGCGGCCAAAACACCGGCAATAATTACTCCTATTCCGGCTTTGATCAACAGTTTCTTTATATGAAACCATTTACCCGACTGCCTCACCAATCTTCTTAAGGAATTCCGTTGTATGAGTTCGGTAGTCAGTTTATGCAATTCAAATTCCTGCTGAAGTTCTTTGTTTTGCTTTAATTCTGCTTCAAAAGCCGTTTTCCCTTCTGCTGAAAGCTCGTTGTTCAAATAACGCTCAATCAATTGGTTCCAATTTGTTTCCATGGTTAAAATTGATTGAGTTCAACATTCATTTGAGCTTCCTGCACCAAATCTTTGGCTTTCTGCATACACCGGTATTTTTGCGCTTTCGCCACTTTATCGTTTCGTAAATCGAGCTTTTTGGCAATATCCACCATGTTCCAGCCCAACCCGTAAAACAAATGCAATAACTCCCTACACTGCTTCCCGATTTTCGTTAATGCGCTTTCCAATTGTTTGTACTGCAATTCTTTCTCCATCCAGGTTTCGGGAATTGCTTCCACATCCGTTTCCAAATTTCCTGTACCCTGTTTTTGTTCTTTGCGGGCAGTGTTGTACCACAACAGTTTACAGGTTTGCTTGATAAAGTGGATTGGTTCCAATTGGAACTCAAAATCGGGATCGTTTTTCTTACGCAGGTAAATGATGAGTGCTTCCTGGAAGAGATCTTCCGCTGTCAGTGCATCGCAACCAAAGGTTCGAAGCAGGCGCTTGGTCTGTGGGAAATGTTTGTACAGAACCGATAATTCTTTTTTGATTTCCTGTGGATTGTAAAAAGGTTTCTCCATTGCTGAATTTATCGGTTGTGTTTGGAAAACGGAAAGGTAAACATTCCTTCCAAAAATAAACTCAGCGGTGCACGATTAATGATCTGAAAAATTAATAATAACTGATGTTTCGTTTGTACTTAAAGTCTACGTCTTTCGAAGTATAAATGTGTCTTCTTTTTTGGGGTTGGACCCTCACTTCCAGTTCAATCCAATTCCCATTTGCATCATAAGAAATATAAGTAATCTCTTCCCTGAGTTCCAACTGGAAATTAAATTCAGAACCGCTCCAAGCGCTCGAATAATGTTTGATCTCGGTCAATTCATCGTTGTCATTATAACAGTATTCCGTTTTACGATGAACGTTCATGGAGCTCTTTATGGAGTGGTCCCAAACGGTCCACTCAATGATTCGGTTTCGCCCATCGGTTTTGATATCGTCCTGAAAGGAATTGAAATAAAGGTTCTCGAAATCTGTAAAAGATGTGGATGGGTGAGTATTTCTCTTTTTACTTAATTCGCGAACAAATGAACGGGTGATATCCTTTTGCCTCTGGTACGGTGATCTTGCTTTCACATACCGGTATTCTAAACGGACACTGTCGAAATCCGGAGTCCACTGATAATTCAACGTATAATCAAAAATGCTGTCGTAAAAAGGGTCGCTGCGGTCCATAGAAGATTCACAGTCATAACAGGTATAAATTTCCTGCGTTTTGAAACCTTGTTCATTAAATCGAATCACGGTTTTTGATTTTTGGTAATAATTGGTTCTGCGAATTGTTTTGAGAAGCATTTCACCTGTTGAATCATACGTATTTACTATCCAATTAGCGTCGTTATAACGCATGAGCCCAAAACTCATGGAATCTTCCGAATAGTCTAACAGCCTCCCCTTCGCCGAAAACAGGTATTCAGCACGTAAACATAAAGAACTGTCTTCTCCGTTTTCCTTTAGCATGCAAATGGTTTCACAGACTTCTTTGACCGGACCTTTTAACTGAAAATCACCCGGTGTTTGTGCAACTGTTTTCGCCTGTAAATTTTCATATTCCGTAGTTCTGAACTTAGGGACCTTCAAATCAGGTAATTGAGCACACAAGGCTAAAGGACTAAATACTATCAGAAGTAATCGAATTTTCATGGACATGGATTTAAAAGCGATACACTCAAATCCCCGTTTTGTTCATCAAAATCCACTGATTGAAATCATTTTCAACAGATTGCACGCTGATGTGTTCATTTTTCGTAACAGATTTATACATTTGCACAAAATTAGACCATCGATGGAACAACAGGCGACTCAGGTCCAGGCACCAACCGAAACCACTAAACAACCCAGAAGTACTTTCAAAAAATGGCTGCGCCGCGGTTATTTTGGAGTGATCCATCTATTGGCATTGTTCGCCATGGCCCTGATCGGTGTTGCTTTAGCCGCTAAATTTAAGTGGACCAATGACAGCGGGAATGTGGACCTGAACAGCCGCTATTTTTCCGAAATGGCCGGCAAGTACAACCAGGGATTCCAAACAGACAGTCTTACTTTTGCAAAACAGGAGCGCCAGATGTACCAAAACGTAGGACTTTTGGCTAAATATTATCCTCAGAATGCTAAGCTGATCCTGGATGCTTTCCATCGTTCTGGAGACGTGACTATTGCGCTGAGAATGCTAGATGCTGCCAATCTTCGGATGCAGAAACACAAAGGATATCAGCGGGAACTCCAGCGAATTGAAGCAGAAGCAAGTGAAGCCTCTCTTTCTATTTATCCCTGGGCAAATTACCGCGAATGGAAAGAATTCTGCCGCGTAGTGAGAGCAGACAGTGCTGCAATAGACTCGGTTTCGCGTATTACGGGAGTTGAGTCTCGTTTGATAGTGATGTGCCTGGTAGGTGAACAAATCCGTATGTTTAACTCTTCCCGGGAGCAATTCAAAAAATACGTCGTTCCTTATAACCGATTGATCCTTACTACCAACCGCGGATATGGTGTAACCGGAATCCTTCAGAATACCGCATTAAAAATCGAAAAGAACCTGTTTGACAAAAGCAGTGCTTTTTACCCCGGAGCTTATTACCAAAATTGCCTGAATGTGAAAGATTCTTTCCCGGAATTGGTAAACGATACCATCGAAGCACATAAACATTTGACCATTCAGCGCTTAATGAAAGGCGGTGATCACTTCTATTCGTATTTGTACACCGCATTTTTCCTGCGTCAGTTCCAGTCGCACTGGGAAAAGGAAGGATTTACTTTAGCGTACAGACCGGAAATCCTCGGAACTTTGTATAACCTTGGTTTCCAAAAAAGTAAACCGAAGAAAAACCCGGCAGTGGGCGGATCAACTTTCAATGTGGGCGACAAGGAATATACTTTCGGCGGTTTGTGTTACGAGTTTTATTACAGTGGTGAATTGATGGATTTATTCCCGTTAACCAGCCAGCCTTTTATTCCTACCAAAGTGCTGGAGAAGACCATTGTTTTCCCGGAGCCGGAAGAGGAAGAAGTTGTTGCTCCGACTGAAGGATGATTACCCAATACGCATAGACATATGTTTATCCCCCTCCCCTCAATTTGAAACAAAAATCCCCGCTTGATCAAGCGGGGATTTTTGTTTTTATAAACGGAAACGGACAATCATTCACGCACTATTTTCCATTCACGAACTTGTTTTCCTTTAGTAGTCATCCTTACAATGTAAGGCCCCGGCGTATAGGAACTAAAATCGAGATTAGTCACTCTGCCCTCCACCTTTTGCTTTGCAAGTACCTTTCCATTCAGGTCTAACACGGTTACTTCTTTGTTTTCTTCTTCCAGGAACAAATCATTGACAGAAATATTCAGCACGTCCTTAGTTGGGTTGGGAAAGAGGACAAATTCAAATTCACCGGCTTTATCTTCCAAAGCATCCGAAGCTTCGGGTGCTGCAGATTTTTGAGATGACGCGGGACGCATGACGTATACTTGCCGTAAAACCCGGTTTCCCGCATTATCGTAACCATATTCGATAGCTTGAGCATTTGTAAATGAATATATCATGCAATAAGCTGTTATTAAGAGAAGTTTTTTCATTGTAATATATTATTTATAGTAATTATATTC
>NZ_CABHOL010000032.1 GCF_902168135.1 uncultured Fluviicola sp.
AATCAGACGAGCCAATGAAAAATGCAAAAGGAGAAAATATCATCATTCCTTTGCCAGATGGGACAATTACTTTTCAATATAAAGTACCAGACACCATTTATTATTCTTTTGATTTTGATCAAATATCCCTTAAATATGAAGGAACAGATAAAACTCCCACTACGATCCAACTATTAAAAAAATCTTCAAAAAGAAGTTATGTTCTTGCGGAATTTCCAACAAAGTTATTATGTGAAAAACAACTTGTGACTTATGAAAGAATTGATCCAGTTAATGAAAAAAAATACATTGATCAATATCTCAAACATGTAGAAAACACCAAAATAAGATTTAACAAAGATGGACTGTCCAGATTAATCATTAAATATCCTCGGAAATACTATTATGATGAATATACATTCTTTGATAATTTCATGTTCGACTCCCAATATACTATCGAAGAACAAAAAACAAAGCTCGAATCAATTCTAAGGATGCCTGTGAATGTGATCTATGATTCTATCCGCTACTCCTTAACGAATAATTACGGAGAAGACAGTGTTATTCGTGATCCCAAACTTGGGGACTTAATCAGTGTATTCAAAATAAAAATAGACACTTCGTTTTCTATTAACGAAGTTCATTCACTGTATCGAAAACAACTAATCAATTATAATCCCGAATCTGAAATGTTTGAAATTACTGACCAAACAATATTCATCTGCATTGACGATGTTAAAGAGGGGAAATTGATCATTGATCAAGTTAATTCCAAGCCTTATCCTACATCTATGGCAAATAAAGAAATAGATTTGGCATTAAAATATGATTTAAATAATAATCCTTTAAGAGACTTATTAAAACCATACTATATTCATATTCAATTGGTAAATTTGGACCAATTATATCAAGTAAAAACACCTAAACAAAAAAAGAGTAAAACCACTCTGGTCGTTGAACAAATAACTCTTTAAGAAAATGGCATTTAAAAAATCACTTATTCTAATTTTGAATAATGAAGTGATGTAAAGGAAAAATTGGGCAAAAAAAGAGGGGTAAGCTACTTTTATCGCACCGCTACAACCTCTTACCTTTGCTACGTTCCCGTCCTGGAGGAATTAGAGGGAGCTGGTCGTAAAAGACTTACCCCGGCGCAAAATTAGTTATTTATTGGAGATTGCGTGCAGAAAAATGGATTTTTTCGAAATATCCGCTTAACAAAAACGTAATTTATTCGCTTTCAGCAGAGCAGAGAATGCAAAAAAATTGAAATGCTTGCGCTAAAGCTCTTGCCTTTGTATAGCCACTGTGCCTCTGCTAAAGTTTCAGCGGCACACAGACGGCAGAGAAAGGTCAGCATAGGCGCAAAGGTTCAAAATAGTTCAAGGGGTTTCGGGAGTCTAAAACAAGTTATTTGAACATTTGAACATTTGAACATTTGAACATTTGAACTATTTATAAACAAACTTCAAATACTTCCCTTCCGTCTTATAATCTGAAACAAAACCATTTCGTTCCAGTACAGCTATTGCTTTTTCATTATCGGGTTTTGTGAATGCCCTGACCTGGCGAAGCCGCATCCTGTTAATTCCAAAATCCACAGCTAATTGAAGCGCCTGCGACATGAATCCTTTACCACGAAAAGCTTCTTTGAGAACAAAACCTATTTCACCGAACCCATTTTCAAATCCGCGGTAATAGCCTACAAAGCCAATCAACTGATTTGTTTCCAGGGCTTCAATGACCCAGTTAACCGATTCTCCATTCAGATAATCCAGGTGGACCTTTTCAATGATTTGTGCTCCTTCAGCCACCGTTTGAGCAGTTCGTCCATCATAAGTCAGCGCTTCCAGTAACGAAGGAATGTCTTCAGTACGAGCTTCTCTTAAAAGCAATTTTTCTGAAATCAATTCCGGAAAGGTTGAATATGGAGGAAGATTAACCATCGATTTCTCAATTACTAATCAAGAGCGTTTCATCCAATTCTTCCAATCCATGCTGTGAAACCAGCAATTTAAGCTGACCAATGTATTGTGCGCTTTCATGAAGCGATTTGAAGAGCAGGGGAGTCAGCCATTCAACATTATCCTGAAGTCCCTGGTTGAACTGCAGGAAAACATTCATCCATTGCTTATAATTATCGCGTTCCAATGATTCCCAATGCATTTCAGGAAGTACGTCGTTCAAATCAGATTCAACTTCAAGATCTAAAATTCCCGCAACGGCAATGTGCTGTGAATTGATTAATTGAGAAACAGCAACTTTAATGTCCCAGGGAATGTCCTGGTCATCCTTTGTCAGATGAGCAATCCAGCTTAAATTCAATTGATGGATATACGAAAACCGCTGCTGAAAAAAGTCGAGCATTTAGAGTTGTTTCAGGGAGGAAATCGTTGCCTTCGGATCCTGGCTGTTGAATACAAAACTACCGGCTACCAAAGCCTGAGCTCCTGCGTCCACCAGCAATTTTCCCGTTTCCATGTTTACTCCGCCATCTACTTCAATGATTGCTTTAGATCCGGTTTTTGCAATTAAATGCTTGGTCTGCTTCACTTTTTCAATGGCCTGGTGAATGAATTTCTGTCCTCCAAACCCGGGATTTACCGACATGATCAATACCAAATCCAAATCAGCGATCACGTTTTCCAGTACAGAAACCGGTGTATGCGGGTTCAAGGCTACTCCGGCTTTCATTCCGGCTTCGTGAATGGCTGAAATAGTACGATGCAAATGTGTGCAAGCCTCGTAATGAACGGTCAAAATATCTACTCCGGCCTTTGCGAAATCAGAAATGTACTGGTCCGGGTTCACGATCATAATATGGCAATCGATTGTTTTCTTAGCGACTTTCTTTAAAGCAGAAATAATCGGGAAACCGAAGGAAATATTCGGAACAAACACTCCGTCCATGACATCCACATGAAACCAATCTGCCTCGCTTTGATTGATTAATTCAAAATCGCGTTCGAGGTTCCCGAAATCACAGGATAGAATAGAAGGAGCAATTATTACTGACATATTTACAATTTTTCGCAAAGGTACTAAATCCTTTTTCTTTTTCAGAAATACGTAGGGGCGAAAAATTTTTCGCCCCTACGTATTTCTAATTCACTTTCGGGTAGATTTTCATCATTTTCAGGTAATTCTCATCGCGGCTGTAGACATCCGGGAAGAAAAGCAGGTTCCCTTTTTCATTGACAACAACCGTTATGTAATCCACCTGCAACGGGATTGGTTTTCTCAAAGGGATGGAAAAATGTTCTTTTCTTGCAATCAATGTATCCAGCGAATCACGGGTCATTTTTTGTTTGTCATCACGTGTCAGGATGAAACGGGCCAATGAATCGGGCATATCGCAGCGCATACATCCGTGTGAATAAGCACGTATGTCTTTGTTGAAGAATCCTTTGGAAGGGGTATCGTGAATGTATACTCCGTATTTGTTGTTGAATTCGAATTTTACCAACCCGAGCGCATTGTCATTTCCGGGTTCCTGTCTTACCCGAAATGGGAAATTCTTTTCTTTATAGCGCTTCCAGTTGATGGTTGTGGGGTCAACTTCCGTATCACCTCTGTAAACCTTATAGTGATTTTTAGCCGCGTAGTTGGAATTGTTCTGAATAGCAGGCAGAAACTCCTTGCTTGCGATGGATTGAGGCTGCGTCCAATAGGGCAGTGTAATGATTGCACGCAGTTTTGATGACAGCTGAGGTGTTTGGTTTTCCGGCTTTCCAACTACTATACGGTGTTCTGAAAGCAAACTGTCGTTGTAGAACAAACGCAGTTTGTATTCCGGGATGTTCACCCAGAGATATCTGTCCATCGGAAAAGGTTCGCGCCACCTCCAGCGTTCCATCGATAAAATAGCACGATGACATTTATAGCGTACCGATTCATCCAAAGCTTTTCGGGTATAAACTCCGATAACACCATCCGCTTTCAACCCGTTATCCCCCTGAAAACGACCCATGGCTTCCCAAAATGATTCGTCATCAGTCTTTTTAGGATCTAAATATCCTTTATCGATCAGAGATTCTTCTGCCAGGGCCAAACAGCGCAGTGAATCTTCCACCAAAGCCGGAACTTCAAAATGAATATTCGACAACTCTTTTCTGAAAGCATATTTAAACAATCCTTTTGCCAGCGCACGGTATTCCGGCCGGGAAGGCCCCATTTTAGCCAACCAGTTCCCCCAATCTTTCACGGTATCCATTTGGGCTACGGTCCTGTTTAATGATTTCAGGTCAATGGAAACAATCGGCCTGTATGCGTTCACTGCCGTATCTAAAAAACCGACTTTCAAATCCTGCTGCAATTGTGCAAGTCTTGCTGTCAATACAAATTCCTGGATAATGGATGTTCCGGAGAGTGAATCTTCTTTGAATTCAAACGGCCTGTTATCGGGCAGTCCCAGCGCACACGGAAAATCAAGCAGTTCCTTCCATTTAATCCCTCTTCCGATCACCATCGAATCATTTGCCCAAACCGGTCTGAAATCGCGTGCTTTGTAGAAGGCATATACCGAATCTTTTATTCCTTCCGGAAATTTCAATTTTGTTAATAAATCAGATTCAACTGCCAATGCAATACGTTTTTTCAAGGAAACTTTCTGGTCAAAAACGGGGTCTGTTTTGTCTATATCGGAAGAACACCGGATTAATGTTAAAGTGGTCGTAAATACAAGAAATAGTGCGAAAAGTCTGCTAATTTTCATGCGAGTATCAAAAAATAATAAGCAATTTTACTGCAAGATACTTATTCCTTACAATATGGAACCTCAAATTTATTCAACATACATCCTTCTGGGAACGATCATCATCATGTCGCTGGTTGGTTTCAACAACCGTGAATTCCTGGAAAAATACCTGTTTAGTCCGTACGAAGTTAAACACGATAAGGAATACTACCGGTTTATCACGCATGCATTCCTGCATCAGGATTTCGGTCACTTGATTTTTAATTCCATCACGCTGTTTTACTTCGGAAGGTATTTTGAGTTTTACCTGTATAATTTTTACGGTCCGCTGCCCGGAGAAATTGTGTTTTGGGCTTTTGCACTTATTTCGATGATTGCTTCCAGTTCGATCGCTTATTTCAGACACAAAGACAATCCGAACTACCGTTCATTGGGATTCTCGGGTGTTGGTTGCGCCATCCTTTTTGCAACAATCATGCTTGATCCGGGCATGAAAATCGCGTTAATCCTGCTTCCCATTCCGATACCAGCCTGGATTTTCGGGGTGTTATACCTGGGATTCGAAATCTATTCAGACCGGAACCGGAAAACAAATATTGCGCATGATGCTCACATATCCGGGGCAGTTTTCGGAATTATTTTCATTTTAATTACTAATATTGAACAAGTGATTTTTGCATTTCAAAACCTACTTTAAATGAGCGATCAGGAATTATTCGTAAACAATAACGGTAAAATCATCAGTAACACAGGACATTCCATCGCTGCGGGCAACCGCGGTTACACTTACGGAGACGGACTCTTTGAAAGTATCCGTGTCATGAACGGCAAGGCCCTGAACCTCTCTCATCACTTCTCACGCCTGGCAGAAGGAGCGAAAATCCTGAAAATGCGTCTGCCGGCATTTTACACAACGGAATTCTTTCAACAGCAGATTGATGAGCTGATCCAGCTGTGCAAAATCACGGAAGGAGCGCGTATAAGACTTTCAATTGATCGTTTAGGTGGAGGAACTTATCTTCCTGATACGAATGAAGTTAGCTATTTTATAGAAATCTACCCGATAGAGCAAAATTTATTCGGTTTGAATGCAAAAGGATTGGAAGTAGATCTGTACCAGGATATCAAAAAGACAAAGAACATCCTTTCCAATTATAAGACGAAGAATGGTATTCTTTACGTTCTCGCCGCTATTTCTGCCAAAGAAAAAGGATTGGACGATATGCTGATCACCAATGATAATGGCCAGATCCTGGAAAGTTCGCACAGTAATATTTTCGTGGTGAGCAACGGCGTGCTTTATACACCAAGTCTTTCGGACGGCTGTTTGGCGGGCACCATGCGGATGCAGGTGATCAACCTGGCATTGAAAAACGGACTAAAAGTCTACGAATGCCCCATTTTGCCTTCCAATTTACTGGTTGCGGATGAAGTGTTCCTGACGAACGCGGTACGCGGAATAACGTGGGTCGGGGGATACCGCACCAAACGATACTTCAATACCACCGCACGTAAGATTGTTGCTTTCCTGAACGAGGAATGGGACGTTTAATTCAGGCTTATTTTAACTGGAGCGGTGGCAAAGACAGTACTTTAGCGCTCTATAAAGTGCTTCAGGACAAGCAGTTCGATATCCGGTATTTACTAACGACTTTGAATGAAGAAGCAGACCGCATTTCCATGCACGGAGTCCGCAGTGAACTATTGACTGCACAAGCCGAATCGCTCGGAATTCCGGCTAAAAAAGTGCATTTACCGGCGAGTTCCGATATGCAGGCTTACGAATCCGTTATGAGCACTGCAATAGAGGAATTGAAGTCAGAAGGTATCTCTGACTGCATTTTTGGCGACATTTTCTTAGAAGATTTGCGAACTTACCGGGAGGGAAAGCTCCGGGAAGTCTCTATTTCGGCACATTTTCCATTATGGAAGCGGAATACTGAAGAACTCATGCGTGAATTCATCGACCTGGGATTCAAAACCATCGTAGTTTGTGTGGATTCCTCCAAATTAGACGAATCCTTTGCCGGACGTGTGATCGATCATCAATTTCTTTCAGATCTGCCGGATAATGTAGATCCCTGTGGGGAGAACGGCGAGTTCCACACCTTTGTTTTCGACGGACCGATTTTCAGACATCCGATTTCTTTCCAAACGGGAGAAAAAGTGCTCAAAACTTACACGGTTAAAAACCAGGAGGAAAAAAGCATTGAATACGGTTTCTGGTTCCAGGACCTCATTCCGATTTAGGCTTTGGTTTTGTTCGGGAAGCAGCTTTTGGCTTATTCGGACGCGGATTTTTAATCTGTTCCTTCACAATCTTTTCAGTTACTTCTTTCTTTTTCGTCCAGAAGATCGCTTTCGGCATTTCATCTCCCAGCAAATAACCATAAGGTTCCAGGTTTGGAACTGCGTCAAAAACAACCTTAATGATCGCCGTAACCGGAATTGCCAGGAACATTCCCGGAACACCGGCAAGCGAACCTCCGACAATGACACAAATAATAGAAGCGAGCGCATTGATACGAACCTTTGAACCAACAATCCTCGGTAACAAAATATTATTATCGATCAACTGCACAGCACCGATAACAGCTATCACTCCCAGTACGGATTGCTGAATATCCGGATTATTCGATAGAGAAATCAAACAGCTCAACGCATTAGCAACCAAAATTCCCACATATGGAATCAGGTTCAACAGGGCAACCAGAAGTCCCAGGAATAAAGCATATTTCACACCGATCAGCCACAAACCAAGGGTTGTTAATGCCGCTACGATGGCAATTTCCAGCAGTAATCCCAAAATGTACATCCGAATTATCACTTTGATATCATTCACGATGATCTGCATTCTTTCAGCACTTTTTGCCGAAACCAGTTTCATGAGGAATCCCAGCAGTAATTCACGATAGAACAAGAAGAGAAACAGGTAAAGCGGAACCAGGATAAAGTTTACCAAAGCACCTGTAATCGACCCGAAACTTTCCATTGAAAACATGCTGCCGCCTTTCATGAAGTTTTCCTTTACGATCTTTTCCTGCTTCACGTTTGAAATATCAAAAGTTTTACTAATCCAGTCGGCAATATCGTGGATGACTTTCGTCATGTTCTTTTCCAGGGTAGGCAGATCACTGAAAAATTCCTTCAGCTGGAATCCTAGAAGCAGCATAATACCTGCAAAAACGATTACTGCAATTGCAACTGTTATGATTACGGAAAGCAACTTCGGAAAATGCCATTTACGCTGAAAAAATGAATCAATGGGACGTATCAGGACACCGAATATGAAAGCCAAAACTATAGGAAATAAAATATCACTTCCTAAATAGATAATTGCAGCAACCACTACCAATAATAGAATAGTGAAGATGCGTTTTTGGTAATTAACCTGCGTGCTTTCCATAAATAGACCTTTCTTAAAGGTAAGAAGATTAATTTACGAAGTAAGAATCGAAGAATAAAAACGATGAAGAAAGCCGTTAAAAGACCTTAAAATTGAAGTTTAAAGGTTCAGGGAGGTTCTGGAGGTTCAAAAGAGTTCAAAGTTGTTTAAGTAATCTATATTGAACTATTGAACTATTGAACTATTGAACTTATTTTACCGAAAGGTGCATTGAGATCTCGTCGTGATAGCGCCCGTTCTGTTTGAAGAAGTTTGGAATGCGTCCATGTTCAACGAATCCCATTTTTCGGTAAAGGGCTATTCCTGCTTCGTTGTCAGCGTAAACCTGTAAAAACAGGATTTCCAATTCCGGATTTTTTCTTCCCCAATCGATTGCTGCACTTAAGATGGCTGTTCCCAGACCGCATGATTGCCATTCTTTGTGCATTCCCATTCCGAAGACAGCTGTGTGGCGAAGGATTTTCCGCTGATTTCCGTCTACATTGATGTTTGCCACGAGTTTCCCGTCTATTTCTGCAACCAGGAACAGGGAATTGGTCCGTTCCACATAATTGGAAAGGATTTGCTCTTCTTCAGCTATAGTGGGATTAAATTCTCCTTCACTCAGGGGAACATACTCGGAATCATAGACAAAACCATGTACGAAATCGATTACCCGCTGAGCATCGGAAACTTCAACATGGCGCAAAAGGACTTCCCGCCCGTCTTTTAATAAGGCTTTTTGTGGTTTAAATTTCATGATACTAAATTACGAATTACGAATGCCTGATTCCGAATGGAGTCCGTCAATTTTCCGATCACTTCAAATTTTGCATTTTTTTCTCATAATTTTGAATTGGCATACGCATTCTTAATCAGGTATTCACCCAGGAAGAATGCGCCGAAGGCTGTGGAAACGTGCCAAAGCCAATGTGTTCCCCAGGGCATAAAGGCGATTTCGATCTTTTCATCCAGGAAGCGGAATAAAAGTGCCAGACAAAAGAATGCTATTGCTGTGAATAAACGCCCGGAATTTTTGAATTTGGTTTGCCGCAGGAATAAATAGCAGGGAAGGAGAAGCATCCATCCGCGAAAGAAGTAGCCGGCTGAAATCCGGTCTTGTCCGCTCAGAAATTGCATGGAGAGAAATGTCAACCCGAAGAAAATAAGGAGAACCCAAAGGAGCTGGATTTTTTTAGGAAGTACTTTGAGCCACATCCAAATACTGATTCCTATCACCAGGATGATGATCGGAATGGCATCCATCAGTAATAAGAGGGTAGAGGTACGAAAAGCATGAAAAAACGTACTACCTAATCCGCCCAGAACCAGCAAAGGACAGCAGAACCAAACGATAAAGGCATACTGGTTGTGTTTTCCACGGAGCTGCCACAAAAAGATAAGAACCGGAACCAAAAAGGTCAGTGAAGACCAGGCATTCCAGGGCTCAACAATAAACAACGAAAGATCTGTTGTTTCCCGGTAAACGGGTCCGTGATCCGGAACAGATGCAATCGATGTTAAAAGAAAAAGTGACAAAACTTAGAAACTGACAACCAGCTTGGTAGATTCACAAAGCGTTTTTTGGCTCATCATAAAAGTACCGGAAAAGATCAGGCTGTCTGACTCGTCTAAGATTCTATATGAATGGGTCTTGTTTTCTTTTTTGAACATTTTATCGGTATAAACAAAGTTCCCGGTACCGCAACCCGGATCTGCCGTGTAATGATCGTAAGCATCAATTGTTGCAATTTCTGTATCATCCACATACAAAGTCAGCTCATTCACTCCGTAAGCCAGCAAATCATCTGCAGTTTCTGTATTATACCAAAAAGAATGTGTACCTGTAAACTTTTCCTTTGTGCATGCGAAAGTAGATACAACACAGATGGATAGGAAAACTAATTTTTTCATGTTTTAGAAGTTTTGTACAAATTAAACAAAAAGATTTTTATAATTCCGAATGCAGCATTCCGAATACCTGTTTTTTTCGATTTTTCCCTTTACTAATTGTAAATCAGGTTTCCATGTTTTGATCTCCTGATTCCGGACGGTCAATTGTTAGAAAGGTCCTTGATTTTTAATTTTTGCATTCGATTTCCAGCCTTGTAATTGGATTTTTCTTCCGGGTTAAAGATTTTATAAACCAGGAAACCGTTCATTCCGAAGCAAGGTTATGATTGATTGATCCATCTTAAAATGCTACATTAGTCCGACTAAACGAAACTCAAGATACTTTTCACAGGACTGCCGCACTCATGAAAGACCGTTCTAAAATACTTACACTCATTTGCTTTGCAACAATTCTTAGTTCTATGTTCCTGCCATTTTTCGAAGGTCCGAGAATAAAAGGAATCATTCCGGAAGACAGTTTTGTGATTGCTGAGATTTATGATTCTCCGGAATTCGGATTGCGTATGTGGGTTTTCAAGGGATTTGGGTCGTTATTTGCGCTGGTGAACTTAGCAGTTGCCATTGTGCTGGTATTCTGCCGGTTCTTTTTCCCGAAATCACTTCCGACTGCCGTCATAACAGCCATTATATTCGCTGCTTCTTTATTCCTTTTAATGTGGAGCAACTCGGAAAAACAGGGAGTAGTCCTCACCGATGAAATGCTGATTGGTTTTTACCTGATGCTTATTTCACAGGTAGTCCTGATAACACAATGTCTCACCAAAGCTATTACAGAAACACCTAAAGATCGGAGAGGGGATTCGGATATTTTAGACTTTTAGTTTCCACTGACATATACCGAATAGCGCAGACTTTTTGAATTAGGCCAACACCTTCAGCCCTATTTTCCAGTGTAGTGAAAGGCGGTCTAATTTCTTAAACCGCCTTATTCAGTGAACAAAATTGGTTAGGCTTAAACCGGGCAGATAGTTGTTCCTGTGCACGTTCCCTGCATATACCGGTATCCGCAGCTTGCGTGGTGCGCATCCCCGATAGCAGATAGATCAAGGGTTACAATTTTCTCCGTGATCTCTGCCATTCGAACAGGTAATAAAATTTCGGCTTCTGCAGCTGTATATGGTTTCGCTACTGCGCTTGAATCGATGTACATCAAACTTCCCACAGGTTGGTAATCATAAGCTTTCATCTCATTCATCTTGTTTACAAAAGATGCCGGCAAGTCCGGAATTGCTTCCAAAAGATCAATAAACTCAGCGTCCGGCGGTAAAAGCGGTACAATGTCCAGGTAGTTTTCATAACGCACATCATTCGGGAAAGCAGCGTTGTATGAAGTCATAAAATCGGTGTTTCCGCAATTCGGACCGGCAAAGGTGATGGTTTGCGTAATATTTAGGCTGTATGCATTCTTAAAATACATAGCTGCAATCGGAGCAATTCCACCGCCTTTACTATGTCCGGTAATATAGATCGGCAGTGTTCCCGACGGATCCAGTGCCTTGATTGCATCTACAATTCCGCCTCTCAATAACCCCAAAGCAAATAGAAATCCTTCGTGCACTTCACCCGGAAGATTAATGTTACTGGTTGTAGGTGCCATGAAATCTTCCATCCAGTCAAAGAAAGAATCCCAATTTAAGGCAGGAGGGAGGGTTCCACGGAAAGCTACAATAATGCTGTCTGAGGTTTGCCCTACAAGAGCCGCCTCGATCTGATCTGCAGTCACCACATAAGGATCAACAACAAAACCAACGGCATCGTACTGATTTTGAAATGGTGAATCCGGTCCCAGCGGGTTATACTGACCGCTTGGGTCAGTAGGAGTAATGGCGTAAGCTGATGCAGACGCACAGAGCAATTGGCATGGTAAAGAAATCGTACTCATAATGAATAGTATTTGGTATGAATTATTTTTTGAAGTAAAAGTAGAATGGAAAACTGAAACAGAAGCAGTTAAAAATATCTGTTTTTCAAAGGCGAATATTTTGGACGAATTGTTTTTTCCAGGACCGACAAATGTTTATTTTTAAGTATTCTTTGTTTAACTAACAATTTAGATAAAACGCTTGAACAACTATATTAAAGATATTGACAGACTTAAAGCTTTATTGGCTTATTCTGTCATTGATACTCCTTCGGAGGAATTTTACGATACGTTGAACAGTCTGGTAGCTAATATTTGCAACGCTCCCATTTCTTTGATCTCATTTATAGACGAGGACCGCCAGTGGTACAAATCGAAGATCGGAATGGATATCGATGAGCTGCCCGTTGAAGAGACCATTTGCCAGTATACGTTGTTAGAAGACGACATACTTGAAATACAGGACACATTAAACGATGAAAGACTGGTTGATAATCCTTCCGTACAGACTGAGAACGGGATCCGTTTTTATGCAGGAATCTCGCTTCGTTCGCCAAAAGGATATGCCATTGGTTCTGTTTGCGCGGCCGACTTCAAACCACAGCAGTTAAGTGAAATACAGAAGCAAACACTCCGCGATGTCGCCAAAATGGTAATGATCCACCTGGAAACCAAAAAGCGTAACGAAGAGATGGAAAATGAGCTCAGAGACATCCTTACAGACAAGATCAAAAGCTCCGAAAGACAGATCCGGATACAGGAACGTGTCTACAACAATCTTTTTGAGGCAATTTCTCAGTCCAATGCCATTATTGAATTCTCTATCGACGGCACAATCCTGAACCTGAACGAACGCTTTGCCGAAATGATGGGGTATTCGGTGGAAGAATTGATTGGTCAGAAACATACACTCCTTTTGACCGAATCCCTGATAGAGAATAACGATTTTGTTTGGGAGAAGATCGCTGCCGGACAACCTTATTCCGGCAAATTCAGACGCCGCAAAAAGGATGGGAAAACTATCTGGATCCAGGCTTCTTACAGTCCGGTAATTGATTTGAAGGGCGAAGTAACTAAAATCACCAATATTTCCATCGATATCACAAACGATATCCTGGCAATCAATTCATTGGAGGCGCTGAGTAACCAAAAAGACAATTTCATTGCCAATATCAGCCACGAACTTCGTTCACCGATCCATGCCATTCTTGGTTTTACGGAACTTTTGATCGAAGAAGAAAATAACGGCCAAAAAAAGAAACAGCTCCAGTCTGTAAAAACGGCAGGAGACACACTCCTTTACCTCGTAAACGGAATCCTGGACCTCAGTAAGATAGAAGCCGGTTTGTTCCAGTTTGATCTGCGGGATTTTAACCTGCGTGATACCATTGCGAATGTTTTCTCTATTTTGAGTGGAAAAGCGCACCAGAAAAAGTTGTCCTTCAGTTATGAGATAGCGTCGAATGTTCCGGCAGTTTTGAACGGAGATCCGCATCGTTTGGAACAGGTCCTGATCAACCTATTGGACAATGCCCTGAAGTTTACCCCAGAAGGAGAAGTTACACTGCATGTTTCGGCAGAGAGAAAAAGTCAGGGCGCGGCAGAGCTCACCTTCGTTGTTTCAGACACAGGAATCGGTATTCCCGAGGAAAAACTGGAAAGTGTATTTGGCCGGTTCACGCAGGCAGAAGAAAACACAACTCGTAAATTCGGGGGAACCGGGCTTGGACTGAATATCTGTAAACTACTCGTTGAGAAGCAGGGTGGAAGTATCTCTGTGAACAGTAAATTCGGGGAATATACACGCTTTACATTTCAATTAACTTACGAGATTTCAGAAAACCAGCGATCCTCAGAAACCATTGTTTCCGCTAAAGATTACAGTACTTTAACCGGTAAAGTATTGATGTGTGAAGACAACGAAGCCAACCGCATCCTGGCACAGCACCTGTTCGAAGCTACGAATATTGAACTGGACATGGCAGAAAACGGAAAAATTGGCGTGGAGATGTTCGGTCAGAAAAAGTATGATGTCATTTTAATGGACATCCAAATGCCCGAAATGGACGGATATCAGGCCACAACTTATATTCGCAAAGAACTCAAATCCGAAACACCGATTGTAGCGCTGACGGCACATTCAATCATTAAGGAAAAAGAAAAGTGCATAGCTGCAGGCATGAATGACTACCTGTCAAAACCATTCAAAAAAAGTGAGCTATTTGACCTGATCAGTCCATGGCTGAAAAAAGAAGAAGTGCCTTCCGAAAAAGAAGACTTTGCATTTTCGCTTGAGATCATCCGGGAAGCCTCTATGGGAAATACCAGCTTTGAAAACCAAATGTTCAACCTGTTCCTGGAACAGTCCGTAGAATCGCTGGAAAAATTGAAACACCTTTATAACCTGCAGGATTGGGACTCAATCTCCAAACAAGCACATCAATTAAAATCATCATTTGGAATGTTCATGATGGATACCGGCCTTCTGGATAAAATCGAAAAAAGAACAGACCATGCGGAACTGGACAAACAGCTGGAGCAACTGGAAAAACAGATCGTCCTGGCAAATGAGTACATACACCAATTAATTATCCGAAACACATGAGAATCTTATTAATAGAGGATGAGAACCTTCTTCGAAAATCACTTGCTTTTTTTCTAAGTTCAAAGGGATATGATGTGGTGGAATTCGATAACGGATCGGATGCAATCGATTATATCCATGAAAATCATGAGCAGATTGATTTGGTCATTACCGATCTAAATCTTCCTTTTGCAGGAGGAAAACAAGTGATCCATTCAACAAATCCGTACAAAAAAATCAAAAAAATCGTTTTGACTTCTCAATCCGTTGAATCTACTGAAGTAGAAGTTTTTGAACTGGGAACAGATGATTTTATTGCAAAGCCTTTCAGTCCTGTGGTATTGTTGAAGCGCATCGAAAAACTAATTCCCGGACCACTTTAATTGTTTCATGAGAAATAAACTGCTCTTATTGATATTCCTGTTACTTGCTCCGAACCTTTTCGGACAAAATAACAATCCGGACTCACTGTTTTCGGAAGCAAAATCCCTTGCCGAAAAAAACAGGTACCAGGAAGCTATTGTTATTGTAGATGATCTCTATAAGAATTATCCCGAAAACAAAGATTATTCCGGTTATTTGTCGGCACTTTATTTGTGGAGTGGTTCTGCGAACAAAGCAAAGGAAATCCTTCTGAAAAATCGGGCTGAAGAATCATTCGATAAAGACGATCTCCATCTGTTGATCCAAATTGAATTAAACCTTAAGAACTGGACAGAAGTTATTCGGCTGGCAGATGCGGGGGCAACCCGTTTCCCTGAATCAAAAAACCGCTACAGCTATCAAAAAGCACTGGCACTAAATGAACAGAATAAAGACTGGGAAGCTCTGAACTTACTGGATAGTATCCCGAAATCCGACCCTGATTACAAAGCGGCAGACTACCTGCGAACCATGATCCTGAAAAAGAAAAAGAACATTGTTTCGGCAGGGTATCTGCTCACCACTTTTGATCAAACCATTTTTAAACCGCAGCAAGTCGGTTTTGTGGAGTACAGCAGGAGATTCAGCACCAGTACGCATTTGCTCCGGGTCAATTACGGAGACATGTTCGGCAAAAAAGCTGTTCAGATTGAAACCGATGCATATATCCCGTTAAAAAAACAGAACTACGTCTTTTTAAACCTGGGAATCTCTGAGAAAAAATCCATCTTTCCACAATTCCGGGGAGGTTTCGAATTCTATCATGAGCAAAAGTATGTAAGCGCTTCCTTAGGTGCCAGGTATCTTTATTTTGGAAATCAGAACAATCCCCTATTGGTAACAGGACACTTCGGATTGATTTCCAAAAACGGCTGGTCGGTAAATTACCGTCCTTTTGTTTCGTTTTTGGGCGACAATAAAACACTCGCTTCACACCTGGTTTATTTCCGGAAAGCCTTTTCAAACAAAGAATCCTATATCCAGCTTGATCTGCAATATGGCAACCTGCCTTATTTTTACCTGACATCCGATGTACTCAGCAGGTTAAAAGCTTACCGTGCTGGTATCAACACCCGTTTCCGGATTATGCACAACTGGTTTCTTCAACCTATTTTTATGTATGAACGTGAAGAATACATTCCTAAAACGTACCGGGACCGTTATACTTTCCAATTAATCCTGTCTTTCCGATTTTAGTCTATGAACAGTGAGGCCGTATATACAGAACATCACATTGTGCTTTTCCTGGTAGGAGCAATCTGTCTTTTTTTCGGGTTCTTTTTGTTTTTCCTGGCCGGTACTTTCATCAAGCGCCGTAATAAGCTGAGGATCCAGCGAAAAAGTGAGGCTTATCAAAAATCAGCGGATGATATTCTATTCAATCTTCTTTTTGAGAGTATTACTATGGAGGAGGCCTTACTGCGTTACAAAAAACTGGATAGAACGCCCTTGTTAAAGCGCACGATAACCCGTTCCATTATTTCACTTCACCGGAATTACGTGGGCGAGCAGCGAGCACTTCTGGAACAATTTTTTGAATTGTCGAATCTGACCTCTTTTTCCTACAAAAAACTAAAGTCGGGTCAATGGGCTGAAATTGTTGAGGGTATCCGGGTACTTTCTGTCCTCAATATCCAGGAATCTTTTGAAACGATCAGAGTACTGCTCGACCATTCGAATTCTTATGTCAAAAAAGAAGCTTTCATCGGACTGATTGCGCTTAGGGGAATATCCGAAGAAATTCCACTTCCGGAAATTGTGATCGATGACTGGACACAAAGTTGTATCCTTTACCAGTTAAAAATAAAGTCGTTTCAATCATTTGAAGGACTTCATTTGTTCCTTCAATCGAAAAATGACAGCCTGGTTGTACTTGGGGCAAGGATTATTGAATCTTTCCAGCTGCATGAAAATTACCAATACATCGTCAATATGAATCCGCAGCTTTCCGCAAAACATTGGGAAAGTTTACGGATCATTCAGCAACGGATAACTAAAATATTAGAAGTATGACAAGCATTTCATGGATCGAAACAGGAGTGAGTATTTTCAATTACCTGATACTCCTATTTGCGGTATCGGTAATGGTGTCCTATCTTGTCCTGGCATTTATTTCAGCCAGTGCCCTCAAATCCTACCTGAAAGAGAACCGTTTTGTCAATTACAAGGCCTTATTAACGCTGAATGATGCACCGTCGGTTTCACTTATAGCACCAGCTTACAATGAAGGGCGAACGATCCGGGAAAATGTGCATTCGCTCCTGAGTATCAATTACAACAATTACAATGTGATCGTTGTCAACGATGGAAGCAAGGACAACTCCATGGAGGTTTTAACAAAGGAATTTTCCCTGGTTCCTTCAGATAAGAATTACCAGGCGGCTATCCCTACAAAGAACGTACGCGGCATCTATGTATCTTCCAATCCTTCATTTGCCAAACTAATTGTTGTGGACAAAGAAAACGGGGGGAAGGCAGATGCCCTGAATGTAGGCATTAACATCTCGGAAAATCCTTATATCGTTTGTATTGATGTTGACTGTATCATGGACAAGGATGTACTGCTGAAACTCAGCAAACCATTCCTTGAGAAGTCGGAAAAACGGATCATTGCTACCGGCGGTGTTGTACGCATTGCCAATTCCTGTGTAGTAAAAGCCGGAAAACTCATCAGTGTAAAAGCACCTGACAACATGCTCGCACGAATCCAGGTACTGGAATACCTGAGAGCTTTTATCCTTGGTCGAATGGCCTGGGCTAAAATGGACGGACTTTTGCTGATCAGTGGTGCTTTTGGGATGTTTGACCGCGAAATTGCACTTGCCTGTGGCGGTTACAATACCAAAACCGTTGGAGAAGACATGGAGCTGGTAGTCAGAATGCGGCGTTACATGATCGAACGCAACGAAGCACATACCGTTCAGTTCATTCCGGATCCGCTTTGCTGGACTGAAGCTCCGGAGGATTACAAAATACTGATCAAACAGCGAAGCCGCTGGACACGTGGAACTTACGAGACACTTTATCTCCACCGAAAGATTTGCCTGAATCCAAAGTACAAAATACTTGGTCTGCTCAGCTATCCGTATTGGGCAATTTATGAGTTCTGGGCTCCGTTGATCGAATTTACCGGGCTTTTAATTACCATTTTATTCGTGACTTTGGGAATTCTGAACTGGAAGTTCTTCTTGTTACTCTTGCTTTTCGTATACATTTTTTCCGTTCTCTTTTCCATGATGGCTCTTTATGCAGAGGAAACTACCTTTAAAAGGTATAACACTTTCAAAGATCTCCGTAAACTGGTAATTGCAGCATTTTTAGAACCCTTTGTCTTTCACCCGGTAGTCGTTTATGCGGCTTTGAAAGGAAACTGGCAAAAACTGAAAGGCCAGGGCGGATGGGGAGAAATGACACGCAAAGGATTTGTAAAATAGGCACATCTGTACATCTTCATTTGGAAAATTTATTTGTGATAGTTATCTTTTTATCCGAAATAACAAGAAATAAACCGACTATACTTGAAATAAAATCATGCACCGCATGATGCTATTCACGAATTAATAACCGAAATACATGAATTTAGTATTTATTGAAGATGAGGATCTCCTTCGGAAATCGCTGGCTTACTTTCTCCGTTCCCACGGGCACGAAGTAATGGAGTTTGATAACGGTGCCGATGCTATTGTGTACATTCATAAGAATCATGAAAACATTGATTTAATCATTACGGACCTGAACTTACCCTTTGCCGGAGGGAAACAGGTACTCCACTCCAGCAATCCTTACAAAAGGATCAAAAAGATCGTACTGACCTCTTATTCCATGGAGTCCAATGAGTTGGAAGTATTTGATCTGGGAGGAGATGATTTCATTGCAAAACCTTTTAGTCCGCAGGTATTACTCAAACGTATTGATAAATTATTTTCTTCGATGTAAGGTTTTTTCAAAGTAAACCTCTTACATTTATTCCAACTAATTGTTCACTTATTCAAACGGATCGCATGCATGTTCCTCAAACGAATCCAGACAGCTATTTGCTTTGGCTCTTAGGACTGGCTATTTCACTGATCCTGATCGGAATTGCGGTTACTATTTTCTTCAGACGGCGCATCCGTTCCCAGATTATTAAAAACGGCGAGCTCTACCAGCAAATTATTGAAGACATTTTATTCCGGTTAATGTTCGGGAAGCTAAGCATGGAGGAAAGCCTGAAATTATTCCGGGCATTGAAACAAAGCAACCTACTGAGCAAGGTTACCACACAATCCATTATTTTCCTGCATGAGAATTATTCAGGCAAACAGCGTGAAGTCCTGGAAGATTTCTTTGTTCTATCCGATCTTACTGCATATTCCTTCCGGAAGATACGATCGCGTAAACCGGAAGACATTATTTCGGGAATCCGTTACTTATCGACCATGAATGTACGTGAAGCCTTTGAATTCATGAAACTGGAGCTGAGCCACCCAAATGATGATGTGAAAAAAGAAGCTTTCATAGGTTTGATTGCACTTCAGGGTATGGAGGGACTTGCTTATTTTAACCTCCCTGCTTTTCCCATCGACGACATAACCCAGGAGCGTATTCTGAATCAATTAAAGAATAAGCGATTCACTTCGTTTGCAGGCGTCCACCTGTTGCTTTATTCCGAAAATGAAAGCCTGATCCTGCTGGGGGCACGTATTACAGAACAATTCCAGCTTCATGCGTACTATGAATTCATACAAACATTTAATCAGGAACTCCAGCCAAGATACTCCGTAGCCATCGATGCAATACGCGAACGGCTCAACAAGGCCACACGCTCTTAGATATTCCCTGAATTTCTGTAAGGATAATTGATCAATTTTGTAGTAATTTCACTACCGTTATGGTATTTGAGAAAGAATTCAGGGAAGCGGTCATCAATTTGTCAATAAAGGAAAAAGACAAGCTTTTACTTCGTTTATTGAAACGGGATATTCCCCTTGCAAACCAATTGTATTTTGAATTGGTGAGTACTCAAACGGTAGAAGAACGCCGGGAAGAACTGGAAGAATTGGTCGTAAAGCGCGTTGCAGCAATGAGCAGACAGAGTTCGTCCATACAAGACCTGCTGGTGAAGACCCGTTCATTGAGCGGTGATATTACCGAACAGGTGAAAATAACGAAAGACAAATTCGGAGAAGTAAGCCTGAATTTATTAATGCTGAACGAGATTCTGAAATCAAACACCCCGAAAATCTCGCTCTTTTCGAGAGGAAAGCCTCAAAAATTTGCCGTTTACGTAATTGCGAGAGCATTTAAGTTACTGGTACTCATCCGTTCCATGCATGAAGATTACCTGGTGGACTTCAAGCCAGACCTGGAGCGCCTGGGGACATTCATTTCACAAAACGACCTGCTGAATAAAACAGCCCTGCACCATGGTTTGGAATTAAATTGGCTGCTTGACGGGGAAATTCCGGAGGATATTAAGGAACGGCAGGATTCTTTGAGGAAGAAAGGATTCCTGAAGTAAGATTCATGAAATGATTCATTATCAAGAGTGATTCAGCTTGGTAATTGATCATTTGATCCATTGATAATTCTTTTCACATTTGTTAACACTAAAAAATGAAAGGCAGCTGTAACATATCGCCGGTGAGTTGGTCTTACGACAAACCAATTCAATTTTTTAGATATGAAAACAGTTATCCTATTTATCGCATTATTCATGACTACCGGTTCAATTGCTTTAGCAGGAAACGGTGAAAGCTTACTTGACCGCATTATGCAGCGCAAAATCTATTACCCGGAATCATTGCGTGAAAAAGGAATCGAGACAACGGTTCATGTAAAAGTGCGCGTCCTGGCAGAAAATCAATTAGAAATCGTAGAAATAGCTTCGGATTCCGAAGAAATGAAAGCAGCAATCGAAAAACAAGTGCAGCAAGTTAAGATCAGGGTACCCCAAAACCTGGTCGGGAACACGTTTAATTACACATTTAAATTTCAGGTTCAGAAATAGCTTAGTATACTTAACTTCCTGGATTTAGATAAAGAAGAACGGCGCAAGTCGTTCTTTTTTGTTTTAACAGAAGATTACTTTATTCAACTAAAGCGCTACCCGTGTATAACTCTTTTTATAACTTAAAATTCAGAATTCAATTTCGGGGAGGGTTTAGCCGGGTAGCCTGATAATTTAACCTGAACGGATTTGTTTTGCTTCCATTGCGTGGAACGTTGATCTTTCCAGTTCCTGCGAACTTTAGAGGTACGGGAGTTTTCTGTTTCCCAACCATGGGGGAAGCACCGGGAGCACCCCAGCTGATCACCATAATGAAGACGGGATATTCGGGTATTAGAAAAACGAACAGGAAAATCGACCATTCCTAATTCATTACTGAATAGCAGTAACGAAAGAAAAGAATGATTCGTTGCTTCGAAAAAATAAAATCCGATTTTGCTATCTTTACCTCCACAAAATGAACCACCCTAAAATGACTAACAATCTGAAACAAACAGTCTTTTTTTTGGTTTTTGCGTTAAACTATTTCGCAAATGGAGTCGGTATACATGCTCAGACTTGTGGAGTAGACCCGTCTTTATGCTATAGCACACAACCATTTCCTCCAATCTCTTTCGGGATACAGGAACGCTTTGAAACTCAAGCCAACACGACTGTTTACCAGGATCCTTTGATTATTGATATCAACGGTGATTGCATTCCCGAACTTATTTTATCGGGAACAACCGGCTACTCAAACAATCCGCGAAAAACCAGTGGAATCACGATTGCCAATTCATCCACAGGTGCTACGATTAGCAGCTTTCCAACCTGTTTTTATTCCTGGACCAATGCACTGGCATACGTCGCAGGGGACGTTGATAATAACGGAACACCGGAACTAATCGTGGCAGCGATCAATGATTTTTCAAATCCGGCCAACATAAGAGGAAAACTGGTTTGTTATGATTTTTCCGGCAATGTCATCTGGATTTCCAACCAGGAATTCGGACTAAATACATTAAACCATTATGATGCCATGCCTGCACTTGCTGATTTCAATGGTGACGGAATCCCGGAAGTTTATGCTCACAACCAATTATTCAATGCTCAAACCGGCGAACTTCTGTTAGATGGAGGCGGAAATGGAATGGGAATCAATGTATTTATAGCTGGAATCTGCGAGAATGGAATTTCGATTGCAGGAGACCTGGATAATAATCCGAACGACCTGGAATTAGCTGCCGGATATACCGTTTATGATATTTCCATTACCAATATCCATGGAACAACCGGCAACAGCATCATTCCTCACAATATCCAGGTTGATGGCGTTTACCGCGACGGATTTACTTCCTTAGCCGATATTAATCTGGACGGAAAATTGGATATTGTCGTTTCTTCTTCCGGAACAGAAACCGATTCCCGTTTGTATGCTTACCACCTGAATACTTCCTTAAACCCGGTACTACTGGCACAAACACCCATGCCACGGGGAACTTCAGCGCCATATAGCCATTTCTCCGGACCTCCTTATATCGGAGACATTGACGGAAACGGAACACCTTCAATCTGCGTGACACGAAACTACCGCATGCTGGCATATACGTACAACGGAAGTACGACCTTTCAGCAGAAATGGATACTGAATACGATCGATCAATCGGGATGTACCGGCATTACTTCTTTTGATTTTGATCGGAACGGGATACAGGAGATCGTTTTCCGTGATGAAAGCAATCTGCAGATACTTAACGGGAACGGAACAACAGCAACAACATTGAGTTCGATAGGATGTTATTCTCTGACTATTAACGACATGCCGATCGTAGCCGACATTGATCATTCCGGACAAGCGTGTATTTGCGTGACCTGCGGAACAGAAAATTCTGCCAAAGTCATCGTTTATGGGTCGAACACTTCAACTGGCTGGGCTCCTGCACGTAGTATCTGGAACCAATATCCGTACCACGTCAACAACATTAATGATGACGGGACCGTTCCTCAAAATCCACAAAACAACGCCAACAATGTGCTCTCGAATAATTTCTATATTCAGTCTACATTACTGGATAACAACGGGAATTACCTGACACCGGCAGCAGACGCATCGATCACGATTGACTGCATTACCAAAAACATGGTAACCGGAAACATCGAAATTGCTTACACTTTATCGAACAGCGCACAGAGTTCCAAACCGATTCATCCGGGATGCTCCGTGTATGTTTACGATGCCGGACCGCTTTCGGGTGCTGCTGCCATTTACAATACTTCCGTAAACAGCACCATTCCTCCCGGACAATCCTTTTCCGGAACCATCATTATAAGTCTTAGTGCTTTCAACGGAACAACTATTAGTTTGCTGGCCAATGCGAACGGATCGCTGATCAATGGCAGTTACAATTCCACACAGTTCGAACAATTAGAATGTCATTACGACAACAATGTGGCCTCTTCCGGGGTGATCCCCATTGCATTTACTCCGGGAAATGATCTTTCACTGTGTTCCCTGCAACCCATCCCTTTGAATGCCGTACTTTATAGTCCGTTTGAAGGAACATGGGAAGTAATCAGCGGAGCAGGTACTTTCTCCGATATTCACGCATACAATGCAGTATTCACTCCTTCAGGAACACAGGATATCACTCTGCAATGGACCGTAAGTCAGGGAAGTTGTAACTTATCCATTGATCAAATGCAGCTTACTTTTGAAAGCATGCCGCTTCCGGTTATCCCGGATACTGTCATTTGTTACGGCGACAGCATTAGTACCGGTTATTCCGATCCGGATTACACCTATGAGTGGGATTCCGAAAGCTGGATTTCCGACCTGTATAACGGGATGCCTGTTTTTTCTCCCGAAACAAGCTCTTATGCTGTTGTCACCGCAACCAATACTACCACAGGATGTGTTGTCAGGGATTCTTTCCTGATCGAAGTAGCGGATCTTTCGGGTGTTCTTGTTCCTGCAGACGATACTTTATGTGCCGGAGCAAGTCTTCAATTAGCAGGATCGGCTCAACAAGGAATCTCCCTTTCCTGGGACAACGGTCATTCCAATCCTTACATCATCAATCCGGAAGCAGGTGTTCACGAATACATTTTACATGCTGTTTCAGAAGAAGGCTGTACATTTTCAGACACTGTAATGATCTTTGTCTATCCGGTTCCAACTGCTGGTTTTGATTATTCACCACATATAATACAGGAAGACGGGGAGGAGGTAACAACGATGAATTATTCCGAAAATGCCACTTTCTATACCTGGAGTGTTAATAACGAAATCCTTTCGGAAGAAGTGAATTTTTCATTCACTCCGGAAAATGAAGCCCAGGAAGCATACCTGATCAAGCTGACAGCACTGAACGAATTTGGCTGTATGGATGTTGCTTATGGTAAAGTAACGCGTCTAACCGACAACCTTGTATACATTCCGAACAGTTTTACCCCGGATGGAAACGAAGCAAACAATACTTTTATCCCGGTTTTCTATAATCCGGATAAGGTTCAGGATTACAAATTCGAGATCTTTAACCGCTGGGGTGAATGTATTTTCACCTCCGGAACTCCGCTGGAATCCTGGGACGGGACTTATAAGGGATTACCCGCTCCAAATGGGATTTATACATGGATGCTGCATTTCAATCATTCCGGAACCAGTGAGGACACCTCGTTAACCGGACATGTATCACTTCTGCGCTAGGGCCTTTGTCTATTTCTTAAACCAGTTTAAGAGAATTCCATTTTTCATTCCTCAGATTTGTACCATCAAATCAATAAAACAAAAAGAGATGAAAATTGTAATAATAGGAGGTAGCGGACTGATCGGAAGTCAGGTTGCAAATATGTTGAAAAATGATCACGAAGTTATCGCTGCTTCACCAGCTACGGGAGTAAATACAATCACAGGAGAAGGACTTGACGCTGTGCTGAGCGGCGCAGATGTTGTTGTCGATGTTTCCAATTCACCTTCCTTCGCAGACGGACCAGTGATGGATTTCTTTAAAACTTCCACTGAAAACCTGATGCAGGCAGAGAAGAGAGCAGGGATTCGCCACCACATTGCTTTATCTGTAGTCGGAACAGAAAAAATGCAGGACGCGGGTTATTTCCGTGCGAAGCTGGTACAGGAAAATCTGATCAAAGAATCAGGGATTCCTTTTACTATTGTACATGCAACACAATTCTTCGAATTCGCAGGAGCTATTGTTGGAATGAGTACTATTGACGGAAAAGTGAAACTTCCGGATGCATTCATACAACCCATTGCAAGTGCAGACGTTGCTTCCTTTATTGCCAAAACAGCTTCGGATAGTCCGGTTAGTAAAATTGTTGAAATAGGTGGTCCTGAGCGTTTCCTTATGAATGAGTGGATTGGTGAATATGCTTCTTCGACGCAAAAATTGCTGGAAATTGTGACTGACAGTAATGCACTTTATTCCGGCTCGGCACTTCAGCCAACAACACTGACCCCGGAAAATCCGGTTTACCTGGGAAGTACCAAATACAACGAGTGGATTTCACAACCTGGGAATCAGCGCTGATCAATTTATAAGGACGGGGCGGGGAAATGAGTAAAAGTACCCGCTTTCTTTGATTCATTTTAATCGATAAGCTATGACAACTCTGAAAAAAGCCTTTAAAAGTTCGGTAGGAAAGAAGATCAAAATGGCTTTGACCGGTTTATTCCTGGTGAGTTTTTTGATCGTACACGCATCCGTGAATGCACTAGTTTTTTACAACGACCATGGAAAAACCTTTACGATAGGTGCGCATTTCATGGCTACTAATCCGATCATCCGAACGCTTGAGATCGTGCTGATTATCGGATTTATCCTTCACATTGTACAGGGACTGAGACTTTGGCGGGAGAACCGGAAGGCTCGTTCGATTGCATATGTTTACAAGAAAAACAACACACCCGATGTGAAATGGTACAGTAAGAGTATGACTTTATTCGGTACCCTGATCCTGCTGTTCCTGGTTATCCACACGCAAAATTTCTGGATTCCCAACCGTATTCACCAATTCCAAACAGGAGAGGAGTTGGATTTATATGCGATGATGCTGGAAAAATTCCAAAACCCAATTGAAGTAGTTATTTACATCCTGGGATGTACTTCACTCAGCTGGCATTTGTTACATGGTTTCAAAAGCGCTTTTCAATCTTTGGGACTGAACCACCGGAAATACAATCCGCTGATCCTGAAAACATCGTACGCTTTCGCGATTGTTCTGCCATTAACGCTGGCTATGATGCCTGTTTCGTTTTATTTCGGATGGTTGAAGTAGATTTTTAAGCTGGTTACACAACGAATTATTGCGATGATTGTGAGATACCTTTGAATTTTCAATTATTTCCTGATTTGAATTATCTTTATGGGCTATGAATTGGACCGCCCTTTTAATAATAATTGGAGTAGCAATTGGCATTTTGATTCGCTTTTCCGGTTATAACCTGAACATGAACCGCCCCAAAAAGAACCCTGAACGGCCTTTTCCCCAACAATGGAGGAATTTACTGGTACAGTATGTCGCCTTTTACAACCGCCTGAATCCGCTGGATAAAAGCAAATTCGAAAAGCGCGTACATATCTTTTTGCTGAACGTTCAGATTGTTGGTGTTGATACGGAGGTCACACACCTGGACCGGATCCTGGTAGCTTCCGGTGCTATTATCCCCATTTTCGGATTCGATTCCTGGCATTATTCGAACCTGGAAGTGGTGGAAATCCACCCGGACAAATTCCTGATCCCGAATACAGACCAATATGCCAACGGATTGGTTGGCTGGGGAAAAATGGAAGGGAAAGTAAAACTATCGCGGAAAGCTTTGGTGGAAGGCTTTTACAATAACAACGACCAAAAAAATGTAGCCATCCATGAATTCGTTCATGTGCTTGACATGCAGGACGGAAAAATAGACGGAAAAATGGCAAAGGTCATACAGGAAATTGATCTCAAACCCTGGCTGCAGATCATCCACACCAAAATGAAAGCCATCCAGACCGGGAATTCAAGTATCCGCGATTACGCATCCACCAGCAATGCCGAATTTTTAGCCGTAATCAGCGAATTCTTTTTTGAGAATCCTGATAAACTGGAACGGGAACACCCGGATCTTTACCGCATGCTGGACCATTTTTACAATCCGAAAACGCGGCCAAAACCACAACCGAAGAGCAAGCAGGGAAATCCTCCCAAAGACCGGTTCAAAGGTCCTTCGAATAATAACGGACCACGAGAAGTAAAATCAGCTTTGGTGAATTAAGTGGCAAAATCAGTAGTGGAATAATTCCCGGAAGAAGTGAAGTTCACGATACGGATACCGTGAACTTCGCCGGAGATATCTATTTAGTTTGGCTGGAATACGCTATCACTCCGTTTCCCACTCCGAAACGTGGTTGTTTTCCAAATCTTTCAACTCCATGAAATCTTTTTCCAGCTGTAAAATTTCATATTCATCCGTTTGGACAGTTCCCTGGAAATTAGAAGGAGTGCGCACAATGGTCAACATATCCGCATCATCCGAAATGGAGTAGGTAATAGTCCACTGCAAATCCTGACCGTATTGCGGAATTTGGTATACAAACGTTCCCGGACAAGGCTGATCTTTCTTTTTACAGCTTTCAAAGGTAAACGCTCTGCGGATTCCTGTCAGATCCTCGTTCCCGGTATCTTCATACGTCGATTTGGTCATCACCCAGGTTTCTCCTCCCAAACTCTTTAAAGCTTTCTTTTCTTTGCTGCAGCCTGCAATTACCGCGACCGCAAGTACTAAATACAAGAGATGTTTCATCTTTCTTTTTTTTAAGCAAAGTAAATACAGCGGAAGAACTCTTTCAATAAGACAAATGACGTATTTATCAGAATGAGAAACAGAATGAGAATGAGTTTTTTTTTGTTAAAATTTACCTACCACTTGTTTCGTACGAAAAATTTCCTACCTTTGAAACATGAAAGCAAAAAAAGACGAAAATACTCCGCAATCGGAACCGACAAAATCAGAATTGGAAATTTTGCAGGTCCTTTGGAAAAACGGTCCTTCAACCGTTCGTTTTGTAAATGATTACCTGAACGAGCAGAAACGTGCCGTACAATATACTTCCACATTAAAGCTGATGCAGATCATGACCGAAAAGGAAATGCTCCTGCGTGATGCTTCGAGCATGAAACATATTTACAGTGCAGCCATCGAAGAAGATCATACCAAGACCGTTTTACTGGATAAGTTTATTGATACGATGTTCAACGGTTCAAGTACGAACCTGATGATGCAGCTGCTGGGGAACAAGAAGACCTCGCAGGAAGAACTGGACGCAATCCGCGCTATGCTGGATCAGCTTGACAAAAAATAAGAACTTTTAAAACCCTATACTATGCATTTTTTAGTGAACGACTCCATTATCACAGCAGTGAGCTGGACACTGATCCATTCACTTTGGCTCGGACTTGCTGCGGCTATCCTGGCGGGATTGACCCTTTTATTGACCAAAAAATCAACGTCGGTAGTTCGATACAACCTGCTCGCCGCATTAACCCTGTCATTCGTAGTAGCAATCGGTTTTACCTTCTATCACGAATTCGAAACAAAGGCACCCGTGTTGCAGACAAAAATGGAAGCAAAGACTATTCAAACAGGACAGTTTGTTTCTGCTTCTCCTGCTGTAATCAAAGATGAACCGAACACTGCCTTTTCTGCAATAACAGCATTCATAAGCGACTACGGTTCCTGGATTGTCCTGATCTGGTTTGTCGTTTTTGTATTCAAATGCATCCGCATGACCGGCGCTATCCGGCAAGTTTACCGTGTACGTAATTACCAAACAATTTCACCGCCGGAAATGTGGCAGAAGCGTTTATCCGAACTTCAGGTTTCACTCCGGATCAAACGCGGCGTGCAATTGCTTGAATCCAAATTGGTAACAGTTCCTTCCGTAACCGGATTCTTCAAACCGGTAATTTTAGTACCTGTCGGATTGTTGAACAACATTCCACAAGACCAGGTTGAGGCTATTTTACTGCACGAGCTTGCTCACATCCGTCGCAGCGATTATGCAGTGAACCTGATGCAAACCTTCTTGGAAATCTTATTTTTCTTCAATCCGGGAGTTTTGTGGATTTCTTCTTTACTGAAAGATGAACGTGAGAATTGCTGCGATGATTTGGCTATCGGAGTGACCAACAATAAAAAAGAATTTGTCAATGCCCTGATCTCTTTCCAGGAATACAACATGAGTACGCAGCGTTTTTCCATGCAGTTCGGAGATCAGAAAATGAAGCTTGCAGACCGTGCCAAACGAATTCTTTTCAACACCAACAAAATGCTCAGTAACCGGGAAAAGTACTTTTTATCAGCCTGCGCAGCATTGAGTGTGATTGTTATCCTGGTGGTTCTGAACGTAAATTCTTCTACCGCTCAAACTCCGGTCGATCCGCTGAGTCACAACAAATACAATTCGAAGGATGTTCCGGAAGGAACTGCGATCCGGTATGTGGATGACGCGAACGGGAAGAAATCTCAGGTATATGTCTTTAAGAACAGGGGAGTGCTTTACCAGGTTCCAGCTGACAAGAAGCATTTTAAAGTCGACGGCAAACTCATTAGCGGAAAGGACCGGGAGAACTACCTGCCGCAGATCAACGAATTGATAGCCAATTATGAAAAAACCATTGCTTCCGATATCTCCGAAGAAGAACGGATCATTGATGAGGCATCCGGCATTATAGACAAACACACGGCGCT
>NZ_CABHOL010000033.1 GCF_902168135.1 uncultured Fluviicola sp.
CTCTTCGTCGGCAGCGTCAGATGTGTATAAGAGACAGCAATTGTTCCTTCGGGCAACAGTCCTTTTATTCGTTTTTTCCCTGTTGTCGTTTCTTTATTGGTTTTCCAAAAGAAGTCGTAACTGGTTTTTGAAAGTAAGTTGTTTTTATTTTCATAAAACAGTTCAAGAGTTGCACTTGCTGCTTTTGGTGTAGTCCAGTTTTGAAACATATTTTCCCACTTCACCTGCATTTCTTCTTCATTAAAAGTGATTTGTATATCATCTATTCCACTCTTTTTAATATACTCTTCAATCGTTTTAGGTGTTCCAATAAGTCTTATTAAAATATCGCAAGCGGTATTGTCACTGTGAGAAACAGAATATTGAATTAGTTTTTCAATTGTAAAACTGCCACCGTTAGGATTTTCGTCCCTGAGCGGACTCCAAAAGTCTTCGGGTAATAGTTCATCTTTGCTTATCTCTATTTTCTGGTCTAATGCAAGTTTTCCTTTGTCAATCTCCGACAAGACAGCTAATGCTATATGAAATTTAAAAACGCTTTGCATTGGGAAACGTCTATCTCCATGTAACGAAAGAGTGTCTTTACCTTCATTTCCAATAATTGAAACTCCAACTACTGCATTTTTGTTGGATACGATTTGTTCAATTTTTTTCCGTAACAAA
This sequence comes from uncultured Fluviicola sp., assembly GCF_902168135.1. Classification (GTDB taxonomy): domain Bacteria; phylum Bacteroidota; class Bacteroidia; order Flavobacteriales_D; family Crocinitomicaceae; genus Fluviicola. The sequence continues at coordinate 664 of NZ_CABHOL010000033.1, forward strand.
TCGGTCTTATTGTTTGGCGTCTTGCAACTTGTCGCAAGTAATAATAGTAAAACTGTCAACTGAAATAGTCTATTCATTTTTAATGTTCCATTTTTTGTTTATGATGTCTTTCTTAAAATTGCTGCTAACGGTTTGCAAGCAGGCGAACGGCACACTTTTCACAAGATCGTTTCTTCGAAGATAAAACTTATTAATCTTAAAAAATACTTGTTATTTCGAAGTAAGATTTGGGCTGGCACTTGCTTGCTTGCTTGCTTGCTTGCTTGCTGTTATGGGTGCTTTATTTTAGATTTAATAGTTACATCTTGACCGTTCTTCATTCTTATAATGCTGTAAGTCAAGTGTGATTTTTTTATTGTGTCACCTTCTTTAAGTTTTTCTATATCTAGGTCACTGTAAAATTTACTAAAATCAAAACCTAATACTTCTTCCGGGACATTCATGTTATGCAAATAAATGGTTTTACCTTGTTTTTTATCAATAATCATTGTCCCATTCAAAGAATAATAAAAATCATTCTTTTCACTCGCATTTGTGCAACTAAAAAGAATTAAAGGAATAAATAGCAGTTTTTTTAAATAATTCATTCTATGCTTTTTGACTAAAGTTTTTTCTTCTCAATAGCTATGGCAATCAGCGCTTCTGAGGACAGAGGGATTACCCCATAACTTACTTATAAACGCTAGAAACCCGCTCTCAAACTACTAAAATGAGATATATAGGTGAAGGTTTGTTGCGCTTAGCTAAAAATACTGATTTTTACTGCCAATCATCAAATAGCGAGTTCATTTTTTGAATATCCCACGTACTTACATGTGGGGTAAATCCAATCGTTTTTAATGCCGTTATTTTTCCAAACGGATCGCGAACCTAAGGCACAAAAAAAAGCGGACTCCAGTGGAATCCGCTTCAATTATTCTATGCCACCGCCCTCAATCCCTCCTCAAGGAGGGAAGTGAAAGACGACTTCAAATTAGAAATTATTTTCCTGCACGTTTACGATCTGTTTCTTTCAATAAGATTTTACGGATACGCAGGTTTTCCGGTGTTACTTCCACGTATTCATCCGATTGGATATACTCCAAACACTCTTCCAAAGAGAATACTTTCGGCGGCGCCAAACGCACTTTGTCGTCTGCTCCGGAGGAACGCATGTTCGTCAACTTTTTCGTTTTCGTTACGTTCACACACAAGTCACCTGCACGTGAGTTCTCACCGATTACCTGCCCTTCGTAGATGTTTTCGTTCGGGAAAATGAAGAATTTACCACGATCCTGCAGGTTGTTCATGGAGAAAGGAATCGAAGTTCCCAATTCCAATGAGATCAATGATCCGTTCTGACGACCAGGGATTTCTCCTTTGTATGGCTGGTACTCTAAGAATCGGTGCGTCATGATCGCCTCACCGGCAGTTTGTGTCAATAAGTAGTTACGCAACCCGATAATTCCACGGGAAGGTATCTGGAACTGGATTACCATACGGGCACCTTTCGGCTCCATATTGGTCATTTCCCCTTTGCGTTTTGTAACTGCTTCAACCGCTGTTCCGGAGAATTCTTCCGGTAAGTCGATAGTCAATTCCTCTACCGGTTCACATTTCACGCCGTCAATTTCTTTGATAATTACCTGAGGCTGACCCACTTGCAATTCATACCCCTCACGACGCATGGTTTCGATCAAAACCGACAAGTGCAATACACCACGACCTGCAACGATCCATTTGTCTGCCTTATCTGTCTCAGAAACACGCATTGCCAGGTTTTTCTCCAATTCTTTGGTCAAACGCTCCTGGATGTGACGGGAAGTAACTTTCTTTCCTTCTTTTCCGAAGAACGGTGAATCGTTGATGGAGAACAACATGTTCATAGTCGGTTCATCAATAGAAATTGAAGCCAATGGCTCCGGATTTTCAGCATCACAGATCACATCACCAATTTCGAATCCTTCAATCCCGGTTACCGCACAGATATCACCGGCATCAACCGATTCTACTTTTCTGCGTTCTGTTCCTTCGAAAACGAACAATTCTTTCACCCGGTGCTTTTCCTGGGATCCATCGCGTTTTGCCAATACGATCGGCTGGTTTTCTTTCAGGCTTCCACGGTGTAAACGACCGATTGCAATACGTCCTACGTAAGTGGAGAAATCCAATGATGTAATCAACATTTGGGTATTTCCTTCCTCGATCTTACGTGGTGGGAAATATTCCAAAATTTTATCCAACAGATCCGAAATATCCGTTTTCGGTTGTTTCCAGTCAGTAGACATCCAACCGTTCTTTGCAGAACCGTAAATAGTCGGGAATTCCAACTGTTCTTCGTTTGCATCCAATTCGAACATCAAATCGAATACTTTCTCGTGTACTTCATCCGGAGTACAGTTATCCTTGTCTACTTTATTGATAACCAACAATGGTTTAATTCCCATTGAAAGTGCTTTTTGCAATACGAAACGTGTTTGGGGCATCGGACCTTCAAAAGCATCCACCAACAAACAAACTCCGTCTGCCATATTCAATACACGCTCTACCTCACCACCAAAGTCGGCGTGACCGGGAGTGTCGATGATATTGATCTTTGTTCCTTTATAAGTAACAGAAACGTTTTTAGACACGATAGTAATTCCACGTTCACGCTCCAGGTCATTGTTATCCATGATCAATTCACCTGTCGGGCGGTCGCGCTCATTAATTACCTGTCCTGCCTCAATCATTTTGTCAACCAATGTTGTTTTTCCGTGGTCAACGTGTGCAATAATTGCGATGTTTCTAATTTCCATTTTATTAATTATGAATTCTATAATTATCAATTATCAAGTGAGATCTCTGTTGAGATTACTCACTTGATAATTAAATCATTGATAATTGTTAATTATTTGTAGCTGCTTGAACTGAATTTACGTCCTCCGCCTGAAGAACGGCGATCTGAACCTCCGCTGCTTCTGCGGTCACTTCCGCCTGAACGGCGTTCGCTTCCACCTTCTGATTTTCCGTAGCTGGAGTTTCCTCTGAAACCTCCACCGGATGAACGACGGTCACTTCCTCCGAAAGACGATTTGCGGTCTCCGAAACTTCCGGATTTTCCACCGCCAAATCCACTTTTGCGCTCACGATCCCCGCCGCCTCTGCGTTCACCACCGTCTTTTTTCTGGGTGATTTCCACACTTACGGTGTGTCCTTCATAATCAGCTCCATTCACTTTTGAAAGAATTGCTCCTTCGTCCGTTTTGTCTGCTTCAAAGAATGAGAAGTTCGGCATTACGTCGATTCTTCCGATAGATGCGCTTTTCAAACCTGTAGAGTCACAGATTACACGTAATAAACCTCCCGGGTTCAATCCGTCGCGTTTTCCAAGGCTTACAAAGAAGCGCGTTCTGTTTCCATTATCACGATCTGCTCTCGGAGCACGCTCGCTTCTTTCACCTCTTTCGAAACGGTCTTTGCGATCAAAACGATCATCCCCTCTTTCCTTGCGGTCTCCGCGTTCTCCTTTTCCGGAAGTCACGTTCAGATCCCCTGCACGGTCGTAGTATTCGATGAATCGGTTAAATTCCGCTGAAATGAATTTCTTGATCACTTCTTCTTTGGACAATTCTTCGAAATCAGCCATAATTGCAGGCAGGAACGGAGCGATATCATTTTCTTTTACTTCGATCTCTTTCACTTTGGAAATCAATTTATTCAATTGAATTCCACAGATTTCAGAAGCTTCAGGGATCAATGCTGCCGTAAACGTTGTACGGATCTGACGCTCGATTGCTTTAATCTTAAAGTTCTCACGTGTATTGATCAATACCAATGATTTCCCCTGACGACCGGCACGAGCTGTACGACCTGAACGGTGCGTGTAATTCTCGATATCATCCGGTAGATTGTAATTGATTACGTGTGTAATATTGTCTACGTCAATTCCACGAGCCGCAACATCTGTTGCAACCAATAACTGGATTGAGCGCTCACGGAAACGGTCCATTACACGATCACGCATTGCCTGGGATAAATCTCCGTGCAATGGTTCTGCGCTGTATCCTTCTTTTGCCAATTTCTCGGCAACGGTAGCCGTTTCATTACGTGTACGACAAAATACCAATCCGAAGATGTCCGGGCTGGCATCGATTAATCGTTTCAATGCATCGTAACGATCACGCTCTTTTACTGTATAATAGATGTGTTCGATGTTTTCGTTACTTTGGTTTTTGTGGCCCATGGCAACTTCCAAAGGATCGGTCATGTAGTTCTTAGCAATTGCTGCCACTTCTTTCGGCATGGTTGCGGAGAATAACCACACATTCTTTGTATCCGGGGTAGCTTCCAAAATTGCATCAATGTCTTCCTTGAAGCCCATGTTCAACATTTCATCTGCTTCGTCAAGCACTACTGTTTCAACTGTTTTCAAGTTGATTGCTTTACGATTGATCAAATCAACCAAACGCCCTGGCGTCGCTACAACGATTGTTGCACCGCGCTTAATATCACTCATTTGCTTGCGGATATCCGTACCACCGTAAACGGCAACTACTTTAATCTGGCGATCAAACTGAGCAAATGCTTCTAAGTCTTTGGAGATTTGTAAACACAATTCACGCGTTGGAGCGATGACTAAACCTTGTGTTTCAGTGGGGCGGTCTGTTACTTTGTGAATTAACGGTAGGCCGAATGCGGCTGTTTTCCCTGTCCCTGTTTGTGCGAGTCCGACAAAATCGCTTTCTAATTGTAACAAGTGCGGAATGGCACTTTGTTGGATCGGAGTTGGTTCTGCAAAACCCATTGCTTCTATCGACTGCAGAACCTCAACTCTTAACCCGAGTTCTTTAAAGGTCATATAATAAATCTAAAATTTGGCGCAAAGGTACGACCTTTTTTTTGATGTTTGTTAATAAAGTTGCAAGTTATTGTTAATTAATAGATTTAGAGCTTAAGAAATAGTGATAAATTGAAGCTACGAGGTCTTATTTCCCGCAGACGAGCGCTGAGGAACGCAGAAGAATAGGAATAATCAGATCCCTATCTGCGCAATTGTTGTTTCGCTGCGCTCTCAGACTTTTAACCACATCTTGTCCCGTAATTCGGGATAAATCCATATAACATATAGTTTTTGGAGCTTGGTGAGTTTTCAATCCGGGCTTACGAAAAGCGCTTGCTTCGTAATCTCATGGAATGCCGGAATCTTGATTTTCTTCGCTTTTTTCTTGTCTCCGTCCCCTATGGATTGTTTCAATGCTTCGTATTCTTTATAGGTCAATTCAACAAACTTGTAATCAATCGGATACTTATGCAATCCAAACATCAGCAATTTTCGATAGATTGGTTGATCGGGGTGTTCCTCGTAAAGAGAGTCATTAAAAGATGAAGTCTCAACCAATTCATTGCGCTGGTCGATCAAGCTTTGCATGGAATCTGCATCCACACGGGCTTTTCCGTTTTCTGCATTTTCCAATGCCAACTCATCCAATTGTTCCATTAAATTGACGAACAAGGTTATTTTTTTCTCTCCTACTATGAATATTTCCGCATCAAATTCCAGATCGTTATTGTTTGTAAACCAGATGTGATCCCCTACCGCAGGATTGTCGAAGAATCGCTGCTCCATTTGAGCAAGTTCCATTGCATCTGCCTGAGCCTGGTTTTGCTTGACTGCACCGTTTATCTTAACAGCTCCCATTATCAATAAAATCAATATCGGCAAAGACCACGCGTACCATTTTCCGCGCACGTTGACTTGTTCCGGGTTTACCATTTTCATCAAACTGGGTGGAACATGATACAACTTTTTGTCCATCACTAAATCATATCGCTTTCCCATCGGGAAAACCGGAATGTAAAACAGATGAAAATAAGACTGCGCCACCTGGAAGGTTGCATTTGGAAATTGCTCGAGTTCCGGAAGATTTAATTCCTGGAAAGTGAATGATTTAAGTCGGAAACGGTTCCAGCCGAAAAGAATTGTCATGTTGAAAAAGGGTTTAGACCGCTAAATTAGGGAAAGTTTCATAAGAAATCCACTGTCAGAAAAACACTTTTCTTCAAAATTCCAATCTGCCGGAATACAGCCTTGAAACGAATAACTTTTAAACAGAATACATTGCCGATTTCTGAATATGCTTATTTTTAGCCCATGAAAAAATCAACTTTCACCCTATTTACCGGGATTTTATTGTTAATCCATACAACAGCTTGTTCACAAGATAAAAAGCATGAACAGGAAATTACCACAACCCGCGAGCCGGCTATTAGCACTCAAAACACCATAGATTTCCCGGAACTTGTATCCCTGGAAGATATTTTGTCAAAAGCAAAGAAGGAAAACAAGAACTGCCTGATTTATTTTTCGGGATATACCTGTGTAAATGCACGAAAATTTGAAGAACAGGTTTTGAAACAGCCTGAAATTGAAAAATTTATCAAAGAGAACTTCGTGTACGCTGTAGCTTATGTGGACGACAATCAAAAGGAACGCGGACAAACAGAAACAAAAGGAGAACGCTACGCCAAACTCCAAAAAGAGTATTTCAACTCGATCGGACAGCCTATGCTTTACATTCTTACTCCCGACAGAAAATTGGCTGTAGTGTGGTCATATGCTGACGGATCTGATAACTTCAAAGATTTGCTGGAAGAAAGTATTCACCATTAATTGCGGAGAAAAAAAAGACCTCTAACACCTCCGAGAAGACTTAGAAAGGGTTAAAGGGATTGTGACATAAACATGATAGCCGGATGATTTACTCTTGTTTGGAATTTCCATTTCCGTTCGACAATTTTTCTTCAATGGCAGTTTTCAAACAATTCGGGCACAAGCAATCGGTGATATTTTCCATCGGCATGATCATAGGCAGTTCTGCGCACCAGCAGCCATCTGTGAAGCAGGAGAAGGGTTTGCTGCAATTCACACACTTTTTGGATTTTTCCAGTACCGGTACCTGGTAATCGCTTTCAAGTGTGAGCTCCGGTTCCGATAAATGAAATAGTTCTTCGTACTGAACGGTTTTGAAACGATTCAAAGTAATTGGTGAACGGTAACCCGGACCATTCGTTACCATCGTGTGATACTCTCCCTGTTCACCGCAGAGGTCAAGACCATTCTTTTCACCGAGTATCTCAAATTCTTCAATCAGGCCGGCATCGATTTTGCGGGCAAGGAAGGTTTCATCCAGCCACGGCGATTTCACCAGTGTGAGGACTACTTCAAAATGGAATTTGAATAACAGTTCCATGACTTCTGCCCTATTCTTCTGCCACAGGGGAAGAAAGGCTTTTATTCCTACTGCTTGTGCCCGATCGGTGATCCAGTTAGAATTTCCATGAACTTCGGAAATATCTCCGGAAACAACAGTCGAAATTCCCGTTTGCTCTTTCAGCTTGTGCAGCCGGATCTCGTAATTCTGTGCAAAAGGCTCATCAATCTCAAGCATTACATGCGGGATGCCCAAAGATTTGGACTGCAATTCCATCCACACTTTCGGGTGCGCTCTGAATTCGGTCGTTTTCGAATAAAAAGTAACTAATGCGGTGACCTCATAACCGGCTTCTTTCGCCAGGTGCAATGCCAGGTTACAATCCTTTCCTCCCGACCACAATACGATTGCTTTCTCTTTCATCGGAACGAAGGTATGGAAGAATGATCAATTATTAATTATCAAGAAAGAATACCCTTCCTGATAATTGAGTCATTGATAATTGATAATTCTTACCGGATAACCAACTTCGAGCGCTCGACCAACTGGTTCCCGGAATGAACTTCCACTAAGTAAACACCGGCCGGCTGACCCAAATCAAGATCTGAGCTGTAAAAAGTCTTTTTTCCGGATTTTGCGATTGACTCCAGTTCCGTTTGGAATACAGGTTGTCCCAATTCGTTTCTTACTACCACAAATGAGGCATCATCAGAAGCATTGGAGAAATCAATATGTATTTTGCCATCAGCAGTAGGGTTTGGATACACTCTGAACTCAAAATCGTTGACAGGAATGAATTTTAATGCCAGTTCGTTGCGTGTTCCATCCAGGTCCGTTTGGCTCAATTTATAATATGTCGATTCGTTAGCATTCTTCGAATCCAGGAATTCATACGTTTTTGCTTCCGTAGAATTTCCGGCTCCTTTTACCTGTGCGAATTCTTTCCAATTGGTTCCGTCCGTGCTTGTTTCAATGGTGAAATAATCGTTGCGGCTTTCTGATTCTACAGCCCATGTCAATAAGTTCCCGTTTTCTTTTTTCTCGCCTTCAAAATACAGGAATTCAACAGGCATCGGTGAAATGACACTGTTACATTGGATCACCTGGTAAGGAATTCCCGGTCCCTGGATAATCAGGTCGATTGAGTTGCACTGCATGGTTGAAACGTTTGCATTGGTGCAGGAAACATAAGGGGAATTGTATCCGTAAGCAGTTCCATTGTGCGGAACGGAAGGATTGGTGGTTGTAACTGCAGAGCCGGAACCACCTCCCAGAGGCAGCGAGTAAGCTCCGTTCATTTGACCGTTCACACAGTAAATTCGGGCCTGAAGCGTATATTGAGCAGCCGCATTCGGACCTGTTATCGAAATGTTGTAATCAAATCTCACATTGTAGTTGTATCCCCACATGCAGTCTGTGGTACTTACCACAATCGTTTTTGGAACAATGGAAACGTTCACAGTGTATCCGTTTGTTGATGTAACGGAACATTGTGCATTTGCACGGTTCAGAAAAATAATGAAAAACAGGCTTACCATGAAGCCTAGCTGAGCTAGTGCCAGTCTCTTACGCATTTGTTAGGGTTTAAATTCCGGTGCAAAAGTATGTCATTATGCACGCATTAAATTTTTAATTTCGACGAATGAACTAATATTCACGTTTAACAGATTTAAGTTGTCAACTAAATAAATTCACCCTGGTAATTATTGATGTAAAAAGCTTTAAACCAGGTTCCGTTTGGATAATAAATCCCCATCAATTATCTTCATGGATATAATTATTCCTATGAAAAATTATTCGATCCAAATACTATCGCTCCTTTTACTTATCTGTATACAATCCTGCAAGAAAATCTCGGAGCTTGAATACAAAGAACGCGGAACGCTTATCGAGTACACCTTCAAAGGACATATTCCGTCAAGTGAAATTCCCGGCATGATCGATGAATACCCTGCACAGGAAATTGTTCAGAACGGAGTTACTTTCTACTCCATTACCTACCGAACGGTGTGTGAAGGAAAACAAATCAATTCCCGCGGACTGCTTTTCATCCCGGATGATGTGGATTCAACTTACCTCATTGCTTATCTGCACGGAACGCACATTCCGATTAACTTAAGTGCTTTCTACCAGTCGAAAAAAGAAACTCCTTCCAATTACCAGGGAGGAACCGGTAATTTCCTGGAGACACGTAATATCGGATTAGCCTGGGCATCTGCTGGTTACACTGTTTTTCTACCTGATTACATCGGTTTTGGCGCTACTGCAGACAAAGAGCATCCCTATTTGGCTTATGATGAATTATTCAAGTCAAACATAGACGGATTACTGGCGGTGAAGCATTTTCTTGCTGAAAAAGGAAAAATCTATGACAATCGTTTGTTTCTTGCCGGCTGGTCACAGGGCGCGGGAGCTTGTCTTTCTGCCCACAAATTCATCCAGGAGCAGTACGCATCCGAATTCACAGTTACTGCAAGTTCAGGACTTGCGGGACCTTACAACTTAAAAGGGTTTATCGCTGACATTCTCTCCAGGAAAGACCAGGAACTGATCACCAACAATATTTTCTCCTGGGGACTTTACAGCCTGAATAAATTCAGCCCTGAATTGAAACGACCAACCGACCAGTTTTATGCTTATCCCGTTTACGATCAAAATTCGGCTATTTTTACTCCTTCCCGAATTCCTTCGCAAACATTCCGGGAATATTTCCTGGCACGCATTATTGATGGTTCGGATGCTGCAGTAAACAAGGTCATCGACAGGAATACATTCAGCAGCGGCTGGAATCCGGTCGGGAAAGTGTTTCTGCATCACGGAGATTCTGACCAGATTGTTTACTATTTTAATTCGGTCGATGCACTGAATGGTTTGGGGGCTGCAGGCGGCGACATTACTTTGTACACTTACGCGGGGGGAACGCACACCTCCGAGTTGGAACATTATACCAAGATTACCTTAAACGATTTTAATGCTTTAAAGTAACCGTATGAAAACATTCATCCTGCCCCTGCTGATTTTCGTTTCCGCATCAACCGGATTGTACGCCCAAAATACCCTGCGCCCCAATATCTATTTCCAAAACATGCATTATTACAATACTGCATCAGGAATAGAAGATACAGCGTTCCGTGCATCATTCGGAGGATATGCAAAATACAAATACGTTCATTCTGACAACGACGAGGTTTGGGTGAAACCCGTAAACCTGTATTTCAACCACATTTATAACCTGGATTCAAAAAATTCGATCAATGCTTCTTACCTCTACGACGGATACTCTTTCTACAACCGAAATATAATCTACCTGGGCTATACACGCATGTTCCGCTGGGGAAAATCCAGCAGATTGAATCTTGGTGCGCGAACTGTAATAAATTTCAATGCTATCAATTGGGACAAGTTGGGGCAAATCTCCGATCATCCCACGGGCAAACTGAGAGTAAATGCGGACCTGGACTTCGGATTTCAATACCAGGTGAAAGGATTAACTTTCGGGCTTTCCGCTAAAAACTTGTTTGCAAGTTCGGTAAAAGTAGACGGACTTGAACTTATCAAGGACCAGCGCGAAATCTATGGGAACCTTTCCTATAACTTTAAACTTTTCAGGCAGAAAGCTGAATTAACTCCTTTTTTTCTATTCTATAAGGAGCGGAATTTTAACCTGGATGCAGGGTTGAACCTCGGTCTTTTTCAAAAAGTTGATATCTCCTATGCAATCCGTATTCTGGAGCTGCGCAATATTTTTGTTATCCGCGGAAATATCGGGAAGCACTTCCAGGCCGGAGCGTCTTTTGATTATTCGATCATATTCAGTGACTACAATATGGATTTGCTGGTGGTGTACCGTTTCTGACAAATGAAAACATGCCATTCCTCATTATTTTGTGATTCTTATAACAAAGAGAACATATCCGTCGGATTTTTTGGATTGGCAACCATTTCTTAACAAAACACGTCTTCTAATGCGTGGGGAATAATTATCTTCCCCATAGATTAGCTGATAGAACTCTCTCCCATTTTATTGTTTTCCTTTTTTCCAACAGTAACGGATTAACTAACAGAATGTTGAGAACACTGCTTTCGGATTTTACTCAAAAATCAATCACTTTAACGGGGAAAGTCTTTTCGTTGATCCAACTTTTTGCCGGTTGTCACGTCTTTATCCAGTAAATTACCAATACTATGAAGCTAATCATCATTATTTGCTCACTTTGTTTTTTTGTACCTGTCTTACCGGCATGGTCCCAAACCTGGGGAGCCAGTACTTTTAGCCAAACTACCAATGAAGCTGCTGACATCGAATTAAATACTTTGAACGAATCCTACGTTGCCGGGTATTTCTCCGGGCAAACCTCTTTCGGACCTTCTACTTCACTGGCTTCAACCCAGGGAAATACAGATGCTTATGTTGCGAAATATTCCGCATCCGGAGCAATTTTATGGGTAAAACAATTCGGAGGGCTGGCAGCAGACCGTGCGGTTGACCTGGCAGTTGGCCCCGATCAGAACATAGTAGTTACCGGATCCTTTTTCGGAACGGTAACATTCGGAAGCACCACACTCACTTCCAGCTCGAACTCCAAAGATATTTTCATTATCAAGATGGATCCTGCCGGAAATATCCTTTGGGCTAGAAAAGAAGGCGGAAATTCACCTGAAAACTCCTACAAACTCACCATCGACAACGCAAATAACATTATCCTTACCGGTGAATACCAGGGAACAGCAACTATCGGGGCAAATACTTTTACCAGTACGAATGATGTTAATACAGGTCAGCCCTCTTTTGATTTGTTTATTGCCAAATATACCCCTGCCGGAGTACCGGTCTGGTCCCTGAGTGGAAATGCAAACCTAGATGACCGCGGACTTTCAGTTGCAACAGATGCTTCCAACAATATCTTTTTCACGGGTCAATTCTCAAACACCTTAACATTTGCTTCCAATACCTATGTCAACAATGGAATAAACGTAGGTTTTCTCTGTAAATTAAACCCGGCCGGACAGGTTCAGTTTATGAACTTAATGAAAGCCGGTTATGTGATGCCTTATGATGTGGAAGTAAACCAAAACAGCGAACCGATCGTTGCAGGTGATTTCCTGGGCAACATGACCTATCACGATGTGGCCGGCACCAACTCTATTCAAAACCCTTACGATAAGCAGGTTTTTGTATTAAAAACGAGTAATTCCGGTCAATATATCTGGAATAATACCCTGGGTTCCGATAATGAACTTTCCGCAAGAACGCTTTCTATTGATCCCGGAAACAGCATTTACGTGACCGGTTATTTCAAATGTGACCTTTCGCAAATACAGGACTCCACAGAAACCATCTTTAATTCTATTGGGTACAGAGATCCTTATCTCTTAAAGTTCTCTAATAACGGAGCTCGTGCTTATATCAAGCAATTCGGCAGTAAGCTGGATGACGAAGGAAAAGGAGTTGCCGTTAATCAAAACGACAAACCGGTTCTTTGCGGCAGCTATACGGATGACCTGAACTTTCTTCCGGTAGCAGCGACGTTAGGATACGATAACTTTACGTTTAACCCCTTTTTGGCGCTGGAACCCTATCACGTTTACCTTGTGGGTGATCAGAGCCGAAACTCATTCTTAACCAATCAGGTCAACGCTTTGTACGGCAATTACAATTATTATTCCGTTGCTACTTCCGATTCTATAGCAGGTTATATCAGCGCATTTGAATCCGCTAATTATGTAACCATCTCCGCCAATCTGGATACCGTTCACTTTTGTACAGAAGCTGAATTGTTCTACAGAACACTGACATTCCCTCATTTCGGGCCAAGCTATACCAGTACCTGGTATGACGGAAGCCAAAACGAAACAAACATTATTTCAGCAACAGGAACATACTGGATAGAGCACGAACGCGACGATCAGTGTTACATGGATCCGGATTCCATATACGGAATCAAGGAAACCATTCCGAATCTTCCGTTATTAACGGATAATCAAAGTGTCAATGTCAATAATCCGGGACCTAATTATAACAACTACCATTTTTGCTACCCGGACAGTGCCATTATCAATTTCACCAACATTGACCCCGGAACAACCGTTACGACAGTCGGGAACTCAGTAACATTCACCGGTCCCGGACCACACACCCTCAACCAGGAATACCAGTATTATGTATATGCTGTCAATGAGTATTGTGTCAACATCGGAAGCTTTACTTTCATACATGACGAAGCTGCCCCGCACGACAGCATTTCACTGTCTATAGCTATGAACACTCCTGTTCCTACCGGTGATTCGATTTATATCTGCCAGGGAACACCCGTTGAATTCCACGGAATAGACCTGATAACCAATCCGCTGGGGAATTTTTCCCCAATGGTCGCACCACCGATTGATACGGTAATCTGGAGCGTAAACGGTGCTTCATTGATCAATTACGACACTGCAGCAACTATTTTCACCCCGAACTCAAGTGGTTGGTACACCATGTTTATTAAGGTGATTAAAGGTTATGACAACTTGTGTGGTTTGGACACAACTGTTTATACGGCAACCAAGCTGTTTTATATACAAGTGAACCCAAATCCGAGCTGGGGAACAACCATTACGGGATCGAATTTGCTTTGTCCGAATGAAACGAGTTTCCTGGTCGCCACTAACCCGAACCCGAACCTGAGCTGGTCGGGGTCCAATATCTTGTGGACAAATAATGCAGACAGTATTGAAGTAAATGCCCCGGGCTGGTACAATTATACCGGGCAACTCACCGATTCACTAACAGGATGCAGTTCATTCCTGTCGTTCAATCATTACGTCGGAGTAAAAGTCGCACCGAATATTACTTCTCCGGGAGACGCTGTTATCTGTCCGCTGGATTCTTTATTGATGACCGTGCCGAATACTTATGATGCTTACCTGTGGTTCGGTCCGAACGGAGATACACTTTCAACTACTTCCCAGTGCTATACGGATCAGATAGGTAGTTATGTCTGCAGTGTAACGGATGTCGAAGGATGTGTTTTAACGAGTCCTCCGTTTGAAGTATTCGAATACTCTACCCCTTCCATTGCCGTTTCTCCCGGAGCAACCATTTGTGACAGCCAGCCTGTTGATATTCAAATCAGTTACTCCGGAAATGCCTCTTTCCAATGGAATAACGGTTCCACAAGTGATCACATTACAACCAGTACACCGGGAACTTACATCGTACAAATTACCCAATGCGGGATCACAACTGCAGATACAGTTATCATCATTAACGGTTCGTTTACGGCTTCTATTTCGGTTAGTGATTCGATCCTGTGTTACGGAGATACAGCTGTATTTACCGGTTCATACGCGGGGGGAAGCTATGAATGGATGAACGGAGATATCACCGGAATTTCTTACAGTACCACAACAGACGGAACTTATTCGGCCCTGGTAACAAACAGTGCGGGTTGTACGGCGCAAACAAATGCCATTACAATCACGAACGTTCCGGGAAGTGCTCCGCCAACGATTCCTTCTCAGACTATTTGTCCGGGAGACAATGCAACATTGACCAATTCCAATACAATTGTCTGGTATTCACTGGACACAACTCCTGTTTACACCGGAACAACTATCAGTTTAACCAATGTACAGCAGGATACGAGTTTCCTCCTTTCAAATACTGCACCGAACAGCGTTTGCGGATTCAGTTACTCGCTGGTTTCGGTCACTATTGCCGCTCCGCCGATAGCAGCTGAAATCCTGGGTGATTCAATCCTTTGCATCAACGAGGACGGTGTATTCCATGTCAATACAACGGATAACGTGGAATGGTTCTCCAACGGAGTTTCTTTGGGTTCAGCCAACCCGATTACGATCCCGTTTGCTACACTGAATGCCGATAACGTATTCTCTGTTGAATTATCTAATAACTGTTTTACCACAACACGTATAGACAGCGTACGGATTATTTCTCCTGAGGAACTGAATTTGGAAAATGACACGCTAAGTGTGTGCTACTTCGATTCCGAAACCGCTCAACTGACCAATAACAATCTCAGTTCTGTGGTTTGGACCGGAAGCTTCGGAACCATCACTGACGATGAATTAACTGTTTACGGGAATCTGACATACACGCCAATTACTGTAACTGCTATTGATGAGCACGGCTGTCAGACTCAAAGTGCAACATTGATTGTCAATACTTCTATTTATAACCTCTCTTCCGCTCTCAACTTCCCGAATTTCTGTCCGGGAACGAGCGGGAACATCAGTGTAAATACCACTTCCGACAGTATTTCATGGATCACTCCATTCGGGAATTCAACAGACAACCCGCTGTCATTTACACTGAGCCAGCAAAATTCAGGTAATTTCTATGTAACAACCTGGGACGATATGGGCTGCGCTTACATCGATACCATTTTCGTTCCGCTGGCACCGGTTCCGAGCCTGGATATTTTACCGGATACCGTTTTCTGTGCTAATGATGTGTTCAACTTCCACTTCCCGAACGATGACAATTCTTATTACTGGACGGGTTACGGCACAAGTACTTATATCCCGATTTCCTTTAACCAGGTATTGGTATTGAATGTTGTAACTCCTGACGGATGTATCGGATCGGATACCATGGAGTTAAACGTTGTAGATTGTGACAATGATTTGCCTAACATCATTACGCCGAACGGTGACGGAATCAATGATTACTTCATTATCGACGATGCTTATTCGCAGTTAGGGAATTCGATCATCATTATCAATCGTTGGGGGAACCTGATGTTTGAAGCAAGTCCGTACCTGAATGACTGGAACGGCGAAGGAGCTTCTGACGGAGTATATTTTTACGTGTATTATCCGAACGGAAGAAAAGAAGCTCCGGGCTACTCGAAGCATGGTTTTATACATGTGGTAGGAAAGGATTAGGGGATGGCTATTTCATTAAAAGGAATGCGCAAAATTACTGTAAACGGTGAAGTTTTTCTCTGGAAGATCCGGAAGAAGATTTCCCATAACGAAGCTCACAATGTTGAACAGGCCATTCCTGTTCAACACATTTCGGGTGGACAGGTAGTATTTATTTCTATCGGATTTACGAGGGCTTACGGAGGCTATGATAATCAATCTCCTGAAAGTGTCACTCCCAAAATGATTCAGCCTTTGATCGAACAAGCAATCGGGTTGGGATGGAAATACGGTGAGCCCGGAAATGCCATTCGGTTGGTTCGTGGTGCATTGGTAAAAGACACCAAATACGGGCTTCCCGATTAAAGATGTACAGATCATTCATTTCTACGCTGCATTTCCTGAAACGACCAACGATTTGTCTTTTCGCAAACGTTTTACAACCAGTAAACAAATAATTCCGATACACAACCAAATTACATCAACGGAGAAAATTCCATATTCTCCACTATTCCAGGTTCTCCAAAACCAATTTCCGGAGCTGATTCCATTTACTACCGGGATGAGCAAACCCAAAACACCTCCGGTGAGTAAACAGAATTTATTGGTGAATGCCTTATTCCGTTTCCTGGCAAGCAGGATACTCAGTACCAGCCAGCCCAGGAAAAAACTGTAGTTCAGGATAGCTTCGCGCGATCCTGACAAGTTTTCCGGAAGTACTTTTGAAAGGATAAAACCTGCGGCTGTGATTGGCAGCATGGATAAACAAATTGCCAGGTAAATCGATCCGACACGTTCATTGTAACGTCTCTTTTTCTCGGTAATATTTTTCTTGTTGCGGGCTTCCAGCCAGATCAAAACACCTGAAATGATCACGAAGCAAGTTAAGAATGCCATTAAGAAATAAACCACTTTCAAAAGATAGGCGCTGAACGTTCCTATCTCTCCGAACTGCGCATAATGCAGCCGTCGGACAGAAGACCAAACATCGTCGTAATAGCCCATATTCCCAGGAGCCTTTACACGAAGCTCTTTTCCTGTTTCCGCACGGAAGGTGACCGATCCCTGCCCGAGGAACCGTTCACGAATGCTTTCGGAACCGCTAACCTCCACTTTCATGGTCTTGCTTCCGTAAAATTCGACATGCAGCCTGTCTACTTTAAAATCCTTCCATTTGTTGGTGGTTTCTGAAACCAGTTTGTTGTAATCAACCACATAGGTCTGTTCTTTCCCAAGTGTATCAGCTGAAGAAGCTTCACGGATCACATCGTCATACATCTTCGCCGTGTCGCCATTGTAAATCCATACAGCATTCGAACCGGCCACAACAATACCCAATCCGAACATACATCCTGTTAAGGCATAAATAAACTGGAACGGAAGTCCGATCACTCCAAGAGCGGTATGCGCGTCTGTCCAAACCGTTTTCAGTTTCTGTTTGGGTCTGAAAACAAAGAAATTGGATTTGATCTTTTGCCAATGCACCAGGATTCCCGTTACGATGGCCAGGAAGAAGAATAAAGCTACCAACCCTGAAATGTAATAACCGATGCGGTCCAATTGGTAGTAGAAATGCAGCAAATACAACAATTCTCCCAAACTGAATGAATCTTCATGACCCATCAGGGCATAATCCTTCGGATTTACCTGGTACTCATGGATTATTTTTCCCAAAGAATCCGTCTTAGGGTTTACCGAACCGGAAATATAAACCGCTTGTTTGTCAGAAGTTCCTTCGGAATAAACGTAGACATTCCTTCCGTAAAGCGAAGGCACATTTTTCGCAATCGAATCCATGATCCGGTTGTAATCGGCCGTTTCGGACTTGACAGCTGCTGTTTTTACAGCCTGATACTTCCCGGTTTCCCAATCACCTATTTCCTGGCGGAACAAAGCAAAGGCTCCTCCAAAGAAAATAATGAAGAGTCCTACGGTGATCGTAATTCCGCTGACCGTATGCAAATGAAAAAATATGTTGTAGTTTCTATTGTTCATAAAGATCAATTTCTTCCGAAATAAATGAGTACGTAAAGCACGATTAAGATCCCGACGTAATATAGCCAGCATTTCCAGCCATTTTCGAAAAGGAACGGCAGGATCATTAAGGTTATCCAAACCGGGAACAATCCGTATACGGAAGTGATTACTGCTGTTTTATAATCAGGAAGCCAGAAAGCCAGAGCAGCAAACAAAAAAGACGAGATCAACAAACTGCCGATGATAGCTGCTGTTACTTTTGCAAAGCGCTGCCAGCCGGAGGAAAGGTATTTCTTATTTGCCGGCATGGAAATGTGTTTTGGATTGTTCTTTTGTTAAAAGAGGCCTTAGCAGAATTATCAGGCTTGCGAGCATCATCAAACAGACCAAATCATAGAATAATCCGCCTGCAAAACCAAACAGGAACATGAATCCTGCTAAGGTTATCCCGATTAGAAAACCTCCGAGGCTCAGCGATAATTTACGTTGTTTGCGGATCTGTTGCTCCCAGGCTGTTAAAACGTACGTTGTCTTAGCAGAATTGGAGTAAAGCAGGTAAAACCCGATGCATTTCAAGATGAATAAACCAAAAACCATGTGCTGCAGGAGAAATTTTCGGCAAAACTAGCTTTTTAGCGGGGCGACTTCAATACCTGAATTAGGGTATAACGATTCATCGGATTCCTTTTGGAAGGTAGATTGAATTATCAATTAGTAGTTATCAAGTTTAATTGGCCTTCTCATTGATAATTAGCCGCTTGATAATTGATAATTATTTCTATATTGACTTCATGAAAAACAAGATGGGAAGCAATAAACATAGTTACGATCCGCTGTACCAATCTTATACACTGCATACATGACAGCTATTGAAAAATTGACATTTGCCATTACATCGTTTTCCAAAATGAATACGGAGGAATTTCAACTTTCTCTCCCCTTCTGGCAGGAACGAACCTTCAAAAAAGGCGAGTTCTATAACGAACGGAGCCATATTTGCAAAAATCTCGGATTCATTATTGAAGGAACTTTCCGCGGTTACATTATCGAAGAAAAAACCGGTGAGGAGAAAAACGTATTCCTTTATTCATCCGATCAATTCGTGGTTTCTTTCAAAAGCTTCATCAACCAGGTTCCATGTGACTATTATACGCAGTCAATGACGGATTCGACGATTTTGTACATCAATATTATTGACTTGCTTGCTCTTTACCAGCAATCCCATCAGTGGGAACGTTTCGGAAGATTGCTTGCGCAGGAAGCGTTCAACGTTGCAATGGATCGCAGTGAAAGTTTTCTCTTTAAAACCCCAGAAGAACGTTATCTGAACCTGATTAAGCACCACCCCGATATTTTTAATACTGTTCCTTTGTACCACATTTCTTCTTATTTGGGCATTCAGGGACCTTCTTTGAGCAGGATCAGGAAGAGGTTATCGGGAAAATAATTGTGAAGTCTACCGTGTGTTTTTGCATAGAGATCTGGTAGATCTCGCAGATATCATAATTATTCACCACGTGTTTCCGGCGAACGGGAACCTATGTGATTGGAGTAAATAGTTCGTAAAACACTTCATTTTTTTTCACGCGCATTTCGCTGATCTCGCTGATTTCATAGATTGCCATTGTTTCCGGAGAGCGGAAACTTTCGCTGCAAGATCTTTTTTTTTGATAAAACAAACGATTTTAACCTGGGTTAAAATTAGTGCGATTGAAAGGGTGCAACTTTGTCTTATAAGAAACAGCAACTGATAACAAAGTCAGAGCACTAAATGAAAAAGTCATGAAAACGTCAAAAACAATCGTACTGATCCACGGATTATTCGTCAACAACACAAGCTGGGCAGCATGGAAAACTTATTTTGAAAACCAGGGTTATACTGTTCACACACCGGCAAATCCCGGACATGTAGGAGATCCGGCTGATCTGAGAAAAAATATCCAACCTGGCCTTACGAAAGTCGGTTTCGAAGATGTGGTGATGAACATCGTAAAACTAATTGACACACTTCCTGAAAAGCCAATTGTAATCGGGCATTCATTAGCCGGATTGGTTGTTCAGAAACTGATCGAACTGGACAAAGCCGTTGCCGGGGTAAGCATCGACGGGGCTCCTCCAAAAAATGTATTGGCTCCGTGGCAAACCATCAAAATGGTACTTCCTGTGGTCAATCCATTCAAAACAGGAACTCCATACATGGGCACGAGAGAATGGTATCACAAAGCATTCTTCAACAACTATACAAAAAGTGAAAGTGATGCATTCTACAATGAAATCGCTGTTCCGGAAAGCCGCAAAATTGCCTGGGATTCTTTATTGAAACCATTCGCCAAAGTCGACTTTAAGAAAGCTCATAATCCCCTGTTATTCATCGGCGGAGAAAATGACACGATATTTCCTGCTACATTTACTAAGAAGATTGCAGGATCATACAAAGACCCGAACAGCCAGGTTGATTTTAAATCTTTCGCAGGAAGAAGCCACTTTATTGCAGGAGAAAAAGGCTGGGAAGAAGTTGCGGAGTATACATTGAATTGGATTCATAATTTATGATTCACCGGTGATTATTTTCCACAGTATTAACAAGAAAGGCCGTCCAAGTGGACAGCCTTCTTTTTTCTCTCGCAGATTTAATAGATAACGCAGATACCAAAACATCATTATACGAATAGTTTATCTGCGAAATCAGCAAGATCTGCGTGCTGTTTAATCATTTTATCTCTTCATAATCCACATCCTGAACATCGCCTTTGGGAGTTGACTTGGAAACGGAAACCTTCCCGAAATTCTTCAGTTTTTCATTTCGTTCCCTGACAAACTCCTTTTCACGTGCGAGATTTGCGCGTTCTTCATCCAGGTTTCTTTTAGCGATCATAACACGTCCGAGAAACCGGAGTAAAATCAAGGCTCCGAGTATCATCAACGCAGTTTTAAACAAACCGGATATGCTCGCTTCAATTACTTCAGGATGTACTAATGTGTGCATTTAATTTATTGCTATTCCTATTTAACTGTTAGACTCACTTAAGCGCTGACCATCATTTATCTTTACTAAGCCCATTTAGCCCATTTGACGACCGCGCTAACGCTTACGCAATAGCTTGTGCCGCCGCTAAAGCTTTGGCGACATGCGGTCAGCGAAGGCGCAACGCTTGTCTGTATCGAATCGGAAGCAGTGCTTCCTCTTACTTAGATAAGTGCATGTTTCTTTCAGAATAGATCTTCGTAAAGAACGGATCCTTTAAATTCTTGATGAAACGGATCGCTTCACCGGTAGATTTCATTTCAGGTCCTAATTCTTTTTTCACATCCGGGAATTTCTCGTAAGAGAACACCGGAATCTTGATCGCATATCCTTCTTTCTTCGGATTGAAGTTGAAGTCTTTCACTTTCTTCTCGCCCAGCATTACTTTCGTAGCATAGTTCACATACGGTTCATCGTACGCTTTCGCAATAAACGGAACTGTACGTGACGCACGCGGGTTAGCTTCGATCACATATACTTTATCGTCTTTGATAGCAAACTGGATATTGATCAACCCGACTGTTTTCAAAGCAACTGCAATTTTCTTCGTAATGTCTTCGATTTGCTGCATCACGAAATCTCCCAGGTTATAAGGAGGAAGTACGGCATACGAATCTCCGGAGTGGATTCCCGCAGGTTCGATGTGCTGCATCACTCCGATAATGTAAACGTCTTTTCCGTCACAGATCGCATCAGCTTCCGCTTCAATCGCTCCGCCCAGGAAGTGGTCAAGCAGAATCTGGTTGCTTCCCATTTCGTTGATGATATCCACCACGTGGTGCTCCAATTCTTCTTTATTGATAACGATCTTCATTTTCTGACCACCCAATACGTATGACGGACGAACCAATAACGGGAAACCAAGGTCGTTAGACAATTCAATTGCCTGTTCAGCACTTTCCACCACCCCGTATTTCGGGAAAGGAATACCGTGCTCTTCCAATACTTTGGAAAAACGTCCGCGGTCCTCAGCCAAATCCAATGCTTCGAAGCTGGTTCCAAGAATCTTAATTCCGTAACGTTCCAATTTTCCTGCAAGTTTCAATGCCGTCTGCCCACCCAACTGAACGATTACACCTTCCGGCTTCTCATGCTGGATGATATCGTAAATGTGTTCCCAGAAAACCGGTTCGAAGTACAATTTATCTGCTGTATCGAAATCGGTAGAAACCGTTTCCGGGTTACAGTTGATCATGATCGTTTCATAACCACACTCTTTCGCTGCCAAAACTCCGTGTACACAAGAGTAATCAAACTCAATCCCTTGTCCGATACGGTTTGGTCCTGAACCTAAAACAACCACTTTCTTGCGGTCACTTACTTTACTTTCGTTCTCAAGCTCGAACGTTGAATAGTAATAAGGCGTTTGAGCATCAAACTCCGCAGCGCAAGTATCTACCAGTTTGAATACACGTTTGATCCCCATTTCGGAGCGCTTGTTGTGTACTTCGGATTCCAGGCATCTTAGCAGGTGCGCAATCTGACGATCCGCGTATCCTTTTTGTTTCGCTTCGAACATCAAATCCTTCGGCATGTTCCCAAGGTGGAACTTCTCGATACGACGCTCCAATTTGATCAGGTCCTCAATTTGTTTCAGGAACCAGGTATCGATGCGTGTTTTTTCAAAGATCGTTTTGAAAGGAATTCCCAGTTTGATCGCATCATATACATGAAACAAACGGTTCCAGCTCGGATTCTCCAATGAATGCAGAATAGCATCCTGGTTGGTCAATTCTTTTCCGTCGGCACCCAACCCGTTTCTATCAATCTCTAAGGACTGACAAGCTTTTTGCAACGCTTCCTGGAATGAACGACCGATTCCCATCACCTCACCTACCGATTTCATCTGAAGTCCGATGCGGCGGTCTGTTCCCGGGAATTTATTGAAGTTCCAACGTGGTATTTTTACGATTACATAATCCAAAGTCGGCTCAAATAAAGCCGAAGTTGTTTTCGTAATTTGATTGCTCAATTCATTTAAATGGTAACCAATTGCCAGCTTTGCAGCGATTTTAGCGATCGGATATCCCGTTGCTTTTGATGCTAATGCGGAAGAACGCGATACACGCGGGTTAATCTCGATGGCGATGATATCTTCGTGCTCATCCGGAGAAACTGCGAACTGCACGTTACAACCACCTGCAAAATTCCCGATAGAGCGCATCATTTTAATTGCCATATCGCGCATACGCTGGAATGTAGTATCCGACAAAGTCATTGCCGGTGCTACCGTAATGGAATCACCCGTGTGAATCCCGATCGGATCAAAATTCTCAATGGAACAGATGATTACTACGTTATCGTTTGAGTCACGCAGCAACTCCAATTCGTATTCCTTCCATCCGATCAATGCTTTATCTATCATTACTTCGTGGATCGGGGACAATTGCAGTCCACGCTCCAATAATCCGTCAAATTCTTTCGGATCGTAAACAATCGAAGCCCCGGAACCTCCCAAAGTATAGGAAGGACGGATACAAAGCGGGAAGCCAAAATCCTGTGCAATTTCTTTTCCTTCCAGGAAAGATTTTGCAGTGGCCTGCGGAGCCATGCCCACGTCGATTTTACCCATCAACTCACGGAACGCTTCACGGTTCTCGGTAATTTCAATGGCTGCGATATCCACACCGATGATTTTCACACCGTATTCTTCCCAAATCCCCATTTCATCACACTTGATTGCGAGGTTCAGAGCAGTTTGTCCTCCCATAGTTGGCAGTACAGCATCAATTTTGTGATTTTTCAAAATTTCGATGATGCTTTCAGGTTCAAGAGGTTGCAGGTAAACATTGTCAGCAACGACCTTATCTGTCATGATTGTAGCCGGATTCGAGTTGATCAGCGTTACTTCAATACCTTCTTCCCTTAGGGAACGAGCGGCCTGAGAACCTGAGTAGTCGAATTCACATGCTTGACCAATAACGATGGGACCTGAACCGATGATTAGTACGGACTTAATGGAATTGTTTTTCGGCATTATGCGCTTTTTAAGAGTTCAATTTGTAATTTTTGTAATCAAATCTTTGCAACATGGTAAATGGCTCTACCTATACTACAAATTGAGCGCAAATTTAATGAAATTAATCCGGATTCTTACAAAACCGATTTTGTTTTTTACGGAGTTATTAACACGAGTGAATTACAACTATTCCAAACCTATTCCAGAATCACTATTTCTTTAATTATAGATTTTTTTCATTTCAATGCAGGTCCCTTAACTACAAGTTTAATTGTCGTAATCCTCAAGTGTAATTATCAAAAGCGGTGAAACAGAAGTTAAACTTAGTTTTTTAACTAATCATAATCCAACAATAAAGTAACTGATTATTAATGAGGATATTTGGATTAATCATTTTTTTTATTCAATTTCACAATAACTACAAAATACTGAACTAATGTCTTCGCGTAACTTCTGGCTTATTTGTCTTAAAACACTTGGCATGTGGCTAATCATTAATCTGTTTATCTCCCTGCCAAACATGATTTACAACCTGATAGCTCTTTTCACAACTCCTGCTTCGGAAATGAATGTAACCATTGGAATTTTAAATGCTGTTTTTGTCTCCGTCATTTACTTTCTCATTTTTCAGTTCCTGATCCTCAGATCACACCGAACAATCGATTTCTTGAAACTGGACAAGGCTTTTGAAGGAATCCGGGTTAATTTGGCGATCCCTTACAACAGATTACTAAAAATTGTCATTTTACTTATTGGCGGAGCACTGCTTGTCAATGCAATTCCAAACCTGGTTGAAAATATCTATTTATACCTAGAAGATGACTTATTGTCCAGTCAAAGTCTGAAAACGATCAATATCATTATCTATTCTACGTTGACACTCATCAGTTTATTGATAATGACCAATACGAATGTGGTACGACGCTACATTACTAAAAAGCAGGCTGTCGGATAAATTAATTCTGAACGATTTTGGTTTGATCAAAATACTTTTTCGCTTCCATCTCTTTCAGCAATGAATCCAGGTTTGACTTATCTGATGCTGTCAAAATAATAACCGGTCGTTTTTTTTCATCGAAAAATGCATAGATCTTGTTGGTTGTCATTTTTACTTTAGAAAGTTCCGGAAAGAGTTTTTTCACTGCTTTAATGGTTGTTTCCTGGTTTCTGTCGATGATAATTAACTGTGTTTGATCACCTGTTTTCAGGTGTTCCAATGCAGTCGGGTCCAATATCGGCGAAGAGAAATGCGAGTTGGTTAATTGGAAATAATTCCCTACTCCATTCATCACTTCGTCTATTGACGGACCGTCGTTGGCATCATTGTAAATGGACACACGATTTAACAGAATCCCGTAATCCGTAATTGAATGAGGGAAAGTGGCAGCAAACAAGTCAATTGCTTTGTTTATGAATTCCCGGTCCATTTGCCTGTTTGAAGCAATATATTCCGAAACCAAAGGATACAATGCTTTTCCAAATCCATTAATGTATTCATTATTATACCAGGCGTTAGGATCCGGTTCACCGTTCAGGAACTTACTTGCCCATCCGTTGCCCAAAGCCGTAGCCAATCCTTCATCGAGGAAATTGTAAGCAAACGACTTATAAGGTGATTGATTTTCCTCAAACCATTTGTCTATTTCATGTTCAAATCCAGCAGGCTGCTCGTCGTACAATACATGGCACATTTCATGCAAAACCACACCTATTCTTCCCACGTGATCTGTTTCATCCGTCAACACACCTATACACAAACTATTTGCATGAGGAGTGGCTGTTGTATTTCCACTGTTTCCCGGGATCGCATAAAGGGCTACAACAAAAGGCATTTCAGTTATCCAGCAGGAATTGTAAAAATGATTGATTTTCGTAAAAGCTTCGGAGCATTGAGAAGCATATTTTTCCAAAGCATTGCGTTGATCGGTCAGTTTTGCTTCATAGTCTTTCCAAATGATCCGGTCATAATAAACTTCCGCTTTCTGCATGATTGAAATCAGTTTCTGCAAATCACTGTTCGGTAAAACCCCAATTATCTTGTCCCGGAATTCATCAATCGTAGATGAGTTTACAAGGGCAATGTCTATGAAATCGTGCGTAGATCGGGTTTGACGACGCTTCTCAGGAAACTCATCTCTTCTGAACTGGTAATCTAAACGAATCCGGGCAAAGTCTGTCGCCAGTTGTGCAAACTCCTTGTCTCCTGCTGTTTTCTCATCAATGAATTTCTGAAGCGTGCCTGATGTAGAGCGATTATAAATAGCAGTTTCCAGGAAGTTAAAAATACAGTAAGGTTTACTGACCTTAAATTGAAAACCGATGTTTTGGGTAAATGCGGTTTGAAAAAGCAGGCAAAGCACTGCAATGACGGTAAGTTTTTTCATGAGTTTATTTTAGTGTGTTAGTGTCGTAGATTCTCCAGAAGTGACGCCAGTGTATAAATTTCTTTTGTTACAAAACCATTACTACCGGATTTTGAGGCAGATAGGAAACCAATAGTGTATTTTGGTGTCGACAGTATCATTCCATTTCTCATCTCGCCGTGAGTAAAAAGGAAAATCGGATAGCTAAACTCTATAACATCGAAAGGATCACGTTTCAGGACTTTTTTAGCGCTCAGACAAGTATCTCGTTTCAGTCGTTTCCCTTTCACAAAAGCCGCCTTATGGATGATATTCCCAGACGGATCTTTTATCGTTCCGAAGAGATTGTTCGCACTGGCAACACCGTTTTGATGAATCAACACTCCCGTCTTAACAAGGTCAAAAAGTGAAGTCCTGAAATAATACCTCGGGTAGATTTCACCGTCAGCACAATCCCGTTCGTTCTCAGACACATCCAATTGTTTAAGAAACGCCGACCATTGGCCGCAGGAATAATCATCAAAAGGGTATTTGTACTCCAATGAAGGAGCCGACATCCGGTAAAGCCTGGAAACCGTACTGTCGTATTTTTTACGGCTGTACTTTCCAATCCAGGAATAAGAATCTGCCAATTTCACTCCTTTCTCAAATGACAGCAATATTCCGTACATTTTCATCATTTGGAACCTTTGGCTGTACACCCGGAGTTCTTCCGAGTTTTTCCAATAAACGACGTTTCCGGTTTTATTTTCCAGGATCATCATACCACTAACCTTTCTACCGGAATCTTTGGCGATGTAACGGTTGACCTCCCGTTCTATCCGGGGATTTAAAAATGTCCGGACTGTCTGGCTTTTCGTACTGTCAAATTCGGGCACTGACACCTGCAGTTGTTTGGTTAAAAACCGAATTTCCGTTGAATCTTTAATCTCCCTTCCGTTCGAGTAGAGAAAACGGACTTCCTTTTTTTGATTACAGGAAGAAACCATTCCAAAAAGTATCAAAACAGGAACTAACTTTATAAACAAGGAATGGTTCAGTGAAAACATAAACTAACGATCTTTTTGGTGTGTAAAATTTTTTACGCTCAGCCAAACTAATAAAATTCCAAATATGAAAGCGATTTGTGATCCAATTAAACTTGAAACAGCAATTTTATTCGAAAAATTTCCTGCAAACCAATTCATGGATTGATTTATAAAACGGTATTTGAATGCTCCGATGAAAAATAAAAACAGGTAGAGCAACACTACAGCAACCGTATTCCAAAGCGACTTTTTCCGTATCCAATTGATGATGGATGTTAGAATCAATCCGAAGGCCAGTCCAAACATCATGAAGTGAATCGGCTCTGAGATCAGCTGACCTACGGTAACATCAGGTTCCATGTAAAGCTCCCCGCATCGACCAATCTTATCGGAATTACTTCTCCTGAGGCATTCATACAGATCCGATCGCCGGAAAATGCAAAACTTCATAAATGCTTCTTCAAAAAAGAACAACGAAAACAACTGGAGAAGAATATTCCGTGGCGATAAGCTTCGGATGATTTTCACAGTTACAACACAATATTATTTACCGGAGTTAAAGCCGGGGGAAGATCCGTTTCTCCGAGCATTTCGCGCAGGTCTATTTCAATGGTACGGCTGATTTGTGAGATCGGGACATCGTTCGCTCCGCCTTCAAATGGATTTTCTGCACTTTCGCCCACCTGTTCCAAAGAGGTAAAAACCCAGGAAATCAACACACTGAAAGGAACAACCAGCCAAACCATATACCCTTTCATGAAACCATCCACGTGCTCATTCAGTTTGGCAAACTCAAAAAGCATTCCGAAAGGCAATAGAAAACAGAACAACCGGATAAAGAACATATTGATCGTAGCAAATTGTCTGGGATAAGGAAAATTCTTGATCCGCTCACTTTTTCCCTGGTGTTCGAAAAGTTCGTTCAATACTTTCTGCATTTCAATGTGTTGAAACGTATTCAACTGATCGGAATCCAATAACTCTTTCAGTAATTTAGACTGCTTTGCCAATAATTGGGTGGCACGATTCTTAGTCTTTAGAAGCACATCCAGTTCCTCCCGGCTGATGTATTTAATCATTTCGGTTTCAAAATCGGATTCTTTTTCCGGTACGTGGAAGTATTTGCTGTATTCCTTGTTATAGGATTTTGAAGCTGCTTCCCAGATTCGCGAATCTCTCATTTGATATCGAAGCGCTGTCAACCAGGCAAAGTGACGGTAAATCAACTCTTTGCTTCTCGCATCATCGGACACCATGTTTTTGCTCATTGCTCCCCACGAGCGGCTGCTGTTTACAATTGATCCCCAAATCTGCCGGGCTTCCCATGTTCGATTGTAGGCCTGCGTATTTTTGAAACCAACAATAAATGCTGTAGCTGTACCCAATAAAGCTACAACTGTCCATGGAATTGCAATCCAGTAAATTTGAAAGATCTCGAAGAGAACGACCGGGAAAATTCCCAACAGTGTTAACCAAAAAATATTTCTGCGGGTCCAGATAATAAACTCTCCGATATGGTATGATTTTCCTGCGTGCATGTGTTTTTAGTTTATTTTCTTGAGGTGAATTTGCTGATAATTATCCCGACTAAAACAACGGTGTAGAAATGTCCTGCAATTCCCATAATAGAAGCAACAAGCTTGGTATTAGGAGCAGTTGGAACAATATCTCCAAAACCGATACTTGTCATCGAGATCGAACTGAAGTAAACCAAATCCATATAAATGGAGGCACTTCCTTTCATATCCACCCCATGAAATGAATGAGGATTGTTATAAATCAGAAGTTGAAGCAGAAAAACACTGATCTCAATGAGTAAGAAGTAACCACAAGCTGCTGCCGAAATAACGTCAGTATCAATGTAACTCGGTTTTAGCAGGAACTTCAGGACTTCGTAAAAAATAAAAATGAAGAAAAGCACGTAAACGATATTCAGTACTTCGAAATAAAATCTCACATCTTTCACAAAGGAAATACCTATCGGAAAAAGCACGACCAGGATGAACAACAAGTTCTTGATCCAGCTTTTCCACTTGTCCTTACCTATGAAAATCCCGGTGCAGGCCAAACCGAGAAGCAGCATGTTGATCGGCCAGATCACATCCCTGTAATTGTTTTGGTCCGTAATAAAAATCCCGATAAATAAATGCTGAAGCAAAGCAACAAGCAGCACTTCATACTTCCTTCGTCCAAAAAATTCAAGCAGTTTCGCCATCCTTAGCATCCATTTATTCTCAAAGATAATTTTTCCATCCAAATAACGTCCCCGAATTTTTCATCAAAAATAAGGCACATTGTTTCCTGAAAACAGTTCGTTTCTGAGCTGAAAAAAGTACCTTTACAACAAAATATGTTTCCATGAAATTGGTTTTAAATCAGCATCAGATTGAGCAAAAGATTATGCGTTTGGCGCATGAAATCCTGGAGAATACTTATGGAATTCCCGAATTGTTTATCGGCGGGATCATCGGAAACGGAGAAACATTTGCTCAGCAGATCACGGAAATAGTTCGAAAGAACAGTTCCCAGGCGGTAACGTATTTCAAAATCGAACTGGACAAGGACCATCCGCTTGACTCGGAAATCAACTGTTCCATTGATCCGACGCTCTTTCACGGGAAATTAGTCATCCTCGTTGACGATGTGATCAATTCCGGGACTACCATGCAGTATGGTGTGATGAAAATCCTGGAGCAGCCCGTAAGAAGTGTAAAAACGGTTGCATTGGTTGACCGTATGCACCGCAGGTATCCTATTAAATGTGATTTTGTAGGAATGACTTTAACAACAACCTTGGGTGAACGCGTGGAAGTAATGCCTTCTAACGGTTCGCTGGAGGCTTTTTTGGTATAACCAAAAATGTTCAAAGGTTTAAATGGTTCAAAAAGTTCAACCATTTACACAGTAGTTCTTTCCCTTTGAACTTTTCGACTTTGAACAACAAAACTTTTGAACGCTTTGAACTTTCATTTATGAAACGAATAACAGAATCCGAAAGCAATCATCATGACCTGGACAGTAAATCGACAAGAGATTTGCTAATCGGGATCAATGAAGAAGATCATACTGTTCCACTGGCAGTGGAAAAAGAAATCCCGCAAATTGAAAAATTGGTCGATGGGTGTGTTGAACGCATGCGCGACGGCGGTCGTTTGTTCTACATGGGAGCGGGCACCAGCGGGCGTCTCGGAATTGTTGATGCCAGTGAATGCCCTCCTACTTTCGGTGTCCCGCACGGAATGGTGATAGGAATTATTGCCGGTGGAGATCAGGCAATCCGAAAGGCCGTTGAATTCGCGGAAGATGACCGCCAACAAGGCTGGAAAGACCTCGAAGCTTTCAACATCACGGAAAAAGATATCGTAGTCGGAATTGCCGCATCCGGAACAACACCTTACGTTCTTGGAGCTTTGGAAACCGCTAAAAAACATGGAATTCTGACCGGTGGTATTTCCTGCAACCCGGGTTCACCTTTGAGCCAGCTGGCAGACATTGCCATAACTCCGGTTGTGGGTCCGGAATTCGTTACCGGAAGCACCCGCATGAAGAGCGGAACAGCTCAGAAACTGGTTTTGAATATGCTGTCAACGGCCATCATGATCCGTTTGGGAAGAGTGAAGGGAAACCGGATGGTGGACATGCAGTTGTCGAATGAAAAACTGGTCGACCGAGGAACAAAAATGGTTATGGAAGCTACGGGACTGGAAGAAGAACAAGCAAATGAATTATTGCTGAAGCATGGTTCTGTAAGGGCAGCTGTGGAAGCTTTTAATAAGCGATAACTATTAATCATATACTCCTAAATTAAAACAATGCGTTTTTTCCTTCTTGTAATTTCATTTAGTTTTATCTCACAATCATATTGCGCCTGGATTAATGTTAATTCAGGTATTAATGATGAGCTGACAAGTATTTCATTTTTGGGAACCACCGGGATAATAACCGGAAAAAAGGGAGTTTATATTTCAACCAATGGAGGAACAACTGCAGGAAGCTGGGTTAGAGCTCAGAGCTATATTGGTGCAAATGACTCATTACTTTATAATCATTCACAATTTTATGGATCCATTCGCTGCTATGCAGCAGTAAATAAATTTTTCTTTTGTGGAGAAGACACTGTAACACATACAGCAGTGGTTTTCGAATATAACATTACCAATAACAAAATCGGGGTATTATATACCGGGCCCTTAAATAGCAAATTCAACGATTTATCACAAAACGGAAATGTCGTATATGTAGTTGGAAATAATGGTCTGATCGTATCTTTTAACCAAATTAGTTTAGTGTTTGATATTGTTAACACAGGCCTTAATCTGGATTTGAATTCGATATCTATAGCGAACAATTATGTGGTCATTGGTTCCAGTAATACAATTATTCGAGGGCTCATTAACTCAACTTTTCCGAATATGATTAGCTTTTCCCAGGATAGTTATCAGAATAGAAGGATCCGAGATGTTTTATACATCACTTCAGTCAACAACATGT
Organism: uncultured Fluviicola sp.; assembly: GCF_902168135.1. Taxonomy (GTDB): domain Bacteria; phylum Bacteroidota; class Bacteroidia; order Flavobacteriales_D; family Crocinitomicaceae; genus Fluviicola. The sequence goes on from NZ_CABHOL010000033.1 coordinate 32,547, forward strand.
ATGCCGTTGGTAAAAATATTCTACATAGAATCGCAAATACTGTTACAGAACCACATCAGTACTACGCAGATTCTTTAGATGCCAATACAATTACAAACTATTCAGGTAAAATCTTTATCGGCACGAGTTCGGGGATCTACCGTTCTTATAATAACACTGAGATTCTGGAATTTCAGCCGGCAACCTCTGGATATCACATACTGGGAATTCAACTTAGTGGAACGACCTTATTTGCATGTGGAAAGAATGGAACCATTTTATATACAACTGATCAGGGAGGAAATCCTGAACCATATGCTCAAATTGATTTTAACGGAGGTTGTCTGAATACCCCTCTTACAATCGTTTCGACCAAGGGAACTGTATCCAGTTGTACCAATTTTGTCAATAGTGCTCCTGTTAATTCAAACTGCAGCAATTACACTCATACTTTTTCCGCTTCAGGAACTCACGAAATAAAACTATTGATTTCCAATGGAAGCTATTCAAAAACAATTACCAAACAAGTTTCAATTGTTCCAACTCCGCAAATTAATCTTTTAACGGAAGGAATAGATACTATCCTTTGTAAGCAGGAAGTATTGGATTTTACCATTTTCACTGCTGAGAACAACGTATTTTACTCGCTTTATAAATCAGGGAACAATGCTTATTTCGGGAGTTCAATGACGGGAAACGGAAGTGATTTGAATTTTCAAACCAACCTGTTAAGTCAGGCTGGAAACTATTATCTGCGAGCAACAAGTAGTTTAGCCGATTGCTCTGCAAATTTCACTCAGGTTATTTCAATCTCCGTTGAAAAACCTGTTTCAAAGATTTATTATGACGTCATTAACGCAGAAACCAATGAGGATGTTCGTTTTTACGAGCACTCCTCGGAAGCAATCACTTTTGAGTGGCATTTTACCAATTCACCTACTCTTTCCACTTCTACGCTTGCCAACCCTACCAATTCATTTATGGGAATCGGTTCTTCCCAGGTTACATTGATTTCGGGAACAATCAATAATTGCTTTGACTCTATAACAATAAGAGGGCCTTTCATATACCAACCTTATTCGGACGATACGTCCTGGGTAATGATTAATAAAAAGACTGCACCAGCATCCATTCCTCAGAGTTACGAAAATGATATTATGGATGCTATAAAAGTACACAACGGTGTATTGCTCAGAGGCGAATACGAAAATCGTATTTTAATGTCGCGCATAGGCGATTCCTGTATTCTTAATGGAACTGGCGGTTACGTTGCCAAGTACAATAATTTCGGGATTTTGAAGTGGATAATAAAAGCCCCTAACAATAGTGGTTTTGAACCAGTATGGAGAGTAAGAAGTCTCGCTGAAGACAGTCACGGCAATTTTTATATAGCTGGGGCTGGTTCTAATGGTTTCCTAATTGACAATACCGGCGACACAATAGTTGGCGATCGTGAATATTTAGTAAAAACTGACTCATTAGGCCGTTTCTTATGGAGTATTACGGGTAATCCAAGTACTTCATCTTCCTGCTATTTCGGAGAGATATCCTGTGATAAGGACGATAATCCATATTTAGTATCCCTTTCTTCAGGTAATCAAGCCATTCCACTTTATTTTAATGAGACCACTGTTAGCGGTACTTTACAAACAAATCAACTATGCGGATTCTGTAATTCCACATATACTGTGCTTAAATATGACCCAAATGGTGGATTCATAAATAGCTTTGGTATTGAAAGCAATGTTGGATCCGGCAATGTTGATCCACATCTGGAATTCGACAATGACAACAATCTTTTTGTATGGGGTAGTTATTCCTCTTACATGTCCATTCATTCTCCTATCTCACCTAATGACACTTTCAATTTTCCCCATGATTTTGTTAATCCGTTTTCTCAAATGTATGCAGTTAAATTCAATGCTTCAGGTATTTTTCAATGGAAAATCCGCAGCAGTTATATTCCTTCTCCTTCAGTGCCCAATAGCCAAACTCAGGCCTTTGATGCCTTGGTAGACCATTCCGGAAACTTATACCTTACCGGAAGTAATAACTTTAACAGCGCTCTTCCACAATACCCGTTTATTATTGTAAATTCAGATATGACTACTACTCATTTTTACGGTGGTCGATATTTTCTAACTAAAATAAATTCGAATGGGATTTGTGAATGGATTAACGGAAATACTTCTTCTTACTATGGATATGGATTCAGTATTCTCCAGGATGCAGACTCTATTTACGTGTTAGGATCAGTCAGAGAACAAAGTGGTCTACCAGTTCAATGCAATTTTACAGGACAGAACAATACTGTAGTTTCACCGCAATTTACAGATGCTAATTACTTTATTGCCAGTTATGATACATTGGGAGCTATTCGTAGTATTAGTAAAAACGGACCTGATTTCTTTAATATGGACATAGCTGATCATCCTAAACTCCTAAAACTACCTGACAACTTTTTTCTTCATACTAAAAGCAGCTACTTCTATCCTAACTTTAACGCATCCGATTGGGGTTTTACGCTTACCTCTACCGGAAGTGAGGATGGGATACAAACAAAGTTTAATCTTCAAGAGGGAATTACTTATCTACCCCATTATTTGGTTCAGACTTATGATACCATTTGTTATGCATCTTCCTACACTTTTGGAGATGGACATACCGAAACTGGGTTAACTTCAACCTTTCAATACCAGTACCAACTGGTTACATCCACTGGTTTGGATAGTATTATTAAATATCAAATCATAGTAAATCCGATTCCCATCCATTATGAAACGGTAGAAGTTTGTTCAGGCTCAGATTATGAAATTCCAAATGATACGATTTTCAATAACATACAAACCGATTTTGTTTATGATCAGTTGATTTCCTCCCAAAATGCCTGTGATAGTATTTGGAGGCGACAATTTAATGTGCTTCCTTTAACCGTTTCAGCACATTCTATAACAGCTTGCCAGGGAAATGACATAACACTGGATAATGGAAATATCATAACCAGCATCCAACAAGATACTTTAGTCGAACTGGTATTTCAAAGTTTCAATGGTTGTGACAGTATTGTTACTATAAATATTCATACGATCATTACTGATAATCAAATCACTCAAAATGGAAACTCATTAGTTGCTTCCAATCCTAATTACCTGTATCAATGGGTTAATTGTACTGATTTCTCAAATCTTCTTAACGGACAGTCATTCATCTACACACCTACCGTCAGTGGGAACTATGCAGTTATCTTAAACAATAATGGATGTATCGATACTTCGACTTGTTTTTCCTATACAAATCTATCTGTTAAGGAATCTGATCTGTTCGTTTCCATACATCCCAACCCAACAAGTAGTAAAACGCTAATTAGTTTTGGACATACTATCGGAGACGTAAATATCATTGTTCATTCAAACGATGGTAGAAAAATCCTAGAATCATCAATACAAGGCGTTGATGAATATCAATTGGATCTTTCTCCTTTTGAAAAAGGAACTTACTTTATTCGAATTTCTGCTGAGAATAAAAATTCGGAGTTTGTAATTGTAAAAAACTAAGAAAAGAGACATGATATGGGGCGATTGATCAAAAATTTGACTGAATTAACACTCAATCGTCCGGAACCGGTAACGGAGAATATTCCGGTACTGGAATATTCGAAGAACATTGATCCGAAATATGCCGTGGAAGCTTTGCTGGAAGGAAACTATGTGTTGGTGGCTGATCAGTTCAGCAGCGGAATTGCCGTTTTAGATGAATTGAAGAAGAAGCTGTCGAAAAATAAGACCGATGATTCTTTTCAATCCCAGCGCAGTTACCGGGATACTTTTCGGAAGGTAAATCAGTTATTGTTGATTGAAATTTCTGACCACAAACTGCATGTGCGAAAAGCCCCGGAAATCGGCTGGATCAAGATCCTGTACCCGGAACTTCCTGATTTTTTCCTTCCGTTTACAGACGTACAGGGATTAAACAGCTCCTGGCAGTGGTACGAAAAAGGAATCCGCATTCCCGGGCTGAAAGAAACTCTTCACCCATTTTACGGAACATATTTCCCTACCCGCTTCGAGCACATTGACTTGTTTGTTGCTTATCTCAAAGCTTATTCAGGTAAAAAAGACCGTGCATTTGATATCGGGATCGGAAGTGGTATTTTAAGTAAGCTATTCCATCAGTTTGGTTTTAAAGAGGTTAATGCTTCAGATATTAATCCGAATGCACTGATTGGAGCCCTTTTTCAGAATGAAAATGAGAAACAGAATGATAAAAATTCTCCCCCATCTCATTCTACCACTCTCTATTACGGGGATTTATTTGCCGGTTCGGAAGTTCAATCGGACGTAGTTGTATTTAATCCTCCCTGGATTCCTTTACCAAAAGAAGTTTCCGGAATTGACCTCGCTATTTACTACGACAAGGAATTGTTTCCGCGGTTTTTCGAAGAAGCTCACAAACATCTTAACCCGGAAGAACAGGTGGTTATCCTGTTTTCCAATTTAGCCGGATTGATGTATCCCAACTTCGTTCACCCGATTGAGGCCGAATTGAAAACCGGAAAACGCTTTGAATTGGTCCGTAAAACGACCAAGAAAGTCGCGGCTGCTTCGTCTAAAACAAAACGCAAAGCTGTTTGGCGGGCGGAGGAATTGGTGGAGTGCTGGGTTTTGAAAATTAAATAATCCTTGTAGGGGTGAAATTTTTTTTCGTCCCTACAAACAAATAAACCCACAATTGGGAATTCGTAATTGGGAATTCGTAATTTTGAAAGATGCAGATCAAAACAACACTTACACAAAACCAATTCGCCAAATTAACCGGGATTTTACTGTTGAAACGCTTACAGGTGCTCTTCCTGATTTTAGCAGTTATTGCTTTAATCATCGGGGCTTTGATCGCTATTATCTTTTTCCGCAACAAAGATGCCTACATACTCGTTTTTGTGGCTGTTGTATTTCTTGGTTTATTTGCATTCAGCATTTTCAATAACGCAAAACGCCATTACCAGAACAATCCGCGCATCCGCCAGGAAACCACTTACGAGTTTTCGGATAAAGGTGTTTCCATCTCCAAAGAAGGATATGCCTCCACCATCAAATGGAACGAAATTATTCGCATCCGCAAAAAAGCCGGACTGATCCTGATCTGGCAGAATAAATTGATTGCAAATGTCATTGCGGTAAAGGATGTAAGTACCGAACAGCTGAACGAAATGAAATCACTTATCGCAAGGAAAAACATTCCGTCGAACCTCTGATCTATCCTCCTCCGGTATTCACGCGGCCTTTCAGGTCATCGGCTCCTGTTCCTCTTCTTCGGCTTCCCGCCACACTTGTTTTCCCGAATTTGTAGGTAAAACTCAAGGTCGCCACGCGTGTATCCCGTTTTACGTCAAAATACTCTTTGTAATTCGTAAATGCCACATTTGCACGGATGTAATTGGTGTAGAAGATATCTGTCCAGGCAAATTTGATCACTCCGCGGCTTTGCATAATTTTCTTCTGAACCCCGATTCCGGTATGCCATATCTCCTTGATATGATCAAAGGCATAAATTTCAGGCGTGTGGTACGAAGCATTCCACTCAATCGACCAGTCTTTTTTCAGTGTGAAAGTATTTACCGTACTTAAGATCAATACTCCGGAGCCCCTGTTTTGAAGGTTCGTTTGTGCTACATTCCCGGAATAAAGAGCAATATACGCATTGATATTATTGACACTGTTCCACCATTTCGTCACCTGTACCGGTGCAGAAATATTGGCATAAATCAGATCTGCCCGCTTGAGATTGATGTTTGTTTGGACGGTCACATTCTGGTTTTGGGTCAATGGAGCAATCACTTCGGTAATATTGTCTTTGGTGGTTGCAATCCCGGCGTTTACAAACAGAACATTCTTAAAGGAATAACCCAGCTCAAAGGTATATGTTGTTTGCGGACGTAAGTATGGATTCCCTTCTCTGTAGGTAGACGGATCCAGGTAGAATTTGAACGGGTTCAGCTGGTCATAGCTCGGACGGTCAATTCTCCGGTTCATGGTCCATTCAAAATGATGTTTTTCAGACGGATTGAACCCGAGGTAAGCTGTCGGGAACAATTGGAAATAACCCGTATCCGAAACCGAATTTGTCATCCGTTGCGTTCCTTTCACATGTGTATATTCTCCGCGGGCTCCCAATTGAAAGGACCACTTTTTGCCTTCATAATTCCAGGTCAGGTATCCCGCACCAATCGTTTCCCGGTAGATATAATGATTGCTTTTGGTAGTGTCATAAACCGGAATTCCGGTGCTTCGGTCAAAAAATTCCAGGTTATTATCAGCAATTACATAACTGGATTTAACTCCCGCATCCAGGAAGTTCTTCGCATTTAAGACCTGATGCAGGTCCATTTTTGCCGCATGTATAGCCAGATTTCCTTTCAAATCCCCTGTCAGGATATACGGGTTTTGGATAGCTGTTCCGCTGATATCATAATAGCCTGCATTAAATCGTTGATTGTTCTGATTTTGGTAAGCGGCATAATCCAGGTCGGCTGTGATTTCAGAACCGGCTGAGTCCAGGACGTGTTTGTAATTTAAATTGGCGGAGCCATTGAACCATTTCTCTTCTCTGTCATTGGTAGTTACAAAACGGGAAGCTATTACATCCTGCTGTATTTGAACATCCGACCGGTTAATCCCGTCAATTGTAAAGGCATTGCTCATTCCGTTTGCCACAAAACTAAGTGCATTTTTCCGGTTCAGCTGAAAATCCATCCCGAAACGGGCGCTGTGATTGGAAACCGGGAATTTTAAATTGTTGTCCTGGATGTAAGCTCCCTTAAAAGTATCCTGCTGGTAAAAACGGCGCTCCAATACCAGGTGATTGAATCCTTTTCGATAAGCATAATTATAAGATCCGAAAACATTTACCTTCTTATTGCGATGATTCAGGGAGATTCCGGCTCCGGCTTTCGGATAAATTCCCTGTCCGTAGCTAACCGTTGCGGTTCCGTTTGTTCCCAAACGCGTATCTTTCTTTAAACGGATATTAATAATGGCAGACCCCGCAGCATCGTACTTTGCAGAAGGATTACTGATCAATTCGATCTTGTCAATTGCAGAAGAAGGAATTCCGCGCAGGTAATTGGCCAGGTCAGTTCCCGACATCGGCTGTGCTTTTCCGTCAATCTGGACGATAATCCCGCTCTTTCCGTTCAAACTGATATTATCTGTCGAACTAACACTTACTCCGGGAGATTTCTCCAATACTTCAAATGCGGAAGAACCTGTAGCACTGAGAGACTGCTCCACATTCAGGACCATCATTCCTGGTTTTCGCTCAATCATTGGTTTCGTTGCAGAAACAGTTACTTCCCCCATTTCCTTCGTCCTGTTTTGGAATGACAGATTTAAATCCGACGTTTCCGAAAAAGGAAGTACAGCTGTTTTAAATTCGGTAAAATTGTCATGGGTTGCCCGGATAAAAACTGCATCAACCGGGAGCACATCTGCTTCAAAGTGTCCGTCTTTCTCGGAAACAGCCATAGACAAAAGCGTTGAATCGGTGGAATAAATGAACAATAACGCATCCGCCACACCTTCATTCTTCGGATCGGAAATACGACCTTTTATCCAGACTTTTTCCTGCGAAAAAGATTGAACGGAAACGAGCAAACAAATGAGTAGTCCTGTTTTCATGGGATCAATTTTAAACAAAGATCTTTTTTAATTGACTTATCAATTATTAGTTTGTGATCAGTTGTTTTTAGGGATTGCTGAACGGTTAAGAATGATGTACAAAGGGTTGACTTCGACTCCGCTCAGTCACCCATTGATAATACTAAGAACATTGAGCGAAGTCGAAATGTGAACTTTATTTCATTCACTATATCGCTTTAGCAATTTCCGGGAGTTTCACGGCTTGAAAAAAGGAGTAATTTTAGGCTTCAAACGGAATTATGAGCAAACTGAAGGGAGTTATTTTAGTAGGGGTCGGAGCTGCAAGCTATGGAATTCTTGCCACGATCGTCAAATTTGCTAATAACTCGGGAGCTCATACCAGCGCGCTGACTTTTTACCAGGCCCTGGTCGGAGTTGTTTCTCTTTTTGTTTTGATGACCCTCCAATACCGGAAGCAGCCTGAATTACCCAAACCCAAACCGAAATCCAAAATAAAGCTCCTGCTGTTCGGGATTTCAATGGGATTGACCAGTTGTCTTTATTACATTTCCATCCGATACGTTTCGGTTTCCATCGGTATCATCCTATTGATGCAATCCATTTGGATGAGCGTTGTCTGGGAAATGATCCAGCAGAAGAAAATAGCTCATTGGAGTAAGCTTGCCGGAAGTTTGGTTGTCCTGATCGGAACCGTGTTTGCTACGAACCTGATCCAGCAGGATGTTAAACTTTCATTGATCGGTTTATTGTACGGTCTGGCGGCGGCTTTGTCTTATACGATCAGTCTGCATGCTTCGAACCATGTGGAAAAACAAATACCGAGTCTCACACGCAGTTTTTACCTTGTAACGGGTGGTTTCCTCACGGTGGTGGCTTTCTGGAACGTGCAAATTCCACCACACCTGGATTGGATGATCTTCCTGAAATTCGGATTGGTTCTTGGATTATTCGGAACGGTTATCCCTCCCATTTTGTTCACGCGCGGCATTCCACTGATCGGATTGGGAATAGCAGGAATACTAATCGCACTGGAAATACCGGTTTCAATCCTTTCTGCTCACCTGGTACTGAAAGAGCATATTTCGCTCATGCAATGGTTCGGAGTAGTGCTAATTGTAGCTACTGTTGTCTTTATGAATACAAGGAAAAGAACCCACTAATGTTCCCTATTAATTTACCGCAGATTTTGATGGCGCCTAATGCTTACACTGTAGCTCTTGCCTTTGTGTAGCCACTGTGCATTCGCTGACCGCATGTCGCCAAAGCTTTAGCGGCGGCACAAGCTACAGCATAAGCGTTTCGGCAGATCAAGGTCAGCATAGGCGCACCGGTCGCCATTTTAGTATTTTACCCAACATTTTGAAAAGTATAGATCACATTAAAGAATGTATTAACTAATCTAATTTTTACTTAATATATTCTGCGCTCTTCTGCGTCCTCTGCGGGAAATATAATCAGTCTTCCAAGCCGCAGAGTCTTAACCCTAATTTCTCGGCTTCAGAAACGGTCGTTTTTTTTACTTCGTGTTTACAGTTATTGAGTCCGCGGCAATCTCTTTTATAATGAAAAGCTACGGAATTTGGAGAATCACAAACATATACCGTTCCGTCTCCTGTGGAGAAACAGCACGCAAGAGCAAAGGCTAAAATGAATTTCATGTGAACAGTTTGGTTTCGTTAAAACAGTTTAATCAATTATCGGGCGAATATACTCAATTCGCTTATTATCAATCCTTTTTTTCGTTATTTTAGAAAAACCAAACTCAATCAGATGCGTTACACCCTCACTTTTTTACTACTTTCCTGTTATACATACGTCTTTTCATGTTACAACGAATTTTATGCTTTGGATGCCAAAGGCCGGTTCCACCAGGTAGAAGTCGGTGCCATTCGTTTTCAAACCAATTTCGATCTTCGGCGTGTTGAAAATCAGCTTGCAAAACTGGGAAAGAAGCTTCAGTCAAAAGCAGATTTCAAGGTATTATCCGATTATGGTTTATACCTCGTAAGAGGCGGAAAAGTTAAAGAAGCATTGATTCTTTTTGAGGCATTGGCAAAAGCTTATCCGAATGAGTACAGTATTATTTCCAACCTCGGTACTACTTATGAATTAAGCGGAAACAATGTAAAAGCACTTGAATATATCCGAAAAGGATTGAAATTGAACCCGGATTCTCATGACGGAAGCGAATGGATCCATGTGAAGCTGCTGCTTGCCAAAATTGCACTTGAAAAAGATCCTCACTACTTTGAAAAAAACACCATATTAAAACTAACTCCAAAACAAGAAGCATCAGAGGCTATCCGCAAACAGCTTTTTACACAGTTACGGGAACGCTTTCCATTCTGTAAAGGCCCCGATCCTGTCATGGCAGATCTGCTAATCGATTTGGGGGATTGCTATACAGCCAGCATATCCTTTGAACACGCCAATGGATTGTATCAAATTGCGAAACTTTACTACCAATCCGAGAGAACGGATATTGAAGAAAAAATCAAACAAGTCCGCAAGCTCCGTTCAAAATATGCACACCTTCAACCTGAACCGCACCAGGTTATGGATGGTTCGGACGTGGGGAAAATAACCGGGGTTCCTTATGAATCCTATTTGAAAAACCCCAATGCAGACAACTATTTGGTAAACTGGTCAAAGATCGAAACAGACCCCAAGAAATTACTCGCGTTTATACATTTAAAACTTGTCGAAGAGCCAGTTCAATCGGAGCAGATCAAACCCGCCCCGAAAAAGCCGGAAACCAAAAAAGTAATTCAACCAACCAAAACAAGTAACTCCCCTGTGCTTTGGATGGGTTTGGTAATAGTTGTTTTCATCCTTTCAATTTTCACTTATTTCAAGGCAAGGAAGAGAAAGTGATCGGGCGAATTTCACTAACTTTGCACTATGCGATTCGATATACTCACCATTCTTCCGGAACTTTTGGAAGGCCCTTTCCATGTTTCGATGATGAAACGCGCGCAGGAACGCGGACTTTTGGAAATTCACATTCACAATATCCGCGACTATTCAACAGATAAGCACAAGAACGTGGATGATTATCAATACGGCGGCGGTGCAGGAATGGTGATGGCCATTGAGCCCATCGCACGACTAATTGAAAAACTCCAATCGGAACGCAGCTACGATGAGATCATTTACATGACTCCTGATGGCGAATTATTGGAGCAAAGACACAGTAATTCATGGAGCTTAAAAGAGAATATCATGATCCTTTGCGGGCATTACAAAGGGGTTGATGAACGCATCCGCGAACATTACATTACCAAAGAAATTTCAATCGGATCTTACGTTTTGACAGGCGGCGAATTGGCGGCGGCAGTTTTGGTAGACAGTATCGGAAGGTTAATCCCCGGCGTTATGAACGATGAGACTTCTGCATTAACGGATAGTTTCCAGGATGATCTGCTTTCTCCCCCGGTTTATACGCGTCCGCCGGAGTTTAACGGATGGAAAGTCCCCGAAGTGTTATTATCCGGGGACTTTGGTAAAATCGAGCAGTGGAGAGAACAGCAGGCTATCGAGCGAACCCGAACCCGAAGACCTGATATCTATAAAAAATTCACAGGAGAAGAATAATTATTTACTCTCCAGCACACTGTTTTTCTTTGTTGTATTGTTCTGGATGGAACTTTGGATCTTCTCCAATCTTGCTTTCAGAGTCTTATCGTGCTTCTTTTTATTCATGAAGAAAGGCACATAAGTTTTTGCAAAATCGTAAGCAAGCACTCCCAGCATTGCGGCAGAAATGAAATAGAACACCTGGAACTGCACATAATGAATGATCAAACCGGATATAATTCCACCCGAAAGGTAAGACCCCATAATTGCTGCCATCAACTTTGTTTTTTCGACTAACTGGGCATTTAACCGGTATTTTTTCTTCGTAAGCATGGATAAATGAAGTGCCAGGTCTGTTGTTAAACCTGTCAAATGGGTTGTTTTTACCTGGAAATTGGAAATGCTTGCCGTCAAACCGTTTTGAAGTCCCATCGAAAACAGGAGAATGGAAACCAGTATTTCTGTTTGAGTCAATGTCTCTGTGTAAAAGAACTGACCATAGATCCCTACAAAAACAAAGCACAGAATTTCCAGTATCATAGGAATACTATGAGAAACAAAGGCATTCTTTTTAGTGCTGTTAATGATCAGGTTATTAGACAAGAAGCTCCCTGAAAAGAAGAGAAGTATCCAAAATAGAACAACCAGCATCTGGAACCATTTACCATCGGCAATTTCCTGTGCAAGAATGGCGAAATGTCCCGTCAAATTCGACGTAAAGGAATAAAACAGCACCAATGAAGCAACGTTCACCATTCCTGCAATGAGAGCGGTGAATACACCCAGTCTTAAATTATCCTGAAAAGTCCTGCTATTACTAAATCTGCGAAGCATATTGTACTAATTTAATTTGTTTTGAAATCCACTTTAGCGGATATTTCATCGATCGTCAGCTGACGAACTCTTAGTTGATTTTTTTAAGTGTAATCTTCACGATTCCGCGCGCATGCACATCCGTATCAAAGTGAAGAACCAATTCATTTTTCTTTAAGGATTCGACCGAGTAAACTTCCGTCGTTCCATCAGCATTCAATAATGTCAGGATGCGCCCACGGTCTTTCAAGCGCCATTTAGCCCAATGTTCTTTACCGTTGAGTTCATGAAGCTTAATACTGTAATTCCTTCTGAAAGTCCAATTCTCAAATTCATGGATTACCAGATGGTTTGCAATATCGACCCGCTCATCGGTACCGATTTCCTGCTTCACTTTTTCATCCACATTATTCCTGTCATATACCCATGAAACCTCTTTCCACTCGCCTACTATAGCCACTTCAGGATAAGCGGAATGACTGAACACATAATAGCCGAATGACGTCAGTGTGATCACTGCAATACATGCCGATATGACTAGTTTTCGTTTCATATCAATGAAGTGACAATTATTTGATTGGATTTATTCGAATACTGATTGTTATCCCAGGCAATCAATTGTTTTTTGACTTTCGATTTTTGCAAGAATGGAATAACGTCCATACTTTTTTTATGAGACCAGTCGAAATTCAGTTCATATGGAATAATGATCCGGTCGATCTTATTGGTTTCCGTAAACTGTTCGAATGAACTTTGAGTAAAACCGGTAAAAAAAACAACCTGAATAGAAGCTACCTTTGGTGTTAGTTCCTTTTCCAAATCGTATAATTTTGACAGGTACTCTTTTCCTGCCATTTCGATCTTCAAATCGCTCTGATCAAAGAACAGCAGATCTGAAATGGAATTCGAAAGATAGATTCCGTGTACCAAAAGCACATTTATCGAATCCTCTGCTTGAAATTGAAGTAAGGCTTTTAAGGGTTCCAATGAGGAAACTTTAAAATCTGTTGGTATAAGAATTGTTGTGCTCATGTCCATTTATTTTTGACCAAATTTAGAGCACGGTCATAAGGACGGAATAAGAGCCGGATTAAAACGGGATTAGAATTTTAGTTTTAACTTTTCTTTAGGATTTATAGGGAATTACCAGACTCACCAAAGTTCCTTTTTCTTCTTCCGAATGAACGATAATTTTTCCCTTGTGCTGGCGCATGATATTCCTGGTCAGCGGCAACCCGATTCCGTATCCTTCAAAAGAGGTTGTATTGGAAGCCCTGAAGAACGGATCATAAATATGACTCAAGTCCTGCGGAGGAATCCCAATCCCATTATCCTTGACATGAATAGAAATTGTTTCCTTGGTATGACTTAGATAAATTCTTACATCCTGGTTTTCGGAATATTTCGATGCATTTAATAGGACATTGGATAAAGCCAGCTGAAGCAGTTGTGAGTTTCCTTTTATTTCCAATGCATACAGGTTTTCCGGAAGCGTACTAAAATCAAACTTGATCTTGTTACCCGGAATAATCCGATTGACTGTTTCTATTGTTTCGAAAATAAGTTCATCTACCCGTAGATTTTCAATGGTCATCTTCTTGCCATCGAAACCTGTTTGAGCAAGAAACAACAATGCTTTTGTTTTTTTATTCAGTTTCTCCGCTTCTTCGAGGATATGGTTCAGAGCAATTTTATACTCCTCCGCACTTCTGTCTTTGCTCAGCATCAAATCTGCCTGTCCAATGATACTTGTAAGGGGTGTATTTAATTCATGCGAAGCATTACTGATAAAATTATTCTGTGTTTCAAAGCTGGTTTCCAAACGGTCCAGCATACTATTCATGGTCTTGATAAGCTCACCCAATTCGTCGCCCTCTTGTTTATTCTGAATTCTGAAATGAAGGTTTTCGGTACCAATGCGATGAACGCTGCTACTTAAATCTGTAATCGGTTTTATAAGTCTTTTAGACAACCAAAGCGAAACAATAATGATTAAAAATACGGTAGAAAAAAACATCGATATCAGCAATCCGCCTAAGTAGTGCTTGTACTTTGTATAATACATATTCTTAGCGGAGGTATAAACCACGTAACTTTTCCCTTGTTTCGTAACATACATTTTTCCGAATCTCAAAAGGTTTTTACTTCGTTCCTTTGCACTTTTATGTTTTATAACCTTGTAAATAAAATTGGAGTCCTCTTTCGCCTGCCTTGAATTAAGCAAAGGTTTTCCGGAATCATCCAACTCTATTACGATGCTTTTTTCATACGGTAATTTTTCCAAATACTCCTGTTTGAATTCCTTTACAAACTCCTTATCTCCACGATGGTCCAGCTCTATACGAATGGTTGTATTGGTACGTGTCTCCAACCGGTCATAAAAATCATTGAACACATAGTTTGAAGACAAGACATAAACTATCGTACTGAATAGCAATACCAAAACAACGAATGTACTGCTCAGCAGCCAAATGATCCGTACCCGAATTTTCATTCTTCCTCACGCATTACATACCCCATTCCAATTACAGTATGGATCAACCGGGAACCGCCAAACTGCATCAGTTTCTTACGCAGGTAATTCACGTAAACATCCACCACATTGGTTCCTGATTCAAAACCAATCCCCCATACCTCCTCCAAAATATCCATCCGGGAAAACACCTTCCGTGGATTCATGACAAAAAGCAGCAATAAACGATATTCTGTCGATGTAAGACTAATCAGATTTCCATTTCTTGTAACTGTTTTCCGGTCATCATCTATAACAAGATCTCCAAAATTAAAATGGACACTGTGATTTGTTGATTGGTTATCAATCCTTCTGAGTAATGATCTTACACGTGCATTGAGTTCTATGAACTTGAAAGGTTTGGGCAGGTAATCATCTGCTCCGGAATCCAGTCCGAGAGCAACATTTTCAGGAGTTCCAAGAGCCGTAAGCATCAATATTGGTACCTGGCTGGTTTCTCGGATCTTTGAACAGACCTGCATTCCATTTAGTCCGGGAAGCATAATATCCAATATGATCAAATCCGGGTTCCAAAAATGGAATTCGTCCAGACCTTTCAGTCCGTTGTTAGCTATTTTGGTTTCGAAGTTCTCTTCCGCAAGTCCTTTTTGCACCAATGAGCTAATTTGCGGATCGTCTTCGATTATCAATATTTTTTTCACTGAAAATGGATTGAGTGATAAAATTAGTAAAAAGCGAGAGAACAAAAATTTTAATTAAAAAATAATAAGTAATTGAAAAACAATGTTCTAAATCAGATTCTGTTCGCAAATTAGCGAACAATCGAATTCTCGAATTCTTAAATTTTCGTCTTTATTTTTCCAAAACCGCTTGATTCATGAGCTGTTTTTTCCTAACTTAATTTAGAAAACATCTTTATTTATTTAATTTTCAACACATTATGCCAACGTCAAGACCTCAGGATTATTCTCCGAAACAAATTTCCATTTCACTTACAGGAAGAGCTCTTGCTCATCCATGCAGAATCAAAATGATTGAATTACTTATTAAGTATCCGAATTTGACGAACAGGGAATTAACAGAGATACTACATCTATCCAAATCCACAGTTCATCTTCACCTCAAAAAACTATGGGATGCAGGATTAATCAATATCAATTACTTTCCACATTCGCTTGGTATTGAAATAACACCTGAACAAATTAGGAACTACAAAAAACTAGAAACGCTCTTCAATTTTGAAACAAGAAAGACTTATCATTTGAGTCATCTGGAGTAACTTTGTTCAAAAAAAGAAAATGATCATCGATCAAAACATCCTTGAAGCACTAAAAACAGGGGCAACAATTCTTTATCCATCCGATACCATTTGGGGAATCGGTTGTGATGCCACTAATGAAGAAGCCTGTCAACGAATCCTTGAAATTAAAGAGCGACCGGAGAATAAAAGCTTTATCTTATTGGCCGACAGTTTTCAAATGATTGAAAAATACATCCCGGAATTTCCGGATGTGTGTTATGACCTGGTCGATTTATCCGACAAACCTTTAACGATTATTTATCCTAACGCTCAGGGCCTGGCTCCAAGTGTTTTGGCAAAGGACGGTTCTGTGGGAATCCGGCTGACAAAAGATCCTATTTGTCTTGCATTAATTCGTAGTATCCGCAAACCTTTGGTATCTACTTCGGCAAACATTTCCGGTAAGCCTTTTCCTACCAATTTCAATAACATCGATCCAAAAATCAAAGAGCGTGTTGACGCTGTACTTGAATTACGTACCTCCGAGCAACTTTCAACTCCTTCTCAGATAATCAAAATCGGATTAGACAGTTCCATCCAGGTTATCAGAAGCTGATTACACTTAATTCTGTAACTTTGCACCCGCATGCAAACAGAAAATTTCGCTCATAAACTCAAACACCCTGTTTTTAAGGTTGTTTCTCAGATCATTACCGAAAAAGGCTTGGAAGCTTATGTAATCGGCGGATTTGTGCGTGATTTATTATTGGAGAGGACATCCAAAGACATCGACATAGTTGTGGTTGGAAATGGAATGGAATTGGCCCAGGCGGCCGGAGAGAAACTGCGTGTAAAAAAAGTCAACCTGTTTAAGAATTTTGGTACGGCGCAATTCAATTACAAAGATTTGGATGTTGAATTTGTTGGTGCCCGAAAAGAATCTTACCAAAGAGATTCCCGAAAACCGATCGTGGAAGACGGAACCCTGAGTGACGACCAAAAAAGACGCGATTTTACAATTAATGCATTGGCACTTGATTTGCGCGAAGAAACTTTTGGAAATCTTATTGATCCGTTCGATGGACTGGCGGATTTGGAAAAGGGAATTCTTCGAACACCACTTGATCCGGACACAACTTATTCCGATGATCCTTTACGGATGATGCGTGCAATACGCTTTGCAACACAATTGGATTTTCAAATCGAGAGCAGAAGTTTGAGATCAATCCTGGAAAATGCCTCCCGTTTAGAAATCATTTCGAAAGAACGCATAATGGATGAGCTAAATAAGATCATCCTGGCAAAAAAACCATCAAGAGGATTCGAACTATTAAATTCCACCAAACTATTGCATCAGTTTTTTCCGGAGATGATAGCATTGCATGGAGTGGAAACAAGAGAAGGGAAAAGTCATAAAGATAACTTCTATCATACATTGGAAGTATTAGACAATGTAGCACTGAATTCCGATAATTTGTGGTTAAGGTGGGGGGCAATCCTCCACGATATTGCAAAACCTCCTACAAAACGATTTGATGCACAGGTGGGGTGGACCTTTCACGGACATGAAGAACTTGGAGCACGAATGGTTCCTAAGATTTTTGCCCGATTAAGACTTCCACTGGACCTGAAAATGAAATATGTACAGAAGCTGGTTCGACTTCATCTGCGGCCAATTGCACTGGTGAAAAGCAATGTGACGGATTCAGCCGTGAGGCGTTTACTTTTCGAGGCAGGCGACGATATTGACGATCTGATGACCTTGTGCAATGCAGATATTACTTCCAAAAATGAATTCAAAGTCAAGAAATACAAGAAAAACTTTGAATTGGTTGTTGAAAAGTTGAAAGCCGTGGAAGAAAAAGACCATGTTAGGAACTTCCAGCCTCCTATTTCCGGTGAACTGATCATGTCAACCTTTAATATCGGACCGTGCGGAGAAATCGGAACTATTAAAAACCGCATAAAAGAAGCTATCCTGGAAGGAGAAATTCCAAACGACTTCGAAACGGCAAAAAAATTGATGCTTCAAATCGGAGAAGAAATCGGCTTGACAGTTAAAAAGGAACCATAAAGTTCAAGAGTTAAAAGAATTGAATGATTGAACCTTTTAAACTCTTTGAACGGTTGAACAGTTTAAACTTTTCAATTTTACCTTTTAACTTTTCAATTTAAAGTATTTTTGTAAAAAACAACTGCATGGGTGCGCTAAAATTCCGCGTGTTATTAGATTCTGAAAAAGATCAGGAAATATTCAGAGACATTGTCATCAGTGAAGATGAGAACTTTGAATCATTCTATCGGGCTATATTGAATTCTTTCAACTTTGAAGGCAAAGAAATGGGTTCATTCTTTATGTCAAACGACGAATGGGACAAAGGTCATGAAATCAGTTTGATGGACATGAGCTATTCTGATGAAGATACGGAGATCACAAGCGTGATGTCGGAAGCTAAGCTGAATAATTTTATGGAAGCACCGGACCAAAAGATCATCCTGGTATACGATTTCCTGAGAATGTGGATCTTCCTGATCGAATTGCAGGAGCGTACCGAAGAAACACCGGATAAACCACAAGTAGCACTAGCCGTGGGAACTGCTCCGCCTGAAGATTCAAAGATGATCCAGGATGACGCTTTTTTTGGAGAAGAAGACGAAGATTTCGATGATTTTGACGAAGATTTCGGCGATGGCTACGACGAAGACGACTTGTCAGGTTACGAAGAATACGAATATTAATTATCAATTATGAATGGTTTAATTATCAAAGCTTGATAACTGATAATTAACTCATTGATAATTACATTAGAATATGAGCAACGAAAAAAAATACGGCGATCCGATTGGAGCAGCCATCAAAGAATACGCAGATAAAAGACGTCCGGAAGATATTATCGTTTCCTCCGACATCTGTGAAGACGATATCATTCCGTTGGAAGTACTTTTCAGGAAATACGATGAAATGCCTCCGATCGAGCAAAAGGCTCTTTCCCTGGCAAGAGGACACGTACTTGACGTTGGTGCCGGAGCAGGAATTCACGCTACTTATCTTCAGGATCTTGGATTCAAGGTCGACTGTATCGATATTTCAGAAGGAGCCGTTGAATATTTGAAAAGCAACGACCTGAATGCAGAACGCATCAATTTCTTTTCATTGAAAGATCGAAAATACGATACAATCCTTATGTTGATGAACGGAATCGGGATCGCCGGAAAATTATCAAACCTGGAAAAAACACTGGAGCATGCAAAATCCCTTTTGAATCCGGGAGGAAAGATCTTATGTGACTCTTCAGATATCCATTCTTTATACGAAGATGAAGACGGGGCATTGTGGGTAGACCTGAATACGGAATACTACGGAAATTTCCGCTTTCAGATGAAATACAAAAAGCAAAAAGGTCCCTGGTTCGACTGGTTATACGTGGATTTTGACAATTTATTCCAGGCAGCTAAAAAAGTCGGTTTGAAAGCAAGCCGTGTCCTGGAAGAAGACGATCATTACCTGGCTGAAATAACACTGGAGAAATAAGATGCGTTTTTTGACCTGGATCTTCTTACTCCTTTCGGGTTTTGTTTTCGGACAGAACAATTCGTTATTGTACCAGGTGAAAGGAAAAGACAAAAAGGTTTCATACCTATTTGGAACGATCCATATGATCCCGGATTCGCTCTATTATTTTCCCGGAAAACTGGACAAAATTATCGCCAAATCGGACGAAGTCATTTTGGAAATCGCAAATCTTTCGGATCAAAGAAAAATGATGCAATTAATGGTTCTTGATTCTGGTTCCTGTTTCGACATTTTCACTCCCCAACAGAAGGATTCAGTCATTAATTGGGGAGCGGAATTATCCGGGATTACTCCTGCCCAATTTGAAAAGGGATTCGAAAAAGTAAAACCTTTCACCCTGCTTCAGCTGAGTTTCCAAAAAATGATAACCGGAAAAGTCCGCATGGTTGACATGGAAATTGAGTCTAAGGCCAAAAGTGATCAAATACCTGTGAGCGGATTGGAAACGGTGGAATACCAAATTTCCATTTTCGATAAAATCCCTCCAAAAGAAATGGCCGAATTCATTATGAAAACTGTAAGAGATCCGGAAGAAGGTGAAAAGACTTTCAGGGAAATGGCCTTATTCTATTATCAGCAGGACTTAGAAAGCCTGGCCAGACTTATCCTGGAAAGTGATGAGTTCGGCAGTTCTGCTGAGGAACTTCTCGACAAAAGAAATCACAACTGGATCCCAAAAATGGAAGAACTGATGAAAACCAAATCGTGCTTTTTTGCAGTGGGTGCAGGACATTTAGGCGGACCAAACGGAGTAATTGAATTACTGCGCCAAAAAGGATATGAAGTAACTCCCGTTCGATATTAATATGCGTAATCTGTTATTTATACTATTGACAGGCTCTTTCGTTTTGAGCTGCAACACTTATTCGGAAGAAGAGAAAACGGGTTTCGTTTCAAAAGCGGAAGCATATGCCAAAAAACACCACTGGAAATATGAAGTCCTGGATGGAGGTTTAGTTGTAGAAGTTTTGGAAAAAGGAACCGGAACCGAAAAAATCCAGCGCGGGAGTGAATTGGAACTTTCCTACAAAGGAACACTCATAAATGGTCGTAAATTTGACCAGACAGAACCCGGAAAACCACTTAAATCCAATTTAAAAGGATTGATCGGCGGATTCCAGTTAGGCCTTTTGGGACATGTTGCCGGAACGAAAATACGCATGGTTGTTCCGCCTCATTTGGGTTATGGAGATGGTGCTTTGGATAAAATCCCAGCGAATTCAACCCTTATTTTTGAGATTTCGGTTGAAAAGGTCTTCTGAATTCAAAGAATTCATAACGTAAACTCACCAGCCCGCTTCTACTGTAATTATAGCTCGTTTTACCAGGGGTGAATTGAAAAGCAATTCCATGATTCATTTCAAATCCCAACCTGACTCTTTTAAAGAATTGATTTTTCTTTGATAAGGCAAAACTGATATCCAAAGGCACGGATATCAATAATCCCTTCGCCATTTTTGCAGTGTAATCCGCAGTTTGTGTTTCATTCAGATCTGGCGCAGGAACCGGCGACTGATAATTGTTCTCATTCACACCTTCTATATAATAATTATCCCTGATCTGGGATTGAACTACCATAGGTTTTGCAAACAGAAAATACACATCCAAACCTGTCTCAAACTGGAAAATCCGATCCGGCCTTAGTGCAAAACGCTCTCCGATTCCAATCATGGTCGATTTGACGTGGTAATACTTTTGGATATCCTGCCTCCTGTTTCCGATTACATAATAGGGACTTCCCGTTTGACTGGAATTTAAAGTATCGATAACGGTTTTATTTTCATGGTACCAATATCCGGAAACCTGAGCTTCCGATCCGTAACCAAAATGAATGGTCGTTGAGAACCTGAACTTCTTACCGGCCCATTTTTTAGTGTTATTCACGAAGGAAAATGAGAACAAAGTATAACCATCATCTGTTTTCCTACTGAGATAATCTGCACCATTCGCATTTACCCCGAACGAGTCCGGAACCTGGAATCCGGGTGTTAACTGATCCCAACCTTTTTCTGAAAAAGCAATTTTATTGGGATTAATAGCACCTGTCCCGGCTTTGAAAACATAGGAAATGGTTTTCGTTTTCAGAGAATCTTGTTTTTGAGAAAAGCTAACTCCTGTGACTAACAGAAATAAAAAAGGGATAAAGGTTTTCATCAGTTGGTTTTAATGCCCCAAAATTAGCAATTAAACCTTTATCCCTTCTTCGGTTTATCAAAAAGCAAAACGAAAATTCATTCCTCCGGTCATATTGAAATTCGTGGTGATCAATCCTCCCGTAAAAACAGTTGCGAGTCCGGGATTCAGTTCTGCTCCTATCCGCATGCGGCTCGCCACAGGACTTTTCCGCGACAATTTGAAGCTCATTTCCAATGGCACCCGCATAAGTATTCCCATAATAAAATTGCTTGAAAATGTTTCTGCACGGCTTTCATTCAATAAAGGCTGCGGATAACCAAATCCAGGACCGTTTTCGGCTATTCCTTCTACCTGATAAGAATCCAGGTAAGAAGCTCTGGTTTCACTAAGGATACTCATCATACATAAGGCATCAAACCCTGTTTCAAACTGGAACAATCTAGCGGGATTCGTAGCAATGTGCTGACCAATTCCAAACACAATACTTCTGGAGGTATACCTTTTTGCGATTGTCTGATTTCTGTTTCCATAAACATAATATTCCATTCCATTTTGACTGGATGTCAGCGTATCTATAATTTGTCGGTTCTCATGATACCAGCGTTTTTCAGCACGCAGTTCAGGACCATACCCCAGATGGAAAGTCGTTGTAGCCAGAAATTTACGACCGGGTTGTTTCGCTGAACCGTTGATCAATGAAAATGAAAACATATAATACTGATTAGCAGAAGTCGAATAATTATTGTCGTTGATATCCTTTCCATTGAGTGAGGTGGTCAAAGAATCCGGAATATCAAAGCCCGGAGTCATTTTATCCCACTGTGAACGGGTGAAATCAAATTCTACACTGTTTGCCATTCCATGTGTCATCTTCACAATAAAACGGGGATTTTTGGTGTTCAACGAATCTTTTTGCTGGGAAAAACCAATTCCTGTGATCAATACCGATAATAGAGCTATGCAGGTTTTCATAAAAATAAATTTTAATGACTGATTAACAGCGTAATCACTTATTTATTGTGTTAGAACATCTAAGACCTGTACCCCTGAAACGCTAAAGACAAAACCAACCATATTCAAATAGGAATGAAAAACCTTCATCAATCAGCTCTAAAAAGCTCATTTTCATACATTTTCAAAAATCACTAAAAAAAGCAGTTTTTCGAAACATAAAATCAATCAAAACATTGTTAAAACGAAAAGAAACCGCTATTTTTGAATCGCATTTTAAAAACGAAATCTAATTTCTCAAACATGAGTGTTCTAGTTAATAAAAACTCTAAAGTAATTGTACAAGGATTCACAGGAAGTGAAGGTACTTTCCATGCAGGTCAAATGATTGATTATGGAACAAACGTTGTAGGTGGTGTGACTCCTGGGAAAGGTGGCTCAACTCACCTGGATCGTCCTGTTTTCAATACAGTTGCTGACGCAGTAGCTAAAACTGGTGCTGATGTTTCTATTATTTTCGTTCCGCCTGCATTTGCAGCTGATGCTATTATGGAAGCAGCAAACGGAGGTATCAAAGTAATCGTTTGTATTACCGAAGGTATTCCTGTAAATGACATGGTGAAGGCAAAAGAATACCTGAAAGGAACGGGAGCTCGTTTGATCGGGCCAAACTGTCCGGGTGTTATTACTGCTGATGAGGCGAAAGTGGGTATCATGCCAGGATTCGTTTTCAAAAAAGGAAAAATCGGTATTGTTTCCAAATCAGGAACTCTGACATACGAAGCAGCTGACCAGGTTGCGAAAGCAGGTTTGGGAATTACAACTGCAATCGGTATCGGTGGAGACCCGATCATCGGAACAACAACAAAAGAAGCCGTAGAATTATTAATGAATGACCCGGAAACCGAAGGTATTATCATGATCGGTGAGATCGGTGGTAGCCTGGAAGCAATCGCTGCTCGCTGGATCAAAGAAAACGGTACAAAACCGGTAGTTGGATTTATCGCCGGTGAAACAGCACCGAAAGGACGTACAATGGGTCACGCAGGTGCAATCGTTGGTGGTGATGACGATACAGCAGAAGCTAAAAAACGTATCATGCGCGAGTGTGGAATCCACGTAGTTGATTCTCCTGCTCACATTGGTTCGAAAATGGCAGAAATTTTAGGAGTTACAGCGTAATCGCTCTAATTAATACTACAGGGTCCCCTCGGCTAAGCCGGGGGGATTTTTTATTTTACAAAAGTCTGACGTAATTTCGCAATTATATCAAAGAAACCATCCGATTGATTACCTTCAGGTGATCATTCGAACAAACAAGCCGTTATGGACAAACAACGCAAATTCAAACAATACGAATCACAAGACCCCGGGCTCGGAACAGCTTACCAGAAATCAGTCAAACGAATCCTGAACGAAGATGGTTCCTACAATATCAAACGGATTGGAACCATCCGCATGCTCAAAGATTTTTACAAATACTTAGTCGACCTCAATGCCTGGAAATTCGGTTTTTTCCTGGTGGGAAGTTTCCTGGTCGCAAACCTTTTCTTCGCGGGGATCTATTGCTGGATCGGAACGGAACATTTACATGGTATCAATCCGAACCAAAATGAATTTGTGGCAGCGTACTATTTCAGTGCTCAAACATTCACAACCGTTGGATACGGGGCCATTGCTCCTGCTGGAAATCTGACTTCCTTTGTTGCTGCTATGGAAGCCTTTGTCGGATTAATTGCTTTTGCCATCGCAACCGGTTTGATCTATGGCCGTTTTTCGAGACCATCTACCAAAATCGCTTTTTCGCACAATGTGATTATTACCCCGCACAAAGATCAAATGGCACTGATGTTCAAAATTGTCAATCAGCGAAACAGTGTACTTCTAAACACAAAAGTTCACGTTAACCTGTCATTGGTAGATGAAGATTCGGAATCGGCCATGCTAAAAAGGCAATATTACACCATTCCCTTAGAAGTCGATTTCGTGCGCTACTTTCCGCTTACCTGGACACTTGTGCACGTAATTAATGAAGATTCTCCTCTATATGACCTTACGTTAACCGAAATCAAGGGGAAATTAGCCGAACTTCTCATCATTATTGAAGCTTTTGATGAAACCTATTCACAAACAGTGATCCGCAAACATTCCTACGCCGAGCACCAATGGGCTACCGGTGTAAAATTCAAAAAGAACTTCAGTGCAGACGATACCGGAACAATCATTCTAAACATCAATGAGATCAGTGACCTGGAAGTCCTTTCCTAATTATCAATGAGCAAAGATTAAATTATCCAGCCTTGCTGCACTTGATAATTGCTAATTGATAATTTAATTAACTTTGAAGTATGACACAATACAGTTCTACTTTGTACCCGGTTATGGAACATTTCTACACTTTACAGGGTGAAGGAAAATACACGGGCACATCTGCATACTTCATTCGATTGGGAGGATGTGATGTCGGCTGTGTGTGGTGTGATGTGAAAGAATCCTGGAACGCGGACATTCATCCGAAGATGAGCGTAGCAGAACTAATGAATATTGTTTCCCAATATCCCGGAGAATTGGTCGTTATAACCGGCGGAGAACCTGCCATGTATGATTTAACAATTTTAGTAGATGCACTCCACGCTATTGGTAAGTATGTAGCCATCGAAACATCAGGTACCAGCGATTTGGCGGGAGATGTAGATTGGTATACTTTCTCTCCGAAAAAATTTAAAGCTCCGGTAGAAGAAGCATATATGAAAGCTTCCGAACTAAAAATTGTTATCTTTCATAAATCAGATTTGGCATGGGCAGAAGACCATTCTCAAAAAGTGAATGAAAACTGCGTTCTCTACTTACAGCCGGAATGGTCAAAAAAGGAACAATTATTGCCAACAATTATTGAGTATGTGAAAAATCATCCGAAATGGAAGATATCATTGCAAACTCACAAATATTTAGAAATACCTTAAACATGAAAAACGGATTATTGGTTTTATTCCTACTCGCTCTGGCTTCCTGTTCCACAGCACAAATGACCTACTCAACCAAAAACAAAAAGGCCATTGAATTATTTGAGCAAGCCAGAAATGAGCCCGCTAAATCAATAGACCCGAAAACTCATGGCCCGAATTTCGCAGGAGCAATCGTACTTTTGGAAAAAGCCCTGGAAAAAGATCCGAACTTCTGGGAAGCTCATATGGTGGAAGCTGAAATGTATGAAGAACTAAATCAGCCATACAAAGCCATCGACCACTATCGGAAAGCATTAGCTATAAATCCGAATCCTACTTCAGGAGGTGCGGCGTACTTTTACCTGGGAACATTGGAATACAGTGTCGGAGAATATGAAAATGCCATTAAGAACCTCACAACTTTTACACAAGCTAAAGGAGCTCATCCCGAAAACGTTGCCCGCGCAAAGCAAGTCATCAACGATTGTAACTTCGCAGTGGAAGCCATGAAGAACCCTACGCAATTCAAGCCGGTAAATTTAGGTCCTGGCGTAAACACCAAGGATCCTGAGTATTTCCCAACCATTACCGTAGACGGGAAAACCTTACTGTTTACTCGCTTGATCGAAGATAAACGGGTTAACGGACCTTTTCAAAAGCAGGAAGATTTTTACGTTTCCAATCTGAGTACATTCAATACCTGGGAAATGGCTGTTCCGATGCCGAAAAATATCAATACCGTTAATAATGAAGGTGCTCCGACAATAAGTGCTGACGGACGAAACCTCATTTTTGTAGCATGCTCCGATGAAAGTGGTACAAACTACGGCGATAACCGAAAAGGAAGAGGAAGCTGTGATCTTTTCTATACAAAAAGACTTGGAAATCAATGGGTAGATCCGGTAAACCTTCCGGGAGCTATCAATACCGGGAATTGGGAATCACAACCATCTTTGTCAGCCGATGGAAAAACATTGTATTTTGTACGAAAAGTCATGTCGCGAAACGGCAGACCTGATTCTGATATTTATACTTCCACTTTAAAGGATGATGGAACCTGGGATACCCCTGTTCGCTTGCCCAATACGATCAATACACCTTACATGGAAGAATCTGTCCTGATCCACCCCGACGGAAAAACCTTGTACTTCTCTTCGCAAGGGCATCCCGGAATGGGAGGTTTGGATATTTTCTTATCCAGAATGAATGATAAAGGAGAATGGAGCAAGCCTGAAAATTTAGGATATCCGATCAATACCAGTTCCGATGAAAACTCTTTGCTTGTAAGTGCCGATGGAGAAATCGCATTCTTTGCTTCCGACCGCGAAGGAGGATTCGGTGATTTGGATATTTACTACTTCATTATGCCGGAGAAATTCCGTCCTGTGAAAACGCTTTACTTTGACGGTTTGGTTTTCGATGCAATCACCAAAAAACCAATTCCCGGAAAATTCTCTCTGATCAATATCAAAACCGGAGCTGAAGTTATCAAATCAGAAGCCGACCAGGTAAACGGAACATTTACCGTTTCCCTTCCTATCAATGAAGAATACGCATTATCTGTAAGTTATCCGGGTTATACTTTCTTCTCCCAAAACTTTAACATGACGCTTGCGGATAACCAGGAGTCATTCCACATGGATGTTCCGATGGTTCCGTTATCCGCTTCAGGTACACCGACAGCACTGAAAAACGTATTCTTTGACCTGGACAAAGCAACGTTGCGTCCTGAATCATATGTAGAATTGAACAAACTGCGTGATTTATTGACGGCAAATCCGGCTACGAAAATTGAGATCGGTGGACATACAGATACACGCGGCGATGCGGCAGCTAACTTAAAACTCTCCGATGCCCGTGCAAAATCAGTAAAAGATTACCTGATCCAACAAGGAATTGAAGCTTCCCGATTGTCTTCAAAAGGTTATGGTGAAACCATGCCTATCTTCACAGATGAGGCAATCGCGAAAATGACTAAGGAAAGCGAAAAAGAAAAAGCTCACCAGGAAAACCGTCGAACAGAATACAAGATCGTGAAGTAATGCATTTCATCCGTCTCATAAGACCTGTCAATTTATTAGTCATAATCCTGACTATGTATGGAATACGAGTGTTTTTTATTCCCTACCTGTCGGAAGATGTCTTGTTAAAACGGTCACACCCGAATGAAGTACTTGATTATTTTCTGCTGGTTTTTTCAACAGTTCTAATTGCTGCTGCGGGAAATATTATCAATGATTATTTTGATGTAAAAGCAGACCGTATCAATAAACCCGACAAGCTCATAATTGGTAAATACATCAAACCCCGATGGGCCATTGTTTCTCATTGGATATTGAATTTTATCGCATTTTCGATTGCCTGCTATTTAACCTGGGAATACGAAACATTTTGGTATGTATTCATCCATTTATTGAGTATCAATGTTCTTTGGTTCTACTCCATGTATTTCAAACGAAGATTCCTGATCGGGAATTTATTTATTGCTGCTTTAACAGGATTGGTACCGTTGCTTTGCGGTATCCACTTTTTAGGACTTACCACTCCGTTCCAAAGTGCCAATTTCATGAGTGACTTCAAAGAAGGTGCAAACTGGATATCACAATTGAACCTGAAAATATTCTTTATCGTGGCTCTCGCATTTTTTGCTTCTTGTTTAAATCTCGTTCGTGAGATCTTAAAAGATATGGAAGATGTAGAAGGTGATCTTTTGTTGAAGGCAAAAACGATTCCGATCGTTTTGGGGATTAACAAAGCCAGATGGATCTCGTTAATCAGTTTGATGGCAATTATTGCCGCTTCTCTTCCCTTCCTCATCCAGGGATATTCGGTTTTCAATGAAACATTCATCCGGGTAATGGCGCCTTCATTTATGATCTATCTATTGCTGATCATTTGCTGTTTGCTATTGCTTAAGAAACCGGAACGAAACAATTTAAAGCGAATTGACCTGATTTTGAAGGTAACCATGCTGATCGGTTGCTGTATGCCTTTTTACTGGTATTTTCTATGAAAGAATTAAAATGGATCCTTGGATCGCAATCTCCCAGGAGAAAAGAACTTCTGGCCGGTATCGGTGTTGAGTTTGAAGTACGCGTAAAAGACACGGAAGAAATTTACCCGCCCTCACTTCCTGCCGAGGAAGTCCCCGAATATTTAGCGAAACTGAAAGCAGACGCTCTTCTTCCTGATCTAACAGAGCATGAAGCTGTTATTTGCTCGGATACGGTGGTCATACTCGATGGAAAGATCCTGGGAAAACCTTTCGATTATGAAGATGCCCGCCAAATGCTTTCAAAACTTTCCGGCAGAAAACATACTGTCATCACCGGAGTTTTTATCGGATCGAAAACAAAAAGCGTTTCTTTTTCAGAAAGAACGGAAGTGGAATTTGAAACACTCAGTGATGAAGAAATCAAGTTCTACATCGAAAAATACATGCCTTTCGACAAAGCCGGGTCATACGGTGTCCAGGAATGGATTGGCTATGTTGCTGTGAAACGTATGGAAGGAACCTATACCAATGTAATGGGGCTGCCAACAAATCGATTGTATAACGAACTAAAGAAGTTCACCGCAAATAAATAGGTTTTCATTTTCGGATAATTAGTTTTATGAAATTGGCAAATTTTAGGGCTATTTCATTTTTAATACTAAATTTGACGAAAATCACTATTTATGAAATACTACATCTTTTACACCTTACTGGTGCTAATGCCTCTAAGTACAGTATGTTCAGCTCAGGCAGCAGATTCCGCAACAATCAGCAGAATCATTGAACGAAATAACAAATCTCTTTTAAATGCAGTACAGGCTCAAAACAAACCTGTAACTGACACAACTGCCAAAAGTGGCAACACTATTGTAAAGCCGGCAACAACTGTTGGAAGTAAAGCAGTTCAGGACATCATCACCTTCCTGCCGGTTGCGTTTTTCAGTGTGCTTGTTTTCATGATCTTTTTCAAACTTCGGAAAGACGGAGTGAAATTAAGTGAAATACTGATCGATAAAGAAGCAGTAGCTGAGAGGAAAAAAGCGGTGGCGGTGGCAGCGGCAAAAACACTCGAAACAAAAGCAGACGTTATCAAAAGTAATCCGCAAGCTTTTACAAGTCCCGATCAGGTTACTGCAGCTACAGATGCGTTAAATCAGCCTGCAACAGATACGGAAGCAGATACTCAAAAGTCTCAAAGCACAAGCAGGTTAATTGTATTCATCTGTGGAATCACATCCATTGCTTTGGCCTGTTGTATTTGTACTTTCTATTTCTATAAATCTTTTACAGGAACGGAAAAAGTCGATCTAGGAAACCTTACAAATGTGCTTTATGGTTTAGGATTGGGAGTTCTTCCTTATGGATTTAATAAAATTGCGGCTGCATTGAAGTAGTTTGCATAAAACAGTAAGGGCGCGATTAATCGCGCCCTTACTGTTTATCTAAAATTTGACCTTATTGCTTCACAAACGGTGTTATTTCCGAACCGTTATCTCCGCTTACCCGAACCAGGTAATAACCACCTTGCAAATCGCCAACCTGGAAATCTGCTGCATAGGTTTGATTGATATTCATCACTGCCTGGTGCTTCACCACACGTCCATTCATATCAATCACTTCAATTTTTGCATTGTTTCCTACACTACCAACCAACTCTACGCGAATTTTATCCGAAGAAGGATTCGGGAAAACAAGTAATTCATTATCCTTCACTTCTTCTTTCAAATCCAGTGCAAAACCAACAGAGAAGTTGTAACGGTGGTAAGAACCGAAATCCGCAGGGAAAATTTCCTGCATGGCACCAGACACTTTTCGTACTCTGAAGGAACCGGTTGTTTCACCTTCCACCTGTGCAGAATACCAGAATCCAAGTCCGTCGTCATCGCTGTCTTCAAGGATCAATGAATAACAACCCGGTGAAAGGTTAAACGTATCTTTGTAATCAGTACCGTTCGTCAGAGTCGTTCGCTCGAAGATGACATTTTCATTCTGATCTACCAGCCTCCATTTGTTCTCGTTAGCCTTATTGTTAGTTGTCATCCAAACAAAGAATGGTCCGTCAATGACTTCCGGAGCAGTATACAGTGTCTTGAACTCGTCATTTTGGGGATATTCATCCAATGAAGCCGACCCCGAGATTTCAATTACACGTGCATAAAACCCGCTTGCAGGATTTGCTCCGAACCAAAAGTTTTGATTGGCAATCGGAATTTCAACAATCTCTTTCTGCAGGAATCCTAAATTTCCTGTCCAGGTGTAGTCAATAAAGTTACCGTAAGTAACCCAAATACGGATTTTGCAGGAAGTTAACGGAAGAGCTCCGTTGTTTTGCAAAATAACACGCGGATTCGAACAGGTAGGATTCCATTTACGGTAGTACTCGTAACTATTCGGGTTTAGAATATCTAAAATCGCAGCATCGTGCTGGAAGTTCGGTGCCGAATAGGATACCAGGTCTATGGCCGTGATGAAATTTCCTCCGGCTTGTCCCATATCATTTGCCGGAACATCTGAAATATCGTAATCAATAGATACGGTATCTCCCGGTGAAACATAAGAGGTCAATTCGTGGTCAAACTCGCGCACCATATCTCCCGGACACCATCCTTCGCGAGCATATGGCCATGTCCCACCCTGCTTTGTATTCGGGTTTTCCCCGCAGTCATCTCTCCAGATACTCCAGCTGAAACGCTCAACCCCGTCAATGATAATTTTGTGTTGCTTGTCCTGCCATTCGCAGCATGCACCATTTCCTACCTGACCATGTCCTGTCAAACGTGTTTTAATTTTGAAGTTTTCAGAGGTATCTGAAAGAACCACATTCTTTGCCTGTAAAACAACATCATTTGCCATGTCCGCATAATTGTAGGATGTCCAGTTGTTCCAAACAGGCTGAATGTCGTGTACATCCCGCGCAGGAACTCCTTCAATAAAAGCAAATTTCAGATCTATCAACTCTTGTGTATTGTGAGCAGCCAGATCCACTATCCCGTGCAGGTATTTCTGATAATCCGTCACATCGTAAATCCAGGTAAATCCTTGCGCACCAAGTGTGAAACCAATTCCATAAGGTGTAATGTAACGCCCGATTTCCACATCGTTGATTTTTTCAAAAGCTACTTCATGATAAGTAATTGCTTCGTTGGTAAGTGTTGCATCTACTGTACTCGGAGCTGAATGAATAACAGATCCGGTCGTTGAAAGGGTATCAACTGTTCCCTGATCATAAGTCAACATGTTTGAAACAATGTGAAAGCTGTGCGGCCCTTCAGTGTACTCAAACACCACGCTCGGAGTCGGGAACTGAGTTACCAATACCGAGTCAGTTGTTGCTGCATTCATGGTTCCCTGGATCAGGTCAATTTTCGGACTAGCAGATACATTTTCAATACCTGCAATAATCGGCTGATTGTTCTGAACCATATTCAAAGCAGAACACATTCCCAAACGGTTGTGGCCGGAACGATCTATCAAAGCCAATTGTCCGTCAAAATCGTAGTACACTTCCAGGTCCGAATAATTCGGGTGTGAAGCTGCAATCTTCTTGTCTTTCCAGGACGAAACTGTTGCTGCATCCAGAGCGGCTGACCAAACTGAAAATTCATCGATAGAACCTGTCCAATTATTGTTCAGGTCTTTTCCGGCTCCCAAAATAAACTTCGTAATGGTTGCAACAGGAATCGTTAACCCCGTTCCGGAATGCCACTGAACACCGTCCTTGTAGATAAACATTTCTCCGGTAGAAGTCTTTTTTACGAAAGCCCAGTGGTGCCAGGCATTGTCAACATCTGCCGCTGCTGTCGCAGTTTTTTGGATTCGGTCATAACCTGTTCCTTGTCCGGCATCCCAATAAATATTATCATTCGACCATGGCAGGTGAATATTCAAAATACGGTTATTTAATGAATCTGCCGCTTCAATAATAGAAGTTGAAGCACCTGTGTTTCCATTTCCCTTTGCCCAAAACGCAATCGTCATGTCTCCTCCCAGGTTCACATTGTTGAGATTAATCTCCGCATAATTGCTGCCACTCGTCGTCAATACACCATTGGAATTATCAAAACTCAATGTATTGGAACCGGAAACAGCTGCCATTTCCAAATCAACTTGCGAAAGTCCCTGGCGTGCATCCGTAAATTTCAACTCAATGATCAAATTCGAAGAACCGTCATAGGTAAAAGGAGTTGAAAAGTTCACTGTATTCGAACCGGTTGAAATACCTGTAAGCGAATTGTTGTAAACCGTTGTAAATCCGCTTGTTTCTAAAGCTGTAAGCGTAGACATAGCTGTCGACTTCATACGGATCTGCACTCCCTGAAGAGATGCGAATGCATTGAGGATATTCAGGTTCATTCCCTGGATATCTCCTGCAAGAACCCCACTGGTAGCTAATTCACTTGCCGGAATGATCCACTGAATTGTTTTTCCGTTTCCATTCGTACTTACCAGTGTTAATGGAACAGTTCCTGTCCCGGATACCGGGTGAATTAACGGAACCAGCGGTGTACGCTTTTGAACCGGTACCCATCTTTGGTCGTAATACACATTCGAATAAGCGTACGTTGCCGGTGAAAGTGTATTTATCCGGTATTTATTCCCGTTAACCTGTACGGAATCCATAATCCCGGTGTGGTCGAAAATACGGGTATATGTCAAATAATCCCATTCACCGCAATCATAATTATCCCAGGTTGTCAGCGGACTGCATTTCAGTTTGTAATACATCAGCACTTTTTCAAAGCGCTTGGTATCTAAACTTGCCGGAAATTGGAATTCAGCTCTTCTTGTGCTGATGGTATCAAACGTATAAGTTTGGACCCATGTAGTATCCTGTGCAGCAGACATCATTGCCGAGAGTCCGAGGATACCGGAGAGAATCCACCGCAGCGGACTTAAAGTCAGTTTTTTCATGTTCTTTAATCAGTATGATCGTAAAGATAGTCCAAACGACCCTCCAAGCCTATATCGATTTTGCGACATTTTTGGGACAACGGTCTCTTTTCTTGCAGAGCCGATCAATAAACCTTGTAGATTGGAAGGCGGTTAAATGTCTTTTTTTCAAAACGTTGGCAGTTCTGATAAACAAAAAAAAGCTGAGCCTCGGCACTTTTAGCAAATTCCGGGTCATCAGACTTCTTCTTTTCAAGCTGCTCCCGGAGGCTTGGATTCTCTTCGAGGATTTTTGTAGCTTCGTCTTCAAAAACGTAGGCCGAAAAATATTCTTTCTCCTGGATATAACTATCCATCAAGTTCCAGGCAAAGTATGAATCCTCACAGCGTGGTTCCAAAACACTTATTATAAAATTGATCTTAGGCTGGTCACACGGAACCCAGATACTTCCGGCCGGAATAAGCACTTCCTCCTCCTGCTCCATACTTTTCACTTTCCGATGCAGGTAGTGTCCTTCATAAGGTTTCGTCCCCGATTCAAAGTCCAGAATACGGATCGTATGCACTTTTTGAGAGTGGCTTTTATTTTCTTCCGTGTACCGTATACCATTCGCTTTTAATCGTTCAATCACAGCTATTGCCTCTCCCGAAACGAGATATCCCATCGGAATTTTTACGGAATCACGTGCTACATAAGTTTGGTAATACGGAATGTATTTGGTAAATGGTTTCGAACGATCGTAGAACAAACGATTTTTCCCGGAAACACTGCTTGGTTTATAACCAAAATCATATCCTTTAAACAGGATGGAATCTTTTTTATCCGTCAGCTGGTAATTGAATTTAAAGAATTTGGAGACCTGGTGCTCGCCACTTAGGAATGCTTGTTTCCTTGCACCTTCAATTCCCTGTGCTGCCGACCCGACCCAATGGAATAAAAAGTCCAAATAGTCTTTCGTAGCCTGAACACGCTGCGGGAACGGTTTCAGCATGTGAGTTTCAACGGTAATACTCAATGCATTGAAAAGTGTTCCATAACCTTGTGCATATCTTGGCAGATCATTGAAGGCTTCAATACCTGATTCCGGGGTTTCTCCTTTTGTTTCTACATATGGCGACCAATCCCAGCCTTTCTTTTTGAGTGTTTCAGTTAGATAGGGGATGTATTTTTGGTTAAACAGATTGTACATTCCCGGAGACATTCGCTCTTTCATGGGATGGATCAATGTGAGCGTGTATTGATAATCCGCGCCGTTGGAAACATGGGTATCTACAAATACGTCCGGGTCCAATGCCTGGTATATTTTTGCAAACGTAAACATGTTCTTCGAATCCATCTTGATAAAATCACGGTTTAAGTCCAGGTTCTGGGCATTCCCTCTAAATCCGTATTCTTCCGGACCATCCTGGTTTGCCCTGCTGAAAGAAGAACGGTTCATCATTCCTCCCACATTATATGCGGGAATAATGGCAATTACGGGTAAATTTTTCGCCTGTTTTCCTTTTTTGATCCACTCTTCGATCCACAGCAAACAAGCATTTACTCCATCCGGTTCGCCGGCATGAATGGCATTATTGATTAAAATGGTTGTCCGTGCTTTCGCTTTCTGAAATGTCTGCAGCGAATCTCCTGCTCCGTTAAGAATAACCAGGTAAATCGGGTATTCCGTATCGGATTCCCCCATTTGGTACAATTCAATTTCCTGGTGATCGGAATCCCACTTTTTGTAACTATCAATCAACTCGGGATAAGTCGGAGTTTTATTCCCATCCCATTGAGCCAATCCGAAAAACGGAAAAATCAGTACGAAAAATGTTAGTTTCATGTGCTAAAAGTAGTTCAAAAGGTTTAAAACTTCTTCGCTCTGTGAGCTTCGAAGGTTTAAAAAGTTGAAAAGATAGCCAAATTAAACCGGGGCACTTTGATTGAACATACTCCGGAGCTTTTACATTTGATAGTTCCATGAATTACAAGGCAAAATTCATACACATGGACACTTCCGAAAACGTTTCTGATAAAACTACTTAGGAAGGTTTCACCAGATCTATAGATTAGTTGTTCTTACACTATTTAAAAACACTGAAAAACAATACATTAATCTAAAATCTGTTCACAAATTTATGAAGACATGAATTCATGAATTCTAAAATTAACCGGCTATTTTTTCATTGATCCCGTCTTCAAACATTCCTCTGCGATGATTGATGCCCCATTGTATCATGCTGTTCATCACATCACTTAGTTGTTTGGCAGATTCTGTCAACTCATATTCAATAGTTACCGGAATGGAATCATAAACGGTACGTTTCACAATTCCGTTCAGTTCCAGCTCTTTTAATTCCTTGGAAAGCATCCGCGGAGTGATTTTAGGAATGTTGCGCTGGATTTCGGTAAATCGCTGCTTCCCGAATGACATCGTCGCTATAATCGGTATTTTCCATTTCCCAGATATAACATTCAAAGTATCATTAATCGCTAAAACGAACTGGATAGGACACGCCTTTGCTTCTTCAAAACTGATCTTGTATTCCATAACTGCAAAATTAAATCATCCAACTATACAAAAGGATATCACTATACAAAAGTATACAACTTCTTTTTATATAGCAAGCATCTATAGCTTTGTTGCACAAACCCTGATGCTGAATATCAGGACTTATTAGCAATTTAAAAAATAGAACAGATGATTTTAATTACAGGTGCAACAGGAAATTTAGGAAAAGCAACAGTTGAATTTCTTTCGAAGAAAATCCCTTCAGGGAACATCGCAGTTTTGGTACGTGATGAAAATAAAGCTTCCGACTTAAAGGCTTTAGGCGTTGATGTAAGAACCGGAGATTACCATGACAAAGACTCATTGGTAAAAGCATTCCGGGGAGTTGAAAAACTGCTTTTGATTTCTTCCAACGATTTCAATGATCGTTTGGGACAACAAAAAAACGCAGTCGACGCAGCTAAAGAAGCCGGCGTGAAACACATTCTTTATACGGGTGTTTCCATGCAAAACTTCGAGCATTCAGCTTTGAAACAAATTATGGGAGATCATTTTGATACCGAAAAACACATTTTGGAATCAGGATTAACTTATACATTCCTTCGCGACAATCTCTACGCAGATGTCCTTCCAATGTTTATCGGAGAACACGTATTTGAAACAGGGATTCATTTCCCTGCAGGAGAGGGAAAAGTTCCTTTTTCTCTGAGAATAGAAATGGCCGAAGCTTTTGCAAACGTGTTGAGTTCGGAAGGTCATGAGAACAAGATCTATGAGATTTCGAACGGTGAAAGTTATTCATTCCAGGATGTGGCCAATGCGCTTTCTGCTCATACCGGAAAAACAGTTGCATACCATACAGTTTCAGCTGATGAATTCGCAAAAGCCTTAAATGGAGCAGGCGTTCCGGAAGCCATGATCGGATTTTCTTTAGCCTTTGCAACAGGAGCCAAAGACGGCGACTTCGATATTCCAAATAACCATCTGGAACAGCTTCTGGGACGAAAGCCAAGTTCATTGAATGAAGCAATCCGCGAAATTTACCAATAATCAACCCGGTTGATTTTAAAGTCCGGACGATGAATGTCCGGACTTTTTTATTTTGTACTTTCAAGGTCATATATCTTATTCATATGTTTCTGGATTTTATCATCGGCTTTCTGCTCATGAACTCCCTTCCCCATTTCGTACTCGGAATCACAAAAACGCGTTTTTTAGGGATGTTCGGCTACAAACCAGCTGCAAACGTTTGGTATGCGCTAGTACAATTCGTGCTCGCAATGGTTTTATTCCACATCAATCATGGAATTGAAACAATCCTTAAAAACGGAATTGTTTTAGGAGCAGCAAGTACTTGTCTGTTATTTTTGATCTTTGGAAAAGCAATATTGAAATTTTACCGGGGAAACGGAAAAAACAATTTGTAATTCGCTGCATCGGCTGAAGGCCCCAATTCGGAAATTGATTAAATTTGGATAAATGAGTTTTTATTATCCACTGCTTAATTCATGAAAAGAATTTCTTATTCCCTGTTTTTATTGTTTGTCGCCTGTTTCGCTCTAACAAGCTGTAAGCAGGTATTTTTAGGACTTTACGGAATGAAAATGCCGAAAGAAATGAGTGAAAAAAGTATTCTGAGGGCAGGAAAAAAATACCACATACCACCAGAAGACAGTTATCAACTCGATTCCACTTACAGAAGGTATCTTTTCTCACTGGATACTTCAAAATTCAAGCAACAGATTAAAAACCACTATCAGCCGCTTCAGGCGCTTTATTACAACAAAAACGGGACACTGGAATCCTTCCAAATCAATTGCTATGCCGGTGGTTTTCCGAACCTAAAATGGAACAGGAATGAAATATTTGAAGTATTTCCACCCAAACAACAGGCCCCTGCAGACAGTCTTCTCAGCTTAAAAACACAAATTCAGTTTTTGCTTCCACTTTCTAAAACTGCACAGATAGATCCCGGTAAAACAGATTATTTTGTGATCGTTCACTGGAACCGTTTCATGGGAAGACAAACAAGAAGACTTCTTCGACACGTGCAGAAAAATGCCAAATTAACAACCGATGGACAGCTTAAAATTGTTTATGTAAATAATGACAATCATTTCCTGAAAGACTTCTAACAATGGTTTTTTCAACACTTCATTGAAATCATTTTAAAGAGAATGCTTTTCTTTGGGTATGAATCAGGCACAGGCATTTTTAAACGAATTCAAATCTACCCGCAATTTTGCAGAATTGGTACCGGTTTTGGCAAAAGATGAAACCCTGAGAATGGCCATTTTTGATGAAATAGCATCCGTAGAATACCCTTTTCCGGAATATGCTTCCTGGATTGCTGTGCATTTCTACGAAAAACATCCCGGTCTTATGAGCCGTAAACAGTTCGACTCCATGGTTTCGGTCCTGCTTCAGACTACCAATCATTCCGTGCAGCGCAACCTCACCAACGCATTGGTAAACGCCCCGTTCGATTGTTCGGAAAACGGAGAATTGCTGGATCTTTTAATCGATTTCCTGCATCAGTCGGAAGCACTTCCTGCTTTAAAACATCACTCTCTGCGAATGATTGAAAAGCATTTTTTACCTGCTTACCCGGAATTGATGCGTGAACTGAGGACGCTATTTGAAGTTATTTCGAATCATCCCAAAGCTTCTATGCAGTCAATGGCCAGAAATTTTGAAAAAAAATACCGCAAACATCCTTATTATGAGCAATAAACTCCTTTTCACAGTTCTAAGCTTTCTCTTTGTCCATTCATTTTTCGCTCAAACCATTCGTTTGGAAGAAATCATGAAAGGAGAAGAGTTTGTAGGCTTTTCCCCGCAAAATATTCGCTGGGCAATGGATAATGAATCCGTGCTTTTCGACTGGAATCCCAACGGAGAACCAGGAAGAAGCTTGTATGCCTATCATTTGAAGCAAAAAAATACCCGCAAAGTTCCGATTGCTGATGGTCGTTTGTTTTGGACTCCAGCTTTAGATAATCATACGCAATTAGGTGTTAATCATTATTTTAACGACAATGGTGATTTAGCCCGTTATACATCAAAAACCAAATTAAAAACTATTCTTTACTCTGCCAAAGAACCCATCGGAGCAGTTTTCAGGAACAATCAATCTCCCCTGGTTTACTTCCAGGTTGAGAACAACTTGTTTTGTTACAACGAGGTAGCAGGAAGCATTATCCAGGTTACCAATTTTATCCGGGGAAACCAACCCGCGGAAAAAAGTGATACCAGCTTTCTTTATCAACAGCAAAAGGAACTCTTTTCATTCATCCAATTGCAGGAACAAAAGAAACAATGGGCTGAAAAACAACCCAAACGCGTAACACCGGCAGGGATTTACTATGCGAAGAACGAATATGTAAGCCGGATAAATATCAGCCAGGATGGGAGCTACGTCACTTTTGTTTTAGTCATGGACGCAGATGAACCAAATACGAATTACGAATCGTTCATAACCGGAGATGGTTTTACACAGCGCAGGCCGGCTCGTCCGAAAGTAAATGATAAGGAACCAAATACCCGAATGGGGATTTTTGACATTCGAAAAGACACTGTTTACTTTGTATATACTGCTTCGTTGAAGGACATTCGCAAGAAACCGGAATACTTTGCCGAATATGGAAGTACCGGTTCTTATTCCAAAGACCGGGAAATCTGTTTTCACCAGGCAGTTATGCATCCAACCGAAAACAAGGCACTGGTGGATATTCGTTCGTATGATAACAAAGACCGCTGGATCTGTTTGGCTGATCTTGCTTCCGGAAAACTGACCGAACTGGAACACCAGCACGATGAGGCCTGGATCGGCGGCCCCGGAATCTCGGAATGGAACGAGGAAGAAGGAACCCTTTTTTGGGTAAATCAAACTGATTTCATCTTCCAAAGTGAAGAAAGCGGTTATTCGCACCTGTACAGCATGAACTGCAATTCGAGAACTAAAAAGGCCCTTACTGAAGGAAACTGGGAAGTACGCAGCCCTTTCCTATCCAACGACAAAAAAACGATCTATTTTATCGGGAACAAAATCCATCCGGGAGTTCGGAACGGTTATAAACTGGATCTGGTTTCAGGGAATGTCACAGCTCTTTTCGAAGGGTATTTCGGGATTGAATGGACACTTTCTCCCGATGAAAAAACATGGGCTATCCGCTATTCCACACCTACGCAGCCGTGGGAATTGTGCATAGCTGCAAATAAACCCGGACAAAAACTGGTTCCGGTTACCAAAAGTACACTTCCCGGATTCGATCAATTGCCCCTTCAGACTCCTGAAATTATCCAAATTCCATCCTCCGACGGCAAACAGATTTACTCCCGAAAATACACACCGGATAAACCAAACGGAGCTGCGGTATTGTTTGTTCACGGAGCCGGTTATCTTCAAAATGCACATTATTACTGGAGCCATTATCAGCGTGAAATGTTATTCCACCAATTACTGCTATCCAAAGGATATACAGTACTTGATCCGGATTATCGCGCCAGTGAAGGATACGGAAGAAACTGGAGAACAGATATTTACCGCGATATGGGAAACCGCGACCTGAAAGATTATGTGGACGCAAAAAATTACCTGGTAAAAAACCATTCCATCGATTCGAACCGCGTAGGTATTTACGGAGGAAGTTATGGCGGGTTCATCACTTTAATGGCACTTCTGAAAACTCCGGATTCGTTCAATTGCGGAGCGGCTTTGCGATCGGTAACAGATTGGGCACATTACAATCACGAATACACCAGCAATATCCTGAACTATCCTTCAACCGATCCGAAGGCTTACAAAAGAAGCAGTCCGATCTATTTTGCAGAGAATCTGAAAAAGCCTTTGCTGATGCTTCATGGAATGGTTGACGATAACGTTCAGTTCCAGGATATCGTGCGGCTGAATCAGCGTTTTATTGAATTGGGGAAAACCAATTTTCAACTGAGTATTTTCCCTACCGAGG
Source organism: uncultured Fluviicola sp. (assembly GCF_902168135.1). Classification (GTDB taxonomy): domain Bacteria; phylum Bacteroidota; class Bacteroidia; order Flavobacteriales_D; family Crocinitomicaceae; genus Fluviicola. The sequence continues at coordinate 73,239 of NZ_CABHOL010000033.1, forward strand.
CACATGGATTTACATTTACTCCTGCATGGATTGATGAATACAGAAGGATTTTGGACTTGTTTGAAACGAATTTGAAATAAGAAAACTATGATCGTCCGCGAATTAAAAACTTTAGAGGAAATGTTACCTCATCTAAACATTCTTCGTGAATTATATCCGGAGTTGGAATTGGAGAACTACCGGTCTATGCTTGAGAATATGATCCCGAATAATTACGCTCAGGTTGGCGTTTTTAATGATGACGAGTGCATTGCTATCAGCGGATACTGGCTCGGAACCAAATTATGGTGCGGACCTTACCTGGAATTGGACAATGTCATTGTGTGTCAATCAGCCAGAGGAACAGGAGCCGGAAAACTGATCCAAAATTACCTCGAGGAAAAAGCAATTGCTTTAAACTGCCACATCATGGTATTGGATGCATATACCAATAACTTCAAGGCTCACCGGTTTTATTACAACCAGGGATATTCGCCGAAGGGATTTCATTTTATCAAGATTCTGAACGAAGACGGACTGACTTGAAATGATCAATTATGAGTGGTTTAATTATCAAGGGGAATCCATTCCTGATAATTAATAATTGATAACTTTCCTAACTTTCGATTCTTCTCATCTGGTCCCGGATGGTTTTCCCGCAGATTTGGATCTGATCGACAATTTTCGAAACCAATGCTTTCATTTCTTCCTTGCTGAGCTGTGTATCTTTCTCTAGCTTAAGAAGTAATTCTGAAGTTATATTCATCCCAAACAAACGCGCCGGACTCAGGATTTGATGTGCCTGCTTGCGCAATTCTTCCCAATCCTCGTCTTCAAAGAAATGAATCAGGTCAATGGAATACTGGGGCATCATTTCTAAATACGCCCCGTACATTTCCAATAAATACTCTTCACTTCCCTCTGCCCGTTCTTCCAAAATAGAAAGGTCCATCAAAGAAGGTTCTGCTTCCTTATCCGGATGTTTAATTTCTGAGAAAAGTACATTGTTCTGATACCCCCATTTTACCAAAAGCTGGTACAACTTCTCAGGATTAAAGGGTTTTGAAATGTAATCATTCATTCCTGCTTCGATGAACTTATTTTGATCACCAACCATAGCAGAAGCAGTAATTGCAATAATCGGAATCGAACAGGTTGGTTCGGGGAATTTGGAACGAATAAAACGGGTTGCTTCCATTCCATCCATGCGAGGCATATAGTAATCCATCAGGATCACATCAAACTGACGGTCTTTCAGAACTGTAATTGCATCAATGGCATTATTTACGGCTTCTACTTCAACATTCCACTTGTTCAGGTCATATAAAATAACCCGCTGATTGATTGTATTGTCTTCTACCAAAAGCACACGCAGTCCTTCCAGGTTTTTCACCAGTACAATGTCTTCTTTACTGACATTTTTGGTTTCTACATGTTTGTTATGCAGTTCAAAATCCAGCTCGAAAGAAAGTGTTGTTCCCTTCCCTTCCTTACTAACAAGGTTGATCTCTCCACCCATGGCTTCAATCAATGACTTAGCAATTCCCAAGCCCAAACCGGTTCCCGAAGTTGTTCTTGTACGGTGGTCTTCCAACTGGGTGAAATTCTCGAAAACAAAGTCTTGTTTTTGCATCGGGATGCCGATACCGGTGTCTTTTATTTCAAAGTGAATCCGACCGATTCCATTTTTTTGATAAACCGGATGTACTTTTAGTGTGATACTTCCATGGAGCGTGAATTTGATCGAATTCCCCACAATATTCAGCAAAACCTGGTTCAAACGGACGGGATCACCAATAACAAAATCCGGTAACTTCTCATCAAAATCCAGGTGTAGGGACAAACCTTTTTCTTCAACGCGGTAAGCAATGGAACTCACAAAAGTCGATAAAAGATCCCTCAAAGAAAAACGGACATATTCAAAAGACATTTTCCCCGCCCTGATCTTGGAAACATCCAGCAAATCATTTACAACATGCAGCAGTCCGTTTGCAGAAATCCCAAGCGTATTGACAATTTCCTGCTGGTTTTTAGAAAGTTTTTCATCACTTAGCTGTCGTGTTAATCCGATAATTCCATTCATTGGAGTGCGGATCTCATGACTCACATTCGCAAGGAATAGTTCCTGGGTTTTCAATGCATTTTCCGCTTTTCGTTTCTCCCGTATTGCCAATTCCCTTGCTTCGAGTAAGTCCGTGATATCCGTATCTACATACACCAGGAATTTCAGTTCGTCATTTTCATCAAAAACCGGGGTCAATGAGGTCTGAATGTATTTCTGCTCATGGTTCTTTAATTCTTTAAACGCTTGAAAAACAACTGATTCTTTTGTCTCAATGGCATGCTCGATAAAAGCCGAAATTTCAGCTCTAGTCAAACCACTCAAGTTATAAATACTGTTTCCTTTTTTCTCAAAGAACTCATCTGCAGAGTCCCAGCCATATAACCGGACAAATCCTTCATTTACCCATGAAATGATCCCCTGAGGGTTCGTGATCTTAATTCCGTTATTCGTATTACTGGCTACAATCGACAAACGCTCCAACTGCTTGTTCTTAGAAAGAATTACTTCATTCGAGGAAACCCGGTCTTTATAACGAATGTAAATGAATATCAGCAAAATGATCAAAAGTGCAATACTCCCGATTAACAGGTTTAAAATAACGACCTGGTTCTCATTGTTTTCATTCTGAAGCCGCTTGTTCTTGTTCAGGATCGCAATCTCTTCATTTTTTTTATTCAGATCATAGAGAAATTGAAGCCTCACCAATTCCTTCGCATTGACTTCGTCACTATATTCCTCACTTTTTTCATTGAATTTAATCCGGTATTCATAAGCCGCTTTATAATTGCCTCTGAGGCTTTCAAGTTTCGAGTAATATTCGTAATAGTTTTTGTATTCGGCCAGGAACTGGAACTGGTCAATATAGGTTTTATATTCCTTCAACAGCTTTTCGGCTTCATTCAGCCGACGATATGTTAAATGGGATTTTATCAAGAGCCTGCAGTTACTGTAAATGTACTCCGGCATTTTTTTTCGCACGTAAATCGTCCTTGCAAAATCCAGGTACTTTTTCAAGCTATCTATTTGACCTTCCAGCCCATAAGCTTCACCATAATTGGAATAACCAACGGCATAACTAACCGTATCTTTCATCTCCAGTGAACCTTCAATGCATTTTGCAGCATACTTACGGCTGATCGTTAAATCAAACTGCTGTTTCCTTAACTGGTAATAAATCAGGTATAAATTAGACAAGTTGTTATTGGACGATAAAATAAAATGATCAAACTTCTTCGTGTTTGCTTCGAACAAAATGGATTTATAAACCAGCTCTGCCCTGTCCAGGTACCACGTATTCTTTGTCTCATATCCATAATCGGTTAAACAATGCCCTACATAACTTTTACAGGTAAAATATTCGTTCATGTTTTTGACAGTCCGGAATTCAGACATGGCGCGATCGAAATGGTTTCGTGCTTTCAGGAATACTCTTAGGTTCTTGAAGATTTGTCCGATTGTTTTTTCCGCTTCCCCGATCCGCTGGTGGTCTTTCATCTGTTCGGCAACAGAAAGCGCCTGGTATGCAAAATCTATTGCCGATTTCAGGTTGCCTGTCTGCAGATTATAAATACCCAGCCGATGCAGAATCTCATACTTTAAATCCTTTTGCAGCTTCGTTTCTTCCAATCTGTTTGCCTTTGACAAAAGTTCGATACTTGAATAAATATCCGAGTCCTCCATTTCTTTTGCCCGGTTCAGCATTTTGGTCGCGGAATTCTCCCCATACGAAAGAGAATCAGCGTAAGAAACAGGACTATTCAGGAAAACAAGTAAAACAAGTAATCCGAATTTGAAAGTGCCGCTAAATATCTTTCCTGGTTTGAAACCCATAGTTTTGAATAACAACCGTTTAAGAGTGAAATTAGGGATTATTTCCAAGCGCATCCTTCTAAAATGAATAATTTACGCCTTACACTAAATGAATCAGGCATTTGGCTACTTGTTTTTTAACAGTTTCGCTCGATTTTGAGAAGTATTCCTTAAATTCGGATGCAATAAAACGAAACTATGAAAAACAAAATTCTCCTCTCTCTCCTTTTCCTTCCGTTTTTTTACCACGCACAAGACTCAAAAGGTTCATGTTCTTCCGTAAAAAAACATACAAATTCCCAATTGAAGAGCAATACATTTACCATTGCTCAGATTGCTCAAACGGAATTATACGATGTCCATTATTATTTCCTGGACCTGAACATGACGAATACAACAACTACTTTGTCAGGCTCAGGTGAAATCCACGCTGTCGCACGTGAAGATCTCGATACGGCTTTGGTAGAGTTCTTCCAATCGTTTGTGATCTCTTCTATTGAGGTCGACGGAAACCCGGTTACTTATTCCCGCCAGAACAGCGCATTAAAAATTCCCGTAAACAAATTACAGGGCGAAAACTTTGTGATTCATGTAAATTACAGCGGAACACCTCCTACAGCGGCAACCAATCCGTTGGGCGGAGGCGGAATGACCAATCAAAGTTCTCCTTCCTGGGGAAACCAGGTTACCTGGTCGTTATCAGAACCCTTTGCAGCTTATGAATGGTTTCCGGTAAAACAATCCCTGAAAGACAAAGCCGACAGCTGCGCGGTTTGGATCACTGTTCCTTCAAATTGTAAGGCAGGATCAAACGGTCTTTTGGAACAAGTGGTTGATTTAGGTAACGGTACTCACCGCTTCGAATGGAAACACCGACATCCGATCGATTATTACCTGATCTCGGTAGCTGTTGCTAAGTATGTAGAATACAACGTAACGGCCAATCCGGCAGGTTCGGGTCCGGTTTTGATCCAAAATTTCATTTACGACAACCCGGCTACCCTTCCGAATTTCCAGGACGATATTGATGAAACAGTTGACTTTATGGAATTGTTTGCTGACTTGTTCGGACCGTACCCGTTTGCAGATGAAAAGTACGGTCACTGCATGGCACCTATTTCCGGGGGAATGGAACATCAAACAATGACTACACAGGGATTCTTTAATCCCACTCTGACCTGCCACGAGTTGGCACACCAATGGTTCGGTGATCATGCAACCTGCTCTTCCTGGGCCGATATCTGGGTAAACGAAGGTTTTGCTTCCTATTCGGAATATATCATGCTGGAGAATCTGTATCCCGGAGATGAATTGCAGGATATGCTTGACAGACACGATGATATCATGTCGCAGTCGGGCGGATCTGTCTGGGTAGAAGATTCCCTGAGCGAAGGTGCTATTTTTTCCGGTAGGCTGGTTTACAACAAAGGAGCGGCGATTGTCCATACGCTTCGTTTCCTGATAAACAATGATTCGGTTTTCTACGATGCTTTGAAAGCATACCAGGTATTATATGCCGATTCTGTTGCTTCAGGTATTGAGGTGGTAGATGTGTTCGAAAACGAAAGCGGTCTGGATTTAACGAATTTCCTGGAAGAATGGTATTTCGGGGAAGGATACCCCACTTATTCCGTGCGCTGGAACAATGTAGGAAGTGACTTATTACTGGAGATTAACCAGACAACATCAAAACCGTCTGTCACTCCTTTGTTTACCAATGACCTGGAACTTCGTTTCGACAGAACAGGGGTTGCAGATACCACCATTCGTTTCCAGATTACAGGCAGTCAAAACCAATTCATAATTCCAAATGCTGCCAATTACGTAAACATTACGAAGATTGACCCGGACAACTGGATTTGTAATAAATCGGCGGGAATTGTGAAAGACCTGAACTTTACGGCAGGAATTGAAGAAATTGCGGATAAATCGCGTATTTCCGTGTATCCGAATCCTTCCAACGGACCGATTACCATCGAAATGACCACATCCGGAGATTACAACCTGGTCTTAATGGATGCTAAAGGAAGTGTAATTACTTCCAAAGAATTTAACGGAATAACAGCTCTTGATTTGAAAACCCAGGCGCAGGGAACTTATATTCTTCAGGTTATTTCGAAAACAAGTGGAGAAAAGTTCAGCCGCTTGATCAAACGTTGATAGATATTCTTTTCTAAGATCTAAAGTCGCTATCCCATTGGTAGCGACTTTTTTAATTCATTTTATTTAGAATGATTTTATTCTGTAAGTGAAAGTTTTAATTTATTGTTATTTATAAATGAAGTATCAAAATCATCCCTAATTTTACGGAACTAAAAGAAAAACATGAAAAAAATAGCTTTATTACTATTAGTCGGTTTTGGATTTGCTGCAATGGCAAATCAAGCTGCTGCACAAAACAAACAAGAATGGCCAGAATTGAAAGAATTCCACAAAGTAATGGCTCAAACATTCCATCCGAGTGAGGAAGGAAACCTGGAACCAATCAAAACACTAATCGGTGACATGGTTGAGAAAGCAAAGGCACTTCAGGCATCGAAGTTTCCTGCTGATTATGATAATGAAAAAATGAAATAAGCTGTTGATCAATTGGTGACTGACAGTGAAAAATTGCAGGCAGCTATCAAAGATGGAGCAAGCGATAAAAAAATCACGAAATCCCTTTCAGGCTTACATGATGTGTTTCATCAGATTCAAGGACTTTGTTCTACGACTGAAGGACATGGGCATGAGCACAAAGAAGGTGACGGACACAATCACTAAGAATTGTTCACATTAAATAAAAAATCCCCCGTACATAACAGATCTGGGGATTTTTGTTTTTGGTTGTTTCATCCTAAAACC
>NZ_CABHOL010000034.1 GCF_902168135.1 uncultured Fluviicola sp.
ATTCAATGCTTCGCCGAAACTAACATCTCCTCTTAACCTTCCAGCACCGGGCAGGTGTCAGGCCTTATACTTCATCTTTCGATTTTGCAAAGCCATGTGTTTTTGATAAACAGTCGCCTGGGCCTATTCACTGCGGCCAGCTTGCGCTGGCGTCTCTTCTCCCGAAGTTACGAGACCATTTTGCCTAGTTCCTTAGCCATGAATCACTCGAGCACCTTAGGATTCTCTCCTCGACTACCTGTGTCGGTTTACGGTACGAGTTGCTTTAACCTGAAGCTTAGAGGTTTTTCTTGGAAGCTTTTAGGGACACTATCCAATTGGCCGAAGCCGCTCGGTACTATCGGTCTTTGCCATCCTGAACGCATTTAACTATCCAAGATATAGCTACAACCTTCAACGTACTATTCCGTCAGTACGCGGTCCTTTCAATACTCCGTCACCCCATCGCAGTTAAAGCAAGTACGGGAATATTAACCCGTTTGCCATCCACTACCCCCTTCGGGTTCGCGTTAGGTCCCGACTAACCCTGGGACGATTAGCGTCGCCCAGGAAACCTTAGTCTTTCGGTGTGCAGGTTTCTCGCCTGCATTATCGTTACTTATTCCTACATTTGCTTTTCTAGCCGCTCCAGCACACATCACCATGCACCTTCTACGCTGACTAGAATGCTCCCCTACCAGTTGTATTACTACAAATCCATAGCTTCGGTAGTACACTTAATGCCCGCTTATTATCCACGCCCGATCGCTCGACTAGTGAGCTGTTACGCACTCTTTAAATGAATGGCTGCTTCCAAGCCAACATCCTAGCTGTCAATGCAACCGGACAACGTTTGATCAACTTAGTGTACATTTGGGGACCTTAGCTGATGGTCTGGGTTCTTTCCCTCTCGGACACGGACCTTAGCACCCGTGCCCTCACTGCTCAGTATATCTTATAGCATTCGGAGTTTGTCAGGATTTGGTAGGCGGTGAAGCCCCCTAGTCCAATCAGTAGCTCTACCTCTATAAGACTCAACCTGAACGCTGCACCTAAATGCATTTCGGGGAGTACGAGCTATTTCCCAGTTTGATTGGCCTTTCACCCCTACCCACAGGTCATCCGGAAACTTTTCAACGTTTATCGGTTCGGTCCTCCATTCCATGTTACTGGAACTTCAACCTGCCCATGGGTAGATCACAAGGTTTCGCGTCTACCCCCACTGACTAAAGCGCCCTATTCAGACTCGCTTTCGCTTCGGCTCCGGTTCTTAAAACCTTAACCTTGCCAATGAGGAGTAACTCGTAGGATCATTATGCAAAAGGCACGCCGTCACAGATTAAATCCGCTCCGACCGCTTGTAGGCACACGGTTTCAGGGTCTATTTCACTCCCTTGTTCAGGGTTCTTTTCACCTTTCCTTCACAGTACTCGTTCGCTATCGGTCTCTCAGGAGTATTTAGCCTTACCAGATGGTTCTGGCAGATTCAGACAGGATTCCACATGTCCCGCCCTACTCAGGGTACTGCTAGGTAATTATACTATTTCGAGTACAGGCCTTTCACCTTCTATGGAGTGACTTTCCAAACACTTCCTCTATAATATAATAGTCCATATCGCAGCCCTACAACCCCAGCAATGCCGAAACATTACTGGTTTGGGCTATTTCCATTTCGCTCGCCACTACTCCGGAAATCACTATTGTTTTCTCTTCCTGCGCCTACTTAGATGTTTCAGTTCAGCGCGTTCGCCTCCTTACGGATAACTGGTCTTCAACCAGCTAGGTTTCCCCATTCAGAAATCTCTGGATCAAAAGGTATTTGCCCCTCCCCAAAGCTTATCGCAGCTTATCACGTCTTTCTTCGCCTCTGAGAGCCTAGGCATCCCCCGTGTGCCCTTAGTAACTTATTAATATCTCTACTAATGATTCTTATTACTTCAATCAATTCCAATATGTCAAAGAACTTTATAGTTGATGATTAAATCTTCATTTAATTCACCATAAAGTGGTAGTCCCGAGCGGATTTGAACCGCTGACCCCTACATTATCAGTGTAGTGCTCTAACCAACTGAGCTACGGGACTGTTTAATCCCTCTCGCTTTCGCGGAGCTTCAGCAGAGCAAAGCCTACTTCTGAAATCCTGTGAGGAGGACTGTTAATTTTAATAGATTAAGAAATGGAAACAACATAAACTCTTAAGCGAGCCTCTAGAAAGGAGATGTTCCAGCCGCACCTTCCGGTACGGCTACCTTGTTACGACTTAACACCAGTTACTAGTTTTACCCTAGGCAGCTCCTTACGGTTACCGACTTCAGGCACCCCCAGCTTCCATTGTTTGACGGGCGGTGTGTACAAGGCCCGGGAACGTATTCACCGCGCCATGGCTGATGCGCGATTACTAGCGATTCCAGCTTCATAGAGTCGAGTTGCAGACTCCAATCCGAACTGAGATCGGCTTTCGAGATTCGCATCCTATCGCTAGGTAGCTGCCCTCTGTACCGACCATTGTAGCACGTGTGTGGCCCAGGACGTAAGGGCCGTGATGACTTGACGTCGTCCCCGCCTTCCTCTCAGCTTGCGCTGGCAGTTTCTTTAGAGTCCCCGGCATGATCCGCTGGCAACTAAAGATAGGGGTTGCGCTCGTTGCGGGACTTAACCCAACACCTCACGGCACGAGCTGACGACAGCCATGCAGCACCTTGCAGACCGTCCGAAGACTAATCTGTTTCCAAATTATGCGTTCTGCATTTAAGCCCTGGTAAGGTTCCTCGCGTATCATCGAATTAAACCACATGCTCCACCGCTTGTGCGGGCCCCCGTCAATTCCTTTGAGTTTCAACCTTGCGATCGTACTCCCCAGGTGCAATACTTATCACTTTCGCTTGGTCCCCAACTCCTGAAGAGCTGAGAACGAGTATTGATAGTTTACGGCGTGGACTACCAGGGTATCTAATCCTGTTTGCTCCCCACGCTTTCGTCCCTGAGCGTCAATCCAGACCTAGTGAGCTGCCTTCGCTATCGGTGTTCTATGACATATCTAAGCATTTCACCGCTACATGTCATATTCCGCCCACTTCGATCGAATTCAAGTCGTACAGTATCAATGGCAGTTCTACAGTTGAGCTGTAGGCTTTCACCACTGACTTATATGACCGCCTGCGGACCCTTTAAACCCAATGATTCCGGATAACGCTTGCACCCTCCGTATTACCGCGGCTGCTGGCACGGAGTTAGCCGGTGCTTATTCATTTGGTACCTTCAGGCTGATACACGTATCAGAGTTTATTCCCAAATAAAAGCAGTTTACAATCCATAGGACCGTCTTCCTGCACGCGGCATGGCTGGTTCAGGCTTTCGCCCATTGACCAATATTCCTCACTGCTGCCTCCCGTAGGAGTCTGGTCCGTGTCTCAGTACCAGTGTGGGGGACCACCCTCTCAGGCCCCCTACCTATCGTCGCCATGGTGAGCCGTTACCTCACCATCTAGCTAATAGGACGCATGCCCATCTTATACCGTAACCTTTAATTATCAAAACATGCGAATCGATAATGCTATGGGGGATTAATCCGAATTTCTCCGGGCTATACCCCAGTATAAGGTAGGTTGCATACGCGTTACGCACCCGTGCGCCGCTCTCATAGTTAATAGCAAGCTACTAACTAATCCCGCTCGACTTGCATGTGTTAGGCCTGCCGCTAGCGTTCATCCTGAGCCAGGATCAAACTCTCCGTTGTAAAAAACTTTGAATTTGTTGATGTGCTCGTTTAATTCTTTTGTTTACGCTGTTTCCTTATTTCCTAATCTGTCAAAGAACTTTCTTGTCGTTAAGCAGAGTATCTCTCTCTTTTTTAACTGTCAGACTTTTTTGTACTATATAACTTAAAGTCTCTTTTCAATTTACCGAGTGAACCGTTGTTCATCTCTCTTTTTATTTCGTTTCCCAATCTTATTAAGAGTGTTACTCTTTCTTGTTTCGGGGTTGCAAAGGTAAGCAAGTTTTTCTTTTTAACAAGTGTTTGTGAAAATATTTTTTAAACTTTTTTCAAACTCTTATTTCAATTGTCAACCGCTCTCTTGCTGGCTTTCCGTTGTTAAGCGGGGTGCAAAGGTAAGCATCTTTTTTATTCTGGCAAGCTTTTTTAAAACTTTTTTTTCGATGCCTCTTTTCAAACTTTCAACTCTCAGTCTTAAACCCCTTAGCGTTCTAAGCGGGGTGCAAAAGTAAGCATCTTTTTTATTCTGGCAAGCCTTTCTAAAAAAAATATTTTTTCTCTTTTCAAATCCCTCCGTTTCCGGTGTGCTTATCGTTCTAAGCGGTGGCAAAGGTACCCACTTATTTTACTTCTGCAAGGGTTTTCAACTTTTATTTTTTGAAAAAAATCAGCCAAACTTCTTAAAGCATTGATAACATATTATTTATACGTAAAACTTTTTTTTAATCTTTTTTGATTTTATTCTTTCGTAAGCAGGGATTTGAGCAATTCTATCCCTGAATCATCAGTAGAAACGTTACCGGTCGTTCCCTCTAAAATATCTTGAAACACCAAATCTCTACCGATTTGACCTATCATAATCGATTTTTTGCCTTCAATCAGTAAGTCAACAGCCTTCACCCCCATCCTTGTTGCAAGGATTCTGTCAAATGCTGAGGGGCTTCCGCCACGTTGAATATGTCCCAAAACAGAATATCTCAATTCATATCCTTCCAAAAAAGGTTTCACTTTTTCCATGATTTCTTTTGCCCCTCCTTCTTCATCACCTTCCGCTACTATAATAATAGAACTCCGGATTCCCTTGTTTTGGTCCTTTATCTCTTGGGCAAGCAAACTAATTTCGGTAAGAGTTTCCGGAATAAGTACAGATTCTGCCCCGCTGGCTATAGCACTATTCAAAGCTATATACCCCGAAGCTCTTCCCATTACCTCCACGAAAAACACCCGGTGATGACTTGATGCAGTATCACGTATTTTATCTACGGCCTCAACAACTGTATTCAAACAGGTATCATATCCGATCGTAAAGTCTGTGCCGTGTATATCGTTATCTATTGTTCCGGGCAATCCAATAACAGGAATATCGAATTCCCTTGTCAGGGCCATTCCTCCAGCATAGGTCCCGTCGCCACCAATTAAAATCAATCCATCTATTTGGTGTTTCTTTAAGTTGGCAACTGCTTGCGTTCTTCCTTCAAAAGTTTTAAACGCTTCACTTCGGGCTGTTCCGAGAATTGTACCTCCCAAATGAATAATATTATTGACATCCCTATAAGTCAACTGACGAATACGATCTTCAATCATTCCTTTATACCCGTCTTCAATTCCGAATACCTTGATACCTTTCCCGATCCCGGCTTTAACAACTGCACGAATACATGCATTCATCCCTGGCGAATCACCCCCGGATGTCAAAACTCCAATTCTTTTCAGTTTACTCATAACAGGTATAAATTTAAGTGCTTACTTTTATATATAGTATAACTAGTTTATGGAATTATTCTATTTCATGCATCTCTATGTCATGATGTTGTTTCAACGCAGACATAAAAGGTACAGTAATCTGTCGGATCTGGAGCTAATACAGCTTTATAAACAGGAAGAAAATGTATTTACCATACCTTTATTATATGAACGATATGCTCATTTGGTATTGGGAACCTGCATCAAGTACTTAAAACGTTATGAAGATGCCGAAGACACAACGATGAAAATTTTCGGGGAATTGAACCAGAAAATTGAGAAGCATACTATACAGCATTTCAAATCCTGGCTCTACCAGGTTACTAAAAACGAATGCCTGATCTATCTTCGTAAACAAAAAACACATCAAACTCCTATTCATGAAAATCTGCTTCAGGCAGAAACTCATGAAACAGAAGAGCTAAATGAACGGGAATTGAAGTTAACAAAACTCGAACAGGCAATTCAGTATCTAAAAGATGAACAGCGAATCTGCATTGAATTATTCTATTTAAAGGATAAAAGCTATCAGGAAATTAGTGACGAATTGAATATTCCTCTAAACACGGTGAAGAGTTCGATTCAAAATGGAAAAAGAAATTTAAAAATCTGGATAGAAAATCATGAAGAATAAAGATCACATATCCCGGAATGAATTTGAGAAACTCCTTCAAACCTTCTCGAAAGAAGATGCGAAAGAGCACTTAGATGACTTTGACCGTGATGCTCTTGAAGGATGGCAGCAATCAGGTATTCCTTTTTCGAGAATGAAACAGCTGGACCAGAAAATGAAGTTCCCGAAAGTGAATTTCGCTCCTTATATATTAGGTATATCTATTTTGGGCCTCGGAATCCTGGCATTTATATTGCTTCAAAGTCCGTCCGAAACCGATCCTGAGAAAAAACCGGTTTTAGTAAAAGTAGAAAATACTGACATCCATATTCCGGAAGAAATTGACACATTGGAAGCAATTCCGCAAAAGGACCAGATCACTGTTAAAGAAATCAAAACGTCCCAAAACGAGATCAAGAACCTCACGCCTGAAAACAAAAAGGAAGAATTGATCGATATTCCTTTCCCCCAATTGGTTTTGGAACCACTTCCTCCGGTGATCGAACAAAAACCTGTTACTGTTTCAAAGCAAAAAATTGCAAAAGAGATTTACCTGCAGGATTTGAAAGCGATAGACTACTCTCAATACAGAATGAAGCCAAGCGTTCAGATCGAACAAATCATTCTAACGGGAATTCCTGCCGACCGGAAAGACAAAGACGATATCGTTCCGGAGGAACCGCAAGTAAAAACTGTGAATGTTCCATATATGGATTACCTGGACAAATCACTGAATTATACCAATCGCGGAAAATGGAAGCAGGCTCTTTCCAGGTTCAATGAAATCCTAAAGAATTATCCGGATGATGTCAATGCACGATTCTATGCCGGATGGTGTTACTACAATTTAGGACAATACAATGATGCTTGTGTAAACTTTTCAGCATGCCTCCAATTGGAGTTTTCCAATTTTAATGACGAAGCAGAGTGGTATTTAGCCGAAAGCCGCCTGGCAAATGGAGACAAAAACAGCGCAAAAGAGTTGTTTATCAAGATCAGGAATCAAAAAGGATTTTACTCCAAACAAGCGGAAAAAGTATTGAAATCGTGGAAATAATGATCAATGGAACCGAAAACATCCTGAAATTCGAATCAAATTACAAATCTTTTGAATGGATGCATATTCATTCGAAGGAACAGCGCGACTTTTTTAATGAACATCCTTTCAAGAAGGATATCAGTATTCTGTTTATTCCCACGGGTGGGCATTTGCGTATTGATTTCAACGATTTCATAACCAGTAAACCTACCCTATTCTTTTGCGGCTATCAGCGGATTCAGATCCTAAAGGGCGAAAACATTACGGCACTGAATTACAACCGTGATTTCTACTGCATCCAAATCCACGATGCGGAAGTTGCCTGTGACGGCTTGCTTTTTCAAAATGCAGGACAATCCCAGGCTACAGAACTCTCTCCCGAAGAGTACTTAATTATTCAGAACTTATTCTCCGAAATCGCAAAAGAATTGCTCCTGAAGGATTCTTCCATGGAGGAAATGGTCCGGATACTTTTAAAACAGATTATCATTCGGGCAACACGACTTTGGAAAGAACAACAGCTTCCCGATAAGGTTTCCGAAGTACCTGCAGAAGTGGAATTTTACCGGAATTTCAACCGGCTGGTTGAAATCCATTTCAAAAAATGGCATTCTGTGTCTGATTATGCTGAAATTTTAGGATTAACAGCCAAAACGCTTTCCAATAAATTCAACCGCTTAAACCTATTGCAGCCGAATGAAATCATAAAAAACCGTATCTTACTGGAAGCGAAACGACTTCTGTGTTTCACGGATTGGTCGGTAAAGGAAATTGCATACGAGTTAGGATATGAAGATCCGGCTTATTTCAACCGGTTATTTACAGGAAAGGTGGGGAACAGTCCGGTCGTTTTTAGAAAATTATTCAATGAAGGGAAAAAAGTACACTAAAATCTGCCAAAAGTCTCTTTTTCAAGAATTGCTTCCGTTCTAATTTTGTTCCATCAATAATTAATTACAAAAACGAAATACCATGAAAAGAAGAGCAGAAGCCGTTTGGAACGGAACAATCAAAGAAGGAAAAGGACATTTGACCACTCAAAGTACCACATTAGATAAAACACAGTATTCGTTCAATTCACGTTTTGCGGAAGGTGTGGGTACAAACCCGGAGGAATTATTAGCAGCAGCACACGCCGGTTGTTTTACAATGAAACTGAGTTTAGATCTTACGGAAGCCGGTTACAATCCCGAGGAATTGAAAACAAGTTCCAGTATTTCATTGGATAATGGAAAAATCACGCTTTCGGCATTGAAACTAACGGCTAAAGTTCCCGGAATCTCTAATGAGGAATTCCAAAAGATCGCTAAAAACGCAGAACAAACTTGTCCGGTAAGCGGGGCATTTAATTTCGAAATTACTTTGGAAGCAGAATTGATCTAAAATAAGTAGGGGCGTAAAATTTTACGCCCCTACTTATTTTTATTTTGCTAATCTCTTCAATAAAGGATTCGGTCTGTATCTATCTTCCCCATATTCCAGGAACAGATCTTCCAACCGTTTCAAGACAGTTTTCAAACCAATCTCTTCCGACCAGGCCAATAATCCCTTCGGATAATTCACTCCTTTGGTCATGGCGGTATCGATATCTTCTCTACTGGCTACATTCAGGAATAGAGCGTCATAAGCTTCGTTAATCAACATGGCTAAAATCCGGTCAACGATCTGCTGACCCAATTTTTCATCTTTTGTTGGTACAGGAAGTTCCACTCCTTCTGAGTAATCGTAATACCCCCTTCCTGTTTTCCGACCAAGGAATCCAGCTTCCATATGTCTTTTTTGAGTAAATGAAGGCTTGAAACGCGGATCGAAATAAAATGCAGCAAAAACAGTTTCGGTTACTGTGTAATTAATATCGTTCCCGATGTAATCCATCAGCGTAAAAGGCCCCATTCTGAAACCTGCCAATTCAGTCATTGCCCAATCAATGGTTGCAAAATCCGCAATGCCTTCCTCGTAAATACGCAAAGCTTCTCCGTAAAAAGGACGTGCAACACGATTTACAATAAATCCGGGAGTGTCTTTACAAACAACCGTCAATTTACCCCAGGAATCAATGATCGATTTAGCGTTACCCAACGTTTCATCACTGGTTTGGACAGCGGGAATAATCTCAACCAATGGCATCAATGGCGCAGGATTGAAGAAATGGATTCCGATCACACGCGAAGGGAATTTCAACACCGAACCAATGGATGCGATCGATAAAGATGAAGTATTGGAAGCAATAATACAATCCATTCCGACCACTTCTTCAATCTCTTTAAAAACGGCATGTTTTACCTCCAGTTTTTCCACAATGGCTTCAATAACCAGTCCCGATCCTCTGAAATCTGCCAATTGAGTAGAAAAATGCAAACGATTCAGCAAATTATTCTTTCCTGATTCGTCTAAATTTCCTTTCTCGATCATGCGGTCCAACACCTTGATCAAAGACAACTTTGCCTTATCCAATTGAACCTGATTCACATCGACCAATACCACTTCATGTCCTGATTGGGCTGCAACCTGGGCAATCCCCGCCCCCATCGTTCCGGCACCTAGTACACCTATTTTGCTTTTCATTCTAAACTATCAATTGAATAATTATGAATCATCAAGAGAATCTCCATTATTGATAATTCATAATTCATAATATTCCTCCTACTTCCCCTTAAAAACAGGGCTTCTCTTCTCCATAAATGCATTCACTCCTTCAGCGAAATCTTCCGATTTTCCTGCAAGTGTCTGCAATTGTTCTTCCACAGCCAATTGTTCAGTCAGGTTATTTGTGAAACTTGCATTCATTGCACGCTTGGTTAAACCTAAACCATATGTTGGCATCGAAGCCAAATTTTCAGCCAATTTCGTTAATTCTTCTTCAAAGGATTCATCCGAAACCGCTTTATAGATCATATTCATAGAAACAGCATCATTCGCCGAAACTTTCTCACCGGTCATCATTAAAGCCATTGCCTTTTGCAACCCTACCAGACGAGGCAGGAAAAACGTTCCTCCGGAATCAGGGATCAGACCGATTTTTGAAAATGCCTGAATAAAAGAAGCTGATTCTTTTGCTACTGTTAAATCACAAGCCAGGGCAATATTCGCTCCTGCACCGGCTGCAACTCCGTTTACCCCAGCAATAATCGGCTTCTCAATAGTTCTGATTCGCTCAATAATCGGATTGTAATGGTCCTTCACTATAGATTGCATTTCAGGCCCGTTTGGATCAGTTGCTTCCGCTAGGTCCTGGCCCGCACAGAAAGCTTTCCCCTCTCCTTTGATTACTATTGCGCGAACTGAATCGTCTTTTTCACAATCGTCCAGTGCTTTTTGCAAGGCCATTGCCATTTCTTTATTGAAGCTGTTAAAAACCTGCGGTCTGTTTAGTGTTAGCGTACAAACTCCGTTCTTGAATTCTTGAATCAGTGTCATTCTTGATTTTTTGAAACAAAGATAGAAAAAATACACTGTGCCGGATTGAAGACTAAGTATGGAAAAAGGCTGCCTCAAAAGTGGTACGAAAACCTTTCTGAGAAGCTAATTCACAGAATACCAGGAATGAACAATTGTTAAAAACAATTTGAAGAGTGTTAAAATTTAAATTGGCAATTCAGAATTCCTTAAATTGCCCCGAAACCATTATTCACTGCACATGTTGAAATCCACACTTCTCTCGATTACATGCTGCCTGTTCACCTGTCCTCAATTGTTTGCACAATGTACAACAGGAGGATCGGACGCTGTAGCACCCTATGCAAGTAACAGTTCCAGTAAAGGAGTTATGTTTGATGTTACTGTTGCGAATATCATTACTATTTCGTGCTTTGATGTGAACCTGCCCGCTCTGTCAGTCGGAGGATACGAAATCTATTTCAAACTCGGATCTTACGTTGGATCGGAAACCAATCCTGCCGACTGGACTTTAATCGGGTCTGAAGGTTCGCTTCTGAGTTTGGGACTGAACCTGGCCACTCCTTTAAGTATTCCGGTCAACAAAACAATCCTTGCCGGGCAAACTTTTGCTTTTTACATTACCGCTTCGAACCCAGTTCTGTCAACCGGTTTACTGACAACAACCAATTCAGGTTATACGGCAATTACATCCAATTCGGATGTGACGGTTTTTGGTGGTGTTGGAATAAGCTATCCTTTCGGCACCGTTACAGCTAATCGCAGTTTTAACGGAACGATCCATTACACCCCGGGAGACCCGCTTCCGGTTACTTTACTTGACTTCACTGCAGTAAAAATAAATGAATCCGTTCTTTTAGAATGGCAAACCGAATCTGAGTACAACAGCGACTATTTCGAAGTTGAGCGCTCTGTAAACGGGATCGACTGGAACCGGCTTTTTACAATAAATGCTGCCGGAGAAAGCAGTGAGTCACTGATTTATCAGGAAATGGATGAGAATCCCATTGATGGAATAAGTTATTACAGGTTGAATCAATATGACCTTAACGGCACAAAAACATTTCTGAAAATGATTTCTTTCAACAATAAAATGGAGATCGGTAAAAACGATATTCGGGTGTTTCCAAATCCGGTGAATGATCGTTTCCGGGTATTCGGTGATAAATCAGAACTGGAAGGTCTTCAGGTTTTCAATTCCATTGGCGAGGATATCTCCGGAAATTTGACCATTAACGCTCTGGACGGATTCACAGAAGTTGTTTTCAAAAATGAGATCGAAGGTGTTCTCATCCTAAAATCCAAAACAAATTCTCAAATCCTGATCAAAAAATAACTATTGATAATTTTCTACCATTGCCCGGATACGGTCAATGATGTGGGTACGTAGTAATTCAGGTTCGGTCACGATGATTTCACCGCCGTAACTTAAAATACTCCGGATCAATTCTTCCGATATATACACTTTCATTTCGAAAGTTGTCCTGTTTTTCCCTTCCTTGACAATTTTTTGTGAAGCGTGAAAGGGCTGTGATTCAATGTATTTTGCAGCAATATTATCTGCTTTGAAAACAACCGTTTCCGGTTTGCCGTTGCTTGCAGTAATACCAATAGCGTGTTCAAAGAACTGGTCAGGATTAAAAGTTACCGGCGAGCGAAACGCTTCTTCCGAATTTTGAAGATCGTAGATACGGTCTAATCCATAGGTAATTATTCCTTCTTTAATAAGGTCGTAACACAATAAATACCAGCGATTTCGGTATTCTTTCAATAAAAGCGGCAGTACTTTACGTGCTTTTCGTTTTTGGGTCTGGAAACTTTCGTAATCAAAATAGATGACTTTTCCTTCTTTGATCGCATTTAAGATGGGATTTAAAAACTCACTTCCCCTGGAAGAAACCGGTGTTTCAAATTCCACAAAACGGTCGATGGATTTATCATTGATATCATTGGAAATGTTTACACGGTCAACGATCTTATCAATTGCAAAACCAAACTGCTTAAACATTCCGACATCCTTAAACTGACTTAAAGTATTTGCCGCAAAACGGATTGCCTCAATATCTGACTCATTGAGCGGAATTTCATCCAGAGAAAATTCAGGATCGCTGTAATAATAGCCATTATATCTTTTCGAATACTTAATCGGCGCGTCATGCTCCATTTTCATGGCAAACATGTCCTTTTCAATGGTCGAATCACAAATATTTGCTCCATCCACACTTCCGAACAGTGCTTCTTCACAAGCCTCACGTAATTGTGCTTTGGTCGGATAAGGTTTATAATTATTTCTCAGTGCACGATCAATAATCCGGAATCTCAACAAGGCATTCTTAATATGCGGCATAACAACAAAACTTTCAATCTAAAGTATCAAAAAAAACTCAATTCAACTTAGAATGGCGTTCATCAATTGCAAATTCGATAAACAAACCGAAACCTTTACCGGAATTCAAATACGTGTATTTTGCATCTAACTGCTGAATAAAAGCACTGATTATCTCTACACCTGTTGATGATTGTTCTAAAAATTCCATTTTCCCCTTGTATCCGATTCCATTGTCTTTTACAAGAAGTTCATAATGCAGGTCTTTCCCCTTCTTATTCTTTAATTCGATCTCTATCAATCCTTCTTCCTGTTTGACAAAAGCGTGTTTGTAAGAATTTGAAAGCAGCTCGCACATGATCAATCCAACCGGCACTGCGTAGTCAATTGCCAGATTGATTTCTTCTACATTCACTCTTACTTCGATATGCTTGTTATAACTGGAGAACGATTCAGCCATTTGCGAGATCAATTTATTCAGGTAAGCACCCATTTCCACATACGCGGAATCATTATTCAAATGAAGCTGATTGTGAATCAATGCGATAGCCCGGATACGCTCCTTGCCTTCTTCCAGAATACGCAAGGCCTCTTCGTCGTGAACATTGCGCGACTGCAGGTTCAAAATACTGGAAACAACCTGCAAATTGTTTTTTACCCGGTGATGGATCTCTTTTAAAAGACTTTCCTTCATTGCCAAAGCATTCGAAATCTCCTTATTCTTGTCATCAATTTCCTCTTTTTGAAGTTGAAGCACCCGGTTCGAGTCGCTTTTTTGGCGAATAAACAAATAAGAAATACTGATGATCACCACAATACTCATCAGGATCAGAATCAGGATCAACCGCAGCTGCTGATTTTTATTGCGCTCCTCCTCTAGCAAATATTGGTTCGATTCGGTTTGAAAATCTTTTTCCAATTCAAAAACCAGGTTTTCACTGCGCAGGTTTTCCAGCAAGTCATCAACCTCATTTCTCCTCACCGAATAATAATAGGACGAGTCTTTATTATTTTTCAATTCGTAGTAATATTCCAGGCATCCGTAAACCTGGAACAAATCTCGTAATTCTGTTGATTTTTCATTCTTAAGGACTGTGTCAAAATAAGGTTTTGCGAGATCCAGCCTATTCGTATACAGATAAATCTCACCCAAACTCGCATTTGCATATTGTTCGGCATACTTCCAATGATTGATTCGTGCCAGTTTTTTAGCAAACAGAAATTCCTTAAGAGCTTTATCCGTATTGCTGTTAAAGAAATAAACCTGACCGGCAGAATTTGCAAACTGGAAACTATAGGCCGCACTCATTTTTTGCGTCAGTAGTTTAGCTTCCTGAATATGAATTAATGCCTTTTCATAATTGCCTTTTTCACTATAACAATTGGCAAGTACCAGGCGGCATTGAAGCAACAGGTATTTATCCGATTTATCTGATTCATTCAGAATTTTCGTGGCTTTCCGGATCAACAGATCATAATCCTGTCCCAAACTCTCATACACAGCGTTGTAGAGTTCCAGGTATAATTTATCCTGTTTTTTGACTTTAAAGAAAAACTGGAACCGCTTGGCTTTATTGAGCTCGAATTTTACCCGTGCATAATCGCCATAAGCACTAAAAAATTTGATTTTCTTAATCGTAAGACTATAGTCAACCTCAGCATTATGCAAACCTCCGTATTTGTTATCCAGAAACCGAAGTGTTTCATTGGCCTTTGAGATATCTACGATCATTTCTTCACGCAGTCTTTGTATTTCCTGGTTGAATACTTTGCGATCGTATTTTTTTTGTTGGGAGAAAACCGATAACGAACAATGAACGAACAGAAAGACTAAAAGCCAATGTTTTTGTTTAACTAAAAGTAGACTTTCCACTGATCGAATCATAAGTATAAGGAATAGCAGCTTTCATGACCAATTTAAGGAATAATTTCACATAAGATAGGTTTTCAACAAATCTTTTTGAGAGGCCTTTATTTAAAAAAGCTGCTAATTCAATAACAATCAAGATTCTATCGATCTTTACGCGTTAACGACGTCTTTTTTTTTGTCGTAGCCAAATAATTCGTAGTACTTAATTGCTTTAACAACATTTTCAGGAACATCCTGCTCCCAGCTTGTAATTCCTGCACGAATTTTTGACAATACGTCATCAGAAAGGATTTTCAATGCTTCCGGATCAAAATTTGAAATAGATTCCAGTTTATTATTATCCTGAAGGAACTGTACCAAACCATGTAAATGCTTCGGAATCGTCAATTGTTCCAAAGTATACAATTCTCCTGTGTCAACATTAAGAGCCGGATACACATACATTTTTACATTGTGTCCGAACCCGATTCCGAAAGCTTCCAGTAAACCACCCGGCAAATTGTCATAATAACGCTCATCAAAAATGGTATGCAGGTTATAAATTCCGGCGATAACACCCATTTTTTGTCCACGTGCAATCGTTGCCAGGTAATCCAGCATTTTGTAATGTTTCAAATAATTCGAAATCATCACGGTATATCCAAGGGATTCCAATAATTCGGCGCGATCAATAAAATCCTTGTCAGAGATTTTTCCGTCTGCTGTCAAATCCTTTAAAGTCAACTCGAAAATCACCGATAAATTATCTTCGCGAACACCGTCTTCTTTCAGGAACTGTTCGGTTCCGTGAGCAATCATATCCAAATGCACTTTTGTAACCGGACGGAAACGACCACGCATCAACAAAATATTCTTTTTGTATAAGGCTGCTGCAGGTTGAAGAACTGTACCACACAAGTCAAACATGGTGGCATCGGTCATTCCTCTTTTCACCAGGTTCAATGCAATGATACGGTTATCGACCAAACCTAAATCCGGTCCGGAAACACGCAGCATATCAACTTCCACACGGTCTCTTGGAATACGGTGTACCAAATTCGTTAAGAATTCATCCAAATCATCGGTCGAAAAATAAGCTGCATGGATCAGGTTCACCCCCAAAATACCAAGCGCTTCCTGTTGTGCTTTGTGTGAATTATCATGCATTTTCACGTGCAGGATAATATCATTGAACTCGCCTCCCTGTTTCAATTGGAAACGCAGCCCGACCCAACCTTGTCCCTGGTTGGTTTTGTGATAGTTTAAAGATTCAACGGTATTACAAAAAGCGAAAAAACGAGCAACTTCCTGCTTTTTAGGAAGACGCTCACACAAGGTATTGTACTCGGTTGTAAGCATCGTTGTTAAACGCTCTTCGCAAACATACCTGGATGCAGCACCATACATCGCATCCGATACTTTCATATCATATGCCGACTGCGTATACGCAATGGTACCGGAACTACCTCCCGCTTTAAAAAAGTTGGCTGCAACTTCCTGTCCCGCTCCAATTTCAGCGAAACAACCATAAATGTCACTTGTTAGATTAATTTTCAAGGCTTTCTCCTCGGTGGTTAATCTTCTTTCGTCTACCATTTCTTCCATATCACTTGTACAAATGTACTAACAATTAGACTTACTTCGCTAAGGGTTTAACGGTTTAAAGTCAGGATTAGTTACAAAATTATGATCTGTTAACGTTAATAAAAAGGCTTTCAACTGATTACGCTGTTCAGAATCCAGTTGAACCCCGCCCTGGCTTGCAAATTCCATCAGCGGATCTATTGTTGTGGAATGCTGAATTCCAGTTGAATAATGTTCGATAACATCGTCCAGTGTCGCAAATCTTCCATCATGCATATACGGTGCTGAAAGTGCAATATTTCTTAGAGTCGGAACTTTGAATTTTCCGTTATCATTCGGATTATTCGTAATCGCTCCTCTGCCCAAATCCGAGAAAACAGCATCCAATCCGTTATTGGAAAATTTCTGGACCTGCATTAATGTCCCGTTATGACAATGGAAACAATCTGCCCCGTTCAGGCTTTTAAACAAATCAAAACCGGCCCATTCCTCGGATGTAACTGAATTTTTGATTGCCGATTCGGAAGAAGTAAGCGGGATATTGTTTGCAAACTTGTACATGACATCATACTTCGATTCTCCGGAAATCATGGTGCGCAAAAATTGGGCAAGTGCTTTCGCTACGTGACTGGAATCAAAATCCACTACTCCGAATGCTTTGTAAAATTGGTTACGGTAAAGCCCGTTTGCTTTTAAACGCGCAACAGCATCCTTCCACTGCAAGTGCATTTCAACCGGATTCGGAACCGGTTCCAAAATTTGTTCTTCCAGGGTGTTTGCCCTTCCATCCCAAAAGTAACTGGTCTGCCAGCCAAGATTAACCAATGCCATGGAATTTCTAACACCAATTGCACCGTTTACTCCCTGTGAGAATTGATTCACATCCGCAAAAGCTGCATCCGGTGCATGACAAGATCCGCAGGAAATCGTATTATCCAGGGATAATTGTTTTTCATAGAACAGCATTCTTCCTAACAAAACACCTTCTTCCGTCATCGGATTATCCGCCGGAATATTCATTTGCGGAAAATGGCTCGGAATTTTTAGACTATACGGCGTAGGATCGTAACCGACCTTTGCTTTCGTACATGCCAGGAAGAAAACCAGTAAAGACAATATTCCTATAAAAAACCGACTCATAATTCACTGATAGAAGCTGAGAAGTTTTGACGTGCTTTTTCGGTAATCGCGCTTTGCTGAGGCATCATACTGTGTGTTGTAAATTCTGTTTTCACATCGATTGGAGCTGCGCTATTTTCGAAGAAATTCTTCAGATCGATTTTCAACCACGCTTCATTCACGGTTGAGCTAAGAGCCGCCCAGGTAAGATTACTAATTGTTTTATTGGTGAAATACGAATCTGTACCCACATGATAAACCAGGTTGTGATCACAGCTCGTTATTCCGTCGATAATCGTATCCACTTTAGCTTCTACTTTGAAAAAAATGTATCCCGGATTCCAATCCCAATGCATGTCGTTTGCAATGGCAATATTCAACGGATTCGTATTTGGAAAAGTGCTCGGATCGTTGTGATTGATTGAGCTCGGAACACCGATTCCAAATTGAATGGAAGAAGGATTGGCAACTACCTGGTTTGACTGGAATATCAGGTTTCCTGTTTCCCGAAAATTGAATAACGCAACATCTTTCATGACGCTCCCGCCTGATTGGATTCCTGAGAAATAAGCTTTTAACTCGGTAAATTTGATTTGAAAACCATTACTCATGGTGTAAACAGAATCCAACATCAAATTGGCACTCCCAAAAACCGGTTTCATCGACAACTTACTTTGTTGAACCGCTGGAGTCGGCGTATCAACCAAATCATCCTTCTTCTTTTTACACGAGAACAAGGCAATACATGCTAGCAACGCAAGAATCGAAAAATGTTTCATTCAGTTGTTTTCCCAAATTTAAGCCAATGAATAGAGAATTCCTAAAAAAATCAGGAAGTGTCCAAGGGATTTTCGGTAATTTCGAAAGATTATTGATTGACCGGTATGAATTCGGATGTAAACAAGCCTTTTTTGATCGTAAACGCCTCAGCAGGAAGTGGTAAAACGTACAATTTAGTGCGCAATTACCTCCGTTTGCTACTTTCTGAAAATGACGACAGGGCAGAGATCAGCCAGATCATGGCAATGACCTTTACCAACAAGGCAAGTATTGAGATGAAATCGCGGATTATGAGTGATTTGAACAAACTTGCCAACGGAAAAGAAGACACAAACAACTACCTGGAAGAAATTGCCGGCTTCGTCGGGACAACTCCCGAAGCAATCCGAACAAGGGCACGTGTGGTACTTCGAAAGATCCTGCATCAATACGAAGATTTCAATGTGATGACCATTGATAAATTCAATTTACGATTGATCCGCTCTTTTGCACGTGATCTCGACCTTCCGGAAACATTCGAAATTTCGCTGGACGACACGCTCATTTTGGAAAAAGCAATCGATGAGCTTTTGAGTAATATTGATGCAAAGAATCAAACAAAACTCTACCAGCTTGCGTTGAATTTCGCCAAATCGAACCTGGAAGAGGAAAACGACTGGAACCTGAAGAAAATACTTTTGTCGAAAGCCAAAGTACTGACCAACGAAGGTTATTTCCAGATTATCCGTACACTTTCCAAAACGGATTTCAACAAAGAGCAGTTGGACCTTTGGAAGCTGCAGTTTAAGGCTGAAAAAGACGAATTGGTAATCCGGTTAAATTCTTTAAACCGCTTGTTTTTAGAAACGGGAATAGATGCCAATGCATTTGCAGGCAAAACCACGACTTTCAACCCGATCGTTTTTAACCTGAATTTAAGTCCGGAGCCGATTTCTTTTCTGAAAGAAAGTAAACGTACAGATGCCAATTTGAAGAACATCCTAAAAACTATGGAAGAAGGAAAGGAAACGCAATTTTCACCTGCGTACCTGGAATTCCTTCGTTTCATTTCGGAAAAAGCTCCGTCCTGGATCGAACTGGACTTCAAAATCCAGCAGTTCCACTTACTTTCCATCCTGAAAGAACTGGCACTCAGCATGGACGATATCCGGAACAAGGAATCAATTATCCGTGTCAGTGAATTCAATAAACTGGTTGCCGAGCTGGTCCAAAATGAAGATGCTCCGTTTATCTACGAGCGTTTGGGATCGCGTTTCAATCATTTCTTTCTGGATGAATTCCAGGATACTTCACGCCTGCAATGGCTGAATATTGTTCCGCTGATACATAATTCATTAGGCGGAAATTACTTCAATTTTATCGTAGGTGACCCCAAGCAGTCCATCTACCGCTTTAAGAACGGAGTAGCCGAACAGTTTATCGCTTTACCTGAAATCTATAACCCGGAAGAAGAACCGTCTATCAAACTGCGCTCTCAATTCTTTCAAAAAATGGGAACGGTCGAAGGATTGGAAGACAACTGGCGGTCGGCAACGGAAATTGTTCATTTCAACAACCGCTTTTTTGAAGAGCTGCTGCAATTCATGCCCGAAAGCGGACAGGAATTTTACAAGCACCTGAAGCAAAATCCGAAAGGCAAGAAAGGCGGCTATGTGGAACTTTTAATGAATCCGCAAAAAGACCTGGATACTGCTAAATTCACTAACAGTCAATTATTGAAGTGGGTTCAGCAATGCATCGCAGATGGTTACAAACCTCACGAGATTTGTGTTCTCGGAAGAAAAAAACGGGACTGTAACCAATATGCGAACTTCCTGAAATCGAGAGGGTATCAAATTGTATCTTCCGATTCTTTATTGGTGAATAGCGATCAATTCGTGCAATTGGCGATCTGCTACTGCAAATGGAAAGTCAACCGTTTTGATTTTCAGCGCGCTATGCAGTTTGCTTATTTCTATTTTGAGATTTTAGACAAAGAAGATGCCTTCGAGACTTATGGCGCTTGTTTT
The DNA here is from genome assembly GCF_902168135.1 of uncultured Fluviicola sp. GTDB lineage: Bacteria > Bacteroidota > Bacteroidia > Flavobacteriales_D > Crocinitomicaceae > Fluviicola. The sequence goes on from NZ_CABHOL010000034.1 coordinate 20,153, forward strand.
TGGAAAGATTCCGATTCGAAAGTCTATTTTTCCGAGCAGCTCTTCTTTGAAAAAAGCAGACTGAATGCGGACTTTTTGGATGCCAGCTTTCAAAACATCTATTCATTGCTGGTAGATTTTCTAATGCTGATCGGTTTGGATTCGATCGAAAACACTTATTTACAGCAGTTATTAGACCTTGCTTATCAATTCGATATGTCGAACGGTCCCGATTTAATGGAATTCATCAACTATTACGAAAAAAACCGGGGCAAATTCAGCGTACAGCTTTCTGAAAATGAACAGGCCATCCAGATCATGACCGCTCACAAATCGAAAGGGCTCGAGTTCCCGGTGGTTATTATCCCTTCCTTTAATTTTTTCAGCGAAGGCAATAACAACGATTCGTTTTTGATGGAAATCAATGACCACATCATTGAGACGAAGATGAGCAAGTTTGAGTCGGCAATCCCTGTCATCCAGGTTGAAGCAGAAAAAGAAGATGCCGCTCAAAAAATGGATGCGATCAATTTATTGTATGTGGCCTTCACCCGACCGCAAGATCGCTTATATGCCCTCAATCTGAAAGGTTCGAGAAATGGTTTTTACGATAAGTTCAATACGATACTTACGAACTTGTTCCCGGAATCTCAGCAAGATGGAATACTCCACTTGAAATTCGGTGAATTTCCGGAAATCAAACATCATTCGCGAAAAAACACCACGGATTACAGTCCTTTATCCATCCGCAACTTTTTATGGTTCCCGGAAATCAGCATTCAATCGACCAAAGAGCAGGAAGAAGACAGTTTGACAACCGAACAGCGGATTGGAAAACAGTTCCATTTCATCATGGAAAAATCCCATTCGAAGGAAACAGCCTTCTCTGCCTTAAAAACTGGTCTTTTAAAGGGGGAAATTGAACAGGATTTCGAAGAAAAACTGACTCATTTGCTGGAAGAAGCCTTTTCAAACACGCTCCTCATCGAATTATTTCAAGGGGGAAAACATTTAAACGAACGCACGTTGATCTTTGATTCCAAAACACGGTTGAGACCCGATAAGTTGATCGTTTCAGATCAGCAAACAATTGTGATTGATTTCAAAACCGGGGAAAAAAGTGCAAAACACGAGAAACAAGTACAAGGTTATATGACCGTGTTGGGTCAGATTGGGATGACGAATATTAAAGGGTATTTGTATTATAGCGGTGGGTTAGGATTACTGGAGGTTCAGAAAACAGACCTTTTTCAAATTTAGCTTTCCGTGCTTACCCAAACCGTGACGTAATATTGCGGAATTACGTTAAATGTGCTTTGATCGCGAGATTTTATTGCTGCTTATCCAAAAACACCACGCCCTCAGCAACACGAAAAACCAGGGAATTCTTATCCATATCTTCGATCAGCCAGTCGATTTCTTCACCACCAAGACTATCTTTTACCTTGATCACGTTCTTTTTGGTAATCCTGTAAGTTCCATAAACGGTGTCCTGACCGTAAAAAACAAAGGGGAAACCGGCATCGTTATCCTTGTCTCCCCCTGTAAATTCATAAACTTCCGAATGGTATACATATTCACCATTGTTCTTCAACATTTTGGAGTAATTCCATCTTCCTTCCAGGCGGTCAATCATACGTTGTTTTGCGCAGGAAAAAAGAACAAAAAGTGAAGCGATGAATAAAATGGTACGCATCTTAGATCGTCATTATATCTTTTTCTTTCAGATCTACCAAATCATCCACTTTCTTGATGAAAGAGTTAGTTATAGTCTGAATTTCATTTTCTGCATCCTTGGTCATATCTTCCGAAAGTCCATCTGCTTTCAGGCTTTTGATCATGTCAATGGCATCTTTGCGGTTATTTCTGATCCCCACTTTTGCATGCTCGCCTTCAGCTTTTGCCTTTTTTACCAAATCACGTCTGCGCTCTTCTGTCAAAAGCGGAATTTGAATAATCAATTGCTCTCCGTTATTCTGTGGATTTAATCCCAGGTTCGCATTCAGGATTCCCTTTGCGATTTCGTTCAGCATGGAACGCTCAAATGCCTGAACAGTCAGGGTACGCGCGTCCATCGTATTGATATTTCCAACTTGCTGGATCGGAGTAGGAGAACCGTAATAATCCACCATTACTCCCGAAAGCATAGAAGGTGTAGCTTTTCCTGCTCTTACTTTTGTTAATTCGTTCTCTAAATGATCTAATGATTTTCCATTGGATGATTTCAGATCATCGTAAATTAATTCTAACTCTTCGGTCATAATCTATCTGAATTGAATCTTTAGCTATTAGTTTTTTACAATTGTTCCTACCTGTTCACCTTCCATCAATCGTCTCAGATTGCCCGGAGTATCCATATCGAAAACAATAATCGGCAGGTCATTTTCCATACAAAGCGTGAAAGCGGTCATATCCATTACTTTCAATCCACGGCTATAAGCGTCTTCAAAAGTAATCGTATCAAATTTGGTTGCTGTAGGATCTTTCTCCGGATCTGCCGTGTAAATTCCGTCTACACGTGTTCCCTTCAAAATCACATCTGCATTGATCTCGATTGCTCTCAAAGATGCAGCCGAGTCAGTTGTGAAATAAGGGTTACCCGTTCCGGCACCAAAAATAACCACACGCCCTTTTTCCAGGTGTCTCACAGCTCTTCTTCTTACGTAAGGCTCGGAAATTTCCTTCATTTCGATTGCAGACTGAAGTCTTGTTTGAAGACCTGCAGATTCCAATGCCGCCTGGAGTGCCATGGAATTGATCATTGTAGCCAGCATTCCCATATAATCTCCATGGGTGCGGTCCATTCCTCCTTCTTCGGCCTGAACTCCCCGGAAAATATTTCCTCCACCAATTACAATTGCCACTTCTACCCCCAAATCGTGGATTTCCTTGATCTGCTTAGCATACTCACTAAGGCGCTGGTTATCAATTCCGAATTGTTTATCTCCCATGAGGGATTCACCACTTAATTTGAGCAGAATGCGACGGTATTTCATAATTATTGAAAGAAGTTGCGCAAATATAGTGGGAATCTTTGAAGATTCGAAAAGGAAAAACCATTTGTGGATGAATAATTCGCTAATTTAGAATGGAAATCCAATTTGAATGGGACTTATCACTTTTAAAACATTCGACAATTCGATCGATGCCCATATCCTTAAGATTAAGCTGGAAAGCGAGGGGATCACCTGTTTTTTGTTCGATGAGAACATTATATCAGTTAACCCTTTGTATTCTCAGCTGGTTGGAGGCATCAAACTGAAGATCAATGAAGAAGATTTGGTCCATGCAAAGAACGTGTTGTTAGAGTTGGAACAAACTCCTTACACGACAGAAGATGAACAGGTGATTTCCTGCCCGAAATGCCAATCCTCACACATTGAATCGGGTCATAAATCGATGAAAAGTGTGGGAGCTGTTCTCTCCGCTATTGCTTCTTTCCTTTTGTTTATTTTCCCTATCTACCGGAAAGATGTTTACAAGTGTAAGGAATGTGGACATGAATTTGAATTAAAGAAATAATTCTATCCGGTCAAAACCTACAATCAACGTATGAGGCATCTTTTATTTTTAGTCGGATTACTTATCTCTTCACTGGTAAATTCCCAGGAAAGTGATACCGCACTTTGCAAAGAGTTTCCATTCAGTGGAACCGGAATTTTTTATTCAACCCGGTTTACAAGTCTTAAATTCATTGGAACGCTCTCTACTCCGGTGATTCAGAAATACAAAACAAATCCAATCTATCAAGCTTGGGAGCCAAAGATCGCAGGGCGTCTATTTGTAAGAGAAGTTAATAAACAACCTTACTATTCAAAAGGACAAAACGGGCTTATTTGGAAATCAACAAAAGGAGGTAAGTATTCGAAAAGTGACGATTACAACGGATATGATGGTGGATTAACTGTTTTGATGAAAGACAGTATTTACCTGGAAGGGGTTATTGACATGCAATTTTCCCCCGTTGACTCACTGCTTATTAATGGATATATTTTATTTGAGGGATTGACTGACCGCTATCCCTTTCAACTCACCCTACTTCCTTACTACAATTCTTTTGAAGATTTTAAAACTTCCTTCAAAGTTGACTACACGACCATTACGCCCGCTCCAAAATCACTTCTGGAACTTAGAGGCATTCGGTTGTCTTATGTATTCGGACTAGAAAACGGAATTCCGGATACTTTAAGGTATTGTAAAAATCTGGAATCACTTTGGTTGAATGGAATCCCTAACAAACCATTACCAAACTTTCTGTTCACGGATCTTCCTCATCTAAAAAAGATACGAATTACCCAATCTGCCGGAAGCGATTGGCATACCCAAAAAGGCACGCTCCCCTTTGTACTTCCGATGAAATTATTTCACCTTCAAGGATTGAAAGAAATTTCACTTCAAGATCTGAATCTTGAAATCCCGGACTCTATTCCAGAACAAAACACCATCGAATCAATGGAATTCTTATACTGCGGTCTGGATTTGAAACTCCCCCCATCTTTTTTCAACCTCATTCATTTAAAATATCTGAAGATTTCCCCTGTTTTGTCGGTTATCCCTGAAAACCTGAACAGGTTCTCCAAACTGGAAAAATTATCCATTCAAATAGAGAATGGAGCTAAAATTCCGGAAGGTTTTGGTCCGTGGCCGAACCTAAAGGAGTTGAACCTAAGCATCTGGCCGGTAGATCAGGATTTCGTTTCGAAATTGATTGCTGATCATCCCAATGCGGAGATTAAAATCAATGGAAAGAAGGTCCATTAAGAATCACTAAAATTGAATGACATAAAAAATCCCGCTACTCTTTCGAATAACGGGATTTCTATCTATTTGATTTCTTATGATCTTAGCTCAAAGAGAAACGTTTGAATTCAGTAACAGTCAATCCGTTTTCTGTAGAATCAAGGAATTGTTCAACAGTCACTTTGTTGTCACGGATAAACTCCTGGCTCAACAAAGTGTTTTCTTTGAAGAATTTAGTCAAACGACCCTGAGCGATTTTCTCAGCCATATCAGCCGGTTTTCCTTCCTGGATTGCCAACTCTTTACCAACTTCGATCTCACGCTCGATTGTACGTGCATCAACTCCGTCTTTGTTCAAAGCGATCGGGTTCATTGCAGCAACCTGCATTGCAACCTGGCGACCAGCTTCAGCAACTGTTTCACCACCTTTGTTCAAAGCAACCAAAGTAGCCAACTGGTTTCCAGGGTGGTTGTAAGCAACAACAGTGTCACCTTTAACAACAGCATATCCTGACAAATCCAATTTCTCACCGATAACACCAACTTGCTCAGTAATTTTCTCCTCAACAGTTAATTTATCGTCGTACTTCAATCCTTTCAATTCTTCTGCAGTTGCAGGAAGGTTGTTCATTGCGATATCAACCAAAGATTGAACGAAGTTACGGTAAGTGTCATTCTTAGCAACGAAGTCTGTTTCACAGTTCAACGTTAACAATACACCTACTTTGTTATCTGCGCTTGTTTGAGCGAAAACCAACCCTTCTGAAGCTTCGTTCTCACCTCTTTTCGCAGCAACTTTTTGACCTTTTTTACGCAGGATATCTACAGCAGCTTCGAAATCGCCGTTTGCTTCAACCAATGCATTTTTACAGTCCATCATACCAGCACCTGTTTGCTGGCGTAATTTGTTTACATCTGACGCAGTAATTGCCATGACTATAAATCTTTTTAAATGTTTATTGCAAATGTATGCCCCGACTGTTACGCCAGGGCTATTTTACTATTATTCTTTTGTCTCTTCAACTTTAGTTGCTGCTTCCTCTGCAGGAGCCTCATCTTTATCTTTTGTTGAAGTTGCTTTACGATCTTCCAAACCTTCTTTGATAGATCCGCAAATTGCATCTAAGATGATTGCAATAGATTTTGTAGCATCATCATTCGCAGGGATAGGGAAATCAACCAAACGAGGGTCAGAATTCGTATCAACCATTGCAAATGTAGGGATACCCAAACGTTTTGCTTCAGCCAATGCAATATGCTCTTTCAAGATATCAACGATGAAAATCGCTGCCGGTTGACGAGTCATATCAGCAATGGAACCGAAAGTTTTTTCCAGTTTGTCACGTTGACGAGTCTTGAACAAACGCTCACGCTTGTTCAATGTTTCCCAGGTACCATCCGTTTTCATTTTGTCGATAGACACCATTTTACGGATAGACTTACGTGTTGTTTGGAAATTTGTTAACATACCACCAGACCAACGCTCAGTTACGAAAGGCATGTTGATCGCAGAAATACGATCTGTGATAATTTCTTTTGCTTGTTTTTTAGTAGCTACGAAAAGTACTTTTTTACCCGACTTAGCAATTTGTTTCATTGCCGCACAAGCTTGATCAAGATGTGCAATTGTCTTATTAAGGTCAATAATGTGGATACCTTTTTTCTCGTCAAAGATATACGGCGCCATTGCCGGGTTCCATTTTCTTTTTAAGTGTCCGAAGTGAACACCTGCTTCTAATAAACTATCAAAATTTACTTTAGACATAATGTTTTGTTTTAATTGTTTACGTTCCTTAGTAATCAGCTAACAAAGGGTGTCGGCTCTGCCGATAAGATACTTTGTGCTTGGATACTAAACAACCTTCTTCTATCCATCGACAGAAGAAAATAAAATTCAAATTAACGTTTAGAGAACTGGAATTTCTTACGTGCTTTCGGCTGTCCCGGTTTCTTACGCTCAACCATTCTAGGGTCACGTGTCATCAAACCTTCTGCTTTCAACAATGTTTTGAAATCTCCTGATACTTCTACCAAAGCGCGTGAAATACCCAAACGGATAGCTTCTGCCTGTCCGTTGATTCCTCCTCCCGCTACGTTTACTTTAATGTCGTATTGACCTAAAGTATCAGTCAGGTTGAACGGCTGCTCAACTTTACCCTGCAAAATAGCTACCGGAAAGAACTCCTTGTAATCACGTTTATTAATTGTCATCTTACCCGTACCTTTCATCAAGTATACACGAGCAACTGAAGTTTTTCTTCTTCCTAATGCGTTTACTACTTCCATATCCTTTATTTATTAGCTTTTAAGTTAATAGCCTCAGGGTTTTGAGCGTCATGCTTGTGCTCTGCACCAGCGTAAACTTTTACATTTCTGTAAAGCTGACGACCCAAAGTATTCTTTGGCAACATCCCTTTAATCGCTTTTTCGATTACACGTTCAGGGCTGCGTTGCAATAACTCTTGCGCAGTCAATGAACGTTGTCCTCCTGGATATCCAGTGTATCGAACGTACTCTTTGTTCTCCAATTTAGTTCCGGAGAACGACACTTTTGCTGCATTGATAACGATTACGTTATCTCCACAGTCAGCGTGTGGCGTGAAGTTTGGCTTGTGTTTTCCACGTACTAACTTCGCTACCTCACTTGCCAAACGACCAACTGTATGGCCTTCAGCATCTACCAACAACCACTTCTTATCAGCGGTTTCCTTGTTAGCAGAAACAGTTTTGTAACTTAAAGTATTCACTAACCTTTATTTTTAAATAAGACAATATCCCCAAAATCCACTTTGAGGGGTGCAAAGATAGAAACTCTATTTTTTATTAACAAGGGAATTGTAAATAAATCTGTAGTAAATGCATTTGAAGCAGGCATAAACCAACATTTTACACACAGATCTATCTTTAAAGGACAGAATAGGCAAAACTGTCCGACAGCATGTTTTGGATGCGGATACAAATTTCTGAAAAAATATTCCATGCAGATGCAACCTTTCATTTTTTTGTTTTGTATTCCTTTCAGAACGCTTACGCCATAGCTCTTTGCCTTCATGAAACCACTGTGCCTTCGCTGACCGCATGTCGCCAAAGTTTTAGCGGCGGCACAAGCTACAGCATAAGCGTTTCGGTAGAGCAAGGTCAGCGCTGGCGCATTGCAATCAACAAACAACATTTAAACAGTAAAAAAAATGAGAAATAAACAAATTACAAGATTTCTGATGGCAGGTTTCCTCCTACTGGCAAATCAGGTTGATGCGCAACTGGCGGCAATCGACAGTTTAAAACTAATTCCTGCCAATCCGACAACGAATGATGCACTGAAGGTTGTCTGCTACACCACTTTTCCATACGGAGGCTGCGGTATAAACAGTACTCATGCCGAATTACAGGGAAATTCCATTTTTCTTTCCATCGATTATTCAATGGGTATGCTCACTTACATCTGTCACAGTGTGGATACGATTCCCATTGATAATCCCGGAGCAGGAACTTTTCAATTAACAACAACAATAACAACGAACGAACAGGATGTAATTGAGGATTCACATTTTCTGACGTTCCAGATAGATCCCTATTTAGGAATAAACGAGCTCACCCCTGCCAATTTCCAGGCTTATCCCAATCCGTTTGACAACGAGCTTAAGTTCAAAACAAGTTTCCCCGTCGCAAAAATGGAATTGTATTCCATGACGGGGCAACAAGTTTATTTCAAAGAAACACTCGTCGAAAGTCCGCTGGTAGATTTATCCCATCTTGAAAAAGGTGTTTACCTGGTCACTTTAACGGATCCGAATGGAAATTCCCTTACCCAACGTATCATTAAACACTAATCATTCACTTCAACTAATTTTGAAATCATGAAATCAGTTATTTACAGCTCACTTGTTTTGCTTTTGACACTTGGTTTATTTGCAGGATGCCAAAAAGAAACAAGACAAACAACCAAAAGCAGCAAATGCGTTCCACCTGATACCATTGACGGGAAGTGGCATCTGATCCGCATTACCGGAGGCATAACCGGAGCCAATGAAACACATGCCGTTAACGAAATTACCTGGTCATTCAATGCTTCGAATTCCACATTGACCGTTAACAATACGGTTGGCAGTTCTACTTATTATTACTTACCTTCGGGAACATATCCTTTTCAGCAAATTTCAGGACCAAACGGCAACTATTTGGTAATTGACGGAGCTGAATTGGGGCAATTTACATTCTCAGGAAACCAAATGCTGCTTGATGAAAATCAAAAGTCAACCGGTGAAGGAGCCTGTGGATTTTACGTAACACTTCAACGCTAGAAAAATCAACAATCTTCGGGAAACGGAATGGAGGAACACATAGAAGCATTCATCAAGGGCGATAAAAAAGCTTTTGACCGGGTATATGAAAAATATGCCCCTTCTATGCTTGGTGTGTGCATGCGTTATACAAATTGCAGGGACGACGCGCAGGAAATCCTCCAGGAAGCATTTATCAAAGTTTACGAAAACTGCGGAAAGGCAAACTCCGATTTACCGCTCGGTCCGTGGATCAAAACAATAACTATCCGCACGGCAATTAATATGCTGAAACGCCAGCGGAAACTGATTCTAAAGGATGACGAAAACTTTTTTGAAACTTCCGGTGAAATTTACGAAACCGAAAATCACTCGGAGAACACACAAGCAGAATTGTTAAGGCTTCTTAACGCAATGCCTTCGGGTTACCGGACAATATTCAACTTATTTGTGATGGATAACCTCACACACAAAGAAATTGCAGAATACCTGGAAATATCGGAAGGAACTTCAAAATCTCAATTAACACGAGCGCGTGATTGGCTTAAAAATAACCTGGAAAAAAAAAGAAACGATGAAAGAGCCTAATGAAATAGATCTGTTGTTTCAGAATGGATTGGATGGTCTGGCATTCACTCCTGATCCATATGTGAAGGAAAACATCGATCATGCAATTGCTTCCAAAAAGAAGCGCAGAAGATTCCTATTTATACTTTTCCCGGTTTTTTTCGGATTAACAGGTTTTGCCGCAATCGGACTGCTTTATCAGAATGAGGGCAAGAATCCGCAAGAAAATAAATACCAAAGTCAGAACGAAATCCGCAGGAGTGCAGTCACAACTGTGCTCTTCGGAGATTCTTCCGGTCATCTTGCATCGAATGATCCTCGCCCTCAAACAAATATTGAAACGAAAGGGCGAATAACAAAAAACAACTTTCAAACATCGAACTCATCCGGGCTTGTAAATTCTGATTCCCATCAAAAAAGTGAACCTGTATTCAGCCCGAATGAAAAACTTCCTTCCTCCGGCAAACAAAGCTCAGAAGCCGGATTCGAAGTAACCAAACAAGAATTACGTATAGAAAACACTGTTGTAAATCCAATCGACTCAATTCATGCTAATAACCGGGAGACGCTTGTGATTACAGAAAAACCGGACACCTCCGTCGTTCCGCTTCCCGACTCAGCTTCAATAGCAGTTTCGGAAGCTCTTAAGCATTTTGGATCGAACAAAGGAGCTGGAAAATGGTCTTTGTCGGTATTGACTTATTGGGAAGCAGAAAAAAGAAAAAAGAATGATTTCAGTGATGCCACCTTTATCGGCAACGAAAGAGAAATTGCCCGTGTTCACGCCTCTACTTTCTATGCAAAAGCAGAAATTACATACAAACTGAATACAAACCTGGAAATCCTGTCAGGCCTTGGGTTCAGAACGTCTAAAATAACCCAGTACGGCCATCTGAGTACGATCAACGTTCCATTGGAAGGCACCACTTCCGGTGTTCCTCAACCCATCAATCCCGCGGAACCAGACACCAGTCATCGGTCCGAGAAACAGTCGTTCCTGGTAAATTCCATTGTTGTTCCTGTTGGTTTTGCTTACACTTTCCCTTTAACAACAAAGATGAGTCTGCGGCTTTCAGGCGGTGGTGAATTTGCTTACGGAAAAATTACGAGCAGGTTTATTCATCCGGATTTGAGTGCTCCCGGGTTCAATGCTTTCGGTTGTTCACTTTGGCTGCGTCCGGAAATCCATTACTCTTTCGGAAGAACACAATTATTTGGATTCGGGACTTTTAATCAATCGTTTTCCCAGCAGTTACAATGGAATGTAGATTCACGACGCAACCCCGCTTTCGGTACAGGAATCGGATTAAGGATTCGATTATAAGCGTTTTGCGATCAAAATTGAAGGGTCAGTTGTTTGTCCCGATCAGGTTCATCTTCTTCGGTATTTAACTTGGAAAGTGATATGCCCAGCAAACGTACCGGTTTTTCAACCTCCAAATGATCCAGTAACCCCTCCACAAGCGGAAAGAAATCGGCTTTGTTCCACATAAATTCCGCGATGGTTTTAGCACGGGTCTGTGTCGTGAAATCCGAATATTTGACCTTTATGGAGACACATTTTCCGGCTATGGAGCGTTTTTCCATTCTTCGCTCCAGATCTACTGCAATTTCCTCCAATTTCTCCAGGATTTTGCGTTTTGAATAGATTTCCGAAAAATAAGTATGTTCCACAGCGAAGGATTTCCTTATCCGGTCAGGTTTCACCTGGCTGCGATGAATTCCTCGAACAATATTGTAAAAATGGAGCCCCTGTTTCCCGAAATGCTGTGTCAAAAAAGTCATGCTCTTCTTCTTCAGGTCTTTTCCGTTGCGAACTCCCAACTCCTTCATTTTGGAAGCTGTTACTTTCCCGATCCCAAAAAATCGTTCGATCGGTAATTTCTCCAGGAAAGCTTCCACTTCATCAGGACCTACGGTTAACTGCCCATTCGGTTTATTAACGTCCGAGGCAATTTTAGCCGTAAACTTATTGATCGAAATTCCGGCACTGGCGGTTAAACCGACCTCTTCGAAAATCCGCTCGCGAATTTCCTTTGCCAACAAAGTCGCTGACGGAAAACCTTTCTTATTGGTGGTAACATCCAAAAAAGCCTCATCGAGGGAAAGCGGTTCCACGAGATCCGTATACTCGTAAAAAATGGCTTTGATCTGTGCTGATATTTCCTGGTAGCGATCAAAACGCGGACGCACAAAAATCAGGTCCGGACATAACCGCGCCGCTGTGGAGCTGGGCATGGCAGATTTCACTCCAAACTTCCGGGCTTCGTAACTTGCAGCCGCTACCACACCGCGGAGCTTACTCCCGCCAACAGCGATCGGTTTTCCTTTTAAATCGGGATTATCCATTTGTTCCACAGAAGCATAGAACGCATCCATATCAATGTGAATGATTTTCCGTTCTTCCGACTGGTTCTCCATGATTTTATCCTCCATTACAAGTACACAAAGTTACGCATCATTCAGCGGAAGAAAAATAATCCTACTTTTGAAGAAACTCGAAAATGATGAAGTTCTTGCTTTTGACCTTTCTTTTCGCTGCAATAGGGAGTTCCGCACAGGAAATTTCACCGGTGGAAGCAAAAAGATTGTTAAGTCTGCCACTAAAATGTGCTCAAAAAGAATATCCCAATAAAATGGGACAAGTTCTGAACGAAAGAGGCGACCTAAAGTCTCCGGCAGAACTCCACCCCGCATTTTACGGCTGTTTCGATTGGCATTCCTCTGTTCACGGACATTGGCTGATGGTGAAAATCCTAAACAAGTACCCGGAATTAATATCGGATTCGGTTTTAATGGTCCTTCAGACAAACCTGAGCAAAGCCAATATCCAAAAAGAGATCGAATCTTTCGGAGTAAAAAACAACGGATCGTTTGAACGTACTTACGGCTGGAACTGGCTTCTGAAACTACAGTTGGAACTGGAAAGCTGGAGCCATCCTCTTGGCAGGGAGTTAAGTGCAAACCTAAAACCCTTATCCGATCTGTTTTGCAGCAAGTACATCGACTTTCTTCCCAAACTGAATTATGCTATTCGTTCGGGAGATCACATCAACACGGCTTTCGGGCTCACTTTTGCTTACGATTATGCACTTGCTCATTCCAACGATTCATTGAAAACCATCATTGAGAAACGTGCACGGGATTTTTACTTCAACGACAAAAACTATCCCCTGCATTTAGAACCCAGCGGTTACGACTTCCTTTCCGGCGGATTCGAAGAAATCGACATTATGCGCCGCATTCTCACCAAAGAAGAATTCAAAGTTTGGCTGAAAAAGTTTGCTCCGCAGCTGTTCAGTAAGAAATTTAAACTTGAACCCGGCTTGGTATCCGATCGTTCGGATGGTCATTTGGTCCATTTGGACGGTTTAAACTTCAGCAGAGCGTGGTGTTTGTATGGGATTACCAAAACACTACCCGAATTGAAGCATTTAAACACCATAGCGGATCAGCACATTCAGACCTCCCTTCCCAATATAGTTGATGGAGATTACATGGGTGAGCACTGGCTGGCAAGTTTTGCGTTATTGGCTTTGCTTTCCAAATAAATAAGTAGGGCCACGATTAATCCGCGGCCCTACTTATTTTATTCAATTCTATGTTTAGAATATTACTTCTTTTTAAACGAATTGATCGCATTTACTGTGAAATCCGAAAGAACCAGGGTTCCGCTGATCCCTGCACGATCTGAGAGCAACTGATCCCAATCTTCGGTTCCTTTCCAGAAGATCTTTTTCAATTCCGCCATCGCTTCGGGGCTTGACTTCGACAAAACAGTTGCAAGACGCGTAATTTCTTCGTCCATTTCGTCTTCGCCGTCAAACACGTCTGCGTACAAGCCATTTTGCATCGCCCATTCAGCAGTCCGCCATTCCGTAGCATTGATGGCAAGCTGTGACATGGCTGAAAGTCCCATTTTACGTTCGACTGCAGGCCCAACCACAAATGGTCCGATCCCAACAGCCAACTCGGAAAGCTTGATTTCTCCAAAACGTGTTGCGTAGCAATAGTCTACTGCAGATGCAATTCCTACTCCTCCTCCAACAGCTTTCCCCTGCACACGACCGATAATTAATTTCGGGCACTTTCTGCACGCATTGATTACCTGTGCAAACCCTGAAAAGAATACTTTTCCTGTTTCCAGATCCCGGATGGAAATCAACTCATCGAAACTTGCTCCGGCACAAAATGCTTTATCACCTGTAGATCTTAGAACGATCACTTTTATTGCAGGATCATTTCCTGCATCTGTAATGGTATCTGCTAATTTGCGAAGAATTTTTCCCGGTAATGAATTACTTAACGGATGTCCGAATTCGATAGTAGCAATACCGAACTCATCAACACGCATATCCACGTGTCCCTGGTTGACAGCTTCTGACATGTAATAATTTAACTAGTTAGTTATCAAATTTTCTGCGTGGACGCATTGTACGCTCACCTGATCCTGATCCGGAATTAGAGTTTCCTCCTTCATTACGGTCATTGCGATTATAGTTGGAACTACCTCCTTCACCACGATTGTAGTTTGAGCTTCCACTTCCTCCCTCACGGTTGTAGCTTGAACCGCGGTCATTCGAATTGCGATCATTGGATCGGTAACCTCCGCCACCGCCCTGACCTCCTTGTCTTGGACCGTTGTTATTAAACTTCTTTTGAAAACCTCCCTGCTTATTACCATAAGCTGGTTTCTTCGGTTTATCTTCCGGTTTCGGACGATTTGCTTTCGGGGAAGCAATTTTCACATCCAGCTTACGCCCGTTTACTTCGAAACCATTCAGCGCCTGAATTGCATTGATCGCTTCTTCCGCACTTTCCATTTCGACATATCCAAAGCCTTTAGACTGTTTTGTCTTAGCATCAAACACTACGTGAGCCAAGTGAACCGCACCAAACGCTGAAAACGTTGCTTGCAAATCCTCCGATGTAATCTCCCAATCGAGATTTGCGATAAAAATATTTGTCATTTACCTAACTTTAAAATTGGACTTTCGTCCGACTAATTTACCTAAAACGTTTCAACGTTTATTCCTTTTTAACAGTTAGCTCCGGAACTAAAAAATAATCCCGGAGCCAACATCTCTTTATTTATTTACTTTAACGTAAAGCTATCGGAACCGATAACCTGACCGTCGCAGTAGATTTTAACTTTGTAATTTCCTTTTACAGGCTCTTCACCGTTGAAGTCGTAGAAAATGGTCACGTCAATTGCCTTATTTCCGTACTGAATATCGCGCTTAGCCGAATAAACGAAATTTCCACCATCGACAGCACTTGCAGTACCTCCTGAACGACCTTGTAATGTTTTACCATCCGGATCAATAATCTGCATGTAAACCGAACGATCTCCTGCTGAAGCAATATTGTTCTCACCGATCGTGAATGTTGATTTCGCCTGAACACAGTTACGAGCTTTCGTTGTAGGTTCGGTTGTATCATTCAGCTTCATGCGCAAACCTGTTGATGAAAAACCATACGCATTGAGTTTAGATCCTTTACGAACCTGCTCGGCACTTTGCTCAGCCTGCCCTTTATAAGTGTCACGTTCTGTCTGTGTTTCTGCCAATTGCGAGGAAGTTTCATCCAATTCTGAAGTCAGCTTCAGGTTCATGGTATTCAACTGGTCGATCTGTTTTACGTAACTGATCATAATCTGGCGCAATGTTTCGTTTTCACGCTTCAACTTCGCAATCAATGATGCTGTTACACGACCATTCTTTTTCGCTGTTTCCAACTCAGTCATCAATCCCTGAATCTTGTCTTTCTGAGCATTCAAGCTATCAGATTTAGATGCATCTTTCTTCATTAATGCATCATATGTATCCATCATATTAGTGAAATCCGACATCAAGTCGTTGGTGGTTTCACTCCCTAAGAACGGAGCCATCATTTTGTTCATTTCTTCGATGTCCGCTTGAAGCTCTTCATTTTTCTTCGTTGCTTCTTTCAAAGCGCCGTTTTTTGAACTCCACAAATAAGTCATCGTTCCTAATAACACAACCAACAAAACAATAATCGCTGTTAGTGCCGGTGTCATGTTTTTCTTTGAGCCTGATTCTTCTGACATAATCTAAAATTTAAATACAAATATAACAATAGAACTAATGAACGATAGGGAATTCATCAGGACAAATAAAGTGTTTTTAATTCGACTCACCAATACGGTTATTCGTATTTTCCGTTAAGAAAATGTAAAAAATGAACATTTTCATTGAGTTCCACCTTTTTAGAAATTAATTCTTGCGGGAAGTTTTGAAAAGTAACCGGCCGCTGGAAACGTTTGATTGCATCCCAGCCTACGGAAGTAAAATAAGAATTCAGGCTGCTCGGAAACGGTCCGCCATGCTGTTGGGCAAAGCTCACCTCCACTCCGGTTGGCACACCATTATAGACTATCCGTCCGGATTTTGCCGTTAGAACAGGCAGAAAACGATTGATTTCGCCGGCCTCCGCATAGAGGCTATTGGTCAATTGACCTTCCAATAACTGCAGGCACATGCTTAGTTCAACTTCATCGGAGCACTTCACTATGGTCAGGTAAGAACCGAAAATCTCTTCCTGGATTCGGGGATTTGAAATAAAATTGGCAGCAGTGGTTTCTGCTAAAGTCGGCTGAATGAAGTTTCCATGGCGTTTTCCGGCATAAATCACATCCACCAATGCGGCATGTTCCTCTATTCGTTCAAAATAGCGTTTTGAAATACCGGGATGCAGCATGCACTGTAATTCACTTTGTGAGAAAGCCTGTATAAGTTCTTCTTTAAAAGCATTCAAGTTTGCGCTTTCTTCCACAAAAAGCAAGCCCGGAGAAGTACAAAACTGCCCTGCATTCAATAAAACGGAAGCACTGATCTGTTTCCCAATTTCAGAAGCGCGTTTCTCCAAAGCGTTTTTAGTAACCGTAACAGGATTGGAACTTCCCATTTCTGCATAAAGCGAAATCGGTTCTTTTCGTTCGTTTATCAATTTCTGAAGAGCCATTCCACCTGCTATACTTCCGGTAAATCCGACTGCTTTTACGCGTGGATCTTGCACTAATTGTTGGCCAACCGTAAAATCTTCCGCCAGCAAGTGACACAGGATTCCATCCGGCATATCGTGTTCTTTTGCTGTTTCGAGGATAAAATGGGCTGAAATTGAGCTCGTATGCGGATGCATCGCATGTGCTTTTACAATAACAGAACAACCAGCTGCAAGCGCCGAAGCCACATCACCTCCCAAAGTAGAATACGCAAACGGGAAATTACTCGCTCCAAAAACTACTACCGGTCCAACCGGAATATTCAATTTTGTAAGGGAAGGTTTCGGATTCGGTTTTCTATCCGGATCAGCTGCGTCCAGTTTTATTTCCAGTGCATATCCTGTTTCAACGGCTTTCGCGTAGAATTCAAACTGGAAACAGGAACGTGCAAATTCTACCTCTGCCCTGTCTTGAGGCAAACCACTTTCTGCGCAAAACCAATGGATGAGCGTTTCCTTATTTGCTTTTAATTTTTCCGAGACTGCTTTCAGGAACTGAACCCGCTTTTCGATTGGAATTAATCGATAAGTTTCAAATGCTTCCTGTGATTTGGTAAGTGCCTCATCTACCTCCTCGGGAGAGGCCTGGCGGAAAGGTGTTTCAAATGGCTGGTTGTTTCTTGGGTCTATTCCAAAAAAAACATGGTTACCAAAAGCGCTAGCCTGGTAACCAATGTGATTCTTGCCTAAAAAGTTCATGGCTTACGCCTCCTCTACAGTGTATGAGTAACTTTCCATGATTTGGTTTGAAAGTAATTTCTTACAAGCCAACTCCACTTTTTCAGTTGCTGCTTCTTTTGAAGGTGCATCCACAAAAAGACGTACGTGTCTTCCAACTCGTACACCTGTAATTTCAGGCAAACCAATTGTAGGCATACTGTTAGTAACTGCTTTCCCTTGTGGGTCTAACAATGCCTCTAATGGCATCACATCGATTTCAGCTTTGAATTTCATGCGCTCGATTTTTTCGAAGAATGTATTGAATAAATGATAATATCAGGTACAAAAGTACAATAATTGGAATGGACCAAATCAATAAAGTTGAAATAAGTATTCCACAACTTATTAAGAAAACATAGCGCGTACCGTTCCCTTTCCATTTAAAATGCTTGAATTTAAGAGCAAATAATGGAAGCTCGGAAACCAAAAGCACCGACATCACCACAATGATCGGGATTAAAACCACCGGCTGAATGAGCCACATAATCAGATCATGTTCCCAACCTGTTGTTCCGCCATATTGAGAAAGCAATAAAGGAAACGCCATGAAAAAAATGGTGTTTGCCGGAGTTGGCAGACCGATAAACGATTCCGATTGACGGGTATCGATGTTGAATTTTGCCAAGCGGAAAAGTGAGAAGAATGGGATGATCAAGGCTACGAACGGAATGTAAGCTTCCCAATTCATCATGCTTACTTCATGTATCCATCCATTCAACCAAAACCCTGAAAAACTATGGACACTGCCTGAATGTGTAAAAAGTAATATGTTGAACATAATCATCCCAGGAGCCAAACCAAACGAAATCATATCCGCCAAAGAGTCCAATTGTTTTCCCAATTCTCCTTGCTGTTTCAAAAGGCGGGCTGCAAATCCATCGAAGAAATCCAGAATAGCTGCCAAAAAAATAAAGTACGGTGCGATATCAATTCTTCCGGCAAAAGCCAGGATGATTGCAAAGACTCCGCAAAGCATGTTGCTGGCAGTGATCAAATTAGGTATATTGAACATTTTCATCCGGTAAATGAATATTTTGTTAGTTTAAATCTTTCAAAAAGGTGTAAATTTACACTTCGATTTTATCATTAAACCATCGGGATACACAATTTTTTATAAAAGATGCAGTTAATAGCAATCGTGAGGAACTTGTATACTATGAAATTTTACCTAATTGTTTGCATTACTGCTTGCTCTTTCCTGTCATTCGGACAAGGTTCATTAGCACCGAAATATTCCAACGAATTTTTAGCAATCGGTATCGGGGCGGATGCTCTGGGACTTTCCAATGCGGTTGTGGCTCAAACAAGCGGAGTCAATAGCGGATACTGGAATCCGGCCGGTTTGGCGCGCACCAATAAGTGGCTCGACATTGGTTTGATGCACTCGGAATACTTTGCCGGAATTGCCAAATACGATTATTTGGGATTGGCTCACCAGATCGATGAAAAAAGTGCGGTCGGGTTGTCCATAATCCGTTTTGCGGTGGATGACATTCCAAATACCACCCAACTCATTGACAATGAGGGACGCATCGATTATGATAAGATCACAACCTTTACAGCAGCAGATTACGCATTTTTGTTTTCCTATGCCCGCAAAACCAAGGTTCCGGGATTATCACTGGGAGGAAACTTCAAAGTAATCTACCGGAAAGTGGGGGATTTCGCAAAATCCTGGGGATTCGGTTTGGATGCCGGAGCCACTTACGAGAAAAACGAACGCCTGAAATTCGGAGCCGTACTTCGCGACGTTACTTCAACTTTCAATGCCTGGATTTTCACATTGGATGATCAAACGAAAGAAGTTTTTACACTTACAGGGAACGAAATCCCGAAAAACGGGCTTGAATTGACCCTTCCGCGATTAATACTGGGAACCTATTACAAACAGCCATTAGGTAAAAAAGGCCTTTACGTTTCCGGAGAGTTGGATTTAGACATGACAACGGACGGGAAAAGAAATACAATCATCAAAACAAATGTTGTCAGTTTCGATCCACATGTCGGAATTGCCTTTGGATTTAAAGACCTTGTTACTTTGCGCGGCGGAATTTCCAACATGCAGTATATCAAGAATTTTGATGACTCAAAGAAATTAACCATTCAACCAAATATTGGTATTGGATTACATATTAAAGCCGTATATTTAGATTACGCATTTACGGATATCGGTGATGCATCAACAGCATTGTACTCACATGTCATTTCATTAAGACTTGCATTGAATAAACCTAAAAATGCTATGAAAACAATAGATGAATAAGAAGAGCCTATGAAAAAACTCTGCTTAATACTACTAATTTTTTTTCCTGTTCTTGCGTGGAGTCAGCCCTATGGGAATGAATGGATCGATTATTCCCAAAAATTCTACGGATTTAAAATTGTTCAGACCGGTTTATATAAAATCGATTATGCTGCTCTAAGCAATAACGGGGTTCCGGTTTCCGGTATTAATCCATCCAGCTTCCAGGTTTTCGGAAAAGACAAAGAAATTCCTTTGTACATGGTCGACAATGGTGATAACTCCTTTGATCCCGGAGATTATTTCTTATTCTACGCTTACAAAAATGATGGCTGGCTTGACTCTGTCATGTACCCGAATCCGGGACAAATGGCCAATCCGGGATATAGTTTGATCAACGACACGATCACTTATTTTTTCTCCTGGAAGAATTCAGGCAGCGGACTTCGGTTCGTTCTTCAGCCGGACCAAAACTATTCCAACTACCCGCCAAGTGACTTCGTGCGCTACGAATTCAGAAGCCGTTACGGAAGCGGCTATTGTGAAGGGGTTGTTTACGGCGAAGCATCCGGATCTATTTATTCCAAAGGAGAAGGTTTCGGTCTGCCGGAAATTTCTGCTACTACAACAAACGTCTCATCGAGTATTGGAGTAGAAACCCCAAATGTATACACTGGCCCGGGGGCATTACCCGTCAAAGTAGAATGCAGGATCTCCGCCACTTCTGAAGCTCAAACTGCACAAACCCAGGATCCGAACCATCATACCAGGCTTACTTTCGGTTCTGCCAATTTACTCATGATTGATACAACCTACAGGAACCATAATCAGGTAAAGGTTATCAGGCAATTCCAGGCAACAGACCTCACAAATGGTATTACAGGCATCAACCACGAAATTATTGCGGATTTAAATATTGCGATCGACCGACAGGTATTTACTTATGTAATGCTGTCCTATCCAAGACTTCCGCACTCATATGGCCAGACATCCGACCGGTTCTTCGTTCAAAACGGGAATGTAAAAAGTCGTATTGACCTGACTAACCTGGTTGCATCTGCCCCTTTGATTTTAAGTTTTGGATCTGTTCCGAGATACGAAATCCCGGCTTATACCGGAGGAGCATTCCAGTTTATCATTCCAAACAATACCTGGAGTAATGAAACAGAAGTAATCGCTGTTGACATGAATAATGCTATTCCCGTTGGGCAGTTAACTCCTGTAAACGGAACAGGGACTTTCACGGATTTCGGCACGATGAACATTGATTCTGCGCTTATTTTTGTTTATCATCCATCGCTTGCCAGCAGTAAAGATTCCTATGCCAGCTATCGTTCATCAACCACCGGGGGCTCTCACAATGTACTTTCTGCAAATATTGAAGAATTGTACCTGCAGTTTTCGAGCGGTATCATCAAACATCCGGTTGCAATTCGTCGTTTTGTAGATTTCATCTATGACAACAGCACGCAAAAACCGGAAGGTTTATTGTTAATCGGAAAGGGAATAACTGTTGGTGAAACCCGTTATGATCCAAGCGCATTTGCAAACTGCCTGGTTCCGCCAATGGGATATCCGGCAAGCGATATTGCCACAACAGCCTGTCTGCTCAGCCCAACAACCTGGGAACCACTGCTTCCAACCGGGAGGCTTTCCATGACAACTAATGCAGAAGTAGAAAATTATCTTTCTAAGATCGAGCAATACGAAGACGCTCAAAACAATGTCGGCCTCAATTATTCTACCACTAAAAAATGGCAGAAACAAATACTACATTTCGTAGGTGGATCTGACATCCAGCAACAAACATTCTTCCAAAGCTATATGAACGGCATGAAGAATATTGTAGAGGATACGGTTTTTGCCGGAAATGTGACCAATTATTTTAAAACTTCCAGTAATCCGCTTGATCCGAACGTAGTGACATCCGTCACTCAAAAAATTGAGGATGGTGTTTCAATCATGAATTTCTTTGGTCATGCCGCGGCTTCCAATAATGGTTTTGAGATCAATATCGACGAACCGGGCAACTGGAACAATTTTGGGAAATACCCTATCGTAATCGGGAATTCCTGTTATAACGGAAACATTTTCAAATCGGGGACATCTACTTCTGAGAATTTCGTTAACATTCCGAATGAAGGTGCAATTGCTTTTTTATCAACGATATCCGTTGGCTATGACTCTCCGCTTGCTGTTTATTCGACCGAACTCTACAAGCAGTTTTCATATAAGAATTACGGGAAAACATTTGGTTCACAAATTAAAAGTACCGTCCATCACATTTACAGCCAATATGCTCCTACTCTATCCGACGGATCTGTCTATCAGGAATCGGCATGTACTCAAATGACACTTCACGGAGACCCGATGCTCAAAGTAAATTACAGCACAGCTCCCGAAATCGACATCCAGGTTGCTGACCTGAGTCTTAGCCCAAATAACGTGAACCTTTCCGTTGACAGTATCGAATTGACATTTACCATCCGGAATATAGGAAAATCGATCCAGGGACCGGTTTACGTAGAGATCCGGAGAAACTTTCCAGGAACAGCAGTTGACTCCATGAAAACCTTGTTCTTACCCCGTCTGAATTACGATACGCTTATCAAACGAAAATTCCCGTTACAACCATCGATCAGCGGCGGGGTGAATACCTTTACGGTTTCAGTAGATATCCCCAACGCACACAACGAGCAATTCGAGGAAATCTCCAACAACCAGGCAAGTGCAAACTTCTTTTTGAACATTGACGGAATGCTGCCAATCTGGCCTTATAATTACGCAGTCGTTCCATATGATACTGTAACTGTAAAAGCCTCTACCATCAATCCGATAGCCGGGATAAGAACATATCGTTTCGAACTGGATACGACCGATACTTATGACAGCCCGCAGCTCAGACGTTTTTCCGTAACAGGATTGGGGGGTGTGAAATATGTACAGCCAAACCAATGGCTATCTGCCTTCGGATCACCTTTCCCGTTAATATGCACCGACAGTACCGTTTATTTCTGGCGAGTTGCAGTAGACAGCACCGTTCCCAGCTGGTCAGAATTCTCTTTCCAATACATCCCCGGTAAACGAGGATGGGGACAGGATCATTTCTTCCAGTTTAAGAATAATAGTTTTTCAAGTATTCTTTACAACCGAAATGCAAGAACCAGAGATTTTGTACCGAATGAGCTACACAAGGTTACAATCGATGTGTTTGACTTTCCATCCGCTTACAACAGTTGGTCTCTGGATAATAACCTGATGGAGTATGCAACTTATGGGTCTTCACCCCATATCTTTGTAGCTGTGCTTGATCCGATTTTACTGGAACCCTGGAAAACGCATTGCCCGGGATGCGGAAACGGAGATTCAGATCATAGTAACAACGATCCTTCCATGAATTTCGGGAATTTAAATAACAATGCACCCCCAGGATTCAGAGACCGATTCGAAAAGTTCTTTATATTCGACCAAACCAGTGCTGCATCTATGGCCAACTTTATCAACATGATTGAAAACGGGATTCCCGACAGCAATTATGTGATGATATATACTCCTATCAAAACTTATTACTCGGATTGGAGTACCAATTCCCCGGCTACATATACACTTTTTCAGAACCTGGGCTTCCCTCAGATCAATGCGACAAACCCGGAGGCTCCGTTTGCAGTGTTTTTCAAAAAAGGAACGATGGCACACAATCAGATCAAACTGTGGCCGCAGGATGCCCAAAACTTCCCAAATGCCGCTGAACCCGGATTGCGACTCCAACTGAATGCAAATGTCTATAAACCCGATTATCTTGGCATTGAAAAAACTCCTCAAATCGGTCCGGCATTTCAATGGGAAACATTATACTGGAGAAGGGACTCGCTGGAATCTCCTTCCACAGACAGTGTCCGCATTTTTATCGAACGATTTGATGTCAACAATAGCTTAGCAGGGACAATTGACACCATGTTTACTCCCCTTGACTCTATTATCAATCTCAATAACCTTGTAAATGCGGCAACCTATCCTAAAATCAGGATTGGTATCTATAATTCTGACAAAACGAATTTAACTCCGGCCCAGATTGATCGTATACACGTTCTTTATCAGCCGGTTCCTGAAGCTGCTATTGACGGATCATCCGGGTATTTTGCATCTGTGGGCGGTGACACTTTATATGAAGGACAAGATTATGCTTTTGCAGTAGATGTCGTGAATGTCAGCGAATTTGATATGGACTCCCTGCTAATTGATTACTGGCTGGAAGATCAGCAGCACATCAAACACATCATTCCATATCCCCGTCAGGATTCTTTGCGAACCCATCAGGTCCTGAGAGATACCATTCAGTTCACTTCAATCGCGCGACCAGGTTATAACATCTTGTGGATGGAAGTTAACCCCTATGTAAACGGTTCAGTGGTCCAAACGGATCAATTGGAACAATACCATTACAATAACATCCTGCAGCTTCCGATTTTCGTTGTAGAAGACACTAAGAATCCAATCCTTGACGTAACTTTTAATGGTCAGCACATCTTAAACGGTGATATTATTGATCCGACAAGTGAAATTTTAATCACATTAAAAGATGACAATCCGTATATGATTATGGATCACATCAGCGATACCACGCTATTCGGAATTTACCTTACCGGTCCGGATGGTGTTCAAAAACGCATTCCGTTTATTGATGGCAGTGGAAACACCATTATGCAGTGGTATCCGGCAAACGGACAAAACATGAAGTTCAGGATTGTCTATCCGAAAGAATTCCTGCAGGATGGGATTTATCAGCTTTTTGTACAGGGAACGGACAGATCCGGAAACATTTCGGGAGATTATGAATACAAAGTAAATTTTGAAGTGATCCGGGAATCTTCGATAACTCAAATGATGAATTATCCGAACCCATTCTCTACAAGCACACGATTTGTATTCACGCTAACGGGAACCGAAGTTCCTGACGACATCATCATACGAATCATGACTGTTTCCGGACGGGTGGTAAGAGAAATTACGGAAGATGAAATGGGATTGATCCGGATCGGGCGAAACATATCTGAATATGCCTGGGATGGCAAGGATGAATTCGGTGACCAGCTGGCAAATGGAGTTTACCTCTACCAGGTAATGGCTAAAATCAACGGAGAAGATATCAAACAGCGAGAATCAGGTGCAGACCAATATTTCAAGAAGAATTTCGGGAAGATGTATTTGATGAGATAAGAAAAAGTACTGCTTTCGATAAGAGCAAACACGGTTTGGGAAAACTGAGCAAAGCAATGACAAAATGCAGTTTATATATCCTTCAACATTTAAGTTCGTAAAGACCAAAGTCTCAGAAAAACCTGCAGGAAAATATCGCCGTATCGTCCACCAATTTGCGATTCCCGCGCCATTCATCTAACTTGGAAAAAACGATATTATTCATATCCTCCATACTCAAGCGGTAGAAATTGTGGTAGATTTTAATGAGGCGGTCCAGTTCGAAATGACAATTCTTTTCATCTTCCAATTCCACCACTCCATCCGTGTAAAGAATTAATGTTGTATTTGGTTTAAGGACTTCTTTTCCGACCTGGATAAATGGCATTTCATCAAACATTCCTAACCCCACACACCCGATATCGAGCAGTTTTTTTTCTTTTCCGTTTGTAATTATCGGCTGATTGTGACCCGCATTCACGTAATTCAATTCACGGGTTCCGGCATCGTAAACCGCAATGAAAAATGTAATAAACTTCTCTCCTTTCGCACTGGTCATGACTTTTTTGTTCAATTCCTCGATCAGGAATTCCAGGGAGAAAGGACGGATTTGGTAAACTGTCGAATAAAATGTGCGGATCGTAGCCTGGAAATTAGCCATTAACATAGCCGCACTGATTCCTTTTCCACTGACATCCGCAATACAAATTACATACTTATTGTCTCCGAGTGGAATAAAATCATAATAATCTCCTCCAACTTCATGACGTGGAATATACTTTGCAGATATATCCATTTGCTTATTTGAGGGTAAATCAGATGGAAAAAGCAGTTTTTGCATTTCTGAGGCAACTTCCAGTTCCTTTTTCAAACGTTCCCGTTTTAATTCCTCACGCGCCATCCGTTTGTTCTCAATTGCCATCACAACCATATTGGTCAATGTCTGGACAAATCGCATATCTGCAAGTGTTTCCGACTTTCTGACCCCGTAACGCTCAATACCGGCAATCAACAAATAAGCAAGTGGTTTGTCTTTGTGAAAAACCGGAACAATGATATCGAATTCATCAATGATTGCAGAATAACTGGATTCAATCACTGTGATTTCCCGAAAACGATACAATTCTTTCTCGATAGCAATATCCTTAAGCTTGCTTTTTAGTCCCACTTTTAAAAGCGGACTCCAATCGTTTTCCTTATTAAACAGCAGGAAATGGTCGAAACCTAATTGTTCACGCATTACGAATTCAAACATGCGTACAATCTGCTCAATACTTTGATTTGTGGCAATTGCACGGGTTAGTTCCAGCAGAGAATTCAATCGGAACTCGCCCAATTCGACCCGTGATTCTAAATTCGCTATGCGGGTTTCGACTTTCATTTCTTATTTCCCGACTCTGCAAGATTTTTTAAAGTAAACAATTCGCGCATTTTTATTTTTGCTTCATCACATGGAGTGCCGAAATAGGTTTTCCCAGCTTCCAAATCTTTCCCTATCCCGGATTGAGCCAGAACAACTACTCCGTCTCCGATTGTAATTCCTGAAGCGCAGCCAACCTGTCCCCATAAGGTAACATTGTCACCAATCGTGCAGCAGCCTGCAATTCCAACCTGGGAAGCAAAAAGGCAGTTCTTTCCAATAATGGTATCGTGGCCGATCTGTACCAAATTATCGATCTTGGTTCCTTCACCGATGCGTGTGATTGCACTGACACCGGCATCAATTGTTGAGCCGGCCCCTATTTCTGCACTTTTTTCAATATAAACAAAGCCACAGCTGTGCATTCGATCATAACCGGTTGTTTTTTTCTTATAGTAAAAAGCATAATGACCGATCACTGCATTCGGGCCAATAATTACATTTTCTTCTATAACGGTGCCATCTCCTATATAGGCTCCCGGATGAATGGTTACATTCTCACCGATGATCACATCGTGGCCGATAAAACAATTCGGAGAAAGGTGCGCTGAATCTGCAATCTGGCAGTTCTCGCCCGTCATAGACATCTGTGGTCTGTATGGAGAAAACTTTTTCGTTAGTTTATTGTAATCGTCAAATGGTTCCGGGGAAACAATAAGTGCTTTCCCTTCGGGAACAGGCACTTCACGATCGATCAATACAAAAGAAGCTGCTGAATTCAAAGCTTTATCGTAATATTTCGGGTGGTCTACAAAAACCAAATCTCCCGGTTCCACCCGATGTATTTCATTTATCCCGGTTACGATCAGGGATTCATCTCCAACTACTTTTCTGCCCAAAAACTGTGCAATCGCACCAATGGTATGTATACTTCCGATTTTCATAGACTTTCTCTCTATAAAAGTAAGTCCTTATGAAATCGATTTCCTTAAAAAATTAATTACTTATAAAATCAGGATTGTTTACAAATCACTCATGAACGCGTGCGCAACACCATACGTATTATGAACAATGTAACTACAAGAACGATTATGATAATTGACCGGTTACGATTCCTTTTGTTCTCAACTTTCTCCTTTTCTGCTTTAATTTCATCAAGATAATTCAACACCTCTTTTTTTTGATCTTCACTTAAAGGCAAGTTTTTCTGAACCCCAACAATTCGTGTACCTATAGCTGTTTTATCATCTAAATATCTTGAGAAAAGTTTGAACTGTAAATCGGTTAATTCCCTATCATTTAACCCCGAAACTAAGCCGGGAAAGCCTGGGTGCAAGAACATCGCATTCAATTCAGCATCATTTTTTTGCTCTTTAATATAGAGAAGAAAATAACGAATAACTTCTTGTTTGATGTTGGTTTGATCCGTTTCCTGAAACAAGACTATATAAGAATACAAAGCGATAACCCGCGTTAAATCCTTATTTGCAAACGCTTGTTCCAAAGCCATTAACAACCGATTCTTATCTTCCGATGTAATTGAAGATAAGATCTCATTGGTTTCAGGTAAGTCTTTAAAATTTCTGTCAAGAGAAACCGACATAGTCACTCCTGAAAGATCGGTTTTAATCAATGCTAATCGCTCCAGCATCGACCTAACTTTAGGCGGATAGTTTTGATTCATCCTTTAATAGTTGAAAATCTTTTCAAGGGCTGCTTGTACTTTATCAGCATTCGGCAGCAATTCTGCTTCCAGCGTTGAATTTAAAGGAATAGCCGGCGTATCAATCGCGCCGACCAAACCAATCGGAGCGTCCAAATACTGAAAACAATCTCTTTGAATTCTTCCTGCCAGACCAAGTGTAAAGGATGCTTCAACAGATTCCTCCGTTACCAGCAACACTTTTCCGTGCTTTTCAACAGAAGCAGTAATGGCTTCCATATCCAGCGGATTAATGGAACGAAGATCCAGGATTTCTACTTTTCCTTCAAACTGTTTAGATGCCTCCAAAGTCCAATAAACCCCGCGTCCGTAAGTAATAACCACACAAGATTCCCCTTTTTCTATTGCTGCAGCGGAAGCTTCCTGCACGATTCGGGCTTTCCCGATCGGAATGATGTAATTTTCATCCGGTTCGATGGACATAGCACCTTCTGTACCGGCAATTTTAGACCAGTACAAACCTTTATGCTCAAGAATTACTACTGGATTCGGATCATAATACGCTGCTTTTAACAGTCCTTTTAAATCGGCTCCGGTAGATGGGTAAACTACTTTAATTCCGCGAATATTTGCCAAAACGGACTCAACACTCGATGAATGGTAAGGACCACCTGATCCGTAAGCTCCGATCGGAACGCGAATCACACAGCTAACCGGCCATTTTCCATTGGACAAATAATTGGAACGGGAAACTTCCGTAAATAACTGGTTCAATCCCGGCCAGATATAATCTGCAAACTGAACTTCTACGAACGGTTTTAAACCCACGGCCGACATACCAACCGTGGAACCGATAATAAATGCTTCTTGGATCGGAGTATTGAAAACACGGTCATCACCAAAAGTTTGAGCAAGCGTAGCAGCCTCCCTGAAAACACCACCCAACCTTCCTCCGACGTCTTGTCCGTAAAGCAATGCTTCCGGATGCTCAGACATAATTTCACGCACAGCGAATAAAGCACTGTCAACCATAACAGTTTTCTTCTTCCCTGCCGGCTCGCGCTCCCCCTTCTCTTCCGTAACCGGAGATGGCGCAAAAATAAAATCTGTAACACTTGCCGGTTGCGGATCTTCAGCGTTCAACGCTTTTTCATAATCTTCATCGACCAACTTGCGCACATCTGCTTCAATATTGATGATATCCGCTTCTCCTTCAAGTTCACGAATGATTTCCTTTAGTTTCGGATAAGGATCACGTGTCGCAGCTTCTTCCAAATCATCACGATACCATTCCTTTCGAACACCTGAAGTATGATGACCTAAAAGCGGAACTTTCGCATGAATAATAAAGGGTCTTCTTTCCTTTCTTACGATTTCAAAAACCTCCTGAACAGTTTGGTACGACAAATCAAAATCACTTCCATCTATTGTTCTGACTTCAATCCCCTTAAATCCTTGAGCATAATAGCTAATATCCTGGGCTCTTGTCTCAGCTGCATTTGCTGAAATATCCCATCCGTTATCCTGAACCAAATAAATGATCGGGAATTGTTTTAAAGCAGCCATTTGAAAGGCTTCGGAAACTTCTCCTTCTGTACAGGAAGCATCTCCCAAAGAACAAACAACAACCGGATTTTCACCATTAAAGTCTTCAGCAAGACCGGTTTTTTCTTTATATTGAATCCCCATCGCAATTCCCGTAGTTGGAATGGCCTGCATACCGGTTGCAGAAGACTGATGCGGAATCTTAGGCATATCATCACGCTTCAAAGAAGGGTGTGAATAGTAAGTCCTTCCACCTGAAAACGGATCGTCTTTTTTGGCAAAAACCTGTAGCATCAGCTCATAAGGAGTCATACCAATACCCAACAAAATACTATCGTCACGATAATATGGAGAAACCCAGTCCTGGGGTTTTAACTGCAAACCAACAGCCAGCTGGATTGCCTCATGCCCTCTGGAAGTTGCATGAACATATTTTGCCGTAACCTCTTTATTCGCTTCATATTTTTCTGCAAGTGTTTTTGCCGTAGCCATTAATCGGAATGCTTTCAACAAAACATCTTTGCTTGTCTTCACAGTAGAGTTTATGGTCTTCGAAAGAATATCTGCCATTTTGGGGATGTATTTTGTAACAAAGATAAGATTCAAAAAGGAAATGATTCGTATATGAACAGAATAATCGGTGCTATTCCTAACAAAATATACCTTTACTTCAAAATAGAAAGATATCTTTCCAGGCTTTGTTTTTCAACCTCAGCTACAAAACGAATGAAAGCATCCTTATTTCCGGAAGTTTGAACTTCGTCAAGTGCTTCGTAATAGCTGTAACGCGATGTATTATCACCTTTGATGTTTGCAATTACAAATCCGTTTTGCAATAAGATCATATTCATGATTAAACGGGATGTCCTTCCGTTCCCATCTATAAAGGGATGAATGGTCACTAAGCGTTCATGCATTTCCGCAGCTAAGACTATTGGATGCAGGCTCAACCTGTTTCTTTCATACCAAATGAAATAATCTTCCATTTGCTTTTCAACCAGGTAGGGGGCGGGAGGTACGTGACCGCTTCCCTGAATCATTACCTGAATCCTTCGATATCTCCCTGCTTCTTCGGGAATTATCCCCCGAAGAATTAAATTATGAATACTTAAAACTTCTTTTTTTGTAAGTACAGATTCTTTGGAAATCAATTCCTTTACGTAGTGAATTGCATCCCCGTGATTAATTGCTTCCAGATGCTCTCTCATACTCTTTCCGGAAACAGTTAATCCTTTGTTAATTACAAGATCTGTTTCACGAAGGGTTAAGGTGTTTCCTTCAATCCGATTACTCTCAAAGGTGTATTCCAACTCCAAAGCTTCAGTAATCCGATGGTTTTCAAACTCTCTGATTTGATCCAGTTGACGCTTTAACTCATCTATTTCCCCTAAAGTTTTTTCAATGGATAAATCTTCAAATTTTCTTTTGGGATAATAACTTGCCAATTCTTCCTGAACCATTGACAAAACCTCATCTGCAAATGCATATTGTTTTACCTCGGACAAAACCTTTTCCATTAACCAGGCTTTCATTAAATCATCCAGGTTGATAGAAAGAATATTTGAGATCTGAACAAGTTGTGATTCAGTTGGCAGCCGCTTCCCGTTTTCAAATTTGCTAATCAAGGATTGATCCACTCCAAGCAAATTTGCAAGTTCACGAGAACGCATTCCTTTTGATTTTCTAGCCTTTTGAATCACTCCCTTCATAATTGACAATATTTTTCATGACTAATTTAGTCATTTTTTTTGGTTTTCACAAAAAAAGAGAGAAGTAATCTTCTCTCTTAAAATATTGAATTACTTATTATGTTCAATAATGTAATCCAGTACCTTTTGGATCAAATGAACCCTGTCTTTTCCGATCACATTGTGTTTATGCATCGGATAGTGGAAAAAGTCAATCTGAATTCCAAGATCTATGAACTTCTTGATCAATGCATCATTGTGCTGGGGAACTACTACGTCATCCACTGTTCCATGGATTAACAACAAATCTCCTTTTAATTTGTTTGCATGTGTAAATAACGACGCTTCTTCATATCCCTTGGCATTTTCCTCCGGACGATCCATGTAACGCTCACCATACATTATTTCGTAATATTTCCAGTCAGTAACCGGACCACCCGCAACTCCGACCTTAAATGTCCCGGACTGCTTCAACATTAAGGATGTTGTCATAAAACCTCCGAACGACCATCCGTGAACTGCAAAACGAGATGTATCCACATACGGCAGCGATCTCAAATAATCAATCCCTTTCATTTGATCTTTGATTTCAACATTCCCCAATTGACGGTGAATCTGGTTTTCAAAAGCAAAACCTCGCTCCCCGGACCCGCGATTATCCAATGTAAATACCAGGTAACCTTGTTCTGCCATCCAGTACATCCATAAGTTTGCTCCGTCTAACCAGGAATTGGTGATCATCTGTGCATGCGGCCCACCGTAAACATAAATCATCACCGGATATTTTTTATTCGAATCGAAATTACTAGGCTTGATTAATCTTGTATACAAGGTAGAACCATCCTCCGCCTTAATTTGTCCAATATCTGCCGTCCCGATCTGCACATCGGCCAACTTGTTTTTTGAAACAGAAAGTGTTTTGGTGATTTTGCCTGTAATTGTTTTTAATTCGACTTTTCCCGGAACTGAGTGTGAAGAGTATTGGTCGATAAGATAAGTTCCCATATCATTGATCACAATTCCATGCGTTCCTTCTTCCAATGTCAGACAACGCTGCTTTCCATTTAAATCAACGGCATAGAAAAGGGTATTTAATGGACTTGTGCCGGTTGCTGCAAATACAATTTCTTTCCCTTTATTAATTGATTGTAAAATCTCTTTCGCAACAAACTTGTTGGCTGTCAATTGCTTGATCAAAGTACCATCTAATGAATAATAGTACAAATTATTAAATCCGTCCTTTTCAGAGATCCACACGAAATTATTCGAGTTCGCCGTTGGAAAAAACGCAGGGTGTTCCGGTTCCACCCATTTTTCATGCTGTTCTTCTAAAATAGTCTTGACAAATGCTCCTGTTTTTGCGTCATATTGATTCAGCCACATATGATTTTGCTCACGATTTACTTCAGCGATCAAAACAAATTTCTCGTCCGGTGTCCAACTTAGGTTTGTAAGATAATTGTCTGCCGCTCCTTTTGGAGTTATATAAACAGTATTTTTATCTGAAACAGAATAAATTCCCACCTTCGGTTTTTCCGAACCTTGTCCGGCCATTGGGTACTTAATACTCATCAATTCGGCAGGAATTTTTGTAACATCTACCAAAGGATATTCCTTCACATTCGTTTCGTCTTTTTGATAGAATGCCAGGTAATTCCCTTTTCCGGACCAGAAAATACCGTCTGAGATCCCGAATTCACTTCGGGCAATGGCTTGTCCGGAAACAATGTTTTTATCCGTATTGGAAGTGACAGCGATCTTTTCGCCTTTTGGGTTAACGATCCATAAGTTGTTCTCAACCGTATACGCAACACTTCCGGAGGTCATTTCATACTCCGCACCGGCACCCTCATCCGCAACAGTAACCAGCTTGGACCCTGTCTTTGATTTCAGGTTCAGCAAATAATAGTTATTCCCGTCTGTTAACACCAGCTCATACTCGTTTTTAAAGGAAAACCCATAAAAATTGTATAACTGTGATCCCAGAATTTTATTTACATCCTGGATAGTAAACAATTGCTCCGGGTCCGTTTTTTTCACGGAAGCCTGGTACATGGTTTGGTAATTGTTACTTACATAAACGTAAGAATCTGTTCCCGGGATCCAGGTGATTGAATTACACTGTTCATCTCTAAAAGCCCTGTTCTGCTGCATTACTGCATCTGAAAGTGTCAATTGCTTCTTCTGGGCAACCGCCCCAAATCCTAGGATAACAAATAATGTTAACCCAACATACTTATTCATAAATTATGGTCTTTGAATGAATTTATTAAAAAACGTTTCAAGCGGCAAACCAACTTGAAAGCAATGATCCAGTGTCTCTATCAGGTTTGCCTGCAAAATCAATTCCGCATCGAACTTTGTAAAGAAGTACCATTGCTTATTGAGAATATACGGTTGTTTCTCCGCTTCTTCCTTGAATTCTTTCGGAGCAATTTTATTGCGTTCTCCTCTAACTTCGCCAAATACTTTGACAAATTCTTTATCTGCAATCAGAGAATTGAATTCTTTCAGATTGTGAGCAATTCCTTCACGCACCAAAAACAGATCCTCTTTTTCAATCTCATAAACACCACCATAGACACGCACTTCTTCCGGTCCAAACTCAAAGTAGATGCCATGTATACTTTTCGACTTCTTGCCATTTGGTGCTACCACTGCAGAACACATGGTCTTGTAGGGAGTCTTGTCTTTAGAGAATCGAATATCTCTGTTGATCCGGAAAATACATTCGGACGCTTTTAAATCTTTAAATGAAGGATGTGACTTTGCCAAATGATCAATAAAAGCCTGAACAAAATCTGCAAAAGGTTTCTTTACTGAATTTTCGTAGCGCTTCCTGTTTAAATCAAACCAATCTTTATTGTTGTTTGCAGCCAGTTCAATAAAGAAATCGAGATAATCTTTTGTAAAATATGCCATGAGCCAAAGATAGCATTTATCTAATTCGCAAACTTGTTGATTTTTACAGTTTTTTAAGAGTACGATTTTCTGTAAATGAATCCTCTTATCAGACTCATTTCTCTAAAGATTACAGTACATTTGTCGGAAAACAAAAATACATGGCACAAGTCTCCATAGGACACATTGAAGCAGCTATCGAAAAAGTAGATAGCCTGGACGATAACGCATTAGACAGATTATCGGAAGCACAAACAACTGCACAACCTGTCCTTTTGGGATACATCATGTCGGCAGCACAGGAATATCAAAACGAAGGGTTGGAAAGCCTGTTGATCTATTATTTCACGGTTGTCCTGGAAGCTTATTCCCAAGCAGGGCTGCATCCGAAAAGCGTAACTGATGAACAAATCGATGAGTTTGAAGAACCTTATTTTCAATTGCTCGATGAATACTTCGAAAGTGAAGATGAAACTATTTTGGAAGATTTTTCAGATCAGCCGGACCTGGTAAAATTCATGGCAATGGAAATTGGGATGGAAGATGCGGAAGGAGTTACTTTAGATGACGAAACTGCAACGCAATTGTTCATTGTGATTTTAGCTATGATCTCTTTACTTTCCAGATCTTTGGACTAACACATGAGAACACCTCAGGATATTGTCACTGAAATGATGAGCAAGGATGCCTTTTCTCAATGGTTAGGCATCCGAATTCTTGAAATTGAACCCGGATATTGTAAATTATCCATGACGGTTCGCCCCGAAATGGTGAACGGACACCAAACTGCACACGGCGGAATCTCCTACTCTATCTCAGACTCAGCCCTAGCTTTCGCAGCAAACAGCCGCGGACAAAAAGCGGTAAGTATCGAAACTTCTATTGCACACATCGCTCCGGTAGCAGTAAATGATGAACTACTTGTAATCTGCAAGGAAATCAACTGCGGAAAAACAATTGGACGCTATGAATCAATTGTTTATAACCAAAATCAAAAAATTATTGCTAAATTTAACGGAACCGTTTTTCGCCACCCGGACCCCTGGTAATACCCTTCAAAAAAAAGTATTCACTTTATTATGCACACATAATATTATTTTGTATATTCGTGACAAGTTCACAGTATGCAAAATAAGCCCCAGTACCTCATCGACTTAGATGTTCGATTAACATGGCACAAAATGTCGCGCATGTACAACCAACGAGCAAACAGCTATGGTATTAGTATGTCTGTTGGTTTCATTCTTCTTCATATTGACCGTGAAGGAACTCCAAGCACTCAATTAGGCCCGCGAATGGGAATGGAACCAACCAGTCTTTCTCGGACTTTGAAAACCATGGAAGAAAAAGGGTTCATTCGCCGGGAAGAAGATAAACTCGACAAACGGATAGTACGCATTTTCCTTACAGAAGAAGGTCTAAAAGCGCGCTACATTGCCCGCGACGTTGTTTTCGAATTCAACAATAAAGTCATTGAGCGTATTCCAAAAGAACACATCGATATTTTCGAATCAGTTGTGAACCAAATCCAGGACATTTTGGACGAGGAAAACTCGAATCCATCAGAAGAGTGAAATATATATCCGTAAAAACGGATTCAATAAAAAATCAATTATGAACAGACACATTAAAAAAGTGGCAATTTTAGGATCCGGAGTCATGGGATCCAGAATTGCATGTCACTTTGCCAATGTCGGATGTGAAGTCCTGCTTCTTGACATCCTTCCGAAAGAACCCAACGATGCTGAGAAAGCAAAAGGACTCACAATTGATAGTAAGCCCGTAAGGAATCGCATTGTGAATGAAGCGCTGCAGTTTGCATTGACTTCCAATCCTTCCCCAATTTACCGCAAGTCTTTCGCTTCCCGAATTAAAACCGGAAACTTTGAAGACGATATGGCAAAAATTGCCGATGTGGATTGGATTATCGAAGTAGTTATCGAACGTTTGGACATCAAACAGCAGGTCTTTGAAAATGTGGAGAAATTCCGTAAACCCGGAACTCTGGTTTCAACAAACACTTCCGGAATTCCGATTCACTTAATGTTAGAAGGAAGATCCGACGATTTCAAAAAACACTTCGCCGGAACACACTTTTTCAATCCGCCGAGATACTTACCTTTATTAGAGGTTATTCCAACGAAAGAAACAGCTCCGGAGATCATCGATTTCTACATGTCTTTCGGTTCCAAAATACTCGGAAAAAAAACCGTATTGTGTAAAGACACGCCCGGATTCATCGGAAACCGCATTGGGGTTTATTCCATGGCAAAAGTGATGGAATTGGCTCAGGACCTTGGTCTCACGATTGAAGAAGCAGACTCGCTAACGGGTGCTATTCTTGAACGCCCGAAAACCGGGACATTCAAGTTGGGCGATTTAGTCGGTTTAGATACTGCATATAATGTTACAAAAGGACTACAGGCTAATCTTCCGAACGACCAAATGGTAAAGGACCTAAAAGAATCGAAGGTATTAAACTTCCTGATCGAAAATAAATTCCTGGGAGATAAGACCAAAAAAGGATTTTATTACAAGGAAAAGGATGCTGCCGGTAATGTCAACCGCTTTGCACTTGATTTGGAAACGTTGGAATACCGTCAGATGCAAAAAGCCAAATTCCCGGTATTGGAAATGGCAAAACAGGCTCCGGATCTCAAAACCCGTTTAGGCATGTTATTGCTCGACAAATCAAAAGCCGGAGATTTATTGAGAAAACATTACGCCTCGCTGTTTGCATACATTTCTCAACGGGTTCCCGAAATTTCAGATGTGCTTTTCAGTATTGACGATGCAATCCGCTCAGGATACGCCTGGACTTACGGACCGTTTGAAAACTGGGACATGATCGGTGTGAAGAAAGGAATTGAATTAGCGGAAAGCGAAGGATACACCGTTGCCGAATGGGTAAAAGAACTCGTTGCAGCAGGAAACAATACGTTCTATAAATCCGAAGGTGGTAAAAAATACTTTTACGACATTGCTTCAAAATCATACAAGGTCATTCCGGGAACAGAGCATTTGGTAATCCTGGATGCATTGCGTGAGACCAATAAGGTTTGGGGAAATTCAGATACAACTTTAGTAGATTTGGGTGATGGGATTCTGAACCTGGAATTCCACACGAAAATGAATACAATCGGCGGCGGCGTGATTGAGGGGATCAACAAATCACTTGATTTAGCCGAAAAAGAATACAAAGGTTTAATTATTTCGAACACCGGCGGAAACTTCTCTGCAGGAGCAAATGTCGGGATGATATTCATGATGGCGGTCGAACAAGACTACGATGAATTAAACTTCGCCGTAAAAGCATTCCAGGACACGATGATGCGTGTTCGATACTCCAATATCCCTGTAATTGTAGCTCCGCATAATATGGCTTTGGGTGGTGGCTGTGAACTATCCATGCATTCGGATAAAGTCGTTGCACATGCGGAGCTTTACATGGGATTGGTTGAGTTTGGTGTTGGTTTGATTCCCGGAGGCGGCGGTTCGAAAGAATTTGCAAAACGCTTCTCCGAAGAATTAAAAGACGGTGATATCAAAATCAACCGACTGCGTGAACGCTTCCTTTCAATAGGACAAGCGAAAGTTTCAACTTCAGCTTATGAAGCATTCGACCTGGGCTACTTAAGACCGGGAACAGATGAAGTGATCGTTTCTCGCGAATACCAATTAACCCGGGCAAAAGCCGCTGCATTGGAATTAGCCGACAAAGGATACATTGCTCCGAAAAGAGAAAAAAACATCACTGTTCTTGGCCAGGAAGGACTCGGAATCATTTACGTCGGTGCTAATTCTATGAAATCCGGACACTACATGTCTGAGCACGACCAGGTTATTTCCGAGAAATTAGGCTGGGTCATGTGCGGTGGTGATTTGAGCGAAAACACAGTCGTTTCCGAACAATACTTATTGGACCTGGAGCGAAAAGCATTCGTAGAATTGTGTCAGCAGCGCAAAACTTTGGAGCGATTGGAGAGCTTAGTAAAATCAGGTAAAATTTTGAGAAACTAATCGTTTAGATTAATCAAAAAAAGAAAATCATGTCACAAAAAGCATATATCGTAGCGGGATTCCGCTCAGCAGTTGGAAAAGCAGGAAAAGGAGGATTTCGGTTCTACCGCCCTGATGACTTGGCAGCACGTGTAATCGAACACCTCGTTGCAAGCGTTCCACAAGTAGAAAAAACACGCATCGACGACGTAATCGTGGGGAATGCAACTCCGGAAGCAGAACAAGGATTGAACGTGGGTCGTTTGATTTCCCTGATGGGATTAAAAACCGATAAAGTTCCGGGAATGACTGTCAATCGCTACTGTTCTTCCGGACTGGAGACGATCGCCCTGGCGCAGGCAAAAATTGAAGCCGGAATGGCAGATTGTATTATTGCTGGCGGCGTGGAATCCATGTCGGTTATGGCAATGGGAGGCTGGAGAATTGTCCCGAACCCGAAAGTGGGAAAGGAAAATCCGACCTGGTATTGGGGAATGGGATTGACTGCCGAAGCTGTTGCAGAACAGTTCAAAGTAAGCCGGGAAGATCAGGATTTATTTTCTTTGAAATCCCATGAAAAGGCACTAAAAGCTATTGCTGAAGGGAGATTCAAAGAAGATATCGTTCCTATTGAAGTAGAACACATCTTTTTGGACGAAAATGAAAAAAGACAAACGAAGAAATTCATTGTCGATACCGATGAAGGACCGCGTGCTTCTACCATTGAAGGGCTAGCAAAATTGAAACCAGTTTTCGATGCTATGGGAAGTGTAACTGCCGGAAACTCTTCACAAACTTCCGACGGAGCTGCTTTCGTAATGGTCATGTCTGAGAAAATGATGAAAGAGTTGAATATCGAACCGATTGCACGCCTGCACAGTTATGCCGTAGTTGGTGTAGAACCGCGCATCATGGGAATCGGGCCGGTAGACGCAATCCCAAAAGCATTGAAACAAGCGGGAATGAACCTGAACGACATTAACTTATTCGAATTAAACGAAGCATTCGCTTCCCAGTCTTTGGCGGTGATACGCGAAGTTGGTCTAAACCCGGATATCGTGAACGTCAACGGCGGAGCAATCGCGTTGGGACACCCGCTTGGATGTACCGGAGCCAAATTGACTGTACAAATCATCAACGAACTACGTCGCAGAAAAGAAAAGTACGGAGTGGTAACCATGTGTGTAGGAACCGGACAAGGTGCCGCAGGTGTGATCGAATTGCTGAAGTAAGTACTCCAACTTCATAAAAACTTAAAACGCCATTTTTCTTGCGCCTGCGCTGACCTTGCTCTGCCGAAACGATTATGCTGTAGCTTGTACCGCCGCTAAAGCTTTGGCGACATGCGGTCAGCGAAGGCACAGTGGCTACACAAAGGCAAGAGCTTCAGCGTAAGCGTCCCGATTAATGGCGTTTTTCCTGTTATAATTTTCTAAAAACGCAAATCCAGCTAGCTTTTTCTTAATTTCGAAAGAAATATGGAAAATACGTCTAAGAAAATAGCGAAAGTACAAACGACAAGTCACGCGTTGATCATCGCTTCCATCCTGGTCGTAATCCTTTACCTGGGCCGAAGCCTGATTATCCCTTTGATCTTCGGAATTATCCTTTGGCTTTTGATGCGGAAAGTCCGTTCGCTTTTTTACATGATCGGACTGAGCGATAAATGGTTTCCAAAATGGTTGAAAACATTACTTAGCTCTGCTATCCTTTTTTCAACAGTCTGGGGCATTGGACTGATCTTCGAACGCAACATCCAGGAATTGATCCGCTATTCGGATGCATACGGAAGAAACCTGACACGCATTCTACAGGATTTCGACAGCTTTTCTTCTTATAAAGTCGAGGATCTTGTAAAAAGTTTCAATTCCAATGACCTGATCAACACCTACATGACATCGGTGATCACTTCCCTGCAAGCCATTATTTCCAATGTCATCATTGTTTTGATCTATATGCTCTTTATCATTATGGAAGAATCGTCTTTCAAATTTAAGATCAGAGCTTTATTCCCGGACCGTGCAGCATATGACGAACGTCTTTTAGTCATCCGAAGAATTGAAAAAGCAATCACCAATTACCTGGGGATCAAATCACTCATTGCCTTGATTTCTTCAACCATTGCTTACTCAATCTTTACCCTTGCAGGTTTAAACGCCCCATTCTTTTGGGCATTATTGGTATTTATGTTCAGCTTCATTCCGTTTTTCGGAGTATTGATCAGCTCTTTCTTACCGGCAATTTTTGCAATCGTACAGTTTGCAGGATACAGTGAATCATTGATTATTTTATTCAGCGTCGGATCAATCCAGTTCCTTGCAGGAAATATCATCGAACCAAAAATCATGGGGAACACCATGAACGTAAGTCCGCTTGTGGTAATCCTGGCTTTAGGTTTCTGGGGATTTATCTGGGGGCTCCCGGGAATGTTCCTCAGCGTTCCCATTACCGTGATTATGGTGATTGTTTTCTCGAAATTTAAATCAACTCGCGGAATAGCGATTATCCTTTCGGAAAGAGGGGAAATTGAACATGAATGAAAACATCTCTTTTTACATATTTTTTATTACTTTCTTTGTTTTCGACTGCCCAATTTGAGGATGAAACAGAGAACAAAACTGTTTTTGGCGGTACAAATGTCATTGCAAAAAATGCAGCCGGACAGGTCGGAATAAAATCGAAAGACGGAAAGGAGATCGTTCCATTTGTTTACAACAAGATCATCGAGAACCACCTCGGACTATTTGTTTTTAAGGTCAATAAATCCAACGGGTACGAACGTTCCTATTCTCTGGGTTATTACAACCGGCGATTCAAGCAGGTTCTTCCATGTCAGTATAACAGCTTATTGGCTTTAGACGACGGATTCATTATTGCTTCACAGAATTCGGACAGGAAATTCGGATTGATCGATACCATCGGGCGAATCATCATTCCTTTTGAATACGATGAAATGGCCGCACCAACCGAAGGGTTATTCTTAACCAAAGTAGGCGAAAAATACGGGTTCATTAATAAAAAGAATAGCACGGTTATCGACCACGAATTTGCTTATGCAAGTCCATTTTCGGAAGGGCTGGCTGCTGCCAGTAAATCCAAATTAATCGGTTTTATCAACCGCAAGGGAGATTTTGAGATTAAGGAACGGTTTACTTCAGCCGATGATTTTGCTTACGGTTATGCGCAAGTTTTTTTCTACAATCAAACCAGTGTTGTAAATCCGGCCGGAGAGATTTTGTTTCCTTTTATTTTTAAAAGCATTCATTCGGCAGGAAACGGCCAATTTGTATTTGAGGCAAGCGAAAACCTTCGGAATACTTTAGCAACCACACTTCCTTTATTGGATATCGCGCAAAAACCGGATGAACTTTCACAGTATGACTCTATTATCACTTCCATGGATTCTGAAATTGACTCTGAAATTTTGGAAGAGAAATTCATGGGCGTAATGAATGCGATCGGGC
This sequence comes from uncultured Fluviicola sp., assembly GCF_902168135.1. Classification (GTDB taxonomy): domain Bacteria; phylum Bacteroidota; class Bacteroidia; order Flavobacteriales_D; family Crocinitomicaceae; genus Fluviicola. Next base: position 61,520 of record NZ_CABHOL010000034.1, read on the forward strand.
AGTTGATTGGCGGAAATGAATTCAAGCAAGTGGTGCATCTGCACTCGGAAGGAACAGATCAATTATATGCGGTCCAAAAGAAATCCGATGATGAAAATGCAGACAGCAATTACAATTTTGCTTTAATGGACGGAAACGGGAGAATGCTGAGCGAATATCGTTTCTTTGAAGTAAAGCCGGATGAAAAGATTGTTATAGAAGAAACGGAAAAAGGATTTATCAGCTATCACGTTGATCCGACCGGAAAATTAACCAAAGTGGAAGACTAACTATTTTCTGCTTTTAATTTTTCCGGATTTTGAATTTTTTAATCACTTATTTCTTCCGCCCGACTCCTTCTTCTCTTCCAGAGCTTCTTCAGGGATTTTCCGAGGCCTAAGCAATTCCTGCCAGGTTTTCGGACGAAGCGCCGGGTTCCATTTAAATTCCTTCAAAAACTGCTCTTCCGGATCTATCTTGTCGATCGGGTAAAACTTTCCGTCAGGTTGATTGATATAGGTAATACCAACCACTTCCCCGCTATCCATGTAAACTCTCAGGTCTGACGAATAAATCCGGTTTAATCCCATCCGTTTCACAATGACGGCTGTATCCGTTTTCTCTTCTTCTTCCGGGTAAAAAATGGTTTTTGCCTGACCTTTGACATCCGAGCGGACCAATTCATTGTTCTTGAAATAAGACCAAATCTCCTTGCCGGCAAGCTGGTTGTAATACCTTCCCGAATCCAACTCATTGGCGGCAAAAGCATGTGGGAACAAATGTGCTTTATCGATCAGGGTATCGTTCTTAATAAATACCCGGATCGTATCACCGATCAATTCTGAATTATAACTCCAAAAATGGGCATTCCCCCATAAATCCATGATACTGTCCTGCTTGCGATAATCCAACGAGTCAGCAACTCCCTGGATCTTATTCTGGAAAATGCGCACATCCCTCCCGCCACGGATCCTCAATGACTTCTCCAGGCTGTCGCGTACATGAATAAGTGTATCTGCTCTCAGGAAAAGCGTATCTTTCGACTTCATCATCCGGATCAGGGGATAATCTGTCAGCACATCTGTTAGGGTTTTACCATCAGACACAAAATGTCCGGCATTGAACTGTACCTGCTGAGCTGTATCGACCATCTGCACATTTCCAAGACCTTCCGCATATTTCTTTTTCGGAGCATAAAACAAACTATCTCCGGTTATAACTCTTGGTGCCTGTTCAATTTTCGCATTTTTCGTCAACAGGCCTTCCTCCGTTTGAACGTGGTACCAGCCTTTATCGCAATAGAATTTGGAATCTTTCGTCGTTCCCACCGTCGGACCATAGAAAAAGACCTTATGCACAAGGTAATTGTAGTGCATCGTATCTGTAGTGAGTTTCAAATCGTCGCTTTTATACACTACATTCCCTTTGAAAAAGCTCTCTTCCGTATCCGGGTAGAAATAACCGAATTGACTGGTCAATACTTCATTGGTGGTGATGTTCTCAATGCGCCCTTTGTTGCGGTAAATAGCTTTTGAACTCCTCGCATCATAATCCAGCGAATCAGTTGTCAATTTGTATTCCCGATCGCGGATCCGGACATGTCCCCAAAGTTTAGCCAGGCGGGTTTTCCCGTTGTAATACATGGAGTCACAAAACAAATTGAGCGTATCTGCTTTATTGATCTGTACTTTTCCGTAAGCCCAAACTTCCCCGGTACGCTCCTTATAATGTGCCGAATCACAGAACATCACATTCCCCTGGTATTTGAAGTTCAGAAAACCCGTCAGACGCTGTTTTCCGGTCCTTTCGTCATAAGAAAGCTTCTTGGCACCGGGCAATAGTTCCAGCCATGAACCCTGGCTGTAAGAAAATTGCGCACACACAAAAATTGCGCTTAAAAAAAGCGCAATTCGATAAAGATATGTGTTCAATAACTTCAATTATCTTGTTGCCAATGTTTGCTTACGATCCGGACCAACCGAAACAGTTGTTACGGGAACCTGCAAATGTTGTTCCAAATAGTTGACATAATTTTTCAACGCTTCCGGTGCATCTGCGAAAGAAGACAAACCAGTCAGGTCTTTATTCCATCCCGGGATATCTTCGTAAACCGGCTCGATGGTTACTCCGTCGATATCATACGGCATGTAATCCTGCTCTACTCCATCCACTTTGTATTTCGTACATGCACGGATTGTGTCAAAAGTATCCAGTACATCTGCTTTCATCATAGCCAATTCCGTAACACCGTTGATCATGATCGCATATTTCATTGCCGGAAGATCAATCCATCCGCAGCGGCGCGGTCTTCCGGTCGTAGAACCGAATTCCCTGCCTTCCTGGCGAATCTTCTCTCCTACTTCGTCTTCCAATTCCGTAGGGAAAGGTCCTGAACCAACACGTGTGCAGTATGCTTTAAAAATACCGATTACATCACCGATCTTTGAAGGTGCAATCCCCAATCCGGTACAGGTTCCAGCCGTAACAGTATTGGACGAAGTCACAAACGGATAAGTCCCGAAATCGATATCCAGCATGGTTCCCTGAGCTCCTTCAGCAAGGATTTTCTTTCCGGATTTCATGGCTTCATTCAGGTATTGCTCACTGTCAACAGCAGTCAGTTCCTTCAGAATTTCAATGCCTTCCATCCACGGACCTTCCAACTCTGCTAAATTGTATTCGAAGTCTTCGTAATGCTTCAGCATATTCAAATGCTTTTCAACCAATGCATTGTATTTATCTTTGAAAGAAGGAAGGAAAATATCTCCTACACGCAACCCGTTTCTACCGGTTTTATCCATGTACGTAGGTCCGATTCCTTTCAGTGTACTTCCGATTTTGTTTTTTCCTTTGGAAGCTTCCGAAGCTGCATCCAATAATTTATGCGTCGGCAGGATCAAATGCGCCTTTCTTGAAACGATCAAACGCTTCTTGATGTCAATATTGAAAGGTGCCAGTTTTTCCAGTTCTTTTTGGAACACAACCGGATCAATGACCACCCCGTTTCCGATCAGGTTAATCACATTTTCATGAAAAATCCCGGAAGGAATAGTATGAAGAACGTGTTTTACACCTTCAAACTCCAAGGTATGACCTGCATTCGGCCCTCCCTGGAAACGAGCAATAATATCATATTGCGGAGTAAGAACATCTACAATTTTTCCTTTTCCTTCATCTCCCCATTGTAATCCTAAAAGAACATCTACTTTCATTTCACTTTATTAAATTTTGCTTCAACCTCATCTGTGGAATTGAAGCAGCTAAAAATTTCGTCTAACTTGGATATCTCGAAAAGCTTTTTGACGGATGGCTGCAGGTTTACCAACACACAATCCAATCCAACTTTCCGTGATCTGGTCAAAATACGCACAAAGAAATTCAACCCGGTACTGTTGCAGTATTCCAACCTGGAACAATCGCACAGAACGGCTTTCAAATCAGCTGCTAACGATTTATCGATGGTATCAAGTGCATCTGCCAAACCTTCATCGGAAACAATTCTTCCTGAAATTTTGACCAATACAAAATTCGATGACTTCGTTATTTCAAACTGAGCGCTCATTATTGATTTTGTTCATTCTCTTCGTTTCTAACTCCATAGAAATAAAGGGAATGGTGTTGAATTTTAACCCCGAAGATTTCTTCGATGGTTGCTTTGATACTTTGAATACGCGGATCACAAAACTCGATTACCTCACCGGTATCGGTAATGATAACATGGTCATGCTGTTTCGATCCGTGAGATTTTTCAAATTGTGCCAGATTTTTACCGAACTGATGCTTTCTAACAAGGTTGCAGGCCAGTAATAATTCGATCGTATTGTAGAGCGTAGCCCTGGAAACACGGTAATTTTGATTCTTCATCTTGATGTACAAAGATTCGATATCAAAATGCCCCTGATAATTATAGATTTCAGCCAGGATTGCGAAGCGCTCAGGAGTTTTCCGGTGCCCGTTCTGCTCCAGGTATGCTGAAAAAATGTTCCTTACTGTTAACTGCAGATCTTGTTGTTGCATCTGACAAAGTTGAAAGGGCAAAAGTAGTTATTTTTTTCGATTCAAGCACGATCGAACCGGTGCGGAAAGAGAAGTTTTCAACGAAAGAGGATGCTTTTTAACAGTTCTGCCAAAAAGCTTACTGTCACCGGGCAAATAGACAGATGGCTAAGTGTCTTTTATGGATTAATCCTCCCTCGTATCGTAACGCTCTACTCTTTTAACTCCTTCTACCTGTTCGAATTTACGCATCAAGGTGTCCAAATGCTCCGTATCGTAGACCAATACGTGAATCTTACCTTCAAACAATCCGTCATTCGCCTCAAACGAAATGGATTTCATATTTACATTCAATTCCTTAGAAATAACTTCCGTGATCTTGTTCACGATCCCCACATCGTCAATACCGATCAAACGAATAGCTGCAACACGCGCTACCAAATCCTGGCTTCTCCAACGGGCCTTGATGCAGCGGTATGCCATTTTAGACTGCAGGTGTTCTGCATTCGGGCAGCTGTTGCGGTGAATCTTAATCCCTTCCGAAATAGTAATGAACCCAAAGATCGGATCTCCCGGAATCGGATTACAGCAGCGGGCCATCTGGTATTGGATGTTCTTAAAATCTTCCCCGATAATGATGGTGTCATCTTTCTTATTGATCTTCGGATAGACATCCAACTCGTGCTTATCCTTATTTACCGGCGCTTTCTTCTCGGGCTGAAGCAAACCGTTCATATTTTCCAATTCCCGCAGCCTGGAAAGATCCACTTTTCCTTTTGCGATCCGGATATATAAATCCGTTGCGGAAGAGAATCCGTAAAAACGCTCCAGTACTGTAATATTCTCCGATTTAAACTGGATATGCAGCTGCTTGAACTTGCGTTCCAGTATTTCACGACCGTCGGCAGCAATCTCTTTGCGTTCTTCGTTCAGTGCAGATTTGATCTTCTGACGGGCCCTTGCCGTTCCCGCCAGGCGCAGCCAGTCCTCGGAAGGTTTTTGTTTAGAGGATGTAATGATTTCCAGTTGATCGCCATTTTGCAGCTGATAGCTCAACGGTACGAGGCGGTTATTTACCTTCGCTCCGATACATTTATTCCCGATATCGCTGTGGATATCGTACGCAAAGTCCAATATAGTTGCTCCGACAGGAAGTACACGCAAATCTCCTTTCGGGGTAAACACATAAATCTCATCGTGGAACAGGTTCATCTTAAACTCTTCCACGAAATCCATCGCATTCACATCCGGATTTTCCAACAAGTCCCGGATTTCAGAAATCCAGCGGTCGAATTTACTGTCATCTTTCTGGTTTTCCTTATAGCGATAGTGAGCTGCCAGTCCCTTCTCTGCAATTTCATCCATGCGCTTGGTACGGATTTGCACTTCTACCCATTTACCCTGCGGCGACATAACGGTTGTATGCAAAGATTCGTATCCGTTTGCCCGCGGAGTGGAAATCCAGTCCCTCAAACGATCCGGGCTCGGCTGATAGAAATCCGTCACAATGGAATACACCCGCCAGCAATCTGCCTTTTCCATTTCAATCGGCGTGTCCAAAATAATCCGGACAGCAAACAAATCAAACACCTCTTCAAAAGGAAGGTCCTTGCTCTGCATTTTTCTCCAAATGGAAGAAATGGATTTGGTACGTGCTTTAATATCGAAATGATATCCTTCTTTATTCAAAGCTTCACGGATCGGGTTCACAAAACGGCGAATAAAACGGTTACGGACGTCTTCGGTAGATTTCAATTTCAGCTGAATATCCCGGTAAATCTCGGTTTCCGTATACTTCATTGCAAGATCTTCCAATTCCGTTTTGATGGAATAAAGACCCAAACGGTGCGCCAAGGGAGCATACAGGAATTTGGTCTCAGAAGCAATTTTGATCTGCTTATCGGGCGACATGCTTTCCAGTGTGCGCATATTGTGCAGACGATCCGCCAATTTGATCAGGACAACCCGCAAATCATCCGAAATGGTCAGGATCATTTTACGAAAGTTCTCAGCCTGGATAGAGGTATTCTGATCAAAAACATCCGGAATTTTGGTCAATCCGTCAATAATTCTCCGGGCTTTTTCTCCGAAGAGATCTTCCACATCCTGCAAAGTGATGTGCGTATCTTCAACGGTATCATGCAAAAGCGCACAGGCAATGGAAGTTGCTCCCAATCCCATTTCTTCAACGCAGATGCGCGCCACGGCTATCGGGTGATAAATATAAGGCTCACCGGATTTTCTGCGCATGTCTTTATGCGCCTCAACGGCAACATCAAAGGCTTTTCGAATGTAGGCAGTATCCTGGCGGGTCCTGTTCTTTGTAGCTCTTAAAAGTCCTTTAAAAGCGCTTAATATTTCTAATCGTTCTTTTTCTAAATCTATCTGAGCTTCCATACTCTTAGCGGAATCAATCTTTAAGATACAAATTTAGCCCAAAATAACCAGTCTTTTCAATTGGTTTTAGGAAGTGTTAACAGTGTTGCGTTAATTCCCATGAAGGTTCAAATTCCGATAGCTATCGGAATCAAAAAGTTCAATGGTTCAAAGTATCCAAATTTAAGAAATCCCGCACAGGAAACTCGTTGAACCTTTTTTGAACCTTTTAAACGCTTTAAACGCTAGTTTACTTCGTACTTCAAGCGAATGGTAATATTGGCCGTTTTCTTCTTGGAGCTGGTATTGAAATTCCCGCCCCAGGAAAATTGCTCGGAAGAATTCTCTCCTGTGATCTGGAACACACCCATATCAGCAGTTTTTAATTTACCCAAACTTCCGCCGGCGTTCAGGGCAATCTTTTCCGCGCGGTTCCTGGCATCTTTTGTTGCAGATTCTATCATCTTCACTTTCAGCTGCGCCAGTTTGGTATAATAGTATTCCGGTGGAAAGGAATTCAGCTCCACTCCCGCATCGATCAACTCTGTTACTTCGCGCGACACATTCTCAACCAGGTCTACATTTTTAGACTGGACTTTCAGGTTTTGGGTCAATTGGTACCCGTTGAAAACCGTATTTCGCAATTGGCCGTTCTGATCGTAGTCATAGAAGAAATCCTTTTGAATATCGACCGCTTCAAAGATCAGCTCATCCGATTTGATTCCTTTTGAAGTGAGGTATTTGCGGATTGCCTGCTGGTCCTTGTTTAATTCGCTATAAGCCATTTTCAGGTCGTAATTCTTTTTGGAAAAACTTCCTCTCCACACGATCAGATCACTGGTGAAATTTTCCTCTCCGGAACCCGTCACACTAATTGCATCAGCAGTTTTGGAACGGTTCTTATATCCATTTGCCAATAGAAATCCGGCAATAATAACTGCCAAAGCAATAATAATCGTATTCAAATGCTGTTTCATAACTACCTGGTTTTGATTTCGACTAATATAAAAAAAGTCCGGCAAAAACCGGACTTCCTGATTATACAAAGCAAAATACTATTTCGACTTTTCAAAGGTCAGTGTATACACTTCTTTTTCCTCACCAAATTGGGTATTGATCTCGGTATATTCGATCTTCAAAGTCTTTTTTGACTCTTCTAAAATCTGCCAGACCGTTGTACCTCCCTCTGTCATTGACAACTGGGTATCTGTATTCGTCCATGTTCCGCTTGAAACATCTGTATTACCGTTTACAGCGAATGTCCATACGTATGTACCGTTTTCCTTGAACTCAATAAATCCGGCATTGGTATAGGTTGTTGCATCTTCCAAAGATCCATCCTGATAATACTTATATTCGTAAAGGGTATTGTTCCACTTTCCGCTTTTTGAATACAAATGTTTTTCAATTCTTTTCTCTTTCGAACAACTGCTGAAACCAACAGCAAAAACAGTCAATACAAGCAGTAATTTGGTTACGTTTTTCATAAATCGATCTTATTTTTTGCCAAATCTACGCTAAAAATCGAATAAACAAAAAGCCATTGTTTTAAGTCTCAAAATGAATACTTTTCAATTCACATTCATTGCAGTATCTTCAATGAGCTCTTTCCAAATAGTAATCGTACACATATTTTGTAGTAGTATGAGATCCCGGACCTCCCCAACCCGTGAAGGTGGTTACGGTATAAGTCTCGTACAAAGTCATTTTATCCTTTTTGGGGTCTCTTGTAATATAAAAGACAGTCGTTTTTCCATCTGACCAGGTAACTGTGATTTTGTCTTCATCATTTATCCAGGTACCTGTTTCTGTAGTTGTTTTCGGCCAAAAATTAAGAATTTTGACAATCGTCTTGTCTTTGTGAAACTCAAAACTTCCTGCATCCAGATATTCCCCGATATAATTGGAATTTGAAGATTTATTCAATTTTCTAATGTTCCACTTACCGGAACCCCGGACTAATTTATTTTCAATCTTCTGTTCTTTGGAACAAGCTGTTAACACCGAGGTGAAAACCACAAATAAGAACAGCAATTTGATGACACTTTTCATTTAGGATGATTTAATTCCTGCTAAAATTAAGACTTATACCCATCAATTCAAATAAAAGTTCACGACAAAAAAGCCATTCCTCCAGGAACAGCTTTTGAGTGAATCTATTTGGCAGTTAAGAATTTCAATCCGCTCTTTCGAGGTAATAGGTATACGTCTCTTTTTCTGCAGTATCGTTATAATAATCCGTTTCTTCCAGGGTCATTTTTCCTTTTTTCGGACCGTCTGTGATTTTCATAACAGTCGTTTCACCATCTGCAGTGATGGTAATATTATCTTCCGAATTCGTCCAGGTTCCTGCACTTACTTCCGGTGATCCGCTCAATGTAATGGTAAGAATGCATGTCCCCTTCTTGTCAAATTCGATTGTCCCCGCATTCGGATAATTTTCCGAATAGTTTAATTCATTATTTAAGTAATATTTGTAGTCGACGGAAGTGATTTTCCATTTACCGTCTTTTTTGATCAACTGTTTTTCAATACGCTTCTCTTTCGAACAAGAACTGAAACCGATTAAGAGAATAACGAACAGAGAAAGAATTTTAACGTGCATTTTCATGGAACTGTGGATTAAATTTGGTACAAAAGTAGCACATCGCCCCCATCAAAAAATCAACCTTTCGGTTGATATCAGGCACAAAAAAACCGCCAGCTCAACAGCCGGCGGTTCCCAATATTTTATTAATTATCAGTTTTTAGCCGGAAGGATTTTCCCGGAAACTTCACCGAAACCAATGCGAACACCGTCTTTGGAAGAGAATCCGCGCATAATCACGTTATCGCCGTCCTGGATGAATTTACGCTCCGTTCCGTCATTCATTTTCAAAGGCTTGGTACCTTTCCATGCCAGTTCCAGCATAGAACCGTAAGAATCAGGTGTTGGCCCTGAAATGGTTCCTGAGCCCAACAAATCTCCGCAGCGGATATTGCACCCGTTTACCGTATGATGCGCCAGCTGCTGCGCCATGTTCCAATACATGTATTTGAAGTTGGAAGTACAGATCTTCGTTTCTTCCCCGTTTTCAGGTTCGATGAATACCTCTAATTGAATGTCATAGGATAATTGTCCTTCGTATTTCAAATAGGAAAGCACTTCCGGATCTTGTTTCGGTCCGTCCGTTTTAAATGGCTGCAATGCGTCCAAAGTAACAATCCATGGTGAAATCGACGATGCGAAATTCTTAGCCAGGAATGGTCCGAGCGGAACGTATTCCCAGGTTTGGATATCGCGTGCCGACCAATCGTTAAACAACACCATACCGAAAATATAATCTTCTGCTTCTTCGGTAGAAATGGATTCACCCAGCGGCTTCCCGTCGAAAGTAATGAATGCCGTTTCCAACTCGAAATCCAGGTTGCGGCAAGGTGCAAAAATCGGCGGTTCTTCCGGATTCGGTTTGATTTGGCCTTTCGGTCGCGTTACCGGTTCTCCGGATATAATGATGGAACTCGCTCTTCCGTGATAACCAACAGGAAGCCACAACCAGTTCGGCAGCAAAGCATTTGCAGGATCGCGGAACATCATTCCGACGTTTGTAGCATGCTCGCGGCTCGAGTAAAAATCCGTGTAATCACCGATCTGAACCGGCATACACATCTTCACGCTTTCAACAGGCATGAGCACCTGCTCTACATGCTGCTCGTTCTTTTGTAAATCCGGCTGATTTGCATCAAACAGTTTAGACAAGCGGTTTCTTAGATCACGAACTGCTTTTTTCCCTTTCTTCATCATCGGATTGAGTGAATCCGTATCAAAATCACTCAACTCGAAAGGCAGGTTCTCCAAATAACCCAATACGTGCAATGTTTTCAGATCGATCACTTTATCTCCGATCCGGGAAGCCACATGCGGCTTCAGGTTTTCATTTCTAACAACACCAAAAGGCAGGTTTTGAATCGGGAAATCCGAATTGGAAGGAACTTCTATCCAGGATTTCAAAGCGGGATTATTTGCAGGTATTTGTGACATTTCTTTGCTTTTTATTGGAAACAAAGATAACGGTAATGATTAAATGAATAACAAGATTTGTTTTTGGTGGATCATGTAGGGATGAAAAATTTTTCCTCCCTACATCCGAATCATTTCTATTTCAACTTTTTCAAAATTTCCTTCACCCAAAGCGCATACATTTTCACACCGGGATGCAGCCCGTCTTCTGCTACCAAATCAGGCTCGTTCAATCCTCTACGAGAGATTTCCGTTACATTCACGTACTTCAATCCCAATGAATCGGCAATGCGCTTATTGGATACATTGAACAAATCGATCCGTTCCGAAATGCGTTTTTGGTTCGGTTTTCCGTAAGGTGTAAAGCCGTAATCCGGAATGGAAAGAACAATAACCCGTTTCTTTTTATTTCCTGCGAGTTCAATGGACTTTCTACACAGCAGCTTAAAATCGTTTTCGTATTCGCCGATTGATCTTCCCTGGAATTCATTGTTCACACCAATCAGTAAGGTCACCAGGTCGTATTCATTTTTCAGATGAGCCGATTCGATGGCCTCGATGAGTTGATCAGTTCTCCAGCCGGTACGCGCAATAATCACAGGGCTTACATATTCTTTCCCGCTTTTACTGATTGAATCCGCTAGTTGATAAGGAAAATTGGTGGTTGTGGGAACACTTTCCCCGATCGTATAGGAATCTCCCAAAGCCAGGTAAGACATGCTTTCTTTCGAACTTGAGCAGGCAGCTAACGATAAAACCATAGCGAATCCAATAGTATTTCTGGTCCATTTCATGGTTCATTTACGGCTTATGATGATTTTAGGATTTCAGTAGGGTCGGAAAATTTTGCCCCTACTGAAATTATTTCACCTTTGACTTCATGAATTTATTAAAATCGATCCAGCTTTGTTTATCTGCCGCTTCGTTGTAAGAAATCGGCATGGAAAATTTCTTTCCTACCTCCGTTGAATGCGGATTGGTAAACGCATGAGTTGCTTCCGGGTAGTCGATGAATTTCAGATCTGCACCGGCTTCCGTCATTTGTTTTTTGAATGCCTGGATACTTTCAGCAGACACAAATGAATCTGCGGCCCCATTGCAAACCAGGATTGCAGCTGTCAATTTGCTTTTATCTACCGGAATTCCGTCCAGGTTCCCGTGAAAACTCACTACCGCATCTACAGGCGCTCCTTTTTTAGCCGCATTCAAGACTACAGATCCGCCAAAGCAGTAACCGATTGCGGTCATTTTAGCCGGATTTACTCCCTGGATTTTCAAGGCTTCGTTGTAACCGGCCATAAATCTCGCGTAGGAAAATTCCGGATCGCGGTAAAACGGCATAGCAAGTGCCTGGGCGTCTTGCGGTATTTTTGCAATTTTCCCCTTGCCATACATATCGATGCAAAAACCGATATTCCCTTCTTTGGCGATCTGAAGCGCTCTTTCTTTGGGATATTCGTTCAATCCCCACCATTCGTGGACGATCAAAACGGTCTTTGTTTTTTTGGTAATTTCCAGGGGCTTGGCATAAAATGCCGTGAATTGCTGTCCGTTGATGGAATAGTTAACAGAATCCAATACTTGTGAAAAGCCCGATCCGATTGCAAATAGAAATACGAAAGTAAAAATTGATCTCATGACGAAAATTGTTTGTTCATCATAAAGATACTTCAAATCCAATTATCAATTTTCAATGATTTAATTATCAAGTGGGTCACTTATACTACTCTAATCCACTTGATAATTGATAATTACTCCATTGCTAATCAAATCAATTCACGCTCCCTCTCCCGAAACTCTTTCTCAGACTCCAATGTTGCGGTTTTCGTTTCAAAATCCTCCCGCAGCGCTACTTTCGTATCGTAGGCTCCGGACGTCATAAACAATTTACTGATGATCGGGATCAATTCGAACAGGGTCAAAATCACCATCAACAGGTAATACTGGTTTTGGAGTCCGTGTGTTTTGTCTTTGTCGAACAAGGATTGCAGGGCTTCTTTCTTGATCAGGAATCCTTTTCCATCTAGTGTTTTCTCAAAATCCGCCACGCTTTTGGTCACTTTGGTATTGATCTCGTCGAGTTCTTTGGTGATTTTTTCCAATTCGTTTTTGGAATCCTTTTGCGCTTTATCCGATGCATCTCTGGCTATCTGGTAACCGTTCTGCTTGGCTTTCGCAATTCCTGCAATTCCGAATTTACCGGAACCTCCCGTGCCATCGATCTCTTTGAGGTATTCGTTCTGTTTTTCGATCGCCAGGTCACTCTTTTCCTTCAAATCTTCTTCCAGTTTCTTTTTATTGGCCAACAATTCATCTTTCCGGGATTGGTACACCTGTTCTACTTCGATCTTTTTCTCTGCCAGCTTTTTATCCAGTAAGATCGGAATTTCGCGGTCAACATCGGAGCTGAAAATGAACAGGATGATAGGCTGGGCCAAAAATGCCCCGATACACAAAGCCATAATCACCCGCAGCCCGATTGCCACTATATTGGTGCGTTTCTTATTAATAGAAGAAACCAAAACACGGTCAATGGAAAGGACAAATCCGCCCATAAAAATTCCCAGTGTAACGAATAAGAAAGGAGAATCGGAGTTGGTGCTCCAGAAATATCCCCATGCCAGAGTGGCATAAAGCCAGGTGAAGAGCATTGCAGATCCAAGGATCTTGTAGCGGTTTCGGTCTACAGTACAATCTGCGATCAATTCCTTGATTGCCGTAGAAAACCACCAAAGCACTTCGGATAGTTGATCTTTTTCAGGTTCCGTTCCTTTTTGTTGTTTTGTTTCGATTGTATTTTCTGCCATACCGCCGTTTATTCCGAATAAAGTCAGTAAACATAGTTCAGTTACAAAAGCGAAGAATTATTTTATGGAATTTTGGGAATTCACTGTTCCAAATTGATTCCTTAAGAAAACCATTTCAGGGGAGACACGAAAAATTTAACCTTAAAACAGTATTTTAGCGGCATTAAAAACAACTTTATGAAATTTATTCTAACTTCTCTTGCGTGTATCTTCGGATACTTTTCTTATGCTCAGTGTACCGTGGGCTCGAGTACCAATTCAACGAACTCGGCATGCGGCGCAGCAACAGGCTCTGCATCAGCTATGCCTTTCAATGGCACACCACCCTATACTTACTTGTGGAGTAACGGGGGGACCACTCAAACCATTACTAACATTTCTGTCGGAATTTACACCGTAACAATTACCGATGCCAACGGTTGCACCGGAAGCAATACAGTAACTGTTGATAATCCCAATGCACCTTCTGTAACCATTAGTTCCCTCACAAATGTGGACTGTTTCGGAAATGCGACCGGTAGTGCATCCGTATCTTCAACAGGCGGAACAGCTCCTTACACTTACTTATGGAGTAACAGCATGACAGCTTCAGGGATCACAAATGCCGTGGCAGGATCTTACAGCGTTACTGTTACAGATGCAGCCGCTTGTGCCAAGCAAATAATGGTAACTATCACACAACCAGGTCAAATTTCTGCTACATCCAGCTCTACACCGGTAAGTTGTTATGGCTCGAGCGACGGTGCAATTACAGCTCAAGCCTCAGGTGGCACTGCTCCGTATTCCTATATCTGGTCTAATTCTGCAACAACCCAGGACATTTCTGACTTAGCGGCGGGAACTTACACCCTGGACATATACGATGCAAACAATTGCACCATCCAGATCACCGCAAACGTTACAGAACCTGATCTGATTCAGGACACAATAAGCGCTTCTGCCTGCGGATCTTACTTTTGGGAGGGACAAGATTACACCACATCGGATTACTATGAACACATCTACACAGCAGCTAACGGGTGTGATTCGATTGTAACATTGAATTTAACCATTAATCCATTGCCGGACAATGCCATTACCAGCTCAGGAGCTACTTTTACCGCTACTGCGTCCGGTTTAACTTATCAGTGGATTAACTGTTCGGACAACTCTGCAATTCAGGGGGCACAAGGCCAATCTTTTACAGCCACTCAAAATGGAAGTTACGCTGTGATTGTAAGCAACGGAACATGCTCAGACACCAGCAACTGTATCACGCTTTCTGATTTAAGCTTGACGGACAACAACCAGGATTTGATTTCCATCACTCCAAACCCTACGAAAGGACAGGTTTCAATTTCGGTAACAGAAAATATGCAGGCTCGCTTAACAAATTTAGCAGGCGAAACGTTAAACACATTTTATTTAGGAGCCGGAGAAAACAGCATCGACATCAGTCAGGTGCCAGCCGGAACTTATCTGCTTGTTGTCGATAAATCCAGTTACCGCATTGTAAAATATTAATTCTCCGCTTAATTTATTTCTCAGCCCGGTTATGCAATATATCCGGGCTTATTATTTATGAATCGAGCGCATTGCTCTGGTTTTTCAATTTGTCTTCCAGTTCGGAAACAATCGGGTGGCCGGCCATTTGCGGGTTGCTTCTAAGTTCTTCCAGCATGCGTCTGATCGTCTCCGGAGAAAGGTTTTCCTCCCGGTCTGCTTCAAAGCTCGATTCAGGGGCCTGGGCGAAAAAAAGTTCGTCTGTCCAGGCATTCCGCTCTCCGTCAATAACCAGGTGCACCCGGTCAACCGTTCCGCGATTCGCTACCGAATGCACGAAATTTACATTGGTGTACCAGCATTCGCCGGGGAGCATGGTCAGGCGCTCGCCATCCAGGATAAATGCTACATCCGGGTTGGTAACAATGGGAATGTGCAGCCGGAACTGCCCGTCCTCATACCCCAATTCGTGATCGGTATGCGGTTTGATCTCCGCTCCCACTTCCAGCCGCAATAAACGGACCGAAAGAATGGGAAAGCTGAACGAATCCAGAACCTCTCTGAAATACGTGCATTCCTTCATCAAAGGAGTTTCGGAAACGGCGGAATTATCTGTGGAAAGCGCAAAAATATGCTGTGCATTACCGTCTTTCGCATACAGCGATACTACGTTCCAATTCCCGGTATAGCCACCCGTATTGAAATGCGGTACCCATTGGGATTCCATGGCCCGCGAAAGGTCTTTCACCAAACGCTGTTCGTCGAACTGCATGGGAAATTTTAAGTATTTCGTGATCTCTTTTGTGCTCATCTCAACCATTTGATCATGTGTGGAAAAGGTTTTATACCTTCTTTTTCTGTTTGGCTGCAAAATCCCATCCACTCCAGCAGCGGAAGGCCGATGTAATTTTGATTCCCGAATTGTTCGATAAACCATTCGGATTGTTCCTTGTACCCATGCGCGTGAAAAACAACCTCGGGAGATATTCCGATATGCCTAAGCGCGGCATAAGACCACAAAATGGAGGCTATTTCATCGCCGGGAGTCGGCCATTCGGGGTCCATATCTGCAGTGCCGATCAGCGGACGCAATGCTTCTTCTGTTACCGCTATGTGTCCGGCCTCATGCAGCAAATCTCCCGGGTATTTCATTTTTGCCGGATCCATTAAAATGGTATTTTTCTCAATGGCTAATCCGGGCAAAAAACAATCGTCCGGCAATTCGGTTTCTATGACCGGAATCCCGATTTCTTCTAAAAAACAAATGATCTTTTCGCGTTCCATGAAGTGAATAGTTTGTTTGATTGGGGTGAAAATACTAAATGTCCGTGAATCCGGTTTGGAATTCCCTGAAATGATCTGTATTTCCGGTTAACTAAACTACAGAAGAGCTATTTACTAAATCGTTTAAGCGATTGATTTACAAACTATTTAAATGGGAATTTAATGCTTATTTGACATGAATTTAATCTGCGAAGCGTATTCCCGGAGTACCTTTGCAAAAAAAATAATTATCACTGCGTTATGAGCTTTGTTTATTCCGCCTTCCACTTTTCAAGCTTCCGACTGTTCAAAGCATACACCAAACAGTTGCTTTTCAGCGCTTCACTGGTTTTCAGCAGCACAGTATGCGCACAGGTAACTGTTGGATTTCAAGGCGGTGAACCGGGAGATCCCTGGGGATACACTTCCACGGGAGCAAGTGCGCTGTCCATATCCGAAGCAACGCAATCACCGAACAAGGTAACCGGAACTACTTCGCTCGTAGTGGGAGGAAACACGGGCGGAGGAAACTGCTTTGCCACCGGATCAGGAAACGGACCGAATACCGCACGTACTTTTACCTTTAATTCCCTGGACATTTCTACCAGCAACTCCTCCGTGCGCACTTTGACCTTCAACTGGGGAAACCGTTTTCCATCCTGTAACGGTACCGGCTGGGATTCGGGAGAGAACCTAACATTCAGAGCCTACCACGACGGTGTTCCGCAAACTTTAATTACACTGGCAACCGGAAACAACAACGCACAATTCAGCATCTCAACACACAGTTACAGCTGGACGATCCCCGCTTGTGTTTCCGAATTCTACTTCGTGGTAAGCGTTACCACCAATCGCGCAGATGAATTGTTGTTCATCGACAATGTTCTTTTGACAGCACCCCAGTTAAACGGACCTCTAACCGTAAGTCCGATCTCGGGAAATACAACCGTTTGCCAGGGAAGTACCGAAAACTACAGCGTTACGCCTGAAACCGGAGTTTCTTACACCTGGGACGGATTACCTGCCGGGGCCTCTTTCACCACTCCTAACGGAACAACAGCATCCGCCAATATGACCATCAACTGGGGAACTGCAGCACCAGGCACATACACTCTTTCAGTGACACCAAGCTCCACCGGCTGCGGAGGCGGAACGGGAAGCCCTCAAACCATTGTAATTACCATCACGGCACCTTCCGTTCCGGTTACGATTTCAGGACCTGCTTCTATGTGTCCCGGAGAAACCATCACGCTTACTTCCAGTTATGCATCCGGGAACACCTGGTCTCCAAACGGAGAAACGACCCCATCCATTTCGGTCACAGCACCGGGAACCTACACTGTTTCAACAGCTACTTCCTGCGGAACTATTTCTGCCACTCACACCGTAACACTTAATCCGGTTCCTGCTGTTCAATCCGTAACTCCGACCCCAATCAGCTGTTTTGGTGCTAACGACGGGGTGCTTACCATTTCCTCTACAGATTCCGGATTGGAATACTCACTGGACGGAACCAACTGGCAAGCTTCAAACGTTTTCAGTAACCTTACTCCCGGAACATATACCGTTCAGGTGCGTTTCGTAAACGGATGTTCCACAACCTTAGCTCCCGTAACGTTCACCGAACCCGCACAGGTTACAGCAACCGCGTCCAATACCGGGCCTTACTGCGAAGGCGGGAACGTTGTTTTGAACGGATCAACTCCTTTTAGCGGAACAACCACTTATTCCTGGACAGGTCCAAACGGTTTCACTTCTTCCCTGCAAAATCCAACATTTACCGCTCAAACCGGAACACATACTTACCAATTAACCGTTGCGGTAAACGGATGTCAGAGCACACCGGCAACCACTACCGTTAGTGTCAATGCGGTACCGACCGTCAGTGTTTCCAATACCGGACCTTACTGCACCGGTTCGCCGATCAGCTTAAACAGCAACACCAATTCAACAGGAACAATTACTTATTCCTGGACCGGGCCCAACGGCTACACATCTACCGCTGTAAATCCTTCGGATGCCCTTGAAGCCGGAATGTACGAACTGGTAATCAGCTCCAACGGATGTCAAAGTACTTCTGCAAATACAACAGTCGTAATTAACCCAATACCGACAGCACAAGCAGATTATACCGCACCTTTCTGTACCGGAACAATGCTTCAGCTAAACGGATCAACGACCTCATCGGGCGCCGTAACTTATTCCTGGAGCGGACCCAACGGGTACACATCCACGCTTCAAAACCCGGCAGACGGAACAGAAGCGGGAACTTACACATTGCTTGTTACCGAGAACGGATGCACAAGCCCGCCCGCAACTGTAAACGTGATTTCACAAGTGCCATTTGTGTCTGCATCCAATGCCGGACCATATTGTGAAGGCACAGTGATCCAGCTTACCGGATTTACAACCGCTTCCGGAACTATCAGTTATTTGTGGAACGGACCGAACGGGTACACTTCCCAGGTGCAAAATCCGGCGGATATCACCGAAGCAGGAACCTATACCCTGACCGTTCAGGAGGGCAATTGCAGCAACAGTGCTTCCACGCAGGTTGTTGTGAAACCCAATCCTTCCGCTTCTTTTGTTTCTTCGGCACCCTGTATGAACGACAGCATGGTGTTTACATCCGCATGCTCCGTGCCTTCACCGGAGATTATTACCAACTGGCACTGGGATTTCAACGACGGGTTCACTTCTTCGGAAGAACACCCGAAACATGTTTTCCAAACCACAGGCACGCATTCCGTATTGCTAAAAGTGACAACCAACTCCAATTGCATTACTACTGTTTCCAAGGATGTGGAAGTGAAACCGGGTATTGACGCCAATTTTTACTTTTCCCCATCAACGATTTCTGCACTGGATCCCACCGTACATTTTGTAAATTCCAGTACCAACGCAGTAACTTACACCTGGAATTTCGGGGTTGACTCCGCCCAATCCACAGAAACATCTCCGAATTTTACTTTCCCGGCACAACCGGGTTCTTATGCGGTGGAATTAATTGCCACCAATGACGACGGATGTATCGACAGCATTACGAAAGTGATTACTGTTCAGGATGAAATGACTTATTACATTCCCAATGCATTTACACCGGACGGCGACGAGTTCAACCAAACATTCAAACCCATTTTTTCCAGCGGATTTGATCCCCAGAACTACACCCTGCTCCTGTTCAACAGATGGGGCGAAACGATCTTCGAATCGCACGATTCAGAAACGGGCTGGGACGGAACTTACCACGGAACGATGGTGCCAGAAGGAACTTATATCTGGAACATACGGGTAAAACAACTTCACAGCGATGCTTTCGAAACATTTTCGGGACACGTTTCATTGGTGAGGTAATCCAAAAAACAACCGATTCATTTTTTCAAAGGGACGCAGGATTTGTGTCCCTTTTTTTTGACTAACACAAAGCATTGATTCTTAAAAGCTAAATCGATTTAACAAACTGATTTTTAACTCAATAAACGCGATTTAATACTTATTTGACACGAACTTAACCCTCCCCGAAAACACCCGGTCTACCTTTGTACTAAACTTTAGCAAATTGAAATCTACAACAAGTGCGGCATCAAAGAATCGCACTGCAATACACCTTAACGAACAATCAATAATGTTTACCATGAAAAAACAATTCATTTCAACAATCCGCATCTGTATGCTCTTCCTGGCACTTGGAGGCTGGCAGAACGGATTTTCACAAGTGAGTATTACCGCTCACAACACCGATTTCAACACCAACTTCAACGGCTGGAACGGAACACTTCCCGGCGGATTTACAAGATCGGGCGGGAATTACCAGAGTACAAGCGCCTCTACTACCGGCGGTGTTTATGCCATCTCCGGAGCAGGTTTCGGATATCAGCCAAGTTCTTCCGTTGCAAGCTGTTCCCTTACAGGGACCTTCCAAAACACCACCGGGTCAACAATTACTTCGTTAGAAATCAGTTACGATGCTTTCCAGATTGTAAACCGCGTTTCAAGACTTCCAAACTGGACAGTAACTTCTTCACTGGGAAGTGTTTCGGGACTAAACTGGACTTTTGACAATACCACCAGTCCGGGGAATCCTGATCACCTCACTATTACGATCAATGGGCTTAACCTGGCCAACAATGCCACTTTCACACTTACATTTGCATCAAACCGCGGTTCGGGCTCAGGTTCTTCTCCATTGATCGGGTTGAACAATGTTAAAGTAAGATCCATAGCTACTATTTGTACCGATCCGACCAACCTTGCGGAAAACAACGTAACAGCAACAAGTGCCGATTTTAACTGGGACGCTGCCGGTTCAAACGACTTTGAATATGTATTGGATCAACTTGCAACAGATCCTGCCGGTGCGGGAACTCCTATCAATGGATTAACAACCAGTACTGCTGCTTTATCACCTTCAACCACTTACTATTTCCACCTCCGCCGGAATTGTGGAAACGGAAGTTTCTCAAACTGGGTCTACGTCAACTTCACTACTCCGGCAGCACCATGCAACGCGCCAACGGGATTGGCTGCCGCAAACACCACCCACAACTCCTCAGACCTAAGCTGGGATACACAGGGAAGCAACAGCTTTGAATATGTAGTAGACCAAGTAGCTGCAGATCCAACCGGGGCAGGAACTCCCACAGCAGGAACTACCTTCAACGCAACCGGATTGAATCCTTCTACGACTTATTACCTGCATGTGCGTACCGACTGCGGAAGCGGAAATTTCTCTCCGTGGACTGCCGTTCCATTTACCACCCTGATCGAACCATGCGACGCACCAACCGGATTGGCTGCTGCAAACGTGACACACAACTCCGCAGATTTAAGCTGGGATACGCAAGGCGCAAGCACTTACGAATACGTAGTGGACCAAATCTCCACAGATCCGGCTTCCGGAACATCGACAACAGGAACTACTTTTAACCCAACGGGATTGAATCCGTTAACGACCTATTACTTACACGTACGCACCAACTGCGTTCAGGGAAATACTTCCGCATGGACCACTATTTCTTTTACAACCCTAATCGAACCATGCAACGCTCCAAACGGATTGACTGCTGCAAACGTGACACACAACTCAGCTGATTTAAGCTGGGATACGCAAGGTGCTAGCACTTACGAATACGTAGTGGACCAAATCTCCACAGACCCGGCTTCCGGAACTTCAACAACAGGAACTACTTTTAACCCAACGGGATTGAATCCGTTAACGACCTATTACTTACACGTCCGCACCAACTGCGTTCAGGGAAATACTTCCGCGTGGACAACCATTTCTTTCACAACAGCAATCGAACCATGCAACGCTCCAACCGGATTGGCTGCAGCAAACGTGACACACAACTCCGCAGATTTAAGCTGGGATACACAAAACGTGAGTACCTATGAATATGTAGTTGACCAGGTTTCCACAGATCCGGCTTCCGGAACTTTAACGGCAGGAACAACTTACCATGCAGCCGGATTGAATCAATTGACCACTTATTACCTGCACGTTCGCACGAATTGTGTTCAGGGGAATACTTCTGCATGGACAACCATTTCTTTTACCACCACACTTACGCCCTGCATGGCACCAACCGGATTGGCTGCTGCAAACGTTACCCACAACTCCGCAAATCTATCCTGGAATGCGCAGGGAAGCAACACTTTTGAATACGTACTGGACCAAACTGCCAGCGATCCGCTGATCCTGGGAATGCCCACTACTTTGACCACTTACAATCCAACAACGCTGAGTGCGTCTACGACCTATTACCTGCACGTTCGCACCGATTGCAGCGGAGCAAATTTCTCTCCGTGGACAACCATTTCGTTCACCACTTCCATTGCGCCATGTGATGCACCGACCGGGTTAACCGCAGCAAACATCACTCAAAATACGGCAGAACTTAGCTGGAACACCCAACCGGGAAGCACCTACGAATACGTGGTAGATCAAATTTCCACAGATCCGGCTTCCGGAACAGCTACCACAGATACTTTCTACAACGCATCCGGATTGGACGCTGCAACGACTTACTACGTGCACGTACGCACCCATTGTGCACAGGGAAACACATCCGGATGGACCACCATTCCGTTTACCACTTTGCCGGAACCATGCGATGCGCCAACGTGGTTAACGATTGCAAACACCACCCAAAACACTTCCGATCTTTCGTGGAACGTTCAGGGAGGAAACAGCTTTGAATACGTACTGAACCAAACGGCATCCAACCCGGCTTCCGGAACACCTGCAACAGCCAACAGTTACAGCGCCACAGGACTGAATGCTTCTACGACTTACTACTTCCACGTGCGCACCAACTGCGGCAACGGAAACTTCTCCGACTGGACAACCGTTTCTTTCACAACCGATGACGCACCGTGTATTGCTCCGGCCGGACTGACCGTGTCCAACATTACAAGCAGCTCTGCAAACCTGAACTGGACCGCACAAGCCGGGAACACCTTCCAGTACGTTCTCGACCAAACATCTACAAACCCGAATGCAGGTGGAACCGTGACTTCCAACAACACATTCGCGGCAGCTACTTTAAACAGTTCCAGCACCTACTACTTCCATGTACGCACAGACTGTGGCAACGGGAATTTCTCCGACTGGAGCACCGTTTCCTTCACCACCGCATCTACCGTGGGATTGAACGAACAAGAAATCATCAGCCTCTCGGTATACCCGAATCCGGCTCATGATCTTGTAACTATTGCAGGACAAACCGAAGGAACTGCAACCCTGATCACCGTAAAAGGACAGGTATTGACAACCATCGACCTTGAAAAACAAAACAAACTGGACCTTTCCGGGTACGAAAGCGGGGTTTATTTCATCAAATACGTTTCTGAAAAAGGAACCGCAAATGTGACCGTGATTAAAGAGTAAGGAGCTTCTGCTCGCTAAAATATCTATGGGCGGGCCGTCAGTCGACGGACTCGCCCTTTTTCTTTACCACAGATCCCGACGAAATCATTGTCGGGACAAATTGCACAGATAATTGGAGGCGCCTACCGGTCGCCTCTTTTTATGTTAATTTGATTTGAAGGGGGCGAAATGATGACACGTTCCGAAACCAGCACAAACATAAAATAGTTAAACAAAAATCAGCGCGACTGGTAAGCGCGCTTAACATCTGTGCATCTGTGGTAAACAAGTAGACATCTAGAAGTATTATCCCGCGGTGAACGCACCAAGCGGATTTTCTGCGTACCTTAGCCGAAATTTTACAAACAATATGGAGCAGGCCGAATTCTTAGAAAAAAACGTATTTACCGATTTGAAAAACCTGAACGACGGGTTCGACAAAAAGGAAAACCTCCATTTCAACGAGTGGGATTTCGCCATTGTACTGGACCGCGCGGAATACTACGGGCTTTCCATCTACGAGATCCAGGCGTGGCACGAAGGCGTGCTGTATGACACAGCCCACCACGAACCGGTCCGCAAGAAAGCCACCGATGCTGCCTGGTACAAAAAAGCATTGATGACCTTTTCAACCCGCCAGCCGGGAATGACATTTACAGCAAGCCTTAAAGTTTCCCCGAAGCTGTTGGCGAGGCAGATGAAGGGGGAATAATCACCGTCCACCACAAAACAACCGCATTGTACAGCACTACAGGGCGCGAGTCGTCTTCGACAGCTGCACCTTTTCTCTTTCCACAGATGCACAGATAAATGGAGGCGCCTACCGGTCGCCTCTTCTTTTTTGGTGTGATAGTTATCTTTAATAGTAGAGAGCCAATCGAATACTTATACAGATGTTTAGGAAACAAGCATTCTGCAAATAGCAGGAAAATAAGGCGACCGGTAGGCGCCGCAGGACATCTGTGCATCTGTGGGAAATATTAGCAGGCATCAACTTTCGGAAAACCACATTTCCCCCATGTGGTAAATACTGAAAATCAATCCAAACGGATCAACTAACAGTTCTTTTCTTAGATTCGTAGCGAAACCTTTTTGTTACAATGAAATTGATCACTCTTGCGCTGCTGCTATTCGGTTCCTGTTTGGCCCATTCCCAGGAAGCCATAGACCTCATCGAATCCACATTAAAACTCGGCATTTCGGAAGAAAAAGAATTCTATTTCGGCTTTGCGGAAGGGGATCAGATTGTGTTGAATTTTGAGGTCATCAAGGGAAAATCCATCGGAGAAGTGGAAGTGACAGAATATCCCAGCTTCACCAAATTCACCGATTACGAGACCAGTGGAATAACCAATAAAAAACTTCCCGTTTCCAAGGATGGAATTTATAAATTCCGCATCAAAAACAAAGGCTTATCCGGAAAGATTTGCAAGATCCACATTCAGCGCATTCCGTTGAATGAATACACCAAAAACTTTAATTCGGAAGTTTATTGGAGAACTTTGTATGATACCACATACTACTCTAAAAATGAGAACTATTTGATCAGAAGAGATACTACCATTGTGAATGTAATGGATCAAACAGCTAAAGTGCATTCCTTTGGGAACGCGAATGGAAATAAAACGACTCTTAACTTCACGCTGCCTAAAAACACAAAAGCCTGGAGTTACTACATTGGGGTGAATCAGGAAGGGCAGCAAGCTTACCAGGATGCAGTGAATGATCTAAGCGAATTAGCTTCACCCATTGTAAAAGTTCTATCCAAAGGAAATCCGCTTGCAAGCCTGGCTCTTGGATTACCAAACTACTTAGTTGTAGCTCAAAGAGGTGAAGATATCGATTACTACATCGTAACCAATGAAAATGTAAATCTATTTAGTTCCGGTCAACGATTCTATTACCTGAAAATGGGAAAAGTAATTAATGCTTTCAACAGAATGGAACAGGTATCAAATGACAACTTCCATGTTTGTTTATCGAATGACAATGCAGTAACCGGGGTAATGGTTTTGGTGAAAGTGACTGCCATTGTTGTAAATGAACAATGGGGAAATAGATCGGTTCAAGTGCCGAGGGTGGGTGAGCGCAGGGAGGCTTATTTGAAATAGAAATAGATTAATTGCTAAAAGATTAGAATTTGAAAAGAAATGATAACGGTACAATTTAAATAATTAGCTAAGTATTTATATTAACATAACTACCGGCAATATTAATAACAAGAAAATGACAGCAGAGGAATATATTAAAAAAATAAACGAGCAGATTCAGGGTATTTTTGATTCTTCTTTGGATCAAAACAAAGATGTAATTAATAATGGAATTGATTTTTCCAAATCGCTTCAAACATGGTTAGAAATAATACCTGAAGACAATTATAAAATTCTTCTAACAAACAGTATTCAATCTTTGGAACTTTCAATAATTTCTCAAACTTATTGTTTATATAGAAATGCTTTTAGTTCTTTAAGACTTTCTATGGAAATGTTATTTGGAGGTGTGTTTTTTAGCACTGCAACACTTGACTTTATTGAGTGGACAAAATCATCAAGAGACTTAAATTGGAGTACAATTAACGATCTAAACAATGGAGTGCTTTCACATCGTTTTTGCAACGCTTTTTTTTTAGAACTTAAAGATAAAAACGAGGAATACTATACAAAAGCAAAAGAATTGTATAGAGATTTATCAGAATATGTGCATGGTAACCATCACACATGGATTACGGAAAGTGAAGCCTTGAAAATTGAAGAAAAAGAAATCATCTTATTCAATAAATCATTAAAATCATTTTTCGAAATTGCAAATTTTGTACTTTGTTTAAGATATTTGAAAACCCTAAAACAAAGTCAATTAGAACAGGTCGAACCAATCGTTATGCAAACATTAAATCATGTTGAACCAATTCTTCAGCATCTAACTTCATCTAAATAAAAATGGCAGAGATATATTATAGAACTGAAAATATTCGTCCAGACGAGTTACCCAATATAATTGTAAAATCACAATTAGAAAATGAAATAATTGAATCGCTAAAATCAAACGCCAATTTAATACTCGAAGGCAGTAGAGGAACAGGTAAATCATTCTTAATGAAATATGCCTGTTATCAATTAGAGCAAAACTTTGAGACAGAAAAAATACTACCGGTATACATTACGTTTATGGCTAGTACTTTAATCCACACTACTGATACATTTCAATTTAGAAATTGGATGATAGCTCGTTCTTTACGTGAGCTAATAAAAAGTAGTCTCAAAAGAGGTTTGGTGTTCTCTAATTATGCATCAACGTTATTGAACACAGAAACCAATTCTGAAACCAGTTCGCTTGATAATATAATAAAAGCATATGAAGATTCATATAAGAATCCAGGCACAGTGATAGATGCGACATCACTTCCTGAACTAAATGATATAATTGACGCATTAAATGACATATGTGAACAAAATCAAATCAAGGGTATATACTTTTTCTTTGATGAAGCGGCTCATATTTTCCGACCAGAACAACAAAGACAATTTTTTACTCTATTTCGTGACTTTCGCTCACCATATGTTTCATCTAAAGCAGCTGTTTATCCTGGTGTAACTCATTTTGGCGATACCTTTGAAGGAATTCACGATTCAGTCTTTAAAAAATTAGATAGGAATATTCTAGACCCCGGATACTTAAGCTTCATGACAGAAATGGTTGAAAAGCAAGTTGACCAAGGGAAATTGACAATGATAAACCAAAATAAAGAACTCTACAATACCGCTATCTTTTGTTCAAATGGTAACCCGAGAATTTTATTAAAAACGACTCAAGGGCTTCAAAGAATTAGTAGTTCTGAAATAGACACATTAATTCGTAATTTTTATCGTAATGAAATTTGGGCTGAACATACTTTACTAGGCGATAAATTTAAAGGACACAAAGTACTTATTGATTGGGGCAGGAAATTTCTAGAAGATACTGTAATACCAAGCTTAATAAAGAAAAATTTCAATGAAGACGGAACGATTAGGACTGAAACAAGCATATATTTTTGGATTCACAAAGATTCCCCTATACAAATTCGTGAGGCTCTTAGACTTTTAACTTATACAGGTATAATTAGGAAAATTGATGACGGTGTAAAGGGTACTAGATCATTAATTGGAACTCGTTATGAGGTAAACTATGGTGTATTTTTATCGCAAGTAAACAATCCCACAAGGAACTCAAGAGAATTAATTGCAAAACTTCAAATTAATAATTTTTCAGAGTACGGACAAAATCATGCTATTTATAGTGACCTAATCGACAAAAATATCATTCTAGAAAATGATGAGATGCTGGTTGCATCAATAAATAACATTTTGGATAAATCCATTTCTAATCTCGACTTGTCTGACTGGCAAAAAAACAAATTAATTAATGATGCAGGCCTTTTAACCATAAATGACCTTATCAATACAAGTGAACAAGATTTAATCAACAAACTAGAACAAGTTGGAGTGAAAAGATCAAGACAAATGAAAAATGCTGCCTATGCAGAACTACTAGAATATATCTCAGGATAAAATAATCCTCCTCCTAGAAATAGGATTTTGCTTTAAAAGAAAAAAATAATTTAATTAATGCCCCTCCATTTCTTCTCCCGCCTCCGACGCGATTCCAAATATGGCGGAGCGCCGCACAAGCCGGTGTTACTTCTCGCAATCCTGGAACTCGTGCGTAAAGGAGAAATCAGCAATAACCGCATTGCAATTACCCCGGAGCTGGTACTCGAATTCAAATCCATTTGGAGCAGGCTGGTGGTTACGCCACACATCCCGAACTTTGCTTTGCCGTTTTATCACATGAAGTCGGAGCCGTTTTGGAAACTGGTTACTTATGGCGGCATGGAAATCCCCGTTACCTCTTCCAACAGCATCCGCAGTTTGAATGCATTGAAGGAAACCGTGGCTTTTGCAGAATTAGACGCACAGGTATTCGCCCTCATGCAGGACCCGATTCAGCTGGCGGTTATGGAAGAAGCCCTATTGGACCAATATTTCCCGGAAACCAAAAGCCGGTTCCATGTTCACGAGGCCGATCTGTTTACCCAACTGGAAGCAGAGATCCTGCGGGAAGACGCGGTTTTATACCGCAAACGGATCGATGAATTGAAAGAAACGCTTTCGAAGGAAGAATTTGAAGAAGAAGTCTTTGTTCGCGGTGGCGTGTTCAAGCGTGAAGTGCCAAAAATCTACGGCTACCAATGCGCCATTTCGGAAATGCGGATCGAATCTTCTACCAACGCGCAAATGGTGGATGCCTGTCATCTCATTCCGTTCGCTATTTCAAAAGACGATACGATCACCAACGGCATTGCTCTTTCTCCCAATCTGCACCGGGCTTACGACCGCGGACTGATCACCATTACGGAAGATTACCGGGTGAAAATATCGAAAGCCATCTCGGAAAACCATTCGCCCTATTCCCTGGGACAATTTGACGGAAAAGAAATTTTATTGCCGCGCAACCCCGATTACTATCCCGCCATTGAAAACCTGCGCTGGCACCACCGCGAGTGTTTTGTGGCTTCCTAAACCCTCTCCCCCAGCCTCCCATAAACCTCCTCCGCAAGTTTGCTTAAGGCTTCTGGTGTCCGGTATTTCTCCAAATCATCTGCCTGCTCGAGCAAAAGTTGATAAAACTCCTGGTTCTGCTCGGTGTTGCTGATTCCCATCAGCGAGAAGATCACCGTTACATTTCCCAAATAATAGCTGCCGGCTGAAATATCCAGGTTTTCCAATACTCCGATCAGGCGGGAAATTTTGATGTCGTCTTGTATCAAGCTGAGGATGTTTGTTTTCATAAGAAGGAATTGCTTCATGCAATGATAGGAAAGCAGCAATATTTAATCTGTATTCAACTGAATACAACACCTAACAATTTTCAATACTCCGATTTTCCCCTTCTTTTATAAAGTATATTGATCAACCTTCCATCTTTAATAGATATACACAACTATCAACGCTTAGCGCTTGGTATATATGTAGATAACAAGGCGACCGGTAGGCGCCGTTAAACATCTGTGCATCTGTGGCAAAGAAAAGCACCGCAGGTGCAGGTGCCCGGCGCACTTACAACACTCCCGCAACCCCAATCAAAAGCCCGTACCTGTCAATCAAAGGCATGTGAACTTGAATCAAAAGCGTGTGCACGGGAAGCAAAGGCGCAGAACTGTCTCGCAAAACAAGCGGCAGCTCGAGCAAAGGAGTGTGAAGCTCAAACAAAGACGCGGAAACTTCGATCAAAAGCGCGTGAAGGTGAAGCAAAGGCATGTGATCGTTTAGCGAAAGCGTGTGAACGGAGCGCAAAGGCGCGTGAAGGTGAAACAAACGCGCAGGAAGGTCGATCAAAGGCGGCGGTTGGATAATCCAAACCCGGCGAAAAAAAGTGCAGAAGGACATTTCAATCAATGAAACGGCTGATTAACAGCTCTTAACAATTCATTTTCAGCAGTTTGGCACGCATTTTTCAAAGCCTCTTTCATAACTTTTAATACGGAAAGTCATGAAAAAAAGCACCTTAAACAAGCGCAGTATGTTCGGGAGTGTACATACCGTGCTGGAAGAAAACCAACCAATCTGGATCAACGTGCCGGCTTTTGCAACGGCTGTTGCGCAATTCGAAAACAAACTCACGATCCTGGATACGAAACTAAGCGAACAATCTACGGCAACCACCGGGGTAACACTGGAAAAACAAGCCCTGATCCGGGAGTTGTTCGACGAAATGGTCCTGGCACACCAGGCGCTCTACCTGTTTGGAAAAGACAGTGAAAATACCGCTTTGCGGGAACGGAATAAGGTTAGCAGATCCAAACTGAACCGCCTCACCATTGGGAAGGCAAAAGTGCATGCAAACGACCTGAAGAACGATTTGCTGGCTCAAGGCCCGGCACTGGATGCTTACGGAATCACCCCGGCGTTTGTCAGTGCGTTGATCGCAAAAATCGACCAGCTGCCCGACATGATTGAATCTACCCGCATGGCATTGCTCCGAAGGAAGGGAATCACGAAGGCCATTAACGAGGTACAGTCGAAAATCACGGAGATCCTCCGCGACCGCATGGACCGGCTCATTAAGATCTTCCGGAAAGACCACCCGGATTTTGTGCTGATCTACCAGCATGCGCGGACAGTACTGCCGCATTCCTCCAGGGATCGGGACAATGGAACTACCGCATAACACAGTGTTACAGGGTGCGTGCCGTCTTCGACAGCCACACCTTTCCTTTTTACCACAGATGCACAGATAAATGGGAGGCGCCTACCGGTCGCCTCTTCTTTTTTGTGCCATGCTCACTTTCATAATATAAGAACGACTCAACTACCAATAAGAACATCTGGGTAATAAGCATCCTCCTAGCAGCATAAAATAAGGCGACCGGTAGGCGCCGTTGAACATCTGTGCATCTGCGGTAAAAGAAAAAGCACCGCAGGTGCCCGAAGTTTATGTAATCAATCTTTGGGTTCATGACACCAATTTCCCGTCTCGTGACAAAAAGCAATCCGCAGCACCAAAAATTAGTTACATTCGCTTTACACAATTCACTAAAAACTTTTCTGAAGGATGCGGCCGGTCCTGACGAAAAAATGATCGGATGGTGGGGCGGTTTCCGAAAAGCCTAAGAGTAGGAACGACACATTAAAACTATTCACTATGTCAGCAGGTATTGCAAATTCGTCCGGAACTCTTACAGTGGGTAACGGCGCACAATTCTGGGTGTATTTATCCCCACAAAACGACACTTCTAAAATGATCACAAAATGGCAGGTTACGTTCTCCCAGGGAAACTGGACCGGAATGATTTCCAGCGAAAACCCTACACAACAACTTCAAACTCCGAACCTTTCCGGTATTTTTGATATCAAGGTAGAAATGTGGAGCGGATCTACCAATTCATGGCGCCAGATTCCACCACAACAAGGAAGTACGAACGAAATTGGCTGCAACAGCAATTGCGCATCCATGGTAGGAATTGTGGCAGACAGCACCAACCCGCCGTTAGGAGCAATCAACGCGCATTTCTGGACAACCTGGGATGCATTCTGCTCAAGAGGTTAATCCGTTTATCATAGATTTCACAGGAAATAAAATAATCAGGGGTCCGCAGTTGCGGCCCCTTTCTTTTTTACCACAGATGCACAGATAAACGGAGGCGCCTACCGGTCGCCTCTTTTTCTTTGATTAAGACATAATTGATAGTTGGATAAACGATCTTTTTTCTTAAATTAAAGAGAATGGAAAACTATTTATTGGAAAAAGAGACCTATGAAATCATCGGTCGTTGTATGGAAGTTCATAACAAATTAGGATCAGGATTCTCTGAAATTGTTTACAAAGATGCTTTAGAGTACGAGTTTAGAAAGCATGGAATTTTATTTGAACGCGAGGTTAAATACCGGGTAAAATATAAAAACATTATTCTACCACACCAATTCTTTGCAGACTTTGTAGTCTTTGGTTCAATTATCTTAGAAGTGAAGACTGTATCTGATCTGATAGACCAACATTTCGAACAAACAATCAATTATTTGGCTGTATCCGGCAATGAAGTTGGTTTACTGGTAAATTTCCGGAAACCCAAGCTGCAATATAAAAGGATCATCCTTACAGAAGTATAATAATACTATTCTGAATAGAACATTAGCGCGACTGCCTGTCCCGACATATTCGGGGGTAAGCGTGCTTAACATCTGTGCATCTGTGGGAAAAGAAAAGCTGTGGCAAAAGGACAAAGCACCGCGGGTGCCGATAAAGGAATATTAATAACAAAATCAGCGCGACCGGTAGGCGCGCATAATATCTGTGCATCTGTGGGAAAAGAAGAAAAGCTATGGCAAAAAGGAAAGGGTGTCCCGGCAAAGCCGTGGACACCCTCCCATTTAATATCTATGAAGATCACCATGTAAACAACGGGCGTGCGCTCATCAAAGCATTCACCTCCGAACGTACGGATTTGATCGTTTCTTCGTCACCGATGTTCATCAACACGCGGTCAATCAGTTTCACGATTGCAGGGATCTCTGTTTCTTTAATTCCGCGGGATGTAATTGCAGAAGTTCCTACGCGGATTCCGGAAGTAACGAACGGCGATTCCGTATCAAACGGTACCATGTTCTTGTTTACCGTAATATCTGCCAATACCAGGTTGTTCTCAGCATCTTTACCCGTTACTCCTTTGGAGCGTAAATCGATCAGCATGCTGTGATTGTCCGTTCCGCCGGAAATAATCTTGTAGCCCAGTTTCGTGAATTCTTCCGCCATCAAAGCAGCGTTCTTCTTCACCTGGCCCATGTATGTTTTGTAGTTGTCAGACAATGCCTCACCGAATGCCACTGCTTTCGCTGCGATCACGTGCTCCAGCGGTCCGCCCTGGATTCCCGGGAATACGGCTGCATCCAGCAATGCTCCCATGGATTTTGGATTTCCGTTGTTCCACTTCAGTCCGAATGGATTGTCGAAGTTATGACGCATCATGATCACCCCTCCGCGTGGTCCGCGCAATGTTTTGTGTGTTGTTGTTGTAACGATGTGGCAATGGTCCAGCGGATCGTTCAGCAAACCTGCTGCGATCAAACCTGCCGGGTGTGAAATATCTGCCAGGATCAAAGCACCTACTTCGTCAGCAATTTTGCGGATGCGTGCGTAATCCCAATCTCTGGAATAAGCGGATGCACCACAAATGATCATTTTCGGTTTTTCGCGCTTGGCAACTTCTTCCATCATGTCGTAATCTACCAAACCTGTTTCCTGGCTCACACCGTAGAAATGCGGTTCGTATAATTTCCCGGAGAAGTTCACCGAAGAACCGTGTGTTAAGTGTCCACCGTGAGACAAATCAAAACCAAGGATCTTATCTCCCGGTTTCAAACAAGCCAGGAAAACAGCTGCATTTGCCTGTGCACCGGAATGCGGCTGCACGTTTGCCCAGGTTGCCCCGAATAATTTGCACAAACGGTCGATAGCCAACTGTTCTACTTTGTCCACTACTTCACAACCACCGTAGTAACGCTTCCCGGGAAGTCCTTCTGCATATTTATTAGTCAATACGGAACCCATTGCTTCCATCACCTCATCGGAGACAAAGTTCTCAGAGGCAATTAATTCGATTCCATGTTCCTGACGCTGTCTTTCTGCAGCAATTAAGTCAAATACTTCCTGATCGCGTTTCATGCTTATTCTTTATTTAGTTCAAAAGTTTAAAGTCCCGATAGATATCGGGATCAAAGGGTTCAAAAAGTTTAGACGAATCAAAATTGAACTTTTGAACGATTGAACTTTTAAACCCAATGATTTCGGTGACAAATATAATCTGATTCTATAAACTATCATTGCTTTTAGAGCCTTTTGATAGAATGCAGTTTGTGCGAATGCACTTCGTCGATCTTGCGCGTAATTCCTTTGGAACTAAAGTCGTCGATCCGCACGTATCCGTGGGCATGAATGATCTCGTCTTTGTTGATCAGCAAACCTACATGGTGAATCTTTCCGGCATCGGAAACGAAGAAAGCCAAATCTCCCGGTTCGCGGTCCTCAAAGTCAATTTCCTGTCCCACTTCCTGCTGCTGGGAGGCATTGCGTGGAAGCTGGTAATTGAAAACACGGTGGATCTGCTGCATGAACCCGGAACAATCGATCCCGAACATGGTTTTTCCACCCCATAAATAAGGTGCATTCAAATAAGTCTGCGCAAAGTCGATCACAGAATACGGATCCGGATCATCTCCGTTCAAAAAGCGGTATTCGTATTTGCCGATACTAAAAGTTTCCTGGTCGTCTCCCGGACGAAAGAATCCCTTAGGCAGAATTTGTTTTCCTTCCGGTCCTTCCACGATGCGAAATTCCGAATGTTCTACCACCAATCCGTCGAGCCAGCGGGAAACTTCTTTCTCCCGTAAGTCCTGCACCTGTTTGGAATCGATCCAGCCTTCATAACCATCCATAAACGAACGGATATAAAGCCATTGTTCCTTCACTTCTAATATCTCGACTACTTCTCCGAAAAGAAGTTGTGTCACTATTTCAGCTCGGTCGCTTGCATCTCCGCGAACGGGAGCAATGCTTGCTTTGCAAAAGGCGTGTATTCTGCTCACTTTTTAGGGAATTGAGGATTTTTCGTCAGCTTGAGTGCCTGTTCCATGTGCCGGTCGTTGTGATAAGCCACAAACAACAGCGCATCTCCCAAACGCAGGCGTACCAGTTTGGAAATCGAGATCGGAACTTTCACTTTTTTCAGGTTCACCGCCACCGATTTTTCAATAATTGCCAGGAAATCGTTTTGTCCCTGCAGCAAAGTCTTGATTTCTTCGCCGGTCACCAAAGCCTTGTTCACCAAAGGATTGTACTCGCCCGGTGCATTGAACTTTCGCTTCACATTGCGGGCATTCCCCAGTTTCATCGACATCCAGGCAGATTTCCCCAAAGGCGATGAAGTATAATTGATACGCGGAACACGGAAACGGGTCCGGTCGATGCGGTCATTTAAAGTGGAATGGTAAAACTTCGCGTAAGCATTCAGGTGGGCAAAAATTTCGGCTAAACTCCAGGTCGCAGGATTGGGTTTCCACGCTAATTGATTCTCAGAATAAGTTGAAAATTTCGATTTTAATTGTTGGATATTTCTTTCAGTAATTGTTGCAACTTCGTTGAAGACCCATTGAGTTGTCATATGCTCGAATTTATATCAAATATAACCACAGCAATTTGATTGACAAAAGTTACGCTTAAAAAAGCAACCTTTTTAAACATTTTCCTATCTTTCAGTTATGAAGCCGATTTTTGGAATCTTTTGTGCCCTCGTTTTTTACGTGCAGTCTTATGCCCAGGAAATTAACCATGAGCACCCGTCGCATTACGCATTGGTTGAAAACAAAGGACAGTGGGACGAGAAAGTCTTGTTCCAATCCAGGTCACAGGGAAACAACATCTGGGTGCAGCAGCACGGTTTCTTGTATGACCTCCGGGATTATTCGCCGATGAAACGTGCCCATGCGGTAAATAATCCGGACACTTCCACAACGATTAAAAGCGCTTTATCCGCAGCTCATTTCATTGGTTCCAATGAAGTTTACGAAATTGTCAAAGAACAGCCGCTTCCTTATTATTACAATTACTTTTTAGGAAATGATTCCTCCAGATGGACTTCTGAAGTAAGAAGTTTCCGGGAAGTAACGCTCAAGAATTTCTACAACGGCATCGATCTGAAAATCTTTGACACCCCGGAAAAATTCAAATACGAATTGTGGTGTTCGCCGGGAAGCCCGATGGGGAATATCCAGGTCGACCTGAAAAATTTCCGGCAAATTTCCATCGCTAAGAACGGTGACCTGGTGCTTGAAACGAGTTTGGGAAAAATCATCGAACAAAAGCCCGTTGCATACCAACTTCTGAATGGAAAACTCACCGAGATTCCATGTGCGTTTAAACTGAACGGAACCATTTTGACATTTAAGCTTGGAAAGTACAATCCGCTCGCAAGCGTCATTATTGACCCGGTTTTAGTATTCGCGACCTATTCCGGATCACCCTCGGATAATTTCGGAATGACAGCTACTTATGGCTACGATGGCTCCGCTTATTCTGCCGGAACCGTATTCGGAAATGCCTACCCGACACCGGATAATGCTGCATACGATATTACTTCTAATTTTACCCAAACAACGAATCCTACATACGGAATAACGGATGTGTTTGTATCCAAATATTCACCGGACGGAGAAAACATGCTTTGGACAACCTTCCTGGGAGGTGGAAACACCACAGACGGAAGTGAAACTGCACATAGTTTAATCTGTGACCTAAACAACAATTTATACATCTACGGAGCCACTTCAAGCACCGATTTCCCAACTGTAAATGCTTATCAGGCTGCTCATGCCGGGGGTGTTAGCGGGGCAAACTTCAACAGTAACGGAGTATATTTCAATACGCAGGGAACAGATATCTACGTCTCAAAGATCAGTGCAAACGGGCACAATTTACTGGCCTCCACCTATGTGGGAGGATCTCAGAATGACGGGGTGAATATGAAAAGCGGTGTTCTTTCCTATGATTCTTTAACGACCAACTACGGAGATAACTTCCGGGGCGAGATCATGCTTGATTCCTTAGGAAATTGCCTGGTTGCATCATCTACACGCTCAACAGATTTCCCGGTAATGAATGCCTTTCAGCCCACCAAATCCGGTCAGCAGGACGGCGTTATTTTCAAACTGAGCAGTGACTTGAGCACGATGATGTGGTCGAGCTATTTCGGAGGAACAAACAACGATGCGTGTTATTCCGTAAAGATCGATTCCAGCTACAATGTTGTTTTTTCAGGAGGAACTTCCAGTACCGATATTCCCGGTACAACAGGCGGATTGAATCCGAACTACCTGGGTGGGAAAGCAGATGGTTTTGTAGGAAAACTGACTCCAAACGGTCAAATACTGACACAAAGTACTTACATCGGCGCAAATCAGTATGACCAGGCTTTCTTTGTGGAAATCAACCGGAATGACGAAATTTTTGTACTGGGGCAATCGGCAGGCGGAAATTTCCCGGTAATCAATTCGCAAAGCTACCCGAACAGCAGCCAGTTTATCGCAAAATTAAATCCATCCCTTACGTCCATCTTAAACAGCACTGTTTTTGGTAACGGAAGCCCGAATATCAACATTTCTCCGGCAGCATTCCTGGTTGATATTTGCGGAAACATGTACGTTTCAGGCTGGGGTGCAAGTATTTTACAGACTACACCGCTAAGCGGAATGCCTATCAGTCCGGACGCGTATCAATCCAGCTCGGGCGACGGGTTCAACTTCTATTTATTCGTTTACAAGCGTGATTTTTCCGGTCTGCTTTACGGAAGCTACCTGGGAGGGGACGAGGCCCAGGAACACGTAGACGGCGGAACTTCGCGTTTCGATAAAAACGGAGTCGTTTATCAATCTGTATGTGGCGGTTGCGGAGGCAGCAGTGATTTTCCGACTACCCCCAACGCGTGGTCAAACACCAACCTAAGCACAAACTGCAACAATGTCGTCTTCAAATTCGATTTCCAGCTATTACCGAAAGCAGAGTTTACTCCAAGCAGCTTAGGTGGTTGCGAAGATTTCACGGTTACATTTACCAATACCAGTTCCCCTTCGGATTCTTATGAATGGGATTTGGGGAACGGAACAACTTCAACCGTATTCTCGCCAACGGTGACTTACACCGAGCCTGGAACTTACACTGTTCAACTGCGGGTAACGGATTCGGTTTGTTTGCTGACAGATACGAATGAAATTACTATCAATGTTCTTCCGGATATCCAGCTGGCTGTTTCCAACGACACCATTTTGTGTTCTCCCCTGCCGTTGACATTTACAGCCAATTCATCCGGCAGTGCAGATTATTTTATCTGGTCGTCAGACATCCTGTTTTCAGACACTTTAAATCCTTCTGTGGCAGATTCTGTGCTAAATATTACTCCCGGAGGAACAACCACTTACTATGTGAGGGCCGGAAATGCCTATTGTTCGAAAATAGACAGTGTCACCGTTTTCTTTATAGGCGGAAGTCTGACCATTACCGGCAGCGATTCGATTTGTCTCAATGAACCGACTACATTGACAGCAAACATCAACGTTCCCAATGTAACATTCAGTTATGTTTGGAGCCCGACGAATATTTTAACAGCTACTCCGCAGCAAAACGTGGTGATTGCCAATCCGCCGGTCAGTCAATGGGTGTATGTGGATGCGAACGGATCAAACGGTTGCTTTGACCGTGATTCGATTTATGTCACCGTAGGAACTTTATCCGGAACGGTCAGCGCACAGGCCAACCCGGAATACGTGGTTCCCGGAGGCAGCAGCACCTTAACAGCATCTCCTTCAGGATATTCTTACGTTTGGTTCCCGCAGGCAGGTTTGTCCAGTCCGTACAGCCAGATCACACAGGCAAGTCCGGAGCAAACAACCCTTTATACGGTGAGCATCACAGACGGAATCTGCACCAAATCCGCTTCCGTAAAAGTAAACGTGCTCGAAGTAGTCTGCGACCGTACTTATGTATACGTTCCGAATGCTTTCTCTCCGAACGGAGATTTGGAAAACGACGTACTTTATGTCAGAAGCGCCATTGCCACCAAGATCCTTTTCCGGATTTTTGACCGCTGGGGCGAAATGGTCTTTGAAACAACGGATCAAAACATTGGCTGGGACGGAACATTCAGAGACAAACTCCTGAAGCCGGACACCTATGATTACTACCTGGAAGCTACCTGCGTGCAGGGAGAGCAAAAAATCATTAAAGGAAACGTGACGCTGATACGCTAAGAGAGGTGAAAATGTTTAAACAGTTTCATTTGAACATTTGAACATTTGAACATTTGAACATTTGAACATTTGAACATTTGAACATTTAATCAATCCGAAAGCGGGGCGAAAAGCGTGTTTCGTTAACATCACCGATTTATTAACTCAAAGTATTGTTTTGTATACTCAAAACGTTAAAATGCTCGTTTCTAGCAATCTATATAAAAATTAGTTTTAAATTTAGCGCACAACTCATTACAACTTACTATAACTAATGGTCAAAATTCTATCTATTACTCTTGCGTTCTTTGCGCTTCATTTTACTGCTTTTTCCCAACAGAGTGATCTGGAAGATTCCGAAAGATATATCAAAATCATTCTTGATTCCGAGATTACTCAGGAAGCTCAATCAGAAATTTCTCAAGCATTTAAACAAATTCCGGGGGTCAGGACTTCCAGAATGGACAATTCTACCGGAATTTATCTGGGTATTTATGCACCGAATGAAAATCTTTCAGACCAAACTTTTTTGAATTGGTTTGAAAATCATGGATATACTGTGAAATGTTATTATGATGCCGCTTATACAAATGGCGGCAAGATGATTGAATTATCAAAAAACAACTGCCGCTGATCATGAAAAATTTACTATTACTGCTTATTCTTTGTCAAATTACATCTGTTTTCGGACAATCAGACAATTGTACCGGAACAGTCCCCACATTAACTGTAGGAGCAGCTTGTACACCAACAAATTATTCCATTCCGACATCCTATTTTGACAATTTCAGCACCGAACCGTCTTGCGGATGGGATGACGTAGATGGATTTTTTCAGTTTACAGCAACTTCAACCTACACAACCGTAACCGTTACAGACGCCACTGCGAACGGGCCCGATCCCGGGTTGATGATCGTATCGGGAACCTGCGGAGGAACCTTTACCCCACTTGGCTGCTCACAAACCGGAAACGGTGTTGATGAAAGCGTGAGCTTTGCTACGGTAGTGGGTCAAACCTACTTTGCCGTTATTTTTGCTACAAATGCTGCAAATACGGGACCTCCGAGTCAGGCAACCAATGGAACGATTTGCGCCGTACAAAGTACTTATTCGGGTCCTGTAGTTGCTTCGGAATGTGCAAACCACGTAAACATTTGCAGCAACGCAGGCTTCCAGATTGATCCGAACGGATACGGTGCTATTGATGAAATACCAGTTTCAGGGTCACTGGGAAATCCCTATTATGATCCTTATTTTGGACCGGTGAGTCCCTGGGGCGGAGGAAATATGGGCTGTCTGCAATCAGGGGAAAATAACAGTACCTGGATGGTTATCAATGTTTATACAGCCGGGAATTTAGAATTTTCATTCGGAGCGGGAGGTGCCCAGGCTGGCTTTTATGACTGGATCATGTATCCTTATACCGGCACAGGGACCTGTGCAGCTATTTCCGGCAACACGCTTGCACCGGTGAGGTGTAACTGGAATGAGACAAACACTGGTGGAACCGGGTTGGCATCCACTTTACCTGCCGGGGGAAGCTGGGGAAATTATGAACCGCCTTTAGCAGTAACAGCTAATACACAATACATCATCTGCTTCTCCAATTATAGTTCAGTAGCTACAACGGTACCAATGGTTTTTGGCGGCACAGCAACCGTAGGCTGCTCGGCATTGAGTGCAAACATGAATAATTTCAGTGTCCAAACAGATTGTGAGACAAGCCTGGCATTTATCTCCTGGGATGCTCCGTTGGAAAGCAACAGTACCTATGAAGTACAAAGGAGCTATACCGGCGAATTCTGGGATATTATAGGAAGTGTAACAGAACCGTCCGGTTCTTCCGATTCTAAACAGTTCGTATTCAGAGACGATCTCGAAAAAGACAAAATGGTTTTCTACCGACTAAAAGAAATTCATTCCTACGGTATATCTGATTATTCCGAGTTAAAATCAGTGACCTGCAAATCGGGCATTAGTCCAAATACCTTATCTCCAAACCCTTCATCAGAATTAACAAACCTAACGTATTATTCAAAACAGCCGGGAACATTGCATATTTTTGACGCAGTAGGAAGACTTATTGAACAAATACCTTTGGAGAATACGAAAAGTAAAATTGTTTTAAAACCGATCGATGTTTCCAACCTTCAAAATGGTGTTTACCGCTTTGTCCTGGATTTAGGGAACGAATCCTCTACTATCCAGTTTGTTAAGAAATAAATAAATCCTTTATAAGATTTCAATAATAAAAGAGATTAAGGAAACTACTGTCTGTTTTTCATTTAGTATATTTAGACATATTCTATACTCTTACTTTATGAAAAAACAATTACTCACTCTTGGTTTCTTATCAAGTATTGCAGCATTTGGTCAGACTTTCACCGATAATTTTGACTCTTATACCGCAGGACAAAAATTATGCCCGCAAAGTGGCGGCGCATGGACAACCTGGAGCAATGCTCCCGGGGGAAATGAGGACGTCCTGGTTTCCGGTGCGGATGCAGTATCCGGAAGCAACTCGTTGTATTTCTCTACTTCTTCACAAAACGGCGGACCTGTGGACCTGGTGCGCAACTTCGGGGTTTTAAATACCGGACAGTTTGATATGGACTTCAATATCAAAGTTGAAACAGGCAAAGCCGGATATTTCAATTTTCAGCGCAATGCAACGATTGGCCAGGTTTGGGCAATGGACTGCTTCTTCAATGACAACGGAACCATTACGATCAACAATCAAAACGGATTGAACTTTACCGGGGCATCTTACCCGCAAAATACCTGGTTCAATTTCCACATTGCCATCAATTTCAACACGAACAACTGGGAAGTGTTTATTGACAATGTTTCCGTAGGTTCATTCTCGAACCCGATCAACCAGATCGCATCCATTGACATCTTCCCTACGGACCAAAATGCTCCGTACAGTTGCGGTTATTTCATCGATGACTTTCACACAGTAATTACACCATACACCCTTCCTTCGGTAAATGCCGCTGTCAACGGTTTATCGTTCGACCAGGGAATGCTGGCAGGTAACGCTGTAACTCCGAAAGTAGTTGTCAGAAACCTGGGAACAACTCCGATCACTTCTTTCGAATTGGATGTTGACTACAATGGAAATAATATTCATCAGAGCGTTACAGGATTAAACCTGGCATCTCTTGCAACGACTACCGTTACCATGACCGGAACCCTGACATTAACTGGCACAAGCATGCCGATGGTTGCAACTGTAAGCAATGTAAATAATGCCGGAGCTGATATGGATGCAAATGACGATGAACTTTCTATCGATCTGAGTCCGTTAACGCCTGCTGCCGGTAAAATGGTAGTTGGAGAAGAAGGAACAGGAACCTGGTGCCAATGGTGTCCGCGAGGTGCTGTTTTCATGGACATGATGGAAGAAAAATACAGCAATTACTGGGCAGGAATTGCAGTTCATAACGGTGACCCCATGGTTGTAACAACTTATGATGACGGAATCGGAGGATTGGTTTCAGGTTATCCGTCTGCTTTGGTTGACCGCATGAGTGTTATTGATCCTTCCGAAATGGAAGCAGATTTCTTAACACGTGTTCAGGTAGCTCCGAAAGCATCCATCGAAAACGGTGCAACATGGAATGCAACTACACGTGAATTAAAAGTATCTACATCCGCAACGTTCCTGTCTTCCGCAACTAATTCTTACAAATTAGGAATCGTTCTGACAGAAGATGAGGTAACCGGAACCGGAAGCGGGTATAGTCAATCCAATGCATACGCTAATAACGCTGCCGGACCAATGGGCGGATTTGAATCCCTGCCGAACCCGGTGCCTGCTGCGCAAATGGTTTACGATCATGTTGCAAGAGCTATTGCACCTAGCTTTACAGGTGCTGCAAACAGTTTCCCTGCAACCGTAAATACAGGAGAAACACATACTATTACAGCTACGTTTATCATTCCCGCATCGTGGGATGAAACGAAAATCCACATCGTCGGGTTGTTGTTCAATCCTCAGGGAAAAATTGACAATGCCGGAAAAGCAACGATTACAGAAGCTGTAACAAACGGATTTGTAGCAGGAACAGACGTAACAGCAGGCTTGAATGATCTGGATCAAATCGATGACCTGGTACAGGTTTATCCGAACCCTGCTACCACAACTGTTTCAGTTAGCCTGCAGATCAAGGAGCAAAGCGAAGTATCCGTTTCAGTTACAGATATCGCAGGAAAAGAGATTTCCAGCAAAAATTACGGGCAGCTAAACGGAGCTTCTGTGATTACGATCAACACAAGCAACACCCCTGCGGGAGTTTACTTTGTGAATGTGAAAATGAACAATGCGGTGACACAGAAAAAAGTAATTATTCAATAATTAGATTGAACATAAAAAAAGTAGGGGCGCGATTAATCGCGCCCCTACTTTTTTCGGTAATTTTGTTTCATGAAATGGATTGGAAACCGAATTAGTTATCTCGACGATCAGAATAAAACAACAGTTATTATTACTCCGGAGCAGGTTGGATTTATAAAAGCGCTGATGGGTGCCTGGTGTGTTTTATGTGGCTTGCAATCGGGGCAACTATTATTTGGGCCTGGTTATCCGGGAACATCTATGGATTTGATGAAGTCAGCCGTAAATCCCTGGATGTGAAAGAACGCCAGCAATTGCTGATCATCACCATCATTTTCCTGTCGTTTTGGGCCTATTATTTTATTCGTGTCGGCAGAACTTTTCTCTGGATCATGTACGGCCGTGAGTATATCAAAGTCGATAAAATTTCCATGACTATTAAAACCAGTATCGGGACCTACGGAAAAGCCAAAGAATACTATTTGGAAAACATCAAAAAAGTACGTGTTTCCGTTCCGAAAGCAAATTCTTTCCAGGCAGCCTGGGAAAATTCCCCGTGGATTCGCGGAGGAGAACGCATTGAGTTTGATTATTTAGGAAAGACTATCCGTTTCGGGAGAAAATTGAACCCGCAGGATTCAAAACTGCTTTTCCAGCTTTTAACGAAACGTTTGGAAGACCAATTGAAGAAAAAGAAATAATTACCGGATCAGATCACAATCCGCAATACCTCTTCCCGATTCATTCCTTTTCTTAAGTGTTCCAAAATAATTGGAAATTTCTCATCGATGCGTTCCGGTGTAAATCCGAGTTCAAGCCCCAATCTTCTTACCAGCCTGGTCTCATTGGTATCCATATTCCCATCTGCTCCCAAAAGCTGGATCAGTTGAATAAACCGCTCGTAACGTTCTTCCCTGGTAACCGGCGGAATGAATGGATAGTCATCCGGATTTTCGCAAATTTCAGCAACTTGTTCTTCTGTCAATGAAAGTTTGGTAGCAATTTTTTTCAGTAATTGGTTCTCTGCAAAACTGACGTTCCCGTCGATACGTGCCAGCATAATGAGATTCCTGAAATGTCCTTTCTGACGTGCTTGTTCTCCCGAATCAAAAAAATGCGAAAATGAGCTCATGGTAGTTTATTTAACAGTTAAAAATGTTCAAATGT
Organism: uncultured Fluviicola sp.; assembly: GCF_902168135.1. Lineage (GTDB taxonomy): Bacteria > Bacteroidota > Bacteroidia > Flavobacteriales_D > Crocinitomicaceae > Fluviicola. Next base: position 105,105 of record NZ_CABHOL010000034.1, read on the forward strand.
TCAAATGTTCAAATGTTCAAATGTTCAAATGTTCAAATGTTCAAATGTTCAAATAAAATTATTATTCCCTTGAACCCAATTGAACTTTTATACTCTTTTGAACCTTCGGAGCTCGAAGAGCGAAGAAGATTTGAACTTGTTTAGTTTCTGATCAAACTTAATGCCTTTATTTTTAATTTACGAACAATGATGTCTTTTTTACCCGGATTTTCAATATAAACCTGGATCTTGTCTTTTGCATGATTGATTCTCGGAAGATTGAACCTCACAAGCAGTGTATCTGTTTCACCTGCTCTTTTCTGTGTTGGCAGCGAATAAAACTTCCAGTCATAGGTATTGTACTTGCTAAATGCTTCGAACTTAATAGTACCCGGAAGCAAGCTGTCCTGATTCTGATAAATAATCTCTGCCTCAAATCGTGTTTCATCTGTTTTCAGTGTTGGAAAATAGGGTTTCTTCACCAACAAGGTACTTGTTCCCGCCAGTGCTTTCCGGTTATTCACTTCACAGAAAATGAGTTGTTCCATCTTCCCGAATCCCAATTTTTCAGGCTGAATCTTTTCCGGCCAGGTTGTATTGGAACGATCAATCTCCAACCGGTTTACCTGGTAATCAGGCATGGATAATTTCCCGAAAATGTACCAATAATGTGCTTTGGTCATACGGTCCGGATGTAAGTAACCTATTGAAAACTGTTCAGATTGAAAAACCGATAAAGCCAGGGTACAAACCACAAAAACGATTGTAGCAGCTTTTCTCATTCTTGCTTTTGTCAAATAAACCAAACCGAATCCCAAAGGCAAGACCAATAATGGATACAAATCCACCATTGCGCGCGAACCGAATGAAGCTGCAAACCACCAGCATTCCCAGGAAGCAAAAATCCAGATCAATAAAAGCACCGAACCAAAAACCGGCCAAAACAATGCTTTTCGCTGCCTGTAAAGCATTACAAAGCCGGGAATCAGCAGTAAAAACACCGGACTATAAAGCAGCCAGCCTTTCTTATAACTAAACAAGAAATCGAAAATATGCGGATCCACAACAATCACTTCTTCCACGTGCATGTTCAAAATGAACCAGTTCCCTCCCATTACCTTCCAGTAGATCATTTGCGGAAGATTGAATAACAAGCCAGCCAGAGGAAACAACAGGATTGCTTTCCAATAAGCCCAATTCGTCGGGTAAACCTTCCGAAGCATTAGCAGCGGCAGAATCCCCAATAAAGCATGAGTGGGGCGAACGGAAGAAATAATTCCTAAAACCAACGCCGCAAAAATCAAATGCTTATTCTTTTTCGTTTCCCGGACCTTGAGTAAGTAATAAAAAAGTGCCGCGATCAAAGTGAACAGGTAAATATGCTGCAACTGGTAACCATGAACTGCTGTTACCCAAAAATTGGTCCCGAAATAAACAATCAGAAGAACCAGGGCACTAATATGCTCGACAAAGAATAAACGCAGTATTTTATTCAGGAAGTAAATTCCCAATAGAATAAAGAGCAGGGCATTCAGCAAAAAAGCAATGTGATAGGGCTTACTAAAACCATCCTTTGGATAACCGCCGATCTTGGCAAACAAATGACCAACGGTATAAGCCGGCAATTCCAGGTAGGCCTGCCCCATGTGGTAAATATTCAGCGCATTCCCGTTTTCTACCGTGTGAAGCTGATAAATTAGAGCACCCTCGCAGTGCTTATCCTGTACAGCCTGAAGTTCGTTCTGTTTGAAATTCAGATTCCGGTACTGGAAGAATTGGGTCAGGTACATGTAATATCCGTATCCGTCATAAGCGCACACGCAGGTAGATTCTCCCTCTACGACATCCTTTATTTTCCCGGAAAACGAAAGTGAAAATGCGCTAATAATGACCAGGAGCGTAATCCGTCGAATATTTCCTCTCAGAAACTCACGCATTCAGTTGACGTTCAATAAAGTCTATCAGCGTATGAATTACTTTAATATGGATTTCCTGCGCCCTGTCGGCATAATTTGCATGCGGGGCACGAATTTCCACGTCGCAAAGTCCGGCCATTTTCCCACCGTCTTTCCCGGTAAGACCAACGATCTTCATTCCTTTTGCTTTTGCCGCCTCAATTGCTTTCAACACATTTTTGGAATTCCCGGAGGTTGAAATAGCCAAAAGCACGTCTCCAGGTTGTCCCAAAGCCTCCACATACCGCGAGAAAATAAAATCATACCCGTAATCATTTCCCACACAGCTGATATGCGAGGGGTCTGAAATACTCAAAGCAGGAATCGCCTTCCTGTCATCACGGTATCTTCCTGTTAATTCTTCTGCAAAATGCATGGCGTCACACATAGAACCACCGTTCCCGCAAGAAATGATTTTCCCACCTGATTGAATGGCAGTAACCATTAAATTCCCGGCATCCCGGATCAATTGATGATTCGCTTCGGTGTTAAATTTTTGCAAAATCTCGAGCGCTTCGTTAAAATGGTCTGCTATTTGTTTCATGCCTCTACAAATGGGATTGTTTGTCAAAAATAAATAATTATTGAGTGCAGTTACCATTTTGGATAAACTTGTTATATTTGAAAATCGGAGTTGGCTCCTTAACACAAAAACAACTATGAAAAATATTCTACTTGCCATTCTAGCCTTAACTTTAGGATATAGCGCATCAGCACAAGATGACTGTTTTAAAAAATTAGAAGAAGCCTTTTCGAAAAGAGGTTCCTACACAGTTGCTGATGATATGCACAGAAATGTTATCGTTAGTTTCTTTACTCCTGAGGGCACTGAATGTTTGACAGGTAAAGCACGCGTTGAGAACGGATGCGTTGTTTCTGTTTTCCTTCAATACGAAGATGGAACTTACTACTTATTGGAAAAGAAGTTTTACAACGCAAAAAAGACAAATCCGGTAGTAACAAACGGTATCTCTGAAATGATCTTTACGGTTGACGGTGAAAAATTCAGAGTAGTATTCATTGATAAATTAAAACCGAAAGTAAAATCATACAAACAGGCAAACTTACCGGATGATTTATAATCGAATAAGAAATTGGAAAAGATCCTGACATTTATCGTCAGGATTTTTTTTATGCCAAAATATCTTTCTCTTCCAGGTTCAGGACTACAATGGAGTAAGTTGTTCCACTTGCTTCCCGTTGAATTTCCTTGCTCCCATCCAGCTGTTCAATCAATGTATCAATCAGGATCAGGCCAAAAGTGGAGTTTTCGACCTGGTGCTTCCATATCCCGTTATCGAAATACCTTATCCGCAGGCAATTCTCCCCTTCCTTTTGGATCTCAATCTCAATCCGGGCGTTATCCAGGTCGTCAAAAGCATGCTTGAGTGAATTGGAAACAAGTTCATTGACTAAAAGTCCTACAGGAACTAATGTTTTCAAACCGATGTTCCCCACTTCAGTCTTTATTTCATACCTGACACTTTGTTCCGAAAAGCTCAAGCTCATAATTTCACGAATCAGGTCATCCAGATAATCGCCGATTTTAATCCTGCATAAATTATCGTTTTGATATAATTTTTGATGGATCACTGACATGGCCATAATACGATTGATAGACTCCTGGAACAGCACCCGGAACTCCAGGTTATCTACTTCCTGGCTTTGCATGCGCAAAAGACTAACTACAATCTGCAGGTTATTTTTGACACGGTGATGGATTTCCTTTACAAGCGTCGTTTTTTCTTCATTCTGCTGCAGGATTCTTGTATTCTGAGCCATTACCTGGGCATACGATTCCAATAATTTTCGCTCGGAATACCTATTCAGCTCCAGGAATAAATAAAACAAGTAAAAGTTTAATATAAATGCTGCTATGATTTCAATTAACAGCGAGATCTTTTCATACAAGGTCAGTTTCCCCAAAGACAGGATCTGATTATCCAGGTGAAGAAAGATAAACAGTCCGATTACAACGATAGCCAAAAATAATAACACATACCCCAACCTGCGTCCCAAAGTGAAAAATGCCAGGAATACAACGGTCATCAGCCACAAAACATCCACTAAATGGATCCTGCTGTGATAAAACATCAAGGCAAAGGCCACAATCATGTAGCCGCATATCGAATAGATGTAAAAGACCAGTAAATAGTTCCTGTTATTTGATCGCATGAGGATCATACAGACCGCACTTATAACTGTAGCGACAGCCATCATGCTGAAGCTTTCAACCGATTCGAAATAGCGGGTATAGGAAAGAATGCTGAAGATGATTAAAAACAGCATGGTCATTCGAAAAGCAAGCTTCACCCGCAACTCTTCAAAGTAAGTTACGACTTCACCGGGAATAGAGTCAGATTCTAATTTTTTCAATCGCTAGCAGTATGAGTCTAATATAGTTAATTTTCACAATTCACGCAGAAAATTGCAACTCAAATCTAAATATGTACTTTCGCATTACAATGAAACAAGTAGCATGGATCACAGGTGCTTCATCGGGAATCGGTGAAGAAATTTGCAGACAACTGGCAAAAAAGGGATTGAAACTGATCTTATCGAGCAGAAATGAAGAAAAGCTTTTGGAATTGAAAAACTCGCTTCCGAATGCAGACGAACACCTCATTGTTCCATTGGACCTGGAGCATTCCGACGATTTCCCGGAGGTCGTAAAACAAACACTTTCCGAAACCAAACGGATTGACTTTTTGTATAACTGCGGCGGTTTGAGTCAGCGTGCAGAAGCAAGTGAAACTTCCCTGGAAGTAGACCGCAGGATCATGGAGATCAATTATTTCGGGACCATTGCACTAACAAAGGCGGTTCTTCCATACATGCAGGAACAAAAATCCGGGCACATCATTGCTATTTCGAGCATAGCCGGGAAGTTCGGTTTTTACCTGCGTTCCGCATACAGCGCCAGCAAACATGCTATCCAGGGATTTTTTGAAAGTCTTTTATTGGAAGAGGCCAAAAACAATATTTCCGTTACGATTGCTTTCCCCGGAAAGATCAACACCCCGATTTCCATGAGCGCACTCGGAAAAGACGGAAAAGCTCACGGAGAAATGGACCACAATCAAAAGACCGGAATGCCTGTAGAGGAATGTGTTTCCATCTTGCTGAAAGCGGTTGAAAAGAAGAAAAAAGAAGTCCTGATCGGAAATAAAGAAATCAATGCAGTGACACTGAAACGTTTCTTCCCTCGATTATTCTGGAAGATTATTGCGAAGCAAAGCGCAACGTAGGTACGCGATTAATCGCATACCTACCGGTGCTAAATAATACCTTTTTCAGCTAAAAACACAGCAACATTGGTTTCAATGCGCTTGTTGATATTCGATGTATCGCTTTTTTCGAAGGAGTTCCCGGTGATTTTTTCGTAAAGTTCAATGTAACGCTCCGTAATTGTTTCCACAAATGAATCCGGCATATCCGGCATCACCTGCCCTTCCAATCCCTGAAAATCGTGTTCGATCAGCCATTGACGTACGAATTCTTTAGAAAGCTGGCGTTGGTTCTCCCCTTTTTCCTGGCGTTCTTCATAACCATCCGCATAGAAATAACGGGAAGAATCCGGTGTGTGGATCTCATCGATCAGGATCACTTCCCCGTTCCGGATACCAAACTCATACTTCGTATCAACCAGGATTAAACCTCTTTCCGCAGCCATTTCAGTTCCTCTTTGGAACAAAGCACGTGTGTAGGCTTCCATTTTTTCGTAAATATCGGCCGGAACGATTCCATTTTTCAGAATGTCCTCTCTGGAAATGTCTTCGTCATGACCTTCGTCTGCCTTTGTTGCAGGAGTAATAATCGGTTCCGGGAAACGGTCATTTTCTTTCATTCCTTCCGGAAGGACGACTCCGCAAAGCATTCTTTTGCCCAAAGCGTACTCACGGGCAGCATGCCCCGCCAAATAACCCCGGATAACCATTTCTACGCGCACAGGCTCACAGGCATATCCCACTGCAACGGAAGGATCCGGTGTTCCGATCAACCAATTTGGAACGATATCGCGAGTAGCCTCCAGGAACATCGTTGCAACCTGGTTCAGCACCTGGCCTTTGAATGGAATTCCTTTCGGAAGAATGTGGTCGAAAGCTGAAATACGATCTGTTGCAACCATGACCATAATGTCGTTATCAATGGTGTAAACTTCACGCACTTTTCCTCTGTAAACATTCGTTTGCTTCGGGAATTTAAAATTGGTACTCGTTATTGTTTCGTTCAACATAAATTACAATTTGGAACTTGTTATTTTCTTCTTGATTTTGGTTTTGCTTCTTCCTCTTCAGACTCTTTCTCGAATTTCTTAGCCTTCTCAATTGCTTCTGCTTTATCGAATGCATCGATAATCCGTTTCACCAATGAATGGCGGATAACATCACTTTGTGTCAGCCGTATGATCTCAATTCCTTCCACATCGTTCAAAATATCCAGTGCATAAGCCAATCCGGAGCGCTGACGGTGAGGCAAATCGACCTGCGACATATCTCCCGTGATCACAAATTGTGCGGTCTGTCCCATACGCGTCAGGAACATCTTCATCTGCATCATAGTTGCATTTTGAGCTTCATCCAGTATAACAAAAGCTTTATCTAAGGTTCTACCGCGCATGAATGCCAAAGGTGCGATCTCAATAATACCGAATTCGATCATGTCTGCCAGTTTTTCCGGCGGAATCATATCCCGCAAAGCATCATACAACGGCATTAAGTAAGGATCCAGCTTCTCTTTTAAATCTCCCGGAAGGAATCCCAGGTTTTCGCCGGCTTCCACTGCAGGTCGGGTTAAAACAATGCGTTTCACCTCTTTTGCTTTCAACGCACGGACAGCCAATGCAACCGCAGTATACGTTTTACCCGTTCCAGCCGGACCAACGGCAAAAACCATATCACTTTTGTTGACTGCCTGTACCAATTTGCGCTGATTGAGCGTTTTTGCCTTGATCTTTACTCCTCCGTTCCCGTGAACAAGTGTTTCCGTTCCGTCGGAAGAAAGCATGGCAGAACCATCGTCCAGCATCAGGTTGTCGATATTGTTCTCCGTTAAAATATTGTACTGGTGAAAATGCGCAAGGATCAATTCAAATTTGCGTTCGAATTCCTCCATAACTTCAGGGTCACCGACAATAGTCAGTTCATTTCCGCGCGAATTGATCTTTAATTTTGGAAAAAAAGACCGGATATGCTTCAGGTTGGAATTGTTAACTCCAAATAGTTCAGCAACATTAGCGCCGGTAATTTCAATTTTCTTCTCTGTCAATTTGAATAATTCTTTTGTTTGTAAGTTCCGGTTGTATTATAACCCTTATTTTTGAAAACAAATTTAATTATTTTTTCAACGGATACAGACCGATTTATCAAATGGGAATTATCACTTTGACAACTGATATGGGATTGACCGACTACTACGTAGCGGTTCTAAAGGGAAATTTATTCAAATTGGCCCCGCAGGTATCCGTTGTAGACATTACCCACCAGGTCCGTCCGTTCGACATTGCAGACGCCAGTTATTACATCCAGGCCTCTTTCCGGGAATTTCCGGAAGGCACGATTCACATTATCGGGGTTGACAGCGAACCGATCATCAATTCCAGCAATGGAGCCTATCCGAGCATCATGTTTTTCAAGGGACATTATTTCATTTCAAACGATAACGGAATCTTCGCTTTAATCCTTCGGGATGAAAAGCCGGACGGTTTCTGGAGAATTGACAATGTGCTCTCCAATCCGAAAGGACTGCGGTTCCCGGTGAAAAACATCTTTGTACCGACAGCTGTGCGTATACTCTCCGGCGAAAAATTAGAAAACATCGGCTCGGAAGAAACTTCCTGGCGTGTTGCCCATACCGTGAATGCAGTTATTGAAGAAAACCTCATCAAGGGTTCTATTGTTCATATCGACCATTACGGAAATGCGATTACCAATATTACCCGGGAAATATTCGACCGGTTTGAAGATGCTCCGTTTACGATCCTTTTCCGCAAGCGGGAATATTACATCGATGAGATTTCAAGTACTTATAACGATGTAGCTCCGGGAGAACGGCTTGCCTTTTTCAACGACAACGGTTTACTCGAGATTGCTATCAACAAAGGAGCAACAGGAAATGGCGGCGGTGCAGACTCCTTGTTCGGATTACGGATCCATGATTTGGTCCGGGTAGAATTCACCCCTCGGGGATCTGCTAAAACTATCGACTCTTTGTTTTGATACCAAAACAAGTTCAAAAGGTTGAAAAAGTTTAAAGAGTTCAATGGATAAAAATGTAAAAATGAACGGTTTGAACTATTGAACATTTTGAACTACTTAAACTTAATAATATGCTCACACGAATTGTTAAACTGACATTCCGGGAAGAAAAAACAGCAGATTTCCTGGCCTTTTTTGACACCATCAATACACGTGTCAGTACATTCGAAAATTGTTACGGCATGCGTTTGATGCAGGATATCCATCATCCGAATATTATTTTCACTTATAGTAACTGGAAGGATGAAGCTGCGTTAAACAACTACCGGGATTCGGATTTATTCGGCGGAGTGTGGTCGACAATCAAACCCTGGTTTGGCGGAAAACCCGAAGCATGGAGTGTAAACACTTATTTTGAAGATGGTTCGTTTGAACCCAACCATCTTTCCGATTAAACGTTTATAGCTACTCTAAATGGCTTCCGAAAACGATTCACGGAAGTGAATAGAATTTAAACAGATTCTCAATATTGTTCTTATTTTTGCCGAAGTTAATTAGATATGAAAGCACTTTACTGGAAAGAGATCAGGAGTTTTTTAGGCTCAGTTATCGGATATATTTTCATTGTCATTTTCCTCGTGTTTACCGGAATAATGCTTTGGCTTGTGAGCGGGCCTTCCAATTTGATGGAGGGTGAAGAGGCTGATATGATCCCGTTTTTCAATGTTGCCCCTTATGTATTGTGCGTACTGATTCCGGCAATTACCATGCGTATGATCGCGGAAGAACGAAAAACCGGGACCATTGAATTACTTTTTACCAGACCGATTACCGATTTCCAGATAATTGCCGCAAAATACCTTGCCGGTGTTACTTTATTATTGATCTCACTTCTTCCGACTTTGATTTATTACTACAGCATGGTAAGCCTGGGGGCAGATGCTTTTGACGAAGACGGAGTTGCAAAAACAGTTATCGATGAAGGAGCAACTTTCACTTCTTACCTGGGACTTATCCTACTTGGCTCTTGTTTAATCGCGATCGGCATCTTTTCCTCTGCAATTACAAGTAACCAGATCGTGTCCTTCATTATTGCCATGTTCCTGTGCTGGCTTTTCTACGATGGTTTTGATCAGCTCGGATCATTCAACCTGATGGGTGATTTTGACATTGTATTCCAATATTTGGGACTCTGGTCTCATTATACGAGTATCAAAAAAGGTGTCATTGACACCAGCGATCTTATTTATTTTTTCGGGGTGATTGCAATCTTCCTGGCTGCAACCCTTACAGTTGTTAAATCTTTGAAACGTTAACCCGATGGCTGAAAGCAGTAACAAAGTAAAAAAGTTCTACAACTGGATCGTATTGGGAATCATTGTAGGAGTTGTTGTATTCCTGAACATTATCGGGACATTCCTGTATTCGCGGATTGATATGACCGAAGATGAGCGATATTCACTTTCAGGAGGTTCTATCGAGTTCCTGGAAAAAATGAAAGAAGCAGGGAAGGATAACAACAAGGTCAACCGATTGTATTTAAAAATCTACCTGGAAGGAAAGCTTCCGGCAGAAATCAAACGCTTTAGAAATGCGGTCGAAGATAAATTAGCTGAGTTCAAAGAAATTGCCGGTGACCGTATCGAATATGAATTTATCGACCCGCTTGTTGGGACCGAAGCGGAGCAAAACAGTTTGTTCCAAATACTTTACAGCAAAGGAAAAGGAATCATTCCGTTGGAGATCGTTTACCAAAAAGACGGCTCTCAAACCCAAATGACTTTGTGGCCGGGAGCAGAAATCGAATACGAAGGATTTACCAAAAATTACATCCAATTATTACCAGGTTCACCACAGGGACAGCCTGCTCAATTGTCGAAAGAATTCTCGGAAACAACGATCCAGAACTCCATCAACAACCTGGAATACATGCTGATCTCGGCATTGAGAAGAACCATTCAGAAACAAAAACCGCGAATTGCTTTTATTGGCGGACATGGAGAGCTTCGTTTTGCCGAAACACAACGCGTCCGTTCATTGTTGGAACCATACTACTCAGTAGAAGATGTCGTAATGAAAGATTCACTGAGAGCCCTGGACGGATTTACGGGAGCAATTATTGCAAGACCAAGAACAGCCTATTCAGATAAAGACCTTTACATCATTGATCAGTTTGTGATGCGCGGCGGAAGATTGATGTGTTTCTTCGACAAATTGACTTTCCCGCAGGATTCCCTGAACAGAACAGGAATGGTTAGCACCATACGAACAGAACTTGGCCTGGACAAGCTGCTTTTTGATTACGGGATCAAGACCAACGACAATTATGTAATGGATGTTCGTTGTGCACCTATTCAGACGCCATTTGCGAAACAAAGTTTACTGCCTTGGTTTTTCTACGTCGCAGCCACACCGACCAAGCATCCGATTGCACGGAATATCGAACCGGTTATGCTTCGTTATGCATCCCAGATCCAATTAATCCCGAACGAAAAAAGATTGGTTTCCCCGGTATTAACCAGTTCAACAAACTCACGCGTAACCGGTATGGCACCTCTGATTAGTCTGGCTATGCCAATGAATTATGGAAAGGTCCCTATTTTGGCTGACAATCCGACATCTGAAAACAACAAGATTTGTCTTGCCGGAATAGCAGAAGGAAAATTTGATTCACACTTCAAGAACCGTTTGACGGATGAATTTGCCAAAAACCCGGAATCAGGATTTCTGACAAGCAGCAGAGAAGAAGGAAAAGTCATGGTAGTCGGGAACGGTTCATTCATTGCGAATTACTACGATTCCATGCCAAGTAAAACCGGCAAAATGATGTATCGACCGATCTCATTCAACAACCTGCGCTATGACGAAGTAATGGCCCAGATGCGCATGCAGCCGCTGATTTACGGAAACCAGGAGTTCTTCCAAAACCTGGTCGATTACATGATGGGAGATAACTCCGTACTGGATATCCGAAGCAAGCAAATTGACATTCATCCTATTGATAAGGAAAAGATCAAAGACCAACGTACGAAGTACATGGTTATCAATGTCGTGCTTCCTTCATTCTTTATTATTTTATTAGCAATTTTATTATTCTACTTGCGTAAACGCCGTTACGCACGTTCTTAGTCATATGAAAAGAATTATCATCGTTATTTTAGGAATCGGATTATTGGTGGGATTAGGAATTTTCACTGCCCGATTAATCAGCAACAAAGGAAAATCCGACGGAAACCTTGCAGCTTTCAACTTTGAAATACAAGATACCGCATCCGTCAATAAAATTATTATTACAGAACCGAACGGGATGGAAATGACCCTGATCCGTAACGGGAATTCTTGGACAGATGATAAAGGGGAATGCGTTCAGCCGATACAGGTATTTAACATCCTTGAAGCGCTATACAATGTACGATTCAAAGGATATGTGCCTGAAAACTCGGTAAAAACCGTCATCAACCGCATTTCAACACTTGGCATCAAAGTTCAGTATTTCCAGAACGATGAATGGAGCAAAACCTGGTATATCGGCGGGGCCACTTCCGACCATCACGGAACCTACATGCTGGTAGAATCGGAAGAAGCAGGAAAAAGCGACTTACCGGTAATTGCCGAGATCAAAGGAATGAAAGGAATTATTGAACCACGTTTCTTCGCCGACCCCAGAAAATGGCAGTGTTCCGGAATTTTTGCTTACCAGATGCAGGAAATTGCGGAAGTGAATGTGACCTTCACAGGAAGACCTGACAGAAGCTTTGAAGTCCGCAAAATCAAAAACGATTACCTGGTAAAATACGGAGGCAAGTACTTGACAAGTCTTGATACCAATATGGTTTACCGATACTTGTTAAACTACAAACGCATCAACTTCGAGAACCCGAATTACGAACTGAATGACAAGCAGTTGGATAGTTTAAAACGATCTACCCCATTCTGTGAATTGAAAGTTCGTACAACCAAGGGCGAAAAGAAAAAATTGCGCATGTTCCGCATCAAAGCAACCGGAGATGGTGAGGTAGATGATTTTGGAGACAAGGCAGACTATGATATTAACAGATTCTGGTGTGAACTTCCGGACGGACAGGTTGTTAAATGCCAGTATTTCGTCTTCAACCCTATAATTATGGGGCATGTTTACTTCAACCCGAATCGATACGGAACTATCCAATAAGGTTAATATCTCGTTGAAAACTGTCGGGAAAGAGTTGGATTTTCAACCACTCATCCCTTGAATAATTGGTATATTTGTTCTCGTAAATAACCAATCAGTATGAATTTTATCGTATCCAGTACGAATTTACTACGTCATCTTCAAAGCATCAGCGGTGTTTTAAGCACTAGTAATACTTTGCCGATCCTTGATAACTTTTTGTTCAACATTTCGGACAGCCAATTGATCATTTCCGCTTCCGATTTGGAGACAACCATGCAGACAACCATGGAAGTTGAAGCAACCGATTCTGGCAAAGTGGCAATTCCCGCTAAAATGCTTTTGGATGTATTGAAGAACCTTCCGGATCAGCCGTGTACATTCAAGATCGATACAGCTTCTTTCGGGGTGGAGATCGTTTACGACAACGGTAAATCAAAAATGGTCGGGTTCAACGGCGAAGAGTTCCCTAAAACTCCGGCTATTGAGAACAGCACCAGCATCCGCATTTCAGGTGAGATTATTTCCAGCGCGATTAACAAAACGCTTTTTGCTGCAGGAAATGATGATTTACGCCCGGTAATGAGCGGTATGTACTGCCAGTTCAGCCCTTCCGATATCACATTCGTTGCTACGGATGCTCATAAATTGGTTAGATACCGCAGAACAGACGGTCAGGCAACCGGAGGATCAGCATTCATTCTTCCGAAAAAACCATTGAACTTGTTGAAGTCCAATTTACGCGGAGATGAAGAAGTTCAGGTAGAATACACGGATTCAAACGCAATTTTCACGTTCAACGATATTGTTTTAATGTGCCGTTTGATCGATGGGAAATACCCGAATTATGAAGCAGTAATTCCGAAGGAAAATCCAAACATTCTAATCGTTGATCGTTTACAGTTCCTGGGAGCTATCAAACGAGTTTCGATTTTTGCCAACAAAACTACACACCAGGTAAAATTAAAAATTGCCGGAAGTGAATTGAATATTTCTGCAGAAGACCTGGATTTCTCCAATGAAGCGAATGAGCGTCTGACTTGTAATTACGACGGAACGGATATTGAAATCGCATTCAACAGCCGATTCCTGATGGAAATGCTAAACAATATCGATGCTCCGGAAGTTAAAATTGCCATGAGTGAACCAAGCAGAGCAGGTCTATTGATGCCGAATACTTCAGATAACGAGCACGAAGATATTTTAATGCTGGTAATGCCGGTAATGATTAACAGGTAATCAACTGATTTTCAATATTAAAAAAGTAGGGCTGTAAAATTTTACAGCCCTACTTTTTTAAATTCATTTTTTTTGGCACGAATTTTATTACTACATCAATTATAAAATTCAAAGTCATGAAAAAGATCTACTTCACATTCGCACTAGTACTTTTAACCTGTACACTCGCACATGCTTCTGAATTAGTTTTGCGAGTTAACAGACAAGGTCAATTTATTGTCAGCGCTTCCAGCCAAACGCAAACAAATACTATCAATACGTATCAATTTTACAACCTGTATGCAGGAAACACTCAGGTAAAAGTTGTCGACAAAATGAACGGCCAGGTCGTTTTCAAGAACAACCTGAATATTCCTCACAACACTCAATTGGTAGCAGAACTGGATATGTATGGAACACTTACCATTGTTGCAAGCAATCCGATGGGATATACAAACGGTGGATGGAACGGAAACGGAAATGTAGGCAACGTAAACTACGGTAACAACGGAAACGGTTATTACGGTGGAGGTTATCAAAACAACCACTGCGGAACCTATCCGAACTACCAGAGTGACGGTTATTATAACCAGGGGCAAACCACAAACAACCAGTATTTTAGCCAGTTTTTAAGCAGCCTGAGATCTGAGAGTTTTGACAGCAGCCGTTTGCAAAATGCAAAAGTATACGCTTCTAAGATGAATTTATCTGCAAGCCAGATCAAAGATATTGCTGCAACTTTCACTTTCGACAGCAATCGGTTAGACTGGGCAAAAGCAGCATATACGAGTTGTTATGATAAAGGAAATTATTTCTTATTGAGAGAAACATTTACCTTCTCTTCCAACTACAGCGACCTGCAGGATTACATCAGCACTCTATAAAACAAACCCATTTTGATGCATACATCAAAATTTAGATCCAATACCAACAAAAAGAACGGGATGGTTACGAAAGTAATGATCCCGTTTTTTTTCCCTCTTCTCTAACACTCAAACTCACTCCGCCCCGTTCTTTTCAGGGAAGAGTGTGTGTTTTGAGAGTGATTTAGATCTGAAGTAAACTTTTCAAATCGTCTATCAAACAGTTCAACATTTCTATTTCAATTAAAAACGATTTATTTACCTCATCCGCTAAAGTCACTTCAGAATGAAATTCGGATGAACGGCCTTTTAATATGTAGTGAAATTGTGTAAAATTCACTATCTTTGGGTCTCATAACTAGCTATATGAAAGAACAAAATTTAGCCGATTTAGAGGCTGCGTTTAATGAGAAACTAAAGCAGGATATTCGCATTGAGCCTAAAGACTGGATGCCTGATGCTTATAGAAAGACATTAATCCGCCAAATCTCGCAGCATGCACATTCTGAAATTGTCGGGATGCTTCCGGAAGGAAACTGGATTACGCGTGCTCCGAATTTAAGGCGTAAAGCTGTTTTATTGGCTAAAGTTCAGGATGAAGCAGGTCACGGCCAATACCTGTATAGTGCTATGGAAACGCTGGGTGCCTCCCGGGAGGAAAGCATTGATGACATGCATTCAGGAAAAGCAAAATATTCTTCCATTTTCAACTATCCGACCTTAACCTGGGCTGATATGGGTGCTGTGGGCTGGTTGGTTGACGGAGCTGCAATTATGAACCAGGTTCCGTTGTGCAGAACATCTTACGGTCCGTATGCACGTGCAATGGTGCGTATCTGTAAAGAGGAATCTTTCCACCAACGCCAGGGATACGAGATTATGTGTACTTTGATGAAAGGATCCGAAGAACAAAAAGCAATGGCCCAGGATGCATTAAATCGTTTTTGGTGGCCGGCATTGATGATGTTCGGACCAAGTGATGAAGCTTCCACACATACCCAGCAGTCTATCGATTGGAAGATCAAAAGACACACCAACGATGAGCTGCGGCAGATGTTCATTGATGCTACCGTTCCACAGGCTGAATTAATTGGTTTGACCATTCCGGACAAAGACCTGAAATGGAATGAAGAACGCGGACATTATGATTCCGGTGAAATTAACTGGGATGAGTTCTGGCAGGTTGTCAGCGGAAACGGACCATGTAATGCTGAACGTATCGCAGCACGTTTGAAAGCTAAAGAAGACGGAATGTGGGTCCGCGAGGCAGCAATGGCCCACGCAGAAAAGAAAAAAGCAAGAAAAGCATCTTAATATTATACAGCAATGGCAGGAAAAGATTGGCCTTTATGGGAAGTTTTTATAAGAAGTAAAGTGGGGTTAAACCACAAACATGTTGGAAGCATTCACGCAGCAGACGCAGAAATGGCTGTTGAAAACGCCCGCGATGTTTATACCAGACGCAGTGAAGGAATCTCTATTTGGGTAGTTGAATCTTCCCAGGTATTTGCTTCGGACCCTGCGGATTCGGATGCATTGTTCGAACCGGCTAACAGCAAAATCTATCGTCATCCTACTTTTTACGAAGTACCGGATGGTGTAGGACACATGTAATTGGATTTTAAGACTTCAAGACAGTAAGATTTCGGGACTTAATTTGTCCGGTCTTAACATCTTAAAGTCCTAATATCTTAAAATCAAAATATGAACAACTTATTTACATATACATTACGCATAGCTGATGACAGCTTGATCTCGGCCAGAGACTTTCCGAATGGTGTGGTCACGGACCTATCATTGAGGAAGACATTGCGCTGACGAACATAGCGTTGGATTTGATCGGGCAGGCTACCAGTTTACTGGAATATGCCGCTCAGGTTGAAGACAAAGGACGAAGTGCGGATGATCTTGCTTTTCTAAGGTTTGAAAATCAATATTTTAACACACAATTAGTAGAACAGAAAAACGGAGATTTTGCAGTAACAATTGTTCGTCAATGGATCTTCGACACTTTCAGACTTCCTTTCTACGAAGCATTACAGCACTCGGCAGATAAACAGCTTGCAGCGATTGCGGAAAAATCTTTGAAAGAAACGAAATATCATTGGAAACATTCTTCCGAATGGATAATTCGTATGGGAGATGGAACCGAGGAATCGAACAAACGGGTAACCGATGCTTTGAACCTGCTTTGGAAATTCTCCGATGAGTTATTCTACATGGATGATGTGGACAAGGAATTGATTTCCCAGGGAGTTGCAATTGACCTCGAAACTTTGCGCCCTGCATTTAACGAGCGTATTCAATACGTGTTACAGCAGGCAACCCTTCAGCTGCCCGATTCCAAGTGGAAACTAAACGGGGGGAGATTGGGAAGACATACTGAACATTTTGGTCATTTACTAGCGGAAATGCAATACATGCAGCGCGCATATCCGAATATGGAATGGTAAATGAAACGACCATATGGAATTATTTAGAAGAAGTACCGGATCCTGAAGTTCCGGTACTTTCGGTTATTGATCTTGGGATTGTTCGTGCTGTAAAAGTGATTTCGGAAAAAGAAGTTGAGGTAACCATCACTCCTACCTATTCGGGATGTCCTGCAATGAATTACATCGAAAAAAATATCCGGGAATTGCTCACCGAAAAAGGCTTTGAAAAAATCACTTTCCACACTGTTCTTTCTCCGGCATGGACTACTGACTGGATGAGCGAAGCTGGTAAAGAAAAGCTATTGGCTTATGGAATAGCGCCTCCGGTAAATGAAGTCGATAAATTGATCTTGTTTGGTGATGCCCCTGTTGTAAGGTGTCCTCAATGTGGTTCCGAAAACACAAAAATGCTCAGTCAATTCGGAAGCACTGCCTGCAAAGCGCTTTACCAATGCAACGATTGCCTGGAACCATTTGACTATTTCAAGTGCCTGAGATAAGTTCAAAAATTAATAGGTTTTAACCAATGTGTTATTTGTGGGTTACGCTTCGTAACTGACAGTAATCAACTAGTGCATTATCAAATAATTATTCTGTTAAATACGTATATTTGCGCCGATTGTTTAATCAACTGCACATTTATGACGACGAAAGATACCTGTATTCAAGCTAACGATTTGCTTTTGAGTGAGTTATCTAAACACGCGCAATCATCGGCCGTAAATCGTTGTTCTAGAAAAATTTCCCATTCTTATTTCCGACTTAATTTTTTCATCCTATGATCAGATTGAGTTTGTTAATAGGTACTTTTTGTTTGCTGCTGAGCAGCTCAATTTTTGCCCAGGTTCCAGCTTCACCACCTACAGGAACGACTGTTACACTTAGTTCTGCCACTCCATTTGCATACGCTTTAACAGGAGGGTTGAATTATTCCTTCACCAATTCTTCCTGGCCGGCGTTCAACACTAATTGCTACGGGTTCACTATCAATGACACCTTATTCAGTGCAATAAATGGTTTCAATCCTACTCCGGCAGGCGGACCCTGCAGTGGAATGTCAAACCTGGTTTACAATGCAGGTATGTCGAACCTGGCAGCCGGAGTTATTGTTTATACGGGAAGAACAAGTTATCGCTACCAAAATACTTCAAGTGCATTTGTTGTGAATACTGCGGTTCCTGTGCGGGCAACCGTAACTTTCTCATCCCCCGTGATCTATTACCCGAATAATACTTTTGTGGTTCCTGTAACCGGGAACTTCTCTTATTCGGTTCTCATGGAGAGTTTTTCTCCGGCTGATGCACAATATTTGAGCGGATCCGGAAATACATGGGTTCCCTCAAAGACCTTGTTCGATAACATGATTACAGCTTCCAACAACTCGATCTGTGTCAATTTTACCCCCGGAAACTTTACACTCAACACTGTTGCAGCCAGTACCGCATCTACCGGTATTATTTGTCAGGGTGGAAATATTCAATTGACCGGTGGTGGAACGGGAAACAACTTAACTTTTAGCTGGACCGGCCCGAACAGTTTCACAAGTACCAATCCTAATGCAACAATCAACAGTGCAAATGCGGGTAATTCCGGAACGTATTTTTTGACTGCAACGGATGATATAGGCTGTCCGAATACGGTACAATGTGCCATTACCGTACAGCAACCCCCTACTGCTACGGCAGGCGGAACTTCGGTAATCTGCGTCAATAGTTCAGTTACAGTAAGCGGTGCCTCTTCATCAAACGGAACCATTTCATGGACACATAACGGCAGCGGGTCACTTACAAATACAACTACTTTAACTCCCACTTATACTCCATCTTCTTTTGATGCCGGGCAAACAGTCGTTCTAACATTAACAACTACCAGTAATAATTCTTGCGCACCGGCCACTGCTCAGGCAACCTACAATATCATTGTGCAAGGGAACCCAATAGCAACCGATGGTGTAACGAATTCTATCTGCTCTTCAGGTAATTTCACAATTACTACTGCCAATGCTCAATTTGGAACAATTAGCTGGACACATAACGGAAACGGTACTTTGACGAACGCCAATACTGCATCGCCAACATATACGCCGAGTATTTTGGATAATGGAAATACGATAATTCTAACGCTGACAGTCACGAGTACAAATGCTTGTGCTCCTGCCTCAGCCCAGGCATTCCATGTTTTAAATGTCACACCACTTCCTCTGGCTATTTCCGGTGGAATTGCAACTATTTGTGAAAACAGTTCGATAACAGTTTCCGGGGCTATGGCTACGAACGGAACTCTCAGCTGGAGCCATAACGGGACCGGAACACTAACAAATCCGACGTTGATTAATCCCACTTATACACCAGGTCCCGGTGATGTGGGAAATATCGTAACTCTGACACTAACAGTTTCAAGTAACAGCTGTGGTACTGCCACTTCAACTGCTGATTTCTCTATTACAGTTCAAGGTTTGCCTACGGTATCTGTCACTAATTCGTCCACTATTTGTTCCAACTCTTTTGCAACGGTTTCAGGGGTTTCAGCAGCAAACGGCATTATTTCCTGGACACATAATGGAAGTGGATTTATAACGAATTCAACCGGTTTAACACCAACTTACACTCCTTCGATCTTAGATGCCGGGAATACTGTTTCTCTGACAATTAATGTGTCAAGCAATAACTCCTGCGCTCCGTCGTCGGTTTCTGCCGTTTATTATGTAACCGTAGATCGTCTTCCTAAAGCAACTGTCGGGGGTAATGCTACTATCTGTGAAAGTAATCCGTACACGGTATCTGGGGCTTCTTTCAATTATGGAACAGCCAACTGGACCCACAATGGTTCCGGAACAATTACCAATGGAAATACCGCATCCCCAACTTATACTCCGGCTCCTTCAGACGCGGGAAATGCCATTACGTTAATTTTAAATGTAACCAGTAATAATGCCTGTGCTCCCAACGTAGCAAGTGCAACTATAAGTTTGATTGTTCAGCACGCTCCAATAGCAGTGGCAGGTGGGACAACTACTGTTTGCGTTACTTCTGATGCTCCTGTTACCGGAGCAACAGCAACCTATGGAACCATTAACTGGACACATAATGGTAATGGCACCCTGGCTAACCCTACGGCATTGGGACCTATCTACACTCCTGTCCTATCTGACGGTGGGAATCCTGTCATACTTACTTTGACAGTAACCAGTATTAATGCTTGTGCTCCACAGACCGCTTCAGCAACCTATACTATTTATATCGATCCGCTTCCTTTAGCTTTAGCCGGCGGATCTGATACCATCTGCGCAAGTGGAAGTGGAACGGTTTCAGGTGTAACTGCATTAGCCGGATCAATATTCTGGAGCAGTAATGGTCTTGGTTCAATTTCTGACCCTACAAGCGCAACACCGACCTATTTTCCCTCTGCTACTGAGAGTGGAAATACTGTAACTTTAAGTATGGAATTACTGAGTAATAACACTTGTTTTCCGGAAACAAGTTACGCAACCTATACTTTTTTTATTGATGCTCCACCTTCTATTCAAATAACAGATCCTACAGATACACTTTGTCCGGGAGCAACCAAGCAAATCCAGGGAGTCACTATAACAAATGGCACTCCTTCCTGGACTCATAATGGTACAGGAACACTTATAGATGCAAATACAAATTCCCCCACTTATACAGCCGGCCCCGGAGATTTAGGAACTGTTGTTACGTTAACGCTCACTGTTACAGGTGATAATGGGTGTTCACTTCAAACTACCGCTTCAGCAGTAGAAGTCTACGTCAAGGCGAGTGCCAATATTCCAAATATTAATTTGGCCAATCTGACTCATGTACGCTGTTATGGTGATCTCACGGGAAGTGTTATTTTAAATGTTAGCGGTGGTGCTCCGCCATATACCTATCAATGGAGTTCCGGATCTACCGGTCAAAATCTTGCGAATGTTGGTGAAGGCATTTATTACGTGGATATTACAGATAAATTTGGTTGTGTTGCTACAGACACGTTCAAAATTAATCAGCCGCCACAATTAATCAGTACTCCGGTAATTGTTCCGGTAGACTGCTCCGGAATCAATGAATCAAGCATCAGTGTTTCCGCATCAGGAGGTGTTGGTCCGTATTATTATTCCTGGCGTGATCTGGAGATTGACGGACAAACTATTTCCGGAATTCCGGCAGGAGATTACAAGGTTACTGTAACAGATGCAAATGGATGCCGACTGAATGAAATTATTTCAATAGGTACCAGTGGTTCAATCATAGTAGAAGCAACACCGGATGTCATGTTTGTCAATATAGGAACCGAAATTCCTTTTACGGTTACCGGTGCAACAACTTATGAATGGACTCCGGCACAATATTTATCCTGCGATGATTGCGATAATCCGATCTGTATTCCAACGTCTTCAAATAACTATATTGTTGTCGGATCCGATCCGAATGGCTGTACGGGAACTGATACGGTAATCGTCAATGTTTTTGTAGATTGCCACAACCTGTCTTTACCAAATGTATTCTCACCGAATAATAGTGGTCCGGAGGTAAACAACACCTTTGGTCTGCTAGGAACGCTTCCTTGTTTAGAAACTTATCAATTATTGATTTTTAATCGATGGGGAGAACAGGTATTCGAAACTCAAACCACCGATTTACAATGGGATGGTAATTTCAACGGAAAGCCTCAAAACTCAGGCGTTTATTTCTACCGCCTGGATATGAAACTGGTAACCGGTGAAGAAATTAAAAAATCAGGTAACCTAACATTGATCAGATAATATGAAAAAGTTTATCATTTGCATATTCATTCTGATCCGGGTTGTAACAAACGATGTTTGGTCGCAGGATGTTCATTTTGCCCAGACTGAATATGCACCTATGCTTTTAAATCCAGCTTTGACAGGGGCCTTTTCACACATGCAGGTCATTGCGAATTACCGCAATCAATGGAATAGTGTTGCTTCACCATATCAAACAATTGCAGCTTCTTTCGATGCCAGATTACAACGCAGAGATGCTGATAACAACAGTTTTGTAGCTTTAGGAGTTAACTTCTTCAATGATGTAGCAGGCGACATGAAGGTTACTACCAACCAGTTTAACCTGGATTTGGCTTACCATATCAAGATGGGCCGCTACAGTGTGCTTCGGATCGGAATTTACGGTGGGATGAATCAACGGATCCTTGATCCGAGCAGGGGAAACTGGGCAAGCCAATTTGATGGTGATGCAATCAATACAAGCATAGGCAGCGGCGAAAATTTCGGTTCATACAACCACCTATTTATGGATGCGGGTGCCGGAATCGTTTACACCTTCCGCAGAATGAAATATTCCGTTAATAACAATGTCAACAATAATGTGAATTGCGGTCTTGCGGTTTATCACGCCAATCAACCTGCTTCATCATTCGTTTCTTTGCCGGAGGACAAACTAGCTATGCGGATTTCCGGGTTCATCAATAGCTCTTTCAATATCCGGAATACCCCATTAGCGGTGCAGCCGGCTGTTTATGTGCAATTGCAGTCGAAGTATTCGGAGGTGCTTTTCGGAACTTATCTGCGCTACAACCTTCGTGAGTCTTCACATTTCACCGGATCCATCAAACCGGTAGCTGCCGCACTCGGAATATTCAGCCGCTACAAAGATGCTTTCGTCGCAAAGGGGTATTTCCAGTATCATCAATTTTCAGTTGGTATGGCTTACGATTTCAACCTTTCACGGTTAACTCCTGTCTCTAAATCACGCGGAGGAGTTGAGATTTTCCTGCGTTTCAACCTGGATGACCGTTTGAACAATCCTTCTCTTTGGTAGACTAAATCTTTGAATCCAACAAATCTTCATTGGTTCTATTACCTCCCGAATTAAATTGATTATGCTTAGCTGTTGCTACCGCATGTTTAATGTTCTTTATCAAAAAAACCAGAAATGCAACTCTGATCAAAAAGACCATAATAATAAATATGTTTCCGGAAACAAGGCTCAATAACGAAATTAACGTCCAAAAACCAAACATAGATAAACCCAGGTAAAAAGCCCATGGCTTTGATTTGTTTGTATTAACTGCAGATACAACATATACTGCCACTACTGAAAGATTGATCAGCGTTATTAGTGAACCCAGGGATAAATCAAAACTCAGGTGTATTCCATCCAATAAACTTGAAATAATTGCAAAAACAGTGATTACCCAGAAAAAAGTACTCATGCTTTTCAATTCTTTAGCAGGATGTGACACATTATTTACACAATGATATCCATCAATAATGATATCCAGTGTAATGGGTTTAGCCGAAAGTTTCAACTCTATTTCTCCCAACTCCTTGGTCTGATACTTTACTCCATTCCTAAGCTTATTCACTCCTTCATGGGTCAGGATCAATGTATCGTGGTAATAAATCTCTACAACTTGATATCCCCTGGTCCACATTGCTTTGACTGTTTCGCCCGGGAATTGTGTAATGCGGTATTTCTTTTCAAAATCCATGATTCGGTTGGCTTTTAAATAAAAAAAGGGCATCCTTAAGATGCCCCCTAAAATACTTTATTTTTTTCTTATCCCAAGAACGGATATTTGTAATCTGTCGGCGGAACAAATGTTTCTTTAATTGTTCTTGCGGAAACCCAACGCAATAAGTTCATTGCCGCTCCTGCCTTATCATTAGTACCTGAACCTCTTGCACCTCCGAACGGTTGCTGACCAACAACTGCCCCAGTAGGTTTATCATTGATATAGAAGTTTCCTGCTGCATTTTCAAGTGCCTTGGTAGCAGTTTGAATAGCATAGCGGTCGTTCGACATAATTGAACCGGTCAATGCATACTCAGAAGTTTCGTCCAACAATTTCAAGGTTGCTTCGAATTCATTTTCAGGATAAACATAGATTGTTAATACCGGTCCGAAGATCTCTTCAACGATTGTTCTGAATTTTGGATTTGTCGTTACAACAACAGTTGGTTCAATGAAATATCCTTTTGATTTATCGTAAGAACCTCCAACGATAATTTCA
The DNA here is from genome assembly GCF_902168135.1 of uncultured Fluviicola sp. Taxonomy (GTDB): domain Bacteria; phylum Bacteroidota; class Bacteroidia; order Flavobacteriales_D; family Crocinitomicaceae; genus Fluviicola. Next base: position 128,898 of record NZ_CABHOL010000034.1, read on the forward strand.
GCATCAGATTGTGATTTTGCATAGTCGATATATCCGGAGATCTTATCGAAAGCACGCTCATCGATTACTGCATTGATGAAATTGGAAGAATCTTCCGGAGAACCCATTTTGAAGGATTTAACCTGGTTTACCAGGATTTCTTTCACATCCTGCCATAAATTGGATGGAATATACGCACGTGAAGCTGCAGAACATTTTTGTCCCTGGAATTCAAATGCTCCACGAGACAAAGCAGTTGCTACTTCAGCTGCATTTGCACTTTTGTGAACCATTACGAAGTCTTTTCCTCCTGTTTCTCCAACGATTCTTGGATATGCACGGTAATTCTCAATGTTATTTCCGATCTCTTTCCATAAATGACGGAATACTCCTGTTGAACCTGTGAAATGCAACCCTGCCAAATGTTTGTTCTTGAAAATTACATCACCGGCCACTGGTCCGTCTACAGAAATCATATTGATTACTCCGTCCGGAACTCCGGCTGCACGGAATACTTCCATAATTACCTGTGCCGAATACATTTGAGATTCCGCAGGTTTCCAAACGATTACATTCCCCATCATTGCAGGCGCAGCACAAAGGTTCGCAGCAATTGAAGTAAAATTGAACGGCGTAAGAGCAAAAACGAATCCTTCCAGCGGACGGTATTCCAATCTGTTCCACATTCCGGGTAAAGATTCCGGTTGGTCTTTATAGATTTGAGTCAAATACTGAACATTGAAGCGGAAAAAATCAATTAGCTCACATGCTGCATCGATCTCAGCCTGCATGACGTTTTTGGATTGCCCCAACATAGTTGCAGCATTCATTTTATTTCTGAATGGTCCTGCCAATAAATCCGCAGCTTTCAAAAAGATCGCAGCACGTTGTTCCCAGGGAAGGTTTGCCCATTGCTCACGTGCATTCATCGCAGCATCAATAGCTTTGGAAACATGAGACGCATCTCCGTAATTGAAATGTCCCAACACTTTTTGATGATCGTGTGGAGGTGACATCGGTTTTTTATTATCCGTTCGAACCAACTCCGAACCAATGTACATCGGTACATCGATTGGTTCCTGATTCAACATTCTTTTATATTCAGAAATCAAAGCCGTATGCTCGGCACTTCCCGGAACATAAGCCTTTACCGGTTCATTGATTGCTTTTGGAACCGTAAATAACGCGTTTGACATAGTATACATTTTTGCATTACAAATGTACACATAATGCTTTGAGTTCTAAAACAAGTTCAAAAAGAGTTCAAAGAGTTTAATGGGGTCAACACATGTTCAAAATGTAGAATACATCATATAAAGAAGGTATTCCTAACCAATATCATTACCATAAAAAGTCCCTCTTTCCAAGAACTGCATTTTTCTTCATTAATCACTTTATTTGAACTTTTGATCTATAAAGTTATTTGGATTTGAACTTTTGAACTTTTGAACTTTTTAAACTTATGGAACTTCTACCATTCATTTAAAAGATTGTTCTTATGTTTGGGTTATGGTTATTTAAACACACTTATGAAGATCTCTACTGCCATTATTCTTTTTGCCGTGTGCACTCATTTCTGGTCATTCACCCAATCCTATGATTCGAAGAAACAATGGGATTTATTAAACAATGGTGGTGAAAACGAGCGGATTGATGCAGCTAAAAAACTAAGTATCTACTATCAGTCAGAATCGTTAGACTCTTTAAGGATCGTCGGTGAAACACTTTTCTTCTTTGGAATTGACAATCATTACCAACCTGCAATTGAATTCGGGAAAATTACGCTGGCAGAGTTTTACGTTATGAACGGCCGGATCAATGATGGAATTGTCATGGCAAAAGCCACACTCCCAAGATTACAGGAACGTGGCGATATGACTTTATTAACCGATGTTTGTAAAATTATTGCTTCGGGCTACCGGAAACTGGATGACGGAAATTCCTCCATGCTGTGGGCCCAAAAAGCCATTACTTACAATAAGGACAATCCGGAATCCAAAGACAAAACGGAAGGATTGATTTCATTGGCAGAAGCATATTTACTGCAACATAAGGAAAAACTGGCCATTGAAACGTATGAAAATTACATTTCTAAAGCCTCCAAATCAAAAGATTATCGAGGATTGAGTTCTGCTTATGCACGTTTGGGCGATATCTACCGGATTTCTGAAAAGTTCAGCCTGGCAGAAAAATTCTTCAAACTTTCCTATCAAATGGCTCGGAAAACGAATCTGACTTCACCGAAAGCCCATGCATTAAATAACCTGGCAATTGTTTATTTCGAAAAAGGAGATACTACCAATGCACGACTTCATTTCCAAAAAGCACTCACACTAAGAGAATCTGTCAATGACGTGAAGTCCGTTTCAGAAAGTCTTTACAACATGGGAGATTACCATTTCTATATCGAACAGTATTCAAAAGCACTTTATTGGTATCAAAGATCAACTGACCTGGCTAAGAAAAACGGACTTTTAAAAGAGGAAAAAGACGGATTACTTGCAATGGCGCAGGTTTATAAGGAAATGAAGCAATTTGACGAATCTACCAGGCATTTGGAAAAAGCACTTGCGATCTCCAGTGATCTGAAACTGCAGCAAAGCGCAGATGATGAAGATTTGACAAACCTGCAGCACGAGATCTGGCGAACCGATTTTGAGGAATACAAAACTGCTGAAATCAGAAAAGAAACTTCTTTTTGGAATGATGTACTTTTAATCGTTGCGGCGGCTTTGGCAATAACTGTCGTCTTATTGTTTATAAGACTCAATAAGACAAAAACGACTTAATTTAGTTTCCCCGGGAAATTCAATTGAAAAACAGGAATATCCACTTTAAAAAGCTGGCCCGTTTCCATATTCTTAAACGTATAAAAACCATGCATGGAACCCATTTCTGATTTTAGTTCACACCCACTCGTGTATTGATATAATTCTCCTGACTCCAAAATAGGCTGTTGACCAACAACCCCCTCTCCACTAACATGAATGGTAGGATTCAAAGAATCAAAAATAAACCAATCGCGGTGAAGCAATTGAACGGTGAATTGATTTTGATTTTCAATATCAATCCGGTAACTGAAGAAATAGCTTGAGTCCGTTGTTTGAGAAACATCTGCCCGAAACTGAGTCGAAACCCGGATCAAAACTCCTTCCGTAAGCGCGGTTATCTGTGTCATATTTATCGACTTGTCACGAAGAAAGTTAGTAACTTAAATTAAGACCGACAAATTTTTCACATTTTTTATTGATGGATGCCCACAAACCGTAGCATTTCAAGCGACTTCAAAAATTAACGAATAATGGCTCTAAATGACGAAAGTCACTCTAAATATGTAGCCTTCAAGCCGAATTAAATTCTATTTTTGTATTCAAAAAAATCAGAAATGACTCCGAAGTTTCATCCTTTAGTTGTTCAAGATGTCAGAAAGGAAACTGATGACACTGTTTCAATTGCATTTGAAATCCCATCCGAACTGACCAACGACTACCAATTTGTTTCCGGGCAATACATTACCATTCGTAAAATCATCGACGGTGAAGAGTTGAGAAGGTCTTATTCTATTTGCGTAACTCCGCAGGACGGCGAATTACGTGTTGCTGTTAAACGAGTAGATGACGGTCGTTTTTCCTCCTGGGCAACATCTGAACTGAAAATCGGAGAAACATTGGATGTAATGACACCAAGCGGGCACTTTCAATTGGTCCCTGAAATTTCTGCAACCCGGAACTATGCTCTTTTTGCAGCGGGAAGCGGGATCACTCCGATTATTTCCATCGCGAAAACAATCTTAATGAACGAGCCTATGAGCACAGTAACACTTGTTTATGGTAACAGAGGTTTCGCGAGTATCATTTTCAGAGAAGAATTAGAAGCTTTAAAAAATAAATTCATCAATCGCTTTCAGCTAATTCATGTCTTGAGCCGGGAAAGCTTAGGAAATCCTTTGCAAAAGGGGCGTATTGACAAGGAAAAAGTGGAATTAATCGGAAGGACACTCTTACGCGGAGAGCATATTGATGCGGTTTACAGCTGTGGTCCCGAGGAGATGACCCATGCTGTTAAAGAAGCAATGATGGAATCCGGAGTTCCGGAAAACAAAATCCATTTCGAACTATTTGGAACGAAAACGGCTGGTTCCCAGGCAAAAATTGTTGTTCCGAAAGACCAGGATGTGTTGGCAAAAGTGACCATTATTTTGGATGGTGACCGTATTGAAGTGGACCTGAACACTGCCGGAACATCCATCCTTGAAGCAGGTTATGCCGCAGGAGCGGATTTGCCTTTTGCATGTAAAGGCGGTGTCTGCTGCACATGTAAAGCAAAAATATTGGAAGGGAGTGCTGTAATGGACGTCAACTATGCATTGGAAAAAGATGAAGTTGAAGCCGGTTATATTTTAACTTGTCAGGCGCACCCGACTTCCGAAAAATTAACAGTATCATTTGACGATTAATTATGGGTTTATTTTCCAAATTCAAGAAAGATTCCGGGGCTAAAAAAGGGCGCTCAGGAATGGTTACGGTTGCAAACAATGAACGAATCACAGCAGTTGGAAGTCGTATTCATTTTGAAATACCAGCTGATTTGAAAGATCAGTTTGCTTATGAACCCGGACAATATATCAATGTTCACGTAAACCTGAATGGAGCCAAACACACCCGCTCATATTCTATTTGCAGCGGCCCCCAGGAAAAAAATCTGGCAGTTGCAGTAAAAGCAATTGACAACGGTTTGGTTTCAAACTATTTGGTCAACGAATTGAAAGCCGGAGATCAGATTGAATTGGATTTTCCTATGGGGAATTTCAAATTGGACCAAAAAGCTCCCAATATTGTATGTTTTGCAGCCGGAAGCGGGATCACACCATTCATGTCATTCGCCAAATCATTGGGTGCAAACCAGAAAATGCGCCTGATTTACGGGAATTCGAAAATGGATACTGCATTTTTCATGGATGAGATCCTGGCTTTCCCAAATGTGACTTCCACTTTTTTCTTCAGTCAGGAGAAAAACGAAGGTCATCAGGAAGGACGATTGGATAAACACCATGTCAGTGAATTAATCAAGGCAGAATTGCCCCTTTTGAGAGCGGATGGATTCTATATTTGTGGTCCCGAAGAAATGATCATTGGAATACAGGAAGTATTGAGTGTTTTCGGGGTTTCGAAAGAAAAAATTCACTTCGAACTATTTACAACTCCTGTTTTAATGAAGCAGGAAGAAACAACCGTTGTGGGTACGTTTAAAGGAGTTTCCCAGATCAGCGCAATCCTGGACGGAGATGTTCAGCGAATCGAGCTGGCTACAAACGGAAAAAGTATCCTTGACGCTTTAGACCAATCAGGTATGGATGTTCCATATTCTTGTAAAGGTGGTGTTTGCTGTACTTGTAAAGCTAAGATCATTGAAGGAAGCGCGCAAATGACTATCAACTATGCTTTAACCGACGAAGAAGTAAAAGAGGGGTATATTTTGACGTGCCAGGCACATCCAACAAGTGAAGTTCTAAAATTGGATTTTGATGTCTAAAAAGAATGTATTGGTTATCGGTGCCAGCCGGGGAATCGGTAAAGAATTGGTGAGACAATTTGCCGACAAGGGCTTGGAAACATTTGGTTTTTCCCGAAGTTTAACCAATCACACGGAAAATAATATTCACTATATCCAACTGGATTTGTTGAGTCCGACAATTAAGTCGGACTTCGAAAATGCAGTTGCAGGCATAGACCAAATCGATTACCTAATTCATAATGCGGGTTTTATCGCCGTTAAACCTTTCCTGGAGTTATCAAGGGAAGACATACATAACTGCTACCAGGTAAATGTACTTTCGGTGATGGAAATTACTCAAGTATGCATTCCTAAAATGAAACCGGGCGGACATATCGTTATGATCTCATCCATAGGTGGTTTCCAGGGAAGTTCTAAATTTCCGGGATTAGCAGCTTATTCAACTTCAAAAGCAGCATTGGTTTCATTAACTGAATTACTGGCTGAAGAATTCAAGACCTCTGGTATTTCGATCAATTGCTTGTGTTTAGGAGCTGTTCAGACTGAAATGATGGAGGAAGCCTTTCCCGGATATAAAGCACCTCACCAGCCGGATGAGATTGCTGAATTCATTGTAGATTTCACGTTAAACAACGGAAAGTACTTTCATGGGAAAATCATTCCTGTGAGTGTTTCGAATCCATAGAAAGCCATGCAATTAGCCTTAGCGCCTTTGCAGACATATACCGATTATCATTTTCGAAATGCACATCTTGCGGTGTTCAAGGGAGTTGATAAGTTCTACGCTCCGTATTTGAAAATGAACAATGACGGAACGATTAAAAACACTCCGAAAATCGATATTCTTCCGAAAAACAATCCGAATAATTCCGTAATTCCTCAACTTATGGCCTGCGGTGAGCAGGAGTTCTTCGTGATGGCTGATTACATTGAATCTTTGGGATACACTGAACTGAACTGGAATATGGGCTGCCCTTATCCCATGGTTACGAACAAAAACCTGGGAGCAGGAATTCTAAACAAACCGACAGAAATTTTTAATCTGTTTGACAGCATTTTTCCGAAACTAAAAATGGGATTGGGAATCAAAATGCGAATGGGATTGGAAAACACCTCAGAGATTCTTGAAATATTACCCCGTTTGAATGATTACCCGCTTACTGAAATAATTATTCACGCCAGGTATGCGAAACAACTTTACAACGGGACCTGTGATCATGAGCGGTTCCTGGAATGCATTTCATTAACTAAACATTCCTTAACTTATAATGGGGACATTGAAACAAAAGAAGATTTCGACGACCTTCAATGCAAATTCAAAAACATTGATCATTGGATGATCGGAAGGGGTGCTATGAAAAACCCAAGTCTGTTTGAAGAAATCCAATTCGGAATAGTCGATTCCGGTGAAGTTTACCGGGATAAATTGATGCTTTTTTCTCAACACCTAATCACTAGTCTTTTAGAATGTAACCCGGATAGAGGATATGCTTTAAGTAAAATGAAATCCTATTGGGAATACTTATCAGAAGGATTATCGGATGGAAAGAATCTATACCGCAAATTGAAAAAATCAAAATCAATTGAGGAGTTCAGGGAATTGCTTAGTGAAATGCTTTAGTACGCATAAGATTCTCCTGCTTTTAGATAGGTGACAAAATTTGCATCTGTAACGTAATTCTTTTTAGCTAGTTTTTCGACCAATCCCTTTCCCAGCTTTTGTTCATCATGCGTGGATATAAAAAGTTTTGCCCCACACTGCCGGTAAAGTATCTCAGCATTTTTGATACCAAGATTTACGGTACCACCTAACCAAAATGGTAAATGGTAGCATGTCGTCGTTGTTATTAAGACATCTGCTTTGGGAAGATCCTTGCTTTTCGCTCCATGAGGAGCAAACAGGACACTCCCTTCTTCCGTCTCAAACAAATAAGCGCTGTGAACCAAGTCTAAAGGGTTTCCTGGTTTGTACTCCTTAATTGGAAAAGGAGCATCTGTTAGTACAATCAATTTGTAAAAGTGGTTCCATTTTGATATTTTTTTCAGAATACTTTCTTTCGCAATAATGGGAATGGATGGATCAAACTGAATCAATGTTTCCTTATTGCAATGATCCGTGAAAGGATTTGAAATAAACAAGAAATCTGCTGGGGGTAAGCTTAAAACAGATGGTTGCGGGCTTCTATGAAATTGTTCACTAAACAAACGATGTCCATCAATTTGAGATGGAGTAAACCAAGGATCAACAATTATTTTGACTCCATTTAATTCCCAGAGCCAGGCACAATCATCGTTTAATTTGTGAAACTTCATTAAATCTAAATTAGGGATTAAATCTTAATGGGCACAAATCTGCCAACACAAAAAATCGGGACGATGCAGTGCATGTGGGGATTATTAAGAGTGTCATCTCTTTAGCTACAAGCAGCGCTTCGTCAGGGCTCTCCCGGAAAATTATAAACACAAAAAAAGCCGTTCCTTGTGAGAACGGCTTTATAAAAATGGCATCGACTTACTCTCCCACCCTCAAAAGGGCAGTACCATCAGCGCTAACGGGCTTAACTTCTCTGTTCGGAATGGGAAGAGGTGGACCTCGTTGCTATAGACACCTAAAATCATGAATATCTTAGTGAATAGGCATTAGTAATTAGTCAATAGTTTAGAACTGTGTTCTGTTGCCTATTGCCTTTTAACTATGCCTGATTCGTCTTGACGAATTGGCGATTGAAGTAATAAGAAAGAGTGATATTATAAGTCTACGGGTAATTAGTACTACTCGGCTTTGACATTACTGTCTTTACACCTGTAGCCTATCAACGTGGTCGTCTTCCACGGCCCTTAAAAGTTATCTCATCTTGAGGTGAGTTTCGTGCTTAGATGCTTTCAGCGCTTATCTCATCCGAACATAGCTACCCTGCGATGCAGCTGGCGCCACAACAGGTACACCAGAGGTTCGTCCACCCCGGTCCTCTCGTACTAGAGGCAGGTCCTCTCAAATAACTAACGCCCACAACAGATAGAGACCGAACTGTCTCACGACGTTCTGAACCCAGCTCGCGTGCCACTTTAATGGGCGAACAGCCCAACCCTTGGGACCTTCTCCAGCCCCAGGATGTGACGAGCCGACATCGAGGTGCCAAA
>NZ_CABHOL010000035.1 GCF_902168135.1 uncultured Fluviicola sp.
ATCAAACGATATTTATAAAAAAAATCAACAATGTTGTTGCTAAATTTAACACGAAGGAGAAACAAAAATTTAACATTTGTACACGAATAGTCGACAGAGCTTTATAAATTCTCGTTAAAATTCAATAAATCTTAATCATTCACAAAAAAGGAAAAATGAAACAACTGTTATAACATTATTAACCGTTGTAAAGACAGTTTTTTTAGACAAAAAGCCCTTCTTAAAAAGAAGGGCTCCCGGAACAATTTGATTCAACAAACTACATATTTCGTCTGTACTGCCCTCCCACCTCAAACAGGGATTTTGTGATCTGTCCCAGTGAAGCGTATTTACACACTTCCATTAATTGCTCGAAGATATTCTTGTTCTGGATCGCCGTGCGCTGCAGTTCACTCAGCATAGCTTCCAGTTTATCTTTATGACTCTCGTGCAAAGCATTCAGCATGGTAATCTGGTACTGCTTTTCTTCTTCAGAAGCCCGAATGACCTCTTTCGGTTCAACCGTAGGCGAACCTTTTGAACTTAAGAAGGTATTTACTCCGATAATCGGGAAATCTCCGTTGTGCTTCAAGGTTTCGTAATACAAAGATTCCTCCTGGATTTTTGAACGCTGGTACATCGTTTCCATTGCGCCCAATACTCCGCCACGCTCTGTAATGCGGTCAAACTCGGACAATACTGCTTCTTCCACCAAATCGGTCAGTTCTTCAATGATGAATGAACCCTGAAGCGGATTCTCATTTTTCGCCAATCCAAGTTCACGGTTAATGATCAGCTGGATAGCCATCGCTCTTCGCACTGATTCCTCTGTCGGAGTGGTAATTGCCTCATCATATGCGTTTGTATGTAAAGAATTACAGTTATCATAAATCGCATACAAAGCCTGTAAGGTTGTACGGATATCATTGAAATCAATTTCCTGTGCGTGTAGTGAGCGCCCGGAGGTTTGAATGTGGTATTTCAACATCTGTGCACGTGCATTTGCTCCGTATTTCTTTGCCAGTGCTTTTGCCCAAATTCTTCTTGCGACACGACCTATAACGGCGTATTCAGGATCAATTCCATTAGAGAAGAAGAAAGATAAGTTGGGTCCGAATGCATTGATATCCATTCCACGACTCAGGTAGTATTCCACATAGGTGAATCCGTTAGCCAGAGTAAATGCCAGCTGCGTAATCGGATTTGCACCCGCTTCCGCAATGTGGTATCCGGAAATAGAAACCGAATAGAAATTACGCACCTGCTTTTCGATAAAATATTGCTGTACGTCACCCATTAAGCGCAATGCGAATTCCGTAGAGAAGATACAGGTATTTTGCGCCTGGTCCTCTTTCAAAATATCTGCCTGCACTGTTCCTCGAACCTGCTTTAAAGTCTCCGTTTTAATTTCTGCGTATATGTCTGCCGGAAGCACCTGGTCACCGGTCACTCCCAAAAGCATCAAACCTAACCCGTCATTTCCTTCCGGAAGTGCTCCCTGGTATTTCGGTCTTTCAACTCCTTTTGCTTTATAAATGGCTGCAATTTTTGCTTCTACTTCTTTTTCCAGCCCGTTAGCCTTGATGTATTTCTCACAATTCTGGTCAATCGCCGCATTCATGAAAAATCCAAGGAGCATTGGAGCCGGCCCGTTGATGGTCATGGAAACTGAAGTAGCCGGATGTGATAAATCAAATCCCGAATACAATTTCTTCGCATCGTCCAAACAACAGATCGAAACCCCTGAATTTCCTACTTTCCCGTAAATATCCGGTCTCAAATCCGGATCGTTTCCGTATAGAGTAACCGAGTCAAATGCCGTAGACAAGCGTTTTGCAGGCATTCCCAAACTCACGTAATGGAAGCGGCGGTTCGTTCTTTCAGGTCCACCCTCACCGGCAAACATACGGGTCGGATCTTCTCCTTCTCTTTTGAAAGGGAATAATCCGGACGTATAAGGGAATTCTCCCGGAACATTTTCCTGCAGTGACCAACGCAGAATATCTCCCCAGGATTTGAATTTCGGAAGTGCGACTTTCGGAACCTGTGTATGAGACAAGGATTCCGTATGCGTAGCCATTCTCAATTCTTTATCGCGTACTTTGAAAATAAATTCAGGTGCGGCATATGAAGCTTTTTTCGATTCCCAAGCCTCCAGGATCTGCCAGTTATGCGGATCCAGGTCACGTTTCACTGTTTCAAATGCTTCCTGGACACCTTTCACCAAACGGTCTTTGTCGTCCATGGAACTAGCCTGAAGTGTCTCGATAGAACGCTGCAAACCGTACAATTTATCAGCCACATCTACCTGCTTGTTCACCCACTTGTCAAAATTGCGGTTGTTCTCTGAGATCTCAGACAAATATCGCGTTCTATCCGGTGGAATAACGAAGATCTTTTCAGACATTTCCCTGGTGATCTCGAATTTCGAATCCAAAGGTGCATTCGTTTTCTCTTTCACCTTGTCCATGATTACCTTATACAGGGTATTCATTCCGGGATCGTTGAACTGAGAAGCGATCGTACCGAAAACAGGCATTTCATCTACCGGTTTATCCCACAAATTGTGGTTGCGCTGGAATTGCTTGCGGACATCTCTCAAAGCATCCAAAGCTCCTCTTTTATCGAATTTATTCAATGCTATCACATCCGCGAAATCCAACATGTCGATTTTTTCCAGCTGTGTAGCCGCTCCATATTCCGGAGTCATTACGTATAAAGAAACATCTGAGTGATCTAAGATCTCTGTATCTGACTGCCCGATACCGGAAGTTTCCAAAATGATCAGGTCGTAATTTGCTGCTTTTAAAATCTGGATCGCTTCAGCAACATGCTTGGACAAAGCCAGGTTTGACTGGCGGGTTGCCAGAGAACGCATATAAACACGGCTGTTTTTGATCGCATTCATGCGGATCCGGTCTCCCAACAATGCTCCTCCGGTTTTTCTTTTTGACGGATCAACCGAAACAACTGCAATCTGCTTATCTGTAAAATCCATCAAAAACCGGCGTACCAATTCATCTACCAACGAAGATTTCCCGGCACCACCTGTACCGGTGATCCCTAAAACAGGAACGTCATTCTTAGCAGCCATTTCGTGAACCTGCTTCATGACCGGTGCAGCCATTTCCGGGTAATTTTCCGCAGCAGAAATCAAACGGGCAATGGACGGAACGTGTTTTTCAGCCAAATGGTTTATTTCACCGTTCAGAACATCTCCAACCGGGTAATCGGAACGTTCCACCAAATCGTTGATCATTCCCTGTAATCCAAGTGCACGCCCGTCATCCGGATGGTACAAACGCGTGATTCCATAATTTTGCAGTTCTTCAATTTCGGAAAGCAGGATCGTTCCTCCTCCTCCACCGAAGATCTTGATATGCGGAGCACCTTTTTCCTTCAACAAATCATACATGTACTTAAAGTACTCGGTGTGTCCACCCTGGTAAGAAGTCATTGCAATAGCCTGCGCATCTTCCTGGATTGCAGTATCAACCACTTCTTCTACAGAACGATCGTGTCCCAGGTGGATTACCTCACAACCTGTCGACTGGATAATACGGCGCATGATATTGATCGCCGCGTCATGTCCGTCAAACAGCGATGCTGCTGTAACAATTCGGATGTTATTTTTGGATTTGTAGGGTGCTTGTTGCTCCATGTAATCGTTTTTTATTTTATAACGCCTCAAAGATAAGCCAAAATCAGAGTATGACACGGCTGTTGAAAAAAATATCACCAACAACTCATAACAACCAATAATTCATCAAATGGTCATTTCTTCCATTAAATGGTCGGAATGATCCGATTGAAAGTACTCTATTTGTACCATCATTCTGACACACTTATTCCTGAACCGGAAAACTTCATTCACTCTCAACTCATAACTACCTAAATCAAAACATTAGTCAGAGGCGATAAAAGTGATTATCGTCTCTTTTTTAGTAATCTTGCAAAGTGAAATTCAGTTGTTTTCTTGTGTTGTTGCTGTTCCTTGCTCCATGGGTAAATGGACAGGAATTGTATGGAGAGTATCTTGATCACCAGCAAGGATTACTTTCCAGGGAATGTTACGATATCATTTGCGACGAGAAGGGATATTTGCTTATCAGTACCCAATACGGTCCTGTAAAATACGACGGAGAAAAATGCATCCCTATTTGCATGAACCTCCCCATTGAGGAACGTGTTATTTATGATTTTGAAAAAGATCCGAAAGGAAATATCTACCTGCTTAACTCCAAATTCCAGATTCTGAAACTTCAAGGTAATAAAGCGATCAGAATAGGACCTGAAAAAGTATGCGACACTTCCAATAACATCATCTTTATTAAACTGCATTGGGCAAAAAGCGGATTGTATATTCTCAATCACCAGGCTTATCTGAAATACTCTTTTCAATCTAAAAAAATCCATACCTACTATCACGAATCTAACCCGGGCAATCAGCGATTAAAATTTGTTTATCATCCGGAATGGGAATTCCCGTTTAGAAAGTATACCCACGGAGATTATAATTTTAAAACCAACAACAACATAGGCATTCAGTTTAAAAACTCCGGTCAAAAGTTTAAATTCGTTAGTAAAGGGTTACCTGACACCCGGGAAGATCAGGTTACAGTTGGAAAAACCGACTATCTGCTAATTAATTCCATATTATTCAAAAAAAGAGGAAACCACATCACCCATACGAACTTAAGTGGAATCCTTTTCATGGAATATTTCTATAACCGGATTTGGCTTTGTACGTATAACGGCCTACTTGAATTGGATGCAGAGGGAAACCTTTTACAACATCACTTTAAAGGCGACCTCGTTGCAGGGGTCGCACCATTGAAATCAGGAGGAATTGCCATTTCATTTAACCGAAAAGGGGTGTTCATATGCTCCAATATCCACAACCAGATTTATAAAAACATCTCTGTTTCCTCAGCAGCACGGATTCATCCCTTTCATCTCCTGGGCACTACAAAGGGGGAGATTTACCAATACGATCATCATCGGTTAACTAAAATGACCCATATTGACTCTTTGGGATATTCCGAAAGTATAGGCATCCCGAATGCCATTTGGGAAATCAATGCAATCAACCGGAATCTGTTGTTTACTTCCACCAACGGAATTTATTGTTACAACCGAAATTTTCAACTGGTAAGAAAGCTTACTGATCCCAGATGCTACTACTTCGGTTTAATCGTTGATAAAAACAATTTATACCCGATTCAACGACAATGTATCCGCAAGGTAACCTGGAAGGATTGGAGCTCAAAGTCTTTTCAACAATATTATTTCTCTTCAAAAGGATACACTATTAAACACTTAAGATGTCACAACCGTTTAAATGATTCAATCATTCTTCTTGGAACTGATATTGGCCTGTTCTATTTCAATTTAAAAACGAATAAACATGCACGTACCTCTTTTTTTAAAAAGGAATATGCAGTAAGATCTATAGAAAAGACTGCCGCCGGTGAACTGGTTGTTTTTTCCCGTTACCACGGAATTTATTTTTTCAAGGCAAACACCCTGGTAAAACGGATTGATCCACCGAGCGTTTCTGTTATGAGAGGTTGGGTTTATAAAAATCACCTCATCATACAGGGAAATGACGGAGTTTTTATCCGCAATCTGAATCAATGGAAACTGAACGAATGGATCAATGCTTTCAAGGGTGAAACCCAAAGCGTTTTTGTGCTGCAAAACAGTTTGTTAATATCTAACGATAAAGACCTGATCATTACCGAATTGGAAGATTACAAAAAGGAGCAAATAACCATTATTTTAAATCGCGTTGGAATAGGGAATGCAAAAAAAAAACATTTACCTGCTCAAATTGCTCCGAACAGTTCGATCTCCCTGGATTTTGATATTCTGAAATTCGGTACTGATCGATTAGATATTTACTACAAGCTGATATCAAAAGGTGAAAACACCATTGACCAGGTCATCAAAGGAACACAAATCAATTTTGACGCCTTAAAAAGCGGCAATTATACGCTTGAAGTTTATCCTGTCATCAACGGCAAGATCCATTTCGAACAGCCGAAAAGATACCGTTTCAGAATAGAGAAAACCTTCTGGGAAAGTACTATTTTTTATATTGGAACAATTATACTGGCGGGTTCTCTTATTTTTTCAGTACTGTTATCCGTGAACCTGAGTCGAAAAAGAAGAAGTGCTCAGCGTTCTGAATTGGAGAGCAAACTCAATGAATATAAATTGCTGGCTGTTAAAGCACAGGTAAATCCCCATTTCTTAAGCAACGGACTGGCAGCTATTCAAGCATTGATCCTAAAAGGCGATAATGACAAGGCTGCGCAATACCTGGCAAAATTCAGTTTCCTGATGCGTAAAATCCTCTATTACAGTGAAACGCAATTCATATCTCTCAAACAGGAATTGGAACTCATCGATGCTTACCTGGAACTGGAATTGTTACGCTTTCGGAACCGTTTCAACATTCAAAAAGAAATTCACCTATCAGATAATCAACTGGAAAAATTTCAGTTTCCTTCCCTACTTCTTCAGCCCATCCTTGAAAATGCGATTTGGCACGGCTTGAAATTCCAGGAAAAAGATCCGGAACTTCTTATTTCATTCCAGCTGAATGAGAACCAGGAATTGGTCGTTCAGATCCGTGATAACGGACTCGGATTTAACACTTCCAACAAAAGTGAAGAACATTTATCAAAGGGCAATATACTCATCACCGAACGGATCGATACCCTCAATCAACAATTTCAAAACAAAGTAGCCCACATAGAAATCATCAGTTCAGGTAACGGTACAAACGTGATTTTTAGTTTCACCCCCCAACTATACCTATTCAAACACGTATGAAAGCATATCTGATAGACGACGAACAAGCAAACCGGGAAGTCCTTCAAATCCTGATCCAGAAATACTACCCGGAGATTACTGTCATCGGTGAATCCGACAATTTGAATACTTTTTTGGAAAGCAGGCAGATCCAGGAAAACACCGATTTGTTGTTTTTAGACATTCTGATGCCCGACAGTACCGGTTTTGATTTGTTGAACCAACTCCAAAAACGCACTTTTGAAGTCATTCTTGTAACCGGGTTCGAACAATTTGCCCTGCAGGCATTCGAGCACTCTGTCATTGATTACGTATTGAAACCTATTGATAAAGACCGCTTTTGTTCCGCCATTGAAAAAGCAAAAAAACGGATCTCTGAAAAGGAATTGCTTCATTCGATGCAAAAACAATGGGACGACCGTTCCAAAATTGCGGTAATTAAGAACAAAAAGACGTTCTACGTTAACTGTTCAAGCGTTGCATACATGGTCGGACAATCGGGAGGGTACACCACTATTTTCTGTAAGAACGGAGAATCATACCTGCTATCCAAATCTCTCAGTTCTCTGGAAAGTGAGTGCCAGGACATCCCCTACTTCATCCGGGCGAGCCAATCGGTTATTATCAACCTGGATGATATTGTCAGCTGCGACCAGGGCGGATCAGGATATATCGGACTAAAAACCAATGACTTTGAAGTATTTCTTCCCCGGAGAAAAAAACGAGAGGTGCTTCAGCAGGTAGAAGCTTACCTGAAATCAAAATCCTAAGAAAAGTTCAAAAGGTTTAACGTGTTTAATGAGTTCAATTTGAACATTTGAACCATTTCCTATTCCGCAGAAAAACCCTCTTCGGTTGGCAGTAAAAGTGCTTTTCCGTATTTCTCGATACGAAGTGCGTGCCGTTTTTTAACGTAATCGGCAATTGGAAGCGATTTCCCTTCTTCGTCAATCCGCACAAATGTCATGTTGGTATGTGTCACCAGGTCCTGGTTTCCGGTATACACATTGTGTTTGCGGATTTCCATATACAATTCGATGGACGAATTCCCGAAGCGGATCACTTTTCCGTAGACTTTCAGGATCGCACCGGATTTCACCGCTTTCTTAAAAACCAATTCATCCACTTTGATCGTAACCATGTTGGGAGAATCGCAGATCTGAGAGGCAAAAGAACCGGCAGCGTCATCAATTAATGACATTAGCTTACCACCAAACATGTTGTTGTGAATGCCTATATCAAAATCCTTACAAATATATGTGGTGATCAATTCCATTTCCATTACGCTCAAAACTGGCACAAAAGTAACAAGAGATCATTTAGGAATAATCAAAACACACGAAATGTTTTATTTCCTTTAACAAAGCTTATGACTATATTATGTATTATTGTGTTGTGAAAAATTCCTTGCTCACTATTGCTTTGTTATTGTTTTTTGTTCCTTCCCGGGGACAAACAGGCAGTACTGATTCTATTTACAAGCTGGGGAAATCCGAAAAGAACATCCGGAAAAAATTACTGCTGCTCAATGAATGCATTGCTAATGGCTGGTATTATGGCGACTATGACAAAGCGATCAGCTATGGAAAAGAATCCCTGAAACTCGCACATAAATACAAACAGGACTCCATTGCCAGTCTTATGGATAACAACATTGGGATTGCATACGATTACAAAGGAAACTATTCGCAAGCCCTGGCACATTTCTTCAAAGCACTGCGCGTGGCTGAACGGATCAAGGACAAAAATAACGAAGCTTACATCCTCAGCAATATCGGATTGATCTATAACAATGAGGAACAATACGAAAAAGCACTTTGGTATCACCAAAAATCACTCAAAATACGCCGCCAGCTGAAATTTCAGAGAGGAATTTCTGCTTCTGTAAACAACATGGCTATCGTGTTTATGAACCAGGAAAAATATGAAAAAGCCATTCATTATTACCACGAAGCCTTAGCCATTGATCTGGAATTAAAAGACAGTGTGGGACTTGCAGATGATTACAATAACCTGGGTGTTTGCTACCAACAGAAAAAAGATTTCAAAAAGTCGGAATATTATCAGCTCAAATCATTGGAACTGCGTCAGAGGCTGCATCAACATTTGGGTGTGGCGACCTCCAAGCTAAACCTGGGTGTTTTGGCGGTGAAAAGTGGAAAATTGACCGAAGCAGAAAAATACCTGAACGAATCCATGGCTGCCGCTAAAAAACTGGGAGCGAAAGAAATTCTGAAATCAGTTTACCAATCACTTTCCGAACTGGGTGACAAACGCGGAGATTTTAAATCTGCCTTTGAGTACCTCCATCTATTCAACCAGGTAGAAAAAGAACTGGCCAACGAAGATAATATCCGCAAGCAGACCCAGGAAGAAATGAACTACAAGTTCGATAAAGAACGCGAAACACAGCGTTTGAATCAGCTTGCAACCGCTTTAGAGAATAAAAAGAAACAGGAACAAGCCCTGATCATCAACTGGGCCATTGCCATTGTCGGAATCCTTGTTCTTGCATTTTCGCTGGTCCTTTACCGCCGATGGAACGAAGCAAAAAAGCAAAAAGTGATTATCGAAGAGAAAAACCGGCAGGTCGAGGAGAAAAATCACGAGATCCTGGACTCTATCACTTATGCCAAGCGCATTCAAACGGCCATTCTTCCTTCTTCGCAATTGCGTGCAAAAGTTCTTCCCGAGCATTTTGTCCTTTACGAACCGAAAGACATTGTTGCCGGAGATTTTTACTGGCTGGAAGAAACCGATGACTCCATCATTTTTGCTGTTGCCGACTGCACCGGACACGGAGTTCCTGGAGCCATGATGAGCGTTGTCTGCCACAATGCCTTAAATCGTTCCGTAAAAGAATTCGGATTAAGAGATCCGGGATCCATCTTAGACAAAACAAGGGAACTCATTGTGGATGAACTCTCGAAAGAGGAGGAAGACATTGAAATTTCCGACGGGATGGATATTTCCCTCTGTACCTGGAACAAAAGCACCAATGAGATCACCTGGGCCGGGGCCAACAATCCGCTTTGGATCTGGAAAAAAGAAAGCCAGGATATGCTGGAGATCAAACCGAACAAACAGCCGATCGGGAAACATTTTGACATGAAGCCTTTTACAACCCACTCCGTTGAATTACGAAAAGGCGACCGCATTTACCTCATCACAGATGGTTATGCAGATCAGTTTGGCGGACCGGACTCCAAGAAATTCAAAGCCAAAAACCTGAAAAACCTGCTGGTCCAGATTTCCAACGAAAAGATCAACCGTCAGATCGACATTTTGAGAACGACTTTCTTCAACTGGAAAGGTGATTTGGAGCAGATCGATGATGTTTGTATTATGGGAATTGAGATTGAGTAATTCCGAATTCCCAATTACGAATTACGAATTATTAGATTTGAGTCAAGACAACAATTATCGCTTCTACCATAATAAATCCTATTTTTATAATGATGATCTACTAGTTTATTAACCCTATTCAGATAAATTGATTTAGTCAGTACCATTTGAAATCTGAATATTTTTAACAAATCTTCCTAATCAATGGAAAAAAAATATCAAGTATTTGTAAGTTCAACTTATACAGATCTTTTAGAAGAAAGGCAGGAAATTATGCATGCACTTTTGGAATTAGATTGTATTCCTGCCGGAATGGAATTATTTCCCGCATCTAATGAAGATCAGTGGAGTTTGATTAGAGGAGTAATTGATGATTGCGATTATTATATTGTAATTATTGGAGGTCGATATGGCTCACTTGGGGCAGAAGGCATTAGTTATACAGAAATGGAATATCGATATGCTTTAGAAACTGGAAAACCAGTCATAGCTTTTTTACATAAAGACCCAGAATCAATTCCCAAGAAGAATACCGAGAAGACACCAGACGGTCAAGAAAAGTTAGAGGCATTTAAACTTCTTGTACAGCAGAAAATGTGTAAATATTGGACAACTCCACAAGAATTAGGAAGCGTTGTAAGCAGGAGTTTAATTAATCTTCAGAGAAAATTTCCAGGTATCGGTTGGATAAGAGGAAATGTAATTTCAAGTTCTGAGGCTAATGTCGAAATCTTAAAATTAAAAAAGGAAATTGAGACTCTGCAAAATAAACTTAGCGAAGTAAGAACTAAAGCTCCTGATGGAAGCGAAAAATTTGCTCAAGGAGATACTGAAATTGAACTAAATTATTTACTGAAATACGGGAACTATCGTCCTGAGGCTAAATCCTACAATAAAAAATTTAGGAACAGATGAACAAATCTCACCAAACAAACAAAAAAAAAGGAAAACAAACAGTTTACTAACAGATCTACAAACAAAAAATATATTAAAAGATAAAGAAAAATCATAAAACAAAATAATCTACAAACATACAAATCTGAAAAAAATTAAAAAAATCGCCGTTTCTAGGACTGACCGACGCTGCTTCAACTTGTGGCCTTCTTCGACTTGCGATTATCTTAGAGAGAATCTGATCTACGACAACGAACAAAGAGAGTGAAGAGTTTGCGCGAAGAAATGAAATCACCGAAAATGGCGAAGAACATAGAACGAGCCGGCGGTCTTGATGAGAGGCGACGCTCCAGCCGGCGAAAAGTGCGCGAAGAACAACAAAGATCTCGAAGAAACAACGTAGATCTCGAAGAACAACGAACGAGCCGGCGAAAGGGTGAGAGGATGAGAAGCAACGAACGAGCCGACGATTTTTGAGGGGATGATGAGAGGAGTGAGAGGAAAGAGGCGTGAGATCTAAAGGGTGAGAGGAAGAGAAGGAGTTGAGAGAGGCGTGGAGTGAGAGGAGTTGAGAGAGGCGTGGGATTTGTAGGGAAAAGAGGAATAAAACCCTAAGCTAGCTTTGTCACCCTTTTATATATGTTTTAACAATATTGCTGCTGCGGTTTTCATCAAAAATCGCAGCAATATATTAAAATATAATTTTTAATTTTATTTTAATATATTGCTGCGGTTTTCATCAAAAACCGCAGCAACTGTCTCTTATACACATCTCCGAGCCCACGAGACCGTACTAGATCTCGTATGCCGTCTTCTGCTTGAAAAAAAAAA
>NZ_CABHOL010000036.1 GCF_902168135.1 uncultured Fluviicola sp.
TTTTTTATTCTGGCAAGCCTTTCTAAAAAAAATATTTTTTCTCTTTTCAAATCCCTCCGTTTCCGGTGTGCTTATCGTTCTAAGCGGTGGCAAAGGTACCCACTTATTTTACTTCTGCAAGGGTTTTTGAATATTATTTTCTTCTCTTTTTAGAAACCACCTCTTAACATACTGATAATGGATTGGTTATAGTCTGAAAAAATATTGAGTTTTTTTCAGGATCGGAGATAGAACTCTTTCAATTGGCCTATTATCGGCGCATTTAAGGTTGTAAACGCTTCCTTTGTCTGCACTTCTTTGAGGATACTTTGCACTAAAACCGGGTTTAACAACACGTACTTTCCATCGGAAATTCTCAATTCCCCCGTATTATTTGTTTGATCAAAGACTATCATCATCCCTCTTAGAGACCTGTATGACTCATTATATACTGTCAAAATTTGGAATAAAGCATAGGCAAGCATGTCTTCAGTATCCAATTCTTCCCTGGTAGTATCGTCAAATTGCAAATCGGAAAGCAGTTTTCCCATTCGTTTTTCCAATACTTTCTTTTCCGACTGAGACATATTCCGGTATATCGGGCTAAGTTCATTCAAATAATAACGATGATTCACATTGAACTTTACCGCATCCATAGACAGCTTTTCTTTTAATGCTCGTCGCAACCAAATACGCAATGAGATCGTGGTTAACACAATTAAAACAAAACCGGCAACTTTTGCAGGAACAATCAATCCCCTATCTAATAGAACGGGTACTGCTATTAATAAAAGAACTATCGGAATTAAAAGTGCCAAAAAACGTTTCATACTATATATAGGTATATCACTATTTATTTGTTCTGTTCTCTAAACACTTTCAGCAGCCACGGAAGAAGTACAATCAATATCAATGTTGCACCCATCATTAAATAAAAGTTCAGCATAAAGAAAGATGATTTATCATCATACTGATCCCAAAGCGATGCGATCACACCGCTCAGCTTGTTACCTATAGAGGTTGAAATGAACCACGCCCCCATCAACAAAGCGGTCAATCTTGCAGGTGCTAACTTGGAAACCATGGATAATCCGATCGGGGACAAACACAATTCTCCAACGGTAATCACACCATAGGCTCCGAAGAACCACCACAAACTGGATTTAATTTCTCCGTTCATCGATGCTTTTGCCGCCGCAACCATTACCAAACAAGACAAGCCTGTAATGAATAAACCTAAAACAAACTTGATCGGAATCGATGGTTCCATTTTACGGCTTCTTAAAAAACGGAATATTGCAACGATTAAAGGTGTAAGTACAATTACCCAGAACGGATTGACCGATTGAAAAATATTCGAATTGAAGACAACGACCTCCTGACCGGGTTTCAACTCATTGACTTTTTCATAGTTTTTAAAGTAGCTCGGGTACTGAATTGCCTTCTCATCTCCTGCTTTTCGGAATTGATTATCCAAAACCTGGGTTGAATCTTTCGATTTTTCATACTTGATCGTTCCGGCAAGGTACATTCCTTTTAATCCGCTGCTAACGGATTTCGGCACATCGCGATTCGTATAATTGTCGGCCCAGGTATTTAATACAGTTCCATTCTGTTTGAAAATCGCCCAAAAAGGAATCACTGCCAAACACACCACCAAAATCGCACTCACAACTCTCCGCTCATTCTTCGGCGAGGTGAACAATACATATCCGAAGAAAAAGATTACCGGAATACAAGCAAACAAGAACGCATCCGTCACATCATCTTTTACCAAATAAGAATGCTCATTTGTTTCCGAAGGAACTCCATTAATAAAGTAACCGATAATCGCAAACAAAACTGCCGGAACCACAACGATCATCAAGTCAATCCACCAGGGTTTCTCTCCCGGAGCTGCAACCTTCTTCACATCACCTGAAACATAGTGTTTATTTCCGATCAGGAAAACTCCCACTCCGATAAACATCCCGACACCCGCTCCGACAAATGCCATGGAATAACCATACTTGTTCATCAGAAATGCAGAAACAATGTTGCACACAAACGCTCCAACGTTGATCCCCATGTAGAAGATGTTGTAACCTTCGTCTTTTTGCCCCCGAAATTCATCCGTATTGTAAAGATTCCCCAGAAGAGTCGAAATATTGGGTTTGAATAATCCATTCCCGGCGATAACCAAAATCATCCCGGTATAGAGCATTGCAAAAGTATGAACTCCCATCATGCAGTACCCTACTCCCATCATCAATCCGCCCAGGACAATCGGCAACCTGTAACCCAAAATACGATCGGCAAGCAAACCACCTATAAACGGAGTGAAAAACACCAGGGCGATGAATGTTCCGTATAAACTTGCGGACTCGGCTTCGGTCATTTGAAAACCATGATTGACATCCTTCAGATAGAAGGTAAAAATCCCGATCATTAAATAATAACCGAAACGTTCCCACATTTCTGTGAGGAATAAATAAGGTAATGCTTTGGGGTGTTTGCGTTGTTTTTCCATGGCCTTTTAACTAAAAAAGTCCCCCGTCGTAGCGGAGGACTTTAAATATATATTGTTTGTGTGTACTATTTCACACCATTCATCATTTTCACTAAGAACTTGCTTAACAAGAATAGAATTATTGCTGATCCTCCTGCTAAGTATACGAACAACCAGAAGAATGATTTCAAGTCGGTAATTTTAATTCCTATAAACGATTTTTCTTTATTTACAGCCTTCTTTGCAAATTCAATCTTCTTTTCCTGGATGATTTTTGCATTTGCATTGATTGTTTTCTCGTCGTTCTTATCTTTTACTTCAGCAAATAAACGATCAAACTTAATATCGGAGAATTTCACTTCAACCGGCTTCCCTTTATCGTCGACCACCTTCACTGTATCTGCCGGTGTGGCTTTTTTCACTTCATCAACCAACAAGTACACTTTGTGTGTATCTGTAGTAAACTCCTTTTCCAAAGCACGAACTTCTGTACCTGTTAAAACAGGATCCGGGTAGAAAGAGCTTAAGAATCCTGCAAAGTTGTTTGCCGCAGCAGTACTTAAGAACCAAACCCCCATCAATAAAGATGCAAAACGTACAGGCGCTAATTTGTTCACCATTGAAAGTCCGATCGGAGACAAGAACAACTCACCCACTGTGTGGATGAAGTACAATCCTGTCAACCAAATGATACTCACTTTTACTCCCGGCTCTACTCCGTCAACTCCGATTGCGATAAACACATACCCCAAAGCCAGGAATAACAAACCGAAAGCTTGCTTATAAGGTGATGCAGGCTCCATGTTTTTCTTTGCCAATTTCGTCCACAGAATAGAAATCAGCGGAGCCAGGATCACAATGAACACTGCATTAAAGCTATTGAACCAGCTTGCAGGCATGGAAAACCCAAGAATATCTCTGTTTGTCTGCTCGGCGGCGAAGAATGTTAAAGAAGCACCTGCCTGCTCGAATGCAGCCCAGAAGAAGATTACGAAAAATGCAACAATGTAAATTACCCAAATACGCTGCTTCTCTATTTTATTCAAGGATTTATCCGTAATAATAATGAACGGAATACTGATTGAGATAGCAAAAATTGCAGCTGAAATATAGTTGTTCACCGTATCAATCATGGTTTCATCTTCTGCCATAAAGACAAAGAAACGCAGCAATACTAATACTACCATTCCAACAAGTACACCAACATATACGTTGCTATTTGATTTCTTACCTACAGGAGCTTCTCCCATTTCTTCAGCAGAAAGACGTTGTTTATTCGGGATTTTTCCAATTGGCTCACCCTCAGGCGTTACCAATACCTTATTCTTTCTCATCTCAAACGTGATCACTGAAATGATCATACCGATACAAGCACACAAGAATCCCCATTTAAAAGCTCCGGGAAGAATATTCCCCGCAGCATCATAACGTTCTCCCAAATAACCACAAATCAATGGTGCAATGAAAGCTCCAAGGTTGATTCCCATATAGAAAATGGTGTAAGCAGCATCTTTACGCTTATCTGTTTCAGCATATAACTGGCCAACCAATGTGGAGATATTCGGCTTGAAGAATCCGTTTCCGAAGATCAAAAACGTCAATCCGACAATCATCAAGATCAATGCCACGCTGTGATTAGAATAAAGCGATGCTGAAAAGAACATGAATAATTGTCCGATTGCCATCATCACACCTCCTACAAAAATGGACTTTCTGTTACCCCAAATGTTATCAGCAAAATAACCACCGATAATCGGAGTTAAATAAACCAAACTGGTATAGGAACCATAGATTCCTGAAGCTGTTTCCTTATCAAACATCAATGCGTTAATCAGGAACAGGGTAAATAGGGCACGCATTCCATAATAGGAGAAACGTTCCCACATTTCAGTGGTAAATAACAGATATAATCCTTTTGGATGTCCTTTCGGAGTCGAATTTTCCATATTTCGATTTAATTTTTAGCGTCGGTGAAAATAGGCAAAAAATGGTTGATTGGTTCAGATTGTCTTAAATTTAACGGATCGATTATTGTTTAATGACTGATTTAGAGGACCTTTTCGATTCGCATACGCATCATTTTGACTCCAAAAACCGGGCAATTGTGCAGCTTACGGAACTATTTCCGGATAAATTACCTCCTTTTTTCTCGTTCGGCGTCCATCCAAAGGAAAATGACTTCGACATGGAGGAAATCGGAAAAACTTGTTTCCGTTTGAATGAATACAAAGGATTTCTGGCAATAGGTGAAATCGGGCTCGACAATCGGTACGACTCTGCTGAAGTACAGGAAGAATTATATGTTTACCAGCTCAAACTGGCTTCTGAATTAAGCAAACCTATTATCCTTCACTGCGTAAATTCCTGGGACAGATGTCGTTTTCTTCACGAAAAACATGCTCCTGAAACAACGCTGATCTATCACGGATTCAACAAAGCTTCAATCGTTAAACAGGTCCTGGAATATCCCCGAAGTATCATCAGCATCGGTGAATCTGTTTTATCCAATCCAAAGCTCCGCCTGGCTGTTGAACAAATCCCGTTGCACCGCTTGCTGCTTGAGACAGATATGGGTAACCACGAATTGATTGACACCTATAAATCAGTCTCTGAGATAAAA
The DNA here is from genome assembly GCF_902168135.1 of uncultured Fluviicola sp. Taxonomy (GTDB): domain Bacteria; phylum Bacteroidota; class Bacteroidia; order Flavobacteriales_D; family Crocinitomicaceae; genus Fluviicola. Next base: position 5,088 of record NZ_CABHOL010000036.1, read on the forward strand.
AGCGTATCTTTGCGGGCCTTAACCGAACAACTGGACCAAAACGCAAAAAGAATTTTTAAGTATGATTAAGTGGTTGGAGCGTACAGAGTTGATTCTTGGACCAAAAGAAATGGACCGTTTGAAATCTGCTCATGTACTCATTGTGGGACTTGGTGGAATCGGGTCTTTTGCAGGTGAATTCATTGCACGCGCAGGAGTGGGAACAATGACTATTATTGATGGTGATGCCTTCGATATAACCAATAAAAACCGTCAGTTAACCGCATTGGATTCCACAATCGGAAAAAACAAAGCAGTTGTTTTGGGTGAGCGCATCAAAGACATCAATCCGGATATTACCCTGAACATTGTGGAAGAGTTTGTAACTCCGGAACGTGTTTGGGAACTATTGGACCAATATAAGCCCAATTACGTCATGGACTGCATCGACAGTGTGACACCGAAACTGGAATGGATCATTGCCTGTAAAAGCAAAAAAATCAAAGTGATCACGCATTTAGGTGCGGGAGGAAAAGTTGATCCTTCGCGGGTTCAGGTTACCAGGCTTCCGAACAGCCACAATTGTAAATTGGGAGCACACATCAAAAAGAGACTGAAGAAAAAAGGAGTCGCTTTTGAAAAGATCAAATGTGTTTATTCCTCAGAACTGCAGCAAAAAGATTCGTTGAAAATGACCGACGGCTCTAATTTTAAGCGTTCATTTTACGGAACTGTCAGTTACATGCCGGCACTATTCGGGTTAATGGGAGCCGCGGAAGTAATTCGTTACCTGACCAAAAAAGATGAAAAATCAAACTAGGATCAAATGCAAAGAAAAAAGTATATTCGCATACCTCAAACTGAAAAAATGAAACTAAAATCCCTGTTCGGCATTGCTGCACTGGCTATACTTTTGCCTGCTTGCGGAAACGATCCGGATCCTTTAAATAAAGATCAATCGATCAATGGTATAGTAGCCGGTCATGATGCCCATTCTTATTCCAACACGGACGCAATCCGTACAAAGCACCTGGATTTGGAATTGGATGTAGACTTCGAAAAAAAGACAATCTATGGAGTTGCACGCCATCGCATGGAGCGATTAAAAGATACGGATACAGCTATTTTCGATATCAACGGACCTGAGATCCAAAAGGTAACTTTGGGAAAAAAGGGACAGGAGATAGAAACCGATTTCATCATCGGATCCATGCAGGAATTTATCGGTCAGCCTTTGAGCATCAGGATCGACAAGAACACGGAATATATCAACATTTATTACAAAACGACTGAAAATGCAGGCGCTCTGGACTGGATGGAACCGGAATTGACAGAAGGAAAAGAACACCCTTACCTGTACACACAGGGTCAGGCCATTTTGACCCGTACATGGATCCCGGTACAGGGAACTCCGGCAAACAGAATTACTTACAGCGCAGATGTAACCGTTCCATCCGAATTGATGGCTTTGATGAGTGCCTCCAATCCAACGGAGAAAAATCCGGAAGGGAAATACCACTTCGAAATGAAGCAGCCGATTCCGGCTTATCTGATTGCTTTGGCAGTTGGCAATCTTGAATACAAAGCTTTAGGTAAAAACTGTGGCGTTTATACTGAACCGGAAATGCTCGACAAAGCAGTTTGGGAATTTAACGACCTTCCTAAAATGATCCAGGCAGCTGAGAACTTATACGGACCTTATCAATGGGAACAATATGATGTAATCGTTCTGCCTTACTCATTTCCTTTCGGAGGAATGGAAAATCCGCGTTTAACTTTTGCCAATCCGACACTTATTGCCGGCGACAGAAGCGCTGTTTCCGTAATTGCTCACGAATTGGCACACTCCTGGTCCGGAAACCTGGTAACCAACGCAAGCTGGAATGATTTCTGGCTGAATGAAGGATTTACGGTTTATTTCGAGAACCGCATCATGGAAGAATTATACGGGAAAGAAGTGGCGGATATGCTTGCTTTGATCGAATTCCAGGAATTGCAGACAGAAATGGCTGAACTGGATAAAAAAGACACACATCTGAAACTTCAGCTCTCCAAGCGCAACCCGGACGATGGAATGACTTCTATTGCTTACGTGAAAGGCGCTTTCCTGTTAAAAACACTTGAACGTGATTTCGGAAGACAACGTTTCGATACTTTCCTGAAAAAGTATTTCAAAGACCATGCTTTCCAAACACTTACAACAGAGCAGTTCAAAGCATACCTGGAAAAGAACCTGATTAGCCAAACAGACATCAAGTTCAACATCGATGAGTGGTTATACAAACCGGGATTGCCGAAAAACTGTTATGCTGTAAGCTCTCCGCGATTTGAAAAAATCCAGGAATTAGCTCGTGAATTTGCAAAAGGGAAAGACATTTTCAAAAAACCTGCAAAGAAAAAAGGTAAAAAACAGCTTCCGGCACTAAACCGCGATCAATATGTTCCGCAGGAATGGCAGGCATTTATCCGTGCTTTGCCTAAAAAAATGGATCCGGAGCGATTGGCTTTAATCGACGAGAAACTACGCTTCCACAATTGGGGAAATGCGGAAGTTGCCACAGAATGGTATGTACTTGGAATCAACTCGAATTACACGGCAATCCGTCCGGATATTGAAAAATTCATTTCCAAAGTAGGCCGCCGGAAATTCTTACTGCCGATTTATACAGCGGCAAATAACAATTCCGAAAGCAAACAGTGGGGATTGGAAGTCTATAAACGATACCGGAATAATTACCATCCCGTTTCGATAGCAACAATGGATGATTTGTTGGGGTATAAGCCATAAATAAATTAATGATAGTTGATAAACAGTGGGCACGCGATTAATCGCGTGCCCACTGTTTATTTATAACAAATCAAATAATTCCTTTTCCACCACGAATAATCAAGACCTTCCTTCCCCTCCTAAAACAACCGGAATTCTTCCTCCGGATGCATTCATTCACCATGAGTTTTCTGTATCCAAAGCGGCAAACCCGCATTTACATCCCGCGTGAATTGAATGGCTTAGGAGGCTGAGTCATTTTTGAGGTTGCACACACCCGGCAAAACAGCGTTCTTTATCGGCACATCGATGAAAAAATTATCGGTTCTACTTCAGATATCCATCAAATCTCTGTTCAACCTGAAAAAGGTAAACACCAGGTGACAGTAGTGGATGAAACGGGTGTTTTATTAACCGAATCGTTTGAAGTTCTTTAGTACTCATCAGCCAAAAACAACTGTTTAATCCATGAAAGCTACAGTTAAGGTTTTTTAGGGATTTTAATTACAACCATTCGACTATTCCTGCGTTAATTGGGAAAACCCTGACGATGAATGTCAGGATTAAAAGAAAACAACGCTAAACTTTGTCAATCATGAACGTTACAACGATTAATCAACTGGAAACATACAAGGCTATCGAAGCAGTTTGTGTGAGCAACCATTCTTGTTGGACCCATGTCAAAGAGTTTCGCGGGGCATTTTCGCGGTTCGCGTTAAAAGTTGCTCAATTGGATCTGTTATCTGAAAACGGAAACCCTTCATTAAATCCTCGTTTGGAGTATTTGATCAAAGAGATTGAACAGATTTTGAAGACACATTTCGACCGTTACTTCGATTACTTACAACAGAAGAACAGCGAAATCTATCAAGTTTATCAAGGCATTCGGAGAAGCAGCTAATTGGTTTTTATCTATCACGTTTTGTAGCGCAGGATTGATAGGTAAACCATGCTTCTTCCGATTATTCAGAATATAAGAGATGGTGTTTAGTAATTGATCCGAATTGCGAATCACCTTGCAATGATACTTCTGGGTCCAAAAAGGAATCGATTTATCCTTTAATATTCTCGGTTCGTATTTCCCGTTCGTCGCGTCAAGGGGATTAATCCCCTTGGCCGCGCGATGCGCGTTACACGCACGGGCAGTTCGACCCTTTATGCGATGCATAATCTTCGGAATTTCATCTATTTCGCAATAGACCAGCAAATGCATGTGGTCTCTACAAAGATTAAGTGCCACAACAACAAAATCCATTTCATTCGACAAACAAAAGACTTCTTTCGCTATTAAAGTTTCTTCTTCCATATTCATATAGTAAACTTCCGGATACGGAAGAGTTCCAAAAAAGCGCCTTTGACGTACTCTGTAATCGATCATCCGTTGAGAAGTTCTGCTGTCATGAAGATTGGTAGTTAAATGAAAATAAGCATATTGATTCATGTTCGAAAAGTTATTTTCTTATATAAGCTAAGAAAAAAGTTCGCTTGAAACAACAAAAAAAGGTGCCCGAAAGCACCTTTTCTATAATTGATTTTCATTTGAATTTAATTCAAACTCGCCAGTTTCTCTTCTAAAATGGCAATCTTCTGTAAGGCATCTGCTTCTTTTTTGCGCTCATTGGCCAAAACTTGTTCAGGTGCACCGTTAACGAATTTCTCGTTCCCCAGTTTACCCTGTACACTTTTCAGGAATCCCTTCGTGTAGTTCAATTCTTCTTCCATTTTCTCTTTTTCTGCGGATACATCAATTGCTTCTCCAAAAGGAATGAAGTACTCATTGGACTGAACCAGGAACGAATTGGCATTAGCTACCTTATCTGTGGTATATTCCATCAACGAAAGATTACCCATTTTCAGGATCACCGGATCAAAAGCAGGATCGATCTCATTGTTTTTCTTAACGAACAATTCAATACGAACTTTGTTAGCGATGTTATTCTTCTTGCGGATATTTCGGATATTGGTAACTACATCTTCGGCAATAACAAACTGTTTCAATACAGAATCGTCATAAGCTTCTGCTACGGGCCACTTTGCAATGATGATATCCTCACCTTCTTTGCGTTCTCTCAGCAAATGCCACAATTCTTCGGCAACGAACGGAGTAAACGGCTGAAGCAGGCACAACAATTTCTCAAAGAAAACAATGGTTTGATCCATTGTTGCCTGATCGATCGGCTGTTCGTATCCCGGCTTGATCATTTCCAGATACCAGGCACAGAAATCATCCCAAACCAATTTGTAAATTGCCATCAATGCTTCGGAAATTTTGAATTTTGCCATCAACTCATTGATATTCTCCAACTCCTGGTTGAAACGTGCGTTGAACCATTCAATTGCTTTGACGGAAGCTTTTGGCTGTTCGATCGGTTTTACTTCCCAACCTTTCACCAAACGAGCTGCATTCCAGATCTTATTGGTGAAGTTTCTTCCCTGTTCGCACTGACTGGAATCGAAAGGTAAATCGTTTCCTGCCGGAGAAGAGATCAAAATCCCCAAACGAACGCCGTCTGCCCCGTATTTTTCGATCAGTTCAATCGGATCCGGAGAATTCCCAAGTGATTTGGACATTTTACGCCCTAGTTTATCGCGAACTATTCCGGTATAATATACATTTCTGAAAGGCAATTCTCCCATGTATTCGTAACCCGCAATGATCATACGAGCTACCCAGAAGAACATAATTTCCGGAGCAGTTACCAAATCGTTTGTCGGATAGTAATACTTGATCTCTTTGTTTCCGGGCTGAGTCAATCCGTTAAATACGGAAATTGGCCATAACCAGGAAGAGAACCAGGTATCCAATACGTCTTCGTCTTGTTTCAAGTCGGATGCAGTAAGTGTTTTTCCAGCTTTCTGTGAAGCCAAAATAACGGCCTCTTCACTGGTTTTTGCAATCACGAAATCTTCCGAACCTTCCCCGAAATACCATGCAGGAATGCGATGTCCCCACCACAATTGACGGGAAATGCACCAATCCTTCACATTTTCCATCCAGTGACGATAGGTATTCTTGAACTTATCTGGGTGGAACGAAATATTCCCGTTCATTACGTTTTCCAAAGCAGGCTGCGCCAATTCTTTCATCGACACAAACCACTGCAGAGACAAACGCGGCTCAATCACACAATTTGTTCTTTCGGAATAACCGATTTTATTGATATGATCTTCGACCTTCACCAAATAGCCTTTGTCGTCCAGTTCTTTGGCAATTTCCTTACGAACATCGAAACGGTCCATACCTGCATAATGCAGACCATTTTCGTTTACAATTCCATTATCATTGAAAATATCAATCGTCTCAAGCTCGTATTTCTTACCTAATTCGTAGTCATTTACATCATGTGCAGGAGTTACTTTCAAACAGCCTGTCCCGAATTCCATTTCTACGTATTCGTCACAAATAATCGGAATAGTACGGTTCGCTATAGGAACAATTGCGTGTTTCCCGTGCAGATGCTTGTATCGCTCGTCATCCGGGTGAATACATATTGCAGAATCCCCCAAAATCGTTTCCGGACGAGTGGTTGCAATTGTCAGCCACTGATCATCTGTTCCGGCTACTTTGTATCGCACATGGAACAATTTTGAGTTTACCTCTTTATGGATTACTTCTTCATCGGAAAGAGCAGTGCGTGCTTCCGGATCCCAATTGATCATACGCACACCGCGATAAATCTTTCCTTTATTAAATAAGTCGATGAATACATCAATTACCGAATCCGAATACTCCGGATCCATTGTAAAAGCAGTTCTTTCCCAATCGCAGGAAGCACCAAGCTTGCGTAATTGCTGCAAGATGATTCCTCCGTACTGCTCTTTCCATTCGAAAGCATGCTTCAGGAATTCATCACGCGTTAAGTCTGATTTTTTAATGCCTTGTTCTCTTAATCGATGAACAACTTTTGCTTCGGTAGCAATAGATGCATGGTCCGTTCCCGGAACCCAGCATGCGTTCTTACCTTCCATTCGCGCTTTGCGAACCAATACGTCCTGAATGGTATTATTCAACATGTGTCCCATGTGTAAGACTCCCGTTACATTCGGCGGAGGAATGACGACGGTAAACGGCTCACGATCATCTGGTTCTGAATGAAAGTAACCCTTAGCCATCCAATGGCTGTACCATCGTTCTTCTGCTGAACGGGGTTCGTACGTTTTTGGAATTTCCATGTTGTTGTTTTTAAATCCTGACATTCATCGTCAGGGTTAATTTTTATTTATTTAAGTTGCAACGCTTGGGCTAAAGCTTCAGCGAAGGCACAAAGGTACTAAAATGAGGTGATTTATCAAGGTTGGAAAACCATCAATTTCACTATTTTTGAATCAAATGAGTATATGAAAAAAACGGTGAGCATATTTTCCAAAAGCATTCGGATTTTCTTTGAAATGCTGTTTGCATTTATCTGCATCTACATGCTGATTTTCCTTGTCATCTCTCCGTTTAGCATAGCAGCTGAAAAAACAACCGATCCCAAAACCGAAACTATTTACCTTTCCACAAACGGCATTCATTCGGATATTATTTTACCGATCAGGCATCCTTTGAAAGACTGGAAAAAAACACTGGGCCTTGAAAAAAAACTAGCGGTTGACACTTTTCAAACGCATTTAAAATTTGGCTGGGGAGATAAAAAGTTCTTTCTAAAGACCAAGGAATGGAGCGATATGGAAGTTGGTACGGTTTTAAATACTGTATTCGGAAGAGGTCCGGGAGCTATGCATTTGATTCTGTGCACCCCAAAAGATTTGGATAAAAAGAGTTTGGTGGAATTGCATTTGACGAAGAAACAATACCTGCGCTTATGTGCTTTTATCCACCGCAGTTTCCAATTTGAGAATGGGCAAGCAAAGGCGATCGAAAACCATCCATACGGAACTTATGATTTCTTTTTTGATTCCAGTATTGAGTACAATATGACTTATACGTGCAATACCTGGACGAATAATGCGTTGAAGCGCGGCGGACAAAAAGCTTGTGTCTGGACACCGTTTAAGGGAGCGATTTTCTCGAAATACGCTCATTGATCGTCTGCATCCCAGTAAAAACCCGGTTTGCCATTTGGCAAATTTGCGAATTACGTTTTGAAAACGGATTCAGATCCAGACTGACAATTTCTCTCCATCTGCTCAAAATGACGGATCCCACACGTGCGGGATTTACTAAGTGATACCAAGGCTTTGGAACAACAATCTGCAGAAAACAAAAATCCCCGAACCTCAGAAATGCGGATAAACCAAAAGGGGCTGTCTGCCCCCTTTCTTAAATCTTTTTTACGACTGCTCTAATCCCGGATATCCGGGATCTGTATCGAATCGCCAGCTAATGCTGACTCTTATTTCTTTCCTTTTCCGTTTCCGTTACCCTTTCCATTCGATTTCCCCGAATTTCCGGTTGACTTCCCATTCCCTTTATCACTTCCGGTAGCTTTTGGCTTCGAATTTCCTTTCGATTTGTCTTTCACTTTTCCTTTCAAAGCGTGAAATTCAGCAGAGCCCGGTTTGATCCCTAATTCTTTAGCCATTGCTCCCCAGCCTTTTGATTTACTGGATCTGTAAACCGTAATAACTTGCTCAATAGGTCTTTTTGCAATATTAGCAACCTGGAAAGCCATGAAAGCATCACCTGCATTCATCCCAAGCTTAAAACAAGTTTCTACCTGTGTTGTCGTAGCGTTGAATGTTTTGATCAAATTCGCTTTGAACGCAGGCAAATCTTTATTTGCATCTGTATTCACAAGTTTCAGGCTAGCATCCAGTTCGGTGTCTCCCGATCTGTAATCTTGCCCCAAAGCGATACCGGAAACCAGTATCAATAGTAAAAAAATTGTCTTCTTCATATTAGTTGTTTTTTGAACGGTTATGTAATTATACACTTTTTATACCAAATTAATTCAATCGCTGCAAACCAATCCGCTTTCGGGCTTCATCAATCTCCACCACCCGAACTTCCACGTGCTCATGCAAAGAAATAACCTGAGTCGGGTCTTCTACATAATGATCAGCCAATTGGGATTTATGGATCAGTCCGTTTTCTTTAATTCCGATGTTCACAAAAGCACCGAAATTGGTTACATTGGTCACGATGCCGTTCAGGATCATTCCTTCTTTCAAGTCAGAAATTGTTTTGATACGGCTGTCGAATTCCAGGACTTTTGCCTGTTTTCTAGGGTCGCGTCCCGGTTTTTTCAATTCTTTGATAATATCTGTGAAAGTGAATGAATCGATCTCGGGGAAATCAGTTTGCTTCACTTCTTTCAACTTGGCTTCATTCCCGATCAAATCTTTCAGCTCAACACCTAACTTTTTCACAATTTGATTGACGAACTTATAACTTTCAGGGTGAACCGATGAATTGTCCAAAGGATTTTCTCCATCGCGCACACGTAAAAATCCTGCAGCCTGCTCGAAAGCTTTATCTCCTAATCTTTTTACTTTTTTCAGTTCATCACGTGACTTGATCCCGCCATTCTCCGTTCGATAAGCAACGATGTTTTCCGCAAGTCCCATTCCCAAACCGGAAACATAACTCAATAAATAAGGAGAAGCCGTATTCAGGTCAACTCCAACAGCATTTACTGCTGAAACAACTACATCATCCAGCGCATCTTTCAATTGTGTTTGGTTCACTTCATGCTGGTATTGACCTACTCCAACCGACTTCGGATCAATCTTCACCAATTCAGCCAGCGGGTCCATTAATCTGCGGCCAATGGAAACCGCACCGCGAACCGTTACATCGTAATCCGGGAATTCCTTTCGTGCGATAGGACTTGCCGAATAAATAGAAGCTCCGTCTTCACGAACCACATAAACATCCAGGTCGCGGTCAAAACGAATGTGCTTGATGAAGTGTTCTGTTTCTCTTCCTGCAGTTCCGTCACCTATGGCAATGGCTTCCATCTTGTATGCCTGCACCAATTGTGCAATCTTAGCCGAAGCTTTATCCTTTTCATTTTGCGGTGCATGCGGATAAATGGTTGCGTTGGTCAGCAAACTTCCATGCTCATCCAAACAAACCACTTTACATCCCGTTCTAAAACCCGGATCGATTGCCAGTGTACGTTTATTTCCAACCGGCGGTGCCAGCAGTAATTGTTTCAAATTCGTTGAAAACACGGAAATCGCTTCTTTATCTGCTTTTTCTTTGGCTTGCGCCAATAGTTCATTCTCCAGGGAAGAACACATTAAGCGTGAATAGGATTCCTTGCAGGCACGAGCTACCAAATCACCACATTCATCGTCTGTCTTGACAAAGAAACGCTCCAATGATTCCAAGGCGTCTTCTTTATCCGGTTGTGCTTTCAAAGAAAGAATTCCTTCACGCTCGGCACGGATAATTGCCAGGAAACGGTGAGATGCTGTTTTGTAAAGCGGTTCGGAAAAATCAAAATAATCACGGTATTTTGCACCTTCTTCTTCCTTTCCTTTCACCAGTTTTGAAGCCAGGATTGCTTTTCGCTGGAATAAGGTTCTTACGCGTCCACGTGCGATGGCATTCTCATTGATCCATTCTGCCATGATATCTACAGCTCCCTGGATGGCCATATCCTCATCCACTACTTCTCCTTTCAGAAAACGCTCTGCCATTTGCTCAGGGTCACCGCCGCGCTGTGACATAATCATTCGGGCCAAAGGTTCCAAACCTAGTTTCTTTGCTTTATCTCCTTTTGTCTGACGTTTTTGCTTGTATGGCAGATAAATATCTTCCAGTACCACGGAATCAAAACAGGTCAACACTTTATTCTTCAGTTCGTCCGTCAATTTCCCCTGCTCTTCAATGGATGCGATCATGGTTTGCTGACGCGCAATAATTTCATCGTACTTTTTTGCCAAATCACGGATTTGGGTAATTTGAACCTCGTCCAAACCGCCGGTCATTTCTTTCCGGTATCTCGAAATAAAAGGAACGGTTGCCCCTCCTTCCAATAAGTTAATGGTATTTTGAATTGCCTTCTCCTTTAATCCTGAGGCATTTATTACGAATTCATTTTTTTGCATAGACACAAATATAAAAGTTCGGCAATTTTCTCAGACAAGTCTGTGGAAAAAGAACTTCACAATTCAGCTTTTTACTCATTCAAATCAACAAACTAAAATAATTATCCTCAAATCATACAACCTTTGATTTTTTAGATAGTCCTTCAATAAATTATTTGCTATGAAAAAAATTTACTTGCTCTTATTACTGACAGGTTTGGTTCATGTAGCCGGATTTAGTCAGACAACCAGTTATTCGTTCTATGCCGATACCATTTCCGGATGTCAAACTACTTTTAGTGTTCAAATGACAATCGGTGCGCTAGCTGAAACCGGAGGAGTTCTATCTGTAGATTGGGGAGACGGAAACACCACTACCTACAATTATTCAACTACTTCCGGAAACATTACGCAGTATACTCAGGTAGCTCACGGCTACACACTTCCCGGGAACTATGTCGTATCGTTCAACATTTACAGTGGAACTGCCGGTGCAAATGTCGATGCAGGTCAAACAGCCAACGTGAATGCTCCCGGAGCTTCTAATTGTGGTTATTTGTGGATTTATACCATGCAGACTGCTCCTTCTGTCAATTACATGAACGTTCCATATCAGTTTACGGATGTAAACGGAACTGTCACGATCCTGCTGCCTTCATCCAGTCCCGGGACAACAACCTTTTACACAGGACTCAACCCCGCGAATGCGCCTTACACTGCTCAAATCGATCCGGCCTGGTTAGCTGCCAATGGTTTAATCCAAACGAGCCCGAATTTTACAATCACTTCATTCAATCCGAATGGAATGGCAAACAATCCACAGCAGACTATGACCGTAAGTTGCAGTATTCCCAGTCCGAACCCGGATTTTGGAGTTAGTTATGGCTGGGGAACTAATTTTGTTGCGCCTTTGCAAACAGGTCATCTGCATTTGAATATTTGCAATTATGCTTGTTCTGACACTTCTGATGTAACTGTTTCGCTTCAAATGCCGGCGAGTTTTGTACCGAATACGACCGGACTTACAAATGCGTCTGTGACAGGAAACATCCTGACTTTCGACATTCTAGGCCTTTCCGATTGCCAGTACATTCACATTCCATTTAGTTTCCCGGGAAATACTCCGGCAGGAACTCCGTATTGCTTCCAGGTTGCTCTATCGAATCCAAACGATTCTTTCCCCGGAAATAACCTGGATACAATCTGTGGTGTAGTACTTAATTCTTACGACCCTAATGAAAAGTTGGTGGACCAGCCAACCAATATCGATCCGAATACGGTACAGGAATTTGAATACGTGATCCATTTCCAGAACGATGGAAATTTTGATGCCATCGATGTTGTCATCCAGGACACAATCGCACCGAACCTGGATCTGTCGACTTTTAAATACGTGGGAGCAAAACATGGAGTTGCAACGTCAATCAATCCGACAACACGGGTTGTTACGTTCTCCTTCAACGATATTAACCTGGGACAAAGTTCTGTCGACCTGGATGCATCACAGGGATTTGTCATTTATTCGATTTCTGAAGAAGCTGGATTACCTGAGGGTTCTGTCATTGAAAATACCGCTTACATTTACTTTGACTTCAATCCGGCGATCATTACCAATACAACATATAACATCAATGAATTGCCTCTTGGATTGGATGAATACAAATCAGAAACCATCTATTTATACCCGAATCCGGCAGAAGATAAAATTAAATTTAGCGGTGCTTCTGTTACTGAAGCTTCCATTTATGACCTGACCGGAAAACAGGTATTGGAAACTAAAAACATCCTGAACAACGAGCTTTCATTAAACAATCTGCAGACAGGCATTTACCAGGTTGTTTTGAAAACAAACAGTACCACCTCAACGCAAAAATTAGTCATTAAAAAATAGTTCAAAAACACGCTTTTTTTGGCCCGGTTTCTAACATGGAACCGGGCTTTTTTGTGTTAACGAATTGTAAAATATGGCTTTAGAACTTTTCGGTTTTCCTATCTTAGCTACCCAACTTTTAATTTTAGACGGTTTGAGATATTGGATTTTAGGAATAATTGCAGGTAGTTTTTTGGTGAGTTTTCAACTTGTGCCATCGCTAAAGCTACCGGCGACATGCGATCAAACATCGTTCACACAGACAGGTAATGCAAGTTATTACTCGAACAAATTTCAAGGCAGAAGAACAGCTTCAGGCGCCACATATCATAAAGACAGCATGTATTGCGCCCACAAGTCCCTAAAATATGGAACTATCCTGAAGGTGACGAATCTAAAGAATGACTCTGTCATCGTTGTTAAGGTTGTAGACCGTATGGGAAAATCTTCTCCGCATATCATCGATCTGAGCATGGCCGGTGCTCAAAAACTGAATTTCGTAAGGAACGGGATAACCAAAGTAAAAGTTGAAGAAGTAATTCCGGTACCTGTGGCAAAAGCAGACTAAAGATTTCCTACTTTTAGGGCATGTTTGAAGATCTGAAAGTAATTGATTGCTCTACTGTTCTTGCCGGACCATCCGTAGGTACTTTCTTTGCAGAATTGGGGGCTTCGGTCACAAAAATCGAGAATCCTGCAATTCCGGATGTTACACGGTCATGGAAGTTAGCGTCCGAAGATAAAAACACTTCTGTATCAGCTTATTTTTCATCTGTAAACTACCGCAAACAATACCTGAAACTCGATTTCAAAAACGGGTCTCATCATAATCAATTGATCCATCTGATTCAAACAGCAGACATTTTCCTCTGCAACTTCAAAAAAGGAGATGCCGAAAAATTCGGTTTGAGTGATTCGTATTTACAATCTGTCAATCCGAAATTAATCATTGGAAAAATCTCCGGATTTGGTTCCGAAAGCGACAGAGTGGCCTATGACCTCATTCTCCAGGCTGAAACAGGCTTTATGTCCATGAACGGAACACCTGAGTCCGGACCTGTAAAGATGCCGGTAGCTTTGATTGATGTGCTGGCTGCACACCAATTGAAAGAGGGAATTCTGACAGCTTTGCTAAACAGGACAAAAACGCAAAAAGGTGCGGTAGTTTCTGTTTCACTATACGACGCTGCAATTGCATCCCTGGCAAACCAGGCTTCCAACTATCTAATGGCAGGACATATTCCTGAAAGAATAGGAAGTCTTCATCCGAATATCGCTCCGTACGGTGAGATTTTTATTACAAACGATGGTAAGCTGATCACTTTTGCGATCGGAAGCAATAAGCACTTTCAGCTGCTCTGTGAATTCTTAAATCTTTCTGACCTGCCTTCTGATCCGCGTTTTTCAGAAAATGTAGAACGGGTAAAGAACCGGAAAGTGTTACAGGAAATTATCACTGAGATCGTTTCACATTGCAATGCCGCAGATATTCTTGCATTTATGCACGCTCATTTCGTTCCGGCAGGCCTTATAAAAGATTTGAAGCAAGTGTTTGAAGATCCGGCGAGCCAACACCTGGTTCGAACGGAAACAATCGAACATATGCACACAAAACGTGTATCACAAATCGCTTTCCAGGTAAAATCATGATAGAAGTTAAAAAACCTGCCTCCGAACAAGACTGGGATGCTTACTACGATCTTCGTTATCGAATCCTGAGAGAGCCCCTCGGAAAAGAAAGAGGTTCCGAGCGCAATGAAGGTGATGAAACCGGTATTCATTTCACACTGGTTGAAAACAATGTATTCATTGCTGTAGCCAGATTGGACAGTGTCGATGAAACAGTCTGCCAGGCTCGTTTTGTAGCTGTAGAATCTCACCTGCAAGGCAAAGGCTACGGACGAAAGATCATGACTGCCCTGGAAAATGAAGCACGGAATCTGGGATATCGAAAATTGATCCTTCATGCGCGCGATTACGCACTGCCCTTCTATGAAAGATTGGGATACACTTTAGTCGGGCCTTCTTACAAGTTATTCGACGTACTTCAACACTTTGAAATGTTCAAAATCTTACCGTAAAGAGAAAGAAACACAAATTTTCATTCCGTTCGTTCCGTCAATATCCAAGTTACCGTTTAGGTGTTCCACCATTCCGCGAATGATATCCACACCGCTTCCGGATAATTCACGGTTTTCCTTGATTCCTCTTCCATTGTCAGAAATTTCAAGAACTCCCTTTGGTCCATGCATTTGAAAATCAATCCGGATCACACCGATCTCATTTTCTCCGAAAGCATGCTTATAGGAATTCAAAACCGCCTCGTTGATGATGATTCCTATAGATATGGCCAGTGAACTTTTTATTTCACAACTATCTATACTGGTCAATAATTGCAATTGCTTCTGAGGGAATGAAAGACTTTCACGCAGACTTTGAACCAGTCGGTTTATATATTGACTTAAAGAAATCCGCAGGTTTTTGGAATTCTCGGTAAGCATCTCATGCAGCTTCAAAATACTCTGGACCCGGTTTACAGAATCCAGCATCAGGTTCTTATGATAAGCATCCCTGGCCTTGCTAACCTGTATATTCAAAAGACTGCTGGTGATCTTCAGGTTGTTTACGATACGATGATTGGTCTCCGTCAACAATCGTTTTTGCTGACGCAGCGCTGCTTCTAATTCCTGCTGTGCAATTTTACGTTTATGTGTTTCAACTGCTAAAGAAACCATTTGTGCAGCGATTAATCCGAATTTCTGATCATTCAAAGACCAATTCCGCACTTGTTTAACCTGCTCGAAGCAAATAACTCCGATAATACTACCTTCAGACCGGAGAGGAATATCCATTATAGAAACAATGCCGTTCGGTATCAGATAAGCATCATTCAATTCGGATGTATAAGGTGACGTTTGAGCATTCGCTGCCAGGATAATCTTTTCAGTTTCGAAAAGCATGAAATAAGTCGGCATTTCAAAAACCGGAAGGGATTCCTGCGGAATCATTTTGCCTACCCTCGTATCATAATTACCTATGCATTCAATATGTTCATGAGCTTCATCGAACAACCAGGCATTTACACGAGTTACTCCGACAGCTTTAGAAGACATTTCGAGAATTTCATAGATTGCGTCATGCAGTTTACCACTCCGGATTTTCTTCGATTTGGAAAGTAATTCGATTGTCAGTGTCTTACGCAGTAAGTCCCTTCTTCTTCGTTCAATATAAGTTGCGTCAACTAAACTACCGAGTACCAGGTATTCATTCTCGTCTACTTTCCAGGCTGCCAAACGCATTCTTGAAGCAAACACACCGGTACCGCGCTTGAGCATAACCTGTAGGTCCACATACCGGGAAGTATTCAGATCACGCAGGAAATGTTCAATACGCTCATGTTCATAAGTCAGATGCTCAAAAATGGTAGTCCCCACCAAGCTTTCCCGTTCCAGCAATTTTTCCAGGTCAAAGGAAGCATGAAGGATCTTTCCGTCTTGATCAAAAATTACCAGGCTCTCATCCATTCCAGAAATGAGCTTACGCAAAGTTGATAGAATATCTTGTTGTGCCATAGCAGTTTACAATGGTCAAATGTAGTCGATTTTTTCTTACCCGGGTGAGGATTGAGACTAAGTTTTTAGTAAATTTATCGTATGCTGTATTACAATGAGCAAACTGCTGTTTTATCAGGAAATTCTAGTAAATTACAGGGCATATCAATTAAACAGGTTCAAAGGACACACTTCGACTCCGCTCAGTGTCCCTTTAAGAGCTCCCAAGACATGAGGTGACTGAGCGGAGTCGAAGGCACAAATGGTTGCACTGGAAAATAAAACAATGCTATGCTTGCATAGTAATGTTTTATTTCATATCTTGGACGCAAGAAACGAACTTAAAAACAATATAAAATTATGTCACAAGCTATTAAGGGCGGAGAATTCATCATCCGCGATGTTACCCCTCAAGAAATATTCACCCCGGAAGAATGGTCGGAAGAGCAGCGAATGATTGCTCAGACTTGTGATGATTTTATTGAACAGGAAATCACACCAATCCTGGAGCGTATCGACAAGATGGAAGAAGGGTTAATGCCTTCACTGCTTCAAAAAGCCGGTGAATTGGGAATGCTTGGATTATCTGTTCCGGAAGATTTAGGCGGAATGGGTGTTGATTTCAAAACATCCCTTTTAGCTACCGAGCACCTTGGAAAAGGACACTCATTCTCCGTGGCTTACGGCGCCCACACGGGAATTGGTACTTTACCCTTGTTATACTATGGAAATGCAGATCAAAAAGCAAAATACATTCCGAAGCTGGCAAGCGGGGAATGGAAAGCTGCTTACTGCTTGACCGAACCAAGTGCGGGATCAGATGCAAACTCGGGTAAAACAAAGGCGGTTCTTACACCTGATGGAAAACACTATGTACTGAACGGACAGAAAATGTGGATTACCAATGGAGGATTCGCAAATTTCTTCACTGTTTTTGCTAAAATCGACGATGACAAAAACCTATCGGCATTTTTGGTAGAAGCAGATTCGGAAGGGATCAGCCTGAATCCGGAAGAAAAGAAAATGGGTATCAAAGGTTCATCAACCCGCCAGGTATTCTTCAATAATGTGAAAGTACCGGTTGAAAACATGCTTTCAGAGCGTGAAAACGGGTTTAAAATTGCCTTAAACATCCTGAACATCGGTCGTATAAAATTGGCTGCCGGAGTCTTGGGAGGAGCAAAACAAACTATCACTGATTCTATCCGTTACTCCAATGAACGTGAACAGTTTGGAAGAAACATTTCAAAATACGGTGCTATCCGATTCAAAATTGCCGAGCAGGCCATCAGAACTTACGTGGCTGAATCTGCTATCTACCGTGCAGGTCAGAATATCGATGATGCAATCCAGGCATATGTGGCAGGCGGCATGGAGAAAGGTGCGGCTACATTAAAAGGAATCGAACAATTCGCCCCGGAATGTGCAATCCTCAAAGTTGCCGGCTCAGAATGTTTGGATTATGTTGCCGATGAAGGTGTACAAATTTTCGGAGGAATGGGATATTCGGCAGAATCTTCTGTTGAAAAAGCTTACAGAGACTCCAGAATTAACCGGATTTTCGAGGGAACCAACGAGATCAACCGCTTATTGATCGTTGATATGGTATTGCGCCGTGCGATGAAAGGGGAACTTGACTTAATGGGCCCGGCTATGAAAGTCGCTTCCGAATTAATGAGTATTCCTGAAATGACAGAACCGGGATCTCACCCATTGGCCTCACAACGACAAGCACTTTCCGGATTCAAGAAAACCATTTTGATGGTTGCCGGTTCCGCAGTTCAAAAACTGATGCAGACCCTGTCGAAAGAACAGGAAGTCCTGATGAACATTGCGGATATCGCCATCTGGGTTTACCAGGCTGAATCGGTGCTGCTCCGCGTAGAGAAATTAATTGAAAAAAAAGGAGAAGCAGCGGCAGCTATTCCAATCTCTATCGTTAAAACGTATTTCTACGACGTTGCAGAGCTGATTGACAAAGCTGCAAAAGATGCAATTTACAGTTTCGCAGACGGTGATGAGGCACGCATGATGGCAACCGGTGTGAAGCGTTTTACGAAGCTTGATCCGATCAACCCGAAAAACGAAAGACAGGCAATTGCTCAATATTTGATTGACAAGAACGCTTATACATTGTAATTCCTCTCCCGACTCTAGCGGGACTCAATTGGAATTGGTTAAAATGAAAGCCCTGGCGATAAATGTCAGGGCTTTTTCTTTTTGATTTAATATTCAGTAACTTCGCTGTCTATTACTTATTTATTATGAAAAAACACATACTATTCATTGCTTTCTTTTTAAGCTTTTTCGGTTTTTCGCAAACCTATTATTTGGAAGATTTTGACGGAATTCCCGGTCCAACCGCTGGTGGCGCAGGCACTTACAACTTTGCCCCGGGTTTTTTACTGAGAAATGTTGACAACAGAACTCCTGATGCCCAGGTAGCTTATGTCAATGAAGCATGGGAAAGAAGAGAGGATTTCGGAGGAAATGTTACCGATTCGGCAGCTTTCAGTACGTCCTATTATTCACCGGTAGGCGCGGCAGATGATTTCATGTGGACACCCATGCAGACCATCCAGCCAAACACTACTCTTTTTTGGAATGCGAAAGCGTACGATCCTTTATATCCCGACGGATACGAAGTACGGATTATGACAGCTCCGAATGTTCCGACCGGTGGTACGGGAGTTCTTGGCAACCAGGTAAGCGCTTCCACAGTAGTTTTCTCCACAGCTGCAGAAAATGCAAGCTGGACAACACGTTCGGTATCATTAAGTGCGTATTCGGGTCAAAATGTATACATCGGTTTCAGAAACACCTCAAATGACAAATTCATTTTGGTTATTGATGACATTGAACTGCGTGTAATTAACAATTACGATCTTTCAGTTATTACTCCTACTCAAAATCCATATACCATTGCTCCCGCGAACCAATTGACCACCCCTCAAAATTTCATACTGGAAGCTGCGGTTAGAAACTATGGAATACAAACATGTACAAATGTTTCTTTTAATTGTCAGGTGTTTAGAGATGGCATTTTAGAAACAACTGTTTCAAGTAATAGTGTTACTTCACTGACTCCGGGAGCCACAACAGCATTACTGACTACGACTTATACTCCAACTTCAGAAGGTGTATATACCTTCAAGTACTTCCCGGCTGCGACAGAAACGGACCAAAACCCCGCAAACGACACCATCCAGCATTCTGCTATCACGGTTACCGATGAAGAAATAGCCCGGGATAATGGAGATATTGTGGGACAACTGGGAATTGGAGCTGGAACTACAGGATACCTTGGACAGGTTTTCAATATCGAAAACACCACATCTCTCACTGGAGTTAAGGTTCATTTCACACGTGGATACTCCGGAAAGAAACTGGCAACTGCCATCTTCAATACCAATGGAAGCGGAGTGCCTACCACTTTATTTGCCTCTACGGATACCCTCCTTTACCTGGATGACAGCGCAAGAACTTATTTCCTTCCGATTCACGGCGGACCTTTAACATTGGCCCCTGGAAAATATGGATTCATTCAAATCGAATTTGATTCGACTTTAGCACTGGCACAAACCTCGGGGATTTTTCAAAACAATTCAGTGTATGTTCAATGGGCGGCAAACGGACCAAACTTCACTGCTGTGGAAAGCTTTGGAACCAACTTTGCAAAGTCGTTTGTTATCCGGCCTCAATTCGATATCTGTTTTGGGGAGATCGGCGGCGTTCTGTCAAATTCCACCAATGCAACATGCGAACTCGCAAACGGAGATGCTTCCTTGACTTTGGATCCGGGTTATACAGTGCTATGGGAAGATTCTTCAACGAATACGACCATCACGGGTTTGGCTGCAGGTTATCACACCTACACTATTTCGAATGCAGATTGCGCTTTCATGGACTCGGTCGAAATTACAACAACATCCGTTCCTGATCTTACGATATTATCTTCGACAAATCCACTTTGTACAGGTGATTCCGGAATAATTGAATTAGATATCCAGAATGGTCAGGCACCTTACACCGTAAGTTGGAATATTGCCGGCGATTCTACTGTTCTAACAGCTCCGGCAGGAACTTATACCGCTACGATTACGGATGCCGGAGGTTGTACCGCAATCATTTCGGATACATTGACAGAACCCGCTCCAATTGCAGCAAATCCATCGAGTACAATTAGCTCATGTTCCAATTGTCCGGATGGAACGGCAAGTGTATCTCCAACAGGAGGAACGCCTCCTTATAACTATATCTGGAGTAACGGGGGCACAACAGCTGCGATCTTAAATCTGCTTCCCGACACTTTCAATGTGATCATTACTGACGCTAATGGATGCGAAGCACAAACATCCGTTGTCGTCGATTTCTCTACTTTGAATATCGACGAATTGGCTCAGTTCGGAGTGACTGTTTACCCGAACCCTATGACTGATTTCATTAAGATCGAATCGACTAAAAACAACATCGGACGAGTAGAATTAATGGACAACGCCGGCCGTTTGGTCATGGAAAGCACGATTGACAATAAAATTGGTCAACTTGAAACAAGCCAACTTGCAAAAGGAAACTATCAATTGATCATCCGTTCAAATAACCGGGAATTCAAAGTTCAGATAGTTAAATAAGAGAAAGCATCGCTTTCGAAAAAAACAAGCGTTAGTGCAGTTTAATTAAGCATCGCTTTCGAAAAAAATCCCGAAGTTTCGGGATTAGTGCAGTTAATTAAACATTGCTTCTGATAATATGACAAACGTCAGTGCGGTCACTAAAAAGCATTGTTACAGATAATTTATTTTAATGGATTTCGTATAAAATCAAGACATAGAAATCCCCCGGATTTGTAGTCCGGGGGATTTTTGTTTACCGAAAACAGTTGTTTATCAACTCATGTATTGATGGAAGTTATTTTTCCACAAACAAAAAATCCTCTCTGACAATAACTGTCAGAGAGGATTCAACTTATTTTTTAAAGAAAATCTATTTTAGATACTTATCCTTCATATCCTGGAAAGTCATACTTTCACTGCCTACTGTAATCGTACGAAGATCCAAAGCAACCAATAAACGGTTAATGACATTGATGTTCATATCTTCGTTTTTCAACAAAGTTACTTTTAAGATATCCGTGGACTCATTGAATGCTACCGTGAAATAGTCTTTGTAGTAGCCCTTTACAGCTTCCACTTTTTCAGCAGTGATTGATTCCGGAACCGAGAACTCAAATACTCCATTTGATTTTCCTGTTTTCAATTGAGATTCACTAATTGAAGCAGAGTTTTGGCTGAAAGCAAAAGAAGTTGCCAAAGACAAAACGAACAGCATTACTAACTTTTTCATAATTCTATAACAGTTTAATAAGTAGACGTATAAAAAAACCCAAAGGTTGTTCCGTGATAAATATACAATTATTTTAATAACATTTGCAGTATGCAATTATTAGACCATTTTGATGAAACGAAGCTGGAAGCTGGTTGTGATGAAGCCGGAAGGGGCTGTCTGGCCGGACCTGTGGTTTGTGCTTCAGTCATTTTACCAAAGGGTTTTTCGCATCACCTGTTGAATGATTCTAAACAGATCTCTGAAAAAAGCAGAAATTTATTACGCCCGATTATTGAACAGGAAGCTCTTGCATTTTCTGTTCAGTTCCTGCAACCTGATGAAATTGCAGAATTGAATATCTTAAAAGCTTCATTAACCGGAATGCATCGCGCGGCAATGGCACTAAAGGTTAGACCGGAGCTACTTCTTATTGACGGGAACAAAAAACTGCTTTCCAATGAAATCCCCTCTGTGCCTATTATAAAAGGTGACGGGAAATATAAAAATATTGCAGCTGCTTCCATTCTTGCAAAAACTTATCGGGACGAATACATGGAGCGTCTTCACGAAGAATTCCCACATTATCAATGGCATATCAATAAAGGATACCCCACAAAGGTACACCGCGAAGCCATTGAAACCCACGGTGCATGCATCCATCATCGTCTTGGTTTTAATCTCCTGGGAAAAGGACAACTTTCGCTGTTCATGGAGTAAACAGTCAACTGTTAACTACTTCATGAGAAAGATGGAAAGTAAGGGAAATGAAGCATTACTTTTGAAATATAGTCTGAAATTATGTTCAATCGTTCAATCATTATTTTCCTGGTTATATGCTCTCTAGGCTGGATCAGCTACGTTGGATTCACATTGGTAGAAGGTTCAAGCGCTCCCCCAACCCCGGAAAACACATTTTCTCAGCAGGATGACACCATTATTGTGGTTCACAAACCAATGGAAGTAGATTATAACAATGACATTGTTTCCTCACTTCAAAAGAACAGTTTCTTTACCTTGCTTCTCAATGAACCGGAACGCATTCAGCATTTCTATTTTTCTACAAACCGGGACCTGGTGCTGCTGGAAAGAAGTAAACCCTGGACAAGCGAAATTGTAAAAAGCTACGCTGAACGACTTTCCTTATCATCAACTATTTCCACACAAAAGCACCTTTCATTATCCAATAGCTGGAAAGGTGAGTTCCACGGCAAATTCCTGGTGCTGTACAAGGGTGAATGGCTGCCTGTTCAGAAAAGTATTGCTTCGTGGAAGTACCTGGACCGGAAAAGCAGCCTCTCGCTGGTATATAGAACTACTGACCAAAGCTATGAAATAGAAGATTCCTATTTCATTTCCGGCAACAATGCAAAATATATAACCCATACGGGAAGTAAAGCCTTACCGCTTGTCAATGACCAGGAACTATTCCAGGAATTAATCCCTGCCGATTTTGACTCCTACACATTCTATGAAAAGAACTATTTGTTTAGCAAACACCCTGCAAAGTCAATCCTATCGGAATGGATCAATTTCGGTTTAGCTCTTATTGTCGACCAGAATGACAGTTGCCTGATCACGGACTACAAACCGGGGCAAGACCCGCTGGCAATTTTAAGTGAATTGGATCGTGTTGACATTTCAGACAAACAAAAACAGGCAACGTTAAAAGGTTATTATTTCCCTTTTCTGCACCAAAACAAAAAGATTTATCTGGAGATCTTCAATAACAGCGTACTTATTTCAAATTCACAGCAAAGTATTAACAGAATTA
>NZ_CABHOL010000037.1 GCF_902168135.1 uncultured Fluviicola sp.
ATTAATAAAGTACTTTGAAAAACAAAGTAAAAAATTAAATGCCTATTTTACAACTATTTCTTTAAAAAAATGAATTAAATGATTTCCGTATGGATCTCAATGGGATTTGTGAGCATCTTATGCACCGGACAGGCATTAGCACTTTGAACAATCTTTCACGCTGTGTTTCATCCAGGTTGCCCAAAAGCTGTATTTTCCGGTTGATAACCGTTTTATTCGCTTTATCGTCCCAATCCAGGTCTATTTCCAATTTTACTTCCTTTAAATCCCAGCCTTTCCGGTCCGCATACATGCGCAGTGTTGCACTGGTACAAGCCGCCAGCGAAGAAGCTAAAAGTTCAGTAGGCGAAAACCCGAGATCTCTCCCTCCCATCTCCAAAGGCTCGTCTGATATTACTACATTTCCGGAAGGCGATTCAATTTGAATGCGGTAAAGTTCCTGTCTGATAGTTGCTATTACTGAGGCCATAGTTTACCCGTTATTCTTTTGGTTCGATACCGAAAGATACAGATTCTTTTCGGAGTTCCTTTAACCAGAAAGGTGTATCCGTTATTTCACCGATACACCTTTCCCAACCTACCGCACTAATCCGTTCTATTTGAATAAAGCCGGATCACAACCACAACTTATATTGGATTCCAGTTCACATCTTTATTGTTTTCAAGATGCTTCCCTTCTTGTTAGCTTTTTTGTTGCTCTTGTGTAAAATTGGAAAAGAAGGAGTTGAAAGGTGTTATGTATTTCCCAGAAAGGCTTACATATTTCCCACATAGAGAAAATTATCTTTTATGATGGGATAACCAATTCAGAAATAATTCTAAAAATCTGGAATTCATGTAAGTTTTCAGAAGAATCTTGTAACAGAACCGGAAGCAGGATCAGTCATCTTTGTTGTATGTGGTTCCCGTAGGAGCCCTATTCTAAGAACACCTTAAAAAAATGATTATGAAAAAAGTAGTTGTAGCAGTTATCGCATTGTCAGGTTTGGCACTTGCATCCTGTAAGAAAGATTATTCCTGTGAGTGTAGAAAGATCCATACGGACGACGATGGTAATACAGTTACGTCTTCAGACGGAACTTACACTTTCAAAGATTCACGCGTACGTGCGGAGGACCGTTGCAATGACCTGGAAGGTTCAGGAACAGATATCTTTGGAAGTTACACCCGCGAGTGCGACATCTAAAATCCTTAAAATGTGTGAATTATGTAAATTATCGCTTTAATTATGTAAGAGATTTATGACCTAATTCACTCATATTTAAGCCGAAGCGTTTTTTGTGGAACTCTTCAGGAAAACACCTTAAAAAGACGATTATGAGAACAGTTATTTTAACATTCGTAGTATTGTCGGGTTTTACACTGGCATCCTGCAAAAAAGACTACACCTGTGAATGTGCTAAGGTTCGAACAGATAGTGACGGAAATAGAAATTCATCATCAGATGGAAATTATACATTCAAGGATTCACGTCTTCGCGCAGAGAAAAAATGTAACGACCTGGAGGAAACAGGAACAGATGTATTCGGGGATTATACCAGAGAATGTGATATCCGATAATTTGTAAACAAACTTTAAGAACGCTGTAGGACCTTTGTTTTACAGCGTTCTTATTTTATTAAATTTCGGTTCTAAAAGAATCAACCGGGATTAAATTTGTTTGACCATTTTAACATGCGGAATTCCGTCCTCCGGAAAATATTCTCCTTCAATCCGGTAATTGTTGTTCAGGTAAAAGTTCACGGCTGTATCCCTGGCATGACAAAAAATGGAGTACTTTCCGTTTTCCCGGGAAATCTTTTCGCAAAACAGCATCATCTCTGAGCCAATTCCGGAATTACGCAATTCATCTTTTACCACGACGCGCTGCATTTTCATGGATTGATTTTCCGGTACCAAAACACTGGTCGCTACGATTTCAGTATCCAGCAATCCAATAATTTGAATGTGACTTTTTTCTTCTTTCAACTCTTCGTCTGTAAAACGACTTCCCAAAGGCTTTCGCAAAATCGCTTCCCGGAGCTGAACAGCTGATTTCCACTCTTCACTTCCATGGTCCACCAATTTGAATGTAACTTTCATCTGTTATTTTTTATCATGCTAAATATAAGAAGCATCCCATCTTCCCTGAAAAAAGCTTCAACCGGTTCATTCAGCCTGGCAACCTGTATAACTCCAGTTCCCTTTGCATATTTTCTTTTGCCTGTTTCTCCAATCTATCGTAGAAATAATCCGTTTTGAAAATGCGGTCCATTTGTAAAAAATGTTTCAATACCCTTGTTCTTCCGGGATTGTATACCGCATCCGGAAATACAGCATATTCCTTTCGCACGTTCTCGGCATACGCCAAATAAGTTTCCCAATCCTGTCCCAAAATGGAAAGATCTGCATCTGTAAAATAATTGGTGTCCCGGTCCGAATGAAAATCATGGTTTTTGGTTGCCAGGATCTGCTCCCTGCATTTTTGGATCCGCGCTACGGGAACCTGCAGCTGCAGTAAACGCTTTTCTGCAAGGTCAGCACTTTGCTCTTCGTTATCGGGTTTTTCAACATCATAAATAACGTCATGGTAAAACAGGGAAAACAAAACCACATCCCAATCAGAAATTAGTTCCCGGACCTCTTTTAATCGTAAAAATACGTTTTCAAGGTGTGACAGGGAATGGTAATACCTGTGCTCATCCGCATAAAAAGAAACCAATTCCTCCCATAAGCGGTCAACCTGCTCCAAATCGTCCGAATAGCCTTTTGCCAAATTCGTGAAAGTTTCTTTCAGCATAGATTTCATTTTATTCAAATTTCAACAATTCTTCATACGGATTCCCTTCCAAACCCATGGCAATTCCGAATGCAGGTTCTGTCTTGTAACCCTGTTTTTTCAAGGCTATGATCTCCTGCCGGAACGCTTCTCCCCGCTCCTCTAGCAGCTGATGTTCTATCAACATATGCCGGTATGCATGCTGCTGTTTCGTTGGAATACTTTGTCCGAATAATTCCAATTCGAAATCATCCAGCCAAAAGTTACATACTACGGAATTAAATTCAGAATTTTCCCGCAAAACGAATTGTTTTTCATGTGAAAATAAATGCATCACTGCATCGACAAATTCATCTTTATCCGAATAACAGCAGCTAATATCCAAATCACTTGTTTCAATATCAATGTTGATCGGAATGGTTCCCGTAAGAATCGGATCGAACTTTTCAAGTAACTCCAGTACCCGGTATTTCTTCAATGTTTCGTATGTCCTGCGCTGTTTGTCGTTCCCAGCCTTTAGATAACTGATATCTTCAAAATTGATCCTCATTATTCATGCTTTAAGCCAATTAACGCTCCCACTTTTCCCTGAACAACTCTTTCAACCGGTCCAGTTCCAACTGGTACATCGTATTCTTCCGCGATCCGAAATAAAGTGTGTTTTCCCAGGGTTCAACTCCTTCCCACATCAGTTTGAGTTTCCCCTCATCAATGGCTTCCCGGCACAGAAAATCCGGCACTACCGAGAATCCGTTTCCGTCACTCAGACAGCGAATAATGGAGCTGATGTTCGGAACGATATAATTCGGGCGAAAATCCGGGTGTTCCCCGAAATTCTTCCACCAAAAGTTCTTCAGATGTTCCATATCTGCTGCCGTGCTGTACCATAATTCCTGCTTCAGGAAATCACGTGCCTGGTGAATGTTTCCGTTTTTGAGAAAACCTGCCAATTCTTCCGTATTTGTATTGTTTCCGGCAATCAGTACAATGCGCTCCCTGGAGAATGGCTCGTAAACCAGGTTTTTCTGTGTTCCTTTTTGAGGAGTGACGATCAGGTCCAGTAAACCATTATCGAGATCCTGCTGCATTTGCGGATACTCTCCAAATTTGATGATCAGGTTAAACGGCAAAGAAGGAATGTGTTCTTCCAGCGTATATTGAAAAGTTTCGAAACACATCCCGACGCTTATGGTAACTCTTTCCGATTGTGATCGCCTGTGAAAGTGCTGTTCGGCCGTTTCCAGTTTTTTAATAGGATCCAAAATAAAGTTATAGAGAATCTTCCCTTTCTCAGTCGGAACCATTCTCCGCGCAGAACGATCAAACAGTTTATATCCTGTAAACGCTTCCAGGGAGTTTAAATGAAGGCTCACCCCGGGTTGAGAAACAAACAGTTCTTTTGCCGCACCGGAAAGTGTTCCTGTTTCATAAATCGCTTTGAAAGTTCTGAACCATTCCAGATTGATTTGCATACTATCACAATTATGATACAAATATACAATTTAAGTTATTTTCATAATACAATTGAAGTGTCGAAATTTGTATCATAATTCAATGAACGATGAGAAAGATTTTTATCATTAACGGCGGACAGCATTTTGCACATTCAGGAGGAGCTTTCAATGAGACATTAACAAACTGGACTTCCGCTTATTTACAACAAAACAACTTCGAGGTAAGAATAACCGATATCAACAACCCCTTTGATGCTTTTAACGAAGCCGAAAATTTCAAATGGGCAGATGTTGTCATCTATCACACTCCGATTTGGTGGTTCCAGGTTCCAAACTTGTTCAAGAAATACATCGACGAAGTATTCACGGCCGGACATCAGAACGGAATTTATGCCAATGACGGCAGAAGCCGCAGTAACCCGGAAATCAATTACGGGACAGGCGGATTGATGCATGGCAAACAATACATGGTTACCAGCACCTGGAATGCGCCCGATACAGCTTTTACGCTGGAAGGTGAATTCTTCGATCAGCGGTCAGTAGATGACGGCGTATTATTTGGCTTTCACAAGATGAACCAATTCACAGGTATGAAACGGATCGAAGGATTCCATTTTCACGACCTGGAGAAAAATGCCACTCCCGAGCGTATTGAGAATTACCGCATCCAGTATTTAACCCATTTAGAAAACAAGTTCCAAACAGTCAATACACAGAACCATGAAGATTTATCTCACAGCAACGCTTAACAGCAAACCTGAATTTACAGAAGAAGTAAAAGCCGTACTGGAAAACATGGTGGCCGAAAGCCGGAAGGAAGAAACCTGTATCCGTTACGATCTGCACCAGGGAATCGATGATAAAACCCGCTTTGTATTTTGGGAAATCTGGGAAAGCAAAGAGGCGTTGGAAAAACACAACCAGCAGCCCTACATCCGGGCATTCCGTGAATTAGCATCCGTAAAATTACAAGCCGCACCGGAAGTTTTCTTACTCGACAGGATCTAAAACAACCTCTTTTTTTGAACGAAAAACAGGTTTTGATGTATTCCAATACATGAAAGCCTGTTTTACTGTTTTTTGTTTGCTTATTATTCAATTCCTGAGCTGGTCACAGCCTGGCCCGGAAGTTTTTTTCTTTGAAAAACTTGAAATGCTGAATGATTCGTTGAGCAGGAATCCGGAAAATGATGCAGCACGTTTAGAACGCGTACAACTGTTCTACCAGGAAGACCGGAGCATGACAAAATTCGACATTGACTACCTGTTACGCAAATTTGAGGCAGGAACGAACAGCATTCCTCTCGACACTTTCACTTTCCACATGCTCTACGGAGCTTGTTACAATTATTCCAACCTTCCGTTGTCGCTTTCTTATTACCGCAAAGCAGCAGTTATTCAACCAACAGAATATTTATACACCTGCCTCTTTAATGGTTACTATAAACTGCGAAACGCAGACACAGCATTGCTTTATTACGACACATTGATTGCCAATTACGGATTTAAGTTCCGGCCTTCTGATGAAGACCATCTGACTTTTTACAAGATTGACCTGTTGAACAGCCATACAGCTTACAATCCGAAACTTACTGCATTCTACAATTACCTAAGCCGGACCTATTTCGATGAATACAAGCTGCAAAGTAAAGAACGGGGATTTGAATCGAACTACGAAAACCAGGTGTTGGCAAAAAGCGGATTTGATTATCAATTCCAGTTATGTGAATACTACCTGCGCTGGCAGCAATACGATCTGGCGGAGAAAACACTTTCAAACTTAACCAATCACATTGGTAAAAATGCTCAGGGTGAACCGGTGGAATTGTATAAATACAACAGGTATTATTTCCTGCTGGGAACAATCCTGGAGCAAAAAGGCAATCCGAATGAAGCAGTACGGAATTTCCTGTATGCTTCCGATTATGTACGTTACAAGGACACTGTCTGGTCATCCGGTCTACGGAAGAAATATCCGGACAATCCGGAGTTTTTGGTACTGCATGCCCAAACACTTTATAATAAGCAAAAAGTGGAAAACTGGCAGTTAAAAGATCCTGGTAAGCATATTCTTGAATTATTCCGTGAGGCCAAAAAACGGGGAAGCAAAAATCACCAAATCTTCCTTGCATGTGCAGACCACTTCCTCTTCTTAAAGGACTACAAAAACGCTCTGTCTCAGGTGGATTTGGCGATTAAAAACTCTCCGAATCAATCCATATCGTATGAAGCCAAAGCAGCCATACTCCGGGAAGCTTTTTGGAATGGCTTTATTCCTGAAAACGAATTGGAAGAACAGTCTAAGAAACTTAAAGAACACATTGACAAGCTTTTCAAAAACACTGTGATATCTGTCCCGGAGATAAATTTTACTGAATAATTATGAACCTGAAACAATTCTTTCACACTGTTATTTGCAGCTTTACCTTCATAAATCTTTTTTCCCAGGAATGCCCTGCCTTACCTGGACCTTTTCCCTATTACGACACCAGAAACCATTTTGTTTACCACAATCTGATGACTTCTGAACTCATTCAACTTGCCGAAGAAAACCGCAAACATGAATTGGAGCATGAATTCAACAGATTCCTTCAAAAACTGAAGCTATTAAATTGCAACTCGAACACTTCACTCCGGGAGAAAGTCCTTTTATTCCAAACAAGCCAGCTCAAAGGAAACTCCACGAACCTGAAAATGGATATCCAAACCCAATCAGATCTTGTTGTAGAAAACGATCCTAAAACAATATGCGTTACTTACGGGAACATCTTCCAGCGTGATCTATTAGAAAATGATTCGGTACAAATATCCTGCTGGTATATGAAACGTTTTGCGGGAGACGAATTACAAAAAGCTATTCAGGAACGTAATTCCTATGCATTGACAACTGACAGTTTAAACCTGGAATTAGCAAAAATAAAGGCAGTCAAAAACAGGGATTGGCAGCTGACAGAAGCTTCGATAAAACCACTGCGGGAACAACGCATGCGGCTGTTGAAACTCAAAGACAGTATCGATTTCTTATTGTTTCCTTCCCTGAAAGAAGATCTAAAACCCTGGTATGAACAGTTCCACACAGAAGTACTGACCAATCCGGGCACAGCTCCCTTCAGTACATTCAGAAAGCAAATAAACCGGGATGACAATCCTTTTCTCAGGAAAACATTCAAACTACATCACGGATTTGTGAATGATCCATATTATGGAAAATCCATTGTACCAGGTAATTCCGCCGTTCCAAAAGGTTCGGATATTTTCAATGCTCCACCTGTCGAAGACGATTATTCACCCTGGGGAGATCCTCACGCCGCCTTTTTCTCCATTTCTGATAAATACCTGGTTGTTATTAGAACCGAAAGCAATATAGGGGAAACCTACCAGGACTATAAACAAAGCTATTTTATATACGAAGCCATCGATTAAATCGGGAACAGGGATTTAAACTCATTCCAGCATGGTATGAAATCCTGTCTTGCAATATCCATGTACTCAATCTCAAAATCATAGCGGATAAACAATTCTTCCACTTCCAGGTGTAAAGCCTGTGCAAACTCATCTATTCCGCAAATCAGCTTTTCACGGGAGAACTCGCTGATCAACAACTTGTCTTTTTGTTTTTCGAACAACAGTGTGTATGAACAATCATCCGGGGAAAATACACACTTACGGATTTCCCCTCTTTTCAAGCGCATCAGGCGGTCAAAAAGATCCGGCAAAGAACACAGGAGCATGCAGCTTTGATCCGGCTTCCGGTTTTTGCTTGTAAAACAAACTCCGTCTTTCTCAAAGGTGAAATTCCCAAGGGAGAAGTAACTGATATCATTCAGATCATGCGGACTTAATTCGAGGTGAATGATCATTGCTAATCTGCGCAGTACTGTTTAAACCACTGTTCAAAATATTCCTGGTAATTCTCCTGAGCTTTTTGAATCAAAGTATCCGGATCTTCTACGGGATCTAAATTGAACTCTTTCTTCAGCCAGTTTTTATACGTTTGATGATCTTCGCTTTCTTCGTAATCGTCTTCATCCTTGTAAAAATAGGCTTCATCAAAATCTACCGAAATCTCCGAATCGAATGAAAGCATCTGCATCAATACCAATACATTATTCGCAACCACATGAACTCCGCCTTCATCCCCGAAAACCACTATGGGTAAATCTTCTGGTTCCTTAGCGGATCCGTCGTTCCAAAACGCATAAACAGACCCCGAACCGTTTGCCTGAGCAAAAGGATACAAGCGAGCCAGGAATGCTTCCTCTTCGCTCCAGCTTTTTATTCCGGATTTATCATCAATCAAAATCCCGAATCCCTGAGAATAACATTCGAAATCCGATTGTTCCTCCTGGAATAGAATCAATTTTTCCAATGCTGCAGGAAGCTCGCTGATTCCCAGGTTTTCTTTGAAAGCTTGTATGTCCACGGTTCGATTTTGTTTCGTACTAAGTTAGAAATTTCGAATACATCTCACCCATTCCTTTCAGGAATGAATTTGGGCAGGATTGCCAGTATTGTTCCGACCACAAAAATCCAGGTACTTATTTCGGCGAAGAAATTGATTTTGTTTTCCCACACTTCCATTTCCTTTGCCTGTTTGGAATAAAGCTCCCAATCGTGATCAATCGATTTTAACCGGATTATCGGTTTGAGTTTCTTTTCAGGATGTTCTTCGGCGTATTTGTTTTCGATCAATGCCCAAATGTGATCGAGTTTTTTATTGATGTGATAATTCTGGGAATTCCGGAAGGATTCTTCTGAATCGTTTTGAAAAATCTGTACGAAGAACGAAAGTAAGATCAGTACCAATCCGATCCCTTCTAACCTGTTGAGCCATACTGCTGATAGTTTCATAGCGGTTTGTGAATAGTTTATACCGCTGAAAATAAGCATTATTTCAGATTTGGAATTATACGGGTATTTTCTTAGAGGAAGAAGAATTTTCTATCTGAACAACAATCCAGTCTTTCCGTTTTCATTTTCACTTATAAATCTCCGCTACAATCTCACCTACCTTTTCAAACGCTTCTGCATCCTTTTTCACGTAGCTGCAATTGTATTTCTTCACCATTTCCAGCACCACATCGATATCTTCCTGGGAACTCAGTACGATAATATTCACTTCGGGTTTTTCCGTACGAATCTGTTTGATGATTTCAAGCCCTGTTTCCGCGTCGTAATATTTGGAATCCAAAAAGTAGTCGATAATGATGATATCGGGATTTTTTTTCAGTTCCAACAAGCACGTTTCTCCGACCGGGAATAGTTTCATTTCCTCAATTGCAGGAACTTCCGCACCCAGGAAAACTTTCAATGTTTCCGCATACGGCTTATTATCTTCCACTATAAATACGAGTCCTGTTTTCTCCTGCTCCTTGGCCTTGAATAAATCTTTCCAAAAACTCATGATCCTTTGTATTGTGCTTTTAGTTCTTCTATTTCTCTTACAGAGTGGTCGCTGAGTAAAATTAAGGTGTTTTTCAGTTCAATTATACGCTCCATTTCTGACTCTGAAGCAGCCAGTCTTTCCATTTCCTCCAACAGCGTTTGCATCTTGCTAATTCCCAATATAGATACGGATGATTTCATCGTATGGGCATTTCTGCGGATTATTGCAAAATCTTTCCGGTTTACACCCTCGGAAATTCCCTCCAGGTTTTCCGGCAAATGTTCGAGGAAGATCTCCAGTGTTTCCAAAATTACTTTTTTGTTTCCTCTCATGGTTTTCTCCAGAGTACTCAGGTCAACGAGTTTTTCCGGCCTTGGTTCTGATTTTTGGTCTTCCAACCCGATATGGATCAGAGTCCTGAACAGCAAGTCTTCACGGATCGGTTTGGACAAATAGCCGTTCATCCCCATTTGCAGGCATTTTTCACTTTCTCCCGCCATGGTATGCGCAGTCATAGCGATAATCGGAACAGGATTTTCCAGGACGCTTCGAATGTAAGTAGTCGTTTCATACCCGTTCATTTCCGGCATTTCAATATCCATCAGGATGATATCGTAATCCGTTTCTTTCATTTTTTCAAGAGCTGCTTTCCCGTTTTCTGCATGATCCGCTACCATTCCGTGATTCTCAAACAAGGCTTCAATGAATTTCACATTGATCGGACTGTCTTCTACAAGCAGGATCTTCAGTTCTTTCAACCTTTCGATATCACATTCCTCGTATTTCTGAGGTTTTACGGAAACAACTTCAGCAGTTGTTGAAAACGACAACAGGATTTTAAATTCAGAACCCATTCCCTCAATACTGTTTACAGTAATTGTTCCGCCCTGAAGTTCAACCAGCTGCTTCACAATGTTCAGTCCCAATCCGGTCCCCCCGAATTTACGGGTTGTGTGTTTTTCTGCCTGTGTAAATCGTTCAAAAATAGTGTCCAGCTTTTCCGGTGGAATACCAATTCCGGAATCTTTTACAGAAAACTCAAGCTGCACATAGTCTTCTTCCCTTCCAACGAGTTTCGCCGAAACGGTTATCGAACCCTCCTGTGTAAATTTGATCGCATTTCCAACCAGGTTCATAATGATTTGTGTCAAACGGGTCGGATCGCCCATAATGGAAGCCGGAATATTCGGATCATCCGTAAAAGTAAGCTGCAGATTCTTTTCCCTTGCTTTTTGAGTAAACATAACCTTGATGGAAGAAAATAGCGCATTGACAGCAATCGGGTGAATCTCGAAAGTCATCAATCCGGATTCTATCTTGGAAATATCCAATACATCATTGATGATACGTAATAAGTTTTCTCCGGAAGTCTTAATAATACGCACATACCCCATTTCTTCCTCGTTCAGGTTCCGTTTCAGCAGCAGATCTGTGAAACCGATCACTGCATTCATAGGCGTACGGATTTCGTGGCTCATATTTGCCAGGAACATTTCTTTCAGTTCGGAAGATTCTTCTGCGAGTTTCTTGGCTTTTCGCAATTCATTTTCGGCTTCTTTGATACTGGTAATATCTTCGAAAACAGCAATCGCAAATTCAATATTCCCATCTTCATCGGCAATGTGTGTGGCATTGATACGCAAAGGAATACGAACTCCGTCTTTTTCTGTTTCAACATCTTCCACACAGATATTGCTTTCTCCTTTTAAAACTCTCACAACCGGTCGCTTATCAGCCGGATATGGCTCATTCGTACCACTGATATAGCTTGGGTAGATCTCCCTGATACTCGAATAGTTATCCCCGAAAACAATTCCTTCACCTAAAATCCGCACAGCTTCGCTATTGGTAAAGAACGGAACACCTTCAGCTGTTACAACAAACACACCCAAAGGAAGACTTTCCAAAAACTTTTTGATGCGGGCTTCACTTTCCTTTACTTTTTTTTCTGATCGAAGTCGTCTGCTGTGATCTTTTAAGAAGAAATAAAGTGTTATTACCACGAAAAGGATTGCCAAAGAAATACTCACCAGGATTATCGTTACGGCATGCGCAAACTGATCGTCGGAATCACTGAAGCGTTTTGCAAGGTAAATTTCTTCATTTTTGATAAAGCTTTCCATCAGGTTCCGGATTTCAACCATTAATTTCTCCCCTTCTCCGGATTCGACGAGATCCTTTGCTGCATTAAAACCTACTTTTGAACGAACTGTAATTGTTCTTTCCGCAAAAAGCGTTTTTTGGGTAATCAATTGATTAATTTCTGCTAACAATTGTCGCTGAGAAGGATTATCATGAACAAGCTGACTCAACCGCATATGTGCTTTTGGCAGTGAATCTATACCATCTTTATAGGGAATAAGGAATTTTTCATCGGCGGTAATGATATAACCACGCTGCGCAGTTTCGATATCTTCTACACTCAGCAAAATAGATTGTGCTTCATTGATTACCTTCTGAGTATGGCTCACCCAATCGGAGGAACTTTTATACTGCGTGGTATTTTGAAAAGCGTATGCACCAACAACCAGGAGTATGAGTATACTCAATGAAAACGTAAGTACAATTCTAAGTTTACCCGACATGCGCAATCACTTTTACTCAAATCTAAGGCATATGAAGGTAAATACCAATACAATAATCATTCACTTTAAGTGATGAAATGACAATTTTCTGATTTTAAAACACTTACTTTCTGCTCAAATAGGAGTTAATCATTCCCTGCAGGACATTCAGGTCTACATCTGATAATTTATTGATATACAGGCAGCCACCACTCACCTTGTGTTTTCCAAGTACTTTCAGGGCTTCTGCATGGGCTTCACTTCCCGCACCGATGTAAAGCGTGAGATTTGCCTTTCGTGGAGAAAAACCGACCAGGAACCAATCGACTTGTCTTCCTGTTTTTGGGCTTTCGTAGCGCATATTGCCGAAACCAATGATGGACCCGCCCCACATTACAGGCTCTTCGCCCGTTGCTTTTTTCATCATATCGACCAATACAAAACTGTCCTTGCGCTTTTGTTCGTTATCGATCGCATTGATAAATTCTTCTGCGCTGACTGCGGTAGGCTTGGTTTTAATCTCTGCCAACTTTGGTTTCTTTTCTGCCATGCTTTTTTGTTTTGATGCTTTAAAATAGTTAGATAATTCCAAATAATTGTTGCCCGGTTAAATTTCCAACACCTCAAATAATCCTCTTTACTCCCTTACTTTTTTCCAAGGCAAAAAAAGTAAGACAAAAATGCCTTTGCACAATTACGGCTTTCGGCCAACCAGCCTATCAGGATCAATCCACGAAAAGGCGGGATCAGGATCCAAAATGCAATCCTGTAGTTGTTCTGCAAACACTGCAGGATTAGCACTTTTCGGGATTTATAACCAGATTGGCTGGTTGTCAATTCTTCATAAAAATCAGAAGAACGGGTAATGATTGGAAGATTCTGCAGTAGTTCTACAGGTCCTGTAATTGTGCGTTTTAGCAACTCGTATTAATCCATCAAAAAAAGATTAGATCCTTATTTCAAAAAATCAGCCTCACTATTAGTTAGAATGGATTCAAAATCCCACGCAACAAGGGAAAAGAAGTAGAATGAATCTTTTTTATCGGTCAACAATGATTCCAAATTAAGATTTTTCTGTTACGATAAATCGATAGAAAATAGTATCCATCGGACTTACCGGCATTTGCTCCGGTAATGCTTCGCGGGGAACAGGTACGAAGTGATTCTTGTCATAGAAACGCCGGGCTGCCCTGAATTGTTCCATTGTTCCAAGGTAAAGAAATTTGTAACCAAGATCCTGGGCCTTATTCAGTGCGGTATCCAAAAGTGTCTGAGCAACTCCATGTTTTCCTCGCGCTTCTTTCGCGACGAACAAATGCCTCAAAAAAGCATGTTTGTCATCTATCCGCGACAAACCGATCGTCCCCAGAACGCGTTCCCCGTCTACTGCGACCCAAAAAAGGTTTTCATCGTCTGCAATATCGGATATCTGCTTTCCATTCGGGTTGCGAAAAGGTATTTCGAACTCTTCCTGGATTTGGTCCATCATGGAGCAGATGGCGGGTTGGTAGTGCTTGTCAAAGGGAAGAATGCTATACATTTGAATAATCTTTCAATTCTAAACCTTATTTATCTTCAACAAGGAATCTGTGTTCAGGAATTATAAACAGGTCATCCTTTACTTTTTGATGTGAAATGGAAGTTGCTACAACTGTTGCTATAAAATCCGCATTTTCAATTTTGTATTTTAGATATATAGCTTTCATTTTTCGGCTATTTAAATGCTTATTGGTTGATGTGAAATTTTTATACCAATCAGGATTTATTCTCAAGGTGTCTGAATTAAAATAATATGAAACCGTTTTGTTATCGTAGTATGTAATCATTTCATCACATTCAATGCCCAATATTTTTTCTTTTTTTGGATTGATCTCAATCTTTCTGATTTTCTGTCCGGGCAAACCGGAATCAAGCCAGTATAAAGTATCACTTTTATCCTTTCTGAAATAAGTTCTGTTTTCTTCCTTTAAATAAAGTTGTTCCAGCATATAGCCACTATCATACCTCTCCAAAAAATTACCATCCTTAAAAAAGAATTCTGTTTTTAAACCAAAAAATTCCTCCAGATCTCGAAGGTTTGTTTTATTCGATTTTATTACAAACTCATTTTTAAATGTCATCCTGCCTTCGAAGAAAGAAGACTGGCTCCTTCCGTCAGAACATGCGGACACTAAGTAAAGTACCGGTAAAACAAATTTTAAAAACTTTTTCATCCCCTATTTTTTATACTCCTCCCGCAAAAGCGAAAACACGATCGAATCTTCAAAAATTCCGTTTATGTAATAATGATTCCGCATGACTCCTTCCCGGATGAAACCGTTCTTTTCCAATAAGCGCAGCGAGGCTGTATTGTAATCGGCAACAAGTGCTTCGATGCGGTTCAGGTCCATCTGTTTAAATCCGTAGTCAATGACGGCTTCCACCGCTTCCGACATGAGCCCACGCTGTTTAAAGCTTTCATCTTCCATCGAATAACCGATTTCTGCACGCCAGTGGTCCTTGTTCCAGTTGTGCAGTCCGCAGCGCCCGATGATTTTGCCACTCGCCTTATCCTCCAGGAGGAAAAGTATAAAACTGCGGTTATAACTGGCATACCCGTTTTTATATTTGTTGTATTCTTTTTCGTAATCCTCCTCAGAACGATGCCCCAGGATTTCTTTGATTCCCGTTTTTTGATTTGACTCAAAAATCTCCGTCATATCTGCAGGAGTCAATCCTTTGAGCAGCATACGGTTTGTTTCTATTAGTTTGAAATTCATTCTGCATTCTTAAATGGTGTGTAAATTAATTGTACTACACCTGATTTAAAAGTATTGCTTCCTATTAATTTTAATTCCATGCGTTCTTTAAGATCTTCAAACAAAGGCTTTCCCTTCCCAAGGACCGTCGGATGAACTGAAATCCGGTAAATATCTACTAATTCCAATTCAATGAAGGTTTTTATCAATCCGGCTCCACCATAAAGCCAGATATCTTTTCCCTTCTGCTGCTTTATTTCCGCAACTTTAGCTGAAATGTCCGAATAAATAAAAAGGGCATTGCCATCGTCGGGAGGCCTGCTTGTAAAAACAACTTTATTTTTGGAGTGAACATTTTCCCAAAGCTTTTTTTCGGCATCACCCGCATCAGCATCAGGACGGTAATTTCCCCATGTATCATAACTCATTCTTCCGTAAAAAATCGTGTCGATTCCGGATAGAAATCCTTCAAAGTCCATATCCTCATCCAGGATGCACCAGTCAATTTCTCCGTTCGGACCTTCAATAAATCCATCCAGCGTAACAGCCAAATCCAAAATTATCTTTTTCATACAGGTATTTTTTTTCCAAACGATGCATGCAATTTACAGATTTGATTGAACATAATTCATCGGAAAGGAATGTTTCTTCAGGTGTCATTTAATCGTTTCCGGTACGCCAAAATAGGGATAAAAAATAAAAAAACTTTGCTGCTCTTTCTTTAGTGAATGTTCAGGATTCGCAGCTGTGCAGCCATTCCTCTTTCAAAATCCGGTAAACATGTACGGGCATTCCATTGAAGTCGGTCTGCTTCCAAAGCTGCATCCCGTTTTTGAGCGCTACCTGCTGTGAAGCTATATTATCCGGATGGATGATTGAGATCAATGAATCCGAAAAGTCATTTTGAAAGGCAAAGTCCCGGCATTTTTTTGCTGCTTCAACCGCATAGCCGAATCCACGCACTTCGGGCGTGAGTGAATACCCTATCTCAAGTTCTTCCCGATTATCTACAGTCTGTACCAATAAACCGCACTGACCGATAAATGTGTTTGAATTTTTGTCGATGAGTGCATTCATTCCTCCCATCTGGTGTTCATACCTCCAAAAGACCTTCTCGAACCATTTTTGGCATATTTCCAAAGGGGAATCAGCCTCAGAAAAAGCAAAGAATCGCATAATCTCCCGATCTTCACAAAACCGCAGCCACGTATCAAAATCATTCTTTT
This sequence comes from uncultured Fluviicola sp., assembly GCF_902168135.1. Lineage (GTDB taxonomy): Bacteria > Bacteroidota > Bacteroidia > Flavobacteriales_D > Crocinitomicaceae > Fluviicola. Next base: position 16,127 of record NZ_CABHOL010000037.1, read on the forward strand.
CCAATTTTCGGAATAAGAGCCGATCGGTTTCTTCTCCGAAAAGCCAAAGTTTCGTTCTGTCGGTAATCTTTATCATAGGATTTTAAACTCCCTCCAAAGTACTGATTTTCTTACTTCTTTTGGCTGTTTCTTTTCCCCATTGCGCGATAGCTTCCAACAATGGAATAAGAGTTCTTCCGAATGCCGTGAGTTCATATTCCACCCTCAATGGAGGTTTGGAAGTGTGAACTGTGCGTGTGATCAATCCGTCGGACTCCAATTCTTTCAGCTGCAGGCTCAATGTCCGCTCGGTAATCATCGGAAGTTCTTTCCGCAACTCGTTGTAGCGTTTTTTTTCTGCGAGATGCATTAAAATGACCGCCTTCCATTTTCCGCCTATGTATCTCATTGTGAAGCTGGTGCTGCACGGATATTCCTTGTTGTCTATACAATACATGAGTTACTATCCTTTTTAACCGTTATTGCAAAGTTAAATCACTATAATTATGTTTGCAACTATAAAATTGATAGTTAAATAAAAACTTTAAACAAATGAACTTTATAACACTTGCAAACAGCAGATACACTACCAAAAAGTACGATCCGACACAAAAAGTTTCAGCAGAAAAAATAGAACAGTTAAAAGAAATCCTGCGACTGAGTCCTTCTTCTATCAATAGTCAGCCCTGGAAATTCACCATTATTTCCGACGAAGCATTAAAAGCCGAATTAGCTGCTGCATCTTATTTCAACGAGCAAAAGATCAAAGACGCCAGCCACCTGGTGGTTTTCAGTTCCATCGACGATATTTCACAATTCGAGAAGCAGATTAGTCAGCATTTACCCGAAGGATCGGTTACTTATTACACTACATTTTTAAAACCCTTGCCGGAAGCTGAAATAAAATCGTGGCTGCAGAGCCAGGTTTACCTTTCATTGGGATTTTTCCTGGGTGCCTGCGCTTCTATGGACATCGATTCTTCACCTATGGAAGGAATCCAGGCGGATAAATACGCAGAAATCCTGAAATTGAACGGATACAAACCGCTTTTTGCCGTGGCAATCGGCTACCGGAACCCGGAAGATGCAAACCAACCTTCGGTAAAACCAAAATCACGGTTGGAAATGGATCTAATTATTGATGTCGTATAAAAACAAGTAAACAGGTAGGGACGCCAAGTTTCGCGTCTCTACCTGTTTGTTATTGAGGTATCATTTCCATAAATATTTCATTCCCCGCTTTGTCGTAATAGGTACAGGTCATTTGGTTTATGGAAACAATCCATTTTTCAATTCCGGATTTTGCACAATCACTGCAAAAAGTCAGATAATCTGTTTTTCCCTGCTGATGGGCTTTTAAATCTGTTTTGAACTGTTCCTGATCCGGTTGGTCTGCAACAACTAACGCATCATATTTTGCCGGAACTTTGACGGTATGACCGTTTGCTCCGTGATAATCAATATGTCCGTCGGAAACATAACTTTCGTAATGAGTTACTCCCATTGCTTTGATCTCCCGGATATATGCAGGGAAATCTGCTCCCGATCTGACTTTACTGTGCGCTTCTTTGATTTGATCTGCTGTAAACATGCTTTCTTAAATTGATTCTTTCTTATTCTGAGGGCTCCACATTTTCAGGAATTGAAATTTCTTCGGGTATTCTTCTCTCGGGCAGAAGGCCAGACAGACTTCCAGGTTATCGAGGGCCGATTCTGTCAATAAAACATAGTCTTGTTCTTCTTTGAACTTTTCAAAAGCAGGCTCATCAACTACACAAACTACTTTCCGGAAAATGCCGTTGATCCATTGGATCATCTGTTCGTTGTTCTCAAATTTCTTATAACAAGCCAGAGAAGCATGCGCCGTAATTACGGGCACGAGTTTGTCCGGAACAGTATCTTTTACAAGAATGTACATTTTCATAGAAGCTAAAATACGATATTGCCCGGAATTGTCGAACCACATCTCCTGGCATATAACCACAACTCATAAATTCCAGGAACGATTGGTCGTTTTGCGCTTTTTTAAATACCTTTTTCATCCCAGGGATGTGCCGCCGCGTCATCTGCGTCTTTCCACCGCTCCAATACATACTTTGCATTCGGTTCGGAAACCTGCACTGACGTTATCTTACGTTCCTCTGCATTTTTCTGTAGTTCTTCGAATATGAACGAGTCATCAAAACCATATTCCACCACCTGCTGACTTGTATTGACATAGTATACAACATCGATCTTGGCCCAGTAAATGGCCGCCAAACACATCGGACAAGGTTCTACAGTGGTATACAATTCGCACCCTGATAATTGAACGCTTGCGGTTTTCTCACAAGCTCTCTCAATGGCAACCATTTCTGCATGAGCTGTCGGATTTAACCGCTTGAACACCTCGTTATGCCCTTCACCGATTATCTCCCCATTCCTGGTAATCACACATCCGATCGGAAGTCCCTTGCCACTTTTATAAGCTTTTTCAGAAAGGGCAATTGCTCTGAGCATATAGCCGGAATTGTAATTTTGATTTGCTTCCTGATTCATTCCTTTTAAATTGTATCCTCTTTTAATTTACTGAAACAAATCCAATTCCAGGTATTTTGATTCGTATTTCCGAATTCGGAAATCTTAATTGAAAGCTCTTCTGAATTCCAGGGGTGATTGGTTCGTTTTTGCTTTGAACAATTTACTGAATGACTGCGGATATTCAAATCCCAATTCATAAGCAATTTCGGTTACGGACAAATTGGTAATCGATAACTTTTCTTTTGCCTTTTCGATGAGTTTATCGTGGATGTGCTGCTGGGCATTTTGTCCGGTCAGGGAACGCAGCATATCGCTCAGATAGCTTGCTGAAATGTTCAATTTATCCGAAAGGTAGTGAACGGTTGGCAATCCCTGTTTGACGGAAACTTCCCGGTCGAAATACTCATCCAGGATCTCATCCAGTTTTTGAAGCAGATCGGCGTTGACTGTTTTACGCGTTAGGAACTGGCGTTTGTAGAATCGATTTGCATAATTGAGCAGCAGTTCTATTTGAGAAATAATCACATCCTGACTGAAATCATCAATCCTGCTGTTCAACTCCTCTTCAATGATCTTAAAGATAGAAATGATCGTTTCTTTTTCTTTATCGGATAAATGCAGGGCTTCATTGATGGAATACGAGAAAAATCCGTATTGTTTGATCTTTTTCGCCAAAGGATAGTTCCACAAAAAGTCCGGATGGATCAATAAAGTATACTGTGAACATTCCCCCGGGTTTGTTCCCGATTGATTCCCGATAATCTGGTTTGGCGACGCAAAAAGCAAACCGCCGCCGTCAAAATCGTAGTAAGTTTGTCCGTAACGGATTTTACCGCTCAATTGGCGTTTGAAGGATATTTTGTAAAAATTGAGTGCATGCGACTGAGGAAAATTGTCGCTTACTGTTTGAGTTGTTTCTGCATTGATGAACCCGATCAGCGGATGTTGCGGATCCGGTAATCCAAAATTGTGAAATGCTTCTGACAGAGTGTTGAACCGATGATGTGTTACTTCTTCCTTTTTCATGATGACATTTAATTCGGAATACGATTTATTTTTTGAGGGACGCGAAGCATCGCGTCCCCTACCAAAATTACAAATCTTGTGCAGCATTTGAAACAGTTTCCCATTTCTCCCACTCTTCCATTCGTTCTGCGTATGCTTTGCGCACCCAGGGCAGGTTTTGATTTCCCAGGAAGAATCTCAACGGTGGATTTTCTGCATCTGCAATTTGAAGGATTGCCTGCGGAGTTGCTTCAGGATTTCCTCTCTCCATGGTTGTCAACTGACCGAAAAATGCTTCTTTATAGTCGGCATAAATATCCATTCCTGCTGAAAACTTCAGGGATTCCTGGCTTCCGAATTCAGTGGCATAAGCTCCCGGCTCAATAATCGTTACTTTTATCCCGAAGGCCTTCACTTCTTCAGCCAGACTTTCGTGTATCGCTTCAAAAGCCCATTTGGAAGAACAGTAATAGCCGATCACCGGTAATGTCACGTGTCCCAGGTTGCTGGAAGTTCCCAAAATATGTCCCCCGCCTTGTTTGCGCAATAAAGGCAAAGCTGCCTGAATCACTGCCAGCGGACCGTATACGTTTGTTTCGAACATGGCACGCACCTCATCTGCGGTTGCTTCTTCTATTGTTCCGACTAATGAGTAACCGGCATTATTGAATACGATATCCAGTCTTCCGAAATGTGCATGTGCTTGTTCCACTGCTTTTTTCACCTGGTCATGATTGGTTACGTCGAGTTCCAATGTCAATACATTGTCTCCGTATTTCTCTTTGAAATCTGAAATACTTTCCAGGTTACGTGCTGTAGCTGCTACTTTATCACCGCGTTTCAGAATTGCTTCTGTCCATACGCGTCCAAAACCACGTGAAGTTCCCGTTATGAACCAAATCTTTGGAGTTGACGTGCTGTTTGTGTTGTCATTTTGATGTACCATCTTACTGTTTGTTTAATTTGTACAGCAAAGGTCTTTAACAACTTTATGTTGATTGTATCCGATTTGAGGATGTTTGTATCCAAAATGAGAAAAGGATCATTTATCCGGCAGATTTACGGATGTGTTCTTAAGGAAGGATGAATTGTCTTAAACATCACATCCCACACGGAAGTATAAAATCCAAAGTTGCAATCCGGGTTTTGGTGATGCAAATAATGAAATTCCGAAGTACACAAGTATCCTTTTTGGGCAATTTTCAGCCAGGATTGCGGTAAAACGGAATGATTGAGATGTCCGACCGTTCCCCAAAGCGAATTGAGAACCAGGTACAGGGAAATCCCAACGGCAGAAAAAGGAAATAGCATGATCACTCCCAGCATCATCAATCCGAAACCGATCGATTCTATCGGATGAAGGACAAACAAGCTCAGCAGATTGGTAGATTCGTGCTCGTGGTGGCGTTCATGTACCTTCCTGAAATAACGCAGAAAATGAACACTTCGATGAAACACATACATCAGGAAATCCATGATCAGGGTAAGCAGCAAAACTTCCAGTATTACCTGACCAAAACCGAAATCTTTATCCAGGCGGATAATCCCTGATTTCCATAGGTATACCCCAAAAACAAATACCACCGTATTACATAAAACTGTGATCAGACTCAGCAACACATCCTTCCGATTGACAGGTTGTTGCTCTCCAAGCTCCTGTTTCCAGGGAAAACGACTTAACAGGAAGTACAACCCCAGTGAAGCACCATAAATACCGAAGTTAATGATCAACCCGTAAACGGTGATCTCCATGAATCCTGCATGATGGAATATTTCGAGAATTGGTTTCATTCGGGGTCAGTAACTACTATTTTCACTATTTCAACCGCTCTAATTGTCCTTTTCGCTTCACCAGGTTTTTATAATCCCACTGAATGTCGCGGCCTTTTTCCAGCCAACGTTGTAAATCCACAAGATTTACTTCAGAAAGTTTATTGTAAAATACCGATGCATCTTTGAACTTCTCTCCTTCGACGTTTAATCCGGGTTCCTCAAAATCTTTTCCGCTCCAAAACATCAAACGCACTCCGCGTTTTTGGATACTATATCCCACAATCGGGTTGCCATCCAGGAACCAAACCGGGTGTGCATGCCAAATCTTGTTCTCGGCTTCCGGAAGTCCCCTGCAGATTTCGTGTGCCAGCAGGTCACAAATGACCAAATGCTCAGGTTCCTGAGCGACATTGTAGGCCTGAATATCTTTGTTCATATTATCAATCTTAGAGTCCCTGAAATTACAATCTTTTTTACTCAAATTAGCTTCGCTGACCTTAGGTTTCACGAAGTTCTTAATTCATTCAAAACTTTAAGTGCCCGTTTCCGAAAGTCTTTTGAGTGTTTATCCAGTTGATCTTCCAGGCAGAGGACCAGTTCATTTTTGAGTTCGGGATGTTTTTTCGTAAGCTTAAATAGTACAAAGAGCGCCCTGGATTTGATGGTTACTGTTATTCCGGGATTCATCAGCCATTGAAATGATAAATCAATTGCCTGAGCTTCATTTTCAGGAGGTACGCCCGCAATCAGCCAATAATTGGCAAATGCCGTTTGGTATGCCGGATCCAATTTTCCCGATAACTCGAGCAAAAAAGGAAGTGCTTCGAAGAGTTTAGACTGGCTTTTCATCCCGATACCGCTGAGCATCCACAGGAAACGAGTTGCGGTTTTCTTCTCACTAAATAATAAGCGTGAAAGGTCTTTGAGATCCAAATCCCGTTCAATAATCGTTGCAGCCCAGGTTTGCCGTTGTTCTTCGGTACTTTTGGGCAGGGAAAATTCCAGTTCGCCACAGAAATCATCGTATGAGAAAGCACTTTCCGGCATCAGATTTCGTTTGTCAGTCTTATTTTCCCCAACTTCTCACACAACTCGATATTCTTTTGAGTACCGCTGATTCGTTTTTCGTCCGAATTAAAATCAACGGCTATAAAATGGGTGCATTCATGGATCACTTCCATGTCTCGCTGTGAATCGTTCTCAAAACCACCTATTAGTTTCCAGCTTCCGACTTTTGTTTTGAATTTATCCGGCAGATAGCGCGGCCTTTCTCCGATGTGATAGACTGAAACATTGGTCGAAGCACATTTTAACAATTCCATAGCCAGCGTATCTGTGCCCCTGAAATCACAAAGTAAGAAAGTGGCACTTTCGTCATCCAGGTAGCGATTCATGACTTTTTCATAGTGGAACTTAAAATCTTCGAAAGAGATGTTGCCGTTGCCGAAGATATAGATATTGATGATTTGTTCCGAATGGTTCATTTAAATGGAATTATTCTGGAAACCTAAATTACGATTTCTTCGATCGAAAAGTAATTCGTTTGATAAAATAACGTGTATTATAAAACACGCAGGGACGCGATACGTCGCCTCCCTGCATTTTTCCAATCAAGGTGTGGTTAATTTTTCTTTCTCCAGATCGACCCGTTTTTGGTGGTTGTTTTTTCCAACTCACCTTTTGCAGTCCGGTCATTCAATACTTTTTCAGCTTCGTTTCTGGGTGTCCCAGTTAATTCAGAGAACTCTTTTGCTGTTAAAGATGGATATTTTGCAAAGACAGCGGTGAGATCTTTCGGGTAACTTTGCTTTTCGGCATTGGGTTCCAGGCTCAAAACTGCCTGCTCGTAAGAAGCATATGGTTTTGAACCGTAAACTTTTTCAGTCTTCCCGGATTTATCGGTAAAGAATAAGGTTGGAAATCCTCTTACTCCCAATTCTTTACCCAACTTCAAATCCTCGTTGAACAATTCTTTTGCTTTTCCTTCGTAATCGGTTTTAAATTGCCCGGCATTCAAGCCAGCTTTCTTGGCTGCTGCTTCCAAATATTCCCATTTGGTAATGTTTTTCTTCTGTAAAAAGACCATTTCACGAATTTCGCGCAGGAATACGATTGCTTTGTCTTTGTCCTGCATTTGTGCCGCTTTAAAAGCTATAGAAGGCGGGTAAGAAGACGAAAGCGGATCTTCCAGCCACACGTCTCCGTCTATCGGCATGTCGTAATAAGCGCTTACTTCGTCCCAGTGGTGCGCCACGTCGGAAGGTTTGCTGATACCGCCGCTGTTATAGCTCCAATCCGGAAGCAGGCCGCCCATGCGGTATTCGATCTCAATACTGTTCCCGTATTCCAGTTTCAGTTTACGCAGCTGCGGCTCGATTCCCCAGCAGGAAGAACAGATCGGATCCGTGTAATAAATAACCCTGATCGGTTTCTCAATCGATTTGAAGTTGTTAGATCCCAAAGAATCGTTTTCGTTCCCGGGCATCTCACACATCCCGCTTTCGATATCGCAAAGCAAAGGATTGGTTTCTTTCTGCATGTTCTTGTTGTTTTGTGAGTTACAATTGGCAGTACCAAAAAGAAGTACTGCGAGTAAAATGTGATGCGTCAATTTCATGAATGTCTGTTGTTCGGTGCAATTATTTTACCTTTGTACAAAGTTCAGCATAATAAAATCTCCCCGCAATAAGTCAGTTTTTTATGACTACCAAAAAAATGAGCGCAGAAAACGAAACATGTCCGGCACAAGCACTTTTAAAGATGCTTTCGGGAAAATGGAAACCGGAAATTTTTCGCCTGGCGACCAAGGGTCCTTTGCGTTTCAGCAGTTTGCTCCGGGAAATTGCGGGATCGAACAAACAATCGTTGTCCGTAGCTTTAAAAGAATTGGAAGAAGCCGGATTGCTTGAGAAAGTCATCATTCGGGAAAAACCTTTGCATATAGAATACAATCTCACCGAAAACGGGAAATCTTTAATCCCGATTTTTGAGCAGCTGGAGAGTTTGGGGTGAAGTTATTCTTCACCTTTATAAACTAATTCAGTATCTGCATATCCTTCGCCTTTCTTCGGAGCTTTTTTTTCAGGGTGCACTTTTTTGAATCCCATTTTTTCGTACCAGGGAACTGCTGAGTATGCAGACTCCACACGTAACTCGGTACAATTGGACCTATTAAAAGAATCAAATGCTTCTTTGATTAATTTGGAAGCGCCACCTCCCTTTTCCGGATGCCCGATCAGCCAGCGGATATACATGTAAGGTTCCTGATCGTGCATCAGTTTAATGAACTCATATGGTTGTGGAGGGTTGTCGTCATCGTCTTCTACTTCCAGTTTGTCTCTGCGAACTTCAAGTACCATGTAAGCAATTGCTTCTTCGCCATGCTCATCATTATACCTGGCGCTGATTGTTCTTTGACTCACAAGTACTGTTGCCGGACTGAACCACCCAGTACGCTCATTTGGATCACTCATATTTTCAGAAACATCCAAACCTTCATCAAATTTATCCCAATTCCATCCGGAGGTAAGATCGTCATGATCAGCATTCTCTTGTCCTTCGTGTTCACTCTTAACATGTTTTTCATTACGCCTTCTTTTTCTTTCCGCAGTGACCCATGCTTGATGAAAAGCGCTTAATTCCCCAGAAACCCTAGCTCTTTCAAATGGATGTTGGTCATCGTCGTTGTGTTCCATTAACACAATATTCCTTGGTCTCGGCGGATCAAGCTTGATTGTTTCTGACCGGACATAAGCATCTTCCGGGGCATCTTCCAGTTCATGATCCACCTCCAGTTCCAACACTTTCAGCCATTCATGTTTCATTTCATCATCTTCCCTGGCTTTATTGCGTTTTTCAGGATCTTCCTGATTTGAACCGCGTCGCGACATAAACACTTCCTCATCATCGACTACCAGCTTCTGTCCTTGAGATAATTCTCCATGTTGATCCAATGAAACTTCTCCTGCTTGCCAATTGTCTCCATTTCCAAAAAGAGTTTCTGTATCATCATCGTCTTCTTCCACAGCCGGATCTTCTTGTACTCTGACCAAGTGAGTAATCCCCCATATAACACGGGCACCTCTTCTAAGCATTTGGACAGGACTTCCCCATTGAGCAGTTTTTGTAGTATTCAAAGATGTCTCAACCGATTTTTCGCTATCCGGATCCGATTTCATCTGCAAAGCCCTTGCCCCCATCACATCCGCTTCTTTTTCCAAACCGGCATCGTCGTTTACGGGAATATTGCTTTTCAGCTGCATGGTTGGTTTTACCCTTCCCTGCTTTTGCTGTACGACATGCCAGGCTTCGTGAGGCAGGTGTTTCTCTTGTCCGGGAGCAATGTGAATATCTGTTCCCTGCGCATACGCGTGTGCCTGAAGTTGTGCCGGCTTGTCCGAGTTGTAATGCACTTTTACGTCATCCAGGGAATAGCCGGACATACTTTCGACTCCCGATTTCAGGTTATCCGGAAGACCGGTATTGTTTTTTATTTTTTGGATGGAATCTTGTGTAACAGAACTTGCTCCCTCACTTTCCTGTAACTGCTTTATCTGTTTCGATTGATCGGTATCCTGGGAACCAGCTGTTAATTTCCGTTGAGCAATGGCCTCCGGACGATTATCGGATAGTTCGAAATTGGATGCTCCTGATTTTCGTTCGCCCGAACCCGATGCATAGGATGTCTCCTTGTCGGTAATATTACTCTGAACGTTATTCTGATATGTGTTCACGAACGAAAAATGAATAGTTGTTTTTCAAATCTACTCTTTTTTCCGAATTATTACATCAATTCCACGAACGGTATTCCATCGGTGTTACCCCGGTTTTTGATTTAAACAGTCTGTTGAACGACTGCGAATGCTCAAATCCCAGTTCGAAGGCTATTTCACTCACGGAAAGTTGTGTCGTACTCAATTTTACCTTCGCCGCTTCGATGAGCTTACTGTGAATGTGCTGCTGAGTAGTTTGTCCGGTAAGGGATTTCAACAAACTCGACAAGTAATTGGGGGAAATATTTAATTGTGATGCAATATCTTGTGCCTGTGGCAATCCTTTTTCAATCAAATCTCCTGATCTGAAGTAGCTTTCCAGCAAGTCTTCCAGTTTTTCAAGTACCTGGTGGTTTGTTTTCTGACGTGTAATAAACTGACGCTGGTAAAAACGGTCAAAATAGTTCAATAAAACCTCTAAATGAGCAATGATAATTCCCTGAGTAAAAGCATCTATGTTACTGTGGTATTCCTGCTTCATCTTTTGAAGGATGTCGACCACCACTTCTTCTTCTTTCTCGGAAACGAATAAGGCTTCATTCACGGAATAACCGAAAAAATCGTACTGCTTAATCTTCTTTGCCATCGGGTGATTCCAAAGAAAATCCGGGTGAAGACAAAGAATGATCCCGCTGGGTTTTGGCGGAGTTTTATCGATAGTGATTTGTACCAGCTGTCCGGGAGAAACCATCGAAACGATGCCGCCGTCGAAATCGTATTGCTGGTGGCCGTAACGGAACCTCCCGTTCATATCGTGTTTCAGTCCGATGCAGTAGAAATGCTGCAGCCAGCTGATTTCTTTATCGTCTGTTTGGTATTCCACCAAGCCATAGTCTATAACACTTACCAACGGATGTTCGGGTGCGGGCAAACCTGCGATCTTGTGGAAATCACTGATGGAATTAAATACGTAAACTTGCTTTTTCATAAGCCATAATGCAATCAAAGATAGGGCATTGAAAATTACCTGCCCTATCCCTGTTTTTAAAATTAATAATCCGTCGATTTACTCAATGCCTCATTGGAAGTCATATCCGTTTTCAGCATGTTTATTTTCGCTTCCGCCAATCCGTAAGCGTCTGATCCCATCACGAAATGTACCGGCGGATTTTGCATATTTCCCAGGTTAATGAATGCTTCAGCAGCTAATTCAGGATTCCCGGGCTGGTTACCTGCAATTTCTTCTTTGTGCTTCAATTCCAGTGCACGTGCGGTTGTGTATTCGTGAATCGGTTTTTGAGGAGTATTCAGTGAACCTGATTCCAGGAAGTTTGTTCTGAAATACCCCGGATAAACAACTGTTGCGGAAATTCCAAACTCACTTGCTTCCGAAGCCAATGCTTCCGTGAATCCCGCTACTGCGAATTTAGTAGCACAGTAAACTCCCCATCCCGGGAATGCTCCGAGCAAACCACCGATTGAAGCAACATTCATGATGTGACCTGATTTCTGCGAACGCATCAACGGCATCACCTGACGAATAACATTCAACGAACCGAATACATTTGCATCAAAGTTCTCACGTGCCTCTCTGTCCGATAATTCTTCCAGGGTTCCCAGCTGACCATAACCTGCATTGTTTACAAGTACATCTATTTTACCAAATGCCTTCACTGTGGATTCCACTCCTTTTTGAATACTTTCTTCATTCAAAATATCCATTTCAAGAGGCAGGAAATTTGCTGATTTTTCAATCACTTTTTCAAGACTTGCAATTGACCGGGATGTTCCTGCTACACGGTATCCCTGCGCGATCAATTGTTTTACGAGTGCCAATCCCAATCCTTTGGATGCTCCTGTTACGAGCCATACTTTGTTTGTGTCCATGATTTTTTGTTTAATTATTTGTACACTACAAAGTTGCGGCGAAGGTGATCCACAGATGTAACCGTTTCAACGGGTGTTGTAACTGAAACCTCTAAAATCTCACCCTACTTTTTTCCAAGGCAAAAAAAGTAGGACAAAAATGCCTTTGCACAATTACAGCTTTCAGCCAACCAGCCGATCCGGATCAATCCACGAAAAGGCGGGATCAGGATCCAAAATGCAATCCTGTAGTTGTTTTGCAAACACTACAGGATTAGCACTTTTCGGGATTGATAACCGAATCGGCCGGTTGTCGTTTCTTAAAAAAAATCTGAAGTACGGGTAATGATTGGAAGATTCTGCAGTAGTCCTGCAGGTCGTGTAATTGTGCGTTTTAGCATCCAGTATCAATCTGTCAAAAAAAGATTAGATCCTTATTTCAAAAATCACCCGCTCCATTATTTAAAATGGATTCAAAATCCCACTAAAAAAGGAAAAAGAAGTAAAATGAATCTTTTTTTATCGAACAACAATGATTTCATTTATTTTTTGGACTAAATGAATCAATCGCAGTTACCAAATTCTTTTCGTAACGAGTATCGAAACCGAGGTAGCTGATATCACTAAACAGAAACACTTGCTGATCTGTCCATTCAGCATTTTCAGAAATTAGGTGTAACTCAACGGAATTGTCATTTACAACTAAAACTTTCCCTACCCAATAGGAATCTTCATCGTCATAAGTAAAAACAGAAACCAATTTTCCAATAAGGGTTTTGAAAGCTGCTTTCATATCCTGAAAATCATTCGGATCGATACCCGTAATGAGATCTTTTGAATTATCATTTCTCACTTCAGTGTATTCGGAATCTTGCCATTCTCTGTAAAGTTCAAAGTCCTGATTTTTGATGATAGTAAATCCATCAAAATCACCGTATTCTTCATTGAAGTTGAGCAATAAAACAACTTCACTATTGGACAGTAAACAGATTCCCGTATAAACATTATTGGTATTAGGAGCGGTATCAATATCTATGATACGTCTTCGTTCTATTAATTCTTTCAAGGTGAATTCCATTGAAATCAATTCCAAACGCCGTTCATTTCGGTCAGGATAATCGGTTTTCCATCGGTAATGACGATTGTGTGCTCGTGCTGTGCCATGAAACCGCCTTTGTTTCCGACCATTGTCCAGCCGTCGTTTAAAGTATCCGCGTAAGTAGATGTTGTTGAAATGAATGTTTCAATGGCTACAACGGAGTTCTTTTTAAATCGCCGGTGGTCGAAGCGGTTCTTATAATTCAGCAATTCATCGGGCTGTTCGTGCAAACTTCTTCCGATTCCGTGTCCGCCGAGATTTTTGATGACTTTGTAACCGCGTTTCTTAGCTTCGGTTTCCATCAAATGACCGATGTCTGCTATTTTCACGCCGCCCTGAATGCTGTCGATTGTTTTTCGTAAGATTTCTTTGGATGCATCGACCAATTTCTGATGCCCGTGAATGTCTTCGCCGATTACGAAAGAGTTTCCGTTATCCGACCAAAAACCTCCCAATTCGGCAGAAACATCGATGTTTATTAAGTCTCCTTCTTTCAACATTCGTTTGGCGGAAGGAATTCCGTGGCAAAATTCTTTACCCACACTGATGCAGGTCCAGCCCGGAAATCCGTAAGTTAGGTAAGGTGCTGATTTAGCTCCCAGGTCAGCAAGGATCTGCGCTCCGTATTCGTCCAGTTCTTTGGTGCTGATTCCCGGCTTGGCATACTTGCTCATTTCCCGTAAAGTAATGGCAACTGCTTCGCTCGCTTGCTGCATTCCGATTAGTTCTTCTTCTCGTGTGATTGACATGTCCGTATGTTATTTGTTTGATTCATCCCTTTTTACAGGAATCATTTGAATATCTGTTTGTTTTACAAAGATAATGGTATCTCCGGCTTGCTGAAGATTTATTCGGTTACTCTACACAACTGGTCTCCATCCTTCGGAATTGAATAAGGTTGCTTAGAGATGCGATATGTTTCGTTTTACATTCAATAAGTTCAATTACACACTGAATAAGTTTGGCTTCACACACAATAAGTTTCACTGAAGACTGAATAAATTTCGTTTTACATTTAATAAGTTCGATTACATGTTGAATAAGTTTCGCTTCACAGATAATAAGTTTCATTTAACATTGATACAGTTTGTCAGAAGATCGCTTCGGTCCGTCGTAAGATTGGTTCAAATGGGTTTGTTTCTATAGCTGGGTACAGCTTCCCCCGATCACTTTAAAACCATCCGGGAACTTCTTCCAGAAACGGATGTAGCGGAACTTCCCTTCTATCCTGTTTCCAAGCATACTTCCTTTTGAATCGTAAACGACCGTTACAACGGCGGTATCTTCTATGATGTTGATCTGTTCAATAGTAGGGATTATTTCATCTACAACCATTTCTCCGGCACGGTGCGAAGCCAGGTCCAAAGCTTTGGTAATCACATTTCCGTTCGGAACGATAAACAACAAATCGTCGTGAAGTATTTTCTCCAGGACAGAAATATCACTTTTCTTAATTGCTTCCAGCAGCTTGTTTTCGAGATCTATAATTTCGGTGTTTGTCATTTGTAAATGAATCTTAGTTAAAAGGATGAAATTAGTGAACGAGCAGAATATTACAATCTTTCCTCACCATCACTGTATTGATGCAGTAATTTTGTTTCAACCCCGGTTGCATTTAACAGTTCTTCAAAAAAGATATCCAAATGTTCCCGATGCTCCGGAATATCATAAGCCATTTTATTGATGAATATGATCCAGCCTGCTTCAGTGTGATCTTTGAATTTAGTCTTTGATTCCTCGTCTGTGTTCGGATACAGTTCAAAATACCAACGTGGACCTTGTTTCAGAAATTGATTATAAAAATGCGTGTACACATACGGTTTTCTTGCTTCAAGGAAACTCGCGTTTGTGCTTTTGTACATTTTACGGTACCCATACTTATCAGCCATGAAGGCATTGATGTTCTTAACGATCTTTTTCTCATTGCCGCGGTCACAAATTATTCCGTATTCTGAATGATTCTTACTCATACCTATCTATTCTTTTTCAAAGGTGTAAGTCGTTATAATCGAACTAATTCCATCACCACCACCGGCTATTGAAATTAAATGATAACCTGAAGATTGAAGTCTGTTGATGGTTTCATTGATGATCAATAGATTTTGAGAATGATCACGACCTGATAATTTACTCAGTTCTATTTTTTCTACTTTGCCATTTTCATATACAATGGATATACTATTGTCTACCAATCCGTTTGCTTCCAATGTTCTCATGGTTAAGATACCACTGGATGCAGGTTTATTTGTAAACCCGAAAATGACACTTAGCGACACAATCAGCAACGATGCAATAATGAGCATAAATTTATTTTTCATCTTTTCATTTTTAAGTTTTGTACACAATTATTCATATTCCGGGAAGTAAAGCTCATCAAAATCTTCGATCTCTGAGAGTTTAATCATTTTATCCAGTTTGATATCTTTCCAGCTCTCTTTGAATACTTCTTCCCCGCTTTCAGCCGTTTCATTGGTGTTTATCCGCTCCTGCATTCTTTTGGTCGAGAAATTAATGCTTTTTTCCCTGTTAATGACCGGTCCGTGACTACTTGTGGAATCATACCCGATCAGTTCAAAATCCCCGTTTTGGTAGCGGAAGGTGTATGTCCAATAGCCATATCTTCCGTGCCGGTATTCCACGTACAGTTTTCCTTTCCGGATATCCAGCGTTAGTTCCGGCGGAAAATACACGCCTCCTTCTTCGTTTTCAGAGGAAAAACAATCCGGGTTCTTTGAAGCAAGTTCGTATCCATTTGCTCTTTTAAACAGCACGATAATTCCTCTCCGGTTACGGTCCAGTTCACCCTTAAATTCGTCCTGTACAAACATGCTTTTATCCGTTCCCTTGATCATTAAAACCAAGTCCGCGATTCCGTCTTTGTTCAAATCTCCGTTTACCTTGTCAAAAAGCACCATTCCCTTCGGGATGTAATCCAGGTGATCTTGTTTCAGTTCCAGAACCGGGATTTCTTTTTCGGGAGTGTTCGCAGATTCGGCAGTACGAACTTCTTCCGTAGCCGCTTTTTTAACAGAATCAGTTCCCGGATCACTGCAGGATGCATAAAGGATGGCCAAAGACAAAAGCATTCCAGTCTGAACGGGTCGGTTTATTTTCATTGTTGAAAGATCTGATTTATGTAAATGTAATGAATCGTTTCAATCGCCCGATTTCTTCTAAACTTGAATTTCTCAGATCAACTACTTTTTCACCTGTTTCACCGGAGCTTTTATCAATTGTAAGAATACGAACTTCATCCAACGCATTTACTAATTTTTGTTTGCGTTTGGAAGGATTCACCGATGACAGATAACCCGGTGTCGGATCATTAATAAAACTGAGTGTTATTTTTTTGAATTCATTTTCAAATTCGTAAACCGAATCGACGTTCCAATTGTCGGGGGATTGCGGTTTTACCTGTTCATGCAATGTAAACCCACATTCGTAAAGGATATCCAAAATCTGTCTGATGTCCAACCTCATGGATCTCGTTTAATTAATAATCTCCGCATTCGGATCTGCGTTGATTTTCGCGATCCGGTCGCGCCATTGCTGCAGTTCTTCAGGAGAAAGGCGAACCCAGTCTGTCAACTCTCCGACAATTTTCAACGGATGCTGACTGCGGTAAGAACGCGTTGGATTCCCCGGGAACTTTTTGTCCGTTACATTCGGGTCGTTCTCAAAATTACCGGTTGGCTCCACGATGTAAACACGACCATCTCCCTCGCCCGGTGCAATTTCAGCTGCAAGTCCTGCTCCGTTTGGCAATGCGGTGAAGTAAATGTGATTCATGATGATTTCCGGTTTGTAATTCGAAGGAAAACCGGCTGTCAATAAATCCCCCACTTTTAAATCTGCTTTTGTCCCGTGATAGAACGGACCGTGGTCAAGAACGTCTTTTTGGTTTTCGGATTTCATGTTTTTGTATTGAGAATGAGGATTAACAGGCACAAAATTAAGCGTTCAGGGGCTTTTTTCTGCTATTGCATTTCTCAATTGTTTTCCCGATCTTGCTGCAAAGTTTAAGACTTCACTCCCGGAAAATCTTTTTTATCCTTTCTGTCCGATCATGTAACTCAGAAATTGGTTAGACTTTCGGTCGGTTGTACAACCTTCGTTTCTCTTTCTGTGTTCTCTCCTTCCGGTGTTTGTTCAGATACCATGAGCTGAATCAGGACCTTCAATACTTCCGGATCAACTACATAATCGCTAAAATAAATGTGGTTGCCTTTCAGTCGGTGAACAATGGAATTTCCCCCTAATCCAAAACCTTTTTTGATCATTATGTACTGATTGATTCCCATTCTTTCAGACCAATTTGTGATGGACTTTATATCTTCTATTTTTAATCCCTGAGCTTTACTGAAAGGTTTCGAGTAATCATAGAATTGTCCGTTTTCATAGACAAATCCATATTCGAGTTTTCGTATGGAAATATAGAAAACCAAATTTATAAAGGAAGCCACAGCCATTAGCCCTAAAATTGCCCCCCAGAAAACAGGTGCAAAAGACAGTTCATTCATGACCAGGATTAAAACGGATCCCGCTGCGAATGCCAGGCCAGAGAGTAAAAGGAAGATAATTCTTTTAGTGTACCTTTTTTTATCGATTAGAATTTTCATAGTATTCGGTTGATTTAAATTGATTTACATTCCGGGCCAATATAAGAAATTAAATTTATGCCCGTCCGGATCCGAGAATGCAAATGTATATCCCTGCTGGAATTTTTGGGGCGGTGAGGAAATCGTTCCACCGGCCTGTTTTACTTTTTCCGCCCATTGGTCCACTTCTTCTTCACTGTCGGCCGACAAAGAAAAAATCAATTCGTTTGCGGATTTCGGAATCGAAAGTCCCCCGTTCATAGGATCTGACAACCTTTTTTCCGTAAAGAAATTGATGATAAAACGGCTGGTATCTCCGAAAACAAAGCTCACGAATTCCCCGTCTTCCATATTGTCATTGCGTTTAAAACCAAGCGCTGTGTAAAAAGCAGCTGTTCTCTCCAAATCACCGGAGACATAATTCCCCCAAATCAATCGCACGTTCATACTTTTTGTTTTTAGACCATTAAGATAGTGATTTCCATTAAAGTACTTTTTCGAAGCACACACTATCCGCCACATTTTCGTACTGCCCGTAGTTCGGAATAACTTTGTAGCCGCATTTTTTGTACAAGCCGACCGCTTCCTGCATATCATTCCCCGT
This sequence comes from uncultured Fluviicola sp., assembly GCF_902168135.1. GTDB lineage: Bacteria > Bacteroidota > Bacteroidia > Flavobacteriales_D > Crocinitomicaceae > Fluviicola. The sequence goes on from NZ_CABHOL010000037.1 coordinate 34,283, forward strand.
TTCAAGCACGCTTTTTTTATATCCCAATTCTTTTGCCCATCTCTCCAGTTCTTTCAAAACTATTGAGGCTATTCCTTTCCCGCGTTGTTCTGCCGGAACGAACATGCGTTTTATTTCCATCGAATCCGGAGCATATTCTTTCATGGCTCCACAGCCAACGACCAAATTATTTTCATACGAAAGTATCACGTGCTTAATCTGATCGACTTTATTGAACTGTACAAAGAAATCATTTGCGTCGCCATTCCTTAAGGCCAGGTATTTATCCAGTTCCGAAACCAGGGAGCGGAAATCGGGGTTTTCTGAAGTAGTTCTTAGTATTCTCATCATTCGTATTACAAATTCTGTTGTTCCACCAATAGATCGCTGTACGATTTGTCCATGATGGTATCCGGGGTCAATTCGAAAAAATCAAAATAGGTATCGCATTGGACCTTTAACTGTTCCGTTGTGAATGCATCTTCCGCATCAATAGCTTCCACTTCCATGAATGTTCCCAAATTCTCTACCCGGTCAAAATGGAATTTTACGTTGCCAATGAAATATATTTTCCGCTTTTTATTGACCACTACCTTTACTCCCAACTGTTTGGTCAGGATTTCTTTCAAAGCGACATTCGGAGTATGCTGGTAAAGAATGATTTGTGATTCTTTTGAACCTGCAATGTTTTCCCTGTCGTAATTGATCAATGCATTTTCAATCGTTCCTTCACGCAATTTCAAACGGCCGGTTTCTACCTTGAAATACGTGTCAATTTGATGATCTAATCCCTGGAAAACCGGATTTAAGGTTAATAACTTATTCTCAACCGCTTCCAGGTTGTCTACTTTTGCTTTGAATTCAAAATTCTTAATATTCATTTTCTGACTACTTAATTGCAAGATGGATTTTTTAATTGTTTTAATCTTCAAACCTCACGTTCCCAGAGTTAAATTTTGTGACCTGATGCGTAAACGGGTTCGGGCTTCCGATGGTCCACTTCCCACTTTCGAAGATGAAAGAGATGAATTTTCCCACACCGTTCTCAACGATCCCGAGACTATCCCCATCGTTCGGTTCGTATGCAAAATCAAAACAGTTCCTGGTGTTTAGTTCCTTCAGAATACTTTCAGCAGTGAGTTCACCGTTGAATGCGTGATCGGGTTCGATCAGCAGTCCATCCATGGTTTGTTCAGACACCCCGGTAATTTTGTGCAGCGACCAGCGGTAGCTTTGTACTTCCTGAACGGCTTTATCTTTTCGGGCTCTCCGGGAATTTTTGTTATGAACTGCGGAAGGCTTTGGTTCGCAGGTACAAAAAGTGATAGTTGCAGCATTTTGACACATTGGAGGTTTATGGGTTTTTCGTTATCGAAATTAAGCGCAAAAGAACAGATGTTCATTGATGCTCTATTAATTTATGAAGGGTTCGTGCGAATGTACGACACTTTGTAACAAGGTTCTTCGTTATTTCCAAAAATCCTTCATCTTTATCTTTTCTCTGGTTAGTTTCGTCACAAAAAAGAATTGAACAAGCATTAAAAAAATAAAAAAACCAATCCCTTTTTACAGGAATCGGTCTTTCACACCAAACTATGAAACTTACAACTTCACAAATCGGCCGGTGTGGATGCCTGATTCATTCCGGATTTGAAACGTAAACATGCCTTTATTCAGAAGACTGATATCCAGTGAATTTGCACCCTCAATATGGATGTCAGGTACTACCTTTCCGGCGATAATGCAAAACCCACTGCGAGGAGAGCTGATTTTTTCATAGTTTTTCATTTTAATAAGCTATGAAACAAAGCTACCCTAACTCCATGGGTTTCCTGTTATGAAAAAAGTGTGAATGCTTTTGAATTTAAGGCAGCAGGCTCTTTTTTAATTGTTCCTGCAGTTCCGAAGGTGTAAATGTGGTTGCTGACTTCACAAATGAGCTGAAATTGGCTGTACTGTCGAAGTTTAGGTCAAAGGCAATTTCCTTTAGGGTTAAATCTCCGGAAACCATCAGGCGCTTGATCTCCAAAATCAGGGCTTCGTGGATCAGTCTGAGAGGAGTTGTCCCGAATGTTTCTTTGCAAAGGGCTGTCAGCCTGTCGGTGCTCACTCCCATCAATTCCGCGTAATCGGCAACTTTCCGTTTTTCCTTAATTCCCTGCCCCAGCAGCTGCAAAAATTTCCCTCCAAAACTCCCGGAATCATTGTTGGAATGGTACTGGTGCTGCTCAATAAGCGTAATCAGGACAATCTGGAGATAACTGTAAGATTTATGGATTGAAAGCGGTGATAATTGTGGCTCGTTATTGAGAGAAAGAATACTTTCGGTAATCTCATACAAATGATTAAAAGTATTGGTATCTAACTGCAGCCCGGCCTGCGGGAAATACAGGTAATGATATTTTACGGGGAAAATAAAGTCGAAAATATCTTTTTTGAACTGCAGGATGAGTCCTTCTGCTTCCTCACGTTTCAGGTGATGAATCTGACCGGGATAAACCGTATAAACACAATTTTCATTTAAACCGGTTTTGCTAAAATCGATCAATTGTTCTCCTTTCCCTTCCCTTACCAAAATGATCTCAAAATAATCATGCCGGTGTGGAATGCTGAAATCGTAGGGATTCGGGTAGTTCAAAGGTTCTACTACCAGGAAATTGTTCGGGTGCGGAAGGCTTACAATATTCATACAATTCAACAGTCGGTTTGAACAAATATATTGAATGCAACATTCAAAATGCACAATTCAAAAGAGTTTAATCAAAATGATGTGTCGTTTTTGAATTTTATTCACTTAAAGTCAAAAGGTACTTGTCGATGTAGGCATGTTTTTCTTTCGATTTGTATTGCTGGATAAATCTGGGATGCTCCAGTATTTCTATTCGGTCGAACAAATGTGCTTTTTGATTCAGTTTTTGAATGAAAACGGCATTTTTCTTACCCAGCACGAATACTTTTGAGGTATCCAATCCCAGGCTAATGTGTTTTTCCAACGACTCGATCATAAAATCCTGTACTGCTTCAAACAGGGCCGGATCATCGTAATAATTAGCATTCAGCCACTGCCCGGTCTTCGATTGTCTAACAATTGCAAGCGGAAAGGGTGAATTGATATAGAACTGACTGTAGAATGGTTCCGGTCCGCCGTAGGCCGCAATCATGTCGTAGATGAAAACGGAGGAAATCTCGTGTGTATGTGCCGAATGCATCGTTATACCGCAAACCGATTCCAGGTGTTTGGTGTCAGTAAACGGGACTCCGGTCACTCCTGCCCCATGCCGGCTCGGATTAATCCCGACAATGAATTTTCGAGTTATTTCGTCATTGTAATACTTCCGGTAAAACTGCTGCATGACATCAAGCGTCTCCGGGTTGTCCAGGTATGGATTCATCGCTCGGAAACCCTCGGGTAATTTTCCGGGATAGTGCAATTGGCGGTTAAAGGCGATGACCTTATCAGCAAAACTCATCCTTTCATTATGCTATTACTAATTCAAGATAGGTTTCTCCTTCCTCCACCACTTCTTTGTTATAAACGCGTTTACCTCGAATCTGAACTAATTCCTGCATGTTGTCCAGCCAACTTTGTGTGCATAATTCCAGTTTCATAATTGGATTACCAGGTTCATCCTGGATAAATTCAGAAACATGAGCCAAAAATTTATCCAGCAAATCTTCAAGCGGATACTGCCTGTCTTCCATTTCACCCAGTTCTTCTTCCAGGGTAAAAGAAAATGCAGTTACATAATCCCCTTTTTCCACCAGGCCATCATTATCTGCGTGAAGTGCTTTGTAGATTCCTTCTGAAACCTTTTCAAACCTGGAAGTATCCCTATATTTTTCAAGTTCTATCAGCTCAATGTTTTTCATTGTTCTCTTTTTTAGTCTTCTAAAACTAACGAATTTTCACGACCGTCTAAGTATTGAGTTTTTTGAATAAACAAATGTCTGTTTTTACTTGTGGTATAACCCTAAGAAGATTTCCCATAAGTGTTTTCGAATTTAAAATTCTCTTTGTTCTCCTGTTCAATCAGGATCTCATTCAAAAACGGCTCCGTGATTTCCTCAATCTCATCTTCAGAAATATCCAACACATGTGGATCATGGACCAATTGCAGCCAGGGCTTTGCCGCCTTAAAATCATAACTGCCGAAAACGATCACAGGAGTTCCTTTTACCTGCACGGTTGTTCTATCTGCCAAGACCCATTGATCGGCCCAATGATACAGGTATTTTGCATCTTCTTTTACAAGACGCAAACAAGAATGGGAAGCAGGATAACCCGGCATCGCATATTCATGCCAGCCTATACCTTCCTTATTCAAAATGTTAAAGTTCCACTTTAACTCCCATTCGTCGTTGACTGTGCTGATGGTCTTTTTTGCTTTCCAGTTCGTAAAAAACAAGCCTGTAGGAGTTTGAGCATTTTCCCTGCCCATATTTGTGGGACCAGTGTGTACCAATTTGCCGCATTCGTATGCAGCAAAAGCCTGGGTTGGATATGAGAAATATACTATTTTTTCGATGTCCTTCAAATAAGGTACTTCCACCGGAAACGGAAAGTAACAGGACTTGTCGCCGCTGCGGTCAACAGGAACAATAACGGTGTCCATTCGCTTGAAACTGGCTTTGTCGGTCCTGTTTATAGCGAAAACCAGTTCTTTTTCAGAATCGGTGAGCGTAGAATCCAGCAGCCACTCTTTGGCGTTTTTCAGCTCATACACGAGCGATTTGGGCTGTTTCCTTTTCGGAAGCATGTTCTTTTCATCTACCGGCGTTTCTTTATTGGGCTGGCATGCAACCAGGAAAACAAGCAGCAGCTTAAAAACAAAGACAGACCTTTTCATAGACGATGTATTAATCTCAATGAATATCCATTAATCTGTCTAAAAATGGATTACATAATTATTGGATTGCCGGGAAATTGCGTTAAAAATGATTAATTCGCACCTCTATTTTTCTCAAAATCTACCCGGTCCATTTTATACCAATTGCATGGAATATCTTCGTAGTAAAAGGTTTCAACAAACTTCATCCCGATCTTTTTAAGAATGTGGTTCGATTCGGCATTTTCACAAGCTGCAGCAGCATATAATTCGGTTAATTTTAGTTCGTCAAAAGCATATTCCAGGCAAATCAGTGCGGCTTCGGTGGCAATTCCCTGCCCCCAATATCTCCTGATCAAGCGGTAACCCAGATCGTAATAATTTTGGTGGTTATTGGTTAATTCCGTAATGTATTTCAAACCAGCCCACCCTACGAATTCATTTGTCTTTTTATCTATTACTGCCCAGCGGCCAATCCCATAGCTTTCATATTGCCGGCGCACAAATGTTATCATCTCCGCGCTTTTCTTTTTGTCGGTTATCGGCTTGTTACCAAGGTACCGGTGAACTTCCGGATCTGAATCCAGCTCGAACATGCCTTCCAAATCATCCGGAAGCATTTCACGTAAGACTAATCGTTCGGTCTGTGCAAAAATTTTCATGTGTTGGTTCTTCGTTTCCTGCTTTTTGCCGGGTAGTTTTTCATAGCTTGCGTAATTTCTCTTTGATCACGGATGAATCGCTAATTTAATCAGCATAAATAAAGTAGCAACCAACATCAAAAAGCCAAATACAGCGACTGGAATCGTCAGTATCGTTGTCAAAACAAATCCAATTGGGCTTATTTTGTTTTTGTTCCCGGACCAATACAAGAAGTATCCACAAATCAAAAATAACAGAACAGTCAGCAGAACCGGCCACGTAAATACTGCGTAAGCCATTCCCAGCCCATTATCTTCCGAAGAAGATTCTACGAAAAAGTGAGTTCTCAGGAAAATAATCCCGAAAGAACTTGAAAAGAACAACAGGGTGAAAATGGTAATTCTAAAATAGATGCGGATAAATTTCAATCGCTTTTCGTTATCCATTGTCTGCCTTTTTTATTTAGAACCTGGTTCCACCGTTTCAATGGAATATCTAGCCGCAGGCTTATATTGAAAAGAAACAGACTCTTTGATTTTGGAGTAGTCAATATACGAACAGCGATCAACGGCTTTGAAGTCGATTAATTTTAGAAAAGGCTTCTCTTCCGGGTTTTCATCTGTCCGGATATTAATTTCTGCAATCAGGCCTTTGTATTCAAACGGTTGATCTGATCCGATCACATTTTTAAAATAGGATGCATTATCAATCCGGTGATCCAGCGCGATATATGCTTCGTATGTCTGGTTCCCAACCTTAGAGGTAAATTTCGTACAAGTCAGATCATTTATTTTTTTCTGATCCTCCGTCTTAATAACCAACTCGCTCCTTTTATTTTTTGGAGGTTTATTATATCTTGTTAAACTGTAATTGATACTTCCCGGCTGTTGAAAACTGTTGACATCACGACTTTTAAAGTAAATCGTGTATAAGGAATCATCCAATACCAACAAATGACCCAATCTGTTTTTAATCAGGAACAGCTCCGGATTTTGTCCGGATAGATACCAGCTACTTTCTTTTCGGTCGATGATATAAGATACCTCGGTTTGAAACTCAACCAATTTCTCCTGGGAATAAGCCAATGTGATACAAAACAATGTCAAAAATAAGGTGCAATTTCTCATAAAATCAGACTTTTCAGTTTATCGACTATTGAGAGCTACTCGGCATCCAATTCAAAGATACGCTCTCTCAAAATTCCGTCCTTGCCAAACTCATCCAGTGTTCCGTCGAGATCCATCCACATGCGGGTTACCGGCTGACTATCCAATCCCGCCCCAACCCAGGTAAAAACACCATTCAGATCATAAACACCGTTGTCGTCTTTCAGTGTAAAGTCGCAAGCCACAGCCAGGCCGCATCTGACCAGAATCATCTTGTTGTCATCGGTTTTTCTTCCGCCTGTTAGCCAGTGTGGTTCACTGGTAATTTCAAAAGAAAGCATTACGGTACTGGCAGATTGCTGCCTGAACATCCGCTCAAGTGTGCTTGTAATTTCTTCAAACGGGGAATCGGAAAACCACTCCAGCATGTGTTTGGTTTCTTCTAATTTTTCAAAGTTTGTTTTCATAATCTGAAGATTGATGTGATGGCCGTTATCGGTATAAAGTTATCCTTTCTTTTAAAAGAATCCTTGCTATTAAAACAAAAAAGCGACTCATCCGAGCACTTACGCTGAAGCGCAGGCGCAAGACAAATCGCTTTTCATCATTTCCTTTTCAATTACTCTATAAACCAAACTACGGTTACTGTTTCCTGCAATTCTACCTCTTGTGGCGCAAAGCTCAGGTTTGCTCCGTCGGCCATTTCTGCATTTGCGAACATTCGCATGTCTTTGTAATAAACAGGAGCTGAAACATCGTTTCCGTAAACAATTGCTTTTACGGTTGTCATTTTTACGCCCGCAGCTGCAGATAAGTTTGTTGCCTTCTTACGCGCATCTGCAACCGCTTTTCCCTGTAGGTCTGCTTCTGTCTTTTCACGCAATTGATCGGAAACATAAAACCCTATGTTGAAATCTACCGGGTCTTTTACTCCCGAAAAACGTGCCGCGATTGCCTGAAGTGTTACCTGATTGTAAGCAAATTTGACTGTCAGGTTTTGAGAAACCACATAACCGCTGTCGATTGGTCCGTTTGCGCGGTAAATGCGGTTCTTTGACGCTGAAAAGTTTGTTGTTTTCACATCGGTTTCTTTGAACCCAAGATCTTTGAGGATTTTCAGGTATTTCTGAGTTTGGTCCCCAATTGCTTTTGTGGCGTCTGCCATATCCATTTTCAGGGAAGAAACATGAATATTCAGCTCCGTCATGTCGGGTGTAATGTAAACTTTGGAAGTTCCGTTTACCGTCACTGTTGGTTTTGAAGTTGCCTGGTCTGTCTGCCCGAATACTGTTCCTGATGCAAGAACCATTATTAAAAGAAGCTTTTTCATGTTTGTGTGTTTAATTTTTCTTCTGATTCTCTCTAGCAATCCACGTGCCAATATCAAGCAATAGCTGTATATCATTCATTTTCCGATTGTAACGACTGCCTGTAATTTGCCAGGATTTGCAATTCTTTCTTCAGTCTTATTCTTTTAACTACCAATGTGTGAATAACTACCCAAATGAGAAAAGCGCCCCAAACACCCCAAAACACAAGCGGATAATTCCGGATTTGCTCCTTTAAAATGGTTTCAAACACCGGCTGCAGGTAAAGATAAACACCCATACTCAAAACCGCTACATACAGTATTTCGCCATAAGTATGCATGAAACTATTTAGTCTTTCATATCTCTCCAAACGCCCCAAAACATCCAGGGTATTGTCAGTAGACCTGATGCTCTTCAACCGGTAAAGCAGGAATGATTTGCTTGCTGCATAATACAAGGAACAACTCACCAACAAGATAAGTCCGAGAAGGGATGTTTCCATTTTTTCAGCATTAACCCTGTCGATAAAAACCAATAAGCATGCTGTAGTAAGAAATAATGCTATGTTTTTCGTGTGATTTTTTTTCAATTCCGACAAATCGCTTTTGTTCTTTTTATCCGCCCACGCTACTGAAAGGTTCATCGAAGTTTCCTTTTGCAAGAACAATACTTTTAGTTCCTCAAATTCCTTTTCCATATTCATTCTTTTTTGATAGTAATTCTTTCAATTGCTTTTTTATCCGGTAGACTTTCACGTTCACATTGTTTTCAGTAATTCCGAGCACTTCACCGATTTGTTTTTGTGAAACGTCTTCAAGTACCATCGAGATAATCAAACGATCTATGTCGTTCAGTTCTCCAATGGCCTGATAGAGATTCATCACTGCCTGTTCTTTTTCATTTTCTTGCTCTTCCGGAGCGGCATCTTTTAATTCTTCCCGGTATTCAACCGGATTGTTTTTCTCTTTTCGAAGCTGCATAAGGCAGGTATTAACAGCAACCCGGTAAATCCAGGTGCTGTATTCCGAACGGTTCTCAAAATCAGGAAGATTGAGCCATATTTTAGAAAAACACTCCTGTACCAGGTCTTCTGCCTGAGTCTCCGATCTCGTGTAATTGTAACACAAGCGATAAATCCAGTTCTTATACTGATTAAAAATCCGGTCGAAAACTTCCTGTCTATTTTCCAAGTTCAAGCTTTTTTAAGAATGTATTCACTTGTTTCACGAACCATTCAGGCTGATCACTCGCAATAAAGTCTTTAGCGTCTTCTGTTATTGCATGTGTCACGTTCGGTATATCGCCATACATTTCTTTCATCTTGCCATCAGCCTCACTCAGGGGCATGTTTTTATATTTCCTGGCGAAATACCAGGTCGAGCAAACCAAAATCGGAATTTTACGCTCTTTCAAAGCAGATCGGAGATCACTAGCGAATTGATCACATAGCGTTTCTGACAAAGTCTTTCGATCTGAATTCAACTGCCATTTGACAAACCGATCCACATCTTCCGGATTGCTGAAATTCATCATTTCGGCTGTTTGTCTTTGAATAGCGGCAAAAGTAGAATCATCGCTCTGCATCGCAGACTGACGAATACTTTCTTTTACGGATTCCAGTGTTTCGGCTGACATATTCGGGTCCAGTACCATACTTAAGCAAGGATAAAAATCAACGGCTACGATTGATTGAATGGGCAAACGCTTATCAGCAGCTACCTTTACTGCGATAAAAGCCCCGTAATTTTGTCCCGCCAAAACCACTTGTTTCAATTGTTTTTCCCGGATAAATTGTTGAATCTCTTTCACATAAGATTCCGTAAAATTGCTGTCAAGGGCCTGTTTCCCGTTAAACCCGGCAAAATCTGCCAGGTATACCGAATAGTTTTCCCGGTATTGTGCGGCAATATCCTTCCACATATCTGATGAACAGCCAATATGCGGCAGGAAAATGATTGGGGAGCCTTTCTGGCTGACTTGCGTGAAACTGGCAGCTTTTTGAGAAAAAGTGCTTTGCGAAAGGAGAATAATGGCTGAGAAAAGGAATCGTTTCTTCATGATGTGCAACTTAAAAATAGATTATTTCAGTTAGATGCAGCGAAAAGAAAAATCTTACAGCCCGAATCAAAAAAAGTTTGTTTTATAAAAATTACTCCTCATAACAGGCTGTTCCTGAAAAGTCTACCATTGATTTTACTTCGATTTATTAAGGCCCTTCTTTCTTTTATACCATTTATAAACCTCAAACCATAAGACCGAAGCTGAAGCAATTAAAAACGATATTCCCAACTCCGAAATACCCAATCCGGCCACCCGGAAGAAGCGGGCTATCGGAGGAACATACAATATGGCGGTTAACAAAACCAAAGTCGTTCCGATTACCAGGGGAAATAAACGGTTCTTATTTTTTAGACTTGCAAACATGCTGAAAAAGAATGAGCGATTCGCCAAACTTAAAAACACATTTGCGAAGATCAAGGTTGTAAATACCATTGCTCTTGTGATTTCTTCACTATTTTCTTTTTGGACAGAAAGCTGGTATGCTCCCAAAACTCCGATCGTGATCACTATCCCCTGTAAAACACTCATGCTAAGCTCCTTCCAATTCAGAAAGGTTTCGGACATTTTACGGGGTTTCTTCAACATGGTATTTTTTTCAGTCGGTTCGTTTTCATAAACAATCGAGCATGTTGGCCCCATGATCAGCTCTAAAAAAATGACGTGCAAGGGAGTAAAAATATGGGGATAAATCCAACCGAAAAACAGCGGAAGAGAAACTGTAAGGATGATTGGGATATGAATGGAAATGATGTATTGAACAGCTTTTTTCAGATTGGTATAGATCCTTCTTCCGGCTGTAATTCCGATGATGAGTTTATCCAGGTCGTCGTTTATGATGACCAAAGAGGCTGCAGCTTTAGCAATTTCAGTTCCTTTACTGCCCATTGCCACACCAATGTGTGCTGCTTTTAGTGCCGGAGCATCATTGACACCATCTCCCAGCATTGCTACCACTTCTCCGTTTTGCTTTAAGGCATTCACCATGGCTAGTTTTACTTCGGGAAACATGCGGGTAAACAAGGTTGTCTGTTTTGAAAGCAGTCTTAACTCTTCTGCTGTGTGCTCCATAATCTCAGCACCGTTCAAAGCCGGTAAATCGAATCTGATTCCTGCCTGCCGGGCAATTGCTTTGGTTGTTTCTGCATTGTCACCGGTGATTACTTTCACCTGGATACCAGCATCATAAATTGTTTGAAACACCTGTTGGATATGCTTTTTAGGAGGATCATAAAACACCGTAAATCCTAAAAACACAAAATCCAGGTCCTGTTGTTTTTGAGGAAAATCAACTCCCGGAAAATTGCATTTGGCAACACCCAATATGCGGTACCCCTGCATTCCGAATTCCTGTATCTGTTTCCGGAGTTCTTCTTTTTCGGCTTCCTTAAGATCCGAAACAGCAAGTATTGCCTCCGGAGCGCCTTTGGCCGCAATGATTCTTTCTCCGGATCCATTTTCAAACACATGTGTCATCATCGGAGGTTTTCCCTCCAGCGGATATTCGTGTACCATGTGAAAATCGGTTCGCTGATCATCGGGATTCATTTCCTCGTAAACCCGGTGCAGTGTTTTCTCCATCGGGTCAAAGGGAACCGGTTCGCTGCTCCACATAGCAAACCGGATGAGTTCAGAAAGTCCGGGATTACCAAACTCATTGTCACTAAAAACCCGGTTGGACCTGTGATCAAAAAGTGCTTTCAAATGCATGGAGTTTTCGGTAATCGTACCGGTTTTATCGGTGCAGATAACTGTGGTGCTCCCCAAAGTCTCTACAACACTACTCCTTTTAATAATAATTCCTTCTCGCATCAGCTTCCATGCTCCCAAGGCCATAAAGGTGGTGAAAGCAACAGGGATCTCTTCCGGTAAAATAGACATCGCCAGGGTTAAGCCCGCCAGTAAACTTTCAATGATGCTTCCCGATTTCCAAAAGCTGTAAGCCCAAACCATCAAAAAAACAATGAATCCGGCAATAGCCATCCATTTAACAAACCTGGTAATCTGAAGCTGTAAAGGAGAAGTTACTTCCTTAATCTCTTGTATGGAGCGGCCTATTTTTCCCAATTTCGTCTCACCGCCAATTTGCTGTACTTTAAAAACCGCTAATCCGGAAACGACCAGTGTTCCGCTGTAAACTTTTTTGTCTTCTGTTTCCTGGCTTTTAAAAACGGAAAAACTTTCACCGGTTAGAGAAGATTCATTGACTGAAAAATCATTGCTGTGCACAATTTCGCCATCCGCATTGATCATCTTACCCTCTTCGATGACGCACAAATCACCGACAGCAATTTCACGTGTAGGTATCTCCATGATTTCCACATTCCGGATCACCCTGCTTAACGGTTCATTCAATTTTTCAAGTGTTTCCAAAGCTTTTTTGCTGCGATTGTCCTGGTAAAAGGAAATTCCGGAAACAATAACTATGGCTCCCAACATAAAAACAGCTTCGGAATAATTTCCCACGACCACATATATTGCAGCAACTGCAATGAGCAAAAGCAGCATGGGCTCCTTCAAAATATCAAGAAGTATCCCATACCAGGTAACTTTTTTAACTTTACCAGCCTGGTTATACCCATAAGTACTCCGGGAAATTTTTAACTCTTCATCGGTCAGACCGGTAAGATGTGGGGGGGTATTTTCTAACATGCGGTTCTTTCAATTAGGAGACCTGGTTAATCTTTCCAAATCTAACCGTTTTAAAAATCAGGAAGTTCCTTTTTGAGCCACTAAAAATCATTGAAATCTTTCAGTGAACTGTCTTATCAGCATCCGTTCTTCCATTTGATATACTAATTCATCCCGAAGATAAGACTTTACACCATGAAAAAATCACTTTTCTTCACTGCGTTACCAGATCACAAAATTCAGGTTTTCCCTGTTTTTAGAATAATAAGCCATCAATTTCTTTTTAAGGTCTGTATTGTGCTCCATCTCATTGTAACAAGTTGTTCTCACTTCTATCAGAAAACTGTCAAAGTCTTTGAATGCCTTGATCTGTTCTTTCATGGCTTTTCGCCTGGCGACACTAAATTCTTTATAAAAAACCGGTTCTCTCCGTTTGGTAAGATAACTGAAAATAGCTTCATAACTGAAAGCTTCCAGAACTGTGAGATCTCTGTTCGACTTATACTCGGTTTGACCATTGATACCCACACAAATATGACTCTGAACGGTGGTATCTTCTTTATTGACCGCATCACAGTAAAAGAAGCGGGACGCAACAAGCATCAATTCATCGACAGAAAAAGTATCTGTTATTTGGTTAGAGACCAGCATTGTTTTGGGTGTTAAAACCTTAAAGTAGTTTTGGATTTTTGCCGTATTCACTACCCTGCTGCAAAACTCCGTTTTGATCTTAAGACTGTCCGGGTAAAAATTCCCGACTTCATCAAATTGATCATGAGTTTTAAATAAGATATACTCAAAGCGACCGCTGTGTTCATCCAGAAACAGACTGAATTTGTCTTTTCTATCTTTTAGGATTACCGGCCAATACGATTTCGCCTGCTTTCCCTCGTAAGTTTCTTCGATTACTCCAAGTGTAAAATAATCGCAGTAATTCAGTTCCTGGGCGAATGTTTTGCAGGTTGTAAGAAAAGTAACAAGGATTAGAATGTGTTTTTTCATTCGTCGGATTTAGTTGTTAATCAGTATTGAGGTAGTAAAAATAAAGATTGGACTGCCATCCAAATTTAAAAAAATGGTAAAATAACCCGGATCGAATTTTTAATAACCGAAAAAGCAGACTACGATTTAATTGCCATCACTGAGGACTTTGGATAAGTTATATTTTCCGCGTCTGCTTAATTCTTTTTGCTTTTCTTTTTACTTGATTTGGCTGTGGGATTGTAATTCAGGCATAACTGAAGCCAGTATTCCAGATCCTTCTCGTTTTGAAATCCGTGTTCGAGCACATAAATATAATTCTTCATCACCCGTTCCCCCATTTTCATCGGTAAAACATCGTCACGCCCGGCTACTTCCCGGTAGTCTTCATCGCTGATCCGGCAAAAAAGCAGATCTTCGTTGGTGCTTTTAGAAATGTGGGTACCGCAACACATTTTGTCGTCGACCATGATGCAAACCCCCATGAACATTTTCTTCTCGCTGAAATCTATTTCTTTAGAAAAGAGCATTTTTCGGATTCGATCCAATGTTTCTTCGTTAAATGCCATCTTTTGTGCGATTTTCCGGTTTATGAAGTAATCTTATCGCTTCCACCAGGCCTTTTTCTTCGGTGGATTTGTATCAATACGTGTTTTCAGGAATTCCAGGTATTTCGGATCCTCCCCGAAGAAAATTTCTTCACCTTTGACCGCATAAGCCCGAGTCAGTTCATCTGCGGCGCGTTCCATATTCCCAAGTTCGAATTGACATTGGCCCAGTCGTATGTGAATAAAAGGATTGCCTATTGCTCCCGGACAATGCATAGCATTGGAAAGATTGTCAGCACCCGCCCGGAAATCATTTGCCAGGAAATTTGTATCCCCGATAGCTGTTAAAATCCAGGTAGTCGTATCCCAGGCAGTCTTTGGTTCGGGTACCAGGTCAAATGCATTCCAGTATTTTTCCAATGCGGCACTGAAATCGGATTGATCGGCGAAACGATCTCCGGCTTCGCATAGTTCCTGGATTTCCGCGTATGTCTTGTCGTCTAATTCTTCCATATGAGCAACATTATTTAGAGTCAACAGGTAAAGCCTGTGCCCTAAAATAACAGTATTTGCCGATAAATAAAAAAGGGAACTATCTGCTTGGGCGATTATGTTTTCTTTTAGACTTTTTAGTCAGTATCACTGAAAATATTTATTCATCAACATATAGTCAATATTCTCAGCCTGCGAATGGCAGCTGATGCAAGCACTTCCTTTCTTTGAAGCCGGTTGATTGACGGTCCCGTCTGCGTCAATATATCCCCAAACCCAGCCTTTTGCATCGGCAGCCTCACTCCCGGATTGTTTATACAGGATGGCGTACCGTCCGATTGTTGTTGAGTTATCAAGCAATTCTTTTACGATCAAAGAACCTTCCGGAAACACAGCACCTGCTTGTACTTTTCCATTTGTATCCAGTTGAGTTGCTGCAATGGAATTGTATCGTGTTCTGAGAAAAGGCTCTGCATGTCCGCTTCCCGAACTTTTACCCAGTAATGAGTCGGTGTTTTTATACCACACAAAACCAGCTGTTGTCTTTGACATTTCATAAAGTTGCTGATCCACTTCCGAAGCTACTTTGTCTTTCTTGCACGAATTAATTGTCCACACTCCTGCAAGACAAAAAAACAGGATTAAAATTAGTTGCAGTTTGTTTCTCATTTTGTTTGTTTTTGAATGTAATCTGCTGTTTGATCTTAGCAAAGTAAACTATTTTAAGGTCCGCTCCAAACAATTTACACGGAGGCAAAACCACCAATTCCAAGAGGTGTTTTCTTCGAAGGAAAAACGTTCTTTTTACAAACTTATTGTTCTTTTTTGTCGCAGTGTTAGCAGATCAACAGGATCCAGGTCCTTCCGGAATTTGTGCCTCACTTTTACTTTCTAAATTCACAACAAAACCGGTAAAAATTTTGTTTCCAACCGGTTACATCCCTCCAAAATAATTACTAGCGGTCCGTTGTTTTTTCCTCCTCGCTTCTATATTCTAAAATATCAGCAGGCTGGCAGTCCAGCGCCTTACAAATAGATTCCAGGGTGCTAAAACGAATTGCCTTGGCCTTTCCTGTTTTTAAGATTGAAAGGTTCGACAATGTCAAATCGACTCTTTCCGAAAGTTCATTCAGAGAGATTTTTCGCTTTGCCATCATCACGTCTAAATTCACAATAATCGGCATGGTTTATACGGTTAAATCGTTTTCGTTTTGAAGCTCTACTCCTTTTTTGAAAATAATAGCCAAAATATAAATGACGGCTCCCATCAAAATAAACGCCTGGCTGTCTGCCCAAAATTGGTCCATGTTGTCGGGTACAAAACCGTGATGCCTTAAGTTTCTAACCAACTGCCTGGCTATGTAACTCAAAAATCCGATGGACAAGGTATGATAACTAATTTGTAAAATTTGTTTGGAAACAAAACTGCTGAAAGGCTTCGACAGATCCATTTTGTGCATCAGCCTGATGACTAAGTAAAAGAGTAAAGCTTTTAAAATGGAAAGGATCAGAATAAAGCTGTAAACGCCAAAAAAAGCCATTTTACTGTCTCTATACATGTCGGTCAAATCCAATTTTTGATACAGATTTTGGACAAATCCGGGGTTGTAGATGCTGAAGAAAAAATTCACGATTACCCCGCCTGCTTCAATAGACAATCCGACAAAAATGAGCCAGGCCACGATATACAGGCCCCAAAATACGAAGTTGTTTGTTCTTGACATCATCATTTAGAATTAAAGTATGTTGCCAAAATAGCAAATATTTATTGATAAACAATAAATATTCATTTTAATTCAATGTTTTTCCAGTAAATAACGTTATAAATTACAATTTCTTTGCCGGATAAAAATGGGCGCTTTTGCTTTTTGGGTTTGATCTGTATTCATTCAAACCCCCTAAATACTCCATCAGCATCACAACTCTCGTAAAACTCATGAAAGTCCATATTTGCAATTGATAGATTGTTTTCGACCGCCCACATTTCCGAAGGAATAACTCTAAACGATTTGCCTATTTCATTATACAAATCAATGCACAACACGGTGTTTTCTGAATTCGAAAAAGTCAAGCTGTCAGCCACAAAAATGAATGTATGCTTGTAATGAGGCTTACTAAGTTCTACTATTTCTTCTGGTGTCAAATTTCGAAACCTTCTGTCGTCTAAAAGCTCTACATAGGCTTTAAATCCCATTTCGTAACTTTTAGTCAGTTTTTCGGATACCGAATGCCAATCTTTGTCGTTGCCAAAAAATGTCCTTATAACCAATGGATCCTTTGAATCAGGAAGGTTCTCTACAATTTCAGTCGGTATATTAAGCATCGATTCGCAATTTTTAGGTGTTACGCTAAAAGACATGATCAAAAATCCGACTGCTGTAAAAATGGTATTTCGGGTTTTATTCATCATTATCTAACGGTTTCCAAATAGTCAAAGGTACCTAACAAACTTAGTACTTTTTGAGCTTTCTCTTATTTGCTGTTACAGGTATTATTTCTCTATTGTTTTTTTTATTCGGTCAATTACTTTCTTTTCTTGTGATATCATCCTTACAGACAGAAGGTAAAATAATCCCGTTACTAAAACAGCAAGTATTAGTGGAACTACAGAGTCAATTTTGCCGGCAATCCAAAAGGAAATTAAAGTAATCCACATTAATCCGCCAATCATTATTGAAATTAATGTGACCCAAATTTTGGTTTGAGGGTCAATAGTAATTTGAGTCCCATTTTCTGATTTCCTCATTTCAAATTGTAAATGTATGAGGTTTAAACCGTCCTTTGTTAACCGGAAAATATAAGGCCTTTTCGTAAGATAATATACTCCATGTACTGAACTCATTTCTAAATGAGCGAATTGATGAACGTTGAACAGTTCATTTAATTTTTGTTCAACTTCTTTTATATCATGCGGTGAATATATGTTCATTTAACAGTAAGTGTCATTATTTAATTATCTGTAACGGTTTGCAGCTTGGCAAAGGCGCCTAACAAGTATAATCATTTTTGCGCTTTTGCTTGTTGGGGTTAGAGGCTTTCAAATTTTGTTTTTCCTACACGAGATTGAAGGCATGTAGCTAAACCAGTGTTAGTGGTATTTTATTCGGTCAGATAAATCCGGTTTCAATATATGGGTTATTTCATAAGGCAAATACTCTTTAAAATATGGAACGGATACTTTGTAATGATCCATAAATATTTTGAAGTTATTGAATTGCTTCTCATTAAAAATATTGAATTTATACACTGAAGTTTGCCCGAGTTTATCTTTGTAGAACAATAATCCATTACCATTTCTGTCAACATCTCTCCTGGTTCTGGTGTAACCAGTATAATGGTCAATAAAAATGACTAATTCAATACATTCAGTTAGAGACAATTTAGTAATATGATGCTCCTCCATAATCGAAATTGAATCTATAGAGAAGCTGATTGTCCCAATGAAATTTTTTGATTTTGGCCAATCAGGAAAAATTCTTCTAAGATATTTGTCAGAAATAAAAACCCCACCAATTAGAATAACGATTAAAATTAATGTTCTAATTTCAATTGAGGCAGGAATTAATGTTGTTACTCCAACTGCTAAAAGTGTTACGAAAATTGATCGCAATATTCTATTTAAAAAGCCATGGCTCAAAAGCACATTGAAATCATTACGGTATAAATTTAATTTTACTGTACTCATCCTATTACCACAAACGTTTCTCAACCAGTAGACGCGGGCTTTTCGGTTGTAGTTGTTTAGCCCGTAGCTTTTAGTTGATGTTACCAGCTTTTTAATCTCCGATTCCAATAAGTTTTTCATTCTTTTGAATCGCCAATTCTGTAATTTCAAGCCATTTCTCCATTTTAGCGAGCAATAGCTTTCTAACAACCGGCTTATAAATTTCTTTTTTTATTGGATGAAACTGAGTCCCCGTATGAATTTCTCTTTGCTCAAATGTTTCAGATTTTAATCTATTTATTTCGGCAATCAACTCATGCTTTAGTTTTTTCAAATTATCATTTTCGAAAATGCAATCATCATAAAGGTCTATTACTTGGCTTGTTTTAGTTCTCAATTTTTCAAAAAAAGGTTGAAGGAAGCAAAAATCTCCATTTGAATCATCATCAAACCTGATTGATGTCTCTTCATTGTATACAGGCTTTTTGCCGTTTACAGTTAGCACAATATCTACAGCCATTTTTTAGCGCCAATTATGTTTACAGTATCTGCATTGTCTAGCGGTTGGGGTTCTTGCAATCCCACCACATTTTGGACACGTATTCAATGTCAATTCACAGAAGTGTTCATTTAGAACCCTTTCTGCCGCATTTCGATGAAATTCTTGTATCCCATCTTTTAATAATTTTAGAACTTCCGGATCATTCGAGCAATCTCTGTTATAAGCAATAGTCATTTTCTCAACCCGATCCTTATATGGTAGAAATTTCACCTGTGCTACATAGTGTCTCATTGCTTTCTTCTCCAATTCATTATAAAAATCTGTGCAATAGATTGAAATGTATTCTATAATATCTTCTTTATGATCCATTCTTATTGCTTATAGCGTTGCGGGGCTTTTCGTACGGGCGGTTCCGATAGCTATCGGAATCGAAGCACAAAGTTTTTAATTTATTACTAAAGTTCATTAGAAGCAGAATGTTCCAAGTTTACACGACACCCCGCCTTACGCAAAACCCGTGTTATGTGCAGTTTTTTTATTTAGTCGTTGTGGTGTAAAAGTCATACGTTGCTTTTGCGATGTCAGCTATGATTTTTTCGTTTGTTTCAAAGTTTTCTTTTGATTCACTTACAAAAACACTAATAATAAAATATTCACCGTTTGGCAAAAATACTATTC
>NZ_CABHOL010000038.1 GCF_902168135.1 uncultured Fluviicola sp.
CAATGATGCTCTGGTCATATAATAAAATGAATCATGCTGATTCAGGAGGATAGCTTTGTCCATGTCTTCCACCGCAGCTTTTAGATCAGTATTGTGCAGACCGCTTCTAAATAAATAAGCTTCCGAGCAATCGGGAAGTATGTTTACTAAAGTGTTAAAGTCAAGCATGGCTTTTTCTTCGTCACTTTCTGTAAGTAAAAAACCTCTCAATCCAATAAAGTAGGGGTTTTTGGGTGTGATTTTCAATGCTTTATCGAGAATTCCGATTGCTTTCGTTATTTCTTCTGAGTTATTTGGAATATTTTCAATTTGAAGGAATAGTTTGTATGCTTCTACCTGTTTCAACCATTCCTCGTCAGGAGTGTAATTCCTGATATTTTTAGTGTCCTTGATACTTGTCTTTGTGGTGTAGTCAGGCACGTATTTTTTTAGTTGCTTTAAATCATACAATGCGGCATCGATTTCCCCAGCTTCTAAATGACATCGTGCCCGAAAATCGTATGCTTTATAGTTTCCTAAAAGAATTACTTTGTTGATGGCATCAATTGCTTCATCGTATTTTTTTAATGCATAACAAACTTCTGCCTTGCTCTGGAAAATATGGGCAAAACTAGGTTGGAAATAACCTATGTCGCGGTTTAATGCAGTCAACGTTTTAGTGTAATACTCCAGAGATTCAGTATATCTCTTTTCTTTTTTCATGATAGAAGCAATCCCGAGGTACCCATTGTAATTATAAGGAGCGTTTTTTATTTGTTTTTGGTAAATTTCAATAGCACCTTCTGTGTCATTTAGCCTAAGGTAGTTTCTTGCTATAAGACCACTCACTACACGGTTATTCCCGCTTTTTGATTCTGCATTTTTCAGATCTTCCTTGGCTTTTTCAACCTGTTTCAATCCGATGTAACTCTCTGCACGGTATATTAATGCCATCACAGAACCAGGTTGTTGAGTCATAAAAGTATTTAAGTCTTCCAATGCTTCCTGAAATCTTCCAAGCTTGTTAAGTACTTTCCCTCGCAAAGCCTTTACTTTTATATTGGTAGGATCTAATTCAAGAACCCTGCTTCCTAATTCTAAAATCTGATCAGGAGTATGCGTTTTTTCATCTCTCATTTGAGAAATTAAGTCATAGACTTCTGTCTTTTGAGGTAGGGACAATTTCTGAGCATAGGAAAATTGAAATGAGAATAAAAGAGAGAAAAAGCAGATGGTTTTTTTCATAGGTTTGATTTCTGGTTACTATACTGCGAATTTAAAAAAAAATCTGTAGTGTATTTATTTGAATAAAAATGAGTTAGATAAAATGGAAAAAGGGACTTAGTAAAATTGCTAAATCCCTTTAAAACTTATAATAAGATGTAAGTCCTAAAATCTATTTCTGATAAAAAGGCATCTTAACAACCTTCGCCAAAACTCCCTTGTCGCGGATCTCGATAAAGATTTCGCTGTCCGGAGCTGCGAATTCGGTGTTTACGTAGCCCATTCCGATTGCTTTCTTCACGCTCGGACCTTGTGTTCCGGATGTTACTTTCCCGATCACATTTCCGTTTGCGTCCAAAATGCGGTAATCGTGACGAGGAATTCCACGGTCGATCATTTCGAAACCGATCAGTTTTTTGGAAACTCCGGTTTCTTTTTCTGCTTTCAATTTGTCTGAATCAACAAAATCCTTCGTGAATTTCGTGATCCATCCCAATCCTGCCTCAAGCGGAGATGTCGTATCGTCGATATCGTTTCCGTACAAGCAGAATCCCATTTCCAATCGCAGGGTATCGCGCGCAGCCAAACCGATAGGTTTGATCCCGAATGCAGCACCTGCTTCAAAAACCTTGTCCCAAACCTGTTTCACTTCTGAATTCTTGCAGTAGATCTCAAAACCTCCCGAACCGGTGTAACCTGTCGCTGAAATGATCACGTGATCGATTCCCGCAAACGGACCTACTTCAAAATGATAGTATTTAATGGAAGACAAATCAACGGAAGTCAATGACTGCATGGCCTCAACTGCTTTTGGCCCCTGGATCGCCAATAAAGAATAATCATCCGAAAGGTTTCTCATACTCACGTTCTTCGTGTTGTGAGAAGAAATCCAGTTCCAGTCTTTTTCAATGTTGGAAGCGTTTACTACTAATAAGTATTCTTCTTCCTTGATGCGGTAAACGATCAAATCATCCACGATACCGCCTTTTCCGTTTGGAAGGCAGGAATACTGCGCACGACCGATTGTAAGGGTAGAAGCGTCATTGGTTGTCACTCGCTGGATCAAATCCAAAGCATCCGGACCAGATAACAAAAACTCTCCCATGTGAGAAACGTCAAATACACCTACTGCATTTCGAACTGTTTCGTGTTCAGCATTAACGCCTTCGTATTGTACCGGCATATTGAATCCTGCAAATGGAACCATTTTGGCACCCAAAGCTTCGTGAACCTGGGTAAGAGCTGTGTTTTTCATTGATTTCTAAGTTTTAGGTCCGGAGATTTATTGCCGGACTGTTTTAAGTCTGTAAAAGTAACTATTTCGTTGAATTTTTGCCCGGAAGAAGCGAAGATTACTGTGTAATTAATTTCGAACCGTGGTAAGGACAAAATTCATAATTCGCAGGAAATAACTCCCCGTCATTGGCGCATTTGGAATCTGTGAAAAGACTTGGTAAGGGTGGAAGGTGTTCTTTACTGAAGCAAGTCCCGCTGTGAAATCTGTGCTGTTATAAGGATTCAAGGCATTTTCGCCGGAGTTGTCCGTGATCTCAAAATAGAATAGACTCATTCCCGCTCCCATATCTCCGAGCATTTGAGCAAACATCGGTTTGATGTAATCGCTCAGCATTGTCAGTTCTGATGACAATTGGGATTCCGCAATTGGCTTGTATGATTTGCCACCGAATGAAACCGAAATGTTATTTCTTAAATACGTTTCTCCTTTCGTCTGGAAGGAATGCTTAGTATTACTGACTTTCCAGGAGATTGCAATGAAAATGGATTTGTTGCCAAGCATTTGTTTTAATTGAGAAACCACTCCGGGGTAAAGGTTTTTGGTTCATTTGCAGATAACACTTCCCAATAAGTTATGGGGAACCAATAAATAAGTGTAATATCTGGTCCACATCTTTCAATGCCAGCTTTTGTTGCGCAAATGAAGAAAAAGAGATTATCAGGACAAGGTGCTAGGTATTTTTCATGTTCAGTGCTTTGAACACAAAGTTATTCAATTTGCCTAAATAGCAGAACGTAAATTAATTCTCTTGTAATTTGGTAAAACGGATGGTAAAATCACGTTCTGTTGCAGCAGGGTTTTCAAAGGATCCGGAACGCAATGTAGCAATTGATTTGTCCATGAAGTAATGTTGTTCCAGGATCGGCTTGATCGATTCGAAGATCTGATCGGCATTTTTACCGTTGAAATAAAGATAACCGTCCCCAAAATCCAGTGAAATGTCGTGTCCCTCGTATTTTCCGAGAGCACTTCCGGTAATGTTTGAATCCAATTGCTTTTCCAGCTCATGTAATTCGTTCAAATCCTCAATTCCGTAGAAGAACTGAATAACAACCAAATGATTTTCGTCCATATTCGTGATATTTTCTTTCATTGCTTTCCCTTTCTTCCGTTGAAAAAAACCAAACAATTTCATTTCATGTGTCTTTCAATTAAAAAGTAAGTTAGCTAAAAAAAATGAAAAATAAACAAGTAACTTGTTATTTAACAAACGGTTAATCCAAGGATTGGAATAACAATTATTGTTATTTGATAATCTCAACCAGCGGTGTAAAGCCCCAATTACACGACAGGGAAATCGCAGCTAAAAATTAAAATTGTAACCCGACCGATTGATTTATTTGGTGAAAACGAAAGTTTTCCTTTCCGGCTAACTGATCGTGAAAAGTACTTGTCATTTGGGATGCTGATCCCTTCTTTTCGCTGAGCAGTCCGGATTTGGCTTTGTATAAAGCCATGCTTCGTCTTCATGAGCAGTGCTCATTCTTTTTGCTTCGGAAAAAAGTAGGAGGATATCTGTGTGTTTTGAGTGTTTTTTTTGTTTTTGAATAAAATAAATAGGGGGTGTTTATAAAATTTTACACTTTTTCTTGGTTCACCCCCTTTAAAAAATGTAATTTTGTCGAAAATTTTGAATTTTATGGCAACAAAGCGATTACAGGCGTATCAGGATGTACTCAATCGTACTCCAAAACACATTGATTTTGATGGAAAAGTTTCCGAACTGTTCGGGAAAAATGTATTTCATGCAGAAGTTATGCGTGAGTACCTTCCTTCAGATGCATATAAATCCATGATGGAATCCATTCAGAATGGGACCCGCCTGGATCGTAAAATGGCGGATCAGGTTGCTTCTGCAATGAAAGATTGGGCCATTACAAAAGGTGCTACACATTATACACACTGGTTCCAGCCTTTAACGGGAACTACTGCTGAAAAACACGATGCATTTTTCAAACCGGTAGGACCGGGTCGTGCAATTGAGCGTTTCGACGGAGAATTATTGGTACAGCAGGAACCGGACGCTTCTTCGTTCCCGAACGGTGGAATCCGAAATACGTTCGAAGCGCGCGGTTATACTGCATGGGATCCTTCATCTCCGGCTTTTGTGATCGGGAAAACTTTGTGTATTCCTACTATTATGATCTCTTACACGGGAGAATCATTGGATTACAAAATGCCGTTATTGAAAGCTTTACATGCTGTGGATAAAGCGGCTGTTGAAGTTTGCCAGTATTTTGATAAGAACGTTACAAAAGTAAATGCAACACTTGGCTGGGAACAGGAGTACTTCCTGGTTGACCAGGCTTTGTTTAACTGTCGTCCTGACCTGATGATGACGGGCCGCGCTTTGTTCGGTCATGCTCCGGCAAAAGGGCAGCAGTTAGAAGATCATTATTTCGGATCAATTCCTGAGCGTGTTACAGCTTTCATGCGTGAGTTCGAGAACGAAGCGATCACATTGGGGATTCCGGTTACAACCCGTCACAATGAGGTTGCTCCGAACCAGTTCGAATGTGCACCTATTTTCGAGGAATGTAACTTAGCGAACGACCACAATATGTTGTTAATGGACTTATTGGAGAAGATTGCACGTAAGCATGATTTCCGCGTTTTGCTGCATGAAAAACCATTTGCAGGTGTAAACGGATCTGGTAAACACAATAACTGGTCTTTATCCACTGATACGGGGGTGAACTTACTTCAGCCGGGTAAAAATCCGAAAACAAACTTGCAGTTCCTGACATTCTTCGTGAATACGATTAAAGCAATCCACGATAATGCAGATTTGTTGCGTGCTTGTATTGCTTCTGCAAATAACGACCACCGTTTAGGTGCGAATGAAGCTCCTCCGGCGATCATTTCAACGTTTATTGGTTCTCAGTTATCCGGAATGCTGGATGAATTGGAGCAAAACGTAAAAGCGGGAAAAATGTCTCCGGAAGATAAAACGGAATTGAAACTGAACATCGGTAAGATTCCTCAGATTATGTTGGATAATACAGACCGTAACAGAACTTCTCCGTTTGCATTTACAGGAAACAAATTCGAGTTCCGTGCAGTTGGTTCTTCTGCAAACTGTGCTTCTGCAATGATTGTTTTGAATACAATTATGGCTAAACAGCTGCAATTGTTCAAAACAAGTGTTGATAACCGGATTGAGAAAGGAGAAGCGAAAGATGAAGCGATTTTGAAAGAATTGCAGATCCTGATCAAAGAATCCAAAAAGATTCGTTTCGAAGGAAACGGATATGGAGATGAGTGGGTGAAGGAAGCTGAAAAAAGAGGTTTGAATAATTTTAAAGATACGCCACGTGCGTTAAAAGCATGGGGAGATAAGAAGTTTGTGAAGCTGTTTGATGAAATGAACGTATTGACTCCGCGTGAGTTGGAAGCTCGTCAGGAAATCGAGTTTGAGAACTATATTTTGAAGATTCAGATTGAAGCCCGTTTGATGGGAGATTTGGTTCAAACACATATTATTCCTGCAGTAGTGGAATACCAAAACCGATTGTTGTCGAATATCCAGGGGATTATCAGTGCACTGGGTGAGAAGGCAGGAAGAGAGGCTGCAAACGCTCAGATTGAGTTGGTAACCAAGATTTCGAACCATTTGAATAAAATGAAATCGAATTGTGATATCATGCTTCAGGCAAGAAAAGATGCCAATAAAATCGAGCATGCAGAAGAGAGAGCGGTGGCATATTGTGATCAGGTGAAAGTTTATTTTGATGAAATCCGTTACCACGCAGATAAATTAGAGTTATTGGTAGACGATGAGTTGTGGCCGTTGCCAAAATTCAGAGAAATGTTATTTACTCGATAAAATTCAGAGAAAGTAAATTCGACCCCGGTTCTTTATTCAGGATCGGGGTTTTTGTTTAACCACATAGATACATAAGCCACATAGTTTTACCTTATTGCCTGTGTGCAAGCAGAAAAACTAAATCAGAGGGAATTTATATACACAAAAAGTCATCACAGACTATGTGTTCTATGTGACCTATGTGGTTCAAATCCTGTAACTTTGTTCTTCAGATGAAACAATTCGATATTCCATCCATATTCCGTTCGCCGATCATTTCTAAAGTAAAGGCGTTCCGCAAGAGCCAGGATCCGCGTAAAAAGGATTTCTCGCCTACGATGCTGGATTTCGGGAATGTTCAACTCTACATTGCCAGGCATTTCGGGTTTTGCTACGGAGTGGAAAATGCAATAGAAATTGCTTATCGTGCTGTCGAAGAAAATAAAGGGAAACGGATTTTTCTCCTGAGCCAGATGATCCACAATCCGACCGTGAATGAAGATTTATCGCGGTATGGAATCGAATTTATCCAGGATACTTCAGGGAAGCAGCTGATCTCCTGGGAAGAACTTAACTCGAATGATGTGGTCATTATTCCGGCTTTCGGCACAACACTTGAGATTGAACAGATACTCAAAGACCGCGGAGTTTCTACTGAAAAATACAATACAACTTGTCCTTTCGTGGAGAAAGTATGGAATAAGGCGGAGAAACTTGGCACGGAGAATCACACGCTGGTTATTCATGGGAAATACAACCACGAAGAAACCCGCGCGACTTTCTCGCATACAGCTGTCAGTTCAGAGGCGGTGATCATTAAGAATATGGAAGAAGCGGTTTTTCTTGCTAAATGCATCACCGGAGAAGTTTCAAGGGAGGCGTTTTACACCTATTTCAAAGGGAAACATACACCAAACTTCGACCCGGAAATTCATTTGAGTAAAATCGGTGTTATTAACCAAACGACCATGCTGGCGAGTGAAACACAAGAAATTGCCGGGTATTTGAAAAAGGTTACTGAAGAGTTTGCCGAACATTCAAAGATCAGCAAGACTTTTGCGGATACGCGTGATACACTTTGCTATGCCACAAACGATAATCAAAGTGCTGTGGAAGCTTTGATGAACGAATCGCTTGATTTTGCAGTGGTTGTGGGTGGATACAATAGTTCCAATACAGCGCATTTGGTAGAATTGCTGGAGCAGCGTTGCCCCACATATTTCATCAAGGACGAAACAGAGATCTTAAACACCGAAGCAATCCGGAGTTTCAATATCCATATGCACGAAGTGGAAACGATTGAAAACTGGATGAAAGGAGGAAAGATCGGAATTACTTCCGGTGCTTCTTGTCCGGATTCGATTATCGACACCATAATTTCAAAGCTGCTGGAACTTACAGGAAGCGAAAAGTCGATTGACGAAGTGATTTCCCGGTTGGGATAGAAAGCGTTCAAAAGGCTCAAGAGGTGATTTGGAGTTATTGCTTTACCTTTTTCGAATTTACTCTTGAACATTTTAACCATTAAACTTTTTAAACAAAAAAATCCCCCTTGGCTAAGCCGAGGGGGATTTTTTTATAATTGAAGTTCAATTAGTTCTTAACGAAGTTTCCTTTGCTAACTTTTCCGGAAACTGAAGTTACCTGGTAAATGTACATCCCAGCATTTAAGCTTTCGATATTTACAGAAGCAGCGTTTGTCGTAGAAACAACTTTTCCGTCAGTTGTAGTAACAACTACAGAAGAGATAGCCTCTTTAGAGTCGATGTTCAATACAGATGTAGCAGGGTTAGGGTAAACGTTTACAGTGTTTACGTTTTCTTCAGCAAGACCAGCCGGGTTGCTGATTACTACATTGTCAAGCCATAAAGTAGTTCCAACTGTAGGTGTTTGAGCATCGTAGTATCCTTTTGTTGAAGCTACAGCAATCATGTAAAAACGGTTTGCAGTTCCTGTACCAGTTAAAGCTTGCATAGACAAAGTCGCGTTTGTCCAGTTAGCAACTGTAGCAGGGATTTCCAACCAGTCAGCGTACAAATAAACATCATCATTAGCACCTGCACCCATTGTATCCATAATACCTACTTCGATATATGCAGTATCAGTTCCCATTTTGTCGAACTTGTAAGCGAAAGATACTTCCATAGTAGAAGGGTTAGCTACAGGACCTGCGATTCTTTGTTGAAGAAGTCCGGTGATGATATCATCTCCCCAAGACAATGCAGCGTTCAATGCAGGGTCATTTGTAACCACAGCTTTTGCTGATTGAGTTCCCTGGTTAGGAGAAGCAGTTTCAGGGCCTGTATTAAGAGTAACCCACCCTGGCATAGAATAAGTATAAGCAGTTCCAGGAATTGCAGTCATGGTACCTTCAAAGTTCCCATTAACCAATGTTTGAGCGGATAAAGATAAAGCTGATAAAATAACACCAGCAGAAAGTAAAAGTTTTTTCATAGTTAATTTTAAAAAGTTTGAACAAATATAAATTTTTTAATCAATTCATAATAGGAGAATCGATTTTATTATATAAACGGTAGATTGTTTAAATCTTGGAAGGTTGGAAATTTTCTTTCATTATTAGAATTATCTTTTTTTAAAGATTATGTTTACTTTCATTTTACTAAATCATTTGTAATAAATAAGGAATTATCGATGGAGCGCCTGATTAATATTTTAATTATTGACGAAAAAGATTCAGACCAGAAGGCTTTAAAGGAAATACTTGGCGGCGGCGGGAATATCCTGCTTTTTTGTAATTCGATTGACGAAGCGCATACCATATTGGATAGGAGAGAAGTCGGAATCATACTGATTGATGTCGATAGCCCCAACTTTTCTTCCATGGAAGATTTTAAGGAATTGCTACAGGTACACGCTTCAAATACGCATTACTCCATCATTATTACGGAAAATACCCGCACGGGGTCCAAACTCCTGAAAGGATTTAATTCGGGGGCTGTGGATTTTATTACCAAACCTTTTAATCCCTTATTGATCCAGGCAAAATTGGATGTTTATAAATCCTTGTATTATAAGGATCAGCGAATTGCACAGTTGTTAGGGAATATTCTTCCCGAAAATGTGTTGGACGATTTAAACCAATTCGGAAAGTTCTCGCCTAAAAGGGTTGACAAAGGAGTGGTGCTTTTTACAGATTTTGTGGATTTCTCAATGAAATCCAAATCCATTAAGCCCATCAAACTGGTAAAACGCCTGGAATATTACTTCACGGCCTTTGATGAGATCGTAGAGCGGTATAAACTGGAAAAGATCAAAACAATAGGTGATGCTTACATGGCTATTGCCGGTGTGAATGAAGACAATGCCCAGCCGATTTTGAGGGCTTGTTTGGCGGCCTTGGAAATGCGGAATTTTATCCGGAATGAAAAAGAACTGGCGAAAGCCATGAAAAAAGATTTTTGGGAAATCAGAATTGGAGTTCATGCGGGACCGTTAGTAGCCGGAATCATTGGTTCGAAAAGGTATTCTTTTGATGTTTGGGGCGATACGGTTAACATTGCTGCCCGTGCACAGCAGTTTTCAGGAATTGATCAGATCACTGTAACGAAAGCCATCTACGACGAATGCCATACTTATTTCGATACCAAAGACTTGGGAAATGTTCCGATCAAAAAACGGGGCGGTACGATGGAAACTTTTGAACTGGAATCCCTGAAGTCGGAATACAGCTTATATACGAGCGGGAAAGTTCCTTCGGTAGAACTGCGGACTTTATGCCAGATTGCGACGGTAGATTTCGAGCATATGAGAAGCGATATCCTGAATAAATTGAAGTCCATGCTTCCTGATGAAGTTGTTTACCACGATTTGGGACATACTTTAAATGTGGAAAAAGCGGCCATTCGTTTGGGCAGATTGGAAGGACTGCATGATGATGAAATGCTCTTATTACGAACGGCAGCCCTTTTTCACGATACCGGCTTTATTTTTACCTACCATAAAAATGAATTACATGCTGTCCGTTTAATGGAACAGATGCTTCCGAAATATGGCTTCACCGGTGAACAGATCCGGCAGATCCGTGAAATGATCCTGGCAACTTCACTGGAAATAGAACCTGTGGGATTGCTTCAGGAAATCTTATGTGATGCTGATCATGATTACCTGGGCAGAGCCGACTATTATGTTGTAGCCTCTAAGTTGAGAGATGAAATGATCGCTTTCGGGATGGACCTTTCCGAAGAAGAATGGATCAAGATGCAAATCAAATTCCTGGGAGAAGCCCATCAATTCTATACGATTACGGCATTGAACATCCGTCAAAAAGGAAAAACAAACCGCCTGGCGGAATTAAAAGTTGCTTTGTCAGAATTGCAGAATCAGCAAGTTTAGAATATTCAAAAATGGTTCAAAATAAAATATTCCTTTTAACTATTTGAACTTTTGAACTCTTTGAACTCTTTGAACTCTTTGAACTCTTGAACTTATCTAAAAGCTCGGTTCGATCAAACTCAAATAATCAGTTGTACTAATACTCGGCTTATAATCTTTTGATTCCACGTAGTATGTGCCCGCCGGGTTTAAATCCGCTTCCAAACCTGTTCTGGCCAGATTCCCCTGTTTACTTTCTTCTTTTCTGGTTTCTGCCCAATTATTTTGCTTACTTGCCTGATTACTTGAAAAAGAAAAAGTGGTAATTGATTCGGCTGAAGCATTAAGGTTCTTGGTTGTACTTGCAGGTGAAACGGACATGTCTTTTGAAGCATAACCACTTGGCTCCAGGGCCATAGGAGCAGCTGCATCGTCGTTTTCGGAAGCGTTATCCTGATTATTCTGATCTCCGGGAACACTTGAAGAAGCTGTATATTCCTTATTGGTTTGTTCGTTCAACGGAAATTCTTTTTTAGCGGTTGATTCTTTCTGCTTTTCCTGAGCCATGGAGTCACTGCTTGCAATACTTTGTTTTGGCTCTGTTTGAGTTAACTGATTGTCTGACATGGAAACCCAAACGGTGATTACACCGGCAGAAAGCACGAGCAATGCGGCAGCACGGAATATATTCCGGTTGTATAACGGAACGATTTTCTTTTCTGCTTCGGCAGGTGCATTCCAGTTTTGGCTGATTCCGGGATGTTTTGCCTGGAAAACACTGTTCAGGCTGGACTTCACGGAAGCAGAAACTTCTTCTCTTCCTGAAAGAGCAATTTGTCCGATCCCCGCGTAAAAGGATTTCATCTCATTGTATTCTTCTTCCGAAGAAACCAATTCACGGATTATTTCCAGTTCACTGGAGCTTAAATCGCTGTAAGCCTTTGTTTGTATGATTTCATCAAATGTGTTCATGGTACTTTTGTATGTTCCGGTTGGTACTCTTTTAATCCCTGGGCCAGGTACTTGGTTGCGTAGAACAGGCGCGATTTGATCGTTCCTTCACTGATTTCCAGGGCCTCGGCAATTTCTTTAATCGATAATCCATCGAAATGACGCATTTCAAATACTTCCCGATGTTTTTCTTCTAATTGTGTAACCTGGAAATCATAAGCCTCTTTAAATAAAGTATGATGTACCTGGTTTTCTGTATTTTTATTAATGTCGCTCACTGAATAGTTGTTGTCTAAACCGTTGCTGGTATTTTTTCGGATTTCCTGCTTTTTGTATTCATTCTTGCACATGTTGTTTGCCACCGAATACATCCATGTTTTAAAGGACCGGGTGGTGTCAAATAATTCCGGACGGTGAATGAGCTTGGTGAAGAAATCGTGGACAAAATCTTCTGATTTTTCCCTGTCGCGCCAAAGCATGCGCATGAAATACGAAAGCAGGGCAGAGGAATACCGACCATAAAGCTTGTCAAAAGCTCGCTGATCGCCTCCAGCCATGGCAATGACCAATTGTTCATCAGTCATTTGGTCGTATTCCTTTTTGATCATTCGCATCAGCGCTTAATTTTTGAGAGTTGACCTGTTTTACGCGCCCTTGTGGCTACGTTCATAATAATGTGATCTATTTCTTTAGCCTCTTCCGTTTTATTGTATTCTTCATAAAGTCTTGAAACACTTAAAAGTGCAGGAAGGTAATTAGCAGAAAGTGCATCTGACTGCGGGTCTTTCCCTATTCCCAATTCGTATTTTTTCCATTTCGTTTCAACCAATTCAATGTTCAGGGCATTGTAATCCAAAGTTGCAGCCTGTCCATAAGCAAAAGTCAGGCCAACCGGATTCAGT
The DNA here is from genome assembly GCF_902168135.1 of uncultured Fluviicola sp. Taxonomy (GTDB): domain Bacteria; phylum Bacteroidota; class Bacteroidia; order Flavobacteriales_D; family Crocinitomicaceae; genus Fluviicola. The sequence continues at coordinate 12,491 of NZ_CABHOL010000038.1, forward strand.
GCAGAAGCGATTCCCTGGAAATATTCTTTCGGAAAAGACATTGACAGGAACAAATTCCTGGAAGTGTTTAGTGCGCAGAATGTCTGTACAAATGCGGTGTCCACAAATGCTGAGTTCGGCATCACAAATCCTTTAGCTGTCAGTGAAGCCTGGTAGTCGGGACTTTGCATCAGATCAACGGAGATCAGTTGTATATCTGCTCTGCCCAGGTTGTTTTTCTCGTAGTTTACGGGGATTAACTCGGTGTAACCATGCAATAGAAGTGTTCCGTTTTCCGGTACGGAATTCACCATATCAGTTGCATAGCTCAATAAACCACCGGAAATTTTATTTTGAGCAATCATTTGAACAGCCACGCTGTCTGCCAGTTTCTGGTCGTTTACGGCAACTCCATAAACGGCTAATTCCTGCTGAACTTCGGTGTTTGTCGGTTGCAGGTTCGCTGCCTGCTGCAGTTCCGGGAATTGCTTGGGATTGTATTTGCTTAATAAGTAGGTATAAAAATGTTTTTCAAAACTGCCGGGAAGCATATTGGCATAGATCTGAGCACCTTGTTTCATATTCAACACTTCTTCCTGGCTGGCACTTCTTCTCGTCAATTGGTGCCTGGAGTTGGAATAGTTTGTTTCGAATTGATATTTGGCGCTTTTGAGCTGCTGGATGCTTGAATTGGAGTCTTTGTCTGCTTTTTCAGCTTCTTCTCCGAATTTCGGATTGGGAACTGTTCGGTAGGCTTTACTTTTTTTAGTACTGATCTGTATTTCTTCCAGGCCTGGGGAAACGCTTGAAACTGTATCCTGTTGGTTGATAAGTGTTTTGTTTGTATTGTTTGTGGCCGGAGAGTTGGTATTGTTGTTATTATAATTCTGTGCACTGCCGGAAATAGCTGCGTGAAGAACTAGAATAAGAAATATGTATCGGTGCATATAGCAATTTTTATCTGTAGTACAATCAGATTAAAATTAGGTTCAAAAAATGAAAGAAAAAAATTTCCTAGGAATTGGAATCTGAGGCAAACAGGAATTTATTCGGAGAAACCAGGTTGGTTTTTACAGCATAGATCACAATTCCTGCCGTGTTTTTTACACCCAGTTTTGCCATGATATTCTTGCGGTGCGTATTGATGGTGTGATTGCTCAGGCAAAGTGAATCGGCGATCATGACATTGGTAAGACCTTCTGCAATCATGGTGATGATCTCCGTTTCTCGTTCACTCAAAGTAATGGGTTCACAGCTGAATGAATCGAAATCGATATCGTTTACATCAATGGATGCGTCGCGGATTGTTTCCAGGATCTGTCCGCAGAAGAATTTATTCCCTCTCCAGGTCTCACGGATCGAATCGATGATTTCCGAACTGTCACAGTCTTTTTTGATATAGCTTTTCACCCCGGAACGCAAAGCATTCACCAGGGTTTGTGCCGATTGTTCGGGGGTAATCGCCACCACGCTCAAATCCGGTTTTTTCTGCAGAATCTGCGGAATGACATCAATGGAAAAACCTTTGGAAGTGTAATCAACTAAAATAATGTTCGCATCAAATGCTTTGTTCAGGGCAATCAGTTCTTCGTTGTTCCTTGCTTCCCCGACGATCTGGATGTTTCGCTCGGTAGACAACAGCGTACGCAGACCAATGCGTATGATTTCATTACTGTCGGCTAAAATGAGCTTCATTATTTAGATTAATTTTAAACAAGACAAAAGTAAGGAAAAAATGATACCATGAGAATTTTATCCCGATAAAACTTTCACATGATCTCAAGAAGGTTGATTAAACGGAGGTTCTTAATGGAATTCGTCTGAAAATGTATGAAAACTTTCTTGCAGGATCGGCAATTTATTAAAAGGTATTTTTTCAATCCGGAAGGTATCATTGCCTATAATGACCTGGTTTTCCCTCCAGTCACAAATGATATTGCGCTGATTGGCAGTGTATTGATGGGGAACATGTGTGTCTATCCTGTAATCTGTGAAAACATCGTTTTTGGATTGTAGGATGATATAATGCTGACGGTGTATGAACAGATGCTTTACTTCCGGATTTCCGTAAACCCGGTATGCTCCGTGATGTGCCAACCTCGGGTACTTGTCATCATTCAGGTTTCCGCTTACCAATGAAGGGAAAATGCTTTCGGCAATGATTAGTCCTGCAAAAATAAACCGGATGATTCGATGTCTAAGAGTGTTGTTATAACGGATTCTTTCCGCTCCGAACCCAAATAAACCGCTCCAATTTTGCGTGAAACACAAACTGTAAACAATGCTGAACAGAAGCAGTGATCCCGACAATAGTTTCACCGAGATGTCAAACGAAAAATTGATTAGTACAACTTGAGTAAAAATGACAATGGCCAGCAGTGATGCCAGGAATTGTGTCCGTTTGAATAACAAGAGCAATGCGGTAATTACTTCAATAATTCCTAAAGAAACAGTATAAGGATAAGAGCTGCCAACCAGCGACCAGTAAGCGATGTCTTTAGACAGCTTTCCAAAAGGAGTGAATAAGGTATTGGGTTCCGGCATGTAAAACTGTACTTTAATGATTTTGTCCCAGCCGTATTTGAACAGGAAGAAAAACAGGATAGCAGCAAGAACTGTTTTCAAAAGTTCTGTTGGGTGTAATTTCCACTTCGAACAGATCCAATGAACGATCGGAGAAGAAAAAACTCCCAGCAGTAAGCTCAGGGCAATCAATACGTATGTTCCGTATGTATCGGTCTCAAAGATCAGTTCGGAATCCATTCCCATCAACAAACCAATGAAAGGTTTTTGAACGGCCTTAAAGATCCAATCGAAAAGCGAATAGTCGAATGGGAGCAGGAGTACCCACCAACAGGCAATGCCAATAAAACTGATTTTCAAATGTTGCATCATGGTTATGCAATCAAGGGTTTCGTAGTTTTAGACCTACTGAATAAGCGCATCAAAAGCATTCCACCGCCGGTAATCCCGAAGAGGAAGAGCAAGTAAGATTTCTTCTTTTTCTTTGGAGTGTTTTCTTCAGGCATTGGCTGAACATCTTGATTTTCCGGAGTAATCACCTCTTTTTCAATCATCTTTTGAAGCTGCAGGCTGGGTGCTTGAATACGTCCGGTATCCGCTTTGTTTTCCAGGTTAATGTATTTGATGTGTTGTTTGTAGTAACCTTGCTGATAGATAGAGTCGAACTTTGGATTGTAATTGCTCCAGGGACTGTTCTTACGGACCGTATCGTGATAGATCATTCCTGAAAATTCCCGAAAAACCTGGATGTAAGTTGAATCATTCAATCGAACGATTTGGAGCAATTGAGGTCCGGGCTCCCCAAAATTAGTGTTCGGGTCAGTAAAGAAATCAACAGCCCTTCCCGAATGGCTTTTGTGTGCAATAATAGCCGTTTGAGCTTGAGAAATCAGGCTGGTCACTAAAAAGAGTATAATCAATGGTGTTTTCATGCTTAAGCGATTGAAGGATTGTTTTTTTTTGAAGGTCTGAATAATTTCATCAGCAGCATTCCGCCTCCTGTGATTCCGAAGAGGAACAATAAGTAAGATTTCTTTTTCTTTTTGGAAGGAGTTGGGGCTGTCAACGGATTTGCTTGTTCCATGGGATTTGCTTCGATATTTTTGCTGTTTTCCAATTTCACCTCTTTCTCAGGAATTTTTGATTTTGCCGATTTGGGAGAATGTTTAAAGTTGACATATTCGACGTTCCGCAGATAAGGCGCTACTGTTTTTATAGAATCAATATTCAGGTTATAGCTGATAGGTGAATGAATGGTGTCAGCTTCGAATTCATTGCCGAATCGGGTATAAACCTTTAAAGCAGTGGAATCGTTCACGTAGACAATCTGGATCATTTTCCTACTGGGAATTCCGAAATTTCCAAAAGCTTCATTGGAAAAATCAGCTGCAGTTCCGGAATGACTTTTATAAGCAATTAGAGGTGTTTGCGTGGCTGAAAGGAATGCAAATCCGGCAAAAATGACTGTAAGTATTCGATGCATTGTGTTGTTGTTTGGAAGGGAATACAACCGGGAATCGAATTGGTTCAAAATAAAAAAGCTCCCGGTTGCCGCCGGGAGCCAGTCGTATTCCTACAACAACTTGTCCCGATTCTTCGGGATTGTTTTGTGTATATTTCCCTTTACACGCATAAGAAATGCACGTTTTTCAAAAAGTAACAACTTGAATGATAATTATGACTTCGATTCCACACAGTCATCTTTATCTTTAGATACTTTACAGATGAAAGGACATTGAGCGGAGTCGAAATGCCTTTCAATCAGGACCTCGTAATTAATTAATCCTCCGGATCGATCTCCCGAATGATCAGTTTATCAATCCGTGCCCCATCCATATCAACTACTTCGATCTCGAAATTCAGCCAATGGAATTTCTGTCCTGTAGTCGGGAAACTTCTCAACTCATTCAATACCAATCCTCCGATAGTCGTGAAATTTAACTCCGAAGAATTGTCTTCCAATCCAAATTGGCGGAAAAATTCGGCAATCGGGTACTGACCGTCGATTAACCAGGATCCGTCTTCACGTTGGATAAATTCGAATTCCTCCGAATAAAATTCATGAAAATCACCCACCAACGCCTGAAGAAGGTCATTTAGTGTGACAATTCCCTGAACCTGCCCGAATTCGTCGGTAATGATCCCGTAATGAGTACGTGTTTCTTTGAAATGCACCAATGCCTCATACGCCGAAATATTCTCCAGCAAGAATTGCGGTTTCAGCATCAAACTCTTCAGACTGAAATCCTGGTTGTTAATTGTGCGGAACAAGTCCTTCAGCAAAACAACTCCCAGTACATGTTCGCGTTCATCATCAAAAATCGGGTATACCGAGTGCATTTCTTTTTCGACTTGTTCGCGTACTTCATCTTTCGTATCGTTAATATCGATAAAGATTACATCGTTTCGATGGGTCATCAAAGAACTGACATTGCGGTCTCCAAGGTGGAAAACACGCTCCACGATATCCTGTTCGATTTCCTGGACTTCACCGCCTTCGGTACCTTCCTGGATGATTGCCTTGATTTCTTCTTCCGTTACTTTTCCATCGGAAGACTGCTTGACACGAAGGATTTTAAGCAAGAGATCGGAAGTTATCGTCAATAACCAAACAAACGGAGCAGTTATTTTCGAAATGATCAGCATCGGCCGGGCCATTGTTTTGGCAATTGCCTCCGGGTTGGTTAAACCGATTCGTTTAGGAACCAATTCACCCAGTACAAGCGAGAAAAAAGTAATGATAACTACAACTGAAGTTACAGCCAGGAAATGTCCATACGGTTTGAGGGCTGCAAATTTCATGTAAAACCCCTGAATATCCGAGGTCATTTTTTCTCCCGAGAAAATACCGGTTAAAATTCCAATCAGGGTAATACCAATTTGTACCGTCGAAAGAAACTTATTCGGCGAATTCATGGTTTCAAGAACCAGTTTAGCACTTTTGTCACCTCTTTTCGCGGCTACGTCCAGTTTGGATTTTCGGGCAGAAACCGTAGCGATCTCAGCCATTGAGAAAACCCCGTTCAGGATTATTAAAAAGAGGATTATGAGTAATTCCATTTACCTGATTGTTCCGGGATAAATTTCCAAAGCTTTTTCCAAACAAACAACTGCTTTTTTCAATGAATCCTGATTCAATACATAAGCAATCCGTGCCTCCTGCAATCCTGCTCCCGGCGTCGAGTAGAATCCGTTTGCCGGTGCCATCATTACAGTCTGACCTTCGTATTCAAATTCTTCCAGAAGCCACTGACAGAATTTTTCTGCATTGTCGACCGGGAATTTAGCCACGCAGTAAAATGCTCCGCTTGGTTTCGGGCAAAATACGCCCGGGATGCTGTTCAATCCGTCAACCATAATATTTCTGCGCTGCACGTATTCGGAAACAACGTCATCGAAGTAAGATTGAGGAGTATTTAAAGCTGCTTCGGAAGCAATCTGGTCAACTGTCGGCGGAGAAAGTCTTGCCTGACCGAATTTCAACGCAGCATCCATGACTTCTTTATTCTTGGAAACCATTGCTCCGATACGAGCTCCACACATGGAATAACGCTTGGAAACGGAGTCGATCATGATCACGTTGTTTTCAATCCCTTCCAAATTTAAAACGGAGAAAGGCTGAGCACCATCGTAACAGAATTCGCGGTAAACTTCATCCGCAAACAAGAACAGATCGTGTTTTTTAACGATGTCGCGCAATTGTTCCAGTTCTTCCTTGCTATACAAATAACCGGTTGGGTTACCCGGATTACAGATAACGATTGCTTTTGTTTTTGCAGTGATCTTTGCTTCGATCTCAGAAACCGGAGGCAGGGCAAACCCTGTTTCGATAGTAGATGCAACCGGAACAACTGTTAAACCTGCAGTAACGGCAAAACCATTGTAGTTTGCATAAAACGGTTCGGGAATGATTACTTCATCTCCCGGGTTACAAGTTGTCATGAAACCGAAAATCAACGCTTCGGATCCACCGGTTGTAATAATGATATCCTCCGTATTTACGGGAAGACCACCTTTTCTATACGTTTCAGCCAATTTGGTTCTGTAAGATTCAAACCCTGCAGAGTGGCTGTATTCAATAACTTTATGGTCAAAATTGCGAATAGCATCTAAAGCTACCTGAGGAGTTTCGATATCCGGCTGACCGATATTTAAATGATAAACAGTTTTACCGGCTTTTTTAGCTTTTTCAGCATATGGAACCAATTTACGAATCGGCGATGCTGGCATGTCAATGGCTTTTTGGGCAATTTTTGGCATTTCTTTTCTTTATTTTGAAGAGAACAAAAGTACAGTAAATGTTGAGATATCAGCAAAAAAAGCTGATTTTTACATCCATGAAAGCAATCCGATTTTTACTTCTTGGCGCATTACTGGCAGTTGGCTGTGCGGAATCAGTCGAAACCAGATCTAAAATAAAAGAAGAGGAGGTAAAAATGCAAGGTGATTTGGTGCCTCTGGAAAAATCGGAAGATCCGGTACCGGGAATGAGTATTCTGATTCACAAGGGAGATACACTGGTAAGTGTAGATCATTTCAACAAAAATATTTGGTGGGAATTGAAATACGCAACCGAAGATAATTTCATGCACCGCATTTTGTACGATACCTTGAAAAAACCTTATGTTCAGATCGATATAGCGAGAAGACTGGCAAAGTCACAGGAATACCTCACGGGAAGGGATTCCGGTTATCATTTGTTGGTTTATGATGCGTTGCGCCCTTTGAGTGTTCAATGGGAAATGTGGAATGCGCTGGACACGATTCCGGCTTTTGAAAGGGGGAAATTTGTAAGCAACCCGAGGAATGGGAGTGTCCATAATTATGGTGCAGCAGTAGATTTGACGATCTGTAATTCCAAAAGAAAGCCTTTGGATATGGGAGCAGGCTACGACGATATACGAAAAATTGCTTATCCTTCTCTGGAATCTGAATTCCTTGCAAGTGGAGAAATTACACAGCGGCAGATTGATAACCGGAAATTGTTGAGAAGGGCCTTAAAAAGCCAGGGATTTTCCAATATCCCAACAGAGTGGTGGCATTTCAATGCTTTCCCACGGCCGGTGGTTAAAGTGAAATACCAGATTGTGACAAGTGAACTAGCAGATCAGATCAATTAATCTTTTTATTCTATGGATTATATAGAATATTAAAATCTCTTTTAGATTTGCATCATGAAAATGATTGCACTGGGATTTTTATCCATTCATTCCTTTTTCTGTTTCGATCAGAGTTCCAATACCAGTAATGCCTGGCTGTTAGCGCAGTTGAAGGTGGATTACAAAAGGCAAACTCATGTTTTGGAGCTTGGTCACAGACGTTATGAAAATTTTTTAAATCATCACCGTCAAAGTTTATTCAGGTATACTTTCAGTTACCAGGCAAATTCAAAAAGGACGGGTTTTGGTGGTGGTATTGCAGGATTTATTCATGAAAGGAATGAAGGAAGAAGGATAGAAACGGAAATAAGGCCCTTTTTACAAGTTTCACAATTATTTCTGAAGAAAGCCATTCAATTTCAACTTCGGTTTCGGAATGAATTTCGGTTTTTTGACAGGTCGACCAAGGATCAGGACCGACTGCGGTTTCAGATGCTGTTTTCATATCCGTTGCATTCAGATTGTAAGACCCGGTTACTTTGTTTTAACGAATGGTTTTATATCTGCGGAAGTATGAAACCATGGGAGTGGAGAGGCGGTGTCTCTATCCAACAGCCGCTGCTCAGGCATTGGAAGTTGGGAATTGGATATATCTACCAAAATAATGAAAATAGTGCGATCCGAAATATTCATGTTATCCAGCTTTCCGGAAGCTATAATCTCCTATTAAATTAGTAGTATATTTGTTTTGTGATACCAAAAAGGTCTAAGTATGCCATTCAGGCGTTGAAATGTTTGGCGAAAGTTTATCGCGATAAAAAGCATTTGTCTATTGCAACAATCGCAGAACAAGAGCATATTCCAAGAAAATTCCTGGAAGCAATTTTACTGCAGCTTCGCAATGGTGGAATGGTTGGCAGTAAAATGGGGGCAAACGGCGGTTATTTCCTGGTAAAACACCCGGATGAAATCGTGTTGAGTAGTATTATTCGCGCTACTGGCGGACCAATCGCTCTGCTGCCTTGTGTGAGCCTGAATTTCTACGAAGAATGTATCGAATGTCCGCATGAAGAGCTTTGTGGATTACACGATGTCATGCTTGAGGTACGTGAAGCAAGCATTCATATTCTTTCCAAAACAAGTTTGGCAGATTTAATTTTGCGCGAAAAAAAATTAGCACGAAAAGCCGAAAGTAAGCGTAAATAAACATTTTTTTGAAAATAATATCCTACTTATCCGATAGGAATAATAGAAAATAAATCCGCTTTTGCTTGCACCTTTCGGAAACAGCCTTTTACTTTGCACCAGAGAAAGTAAAACTTTCGATAACAGATTCGCGGAAGCGAATCGAAAAAATAAAGAAAACGATATGATCAAGAGAAACTTCATGCGTAACATGTACATGCAGCTGTGTTGTATGTCCCGTTTGGGACAGCGGAAGGTATAACTATAAACGAACAATTGAGTTACAACCCTTCTCCGCATTCGACAGAGAAGGGTTTTTTAGTGCAATCAGAATTCCCCGACGATGAATGTCGGGATTATATAAAAAAAATGAAAAAAGTATATATCAACGAATACGGTCCTAGAGTTTCAGCAGCTGTCTACGGATTTTGGCGCTGGACCGAAGAAGATTTGCTGGATACGCGAAAATTTGAAGATGTCGTATTGTTTACAAGAGAATTGGGAATCGATACCTATGATTTGAGTCCGGAACACGGAGCCAGTCAGTTGGAAACACAATTTGGAAAATTGATTGAATCAAAAGCAATTAATCAGTCGGAGCTGGTGCTGTCGAAAAAGGTTGGTTTGCGCGAGTATTCCGGTTCTCACGGAAGCGGGGTTTATTACGACTTAAGTCCGCAACACATTACAAAAGATGTGGAGCAGTCTTTAGCACGCTTGAAAAGAGAAAAGATCGATATTCTAATCCTGGAAGGTTTTGACTTCCTGTCGAATTTTGAAGAAACTGCATCGGCTTTGTTAAAACTCCAGCGGAGCGGAAAGATTTCCTACATCGGAGTGTCGAATTTTAATGTATTCCAACAGCGCTTGCTTTCTTCATCGCTTTCACAGCCAATCATTACCAATCATTTGGAATTGAATTTACTGCAGACGGAAGCATTGCATGACGGGCGATTCGACTTTATCCGTGAACAGCACAGCCGGGCAATGGCATTTTCACCTTTGGCTGACGGACGCATTTTGCTTGGAGAAGATGCACAGGCGGTAAAATTACGCCTTGCCTTGATTGAGATCGGTAAGAAATACGAAGCGAATGTGGAACAGGTTGCCGTTGCATGGCTGCATAAACTGGGTGCACTTCCTATTATCGGGAGCAAGGAAAAACGCCGGATCCAAAATGCAGCAACAGCACATTCCTTTGAGCTTTCGCGCGAAGAATGGTATTACCTCTACAATGCAACCAAATAGTCATGGAAAGTTTCAGAACAGCATACGAAAACCAGGTAGCGGCGAAAAAGCTGCGTGTTGAAAAGGACATACTTGAACTGGGCGACAAAATAGCAGCGTTCAAAGATGGAAAGATCCCCGACGATAAATTCCGCTCATTGCGTCTGGCCAGAGGTGTTTACGGACAGCGTCAGCTCGGAGTGCAGATGATCCGTATTAAATTGCCTTATGGAAAAGTGACTTCCGGTCAGTTGCGCAGAATAGCTCAGGTAAGTGACGAATACAGCACCGGAAGACTGCACATTACAACCCGGCAGGACATACAAATCCATCACGTTTCCCTGGACCGCACTCCGGAGTTGTGGGCCGATCTGGAAAAAGACGATGTTACACTTCGCGAAGCCTGTGGGAATACCGTTAGAAACGTCACGGCAAGTGATAATGCGGGTATTAATCCGGATGAGTTATTTGATGTAACACCTTATGCAGATCAGGTTTTCAGGTATTTTCTCAGGAAGCCTTTCGGGCAGGAATTGGGACGGAAAATCAAAATTGCTTTCAGTTCGGACGACACCGATGATGCTTTTACTTTTATCCATGATTTTGGATTTATTCCGCGAATTGAACAGGGGATAAGAGGATTCAAAGTACTCGTCGGCGGTGGACTGGGAGCACAGCCTTTCCTTGCTCACACAGCTTATGAGTTCCTGCCGGCAACGGAAATCATCCCGTTCATTGAAGCTTCTATCCGCATATTCGACAGATACGGTGAACGAAACAGCCGGAATAAAGCCCGCATGAAGTACCTGATCTCAAAAATCGGATTGGAAGTATTTTTGGATTTAGTAGATTCTGAAAAAACTGCTGTCCAATTTGATTCGGAGAAGGACGATTTGATAGAGGTAAGTCAATTTGATTTCCAGGAATTTGACCCGATTGATTTCAATGAATTATTTAAGAGTGATCAGGTTTACAATCAATGGGTAAGAACGAATGTATTCCCTCAGAAACAACCCGGATACTTAGCTGTTTACGTAAAAGTTCCGCTGGGAGATTTTTACACGGACCAGGCACGTTCATTGGCTTATTTGTTAGACGATCTGAAGCTCCCCGAATTGCGCTTTACGATCAATCAAAATATACAATTACGGGGAGTGCGGCCGGAACAACTGGAAACCATTTATTCGCAGCTGTCGGTATTGAATTTAATTGAACCGGGCTATGGAGGATTGGCAGACATTACAGCTTGTCCGGGTACAGATACCTGCAACCTGGGAATCTCCAACAGCACCAATGTGGCTTTGGAACTCGAATCGTTTATCCGTGTCAACTATCCGAAATTGATAGAAGAAACGGGGATTTCGATTAAAATCAGCGGCTGTATGAATTCCTGCGGACAGCACGGTTTGGCGCATATCGGGTTTCATGGAAGTTCGATCAAAACAAAGGAGGGAACCCTACCGGCCTTACAGGTTTTGCTTGGAGGTGGAAAAACAGATGCTGGAACAGGAAGGATCGCTGAAAAAGTGATCAAGGTTCCAAGCAGACGTATTTTGAAAGTGGTACAGCTGATACTGGATGATTTCCTGGAGTTCCATGAGAATGAGGAAACATTCAACGATTATTTCGATCGCAGGCAAAATGCATACTTCTATAATTTATTGAAACCCTTAACCGATTTGGAAAGCGTTGCTCCTGAAGAATACCTGGACTGGGGACAAACAGAACGTTTTTCAACAGCAATCGGAGTAGGAGAATGCGCCGGTGTAATCATCGATCTGGTAGCAACATTGTTCTCGGATGCCGAAGAGAAATGGGAGGCTTCAAAAGAAGCTTTTACCGAATCGCGATTTGCAGATGCCCTTTATTACGCATACGCAGCCGGAGTCCATGCAGCAAAGGCCCGATTGATCGGGAAAGGAATCCGTTGCAATACCCAGCAGGGAATCCTCACTGATTTCGATACACATTTGGGAGTAGAACTCGGATTTTCCGAAACAAACCTTTTCAGTGAATTGATCCTGAAAATAAATAAAGAGAAGGCCTCTGAGAAGTTTGCAGCTGAATACCTGAATGAGGTATCTGAAGTATTAACAAAATTGAAGAAGAAATCCGTCAGCTGACGCATTAGTGCAGTTCAGCAAAGAGAATTAATGACAAGAAAATGAAACAAATCAAACCAATTCCGCGGATCTCCCTGGTCGGGGCAGGCCCGGGAGATATCGAACTGATCTCTGTGAAAGGGCTCAACCGATTGAAAAAGGCCGACGTGGTACTTTACGACGCTTTGGTGAATGAAGAATTATTGACCTATGCACCAACAGCAAAAAAAATCTTTGTCGGAAAAAGAAAAGGATACAAGGCATACGAACAGGAGCAGATCAATCAGTTATTGGTCGACACGGCAAATGAATTTGGTCATGTAGTGCGTTTGAAAGGAGGAGATTCATTTGTTTTCGGCAGGGGAATGGAGGAAATCCAATTTGCGCAGCAGCATGCTATCACAACGGAGGTGATTCCCGGGATTTCCAGTTCGATATCTGTTCCGGCACTGGCTAACATTCCTGTAACTCACCGTGGATTGAGTAATTCGTTCGTAGTTTTGTCGGCTACCCTGGCAGATGGATCATTGAACCCTGAATTGCAGAAAGTGATATCGTTCAATGCAACAATCGTTATTTTGATGGGATTGAGCCACATGGAACAAATTGCAGAAATCTTCGTGGAAAACTTGAAACCGGATATTCCTGCGGCTGTCATTTGCAACGGCTCTTTACCCGAACAGGAAATTATTACCGGAACTATCCGGACGATTTCTCAGCAATACAAAAAATCGGGGGTACAGGGCCCGGGTGTTATTGTAATTGGTGAGGTAGTTGGTTTTGCCAAAGAATTTAATAAGCAGTTGACGGATTCAATCTGTTTTTCATGAGGGAAGCAACTACCAACGAATTATTCCCGATTTTCCTGAAAACGCATGAATTGCAGGTATTATTGGTTGGCGGAGGAGCAGTAGGGCTGGAAAAGTTAAGAGCCTTACTGCTGAATTCGCCTGAAACCAACATAACAGTTGTGGCGCGTGAGTATTCAGATGATTTTATAGATTTTGCGGAACGGCATGAAACCGTTTACCTGGAAGTACGTGATTTCGAAGAAACAGATATAATTGGAAAACAACTGATCATTACCGCATTGAATGATTCGGAGTTTTCGGAATACATGATGAACCTGGCAAACGATGCCGGAATTTTATACAATGCAGCGGACAAACCCGAATTGTGTACTTTTTACCTGGGATCGGTCGTGAAGAAAGGTCATCTGAAGATTGGGATCTCAACAAATGGGAAGTCGCCTACTTTGGCTAAGCGGCTGAAAGAAATCCTGGACGAGAACCTTCCGGATGAATTAAATGATTCAGCAATTCAGTTAAATGAATTCCGGAACTTTTTAAGAGGAGATTTTGCCCGGAAAGTAAAAAAAATGAACAAGGCCACAGCTCAGCTGGTCGTTAAAGCAGAAAAGCCCTGGTATTTCTTTTCTCCCTTGAAATTGAGTGCCTATTTGTTCGGGACCCTGGCAGTACTGCTTACGGGGCATTTGATTTTTACTTTAATTCCTTTGGAACATATTTGGAATTCAGCAACAGGTATGATTGATTCCCTGACCATTGATTTTGCCTACTTTATGCTTGCCGGATTTATTGCACAAATGATAGATGGTGCTTTAGGAATGGCCTACGGCGTAAGTGCAACGACTTTCCTGCTCTCGTATGGAATTTCACCGGCGGTTTCAAGCATGTCGGTTCATGCTTCGGAGATTTTTACCAGCGGCGTTTCCGGGATCATGCATCTGCGTTTTGGGAATGTAAATAACCGCCTCTTTAAGTCGATTTTACTTCCGGGAGTCTTGGGAGCGATTATCGGAGCTTATTTGTTGTCCGAATTTGAAGCGTTCAATTACGTCATCAAACCGGTTGTAAGCTTTTATACCCTGTTTTTAGGCGCGTTGATCATTTACAAAGTTATTCGCCGGAAACAAGCTCGAAAAAAAGTAACAAAAGCGGGATGGCTGGGGTTTTTTGGAGGCTTTTTGGACTCCATAGGTGGTGGAGGCTGGGGACCTGTGGTTTCATCAACGCTGATTGCCAGGGGGAAACATCCCCGAATGATTGTCGGTTCAGTGAACCTTGCCGAATTCTTTGTTTCACTGGCCAGTTCCTTCACTTTTTTCACTTTGATCGGAACAACCGATGTGTGGCAGCCGATTTTGGGGTTGATTTTAGGAGGAGTTTGCGCCGCGCCGATTGCAGCTTACCTGGCTTCCAAATTGAATATCAAAGCAATGATGTTATTCGTAGGGATCGTGGTTGTAATTGTCAGTTTACGCAATTTTTTAACAGTATTATTTTAAGACACAATGATTGAGAAAATAAAAGAAATAACCCATACTTATTTGGAGGAATATCTGGCTAAGCTGGCTTCCCTGGATGGAGTGAGAATCGCTTTGTCATCCAGTTTTAGCTGGGAAGATCAGGTACTGACGCATGCCATTTATTCGCAGGAGCTTCCGATACGTGTTTTTACGCTGGATACAGGCCGGTTATTCCCGGAGACATACAGCGTTATTGAAGCTACACGGCAGAGATATGGCAAAAATCCGGAGGTCTATTTCCCGGAATACCAGTCAGTGGAGAAATTGGTCACCCAAAAAGGTCCGATCAGTTTCTATGAATCGCTTGAGAACCGCAAGGAATGTTGTTTTATCCGAAAAGTAGAGCCTTTGAACCGGGCATTGCAAAATGTGGATGTTTGGATTACAGGGCTTCGGGCGGATCATTCGGAAAACCGTGCAGGACTGGAATTGGTGGAATGGGATGAACAGCGAGGAATTGTGAAAGTAAATCCGCTGGCAAATTGGAGCCTGGAAGAAGTGAAGGCATATATCAAACAGCACACTATTCCTTACAATGTACTGCAGGACAGCGGGTTTGTGAGTTTGGGATGTCAGCCTTGTACGCGGGCAATTCGCGAAGGAGAATCTTTCCGGGCCGGAAGATGGTGGTGGGAAGATAACTCGAAGAAAGAGTGTGGACTACATAGTTAATTATCAATTATGAATTATCAATGATTTAAGCTTTGATAATTGACGAATTGATCATTTATAATTAGAAAGATGGATTATTTAGACGAATTAGAGGCGGAAGCCATTTACATCCTGAGAGAGGTAGCGGGTCAGTTTGACCGTCCGGCCTTGTTGTTCTCAGGCGGAAAAGACAGTATTTGTTTGGTGCATTTGGCCTTGAAGGCATTTAGACCCGGAAAATTCCCGTTTCCGCTGGTCCATGTCGATACCGGGCATAATTTCCCGGAAGCGCTTGCTTTTAGAGATGCATTGGCGGCAGAATTGGGTGAGCGGTTAATTGTTCGGAATGTTGGAGATACGATTGTGAAGCAGAAACTGCAGGATGCAAAAGGGAAATTTCCAAGTAGAAATGCCCTGCAAACTTATACTTTACTCGAAGTAATCGAAGAGTTTGAATTTGATGCCTGTATTGGCGGAGCAAGAAGAGACGAAGAGAAAGCAAGAGCGAAAGAACGCGTTTTCTCTGTTCGGGATGAATTCGGTCAGTGGGACCCGAAGCTGCAGCGCCCGGAATTGTGGAGCATATACAACGGAAAGATCGACAAGGGTGAAAATGTACGCGTTTTTCCGATCAGTAACTGGACAGAGCTGGATGTTTGGAATTATATCAAACGTGAAAACATTGCACTGCCGGAGATCTACTTTACACACGAGCGCGACTGTGTGCTGACGGAACACGGGCAGTTAATGGCTGACAATGAATTCCTGAACCTGGACGAAAACGATGAAATTGTTACCCGAAAAGTACGGTATAGAACTGTTGGTGACATGACATGCACAGCCGCGGTTGAAAGCGAGGCATATACGGTAGAAGACATCATTGCGGAACTGAAAGAAGCGAAAATCTCTGAACGCGGGGCAACAAGAATGGACGACCGGGTCTCGGAAGCAGCGATGGAAGACCGGAAGAAAGGAGGATATTTTTAAAATTATCAATTAGCAATTATCAATGGTTCAAGGGTTTTCTCTTGATAATTCAAGCATCGATAATTCATAATTCAAAAGAATGGATTTATTACGATTTTTTACAGCAGGAAATGTAGATGACGGCAAGAGTACCCTGATCGGGCGCTTGTTGTATGACAGCGAATCAATTTCTACAGATATTATTGAAACATTAACACGTCAGAGTAAAACAACCGGAGAGAATGCCGAAATTGATCTGGCTTTATTGACCGACGGTCTTCGTGCGGAACGCGAACAGGGAATCACGATCGATGTAGCTTACAAGTATTTTTCGACGGGTAAACGCAAGTTCATTATTGCAGATACTCCAGGACATGCTCAGTACACACGCAACATGTTCACCGGAGCTTCAACGGCACAGCTTGCAATCATTTTGGTAGACGCCAGGAACGGGATTACCGAACAGACAAAGCGCCACAGCATTATTTCGGCCGTGCTTGGAATTCCGCAGGTCTTAGTGTGTATCAACAAAATGGACCTGGCAGATTACAGCGAGCAGCGTTTTGACGAGATAGTTTCCGAATATGCCGATTTTTCAGGGAAAATAGGATTGAACAAGGTCGATTACATTCCAACTTCAGCATTGGCAGGAGAAAATGTAGTGCACAAAAGTACCCTTATGGATTGGTATCCGGGACCTTCATTGCTTCAATACCTGGAAAACATCGAAATAGAAGTTGCTGAAAGTTCGGATGAAGCGCGTTTCCAGGTTCAGTATGTAATCCGCCCGCAAACAGAAGAATTGCACGATTACCGGGGATATGCCGGAAGTATCCTGAACGGAAAATTCCATGTTGGAGATGAGGTCACCGTTCTTCCATCCGGTTTATCCAGTAAGATCTCCGGGATTGAAAGCAACCTGGAGGAAGTTGTAAGTGCAGGTAAAAATCAGCCGGTAATCATTCATTTGGAAGATGACCTGGACATCAGCCGCGGGAATACGATTGTTCCGACGAACGCTTTACCGCTTACTGAAAAATCACTGGAAGCAACCATTTGCTGGATGGATAACACACCGTTTAATTCCGGACAGAAATTTATTCTGCAGCAAAACAGTTTTCGTACGAAGGCTGCAATTCGTGAAATCCATTCAAAGATTGATATTCACAGCTTCGGAGATTTGGAAAGCGATGGTACACTCCGCTTGAATGAATTGGCCAAAGTTTCTGTCAAAACAGCGGAAGCGGTAAGTTATGATCCGTTTAAAAAACTTGCGAAAACAGGAGCTTTCATCTTAATTAACGAGAATACCAATCAAACAGTGGCCGCGGGAGTCATCTAGAGAAGGTTAAAGCGTTCAAAGTGTTCAAAAAAGTTCCAAAATCAAAAATGTTTTGTTTGAACATTTGAATCTGCCGCGGCAGAAACATTTGAACATTTGAACCCAAATTATTAAACAAACAAATCATGATCGAAACAGATATCATTATCATTGGTGCAGGACCGGTTGGTCTATTTACAGTATTTGAAGCCGGATTACTAAAATTGCGTTGTCATTTGATTGACTCGCTTCCACAGCCCGGCGGACAATGTTCGGAGATCTATCCTAAAAAGCCGATCTATGATATTCCGGGATTTCCGTCCGTGTTGGCAGGTGATCTAATCACCAACCTGATGGAGCAAATTGCTCCGTTCAAACCCGGATTTACCTTAGGAGAAGCCGCTTCAACCATTGATAAGCAGGAAGACGGTTCATTCATAGTAAGTACCGTAAAAGGAACACAGCACAAAGCTCCGGTTGTCATGATTGCCGGTGGACTGGGAGTTTTTGAACCACGAAAACCGCCTATTGACAGTATTGGACTTTTTGAAGAAAAAGGAGTGGATTACATCATTAAAGATCCGGAAGTTTTCCGTAACAAAAAGTGTGTCATTGCCGGAGGCGGCGATTCGGCATTGGATTGGTCGATTTACCTGGCTGAGAATAACATTGCTTCGGAAGTGACACTGGTGCACAGGAGTGCTTCTTTCCGCGGACATCTGGATTCCGTGCAAAAAGTGATTGATATGGCAGGTTCCGGGAAAATCTCCCTCATTACCGAGGCAGAAGTAACGGACTTAAAAGGTGGAAGTTCTTTGGAAGAAGTCATCATCAGTCATTCAAAAAATGGAGAGATCGTAACAAAAGCAGACCATTTTATTCCCTTATTCGGCTTGAAACCTTCCCTGGGGCCAATAGCGGATTGGGGACTGGAAATCGAGAAGAATGCTATTAAGGTGGACACGCTGGATTATTCTACGAATATTCCGGGGATTTATGCGATCGGGGATGTGAATACCTATGAAAATAAATTGAAGCTTATTCTGTGTGGTTTCCATGAAGGAACTTTAGCTGTACAGTCGGCTTTTGCACGTATTCATCCGGATAAGAAGAATATTTTGAAGTATACGACGGTAAATGGGGTAAACGGGTTTTAGTTTGGCAGCCCGCGGATTTCTATAACTATCTTATTGATATAAATCAAAAAGTCCTGATCCGCCAGAGCAGATCAGGACTTGAAATGATAGAATTCGTTCTTAGTGTGAGTGTCCTTCATGACTGTGACCATCACCTTCTTTGTGCTCATGGTCATGATCTTCCGTTGCAGAACAAAGTCCTACGATTTGGTGAAACACATCGTGCAGACCGGAAAGTGATTTCGTGATCTTTTTATCACCAGCACCGTTTTTGATATCAGCCTCTAATTTTTGGCTGTCAGTAACCAATTGATCAACAGCTTTCTTTACTTTTTCATTATTGAAATCAGCCGGAAATGCAGATGCCTGAAGCGTTTTTGCTTTTTGTACCATTTCACCGATACGCGTTTTAATCGGCTCCAGGTTTCCTTCTTCACTTGGGTGGAATGTTTGAGCCATTACTTTGTGGAACTCTTTCAATTCAGCCCAGTCCTGTAATTTGCTTTGCGCAGAAGCCTGATTTGCCAATGCGGCAATCCCGAAACCTACTAATAGTAATAAAG
>NZ_CABHOL010000039.1 GCF_902168135.1 uncultured Fluviicola sp.
GAACGTCGGCGTCACCCTTGGAGAAACCTGCCAGCTTCTGGGACAAAAGCATTACCTGCTCCTGGTAAACAGTAATTCCGTATGTTTCTTTCAGATACTCTTCACAGGCATCCAAATCGTATTTGATTTCCTGCTCTCCGTTCTTCCGTTTAATGAAATCCGGAATATACTCGAGCGGCCCCGGACGGTACAAAGCGTTCATGGCAATCAGATCGGCAAACACCGACGGACGCAGTTCACGCATGTATTTCTGCATCCCGGGACTTTCATACTGGAAGATCCCTACGGTTTCACCCCGCTGGAACAATTCGTAGGTCTTCTCGTCGTCAATCGGGAAAGTATCCGGATCGAGATCAATTCCGTGGCGTTTTTTGACATTCTTGACCGCATCCTTGATCAAAGTCAAAGTTTTCAATCCCAGGAAGTCCATTTTCAACAACCCGGCTTCTTCCGCTACGGAGTTATCGAACTGTGTGCACCACATGCCCGTATCTTTCGCAAGTGCAACCGGAACGAAATTCGTAATATCATCCGGTGTAATGATCACACCACAGGCATGGATACCGGTATTTCGAACAGAACCTTCAATGCGTTGAGCCTGTCTCAAAACCTGGGCACGCATGTCGTTTCCTTTTGCAATTGCCCGCAATTCCTGCACATTGGCCAAATCCTGCGGACTATTGGCTAGTTTTTCAGCCAGTTTCGGTTCTTCCCAGTTGAAAATTGCATCCAGGGAGAAGTTATCCGGAATGAGTTTCGCCAAACTGTTTGTTTCGATCAAAGGCAGGTCCAAAACCCGTCCCGCATCCCGAATGGAAGACTTCGCGGCCATTGTTCCATAAGTAATGATCTGGGCTACCTGGTTTGCACCGTATTTTTCAATTACCCAGTCAATGACGCGTCCACGGCCTTCATCGTCGAAATCAATATCGATATCGGGCATGGATACACGATCCGGGTTCAGGAAACGCTCAAATAGGAGATCGTAAGCAATCGGGTCGACATTCGTAATTCCGGTACAGTAAGCAACTGCGGAACCTGCAGCGGACCCACGTCCCGGCCCCACGGAAACTCCCATGTCTCGGGCTGCCTGGCAGAAATCCTGTACAATCAAAAAGTATCCCGGGTAACCTGTTCTTTCAACCGTTGCCAGCTCAAAATCCAGTCGGTCACGGATCTCATCAGTGATTTCCGGGTAGCGTTTTGCCGCTCCTTCGTATGTTAAATGACGTAAATAGGCATTCTCACCACGCTTTCCTCCATCGACCTCATCTTCGGGATGTTTAAATTCTTCCGGAATATCGAACGCAGGAAGCAGTACTTCCCGTGCAAGCGGATAGTGCTCGATTTTTCCTAAAATTTCAGCCACACTTTCAATGGCTTCGGGAAGGTCCAGGAACAGCTCCTTCATTTCGTCGGCCGATTTGAAGTAATATTCTTCGTTTTCCAATCCGAAACGGAAATTCCGTCCTTTTCCTTTTGGAGTAGTAACCTGCTCACCATCTCTTACACACAACAAAATATCATGTGTATTTGCATCTTCACGCGTAGCGTAAAACGTATTGTTCGTTGCAACTACTTTTACTTCGTGTTTTTGTGCCAGTTTGATCAACGAGGCATTCACGCGGTTTTCATCTTCCTGTCCGTGGCGCATGATTTCCACATACAAATCATCCTTGAAAATATTCTTCCACCAGATAAGCGCTTCTTCTGCCTGTTTCTCCCCCACATTCAGCAATAAACTTGGAATTTCTCCGCTTAATCCTCCAGTAAGAACAATAATGTCTTCGTGGTATTGCTCCACAGCAGCCTTATCGATCCGCGGAACGTAGTACATTCCTTCGGTGTGAGCCATGGAAGCCAATTTGATGAGGTTGTGATAACCATTCTTGTTCTTCGCAATGAAAACCACCAGTGAACCATTGTCTTTGACCGTTTTATCTTTCCGGTCGCGACACACGTACATTTCACATCCGATGATGGGCATCAACGGTTGTTTGGTATAGGTTTGTCCGTTTTCTTCGGCTTCCTGTCTTTCGGCTTCAATTTCTTTGTTGATACCGGCAATTGCTTTCTCAAAGTGGAAAGCCGCCATCATGTTCCCGATATCTGTCAGGGCAACAGCCGGCATATTGTGCTTAATGGCTTGTTTCACCAATCCTTTCACATCCATGGTAGACTGAAGGATTGTAAACTGTGTATGATTGTGCAGATGAACAAAAGGAACATCCTTCAACCGTTCTCTTGCTTCAGCCACATCGACGGAAACAGAATCGTCGCTAGTCTGCTTTTTGAGTTTGGCACTTTCCTCCTTTAAATTCAGGTGTGTAAGCCCGATCGGCTGAATGAAATCCGGGTTCGCGATCTTGAACCGATCGAAAAACTCTAATTCAACTTTTAATTCTTCTTTGGTAAAGACTTCCCTGCGGACCAATTCGAAGAAACAACGTGTAGTTGCTTCCACATCGGCAGTTGCGTTGTGCGCCTCACCGAAAGGAACGCTGAACAAATAATTGTGTAACTCCGTCAGGGTCGGAAGCTTGAATTTACCTCCACGACCACCGGGAATCTTACACAATTCAGCAGTAACTTCCGTACAGGTATCTAACACCGGAAGGTCGTGCATATTGGTTTCCACCTGCATGCGCAGAAACTCAGCCCCCATGATGTTCAAGTCGAAACCAATGTTTTGTCCAACCACAAACTTTGCTTTCCGCAAGGCTTCATTAAATTCTGCGATTACATCTTCCAAAGCTTCTCCCTGCTCTGCGGCCAATTCGGTAGAAATTCCGTGAATCCGTTCTGCATCGTAAGGGATATCGAACCCGTCCGGGCGGATCAGGAAGTCTTTTGCTTCGACCAAATTCCCCAGCTCATCATGCAACTGCCAGGCAATCTGAATTGCTCTCGGCCAATTATCCAAATCGGTCAAAGGAGCATTCCAATCACGAGGTAAACCAGTTGTTTCGGTATCGAAAATTAAAAACATGTGAGTCTTTTTTGGGGACAATAAAGGTAATCAAAAGAAAGGGATGAATCCAAAACAAGTTGATAACTCGCTGCTATTTTTAGCAAGTTATTCTAATTTAGAATTTACACTCTGTACTCATTATCAAAACTTCAGCACCACTTAATATTCTCTCTTACATTCCCTCCTACTTTTTTCCAAGTCAAAAAAAGTAGCAAAAATGCCTTTACCCAATTACAACTTTCAGCCAGCCAGTCGCTACACACCAATCCACAGAAAGATGGGATCAGGATCCAAAATGCAATCCCGCAGTCGTTTTGCAAACACTGCCGGATTAGCACTTTCTGGGATTGGTATGCGCATCGACTGACTGGCACTTCTCCGAACATCCTGAAGGACGGGTTCGTATTTCAAGTTTTTCTTTAAGATTTATCGGTCGTGTAATTGGGGAAGAAAGTACGCTGCCAGAAACTGAAATAAAGTACAGACAACTTATCCGGAGGAGACCATTTTTTTTGTGATTTTCGTTATTAAATTATTTTCTTTCGCTCGAATTTCTTGCGGTGCTCGTACAATTTGGTATTTAGTATGCTAACCAGTTTTGCGTTGTTGTAAACCGCATCTTTGTTTCGCATTTGATTCCTTCTCACATGCTGTTCAATTGCCTGGTGGCGCTTCAGTTCCATCCTTGTGTCCCATGGAATAGCTTGTGTTGATTTTCGCATGGCCCGGGTAAAATAATTAAATGTCTCCACGAGACTTTTCACCAGTAATTCATTTTCACTATTCCAGCAAATAGTCTGCCGAACTGTTTCGGAGGTTTCCAGGCAGAATTGCTTTACATCAGCACCGGTATATACATTAGCACGTCTCAGCAGCATGAAATTCCGCTTGTTTTTTGAAAAAGCAGCATCTCTTTTTTTGACCAGTTTTACCATTTGCACGTAATCTTTACAAACCGAGTCGGCCATATCCAGGATATTCCGGTCAACGCTATTCTGCAGTGCTTGCTTCTCTGCAGCAATTTTCTTCCGCAATTCACGAATATCATATTTGTAGCTGTCCCGCAGTTTAAAAAGGCGCATGTCGCCATCCGCATAATAATGATTGAACAGGGGAACAGCAATCTCTTCCTGTTCTCTCAAATTCAGCCAAAGCACTCCGAGATTCGACTTAAAACGAGTTTGTATCGATTGGATTTCGGTCGTTAACGAATCACAGTAAAACTTACTCCTTGCTATTTTTTGTTTCACTTTTTGAACCTGTTCGTCTTTCATTTTTTTTGCCGGACCAGGTTCTTTAAAGTTATTATTGAACTTATGTAAAAAATTGGTTTCCGTTCTGCGCAGACTTCTTGATTTTACAGCCAATGCACGCACCAGGTTCCTTTTTACAGCCGTGCGGTTAAGCATTTTTTTTACCTGTGCCAAATCCGTACGGTTCTCTTTTAAAAGCACGTATTTTTTGGCGGTATTCTTTTTAACATGAAAAGTCGCTTCAACCCGTGCATCCACCTTAGCCTTTTTGTAATATGTCCTCGCTTTCAACAAGTAAGCCTGAGTAGAATCCATCAAATGAACCTTCGTTAAGGAGTCCGTTTCTTTCAAAACTTCCTGAAACAGATACCCACCCATTGTTAACTGGTAATTTCCTGGCAAGAGGTGATTGTTGGGATTGTTCCTCAGACTTGCCTGGTAGTTTTTAAGTTCTCTTTCAAGTTCACCGGATGCCTCGTAATCGTCGCACTCCAGGCAGAATGTTCCATGCCGGCTTTGGTCCATGGCGAGGTATTCCGGAATGTTGTATGATTTAGGGTCCGCTGCAAATTCTTTCACATTCGCCGAATTTTTAGACAAAGCCCAAATGGGGTTGTTCGGGAAATGGGTAACCGAAAACCTTTCCGGGTTCGCCAGGTAATATTCCGAATTCGCAACGCCGGTATATTTCTCTTTCACTTTAAAGGGGAACCAACTGAGCATATGGATAAAAACACGTGGAAAAAATCGAACAACATGGATCGTTTTTGAGCCGTAAACCGTTTCTTTGGGCAGATCACAAATACTACCGTTCTTTATTTTAGAACCAAATTTCAATTCCTTGCTTTTGGTGCGTTTAGATAATTTCCGGATCATTTTGAGTCTCCATTTTGCAAAGCGCTTATAATCCCAGCTAACAGTTCCCGAACACCAGGTAGGATCGTACAAAAACCAAACTCCGTTTAGCTTCACGGCACTCCAGGCATGGTTATCGAAATACAGCTCATCATTCACATCAAAATTCACTTCTTTCACATAACCTGTGATCGTTACATTTTGCAGGCCCGCATAAGTACAAAGCGAATCCATTAAATTGGTATAATCCGTGCAAATCCCTTTTTGTCTTCTCAAAGTTCGCTTTAACGAATGATCAGAGGAAAAGGCCTTTCCTGAATTGTAGCGCCGGTAATCATACCTGACATGAGTTACCACCCAGGAAAGAATGGCATCAAACTTCTCTTTATCAGTTGTTTTTCCATTTGTAATTGCAGCCGAAAGCATCCGGGCGTTCAAAGAAACGGCTCTTTCCAGTCTTATTTTTTCGAATTGAAAGGGTTTCAGCGAATCCTGCCCGAAAACAGGAATGGTCCGCAAGAACAACACCACAAAAATAACTTGCAGCAAATTTTGATTGGCCAGCCGGTTCATTCAATCAGATCTCTTTACAATGATAATGCACTTTCTTAACGATGTTACAAACGAAAAAAGGTAAACAAACCGGGGTTCATTTACCTTTCAAAACGGTAGTAATCCTGTTAGTTTACTGCCTGCTGAACTGCCTGTTCCTTTACAGCCGGAGTGAGCACATTTCCTTTGATGCGAACCACTTTTACCGGCTCATTTACCGCATTGGAAGTAATAGTTACAGATTTATTGATCGGTCCCGAATTTGCAGTATTGTAATGCACTTTGATTTCTCCCTTTTCTCCCGGCAGAATGGGTTCTGTGGGCCATTTGGGAACAGTACAGGAACAGGAGCCTTTCACATTTTCCAAAATCAAGGGGCTATTTCCCGTGTTTTTGAAAATAAAGACACAATCACCATTGGCATCTTTCTCGATAGTTCCATAATCGTGTGATTCTTTTTCAAACTGGATTTGAGCTCCATTCAAAACTTCCGGCTGTGCAAATACTTGTTTCACACCCAATGTGAAAACAAAACTTAAGATTAAAACGAGTGTATTCGATTTCATAACGTAGCATTTAAATATTTGAAGCAATCTACGCAAACGAAACCACCGGTAAACAAGGTTTAACAGGGCTTTAACTCAAGTCTTAAATAACTGTTAATAAAGGATTTTCAAAGCAACCTCTTGAGACAAGATGAATGTGTAGCTGATCAGTCGCGACTGCTCGCTACTCATCTTCGGGAATGACGAAGACTTTGAAGCGGACTTTTTCGGTGCCTTTTTTGGTGTTGGTTGAGAGGATGATTGCGCGGTCCTGTTCGTAATATTTCCCTTTGGTTTCAAAAGTTACGTGCATAACTGCAGATTTTCCGGGTGGAATTGGTCCCGGGAGTGTTGCTTTGGTACACGGACAGGAAACTTTATAATCAGATAGAATTAGTGGCGCATCACCGGTATTGGTAATAACATAATCGTGAGAAATGACCGGTCCTTCTTTTGTTTTCGGAAAGGTAAAGACAGCCTTATCAACAGAAAATTCCGCTTTCTGACCGATGCAAAAAGCGGAATTCAGTATGAGAAATGCGATAGCTAAACAACGCATTTGATCGTATTTTTAGTGTGCAGATGGAGCACCACCGTCGTTTACAGGGCTTGTTCCTTCCGGCTGCGGAGCAACATTTCCTTTGATACGGATTACTTTTGTAGGCTCATTCACAGCGTTAGAAGTAATTGTAACGTTCTTGTTGATAGCACCGGAACGTTTTGTATCATACTTCACTGTAATTACTCCTTTTGCTCCCGGAGCAATTGGTTCTTTCGGCCACTCAGGAACCGTACATCCGCATGATCCTTTTGCATTAGAAATAATCAAAGGAGCGTTACCTGTATTCGTAAAAGTAAAAGTACAAGTTCCATTAGCACCGTATTTGATATTACCGTAGTCATGCGTTTCTTTCGCAAATTCGATCTTAGCTCCGTTCTGAACTTCTTGAGCTACTGCAGTGTTTGCACCGATAACAGCTACAAAAGCTAACATCATTGTAAATAATACTTTTTTCATTGTGTTTCTTAATTAGTTGTTGTAAATATAGAATATTAAGTGTTACTCCAAATTTTCTTTAACACATAGTTAACGAAAATCAGTTCAAAAACCTAATTTGCTTTCGAAACGTATTCGTCGAATGTCAAATCTATGTACTTTAAACGATCTTCGATCTGTTTTCGTTGCTCGGCTTTCATTTCCGAATTTTCCTTTAGCAGCATTTCGTAGTATTTCTTCACTTTTTCTTTCTGTCTTGGCACTACAAACACATCATAGGCACCCGCCAGGCTTTCCAATACCATGGGCCTGTTTTTATACATCGGGTACATCGCTATCAAGGAATCTGCAATAATCACCGAACGCTGGTGCAGACCGACAGAGGCGAAAATAATGTGTGCTTTATCCATAAACTTCGGAGCCTCCTCTGATTTCGGGAAACGGTGTGTTACCGACAAACATTTTTCAGCATACACAACCGCAGTCTGCTGATCGTACTGCATTCCGGATCTTTTCAAAGAATCTTCAAACACTCTGACTTCTTTCACCGCAGAAGCCAAATCACCTTTATTGGTCGTATCGCTTGATTTTTCATGATTTTTTTCCGTGTTGGAAGAACATGCAGCCATCAACAATGCTGCAGTAATCGCATAGAATACCTTCATCATTTTCCTTTTTTGAAAGACGGGAACTTCATTTTATAAGCTACGGAGATCAATCCCTGGGAAATATTCTGAAGCCGTTTGCTTAGTAATCTTCTTTTCAAAACCGAAAGATGGTCTGTAAACAGAACTCCTTCGATATGATCGTATTCGTGCTGAATGATACGCGCTTTGTACCCGTCAAACCATTCGTCGTGGAACTGCCAGTTCTCATCGTAATACGTCATGCGGATTTTTTCCTTGCGGTAAACTTCCTCGCGGATTTTCGGGATACTCAGACAGCCCTCATGGAATCCCCATGCTTCGCCCACCTCCTCTTCAATTATCGGATTGATAAAAACGCGCTTAAAACCTTCCATTCCTTCAGCACGCGGATCTTCTTCCTCATCTTCATCGGTTTCTGCAAAAGGACTTCCATCCACCACAAACAAACGGATGGAACGATTGATCTGGGGTGCAGCCAAACCAACTCCGGATGCTTCATACATCGTTTCAAACATATCTTCGATCAATTTGTTCAATTCCGGATAGTCCTGATCGATCTCTACCGCTTCTTTTTTTAATATCGGGTCACCGTATGCAACAATTGGCAATATCATTCTTTATTTTTTTTAAAATCATTTCATAGAAAAGGTTACAATCCCTGTTCTTTGTACTATTTCTGTGAGTTCAAAAGTTAAAAACGTTCAAGTGTTCAATTGAACTTTTAAACCTTTTGAATTCTTTGAACCTTTTAACTTGTTACAAAGTTAGGAAATAGACTCTTTCGAAATACTTTTCCTTATTTTACGCGGGTTTGAAGGTAATCCTGGAGGATAATTGCAGCACTTACCGTATCAATTAATCCTTTTTGCTCCCGGTCTTTCTTCTTCAATCCGCTTTGAGCAATCACTGCCGAAGCCATTTTGGAAGTAAACCGTTCGTCCAGCAAATTGACAATCACTCCCGGAAAATTCTTCTGAACCGCTTCTTTCAGTAAACGTACGTTTTGGGTAATGTGTGAGTCGGAGGCATCCAATCTTTTGGGTTCGCCGATTACGATTTCCACAATTTTCTCTTTCAAAACAAGTGATTTCAATTCATCCATCAGTGTTTTGCTGTCAATGGTCTTTAACCCGAAAGCGAACATCTGAAGCTCGTCGGAGAGTGCCAGGCCGGTTCTTTTGAGACCGAAATCGATTGCGAGAATTTTTGACAAAGAATTTGTATTAAAAGGTACATACAAAAGTAAAATAAAAACTTGTGCTGGCGCGAGCATGATGCTCGCGCCAGCATCCTTATAAATAGCTTTTAATTTTTAATTTTGCTGAAAAACCAAAAATATGCGTTCCATTATAGAAGCTGCCTGGGAAAATCGGGCATTGTTAGATCAGGCGGAAACACGCCAGGCAATTGAACATGTTATTGAAGACATCGACAAAGGAATACTTCGGGTTGCCGAGCCGATGGAAGATGGTTCCTGGCAGGTAAACGAATGGGTAAAGAAAGCCGTTGTGATGTATTTCCCGATTCGTAAAATGGAAACAATTGAGGTGGGTCCCTTTGAATTCCACGATAAAATGGCACTGAAGAAAAACTATGCTGAATTGGGAGTTCGCGTGGTTCCTCATGCCATTGCACGCTACGGCTCTTTTGTAGCTCCGGGAGTAATCATGATGCCTTCTTATGTAAATATCGGGGCTTATGTGGATTCCGGAACAATGGTTGATACCTGGGCAACAGTTGGTTCCTGTGCACAGATAGGGAAAAACGTGCATTTGAGCGGCGGTGTTGGAATCGGCGGTGTATTGGAACCCCTGCAGGCTGCTCCTGTTATTATCGAAGACGATGCTTTCATCGGGTCGCGCTGTATCGTGGTAGAAGGTGTACGTGTAGGAAAAGAAGCCGTACTGGGAGCAAATGTATGCCTGACCATGTCGACAAAAATTATTGATGTCACAGGGCCTGAACCTATTGAACTGAAAGGATATGTTCCCGAGCGCTCGGTAGTCATTCCCGGATCCTATACTAAATCTTTCCCGGCAGGAGATTTCCAGGTACCTTGTGCATTGATTATCGGAAAACGAAAAGCATCTACTGATTTAAAAACTTCTTTGAACGACGCATTGAGAGAACACAACGTAGCTGTTTAAAAAAACATGCACTTTCATCTATTTTGTTAAATTTGATTCGGGAAACTCCTGTACGTCTTGCGTTTCCTGAATCTTTATTATTTTCGACCCGAATTTTTAATTAATCATTTAAATCATGAAAACAATCTTTTCATTGGCCGTATTGGCTACTCTAGCGTTAACATCTTGTAAAAAAGACTACACTTGTGCTTGTACAACAACAGTACACCAACCTGAAATTTCATTTGGTGGTGATGTTTACCAGGAAGAATCAACAACAACAACTCCTTCTTCTACAACTATCAAGGACAAAAAGGACGAAGCTAAG
Source organism: uncultured Fluviicola sp. (assembly GCF_902168135.1). Lineage (GTDB taxonomy): Bacteria > Bacteroidota > Bacteroidia > Flavobacteriales_D > Crocinitomicaceae > Fluviicola. The sequence goes on from NZ_CABHOL010000039.1 coordinate 10,275, forward strand.
ACGAAATGTGAGAGCATGAACGGAACAACAACTACTGAAACTTCATGGTCACAGTCTGGGTTTGGTGATCCAACAACTACGACAGTTAAATGTCAGATTCAGTAAGAATTTTTTTATTCGAAAAAACCCGTCCTGGCTTAGCCGAGACGGGTTTTTAGTTTATGGGAAAGCTTTCAAGGTTTTTCCTCTTCCGTTTTACGTTTTTCTTCTTCCAATTTCTTTCGCTCTTCCTCCAGCTTTTTCTTTTCAAGCTCTAATTTTTCCTGCTCCAGCTGTAATCTTTCTTTTTCAAGGCGGATTCGTTCCTCTTCCAGTTTCTTTGCAGGATCTTCTTCTGTCTGAGTATTGCCCGTCTTTTTTTCGATCTCCTCTTTTTTCTTTTCAGCGTCTTCAGCCTTCTTTTTAGCATCCTCTGCTTTTTTTCTCAGGTTATCTCCCGTCCCATCTGTATTCAGTTCATCCAATCCCGGAACTTTCGGCAGTTTAAATCCGAAACGGGAAGAAACACCGGTAGAAATCAAGGGACCTCCGATACCCACTTCAAAATTCATCCCCACAAACTTGGAAAAGTAGTAGCGGAATCCCCAGCAGGTTCTCATGGAGATGGGAATAGTCGGGAAACCATTCCAGAAACCATCTTTATCTTCGGTTTTAACTCCGTTAACGAATGTGGTCCTGTATTTTGCATTACTTCCGATCCCGATTCCCGCATACATATCCAGTCGTTTGCTTTTTACCGGGAAATGGAAATTGAAACGTGCCTGGATACGCACCCGGCTCATTTTACGTTCATACGAGTTTGTATAGGAAACTCCGTCAACAATGGAATCCAGGCGGTCATAACTCACGCTGCTTCCACTGTAAATAGCATCCACACCGACACCGAACCAATTGTTCAGGAAAAACTCAGTGCGTAAACCGGTTGGCCCGGATCCACGGCTATCGATATTCGAAATGTTCTCATCGTCTTTTACTGCTCCAAGAATGGAACTTTTTAAACCCGGAAATAAACTGGTGTAGTTGGGAAAACCATAATACGGATCGTTGACCATATTAAATTTGGTATTTGCCTGTCCGGATGCATTGAATGCAAGCATTATGGACATAACTCCTCCCGCAAGAGTAGCTTTTCTCTTCATAAATTGTAGCGTTTTTGGTTTTATTATTATTTGTAAAAAAACCTTCTCTTTTTCAAAAGAAGGTTGATTTACGGTTTTAGCTTTCAAGACCGAAATTAAAATTATAGTTTATCTACCTACAGAGATAGATAATGAAATTCGTGAAACACGTGTTTCAATGAGCCGCTGACAGTATTCGTTATGCTTGCATATTTCCTGCGGAAATGCCGATAAACCAGTAGGGGCGCGATTAATCGCGCCCCTACTGGTTGTTTTATTTTAATTTTTTAGTCGTTTCGATTCTGCAGCTTAATCAAATTCAATGCAGATCCAGCTTTAAACCAATCGATTTGCTGATCGTTGTATGTATGATTCAATTTGATATTTTCTTTCGAGCCGTCTGCGTGAACGATTTCCAGTGTCAATTGTTTGCCCGGAGCAAATTCTGTCAGATCAATAAAGTTGAACGTGTCGTCTTCGAGGATTTTCTCGTAATCGGCTTCATTTGCAAAGGTCAATCCAAGCATTCCCTGTTTTTTCAGGTTGGTTTCGTGGATACGCGCAAAGGATTTAACAATGACCGCACGAACTCCCAAATGACGTGGCTCCATTGCCGCATGCTCACGGGAAGATCCTTCTCCGTAATTATGGTCACCCACTACGATGGAAGGAATACCTGCATTCTTGTAAGCGCGCTGCACTGCCGGTACTTCTCCGGTTGAACCAGTCAACTGGTTCACTACTTCATTTGCTTTTCCGTTGAATGCATTTTCAGCACCGATGAGCATGTTGTTCGAAATATTATCCAGGTGACCTCTGTAGCGCAGCCACGGACCGGCCATCGAAATGTGGTCTGTGGTACATTTTCCTTTTGCTTTGATCAGCAACTTCGCTCCCAGGATATTTTGTCCGTCCCAGGCCGGGAATGATTCCAATAACTGCAAACGGGTTGAATCCGGTTTTACAAGAACCTGTACGCCGGATCCGTCTTCTGCCGGAGCCTGGTATCCAGGATCTTCCACATCAAATCCTTTGGTTGGAAGTTCATCGCCATGCGGAGGGAGTAATTTCACCTGCTCTCCTTTGTCGTTTGTCAAAGTATCGGTTAAGGGATTAAATCCTAAATCACCGGCAATTGCAAGGGCTGCAACCATTTCCGGAGAAGTTACGAATGCGTGTGTATTCGGGTTACCGTCTGCCCGTTTGGAGAAGTTGCGGTTGAACGAATGCACGATCGTGTTTTTCTCTTGTTTGTCAGCGCCTTCACGGTCCCACTGACCGATACACGGTCCGCAGGCATTGGTAAAGACTTTCGTACCCATTTTTTCGAAGGTCGCAATGATCCCGTCGCGCTCAATGGTATAACGAACCTGCTCGGAACCCGGGTTGATCCCGAATTCTGCTTTCGGTGTAATTCCGTGTTTCACGGCCTGCTCCACAATGGAAGCTGCGCGCGACATGTCTTCGTAGGAAGAGTTGGTACAAGACCCGATCAATCCCCACTCCACTTTCAGCGGCCAGCCGTTTTCAATAGCTGTTTCTTTCATTTTCGAAACCGGCGTTCCGCGGTCCGGTGTAAACGGTCCGTTGATGTGCGGTTCCAAAGTATCCAGGTCGATCTCGATCAATTGATCAAAATAGTCAGCCGGATTGGCGTAAACTTCCGGGTCTCCGGTTAAATGTTCTGCAATCTGATCCGCCAAAGCCACAACTTCTGCTCTTCCGGTTGCGTTTAAGTAACGGCGCATCGCATCGTCGTAGCCAAACGTAGAAGTCGTAGCTCCGATTTCTGCTCCCATGTTGCAGATCGTTCCTTTACCGGTAGCGGAAAGGGAGATTGCTCCGTCGCCGAAATATTCCACAACGGCTCCTGTTCCGCCTTTTACGGTCAGGATATCCGCCACTTTCAGGATCACGTCTTTTGCGGAAGTCCAACCGTTTAGTTTACCGGTTAGTTTCACCCCGATCAGTTTCGGGAATTTCAATTCCCAGGGCATTCCTGCCATCACGTCCACCGCATCGGCACCCCCCACACCAATGGCGATCATTCCGAGTCCGCCGCCGTTTACCGTGTGCGAATCCGTTCCGATCATCATTCCGCCCGGGAAAGCGTAATTTTCCAGCATCACCTGGTGAATAATTCCGGCTCCCGGTTTCCAGAAACCGATTCCGTATTTATTGGAAATCGAAGACAGGAAGTTGAAGACTTCGCTGCTTTCGTTTAAGGATCGTTGTAAATCGGCATCAGCGCCTACTTTTGCCTGGATGAGGTGGTCACAGTGTACCGTAGAAGGAACGGCCACTTTCTTTTTTCCGGCCTGCATAAACTGCAGCAAAGCCATTTGAGCCGTTGCATCCTGCATCGTTACGCGGTCGGGCGCAAAATCCACATACGATTTTCCACGTTCGTGGACAAGCGTTGCGTTACCATCCCACAGATGGGCGTATAATATCTTTTCGGTCAAAGTCAGGGGACGACCAAGCACTTTTCTTGCAGCAGCTACGCGTTCAGGGAAAGCAGCGTAGACCTTTTGGATCATGTCTAAATCGAAAACAGCCATTTCATAAATTTTGGTTCTGTTAAATTTAAGCATTTAAAAAATGGGAAGTTCTAAATAGAAGCTATAAATGCATAGAAATTTTCTATGGTGGGTGAACTGCAAGTCAAGAAGCGCACGAAGTATTGATATTGGCCGATCCACGCCTGCGGCATGGCTATTTCGTTTGACCACAGATGCACAGATTGTCAGCTCGCCTTCGGCAAGCTTTGTTTTGAAACCGCGGAGAATGGAAGAGCGCAAAGGGTGAAATGCATGGATTTTTGTATAAGACACAACTCGTGACGGATTAATTTGTATTTTGAGCAACCGTTAATTTATAGCGCTTAGCTCCTATTGGTAAAATTGGTGCGATAAAGTAGCGTGTATAAGGAAATTAGGCGCAATTAAGATGACTGTTACTAGAAAATATTATGAAGCATTAATTGGCACATTTGAAAAAATTGCGTCATGTAAAGCGAATGACCCGACCTCTTTTCTTGAATATAAACAAGAGCTCTTTAGTCTTATTAATAGGATAACTCAATTCAATCTGATTCCCATAACATTCACTCAATCAACGATTGAACTTTTAGCGAAATCGACAATAGATGATTTTGAAAAAGAAAAACTGACTATTGTAAATGAAACTCATTACGAACTAAATGAATGTCTACATACAACAAGATTAAGATATGGAGGTGAACTGTTGTATTACATTTATAAAATTAAAATTGGATTATTAAACCTTCCAATACTGGAGCTAAAAGAATTTCAAAGAATACTCAAACAACCGGAACACTATTATTTTCCTGAATCTTGGGATTTCGATAGTGAAGAGGAGCAAATCAAGAAGCAAAAGGAGTTACAACAACTATTAAAGAAGGAGAGTGCAAGAAAAAAGAAAAGAAAGGTAAATCTTACTAAACCTAACATCGTTAGGGTGGAAGATCAACTGACTCAGTTCATAGCTGATTATAAGAGCTATATTTTTGAACATTACCCTTCTATAGCCAGTGAATTCAGCTTTTATTCAAAAAAGGTGCGTGCATACTTTACCGAAGCGATGTCAGATGACATTTTTGAGTTTAGAATTCATTCTTACAAAACTGAAAAAGAGAAATCATCCTTAGCAGTCATACCCGACTATTATGATTTCTACCCATCTTATTTTTCCAATCTAGAAGAAAAAACAGACAAGCAAGTAAATGCTATAGTACTCTCTTTAAGCAAAAAAGACTTTAATCTTAAGAATCCATTTACTGAAGAAAATATTCATAGAGAACTTGTTGGATTATTCATTCGAAATGTGAATGAGAAACAAGTTCAAGAATTGGTGAAATTCCTGTACAAATGTCAAGGATTTAGCTTTGCTCAGGAAAACGGATCAAACAAGCAATTTGACCTCTATTGTGAGAATAGCCGAGAAAAAATAGTATTTGAAATATTTCATACTCAAAAATCAAACTTGGAGCATCTTTCGAAAAGAATTGAAGAGCTTAAATCTATTCCAAAAGGAATTAAAAAGCATTTTGTATTTACAGCATTTCCAGGGGATTCCGTTAAAACTTTATTGAGTAAGAATGGTATCATACTGGAAACATTATTCCATTTAACAGATCAGCAATTCTATCTTAAAAATAGCGTGATTCTTCATTGGTACATCAAGAATAAATTACCAGAGATTGAAATAACCAAGGGTTCAACATCTATTGAATTCGAAGGCAATCAGCTAATAAAAAGGCTAAATAACTGTGAAAAAGGAAAACTTTCATGGCCTGAATACGAATCAATAGGGATGGATATCTTTAAGTTCCTGTTTTCTTCTGATTTCCATTTGTATATGGCAGAAGAACAAACGGAAAATGATCTGAAAAATCACAGAAGAGATCTGTTGGTAAACAACAATTTTAAAGATCCATCTTCATTTTGGTCACAAATGAAGTCAGATTTTAATGCACGAGCGCTAATTGTTGAATTTAAGAATTACACTAAAAAACTTAATTCCACAACACTTTTCAGTACAACTAAATATGCTAAGAAAGGTGTTGGTAATTTTGCTATCGTATTTTCAAGAAAAGGATTAGACCCCACTGCTATAAAGGAACAAAAGGAACTCTATGACAATGACAAGTTGTTGATTGAATTTAATGATGATGAATTAATAGAAATGATTCGAGAAAAGATTTTTGGTAAATCTCCTCTTGAAAGATTAGAATCCAAGAAATTTGAAATAATTAAAAAGAAATAAAAGCGCCTAACAAAACCTATAAGCAATAGCCCGCCTTCGGGATGCTACTGCTCATAGCCAAACCGTTACTTATGTTAGAATTAAACAAAGACATACCGCCCAGATTATTTGTGATTGAAATGTCCGTAAAAATTGAACATTTTTTAAATGAAATAATTTGTCAATTGTTACAAGTTAAGGCTGAAGATTCCAAATCATTCGGCAATTCGAGTCAATCCTTGAGTTTTAATGCTAAGGCCAATCTTTTACTTGACTTAGATTATTTAGATAAAGATCAAATCAAAAAGTTTCAAATATTCATGGAGGTAAGGAATAAATTTGCACACTTATATTCTGTTGACACATTTGAAAAGTGTTTCGCCTTAACAAAGAATTACAATCAGCTAAAAAAATTATTTGAGGTTGATAAAGAGGGCGACAATTTAGAAGAGGATATGACATACATGTTTATCTCATTATCACTTGACCTAGCTAATACTTTGAAAGAATTAAGAGAACGAATTTTCAAAGAAATGGCGGTGAAATATACTCAGCGAAGATTCACAGAGGTTATTAAATCTAGTAAAGGGGATTTCATAAAAGCCCATCCTGATAAAAGCGAAGCAGTTGAAGATTTCATGGATTATCTAAAAGCCATATTAATAGATGAAGTGGATGAGAAAATTAAGAACAAGAATCCTCCGCATATATAAAACATCAAACACAAACTAAAACGGGCTTAATTGTAACCCGATCCTACAAATCAACCAACTTAGACACAGAAATCCCTAAAGCATTCGCCACTTCCAGCAAAGTAAAAAGCATTGGATTCACTTTTCCATTCTCCAATTTTTCAATGGATTGACGGTCTTTTAAACAGGCTCTTGTCAAATAAATCAGCCTGTCAACTTTCTGTATGACAACATTTTCAGCAATTTGACTGACCTTTGATTCGTGATTAAAATCCCCCGGCTATGAAACTCAAAAAAGAGCAAGCACTCATTCTTTCACTCATCAAAGACGACCTGGTAAACCAGAAATTGTTGCTTGGTTTGGATGCTTTGGGCCTTCGCGCGGCGGATTACTACCTGCAACTCAGCGATACGATCTTTTCATTGATGGATTTCCCGGAGAGCAACCATTCCGACCGGGTTTTTGAGCTGTATTTGGATTTGACGAAAAAAGTCCGGTTCGTGGATATTTCCCAATCACACGATCAACTAGATGAACTTGCCCGGGAAATTTATGCGGAGCTGACGGTGCATCGATCGACGTTGAACACTGCCCGCTAAAAGTGATCCGGTAAAAAAGGCCGTTGTCTGTTTCGTGTAACCCTTTTTCGTAAATTCGGGTTAGGATTCGCAGCAGTTTGGTGTTAAAAACTCCTGCTTGCGCCAGGCCGAAAATCGTTAGCAGGAAGTTTCACGAAACGCAAGCAAAAATGAAATCAATAGTTCAACAGTTAAGAGAAGAAAGAAATTTAACCCAAACCGAACTTGCGAAAAAAAGCGGACTTTCGCTGAGGACTATCCAACGAATTGAAGCAGGAAATATTCCAAAAGGATTTACGCTGAACGCGCTTGCAACAGTTTTTGAAACGGAACCGAATAAATTAATCCCTTTCAAAGAAATCACAAAACCCGACAGAGCAAAACTGATCAATCTTTCAAGCCTGCTCGGCCTTGTAATTCCTTTGGGCGGAGTTATTTTCCCATTAATTCTGACCTATAAAACCAAAGACGCAAGGAACAAGGAACTTGGAAAAAGTATCGTAAGTGTTCAAATTATCATTGCTTCAGTACTAGCTGGTTCTCAAATCGCCAGTCCATTCATTCAAAAAGGATTATCGCTGCATTTCCCGCTTTTTCTATTCCCGTTAGTATTCATTATTTGTCTGAAAATATTGGTAGTGATTGCAAACGGCATAAGCTTAAATACAAAAAACGATTTGCACAAAGCTTTAAAAATCAACTACCTATAAATTCAAATGGTAAATTGACGTAAAACTGTCGTATCACTTTTGCAAAGAAATTGTTTTCCAAAACAGAGATTTGTAAAAAATGAGCTGATGAAAGTTTTAAAGAAAATTCTGTTGACCATTTTGGTCGTTTTGGTCCTGGCTGCACTTGGCGGTTATATTTATTTTGACCGCAAATTTACACCCGATAAAAATTACCTGACGGTAGAAAACGAAAGCGGTCCTGTGCCATTAACATGGCTGGGCGAAGAGAAAAACGCGCTGCTGCTTCCCATACATTTTGAGGGGGACACGGCAAACTATTATTTGCAATTTGATACCGGTTCACCGTATACTGTTTTCTATTCAAAATCAATCCGGAATTTTCGTCAAATATCCGTAGCTAAAGGAGTTGCGAAAACTTCTTTCTATATCGGGAAAACAAAAATCAATTCGGATAAATTCAAACTATACAATCCCGGAGATGACACGGGTAGTGATTCCCTAAAAATAATCGGGACTATAGGAACAGATATTTTAGAAAACAGGAAAACAATCATCAATTTTAAAGAAAATTACATTGCATTAAATGTATCCAAAGTGCCTCCCCGATTTAAAAGAAACTTATTTGATTTCAAATTCAAGAAAAGAAAAATAATCTTTGACGGTATTTTAAACGGAGAAGAAGAACGTTTTTTATACGATTCAGGCACAAGCGCTTACGAACTAGTAACCAACAAAGAAGGGTGGGAAGACCTGAAACTGCCCCATTCAAAAATCACCATTGAAAAATCGCAATCCTGGGAAAACGTTTTGACTACATTTACTACCAATTGCAAGCAAAAAATAACATTTGGAAATCAGGAAATACCTCTGAATCAAGTTACTTATGTGGACGGGTTTTCGCAAATGCAATATGCACTGATGAAGTTTTCGGGCATGACAGGCATGCTGGGAAACAAACTTTTTTTAAATCATAGCTTGTACATTGATTGTATACAAAACAAAATGGGAATCGAATAAAAAAGCCCGAACCGGAATTCACTTCACATTCGGTTCAGGAGCTCAGATCTTTTTGAAGTAATTTCGGACAAAAAGGCAATTGACTGTTCCACATGACAGTTTTTCGTAAATTCGGATCATCAATGATGTATTGCGGATGGATACTAAATTATCAAAACGGCTGAGTGACATCGTGAAAGCCCTTCCGCTGAAAGACGGAATCCGGGTGCTGGAAATCGGCTGCGGACCGGGAGCCATGGCCAGGGAAATCTCCGGGCAAATCGGGAACGGACACGTATTGGCCATTGACCGCTCAGCAAAAGCGATCCAACAGGCTATCGCAGGTTCTCAACAAGAACTCGCCAGCGGAAAGCTTTCAATCAGGCAAGCAGCTATCGAAGAATTTGAATTGAGACCCCATGACACACTGTTCGACCTTGCTATTGCCGTAAGGGTTGGCGCATTGGACGGACGGCATCCCGAACTGGAGAAACAGGCACTCACTCAACTTGCAAAAGCGTTAACGAAAAAAGGAAGATTGTTTATTGACGGGGGAAATCCGCTAAAAGAAATACCGCTGGAGGCATACCGGAATGCTCCCTGATCATGAACTAACCCAGCGAATCACATCTTAGACACATTCAAAGACCTGCGTCCGTTATTGGTGTGAATGTTCAGGATGTATGTACCGGCTGAATAAGGAAAATCTACGGAGTAATTCTTTTTCTGGGCCTTGCCTACTTTATCGGTCAGCAATTCCTGAAGAAATTTCCCGCTTGCATCATAGATCTCGGCAACCAGGTTATCCGCATGCTGAAAATCAATGGTAAAATTCAGTTTTTCTGAAAACGGGTTTGGATGGATGGTAACGGACAAGGCATCTTTCGGCTTCCCTTCTGTGATCCCTGTTGATAAAGTACTGTATCCATATTTGTACAATCCCGCACCTGAAGCATATACGAGATGTTCGTTAATCACAAATATCCGGTTCAAATTGTTTCCGATACCTAAAAAATTCCAGGTATCACCGCCATCTGTCGTTTCATAAAATCCGGTGGTATGTCCTCCCATCCAGCCATGATCCGGTGTAATGAACCCAACAGCCTGCACGAATTTCTCAACAGACGGCTTTGTTTCCCAGGTTTGCCCGGAATCCGTTGATTTCACTAATTTCCCTTCAACCGGCGACTGAATGGATCCATAAATATGCGTGTTGTTCTCCAGTAATTGCAGTTTCCATACATATTCCCCCGGAATTTGAGAATTATAAATCTCCGTCCAGGTAACTCCGCCGTCTTCGGTCTTCAAAATAATACCTCCGGTACTGCTTCTACCGGAAACATAGCCTAAAAGCTCATCAATAAACAGAATTTCTACCAATCCGGTTGCATAGGCAGACATATCGATATATTGCCAGGTAACTCCGCTATCAACAGACTTTATAATATTAGCCGGTGGAAAAGTAAAAAAAGCCCCGCACCCGTAAATGGTTGAACTGCCCACTGCATCCAAACCACAAATTGCCGGTGGGTTCGGCGAAAGAGTAACCAGGCTCCAGGTATCTCCGCCATCTGTAGAACGATAGAATTTGTCGTCAAGTGTCCCGAAAAAACCAATATCAGCATTGAGGAATTCGATGTTTCTCAAATAATTGGAAGTCTCAAATTTCATTTCCCAGGTCTGTCCTCCATCTGTTGTCTTATAAACAGAACCGCCGGGTCCATCAACTGCCCAGCCCAGATTATCATCCAAAAAGAAAACATCGTCGTACCGGTTACCGATGCTATCGTATTTAATAACGGTCCAGTTTAGCTGTGAATAGGATAAGTTACTAAACAAGCTGATCAGGAGTATGGTAATTGTTGTTCTCATAATAATACATCATAAATAGTCCTTTCAAAAGAAAGGCATTTGATGATTGATTTTGTGGCAAAAATGTTTCCTGTATCACCTATTGAGTGAATTGGGGTAAAATGACACTAAGATTATTCTTTGAGGCAAAAAAACCTTGATTTCAATCAAGGCTTACTAGTAATAAGCATCGCAACTTTGTGCCGTTAAATTTTAAAACAAAAAAATGAACGCACAAAAAACGGTGAAATTGAGTAGTCGGATCTTTATTGGATTTTCGGCTTTTAGTTTGGGTTATGTAGCTCTGCTTTCTCTTTTCAGTCCACAATCAACCATGGATTTGGTGGCAACAACATTACCCAATACGGATGCAATGAGTTCTATAAGGGGTATTTATGGCGGAGTTGGATTAGTCATTACCATTCAATTGATATATCTCTTAATAAAAGACTATTACAAAGGGTTATTGTTTCTATCATTGTTTTGGGGAGCTTATGCTGTTTCAAGATTGATCACCATTTTCGTAGATGGCTCATTGGGTGATTTTGGAAACCAATGGATTATGATGGAATCAACTTTTAGCGTCATCGCATTGATTCTTTTATTTGTTTCCAAAAAATATAAAAACGGATGATCCCGAACGCACAAGCACTTTTAGTTCAATCAAACGTTTTATCTATCAATAAAAAGCCCCGATCCCGTACATACGGGATCAGGGCTTCTATATTTTTAGTCGTTAACTTATCAATTCGCCAACAGCTTGTGTGAAGGAGCAAACTTCGTTAAGTTGATCCCTTCTACTGCCTTTTTGTATTCCTCGATGGATGGTGTTCTACCCAAAATGGTGGAAAGAACTACCACCGGCGTAGATGAAAGCAGGGATTCTCCTTTTTTACCATCTGCATCTTCTACTACACGTCCCTGGAACAAGCGTGTGGAAGTTGCCATTACGGTATCTCCTTTTTCCGCTTTTTCCTGGTTCCCCATACACAGGTTACATCCCGGACGCTCCAGGTACAACATGTTTTCGTATTTCGTACGCGCTTCGCTTTTCGGAGCGTCGTCGTTGAACTCAAAGCCAGAGTATTTCTGCAATACTTCCCAATCGCCTTCTGCTTTCAATTCGTCTACGATATTATAGGTCGGAGGAGCAACTACCAACGGAGCTTTGAATTCCACTTTCCCGTTCTGTGCTTCTACATTCTTCAGCATTTGCGCAAGGATCTTCATGTCGCCCTTGTGAACCATGCACGAACCGATAAATCCAAGATCTACCTTTTTATCGCCGCCGTAGAATGACAACGGACGGATTGTATCGTGTGTGTATCGTTTGGAAACGTCTTTGTTGTTTACATCCGGGTCAGCGATCATCGGCTCAGCGATCTGATCCAGATCAACCACAACTTCTGCGTAGTATTTCGCATTTGCATCCGGAGTCAAAGCTGGTTTTTCGCCTGATTTGATCTCAGCAATACGCTTATCTGCACGGTTGATCAATCCCTGAAGGACTTGTCTGTCGTTGTCCATTCCTTTGTCGATCATGATCTGGATACGGCTTTTCGCAATTTCCAATGATTCGATCAGTGTATCATCTTCCGAAATACAGATGGAAGCTTTTGCCTTCATTTCAGCGGTCCAATCCGTGAATGTAAACGCCTGGTCAGCTGTCAATGTTCCAATGTGAACTTCAATAACACGTCCCTGGAACACGTTCTCACCACCAAACTGGTGAAGCATCTGTGCTTGTGTAGCGTGAACCACATCGCGGAAATCCATGTAATCTTCCATCGTTCCCTTGAAAGTCACTTTCACCGATTCCGGGATAGGCATGGAAGCTTCACCGGTAGCCAATGCCAAAGCAACAGTTCCCGAATCCGCACCGAAAGCAACCCCTTTCGACATACGTGTGTGTGAGTCACCACCGATGATGATCGCCCACTCGTCTACCGTAATATCGTTCAATACTTTGTGGATTACATCCGTCATGGAATGGTAAACACCTTTCGGGTCGCGAGCCGTAATCAAACCGAAATCGTTCATGAATTTCATCAGTTTCGGGATGTTTGCCTGCGCTTTCTTGTCCCAAACAGAAGCCGTATGACATCCGGATTGGTATGCACCGTCCACAATCGGAGAAATTACCGTTGCAGCCATTGCTTCCAATTCCTGGGCAGTCATCAAACCGGTTGTATCTTGTGAACCAACGATATTCACTTCAACGCGCACATCAGATCCGGCGTGTAACACTTTTCCGGGAGCAACTCCCACAGCATTTTTGTTAAAGATCTTTTCTACAGCCGTCAATCCCTGGCCTTCCACGGAAACTTCTTTCGAAGGAGCGAATACTACCGGAGCTTCAATATCCAGGATTTTCGCCGCCAAAGTCTGCAGTTTTTTCCCGAATACAATAGCGTAAGATCCACCTGCTTTGATGAATTCCATCTTTTGCGGAGTGAATGCTTTCGAGATATCGATCAGCTCTTTATCGCCGTTGTATAATTTCTTTGTTTTTGTATTAATGGTTAAAACCGTACCTGTAGAAACGTCATACGCCTGCTCCAGGATCGGCTCATCATTTTCATCGCGAACCACATTTCCTGCAGCATCCGTCTTTTTCACCCAGTTTTTCAGGTCCAAACCGATACCACCGGTTACGTCAACCGTTGTTAAGAAAATCGGGGAAATTCCGTTTGTTCCCCCAACGATCGGAGCGAAATTCACGAACGGTACATACGGGCTTGCCTGTTTACCGGTCCAAAGTGCTACGTTGTTCACACCCGACATACGCGATGAACCTACACCCATTGTTCCTTTCTCGGCGATCAGCATCACACTTGCATCCGGATGTTTAGCCTGTAAAGCTTTGATTTCTTCCTGTGCTTGTGGTGTGATCATACATTTACCATGTAATTCACGGTCAGAACGTGAATGCGCCTGGTTCCCCGGAGACAATAAATCCGTGGAAATATCACCGATACCGGCAATGTAGGTAACTACTTTGATTTCTTCAGGAACATCCGGAAGTTTCGTAAAGAACTCCGCCTTAGCGTAACTTTCCAAAATTTCCTTCGCGACAGCATTTCCTGCCTTGAAAGCCTCTTTCAAACGATCCGTATCTGCATCGTACAGGAATACCTGTGTTTTCAAAACCTCCGCAGCCTGTTTTGCGATCGCTGCATCGTTTCCTAAAGCCAAATCGAGCAATACTCCGATTGAAGTACCACCTTTCATGTGAGACAACAATTCAAAAGCAAATGCCGGTGTGATTTCTTTTACAATGGATTCCCCAAGGATAATCTCCTTTAAAAATTTCGCTTTAACACCTGCAGCGCTGGTTGTTCCCGGCAAGGTGTTGTAAATAAAAAACTTCAGTGAATCTTCACGGTCAGCATGCTGTTCATCTTTGATTTGAGCAATGATTTCGCTTAACAGTTCTGCGCCGTCAATCGGCTTCGGGTGAAGACCCTGGGTTTTTCTTTCCTCAATTTCCCGGATGTATTCTTGATAGGTATTCATAAAAGAAGACTTGCTTTTGAAAGTTAGTTTTTAACAATTTATTCGACGCGCGAATTTACGCAAAAGCAATGGAAAGTGAAACACAAAAGGAAGCGGGAAAGTATCATTCCTATTTATTCAGATTGGTTCTAAATTGTAGATCCTAAACAAGATAAATTATCCTTTTACAAGGGTTAGAATTATATCAATTATATTTATGTAATCAGAAAAGAATTTAGACTAAAATCATGACCGCTATTATAACCGGTGCATTAATAATGCAAACTGCAACAATCGCTAAAAATTGGATAAAAGAATTTATCAAAGAAGAAAGTTATACTGGTTTCAAAAAATTTTTTTTCAAAAAAAAGAAATATGAAAACCGTCTATCTCAAATCATTTCCTTCACGATCGGTGAATATAAAACCCAAACGAAACAACAATCCCGAATGGGAACTCCATTTTACTTTTATCAATCTGAAGCTTTAGTTGAAAAACTGTCCTTATACGTTTTATATCGAACTAAATATACGGAAGAAGAAATCAACATACTTTTCGATTCATATCCAAACATAACTAGGCCTAAAAAAAGCGAGACAGATTTATTTCTTAAACTTTTCATCAATAACGTTCTAAAAGATCAAGAATTAAAAAAACTACATATCCTTGAGAGATACCAAGAAGAAATATTCAGTATTTCTGCAGATGTAAAGGCCGTAAAAGAGAACCTTGAAGAAGTAGTAGAAATTCTAATCAAAGATAAAATCGGAACTAAACAAAAAAACAATCTCACTTCTGATCTACTTAAACTCTTTATTGATACTGACAAAAAAGAATCCATTGATTTAAACCGAACATTTGAGAACTTTGAAAGTGATGATTTGTATTTTTCTTTTGAAGAAAAGAACTTCAACATCCATGAAATAATTAACAAAAATACAGGAATAGCAATTATAGGAAATCCAGGATCGGGAAAATCAACAGAAATCCTGAACCTTGCCTACTCGTTGTGGGAAGATCATTCTAATGATCTAATTCCAGTTTTTCGTAAAATGAATAACTTTACAAGTTCAGATTCTATTCATGATTACTTAAATTTTGATCTTATTTCTGAGTTCTCGAATCTGATGTTTATTCTTGATGGGATTGATGAAATAGTTGAAGTAAATGACTTCATATCAAAACTACAGACATTTATAAGAGAACATAACCTAAGGAATAGAAATTACAAATATTTAATTAGTTGTAGATCGAATATTTTTAATGACTTCTCTTCACAACTTAATGGACTTGAAACTTATAAACTTTCAGAATTAAAACTAAATCAGTCGCAAAAACTTTTAGAATCACTTACACAATCCAATTTTGACCTTGAAGAGTTGTATTTATATTCTCAAAATAATATTTTCCTAAAAAACCCTTTTCAGTTAAAAATAGTAGCCAATTACTATAACAATCAGGGATATTTAGAAACAAATACAGCTAAATTATGGGACATGTATGTCACAGATCGATTGGAAAATGATAAATCGGACAAATTCCAAAAAAAAACTGTTTCAATTGCCATATTAAAGAAGAATTTAAAGAAAACAGCACTTACTCATGAACTAATGCAGAAAAGTAGTTTTGATGAGGAATCATTACTAAAAATAATAGATAGTAATCATAAGGAATTAGCTAACTTTATACATTCTGCACTTATTGAATGTAATCCTGCTAGGAAAGCATACTTTTTTGAACATAAGAATATTCAAGAGTATTTTTCCGCTAAGGTTCTAGAGGGTTTACCCTTTGATTTAATCAAGGAAATAATTTGTATTAAGGAAACAAATTCAATCCATCCTTCTTATACTAACACTGTTACCTTCCTATTGAATCTTACTCCGCTAGAGAATTCCAATTACAGAGAATTCATTGAATGGATAACTTCTCACAATCCGGAACTCTTATTTAAGGCAGATTCAGATAGAATATCAGAATTGAAAGAAACTGTTTTCCAAAATTTCTTTAACAGAACGTGTATAGAAACAACAATTTGGATTGGGCAAATGTCAAACATTAGCAATTCTGACATAGCACAATTTGCTGACCATTTAAAAAATTACGAATATCTCTTGAAATATATCATTGACCCAAGTGTGCATTTCAGAGTTCGTATTTCAGCACTAGAAATAATTAGAGAATTTAAACATTTAAATCTGTCTCTTATACACATCTGACGCTGCCGACGATCTACTCTGTGTAGATCTCGGTGGTCG
>NZ_CABHOL010000040.1 GCF_902168135.1 uncultured Fluviicola sp.
TTTTTTTTTTCAAGCAGAAGACGGCATACGAGATTCGCCTTAGTCTCGTGGGCTCGGAGATGTGTATAAGAGACAGGAAAAATGGTTAGTGTATTTTTCATGGAATTAAATTAAATGAGTCAGGTAATCAATGAGGATCAGTACATGTTCTTTTTGCGCATTCATTAGGCGGCTGGTGTAGGTAAGTGAGTGAATGCTTCCGCCTCCGCTGTATTCCTCCTTCATCAATTTACCCGTCAAAGCGCGCTCTTTTTCCATGAGTACTTTCCAGTTAGCTTGCCAGGAAATCACTAATTCCCGGTCTTCCGGATTCATTTTATCCAAAAGAATAGTGTAATATTTATCAATCAATAATTCATATTCGGAAGCACAGGCAAGCGCAGCTTTGTTCATTCCTAAAGTAGTGGCGTCCGCATCCAGCTGCTTGCGGTACAAATTTTCGACTATAAAAGTATCTTTAAGGAACAAACGCTGAATTGAATCCGCGAATTCACTCATTCCTTCCTTAAATGTTGTTTTCTCTTCTAAATTCCTGGCTTTCACGGTTAATCCTGCACGCCATTTGGTTTTCATGTTTTCCATTTCGCTATCGGAAACCTGTGCAGAAAGGGAAGAACCGTTAAAAAGAATTAATAAGAAGACAATTCGGGAGATCATGTTTTTTATTTAAAAGTATAAAATCTAACAGATTTAAACCAAAATAATGAAACTTTCCTTCAAAAAAGGAAATCAAAACGCATTGATGACTATTTTATTAATTTTAATTCGAAATTACGTTTAGCGCTACCTTACTTATGAAACAAAGAATAGCTGTCCTTGCAGCATTTTTCACTTTACTTTGGACATTTTCCTTTTCACAAACAGAAAAACAGCTCGACTCCATACTGGTTGTATGCTCAAAAATGAAAGACGACACCAATAAAGTCATCTTTCAAAATGAGATTTCCTGGTCCTTCAAATATTCACATCCGAAACAAATGGAAAAATTGCTTTTCGGGAATGTGAAACTTGCTAAAAAACTGAAGTACAATCCCGGGATCGCTTTGGCTTACAAGAACCTTGGAATTCTAATGGACGAAGCCGGAAACATGCCGAAATCGATCGAGTGCTATCAGTTGTCCATTCGTTATTACAAAAAAGCGCATGACGAAATGGGAGTTGCAAAAAGTGAAGCCAATATCGGGATCCTTTACCGCGATCTGAAGCGCAACAAAGAAGCCATTGAAAAATTCCACGCTTCCAACAAAGTTTTCATCCGGAACAATTTCCTGCAGGGACAGCTGATCATTTACGAAAACATCAGCATCTGTTATGAATTCGAAGACCAACTTGATTCGGCGACAGTCTACATCAAAAAGGCCATGGATATTATGAACCGGCTGGGAACGGTTGATCCGGACGTTTATGGGAATTACGCCAATATTTTCATGAAACAGAAAAACTATCCGAAAGCCATCGAATACTATGAAAAAGCCATTTCAATCCTGGGATCTGCATCAAAAGGGACTACCTGGACGGACAATTTAGGACTGGCTTACTATGAGCAAAAACAATATGCAAAAGCACTTCCGCTTATCGAGGCAAGTATTCGGAATGCCAATAACATTTACAACGCAAACGTCATGGCTACGCATATGCACCTGGCCAATGTGCATCATGCCATGGGAAATGATAAAGCTGCTTTTGATGTTCTCAAGACCTATATAACTATCAAAGACTCTATTTTCTCATTGGAAAATGCACGTCAGCTTTCCGAACTGACTGAAAAATACCAATCGGAAAAGAAGCAGATCCAAATTGAGAACCAGAAAAAACAGATCAAAAGTGAGCAAACTCAAAAATACTTCTTCGCGGCCAGCATGATTGTTTTCATCGGACTTGGATTCTTATTGTTCCGCTCGCTAAAACAGAAAAACAAGGCAAATAAAATTATCCTGGAACAAAAAAACCTGGTAGAAGATCAGAAGGACGCTTTGGAATACAAAAACCGGGAAATCCTTGATTCGATCACGTATGCGAAACGCCTCCAGGACGCTATTTTACCTGCTGTTGATTACTGGCATAAAACCTTACCCGAAAGTTTCATTCTTTACAAACCGAAGGATATTGTTGCCGGGGATTTTTACTGGCTGGAAAAACATACGGTTTCGAACGGCTCAGTTTCGGAAGACTATTTGTTCTTCGCTGCCGCTGATTGTACGGGACATGGCGTGCCCGGTGCAATGGTAAGTGTCATCTGCTGCAATGCACTAAACCGTTCCGTTTTGGAATTCAACCTGGTTGAACCCGGAAAGATCCTGGATAAAACACGTGAATTGGTTATTTCTACCTTCAATAAAAGCGCTGAAAATGTAAAGGACGGAATGGATATCAGTTTGGGCTGTTTGAATGTCAAAACCAAAGAACTGCTCTGGTCCGGAGCGAATAATCCACTCTGGGTTGTTCCTGCACAAAGCAATGAAATCATCGAATGGAAACCGGACAAGCAGCCAATCGGGACGTATGCTGATGAAAAACCGTTCAATACGCATTCCATGGTTTTGGAGTCCGATACAACGATCTACTTATTCACCGACGGTTATGCAGATCAGTTTGGCGGTGAGAACGGAAAGAAATTCAAATACAAACAATTCAAAGAATCCATTCTGGCCATTCACAACCGTCCGATGGAAGAACAAAAAGAACACCTGGAAACAACCTTCGAGAATTGGAAAGGGGAATTGGAACAAGTGGATGATGTTTGTGTGATTGGGATACGGATTTGATTGAAAAAACAAATCATGAATCATTGCTTCGCGTTACTACGATTTAATGTTTCCCTCCAATTACCCATTTCAAATCCACAAAAACAGTTCGTGGTTTTGGCGGACCGTACACGAAATTACTGTCCCGGTACTTGGTGGTGTCAAAATCGCTTTGATAACTGTCGAATAAGTTTTGAACTCCGGCTCCTATCCTTACTGTTTGTTCAAATTTATGGATGTGTATCGCTCTTTCTGCGCGGATTCCTACATCCCAAAAGGATTTCGTTTTCAAAATAATATCGCTGTCCAATTCAGGAGCACCTCCGAAATGCGGCACCAGCATGCTTCCCGTGTACACGCAGCTTAGCGAACCCGACCAGCTTCCCTCCGGGAAAATAGAAATTGTGGATGAGCCATATACATTCGGAGTTCTCAGAAAAGCTTTGATCGGTTCCACTTCCAGCGACCATTGCTGCGCTTCTGTAAAGCGCGATTCCTGGTAAGTTACGTTCACGTCAACCTGCAAATACTTATGCCAGCGTACCCGAACGGATTCACTCAAACCACTTACTTCCGCATTCGAACCATTGGTTCGCAGGAGCAGAGTTTTGTTCGGATCATCACTCGGAATTTCGTTCAAAACAAAAGAATGAAGCAATTGTGTGTGAAAAAGTGTGAATTCGGAGGAATACAACATGCGTTTCCTTCTTCTACTCCAATTTGCCTGCGCGGAATATGCATGTGATTTCTCGCTTTTCAAATCCTTATCTACGCGAATCTGGGAAATTCCACCGTTCGCAAATGCAATGTGCATATCTGTTTCGAAGACCTGCGGCGCTTTAAAGCCATTTCCATAAGACAGGCGAAACTGCCACTGTCCGTTCGGTTTAAACAAAACAGCAGCTCTGGGAGTCACTATCAGGTTCTGAAGGTTGGAATGGTTGGTTGTTCTTAATCCTGCCACGAATGACCAAAGCTCACCCAAATCCAATTGTTCCTGTATGAAACCTGCAAATTGCGTAATGTGTTGATTGATGTAATAATCGTATCCCCGGATCTCGTCCTGCATGAAGTCATAATAATGCTCCACACCTCCAACCAGGGTCGATTTACTCTTCTCCCCGAAGCGCTGTGTAAAGTTGAACTGAAGTCCCGACTGCCAGGTAATATTGTTGGTTTTTCCCCACGCCTCAGCATGGTCCAGGCCTGTATAGTGATGCCTGTTTGTTTTTTGATATCCGGTATATGCCTGGAGGTTCCATTTCTTATTGCGTGATTTCCATAATCCGGAGAACTGCCCGATGCTGGTAATCTGATTTCTGAATTCACTTTGATCTGCCTGTTGCGGATCTCCGTTCCAAAACT
Organism: uncultured Fluviicola sp.; assembly: GCF_902168135.1. Taxonomy (GTDB): domain Bacteria; phylum Bacteroidota; class Bacteroidia; order Flavobacteriales_D; family Crocinitomicaceae; genus Fluviicola. Next base: position 4,110 of record NZ_CABHOL010000040.1, read on the forward strand.
GTCCTCCCTGCCGCTGTTCATGAAGGACCCAAAAATCAGCATGCAGTTCAACGGATCTGCCAATATTCCGGAACGCATTGATTCCCAGCAAAGAATTGTTTACCCTTGGAATTTCCGTAAAACCATCTCCGTTACGGTCGTACCCATCCCGGAATTTATTCATCCCGGAGAATAAAAATCCGCTCTTTTTGGATTTGGAAACAAACCCTCCGTTCAATTGAAAAGCCTGTTCTACCGGCCCGTTCGGGATTAGGGAAAGCTTGTCGGAAACTTCGATAAAATTGTATTCCGGGTGTTTGGTAATGATGTTGATTGTTCCTGCTATGGCGTTCGAACCGTACAGAACAGATCCCCCCCCGTTTACCACTTCTATCCGGTCTACTATATTCGTCGGAATTTGTTCTAATCCGTATAAACCCATCAGGGAAGAAAACAACGGACGACCATTGATCAGGATCTGGGAATAAGAACCTCCCAAACCGTTCATTCTTACTTGTGTGTAGTTACAAGTCTGGCAATTTGTTTCCATACGGATACCAGGAGAGAATTTGAGCGCATCGGAAATAGATGACGCGGAAATAGCTCTAAATAATTTTTGGTCCAGGGTAGAAACGGAAATAACGCTGTTCTTTTTGGATTGAGCAACACGGCTTCCCGTAACAGTTATCTCCTCTATTTCTTTCAGGGAATCAGGAAGTGTTCTTAAGGAATCAGAGTACTGATTCTGACTCATCGTTACAAATGAACTTCCCCAAAAACCGAAAACAAGTATATACTTCACGAAAATTATTTTACGCAAATATAAAACTATTTTTAGTCTTGTCTAAAATTATTTTAAAACAATTCCAAAAAGCTTGATTCGTGCATACAAAAAATGGGACAATTGCCCCATTCATCTATTTTAAGAAATAAAAATAATCATCTGTTCTTCGCGAGCTTACTGGTGTGCTACGCGAACTCCGACAATTCTATCCAGCGCTCGGTTTTTTCATCGATTTCAGAAACAATGGAATTCAGTTTCTCACCGGCTTCCATCAATTGTTCGGTTGTTGCTGAAGAATCAGACAATACATTCGTCCATTTCATTTTTTCTTCTTCCAGGCGCTCCAGGTCTTTCTCGATCTGATCGAACTCGCTCTTTTCTTTAAACGATAGTTTGCGCTTCTCTTTCGGAGCTTCTTCTGAGATCTGTTTCACTTTCACTACTTCAACCGGCTTATCATCTGCCTGCTTCTCTTTTTTGTAATCGGCTGCAGTCTGTTTTCTAAACTCGGTATAGTTTCCAATGATGTCTTTGATCGCTCCCTGGCCTTCAAAAACAAATAGGTGGTCTACCATTTTGTCCATAAAGTAACGGTCGTGCGAAACAACGATCAAACACCCTTCAAAAGTTCTCAGGTAATCTTCCAGAACACTCATTACAAAGATATCCAGGTCATTTGTCGGCTCATCCAGGATCAGGAAATTCGGATTGGCCATCAAAACGGTCATCAATTTCAAACGTCTTTTCTCACCACCACTCAATTTGTGTACAAAGTTGTAGTGCATGTGACGCGGGAACAGGAATTTTTCCAGGAATTGAGCTGCGGAAAGCTGGCGTCCTTTTTCCAAAGGAATGAACTCGGCGATATCGCGGATCACATCAATCACTTTTTTGTCTTCATCCACTTTGATCAATTCCTGGCTGTAGTAGCCAAAAACAACCGTTTCCCCGGTAACTACTTTTCCTTTATCAACCTCTTCCCTGCCCTGTATCATATTCAGGAAGGTCGATTTCCCCGTTCCGTTATTCCCCACAATTCCCAAACGTTCCTTGCGCTGGAAGTTGTAGGAGAAATTATCCAAAATGATCTTATCCCCGTAAGATTTCCCGATTTTATGCAATTCCAGGATCTTAGAACCCAAACGCTCCATTTTCACCGGGATATCAATCTCGTCTTCATCAATACGCTGACTGGCTACTTTTTTAACGTCCTGGAAATTCTCAATACGTGCTTTTTGCTTCGTACCACGAGCCTTCGGTTGTCTGCGGATCCAATCCAATTCTTTCTTGAAGGTATTTCTGGCTTTATCGATTGTGGATTGAAGCTGTTCCTGGCGTTCCGCTTTTTTCTCCAGGTAATAAGAGAAGTTTCCTTTGTATTTATAGATTGTTTTGTCTTCCAATTCATAGATCGTATCACAAACCACTTCTAAGAAGTAGCGGTCGTGTGTCACCATCAGGATCGTGGATTTTGATTTGGACAAGTATTCTTCCAGCCATTCGATCATGTCGAGGTCCAAATGGTTGGTTGGCTCATCCAGGATTAAAAAATCCGCTTCGGCAACCAAAACCTGGGCAAGTGCTACCCGTTTCTTCTGTCCCCCGGAGAGACTTCCTACCAGCAAACTCGTATCATTCAATTTCAGTACAGAAAGGATCTGGTTCACCTTCACTTCCATGTCCCAGGCATTCAGTTCTGTCAATTCTTCATAACAAGCATGAATCGCCTCTTCATTTCCTTCGCGCAAAGCCTGGTTGTATTTCTTCACGATTTGCAACTCAGGCATATCGTGTGAAAAAACCGCTTCCAGGATCGTATGGTTCTCATCCAGGTTTTCTGTTTGCTGCATAAATGCTACACGCAGGTCATTCCGGTAAACAACACGACCCGAATCAATTTGTTCCAGGTTCATCAAACAACGCAGCAAGGTTGTTTTACCATTCCCGTTCTTTGCCACAATGGCCACTTTATCTCCCTGGTCAATCCCAAAAGTAATATCTGAAAAGATTACGCGGTCACCGAAGGATTTCGTCAGGTTTTCAACGGAAAGAAAATTCATGTTGTTTGATTTTTTTTATAGCATGTAGGGGCGAAAAATTTTTCGCCCCTACATGCTCAATTGTCTATTATTATTTCAAAATTATCTCAAGCGATTCAAAGAATCAATCGTCTTCTTGTCTTTGCGGACTCCACGAATTCCTAAGAACACAAAAACAAACGCAATAGCATGCGAATAGAATGTAATACCAAAAGAAAGATTCGTTGCCGCTTCACCGCAAGTTGTACATTGTGAAGGCTCTACCACAGCACCCAAAACGATCCATGCAGTACTAAAAATATTCAGTATCAGTAAAATCCATCCTAAGAAAATCTGACGGTGTCGCATTTTGAACGAGAATATAATCATCACCGCAAAAACAATCTGCACAACCGAAAGCATCCAGAAATCTACTTTTTTAAAGACATCCTCCCCTTTAAACAATTTATAAGCTGTTGCATGAAAATCATCTGCCTGGTGGTAAGCGAACAGATCTGTTCCGAAAAGGGTTGCCGCAACCAATAGAGCTGCCAATAAAAAGTAAACGGTTTGTATGCGCTGGATCATGTTTTTCTCAATTTGCCTCAAAGATATCATTTTAGGTCCGTTTCAATTCTATTCCACCACATTTTAATCAATGATACCCGGGACTTTAAATCTTTTTAAGAAAATTTATGGAAAATCATTTTAGCTTGCATCTTGCTTACCGACAACAATTTAGAAACCAAAATGCAGCTGCTATGAAAACTTTCGGAATCCAAACACCTTGTACGGAAGATTGGAACGGAATGACTCCGAGCGAAAAAGGAGCTTTCTGCCAGAAATGCGCTAAACACGTGCATGATTTCAGTAATAAATCCAATCATGAGATCAAATCGACTTTGCTGGAATTGAGCGGTCAATCGCTTTGTGTGCGGATGACCACCCGTCAGGAGGATGAACTCAATGCAGAATTTAAAGCCTGGCTTTCTCATAAAAAACGCAATCCACAGCAATTATTTATAGCTGCATTGCTGATTGTTTTCGGACTGGCACTTTTCAGCTGCGAGGATGAAAGAGACCAGCGCAAAATCGAATCTGTGCAGCAGATCGCCTACAATATCGCTTCTGAACAAACGGATAAAATGGAGACCGCACCGGCAATTGATTCGCTCTCGGAACCTGCACCTCCGGAAATCGTACGGTCTGAGGAATATTACACTGTAGGAGCTTACTACGTGCCATTTGTTCAAGCACCGCCACCGGAACCAAAAGCAGAAGAAATTATTGAGGAACACATTCTCGGTGGAATCGGTTCTATCAGTTATGCCACCTTTTTAGAAGAAACCACCAAAGACGTGGAACTGGATGAGAACGGTGTTCCCTATCCGACTGAATTCAAGGCACTAACCTTCCCAAATCCTGCGGTAGAAAGTACCACGCTTGAAATCCAGGTTCCGGAAAAAGAGCGTATGGATATCCGGTTATACGATGCAAGTGGGAAGTTTATCCGCGAAATCCATTCCGGGAAGGTTTCCAGGGGCGCATTCCGCCAGCAAATTGACCTGAATGACCTGAACAGCGGACTCTACCTCATCATTATTCAATCCAAAGCCTTTAAAGAAACGGTACGTGTAGTGAAAAATTAAGGAATAGCAAACGGCCGGACCACTTACACTAATCCGACCGCTCGCTGCTACCTAACCGTTATACTTAAACTAAAGTGGGAATCGGGTCATAGGTTCTTAATGTGCCGCATATAAAATATAGGATCCTGAAACCCAGGAATTGGATGCATAATCCCAGAAACCGTCCCAATCTCCGGTAGCCGGTGAACTTGCATTTCCATCCCCGTTGGTATCGCCGCCATTGGCATCGTCTTTATAAGACGTGAATATGACACCTGATCCCATATTGATATGATTGTCTGTTCCCCTTGCTATTCCGTAGGAAGACTGTGTAAACTTCAGGATAACATTGTTGCCGATATTGATGTTTCGCACAGCACCGCTTCCACCGCCGCTAAAATTTGTAAGTAAAACATATGGTACTTCCGAAACATTGTAGCTGACCGATTCACCGATCCCGCCCCACATAAATATCCCGTTTCGGGTATTCTTTTCTGCCGGATTTTCCGGGTTGTGGAAAACGTTATTGGTATTCACCGTATAATCGAAACTGCAGTAAAGCGGTCGGTCATTGTCGTAGAAAACATTATTGGTAAATACAGAAACAGAAGGATCGTTCATATAGCTTCCTCCATGGAAAACATAAGCCGACGATGAGCTTGTGTTGCTTTGAGTATGCGCAAAAGTACAATGATCAAAGGTAAATGAAGGACCAGCAACAGAAATCACAACTGCATTGTAGTAACCACCGTCATTTCTTCCCGAATACAGGAAATCACAATAAGTAAACGTATTCCCGCTTCCACCGTTCAGAAAAATATTCTGCCAGTCTCCTTTTTGGGCTGTAGTTGCCGTTCCGTCTCCGTTAGAATCCCCGCAATAACTATCGTCCTTGATGGAAGTAAAAACAACGCGCTGAGTATTTGTTCCGTTAGCGGCAATTTTCCCCGAATTGATCACTTCAATCTGCGCATCTACATCCAATTTAATGATTGTTCCCGGTTCGATCGTCAAAACAGAGGTTACCGTAACCGGGCTTCTTACAATGTATACATTTCCTGCTGTCCAGGTGGTAGGTGTGGAAATCGTGGTACTTCCTCCATTCGGATTTACTTCAACAATGTTACAGGTTGCAGGAACCGGCGGTACTGGTTCCGGAATTTCTTTCTTTGAACAATCAACAGACATCAACATGAGCCCGAACGCTAAAACCAACAACTTTGCTACTCTCATCTTTCTCTTCATAAACTTTGTTTTGAGCAAAATTAGCGGGTGCATAAGCAGCTGTCAATCAACCATTCGGTTCATTTTATTAGCATGTTCAAAAAATAGAAACGTTCAAAAAGTTCAATGAATAATGGAATCTTGAATGGTGTTTAAAAAAAATCATTTGAACATGTGAACATGTGAACTATTTCCCATATAATTTGTTCACTGCTTCGGTTTTATTCTGTACCTGCAGTTTTTCGTAGATGTGGTTTAAATGGCGTTTTACGGTACTCAGGGTGATATTCAATTGATCGGCAATTTCTTTGTAGAGATAACCCTTACTCAATAAGTCGAGCACTTCCCGCTCTCTTTTAGAGATCAGCTGCAAGACCGGATTCTCCACTTTACTGAAAGACTGCAATACCTTTCTGGCTATTTTGGGCGACATCGGGCTTCCTCCTTCGTGCAGTTCCATGATGGCTTCCACTATCTTCTCCGGGGCAGTATTTTTGAGAATATACCCGGTTGCCCCTGCTTTCAATGCTTCAAAAACCTGGTCGTTGTCTTCGTAAATGGTGAACATGATGAACTGGACTCCCGGATCTATATTCTTCAGCTCAAAAACGCATTCTATGCCGTTCTTTCCGGGAAGATTGATATCTGTAATAACAACATCGGGCTTTAATTTCGGGATCTGTTCAATGGCTTCTTCAGCCGTTTCGAACGAACGTATCCAATGCAGGCGTTCATCGCTTTCAATCACAGATCGCAATCCCTGCTGGATGTCTACAATGTCTTCTATGATACAAATCCCAATCATAACGGTTACAAATTACGCATTTAAACGATTATGGCACAATGAAACAAACGGTTGATTTTTTCCTGGAATCAGGAAGTATTTGAATGATCAGGAAAGCGGGATCTCGAAAAGTAATTCTACACCGTTTTCACTATTCTTCAATTCCATCCTTCCTTTCAGTCGGCTTATGCGTTCCTGCATGGTTTTCATCCCGTTCCCGCTTCTGTTTCTTTCCAATTCAGGTTTTAATCCTCTTCCGTAATCGCGAATAAGGATAGATAGTTTCTCCCCCTCGGCACGAATTTGAATAAGCACCCGTTCTGTTTGTGCGTGTTTTACGATGTTGTGTAATGCTTCCTTAAAGATCAGAAACGCCTGCCGGCGGATCTCTCCGGATATCTGCTGATCTTCCCGGAACTCATCCAATTCCATTTGAACTGAAATCCCGCTGGTCTCAAAATATTCCATGGCATAATAGCGCAGGTAACTCATCAAATCGGCCAGGGAATCATTTTCTACTTTCATAGCCCAAATCAATTCGCTCATGTTCTTCACCAATTCCACCGAGGTTTCATGAATTCGGTCCAACTCTGCACGGTTTCCATCCTTCCGGATTGCCTCTTTACTTAAGTAGGAAATTTTGGTCAAACCACTTCCAAGGTCGTCGTGCATATCATAAGCAATCCGGTCTCTTTCATTCTGCACGGCTTTTTGTCTTTCCAATACAGCCCGTTGTTTTTCTATTTTCCGCTGGAAATAAATGCGTGTTATTAAAAAGATAATGACTGCACTCAATAAAATAACCAGCAATTTGAACCACCAGGAACGGAACCAGGGAGTAGCGATCTCGAAACGCACCGGTTCTTCCAGGTAAATCCAATTTTTGGTACCCGGGATTTTTGCCCGAAGGTGGAATTTATAAGCTCCCGGAGGAAGTGACGGAAATATCACACTGGAGTTCGTTCCGAGTGAGATCCATTTCCCGTAGGAACCTTCCAGCAGGTAACTGTACTCGATTTGTTCTTTTCCTAAAGGGTTCAAAGTGGAAAAAGTAAACTGTACCGTATTTTGGTACGGACGAAAGTCATGCGTTTTCACAGGATCCAATGCTTGTTTTTGATTGGAGACCAGGAATTCATCCAGGAAGACCTGCAATTTCCGGTTTTCTGTTTTTAAAAGCTTTTTTGGAAGGAAACGCAGCAAATAATTATCTGAGGCAATCCAAACGGTTCCTTTTTGAAGATCAAACCAGGAACTTTGGTCAAAGTGCTCGGATGGAAAACCGTTTGCCAGGCCGAAATGTTGGACCGTTTTTCGATCTGAACCCAGACATGCCAAACCTTTCCTTGTTCCAACCCACAAACGCTGTTGATCATCGAAGGTAAGGTTGTAAACAAAATTGGATGGAATTCCCTCCTTCTTTCCGTAGAAGATCGTTTTTCCCGATGATATGTGGTAGCATACCAATCCCATCCCCTCAAATCCAATCCAGATATTCCCAAGCTTATCTGCTGCCAGGCATTGGATAATGCTCTGGTGTTGTTTTTCAAAAATATCCGCAAAGTTGATCTCTTCAAAACTATCGCTTGCTTTGATCCAATGTGTGAGGATCTGTGTCTTATTGCTCGAAAACCAGATATCCCCGTTCGGAGCTTCCGAATAACTGGTAAAATAAGATCCTGAAAACGATGCTTTATTTCTTGAAAAATGAATGGCTTTCTTTGTAACAGGATTGTATCTCACCAAACCTCCGCCGGAGTTACCGCTAAACCACCATTCTCCTGTTCTGCTAAGAAAACCCAGACAAACAAGTTCCGACTGACTGAAATACTTCTTTAAGAAACTCAATTCCGTTACTTTATCCGACTGCAGGTTCACCACTTTCAGAATAACACCTCTTCCTCCATGAATTAATTGCTCTCCATCTCTGAAAACAAACCAGGAATCTTTCAGTTCCTTTTTGTGATATGGCTCAAATCGTCTGTTATGTTCCCAAAGGCGATAAGCTCCGTAGCCATATTTTACGGCAATCAGCTCGCTGTCAGATATCCGGCACACATTCATCAGGGGTTCATCCGAGCTGGTTTTTAAATCCCATTCATCGATCAGGATGCTGTTTTTATTCATTACACTCACACCTTTGTAGGTAGCAGCCCACAGGTTTTGGTATCGGTCGATAAATAAGTTTGTCACCAATTCATTCGAGATAGAGAACGGAATCAGCGGATCGTGTTTGAATACACTTGCCTGGCGGGAAATAAGGTTCAGGTAAGCTACTCCCTGGTTTCCGGAGGCCCAGACCATGTGCCTGCTATTTCTGTCCGGAATCATTTGGTTCAATAAACCACACAAGTCTTTCTGCAGCATCCCGGCATCCCAGTTGAATAGCACTTTACCCCGATAATCGGTTTCAAATAATCCTTTGAAGAAATTAAGGAAGTAAATGCGTTTGCGGAACTGGTCTACATACATTGCCTCATACCCTGTATTGAATAGTCCATCCCAGGGTAATTCCGGTTTAAACGTTTCAAATTTCCGGGATCGGGCATCAAAAACAAAAAACTCTTTGGCCGATGAAACCAGGTATTTTGAATTCCCAAGCAATTTCATTTGTATTCCAAATCCCTTTTTCTTCAAAGGCGGGATTACCGATTGAATAATCTTTAAAGAAGCATCCAGAATAAAAAGGGTATCGGTTGAAGAAACCAGGAAACGGTTATCTGCTGTTCTTTCAACATTCAGGGTATGGCGGTTCCTTAAGCTTTTCACCGGGGTGAATTCCTGCGAGATACAATTGAGAATAAATGCTTTTCCGTTTCCGAGAGTTAGCAACATTCGATTCGGGGCGACTTCGAAGAAAACCCGTGAATTATCCAGCACCTGTTTTTCTCCGAGTATTTCACTCGGATAGTAGGATTTGAAATTCGTTCCGTCAAACCTGCTGATCCCGCCCTGGGTAGAAATCCAATAAAATCCACGGCTGTCCTGGGCGATACCGCTGCAAACAGCTTCACATAAGCCGTCCTTAACCCCGTAGTTCATGAACTGTCCAATACCGGATTGCCCCAAAACATCCGGGGAAAGGAATAAAACCAAAAAGAATATCCACCTCAGCGGACTTAAAGTATACCTGTTGATCAGCAAACCGCAGTTTTGATTGTGAAGACCAAAACTACAATTTAAAAAAAACAAGTTCAAATGTTTAACCCGCTCGGCTACATTTTAAACATTTGAACTCTTTCAACTATTTGAACTTATTAAACTCCCTTAATCAATCGTTGCTCCTGGTGAGTTCCCGGTCGCGTTCATCACGCAGGATCAAACGCAGAGAGGTATCTCCGGTAATATAACGCCATGCCCAATTGAAAAACACCGCTATCTTGTTCCGGATACTCAGAATAAGCATAAGGTGAAGCACCATCCATACCATCCAGGCAAAGTATCCCTGGAATTTAAAATTGGGAAGTTCCACAACGGCCTTGTGCTTTCCAACGGTTGCCATTGTTCCTTTGTCCTTGTACTCGAAAGGCTGCATTTTTCCTCCTGACCAGCGTGCACGAAAATTCTTCGCCAGCGTTTTCCCCTGGTTAATCGCTACGTTTGCTAATTGTGGATGCCCTTGAGGATATTTCTCTGTTTCCATATAGGAAATATCTCCAATAGCATAGACATTGTCGTAACCTTTAACCAATGAATACCTGTCGACTGTGTAACGTGCTCTGACCATAGTAGCTTTTTCCAAACCCGGTAATACATTTCCCTGTACTCCTGCAGCCCATATAACCGTTTGCGTAGGAATTACTTCGCCTGTTTTTAGCATTAGCTTGTGTCCGTCGTAAGAAGAAACCACCGTTGAAGTCCTTACTTCGACTCCCATTTTCTCCAGGTATTTGCGAGACCATGTTCGTGATTTATCGCTCATGGCATTCAGGGTATTCGGACTTCCTTCGAGCAGCGTGATTTTCAGTTTTGAGAAATCATAATTCGGATAATCGTGCGGAAGGACTTTGGTTTTCATTTCCGCAAATGCACCTGAAAGTTCAACTCCGGTTGGCCCTGCTCCAACAATTACCAGGTTCATCAACTCATCCTTTTCTTCCTGGGTATTTACGAACATGATCTTTTCAAACTTGGCCAGGATTGTATTGCGGATATGGATTGTCTGCTGGGTCGTTTTCATTGCGAGCGTATTTTTTTCCAAATCAGGATCTCCGAAGAAATTGGTTTTACAGCCTGTTGCAATGATCAGCTCATCGTAAGGAATTTCTCCCATGGAAGTTTCGATGATGTTATCTTCCGGGCGAATGTGCTTTACGGTTGCATACCTGAAATTTACGTTTTTCCTGCGCCTGAAAATAGCCCTGAACGGGAAAGAGATATTTGAAGGTTCCAGGCGTGCGCTGGCCACCTGGTAAAACAAGGGTTGAAACATGTGGTGGTTTTGTTTATCCACCAGGACAATTTCACAATCGGACTTAGCCAATTTACGGGCGAGATTTAATCCCGCAAAGCCACCACCTATGATGACTATCTTTTTTCGTTTCATGCCTATGAATTTAAGCATTAATGCCCGAAAAAAGATTACACTGAAGACTGTTTTTGTTCGAAAAACAACATTTTTTATGAATCGAAATCCGGAATCAGTTCATCTTAAAAAGACGGAGTTGCAAATCCTTAAATTTCATTGCTTTTCCTCCTGCCATGAGTGTACATTTCACAGAATCCACTTCACTCCATCTGCGATCAGGAATCACATCCACACTGATATCCTCCCAGGTCTTTACATGATCAAAACGCCATCCGATCAGCATGTCTTTTCCCATCACAAGAATCCCATCCTTAAAATAGTCTGTATGCACTACCGGATTCTCTCCTCCGGAATTTAAATACCCTTTTAGTGTAACACGTATTCCGACGAACGAGTTTGAATCCTTTACCTGTAAACGCTTTGCTGCAACAGCTCTTCCCGGAACGAACTGCTCTCCGGCATATCCGTAAACTTTCCCGGGAATAAGTGCTTCTTCCCCCTGGTAAAATCCAACCGGACTGCCAATTTGAAGACTATTTTCCGGTAAAGTATCAATATCCGAATGAAATGCAAAATTGAACCTTGAATCCGTCTGCATAAAAGACTGCTTCCACATACCGTAATTCATATAACCGTAATGGATGATCTCTTTTTTCTTTTGGAACTCATAGGTTTGATATATCACTACGAAGCCTGAAACCAGGATTAAAATGAGCACGCGCCCCCATAATTTTGAATAGTGGGCCAGGTAAGCAATCGGAATGACCCAAATACCGTAAAAATCCACTACCGGACGAAAACCAAGTGAACCGCCATACCACCAACACCACCAGGATGACATGACGTAGGTTGAAAGCACAATGAAAATCAACACTCCAACAAACATCCTCCTGTTTTTAAAGAACATCCATATCAATCCGGGAATCAGCAGCAGCATTACGGGACCATAAACAAAAATTCCCTTTCGGAAACCGAAAAGAGTTTCCCAGAAGTAAGGATCGTTCCAGTTTGTAAATCCTTCGTTGGAATAACTATTCAGTTTGATCTCCCCCATCTGCAGGTAAGTGAACCCAACCTGGATAACAACCGGAATCAGGAACAAAAACAGGGTCGGCAGCAAGAGCTTCCAGGATTTAATAAACGTGATTATTCTGCTAAGGAATTCCTTATTCGTAGCGAACAAAAATGGAAAGAAGGCAAGAATTAACCCGTTTGTCGGACGGATCATCAAGCTGAGCCCAAGCAAAAAGCCAAAGAACAACATGTTTTTAGGTCTGTTTTCCTGGATCCATTTCAATCCGTTGAGTAAGCACAAATTGATAACGGCAAAGCAAAAAATGTGCGAATAAGGAATTTCAATGTAAACGTAATAGCTGAAATTGGTTCCCAGCGCCACTGAAAGCACTGCAATATAACAGCCGAAATAATCTATTTTTAAACGCCTTAAAAGTAAAAACAAGGCTATAAGACCAATCATTGCATAGAATCCCATTCCTACGTTCAACCAGAAAATATAGGGCCAGGTGTATCCATCCGTATCTTCTCCGATGAAATGTGCATGTGCATGTCCGACCAGGAAAAACGGGGTCAGGCATTGGGCCGTCCCTGTAAAATACTTATTATGAAATGTCCCGTCCGGATTTATATCGACCCCATCTTCAAAACCGGCTTTCGGGTATTTGTCCCTTATACTATCATGGAAAGTAAACTGATTCCCTTCGTAGATGAACCATTCCGGTAAGAAGGCATAATATCCTGCGGCATCCGAATAGACCGGTGTTGCTTCTTTAGCTGCGCTTCTGGTCCAGCCGTATCTCCTGTCAGATTTTGTTCCGAATAAATAGGTTAACGAGAGAAACAACAAGAAAATCATCCATCTCTTCGCTAAAAATCTTTCTAGATTCTGCATCATTTAGTGGTAAGCTTTTTGAATTAACAGGTAGTCAAGTATTACCAAAGCAGCCATTGATTCTACGATCGGTACTGCTCTGGGAACAACACACGGATCATGCCGGCCTTTGGCAATCAGCGAAACGGCTTCAAAAGATTCGTTGATCGTATCCTGTGGTCTCATAATGGTTGCTACAGGCTTGAATGCAACCCGGAAGTCGATCGGCATTCCGTTTGAAATTCCTCCCTGTATTCCCCCGGAGTGGTTTGTTTTGGTTTTTCCGTCAGTCGTAAATAAATCGTTGTGTTCGGAACCTCTCATCGCCACAGAACTGAATCCAGAACCGATCTCAAACCCTTTTACAGCATTGATAGACAGCATCGCTTTCCCCAATTCGGCATGTAGTTTATCAAAAACCGGTTCTCCCAGTCCGGCGGGTACGCCATCTATTACACAGCGGATGCTTCCACCAATCGTATCTCCTTCTTTCCGTACTTCACGAATAAGCGCTTCCATTTGTTCTGCCAGTTCTAACGAAGGAACGCGAACAATAGTTGATTCGCTGACCTCTTTCAGCCCGGAATTCCATTCACCGAGCCACTGAAGCGAACCGATTTGATCCACAAAAGCATCGATACGAATCTCCTGTTGAGCCAGTACTTGTTTCGCAATTGCTCCGCCTACTACCCTGGAAACGGTTTCCCGTGCTGAGGAACGGCCGCCGCCGCGATGGTCCCGGATACCATATTTTTGCTGATAAGTGAAATCGGCATGTGAAGGCCGGAATGCTTTTTCAAGTTCGTTGTAATCAGCTGATTTTTGATCTTCGTTTTCAACCAGGAACCCGATTGGTGTTCCAAGCGTTTTTCCTTCGAAAATTCCGGAAAGGAATTGCACCCGATCGGATTCTTTTCGCTGGGTTACAATTGCAGACTGCCCGGGTCTTCTGCGATCAAGTTCTTTTTGTATTTCCTCGAAATCGATAGAAAATCCGGCAGGGATGCCTTCCAGGATGCCCCCAACTGCTTTGCCATGAGATTCTCCGAAGGTGCTTAACCGTACTAAATTTCCAAAAGTTGAACCAGCCATGATTCAAAAATAAGAAAAAGCGTAGCTTTTGAAGACTAAATTATGACAAACGTTAGTGCGAAAATAATTTAGGAGACTCGTAGCTTTTGAAGACTAAATTATGACAAACATCAGTGCGAAAATAATTTAGGAGAAGCGACAAATCTTGATAACTGAATTCACCGCGGCGGATTAGTGCAGTTCTACAAAGAAAGATTCATTCTAAGGAGGCCAAATTGAGTCCTCCCGCTGACGGATTAGTACGAATATGATTTGGAAATAATTCCCCACATGAATGTTGAAAAGACCGGAATCTGTTTCAATATGAAAAACACTTATTCAATTTGAAATAACAGCTCAATCCCTTATTCGAACTCATAAGATCAAATCCGTTCTGTTATTCCCATTTTAAAGGCAATTAATTTTTTTTAACAACATCATATCCGCTTATGGCAAAACCCTTGAATGGTTTGGAATACAAATCAAAACACTTAGTCATGAAAAATTCGATGAAATTCGCAGCCCGTATATTGATGCTTTGCTTTACTTTGAGTATGACAGGTAATCTGTATGCGCACCCTTCGCATCCACCGAAGAAACAAAAACACAGGTATTATTACTATCCGAGACAGAATGTCTATTATGATCCGGCGGCAAGTGTTTATTTTGTCTGGGAGCGTAATCACTGGAAACCTATTCCCCATTATTGGTCCACAAGTTATTTCGTTTATTCCGACTCTCCGCGCATGGAATTGTGGATTGCATCCGAGCATCCCTACTATTATAATCCGGAGCATCGAAGAACATATTACGCATATCGTGTTCCGGCACAGGCTCCAAGACCCGCTCCGGCACAGGCAAGGCTGCGGGTTGACAGCAGGCCGAAACCAAATGTGAGTTTCCATTTGGAGATAAACTCCAGACCGGAACCACATCCGGTTTATGTGGAAGAACGCGTGATTGTTGTAAAGGAACGTGGTCGCGGTCATCATCACCATGGACATGGACACGGTCATCATCCTGGCCATGGCAGAGGCCGCGGACACCATTAAAAAGAAAGGCCCCGCACTTCGACTTCGCTCAGTGACCGGGGCTTTTCTTTTTTTAATTACATATTGTTTCCTCGGTTATTTTCAGGATTTCCCTTACTTCTTCCAATGTCGGAGCTTCTGCATAAGTGCGCAAGACAGGTTCTGTGCCCGATGCACGGATCATCATCCAGCGGTTATCATCGAAGAAGAATTTCCATCCGTCAATTGTTCCTACTTCGCTTACAGTGTATTTTCCGAATCCTTTGTATTCGTTATTACTGCATTTTTCAACGATTGCCTGTTTTTTCTCTTCCGTCAGGTGTAAATCGTTTCGTTCGAACTTAAATGCTCCAACAATCTCGTACACTTCTTCGATTAATTGGTCAAGTGTCTTACCTGATTTCGCCATGTATTCCCAAATGATCAATCCCATCCAGATTCCGTCACGCTCAGGAATATGTCCTTTTACTGCAATTCCTCCGGATTCTTCGCCACCGATCAACACATCTTCATCAACCATGATGCCGGCAATGTACTTGAACCCGATCTTTACCACTTGATACTCTAAGCCATAGTGCTCTGCCAGTTTTTTTACACGCGGGGTTGTACTGAATGCAGTAACTACTTTTCCGCTCATTCCCTTGTTACTTACCAAATAATGCAGTAACAACAAAATGATGTGGTGAGAATCGATGAATTCACCTTTGCCGTTATACAAGCCAATTCTGTCTGCATCTCCGTCTGTTGCCAAAGCACAGTGAATATTTCCTTTTGCAATAATATAACGCTCCAATTCCTGCAGGTTCTTCTGGATAGGCTCAGGTGCCTGCCCCATAAAGGACGGATTGTAATCGCAATGAAGCAGCTGCACATCCGGCAGAATGCGTCTGATCACATTTTGACCGGCTCCGTACATGGCGTCGTATACCAGGTTTAATCCCGATTTACGAATTGCTTCCAGGTCGAAGTTCTTTTCAATGTGCTGTACGTAACGTGTTTCAAAGTCTACGATTTCCAGTTTTCCGGATTTCTCGAATTGGCTTAGATCAACCGATTTATAGTCAAACGGAAGAGAATCCGGAATAATATCTTCGATTTCCTGGACCAATTCAGGCGTAAGCGGTCCGCCATAATGTGCTTTCAACTTATAACCGTTATAAGAAGGCGGATTGTGACTTGCCGTTAGAATAACTCCCAAACCACATCCCAATTGATTTGCGGCAAGAGAAATCATCGGTGTTGAAACGAAACCTTTCGACATCAACACTTCTATTCCTTCGTGCAAAAGTACTTTAGCAACAGTTTCAGCAAAAAGTTCTCCTGCAAAACGACAGTCATGACCCAATGCAATTTTCGAATTCCAATCGGATTTTTTAAGCCATTGAGCAGTTGCATAAGCCACACGTGCTACATTCTCTACTGTAAATTCATCTGCGATGATCGCTCTCCAACCATCTGTTCCAAATTTTATTTTAGTTGCCAAATTGATTCTGTTTTAATTGTTTCAAATATAATGAATACGGGGGATTCAGGATTGAAAATAAGCAGATAAATTGTCATTGCACGAGTGTCACACTCGCGCAATTCATTTAACTGCTAATACTAAATCGATTATTCCCTGGTCCAGATTCTGGTATTGAGGTTTAAGTCTTCGATAATACCTGTCATCAAGTTCATCATATTAATGATAATCCGATAATCTTCTTCCTTCAAAAGAGAACCAAAAACGGACGGTTCGAACAAATCCATATTGTTAAAGACTGCGATGTAAACCTGGTTGTTCCGGAAAGAAATTGCTACTTTGAAATTAATCCGTTTGGTCATATCCAGCAGTCTTTCCATCATCGAAGGTGTCAATATATAACGGCACTCCTGCTCATCGGTGCTGTAAACGGCAAATTTTTTCTCGAATTCCGGGTTTTCCAATTTTACCAAATTCCCCGGCCTGCTTGGATTCCATTGCTGGAATTTACGCCCCAGTTTTCCCAGATAACGTTCCATCGTATCGACGTCGATCATGGTTTCTCCGTGGAAATTCTTGTGGAAATCACTCACAAACAACATTCCTTTAAAGATCGTATGCCAGTGTTCCTGGCGATTTCCCTTACTATCGGTAGATACTGTTTTGTATTCCGTATGGATCTCCCCGAAAGAAAAGTCGGTTGCGTCAAATTTTCCCGAAATAGTATCTTCTGCTTTATAGCGGTCTACACGCTGCGTGAAAATTCTGCTTTCACCATATTGAGCCATCAGGCTTCTATGCGGGTCGTATTCCAATCTTTCATCCACAAATGTTACTACCGCCGGTATCACCTTTCCTTTGAACCTGGCTTTAAAATCTTTATAAAAACGCTGGTGCTTAATGATCATTACCACCAACGAAACAATCAGTACAATGCCTGCCGCGATGACAAAAGGAATGAAATTTCGGGTTCCCGAAGCAAGCCATACAATAAGAATCGCCGCTACCAAACCGAAACAAATAAAGAACCCAATCCAAAATCGTTTCACATACGCCTTTCTTTCGGCTTCCAGAACTCCCAAATCTCCGGCAATCAGATCTGCCTGAAGTTGTGCAAAATTGATTTCCATCGCTTAATCGTTGAATTTCAGGTATTCTTTCTTTTCCATGTTGTTTCGCTTTGCTATAACAGACGAAGGAAACTGAAGTACCGCATTATTGAAGATCTCAATGGACATGTTATATGTTCTTCGGGAAGCCGCCAATTGTTCTTCCATTTCGTTCATACTTCTCTGAAGCATCATAAACTGTTCGCTTGCCTTTAAGTCCGGGTACGCTTCTGCTTTGATCAAAAACTGACTGAACTGGTTTTGCAGCTCCTGATTTCCCAATGCCAGTGCTTCCGTATCGCGTGAACCTGATCGAAGAGCAGTTAATTTTTCCAGCAACTCTTTTTCATGAGTCATATAACCACTCACACAAGAAGTCAGCTGCGGGATCAGGTCAAAGCGTTTTTTCAACATTACGTCTACGGATGCAAATGCATTTTCAACCTGGTTTTCTTTGGCAATAAGTCCGTTCTTAATAACAATCACAGCAATCAGCGGGACGAGGATGATTACGGCAACCAAAATAATGATCAATAGCATATAGGTATTTTTTGCCGAAGATAATCAGACTCCCAAAAATTCCCTGTAATTTCTAATATTTTTTAGAACCGGTAATCATTTTATAGTGCCTTCTGTATTCTTAAAAGATCTTATAACTATCTTAAATTTAAATTTCAGGGGATTCTAGTCATTTAAACAGTTGTCAGATGATTATACAAGCAAGTAACTTCACGGATAAATTGACCAATTCAGGAACTGAACAGGCGATTTTTTACACCATTTTCCAGCCGGAAGAAAAACCGGTCAAAGCTACAATCCTTATCTTACACGGAATGCAGGAACACAGTGGTCGTTATACTGAATTTGCACAATTTCTTGCCGCAAACGGATATGCTGTGCTTACTTATGATCATGCCGGGCATGGGAAAACAGCTGTACTTGAATCCGACCACGGCTATTTCCATGCCACAAAAGCAGCAAAACGTGTAGTAGATGATGCGGAAAAAATGGCCGGACTATTAGAAAAAAGCTTTCCAAACGTTCCCCGTTTTGTTCTTGGACATTCCATGGGATCATTTATCACCCGGTGTTTGCTTCAACAGGCTCATGACCAATTTGACGGAGCCATTCTTGTGGGAACCGGGGGAAAGGAATTCATTGCCCCGATAGCACGGTTTGTGTTTTCGATCCTGAACAGCCTGGCGCCTCAAAAAAGAAGCAAAAGCCTGAACCGTTTTTTCAATAATCTGAATAATAAACGTTTCAAAAACGAAACTTCGGAAACCCGATGGCTGAGTGTCAATAAAGCCAATCAACTGGCATTCGTTCAGGATGAACTTTGTGGAATCCCATTTACACATAACGGCTTTCACACTTTACTGACCCTAAACATTCGATCAACCGGAAACGACTGGGCAGATAAAATCCCCAAAGATTTTCCATTCCTGTTTGTAAGCGGTGCCGAAGATCCTATCGGGAATTTTGGGAAAGGAGTTACGAAAACAGTAAAGAACATGAAAGAAGATGGCTTTTCAAACATCCAATTGCTTTTGTATCCTGAAATGAGGCATGAGATCCTGAATGAAGTTGTTAGAGAACAGGTTTTCGAAGATATCCGGAATTGGATGGATGACCGGTGTTCGGGGAGATAAAAAAATCCTTCCCGGTTTAAACGAGAAGGACTTTTACAATTATTTCAAACTTTGCGTCCTTTGCTTCTTAGCAGTAAAAATTAAACCCCAAAGAGTGACAGAACGCAGCGTATTTATCCCTTATTTTTTGAAGTTCAAAACTGTTTTTTCGATGATGGCAACACATTCCATCAACTGTTCTTCTGTCATCACCAATGGCGGCGCAAAACGGATAATGTTCCCGTGAGTTGGTTTTGCCAACAATCCGTTGTTTTTCAATTCAACACACAGGTTCCAGGCTGTTTTACTTTGTTCGGTATCGTTCACAATAATGGCATTCAGCAATCCTTTTCCGCGTACTTTCACGATCAGGTCTGTCTGCCCGATAATACGATTCATTTCAGCACGGAAAAGTTTCCCCAATCGCTCAGCGTTCTCTGCCAGTTTCTCCTCTGTCACAACTTCCAAAGCCGCAATAGCAACTTTAGCTGCCAGCGGGTTTCCTCCGAAAGTAGATCCGTGCTGACCGGGCTTGATTACCATCATGATATCGTCATTTGCAAAAACAGCTGAAACCGGATAAACTCCGCCGGAGATTGCTTTTCCAAGAATCAGGATATCGGGTTTCACATTTTCATGATCAACTGCCAGTAATTTACCTGTACGTGCAATTCCTGTCTGCACCTCATCTGCCATGAAGAGAATGTTATTCTTCGAACAAATTTCTTTTGCTCCGGCCAAATAACCATCATTAGGAACATAAACTCCGGCTTCTCCCTGGATAGGCTCTACCAGGAACCCGATCACATTTGGCTGCTTTGCAGCTTCTGCCAATGCATCGAGGTCGTTGTAAGGAATACGGATAAACCCGGGAGTAAACGGACCGAAGTTCGTACTTGCATCCGGATCGCTTGAGAAAGAAACAATGGTAGTTGTTCTACCGTGAAAGTTTTGTTCACAGACAATGATCTGCGCCTGATTTTCAGCAACACCTTTCTTTTCGTATCCCCATTTACGCGCTATTTTGATGGCTGTTTCCACTGCTTCAGCACCGGTGTTCATCGGAAGTACTTTATCAAAACCAAAGTATTCAGTGACGAATTTCTCATAAACACCCAGAGTATCATTGTAAAAAGCGCGGGAAGTCAAAGTCAGCGTTTGAGCCTGATCCGTCAAAGCTTTTACAATCTTAGGGTGACAATGCCCCTGGTTTACTGCCGAATAAGCAGAAAGGAAGTCGAAATACTTTTTTCCTTCAACATCCCAAACATAAACTCCTTCTCCTTTGGCAAGAACGACCGGAAGCGGATGGTAATTATGCGCTCCGTAACGATCTTCCAACTGCATCAATTCTTCCGATGACAATCTGTCTAGTGTTACCATAATATCTTTTTTTAAAGCTGCTATCACTCGTCACGGAGAGCAATCATCCTTTCCTCATTTGCAGTCGCAGGAGAGAAATCATCCCTGGGAACAACAAAGATAATCAAATATTCATGTTAAAAAAAGAGAAGCAGGAAGCAAAGCTTTCGAAGGTTGAGGCTTCATCTGACAAAGATGAAGTGCCGAAGGAAAATGCAAACGGGTGAAAATCATTGATCCATCCAATCCTTTCTCCGGAACGAACGCTTTTATTTCGTAACTTTGCTTTGAATTTTAAATAAGTGCCCTTTGAAAAAAGTTCAATTTTCTAAACCGCAAGGTGAGTTTTTCGCTACACTGAGAAAATCCGTGCAGAATTATTTTGACGAGAATCAACTGGAGACCTCAGGAAACTGGAAATTGTATTTAAAAACCACCATTATTATTACCACTTATATTGCGATTTATTGTACCATCATGCTGCTTCCCATTCCGGGATACCTGGCATTGATCCTTTCCGCAGCCCTAGGTTTTGTCCAGGCATTGGTTGGTTTCAACATCATGCACGATGCTTGTCACGATGCTTTTTCAAGTAATAAGAACGTAAACTATTTCTTCGGCCTGTCTATGAACGCATTGGGTAGTGATGCTTTTATGTGGCGTCAGAAGCACAACCTGGTCCACCATACCTATACGAATATCGACGGAATTGACGACGATATCTCCAAGACGCCGTTCCTGCGTATGAGTGAAACTCAAAAACGTTACAAAGCACATCGTTTTCAGCATATTTACCTTCCTTTTCTTTACGGGATCTCTACTATCTACTGGGTTTTGGTAAAAGATTTCGAAGATTACATCTTAGGCTCCCGATTTACAGTCGAAGTTGGGAAAATGAAACCCATCGATCATGTCATGTTCTGGATAACACGCATTATTTACTTTGGGTTGTACCTGGTGCTTCCTTCTTTTGTTTGGGGAATCGGCTGGACAATCCTTGGATTTACGCTGATGCACATGCTGCTTGGTTTAACGATGTCTTTCGTGTTCCAATTGGCCCATGTAGTAGAAAATGTGGAATTTGAGCATGCAGAGAACGAATCTTTGATGGTTGAAAACGAATGGGCTGTCCACCAGTTAGCAACTACAAGTGATTTTGCTGTCGACAACAAAGTGGTAAGCTGGTTAGTAGGAGGATTGAACTTCCAGGTAGAGCACCATTTGTTCCCGCGTATCTCACATGTGCATTACCCGGCGATCCAAAAGATCGTAGCTAAGACTTGTGCCGAATTCGGTGTGACTTATTATTCTTATGACAGTACCGGAAAAGCATTAAGCTCTCATTTCAGGCACATGAAGCGATTGGGAAGAAAAGATGTTTTGCAGCCGCAATTTCAATCTAAAAAGTAAACGGTACTCCACGGAGTCTGAAAATATTGTTTCCCGAACCATAATTCGAAAGCCGGATCGAGGAATTCATAGATTCCTGTTTCATCTTTGATAATCATATCCCGTCCTTCCAGGATAGATCTGTTCTTGGAAACATTTCGTGGGGTTCCCAGTGCGTAATTCTTCATGACTGCTGATGCGGTGAGTTGTTTTTCCCGCTGATAAATGGCCTTCAGCAAGTTAATCTGCGTGGTGCTCATTCCCTCAATTTCACGCTGGTACAGAGGCTGATTGGCAAAGATCAATTCCGACAAAGCATTTTGGATAACTTGCTTATCTATGGCTCCTCCTGCCCGACTGTGATTCCAGACATAATGTGAAAGCTGCTGCACATACCAGGAATGATTCTTCATCAGGCGGGGAATTGATACCGCAATATCTTTCGCAATCGACTTACCGGTTTTCCGGAAACTCGACTGAATGAATTTGACCCAGGACTCTTCGGAGATTTTCGGCAGGAGCATCAGATCCCCAAAACGGTAAAAGGGTTTGGAAGGATTGTTGAAAATAGCTTCCAGCATGTGGCGCTTACTGCCAAACAAACAGTAGGAAACCAATTTCTGGCGCTGCCAGATTGCCCGCATTTTCTTTTCCAGCGGCTCATATTCCACAAGGTCTGTCAGGTTCTGGAATTCATCCAGGCAGATAATCATCCGTATCCCTTTCTCTTTTGCTATGCGCTCCGGGAGATTCAGGATCTCATCTGCAAATTCCCGCACTTTTTCGTGTTCGTACTTAACGGTGAAATCCAGGTGTGGATTCATTCCTACATGCACCGTTGGGACCAGGTGTGATAAAAAGCTTTTGGTATCACGCACCCAATCTTCCCATTTGGTTGAAGTAGCTTTGATTACTTCGCGGGTAAACAACTCGAAGAATTCTACCTCATTGTTCACTGTAAACAAATCGAGGAGAACGGTTCTACACTTCTTGTTCGATTTATTGATATCGATTAAAACGCGTTCTACCAGGGACGATTTTCCCCACCGGCGCGGTGAGATCAGAATGGTATTGATTCCACCCAACAGATTCTGCTTCAAACGAAAAGCTTCATCTTCCCTGTTAGTATAACCTTCCGTACTTACCGTATTACCAAATATAAATGGAGAATAAATTTCCTGCATACTTCTCGATTTCACACTTAAAAATACGGTTTTTTAACTGAGAAGATAAAGATTGACATGGATTATTTTATACCACAAGGTATTATACCAAAAAGTATAATACCTTGTGGTATTATTAAAAAAGTAGGGACGTCCCGTACGTTCGGGACGTCCCTACAAAAAAATGTATCTTAAAACAATGTCGGTTGATCATCCGGATCATCGGATCCTTTGGTCAAATCCCATTCGATTGTGGGATTATCATCTCCTCCTTCCGAATCCGGAACATCTGTATCTGCTTCTTCGGATTCATTGTCGATTTCCAATTCCAACGGCTCGTCATCCGGCCATGGTTCCGATCCTTCAATTTCATGTGTAAGCACCACCTCTTTGACTTTCAATTTAGTCAGCTGATTGCCCTGTGCTTTCATTCCCTTCACATCAATGAAATCTGCCAAAGCAACCTCATTGTCCGGAAGGTTCTTCGTTTCTTTCAACAACTTGTTGTAAACGATCCTAACAACCGGTCTGTATGCCGTAGAAACACAATCCAGGTACGATCCTTCTGATTCCGATATGTAGGAAACCCGCTTGTCGGAAGTAACTTCACAGGTAAAGCGTTTCACGTAGTGAAGATCTTTATCTCCGTCGTAGTAAACCGCTGAAATCGGTCTGTCAGGAACCCATTTCTCAATGTGGATCATATCTTCATCGAAGTGTGTTGCCAAATCAAAGGTAGACAAACGGTAATCACCATTTTTATAAAGGGTCAGAATGCGGTCTTCTCCTTTAAAAGATCCAAGGAACTTACCTCTTCCTTCGTCGTTCAATCGGCCAACGACCGTATCGTACCAAATCTTACGCGCAGCAAGTGTCGATCCTCCGACTTCTTTCTGGGTAATCTTCTGAACGATCTCTTTTGTTACCCGGTTTCCGGCAGACTGGCGGCCTTTAATCAACAAATCGCCTAAATCCACATCCCAGCGCAGGCGTTTCAAATGCGGACGCGGACGAAGCATTATTGTAACTACTTCCCGTTCTCCGTTCGGGTGAACCGAGAAGTACAAGAGTTTGGACCCCTTGATTCCCCGTGTCAGATCATATTCCGTATCCCGCGTCACCGAATTCACGAAGAAACGTTTCATCATGGTTGCGCCACCCGCACCATCCTGGTACATGACGTGATAGATCGTACGTTTATCGCCTTTCTTCCAAACATCCGCATGAACGATTCCCTTTCCTACAAACTTCTTCTCAGCCACTTTGGTCACAATGAATTTCCCGGTATTGAAGAAGATGATGATATCGTCAATCTCCGAACAATCGTTAACTGCTTCGGTCTTTTTTAAGCCCCAGCCAATGAATCCTTCTTCGACGTCCACATACAATTTGCGGTTTGCAATAATTACTTTCGTTGCAGCAATATTGTCAAACACTTTCATTTCCGTTCTGCGTTCTTTCCCTGCACCGAAACGCTTTTTCAGGTCCTTGAAGTACTCAATTGCGTATTCAACCAGGTTTGCCAGGTTCTTTTTAACCTCTTCCATTTCAGCTTCCAGCCTAGCTATCAATTCGTCTGCTTTATCGGAATCGAAACGCGTAATACGGATCATTGGAATTTGAGTCAGGCGCTGTAAATCTTCGTCTACGATCTCACGGATAAACTGCTTCTTGAATTTCTCGAAACGCTTATACATGTACTGGAATAAGTTCTCCTTATCGGAATACAGCTTAAAGTCTATATACATTTCTTCACGGATGAAGATCTTCTCTAAGGTAGAGAAATGCCATTGTGCTTCCAATTCAGACAACCGGATTTCCAATTCTCTTTTTAGCAGCTGAAGTGTATTATCCGTATTTACTTTGAGTATCTCAGAAACCCCCATAAAGCGCGGAGTATCTCCATCAATTACCGAAGCGTTCGGTGAAATGGAAACTTCACAATCCGTAAAAGCATACAGTGCATCAATTGTTTTGTCCGGAGAAACTCCCGGAGCCAAATGGATCACAATCTCTGCTTCTGCGGCTGTATTATCTTCGATCTTCTTAACCTTGATCTTCCCTTTATCGTTTGCTTTGATGATACTTTCGATCAACGATGTGGTTGTACAACCGAAAGGAATTTCATTGATTGTCAATGTTTTATTATCGACCTTTTTAATCTTTGCACGAACACGGACTTTCCCGCCTCTTAATCCATCGTTATAGTTGGTGAAATCGGCCATTCCCCCATTCAGGAAGTCCGGGAATATCTCCACTTTCTTTCCCCTCAAATGGTTGATTGACTGCTCGATCAGTTCATTGAAATTATGGGGAAGGATTTTACATGCCATACCGACTGCAATTCCTTCTGCTCCCTGAGCCAAAAGAATCGGAAATTTTACCGGCAGGTTATCGGGTTCCTTATTTCTTCCGTCGTAGCTTAAAAGCCAGTTTGTGGTCTTTGGGTTAAAGACTACGTGATTGGCAAACTTGGAAAGCCGTGCTTCGATATAACGCGGAGCAGCAGCACCGTCACCGGTCAGAGTATTCCCCCAGTTTCCCTGGCAATCGATCAATAGTTCTTTTTGTCCGAGCTGAACCAATGCATCACCAATCGAAGCATCCCCATGCGGGTGGTATTTCATGGTGTTACCGATCACGTTCGCTACTTTGTTGTAGCGTCCGTCGTCCAATTCTTTCATGGAATGCAGGATTCTCCGCTGAACGGGTTTAAATCCATCGTGCAAAGAAGGAACAGCTCGTTCCAGGATCTGTCTCTTATACACATCTCCGAGCCCACGAGACGGACTCCTATCTCG
>NZ_CABHOL010000041.1 GCF_902168135.1 uncultured Fluviicola sp.
CCTTGCTCTGCCGTCTGCGTGCCGCTGAAGCTTTAGCAGAGGCGCAAGTGGCTTCACGAAGGCGAAGAGCTCTGGCACAAGCGTTGCACCCACTTTAACAGACGCGAAAGCATGGAATATAATTTTAATGAGATCGAGCGCAAATGGCGCAAATATTGGGCAGATCATAAAACATTTGCCGCTGAGGACAACTCCGCAAAACCCAAATACTATGTATTGGATATGTTCCCGTATCCATCCGGGGCAGGTTTGCATGTGGGTCACCCGCTCGGTTACATTGCATCCGATATTTATGCGCGCTACAAGAGATTAAGAGGTTACAATGTATTGCATCCTATGGGATACGATTCATTCGGACTTCCGGCAGAACAATATGCGATCCAGACCGGGCTTCATCCTAAAATCACAACTTCAATTAATATTGATGGCTGTCTGGACGAAAATGGAGAGATCAAACAAGAATTTGTAAATCCTGATGGAACGATAAAAGATGAAGCGCTTATTGTTAAAAGTGAACATGTAAGAATTACTGATCCAAACTATCAGGACAATATTATAAAAGGATATCGTAATCAATTGGATAAAATCGGTTTCTCTTTCGATTGGGACCGAGAAGTGCGTACTTCCTCTCCGGAATATTACAAATGGACCCAGTGGATCTTCAAACAGATCTTCAATTCGTGGTACAATGTAAAAACGGATAAAGCGGAATCCATTGATTCACTGATCGCTGAATTCGAGAAAAACGGAAATGCAGAGGTGAAAGCTGTTAGCGAATTTGCGAACACTTTTACAGCGCAGGAATGGAAAAATTACTCCGAAAAAGAGCAATCCGACATCCTGATGGAATACCGCCTGGCTTACCTGGCTGATTCCTGGGTAAACTGGTGTCCGGCTTTGGGGACCGTACTTGCCAACGATGAGGTCATCAACGGACTTTCTGAGCGCGGCGGTCACCCCGTGGAACAAAAACTGATGCGCCAGTGGTCGATGCGGATCAAAGCTTATGCGGAACGTTTATTGACCGGCCTGGAAACAGTTGACTGGACAGACGCGATCAAAGACATGCAGCGTAACTGGATCGGGAAATCGGTTGGAGCTTCCGTAAACTTCCCCCTTTGGAGGGGGAATGAGGGGGAGGATGCTTTCGACTCCGCTCAAGCACCAGATCACTCCATCGAGGTCTTCACCACCCGCCCTGACACGATTTTCGGCGTTTCCTTCATGGTACTGGCACCGGAACATCCGTTGGTTGATGAAATCACGACTGCCGAATACAAAGACGCCATTGAAGCCTATAAAACTGCCGCTTCTTTGAAATCGGAGCGCGACAGACAAGCGGACGTGAAAAATATTACCGGGCAATTCACCGGAGCTTATGCCATTCACCCGTTCTCGGGAGAGAAAATCCCGGTTTGGATCGGAGATTACGTATTGGCTTCCTACGGAACAGGTGCTGTGATGGCCGTTCCGTGCGGCGACCAGCGCGACTGGGATTTCGCGACCCATTTCAACATTCCGATCAAAAACATTTTTGAGAACGTGGATATTTCCGAAGGTGCCTACTCCGAGAAAGAAGGAACGATTGCGAATTCGGATTTCTTAAGCGGATTGCCGATCAAAAAAGCGATGGCTGTGGCGATTGCAAAAATCGAAGAACAAGGCCTTGGAAAAGGAAAAACGAATTACCGCCTGCGCGACGCGATTTTCTCCCGTCAGCGTTACTGGGGTGAGCCTTTCCCGGTTTATTATAAGAACGAAATTCCGTATCTGGTAGACGATGCGCATCTGCCTGTTGAATTACCGGAAGTAGACAAATATTTACCTACGGAAGACGGTGAACCGCCATTGGCGCGTGCCGAGAAAAGTGCCTGGAAATACTCCGAGGGAGACCGCATGGAATACAACACCATGCCGGGCTGGGCCGGAAGTTCATTCTACTTCCTGCGCTACATGGACCCGCACAACGAGAACGAGTTTGTTTCCAAAGAAAAAGCGGATTACTGGAACCAGGTGGATCTGTATATCGGAGGTTCCGAACACGCAACCGGCCACTTGCTGTATTCCCGTTTCTGGTGCAAGTTCCTGTACGACCGCGGCTACATTTCCTTTGATGAGCCGTTCAAGAAGATGATCAACCAGGGGATGATTTTGGGGACGAGTGCTCTCGTATATGTATTAAAGGTTGAATTTCTAAAATCTATAAATAATAGCAAAGATTGGAAGTTAGAATCGGGGTTAGAAATAGTAATTCCTGAAAGCATTGCACTGAAAATCAAGAACTCAGAATTCAAATCAGATGATTACAAGTATTTGATAGATAACTTAAACAAAGTTGAGATAAGTGAATCTTTTAATTCAAAGAAATTTGATTTAGAGCAATATGTTATTGATCAAGAAAGCATTAGAAAAGAAAATCTTAGAAGTTCTCATATAAATGTTTCTTTGATAAATTCATCTAATGAATATTTGATAGAAGAATTAGTTTCATGGTCAACTATTATGTTCGAAGATATGGTCTTCGTTCCTAATACTTTTGGAAAGTATACCGTCCATAATGAAGTCGAAAAAATGTCCAAATCGAAATTCAACGTACAAACTCCGGATGAGTTGGTAGAGAAATTCGGTGCCGACACCCTGCGCATGTACGAAATGTTCTTAGGTCCGTTGGAACAAACGAAGCCGTGGGACACGAAAGGGATCAACGGTGTGCACAACTTCCTGCGCAAACTGTGGCGTTTGTTCTACAGCGAAGGAAATGTGATTGTAACGAACGAACCTGCGGGCAAAGAATCTTTGAAAACCCTTCACAAAACGATCAAGAAAGTAGAAGAGGATTTGGAACGTTTCTCGTTCAACACGAATGTTTCGAACCTGATGATCTGTGTGAACGAACTGACGGAGCAAAAATGCCATTCGAAAGAAGTATTGGAACAACTGGTAATTCTCCTCGCACCTTACGCGCCGCATGCCGCAGAAGAATTGTGGTCTGAGGCTTTGGGGAATCCTGCGGGAACCGTTTCTACGGCTGCTTTCCCGAAATTTGATCCGGAGATGCTTGTAGAAGCAAACACGGTTTATCCCGTATCTTTCAATGGAAAAATGCGATTCAATGCAGAACTGCCAACTGCATTCTCTGCAAAAGAAGTAGAAGACGCGGTGCTGGCCATGCCGGAAGCACAAAAATGGCTGGAAGGAAAAGCTCCGAAGAAAGTCATCGTCGTTCCGGGGAAAATTGTGAACATGGTGGTTTAAAACCATTCAACAAATAACGTAAAAGGCCGCATCCGTCAATCGGATTGCGGTCTTTTGTTTTTGGAGCAGAAAAGAAGAAAGAATCCTTGCCGGCAATTCCTGCGTTCCTCAGCGCCCTTCCGCGGGATAACGATTCAACTTATCACCCTGAGCGGTCCCGTTCTCACACCCACTGCTCACACTCACACTGTTTCCTGACCAGGATCATTTTTTTACGTTTGGATAATCCCCATTTTCACCGTAACTTAAGATCATAAGGTCAAATCGTATGGAATACATTGATTATTACAAAATTTTAGGTGTGGATAAAAACGCATCTGCCGAGGAGATCAAAAAGGCATACCGGAAACTGGCGCGCAAGCATCACCCGGACCTGAATCCCAACGACCCGGAAGCGAGTAAATTATTCCAGCAGATCAACGAAGCGAACGAGGTACTGAGCGATCCGGAGAACCGGAAGAAGTACGACCAATACGGCAAAGACTGGAAGCATGCCGAACAGTTTGAACAGGCAAAAAAACAGCAGCAGGCATCCGGAGCCCGGGGACAGGGCAATCCGTTTGGTGGAGGTGAATACTACACCTATGGCGACGAAAGCGGTTACTCTGATTTTTTTGAGTCGATCTTCGGGAACCGCACCGGCGGGGGAAGACAAACCCGGTTCAAGGGCCAGGATTTCCGTGCTTCGGTGGAGCTGAATTTAACGGATGCCGCCAAAACGCACCAGCAAACCTTTACGGTGAACGGGAAAAATATCCGCATTACTGTTCCGGCCGGAATTGAGAACGGACAGGAGATCAAACTGGCGGGCTACGGTGCTCCGGGCATGAACGGCGGCCCGAACGGCGATTTGTACATCACCTTTGAGATCAAAAACAACACCTCATTTACACGAAAGGGGAATGACCTGCATGCAACCGTTCCGTTGGATCTCTACAAAGCATTGCTGGGCGGAGAAGAATTCATCGATACACTTGACGGGAAAGTGAAAATGAAGGTGGCTCCCGAAACGCAAAACGGTACCAAGGTTCGGCTGAAGGGAAAAGGCTTCCCCGTTTATAAGAAAGAAGACCAATTCGGGGATTTGTATGTGACGTACCAAATTCAGCTGCCAACCAATCTGACCGCGAAAGAAAAAGAATTGATCGAACAGCTTGCCCGCGAGCGTAAAACGAATTAATATGGAAAAGCAAAATCACATATCCATCGAACAATGCTGCGTGGTATACAACATTGAAACCACTTTCCTGTACCAGCTCGACGAATACGGACTTATCGAATTGATTCGTTCGGAAGAAACCGCATACATTGCCTTTGAGCAGCTGGCTGACCTGGAAAAATACATGCACCTGCATTACGAACTGGAAATTAACCTGGAAGGACTGGAAACCATTAAACATTTACTGGGCAGGGTGAATGAACTTCAGCAGGAAGTAAAACGCTTAAAAGGAGAAACGGGGTAGGTCTATTCGTGTTCTTTGTAAGTGGATTCTAAATTTTTACCTAATTTTAATCTGCTCAAACGCACATTTACAACTTATTACCCAATATGAAGAATCAAACCGGACTCCATTTTTTGTGGTTCAATAAAATGCAGTTGTCCGCCGGAATAGGCATGTTAATCTGCATCCTGTTCAGTCCGGCACATGCACAACACAAAAGGGACGATGATAAAAAATTTGACAGTATTTACTTCACAACAGCGGTAACTATTGCTGCCAAAGACATAAATAAAGCTATCCACATCGCCGATTCGCTGTACCGAAACTCAAAACCGGAGCTCAACAAGTTGAAAGCTTTAATGCTTTCTTCTTCCCTTTTTCAGCAAAAAGGCGATATCAAAAAATCCGTTCAATTCGCTGTTAAAGCAGACGAGATTGCTGTAAAGAACGATTTTTACGACTGGGAGGCCCGAATAGCCGGATTCCTTTCTACCCAGTACCGGATTATGGGATTATACGAAGAGGGGGAGGAATACCTTGAAAAAGGGAAAACGGTTAGTCTTAAAATAGAAAACGACCAGATGAAAAAGTTGTACCTGGGACTGATCTACCAAGAAACAGCCTATTATGAGATTGAATACAAGCACTTCAAAAAAGCCCATAAAGCAGCTAAACAGGCCGATATTTATTTTAAGCAGCTGGTTTACAGTGAACAGGACAAAAATTACTTTTTAGCTACGAATGAACAGCTGCTGGGCCGGATTTGCATCGGGCTGAAAAAATGGGATGATGCATTGTCCCACTACAACAACTCGCAGGAACGCCTAACAACCGTCACCCAGGAAAATGCCATGTTGAGCGGATTTATCTACAGCGGATTGGGGCGAATCTACCTGGAAAAGAACGATAAGGCAGCTTCCTTTGAAAATTTGAAAAAAGCGGAAAAGATCGTTGAACAATCCGATTATCTGGAACTGAAAATTGAAGTATACCAAACGCTGGCAGATTATTACAAGCTTTCAAATGACATTACCAGGTATTCCAAATACAACGACAAATATGTTCATGCACTGGAATTAAGTGAAAAAAAGAAAAAAGAGTCTATTGCAGATTTTGTGAATACCACCAAATCTCATGAAAAGGACCTGGCTCAAAACAGAAACCTTTGGCTTGTCTTATCAATGGGGCTTTGCCTGGCGCTTGTCGGGATTTTTATCTGGCACCGGAGAAGCCGAAAACGCGAGCGTGCACGTTTCCGGGAAGTGATGAACCGCATGAGACAGGAACGTTTGGAGAACCAGCTGGCGGCATCAACTCCGGATATATCCGAAAAGAAAGACCCCAACCGGAAGATCATGTCGGATGCCATTGAAACAAAGATTATCAATGATCTGAAAGAATTCGAGCGGGGAAGTAAATTCACCGACAAGCAAATATCTCTTTCCATGCTTGCCGGAATGCTCAATACAAACACCAAGTACCTTTCCCACGTGCTGAATACCTATCTGAATAAAGACTTCAATTCGTACATCAATGAATTACGCATTAAGTACATTATCGAGAAAATCGAAACCAACGAGAAATTCAAGAATTATAAGTTAAGCGTACTTGCCGATGAATGTGGTTTTTCATCTCACAGTAAATTCTCGGCCGTTTTCAAATCCGTAACCGGATTCCCTCCGTCTACTTTCCTGGCTTATTTAAAAGAGCGCCAATAAAAACGTATTGATTTATTGATTACCCGGCTGTCCAAAAAATGGGTAGCCTTTTTTAGTTCATTCAGGTTCGGGATTCATCTTTTTAAGTCATTTCAGCCCATTTTTCTATCCGTTGAACACCACTTGGACGGAACCTTAATTCTTTTGTGATCAACAAAGCTGAAAATCAAATCAAATACATGTAAATCAACGGTTTAAATTCTTTTTTACACTGTTTAAATTCCCGAATACGGATACCCTTTTGCTATTAAAAGGCATCTATCCCGACCTATCTTCGCACCGAATTTTTCAGTTTTTAACTAAAATATTTTTTACGCAATGAAAAGACTATTCACCCTGTTGGGTTTTTCCTGGATGTGCTTATTAGTCCACGGAAGTCCCACACACGTTTCATGTGACGAGGATGTCAGCGTCCTGCAAAGTCACTATTCAATCCATTTCGGCGATGCCATCGAAACAGGAGTTGCCACCGAACTTCCCTTATCCATTTCCTGGAAAGTTGCTCCCCAAGCCGGAGTCAGCAAAACATCCGGAACAGGAAAATCCACCGGGAAGCTGGTATTCTCACAACCGGGGAAATACGAAATCACATTTGTGATTCCCGCTCATGGAGATCATCCGGCAAAAACAGAAACTGTCACCGTAGAGGTTAGCAGTGTTCAGATGATCTTTGATTTGAAAAATCCGGTCTTCTCAACACCGCTCGCAACAGGAACTATTTCCGGGATCAACATGACTATTCCTGTAACGGTGAAATCTTATGACGGAAAACCGGTCGAATATACGATACGTGAAGTACAAACAACCGGGGTTGCAGCGATCTCATCCCGCCTGAAAAACGACAAAGCTGTTTTAAAGAACGGTGAGAATCAACTGGTATTCGAATTGTCAGGAGCAGTTCCCACAAAGGGGAATGTGCAATTCCGCGTTTATGACACCACCGGAGAAGCCCACTTTTTTACTTACTCAATCACGCATTAAAAAATGAGAAAGAACTTATTTTTCAATCAGGTCATGCTGGCTGTTGGGTCTATTGCGCTGCTTTCTTCGGCAGTCAGGGCGCAATCTTCGGGTTGTAACCCACTTCAGCCTTACGATCAGATCCAATCAGGATTCCATACAACTATTGCTTCCCGCCCCGACGGTACATTCTTAATATGGGGAGCAGGTTCAACAGCTAACGGAAACGGAACGGCCGCTGCACGACATTTAACGCCGGTTGTCATTGAGCCGAATGCGGGAGTTCCTGCAGCAGATTACAATTATACGGGGCAGCCTTTGTTTGCGACTTTGGCTACGCAGTCTTCCGGAACCACACAGGCATTTGTATTGTCTACAGACGGACTTTACTCCTGGGGAGCCAATAATGTGGCGGTAGGAACGGGACTGGACAACCTGACAGGATTTGCACAAATTTCCCTTCCGGTAGGAATTGTTCCTACGGACGTGAAGAATATGATTGCTTCCTGGGGTGCATTGGTATTGCTCACGCATTCCGGTGAAGTGTACGTAAGCGGGCGCAACGATGCTATTCACGGGAACGGAGGCGTTTTACCGGGAGCTTCGGAAAACTATTGGGCACGTGTAACCAGAGACATTACCGGAAATCCGGCGCTTACGGGTGTGGTTGATATTCGCGTAACTCCTGTTGGAGCTTTTGCTATCACTTCTACTGGCCAGTGGTATACCTGGGGTGTCCGCTGTTACCGCGGAGACGGTTCGGCAGTGGCAACTTATAATCGTGCAGTAACCATGACCACTCCATTTCCGGGACTTCCCGTAATGATTGCCATGACAGCAGATTTCGGGAGTAATACCTGGACAGATGCCAGCAACCGCGCAAGTTATTTTGCCATCAACCCGGCAGACAACAAGTTATACGCCATGGGAAGTAACGGTAACGGGCAGCTCGGACAAGGAAACACTACCAATTCAGCCGGCTGGGTCCCGGTTAGGAATTCAACGAATACCGCAGATCTTACCGATGTCATCTTTGTTTCTGCAAACGATAATGACGGATCACCCGGAACTGCAAATGCATCCGTATCCGTTATTCTTTCCAATGGTGAATTGTGGTCCTGGGGTTCCAACAACAACGAAATGATCGGTGTACCGGGAGGAACAGGAAGTCATTCTTTACCGAAAGTTCCCAACGGATTTACCCAGGGAACAGACCATGCCACCTACGTGGAGATCGGTGGACACACGACAGCTATCATGAAACTGTGTGCCGAAAGATATTGCTACATGGGACACAAAATTGACGGTTCCATGGGTGACGGAGTTTCCGGAACCAGCACTGTTTCCACATTCGATTGTGCCAATACACCGGTAGGTCTGATTTGTGGGTCCAGTACCTACGATGCGGGAGATACTCCGCTTTCCTTCGAAAATGGGAATCCGGCAGCACACTACTACATGTGCGGCGATGAAATTTATCTGGGAGCAAGCCAGCCAGATCCGGACAACGGCTTGAGCAACAATGTAGCTTCGGGAGCAAACAATACAGGAACGAACGGAGACGGGGCGGATGAAGACGGGTTAACAACACCTTTGTCGCATTCAACCACAAACCCGGGCTTTTCTACTACACTTAACTTTACAAACAATTCAGGGACCAATGCGAACATTTACGCATGGATTGACTGGAACAACGACGGAGTATTCTCTCAGGACGAGATTGTTACAGCTTCGGTTCCATCAGCTGTCGGTGCCCAAACAACCAACCTGTCATGGACCGGTGTTTCGACCTCTTGCGGAAATAAGTACGCACGAGTAAGGATAACAACAGAAACACTCAATGATGATCCGGCAACCGCAACAATTGATGAAAGAAGTTTCGGTCCCGTAATTCACGGAGAAGTGGAAGATTTCTATGTAGACGTAGATATCTTATCTGATCTGGCCGGAGATTGTGACGGCGACGGAGTTACCAATGGACAGGAAATCACCGACGGTACAGATCCGGGTGATGGATGTAACCTGCTTTTAGCCAGCCAGGGAACACCAACTGCTTCCTGGAATTCGGGGGACTGTGACGGTGATGGAGTTACCAACGGACAGGAAGTAACAGATGGCACCGATCCATTTGATCCTTGTGAATTACAACTGGCAAGTATTACTCTTGCTCAAAGCGGGGCATGGCTGAACGGAGATTGTGACGGCGACGGAGTAACGAACGGCGATGAAGCAAGTGACGGAACAGATCCGAACGATCCTTGTGAATTCGTTCTGGCGAGCCAAAGTGTCATTCCGGATGCGGCATGGAACACTGCAGATTGCGATGGTGACGGAGTGACCAACAGTACTGAATCAACAGACGGAACAAACCCATTGAATCCTTGTGAATTCGATGCTGCGCACATCACTTTGCCGGTTACGGCAACCAATTGTCCGCCGGTAGCAAACGGAAATACTGCAACGACGAATGAAGATACACCGGTTGTGATCAATGTTCCGGCAAATGATACGGATTCAGACGGAAACCTGGACAATACAAGCGTAACAATAACGGATGCTCCTTCAAACGGAACAACAAGCGTAGATCCTGTAACGGGAGAAATTACCTATACGCCGAATCCGAACTTTAACGGAACAGATACCCTGATCTATTCCATTTGTGATACGGGAATGCCGGTATTCTGTGATACAGCGATGGTAATTATCACAGTAACACCTGTGAATGATGGCCCGGAAGCAAACGGAGATACAGCAGCTACCGATGAGGACACTCCTGTTACAGTGAATGTTCCTTCCAATGATACAGACGTCGACGGAAACCTGGACAATACAAGCGTAACAATAACGGATGCTCCTTCAAACGGAACAACAAGCGTAGATCCTGTTACGGGTGAAGTTACCTATACTCCGGACCCGGGCTTTAGCGGAAACGACACGCTGGTTTACTCGATTTGCGATACGGGAATGCCGGTATTGTGCGACACAGCTTTGGTTGTGATTACTGTAAATCCGGTGAACGACGCGCCGACAGCAAACGGAGATACGGCAACTACCGATGAAGATACACCGGTGGTAATCAATACACCCTCAAACGACACAGACCCTGACGGAAACCTGGATAATACCAGCGTAACCGTTGTTACACCTCCGACAAACGGAACGGCAACTACCGATCCGGTTACGGGTGAAATTACCTATACCCCTGATCCGAACTTTAACGGAACAGATACCCTGATTTATTCCATCTGCGACACAGGAATGCCGGTATTATGCGACACAGCTTTGGTTGTGATTACCGTAAATCCGGTCAATGACGATCCGAATGCGAACGATGACACTGCATCTACCAATGAAGACACACCTGTTGTGATCGATGTACCTTCCAATGATACGGATGTAGACGGAAACCTGGATGAAACCAGTGTAACAGTTACGACTCCGCCTTCAAACGGTACCATATCCATTGATCCGATAACAGGTGAAGTTACTTATACTCCTGATCCGGGCTTTAGTGGAAATGACACGCTGGTTTACTCGATTTGTGACACAGGAATGCCGGTTGCATGCGATACAGCGGTTGTCGTAATTACCGTAACTCCGGTGAATGATGCTCCTGAAGCAAATGGTGATATGGCATCTACCGAAGAAGGAAATCCGGTGGTGATCGACGCTCCTTCAAACGACACTGATCCTGACGGAAACCTCGACGAAACAAGTGTAACAGTTACGACTCCGCCTTCAAACGGAACAGTAACCATTGATCCGGTAACAGGTGAAATTACTTACACCCCGAACCCTGGATTTAGCGGAAATGATACCCTTATTTATTCGATCTGTGATACGGGAATGCCGGTATTGTGCGATACAGCTCAGGTGATTATTACGGTTATTCCTTGTTTGTCAAATCCGGCTAATGACTGTGACGGCGACGGAGTAACGAATGGCGACGAAACTACCGATGGCACAGATCCGAACGATCCTTGCGACTTTACATTGGCAAGTCAGACAGTGTCACCAGCTGCAGCATGGAATACGGCTGATTGTGATGGTGACGGTGTACCAAACGGAACAGAAGTAACAGACGGAGACAATCCGCTTGATCCATGTGATTTCACATTGGCAAGTCAGACAGTGACGCCAAACACGACGTGGAATAACGCAGATTGTGATGGTGACGGCGTACCGAACGGAACGGAAGTAACAGACGGTACAGATCCGAACGATCCTTGTGACCTGACGCTTGCAAGTCAAACAGGAACACCAACTACAGCATGGAATACGGCTGATTGTGACGGTGACGGCGTACCAAACGGAACGGAAGTAACAGACGGTACAAATCCGAATGATCCGTGTGATTTCATAGTGACAAGTCAAACAGGAACACCGGGAATAGCTTGGAACAATGCAGATTGTGACGGCGACGGCGTAACGAATGGAGACGAAATTACCGATGGTACGAATCCGAACGATCCTTGTGATTTAACACTTGCAAGTCAGACCGTAACTCCGAACACGGCTTGGAACAGTGCAGACTGTGATGGTGACGGTGTGACTAACGAAGATGAAACAACTAACGGCGACAATCCGCTTGATCCGTGTGACTTTACATTGGCAAACCAAACAGGAACACCAACTACAGCATGGAATAACGCAGACTGCGACGGTGACGGAGTAACAAACGGTACAGAGGTAACTGACGGAACTGATCCGGCTAATCCTTGTGATTACATTGCTTCCAGTCAAACAGTAACACCGGTTGCGAACTGGAATACAACAGACTGTGACGGCGACGGGGTTCCGAACGGACAAGAAGTAACAGATGGTACGAATCCGAATGATCCGTGTGACTACACCGCATCCAATGTCACATTGACGCAAGGCGGAGCGTGGAACAACGCAGATTGCGACGGTGACGGCGTACCAAACGGCACAGAAACGACA
Source organism: uncultured Fluviicola sp. (assembly GCF_902168135.1). Taxonomy (GTDB): domain Bacteria; phylum Bacteroidota; class Bacteroidia; order Flavobacteriales_D; family Crocinitomicaceae; genus Fluviicola. The sequence goes on from NZ_CABHOL010000041.1 coordinate 12,317, forward strand.
GACGGTACTAATCCGAACAATCCTTGTGATTTTGTTGTTGCAAGTCAAACAGGCACACCAACTGCGGCTTGGGAAAATGCTGACTGCGACGGTGACGGAATCACCAACGGTGAGGAAGTAACGACTGGTTCTAATCCGAACGATCCGTGTGATCCGCTTACGTGCGGCATTGATATTTCCAATGCATTCACACCGGATGGTGACGGAATCAATGACGTTTGGGTAATCAAGGGAATCGAAAGCTACCCGGATAACCAGCTGACCGTATTCAACCGCTGGGGGAACGTGGTGTTCTCCGCAGATGGATACCTGAATACCTGGGACGGTACTTCGAACAGTTCTTTGAATGTAGGCGGAACAGAACTTCCTACAGGAACTTACTTCTACGTATTGGATACGAAAGATGAATCTGCTGGTGTGTTGAAAGGATACGTATACATTCAGCGATAAGAATAGCAATTTTCAACTTGAAAAGATGAGAACAAATCAATTTTTAATAGCATGTTTGATGCTGGTGCTTCTTGGAAGCACCGGTGCAAACGCGCAGCAGGACCCTCATTATACACAGTATTTTGATAACATGCTGTTTATAAATCCGGCTTATGCCGGAAGCCGCGGGATGTTGAACGTAACCGGGATCCACCGTGAACAATGGGTGGGATTTGACGGAAGGCCCCGTTCTTCCACTTTGAGCATTCATTCACCGCTTTCTTACGAATCAGTGGGACTTGGATTAACAGCAGTAAACGATAATATCGGACCTATGAACCAAACGATGTTCTATGCCGATGCTTCCTATACGATCCGATTCAAAAACCACAAGGGTAAACTGGCTTTCGGGATCAAAGGCGGAATCAACCTGATCAATATCGGGAGAGACGGTTTGAACAGTGATACTCCGGATGATCCCAAATTATTGCAGAATATCCGCAACAATGTCAATCCGAATTTCGGAGCGGGTATTTACTACCATACGCCGAGTTTCTTCATCGGGATCAGTTCACCGAAAATCCTGGAGCAAAGCTATGACGGATCAAACACCACCAACCTGGAACGCCGTCATTATTTCGGAACTGTGGGCGGGGTAATTACTTTATCCAATAAATGGAAACTGAGACCAACTTCCCTGGTGAAAATTACGGAAGGAGCTCCGTTGAGTCTGGACATGACCCTGGCGGCTATTTACAATGAAAGAGTGTGGTTCGGAGCAAACTACCGTTTACAGGCTGCTTTCGGAGCATTTGTACAATTCCAGCTTTCACCGCAGTTTAAAGTGGGTCTGGCAAGCGATTTCGGCACGCAAAAAATCCGGAAATACAACGACGGTTCTTTCGAAGTCATGCTGTCATACGACTTTGTCTTCAAAAAAGAAGGAATCCGTTCACCTCGTTACTTCTAATTAAAAAGACACAAACATGAAAACGATATTATTAGCAATTATCTGCAGTGTTTCCTTGTCGGTATGCGGACAATCGGGGAAACTGAAAAAGGCAGACAGCTATTTCAACCGCTTGTCCTACGCCTATGCTGCCCAATTATACGAAGAACTGATCGGTTCGGAAGTAGACAGTCCGGCGTTGAAAAGCAAGCTGGCCTACAGTTACCTGAAGATGGACAATTACACCAAATCGGTTGAGTACTATGGCAAAATGATCGAGTCTTCCGAAGCAAAACCGGAGGATTACTACAATTACGCTTATGTTCTGAAACAGAGCGGGAACTACGCCGAAAGCGACAAGTGGATGAACAAATACAGCAATGCCGCCCAGGCAGATTTGAGAGGGCAGTTGTTTTTGGGAAACACCAGCTATAAGTCGAAGATCGAAAAAACAGCACCGTTCTTCAGCCTTACGAACCTGGATTTGAACACCGGAGTGGCGGATTTCGGAGGTTATTATAACCCTTCGCAGAACCAGATGTACTTTATTACAGCCCGCAAGAAACGTGTATTTGTGAAAAAGGAATGGTCCTGGAATGCGAACCGCTTTTTGGACCTGTATTCCGCAACGGTGAGTACGGATAACAAGTTGGGATCTCCAAAACGCGTGTCAAAAGTAAACACCAAATTCCACGAAGGTCCGCTGGCATTTTCCCCGGACGGAAAGACCGTTTATTTTACCCGTAACAACATTTCTTCCGGTAAAAAACGCCGCGACGGACAGAAGATCCAGAACCTGAAATTATACATTGCCCAGGTAAATGAAGAGGGTAAATGGACCGATGAAAAAGAGTTCCCTTACAATTCGAAAGATTACTCGGTGGGACATCCGGTTCTAACTTCCGACGGAAAAACGATGTACTTCGTTTCCGACAAACCCGGAGGAATGGGCGGAGCAGATATCTACAAAGCTGCTGTTTTGGAAAACGGAACGTTCGGAGAAATGATCAACCTTGGAAACAAGATCAACACCGAAGGCCAGGAAATGTTCCCTTTCATTGATTCGGAAGAGCGTTTGTTCTTTTCGACAGACGGACATCCCGGATTGGGAGGATTGGACGTGTTCGTTGCTTTCCTGGAAAACGGCAAGGTCGGGAAGATCCACAGCCTGGGAATTCCTGTCAACAGCCAGTTTGATGACTTTGCATTCAACTTATCCAAAGATTTGAAAACAGGTTTCCTGTCTTCCAATCGGGAAGGAGGAAAAGGCGGCGACGATATTTATGCCGTGCAACTCATTCGACCAATTTCGTTCGGAGTAACGATCAAAGGAACGGCGAAAGACAAGAAAGGCGAAATCGTTCCGAATGCTAAAATTGATCTGAAAGACGACAAAGGAAACGTTATCGGAACCGTAACAGCTGATGAAAACGGAGCATATTCCTTCGAAGCAGAATACGAGAAAAACTATGCCCTGGGAGGTTCAAAAACCGATTATTTCGACGGAAAGAACACCGCAAATACCTTTACCAATGAACAAGTTGTCATTGCGGATGTGATCCTCGAAAAAGATCCGGGCTTGTCCTTGTATGCGTTGATCACCGACAAGAAAACCGGGAAACCATTGGAAAACGTTTCCGTTTACCTCGTTGACAACATGACCAACAAGTCGAAGAAAATCACCACACCGGCATCCGGAGATTTCCGCGAAGCATTGTTCGGGAAGAAACTCAACGATCGCGGAAGCTACAACCTGGTCCTTCAAAAAGAAGGGTACTTTTCGAAAACAGTCACTTACAACACCTTGTTCGACAAGCCGGGACAATACGACATTCATGCAATCCTGGATTTAGGGCTAGACCCTGAAGTAAAAGATTTGTCGGAAATGGTACAGATCAACCCGATCAATTTCGATTTGAACAAGTACGTGATCCGTCCGGATGCGGCGAAAGAACTGGACAAGATCGTGGATGTCATGAACAAATACCCGAACATGGTCGTAGAATTGGGATCACACACAGACTGTCGCGCCTCCAAGGCATACAACATGAAATTGTCTGATAACCGTGCAAAAGCTTCTGCCGAGTACATCAAGAAAAAGATTACCAATCCGTCGCGCATTTACGGAAAAGGATACGGGGAATCCCGCTTGTTGAATAATTGTGCCTGCGAAGGGCCGGTTAAATCCGACTGTCCGGAAGAAGAGCACGAAAAGAACCGTAGAACCGAGTTCAAAGTCATTTCAACCGGGGACGACAAATTAAAAGTAAGCAACACCAGCACCGATAGTTTCTAATACTTAACGCTTAGGTCAGAGTGAATAGTGGTTAGGTTAGAAAGGCTGTCTGAGTAAATCGGGCAGCCTTTGTTGTGAAATACGAACCAGTAGTTGCGCGATTAATCGCGCAACTACTGGCCTCATGCACGTGAACCCGTTTCACAGGCAAACAGGACTTTAATATTTTTCTCTTGCTCTAATTTGGCAATGGTTTCGATGATAGTTGATGTCATAATTCAAAGATGCAAATACTTTTCGAAAATTGCTTGGGAAACAACAGAGTAAAAAACGCGTCTGTTTGGGTATGATCAAAATCATCAGCGGTTCCCGGATCACTTCAGCCTTCTTGTTGATTTGCCAGTTCTGTAGCTGTCAGTCCGAATTGCTTTTTGAAAGCGTACGAAAAATGGGACAGGTCCTCGAAGCCCAGGTCGAGGTAGATTTCTGAAGATTTTTTCCCCTTGTCTTTGATCAGGAAATAAGCTTCCTGCAGTCTTTTTTGCAATAACCACCTGCTGGGTGTTTCACGAAAGATTTTTGAAAAGTCGCGCTGAAAGGTCGATAAACTTCTTCCGGTCAGGTATGCGAATCGCTCCAATTGCACATTGAAATGAAAGTTCTTTTGCATAAAGGCTTCCAAATCAATTTTATGAGGTTCTGAAAAATCAAACAAGCCGTCCTTCAGACCCGGATCCAGTTTCAGTAGTAAAAACAGTGCTTCCTGTTGCTTCAGTTTCAGAATATGCGGATCATCCGTGAAATCCTGGTAATCCAGCAACGACTGCATGAAGGTGAGCAATGACGGTTCTTTTGGCAAACGGTGGAAGGCAGCTGAGAAACTAGTTTTCTCAGCCTTATATCCATATTCCCTGCTAAAATTTTTCAAAAGCTGTTCGTCAAAACGAAGGCTCAAAGATTTGAATTCTCCACCTTCGGGTGGGTACTTTATAAACTTCAGTAATCTATTTTTCCGTACGCAGTAAAGCTCACCTTCCTGTATAATCTCCCTTCTTTCACCATCATTCAATTCCATCCTGCCGGCAAGGACCATTCCCAGTGAATCGTTCTGTACAAATTGCTCTCCCTCACGGAATTCCGCCAGGTGACAGGAATAATTAAACGGAAGGTTGGTACTTGTTTTGTTCATGTTTATCAAATGTAAGGAAGATTATTTTTCACTTTTACCTTTTCACTTAAAACTTAATCAAGAATGGCTTTGGTTTCCAGGTAAGTTTCCAATCCGTAAACACCAAATTCCCGACCTATTCCGGATTGCTTAAAACCTCCGAACGGAGCCAGCGGATCGTGTTTAAATTCATTGATCACTACTCTTCCGGCTTCCAGTTGCTCTGCCACCCGGTTCGCGTGACTCAGATCTGTAGAACTGATGTAAGCACTCAATCCATAAGTGGTATCATTGGCAATCGCAATGGCTTCTTCTTCCGTTTTATACGTAATGATCGATAATACCGGACCGAAAATCTCTTCCCGGGCAATGCGCATGTCGTTTCTCACGTTGGTGAAAATAGTTGCTTTCACAAAATTCCCATCCTGTAATCCATCAGGTTTACCGGTACCGCCAGCCAATAGAGTGGCTCCTTCTTCCATTCCTGTGCGGATGTAATCCTGTACACGTTCATATTGTTTTATACTCACCATTGGTCCTACATGCGTTTGTTCATTCATCGGATTCCCTACCTGAACCAACGCTGCAGCAGCTTTTGCCAGTGCATTCACTTCTTCCAGTTTATTTTCGGGAACCAGTAAACGCGTTGGAGCTATACAAGCCTGACCGCTATTCATATACGCTCCAAACACTGCAGCGGGAATTGCTTTTTCCAAATCCGCATCGTCAAGGATTAAGTTGGGTGATTTTCCTCCTAATTCCAGCGTAACCCGCTTCATGGTATCTATAGCACCTTTGGCAATAATTTTACCCGTCAATGTAGAGCCTGTGAAAGAGATTTTTGCCACATCCGGATTCCTGGTTATTTCTGCTCCGACCACATTGCCTAAGCCGTTCACCAGGTTGAAAACTCCTTTAGGAAGTCCTGCTTCGTGAAAACAGTGTAGCAGCAGTTGTGTCTGGGCAGCACTCATTTCACTGGGTTTTACCACTACCGTACAACCTGCCGCGATTGCCGTGGCAAATTTGTTACAGATAAAGCTGTTGCTGGCATTCCAGGGTGTGATAATTCCTACTACTCCCAAAGATTCCAGGCGCACTTTGGATTTTCCGACTATGCGTTGAAATTCAAAAGTTTTCAGCACTTCAATCATGTTTGTAAAAGAATCGATGGCATTTTTAACACTTGCTTTGCTGAATTTCAGAGTTCCGCCGTATTCCGACACCATGATTTTGACCAGTTCTTCTTCCTTTTTGCTAACTGCCTCATGCAAATGTTCCAAATAGGTGACCCGTTCTGCAACGGTCGTTTTTCGAAAACTTTTAAAAGCTTCTTTTGCCGCAGCAATTGCCAATTTAGTGTCCGTCTCGTCACCAAGTACTACTTCTCCGGTTTTTTGATTGGTTACGGGGCTGATCAAATCGAATGTTTCTGTTCCGTGCGGTGTTATAAACTCTCCGTTCACGTAAATCTGATTTATTTTTTCCATTTCTTTTTTTACAAAGTTGTAGCTTTTTAACCCGGATGACTTTGTTGAAACAGTCAAGTTTTGGTTTGTTGAAACGGTCAAAAGATGTCTTCTGAAAGGAATTTCATTAAAGTATTTTGCAGGGTTTGCCCGGATTCAAATAAAAAAATGTATTTTTGCACTCCACAATCTGAAATTCGGTTGAAAAATTGGTTTCGGAATTGATACAGAGAGGTGTCCGAGTGGTTGAAGGAGCTACCCTGGAAAGGTAGTATACGGGTAACTGTATCGAGAGTTCGAATCTCTTCCTCTCTGCATGAATGATCCCAGGCTTCACAAAGTCTGGGATTTTTTTCTCAATCCGATTTGAAATCCGCATAGGTATCCATCCGTTTTGACCAATTATATAATCAAACAGATTATTTAAAAGTATTTTTGTAATCTCCGTTTTTTTGTCGGACCGGAAAACAAGCTGAATAATCAAAGATCTTATGTACATTCGACCCTAAATAAACAGCATATGTTTATACACCAGGGAAAGAAGAGAACGGCAAAGCACAACCTGCAAATTGCATCCTTGCTGTCTTTTGTAGCGGGAATTGTGAACGTAGCAGGATTTCTGGCTGTTGCGAAACTGACAACGAATGTGACGGGCCATTTTGCTTTTTTTGTGGACGAAGTGTTCAAGCTGAAATTTTGGGAGGGCTTTATTTACTTTTTGTACATCTTCTTTTTTTTCCTGGGATCGTTTTCTTCGAGTTTTTTGGTAGAGGTCATTTCCCGGAAAAATGAGAGCTATGTGTATGTTATTCCTACATCTATTGAATGCCTGATCCTTGCAATGATTGCTCTTTTCGGCGGGAATCTGGTTACTCAAAACCCAAACCTGATTGCTTTCAGCTTACTGTTTGCAATGGGCCTGCAAAATTCACTGGTTACAAGGATCTCTAATGCCACTGTAAGAACCACGCATCTCACAGGGCTTTTCACTGATCTGGGAATAGAGCTTTCACAATTGTTTTTCTACCGGGAGAATGAAATCAAAAAAAGACTGCTTGCTTCTGTCAGACTACGCTTAACAATCATTAGTTTCTTTTTCATCGGTGGAATTGTGGGCGGTATTTTTTACTCGAAGATTGGGCTGTATGTTTTACTGATCGGTTCCGCTTCGCTCATTCTGGGAATAGTCTATGATAATATCAAGCTTAAGATCAAATTGCTCCAAAGAAGATACCGTCATTAGGAATTTCGAACCGGAAAATACGAATAGACATCCATCTATTCACCCAGCTATACCGTCACTTCCCCGCAGATACTTTGCTTCAAAATCGCTTTCGCAGCTTCGGCATTCCCTCCACTTTTTCCCAGGGCATACATCATTTTGGTTACCGCTGCTTCGGTGGTGAGATCGAAACCGGAAAGCACGCCGTTCTTTTCGAAGAAGGAACTGGTTTCATATTTTCCCTGCTCAACTCTTCCTGTGGAACACTGGGTGATGTTCAGAACAATTCCGCCTTTCTCCAGGTAATTCAACAGCAATTCGTGGAATTTGGAGTCGGAGGGAGCATTTCCGGAACCGTAAGTTTCCAGGATGATCGCTTTGGTTTTATTCGTGTCGAACAGTGATTCGTAAATAGTCCAGTTAAGGCCCGGGAACAACTTGATCAATGCCACAGAAGTGTCGAACCCGGTAAACAATTCCAATTGGTTGGAGGAAGAAACGGTTTCCCCGGTGTAATCGATGTGAACTCCGGCAACAGCCAGCGGACGCAGGTTGGGAGAACGAAATGCCTCAAACGATGAAGCAGAAACTTTAGAAGTACGGTTCCCGCGGTAAAGTGAATACTCAAAGTAGATGGCTACTTCACGGATACGAGGAGTTCCGTTTTCATGGGTAGCGGCCGCAATTTCAATGGCTGTAATCAGGTTTTCTTTCCCGTCTGTGCGGATAGTTCCAATCGGCAGCTGGGATCCGGTGAAAATAACCGGTTTTTGAAGTCCCTGGAGCATGAAGCTCAAAGCAGAAGCCGAGAAAGCCATCGTATCAGAACCGTGCAGGATCACGAAGCCGTCGAATTCATGGTACTTGTTATAGACCAATTCGGCCATTTCTTTCCACCAAAGTGGGTTCATTTCCGAAGAATCGATCGGGTGGGGGAAAGCATGGGTTGTCAACTGCACATTTAACCGGGCCAATTCCGGGATGTGTTTGTAAACATCACCAAAGTCAAAGGCAGTAAGCGAACCTGTTAAGGGATCATTCACCATTCCAATCGTTCCTCCGGTATAAATGACCAGTACCTGCGGTGTTTTATTCATGCTGTTCTCTTGAGTGAGACAAAGTTCACTGAAAATACTGAAAAAGCAAGTTTCCGGGAGGAGAAGTCTCTAAAAAACAACCGGGTTTCACGGTTTGCCATTTGGCAAACAGGCAAATTGGCAAATTCGCGGAGGAGGATGGGCTGCCCGTTGATTATTGCCTGGCACCCGTTTTTTCAGTGTTTAATTGCGGAGCCTTCCAGAATATGTCCGGGTTGTTGGTCAGGTAGTTCGTATAGGTAAAGTTCACACTTTTCGCCGTGTGTTCCGATTTTTGCAGACTCTGGTTCAGGCCGTCGAGTGGCACTAATTCCAGGAAAACCGCATTTCCTCCGGCAACAGGAGTTTCGTAATTGTATTCACTTGAAACCGGGAATTGCAGGCGGTAAAGGTTCTTTGCCATGTAATAGTAAATGTAATTTTCCGCTACACAAGGTTCGGCATTGTTCCAGTTGGCGCCCGGATTCAACAATAAAGGCTTTCCATTGATCAATCGTTCGCGCACTTCCTGAATGCTAAGTAATGTTCCCTTTTCATCCATGATATAAGCATCGTTTGTCGGGTCGAGGTAAATCCACTTCTTCAAATCATTGGAATAAACCATGTTGATCACGTGGCAGTCATCGAATTCCAGTTCTTTGGGCATGCAGGTAATGTAGCGCGATTTGAAACCCAGGGCCAGGAAACATTCGTTTAGGGAGATTGCCAGCCCGCGGCAATTGAGTCCGCGGGAACCGTCACTGCAAGCCATAATCATATCATCAGCATTCATTTTTTCGGGATTACTGTGTTGTCCGTCGTGTTCCACCAGGTTGTGGATCCAGTGCATTAGATTGAGCATTTGATGAATTTCACTGGCTTCACCCGCAATGGAGTCGAGGTTGTATTTCTTGCGCAGTGCCTTTAGATGAACATTACTTGAATCCTGGAAAGTGAATTCCGGAACGGTTCTCAAATCGGAGGTATTGTATTTTGCCGCTTTCTTCAACTTACCCACGTAGTCGGGAAGTTCCTCATACCTGATGCGTGTCCAGCAGGTATCTTTATGCTGGTAGATCACCAGGAAATCCTGAACCGGGTGTTTTTTATTCACCTTGATGTAAATAGAATCCACATCGGTGATAAATTGGATTTTTTCATCCCAAACGACAGTACTGTCAGGCTTTAAATGCGGGGCAATGCTCCAGGTTCGGACAGTTATTGCCGGATCACTCGGGAATTTCATTCGGAAAGACTCCACGTTTGTGTGAAGTACGGGTAGTTTTTTCTGAGCAAATGCCGGAATGGTCAGAAGAATGAAAGCCAGGATGAAGATTAAGCGCATAAAAATTCCATTAAAGGCCCGAAGATAAACTGTTTTCCCATCATTCTTTTGGAAAATTGAGACATCTTAAAGATTGAAAACACATTTTACCGGGAATAGTCACAAAAATCAGGAGCTAATGGAATAAAATTCCGGTAAATTTTGACACTATAATATCATTTTTACGTTAAAAAGCAGTATTTTTGACACTATAATGTCATTTTATGAATTACGGAATTGAGAAAACTCCAAGGGAATTAATGTATATTTTTGGAGAACGTATTAAGCTCTTACGCAAAGAACAGAAAATAAGCAGAAAACATATGGCTGACATTTCAGGAGTTCCTGCTCCTACTTTGCGAAAATTTGAGGAGACTGGAATTATTTCACTGGAAAGTTTTTTGATGTTGGTAAATACACTACAAAGATTGGAAGAATTTGAACAATTACTTCAACCGAATTATTTAGAAAGCAAACGTTATTTATTTGACCATTGATCAAAATACAAATTAGTCTTGCTGCGGATGAAACAAATTCAATGCATTTTGAGTAGTGATTTCCTGTAGTTTACTCAATGGTAAATCTAAAATCTCAGCTATTTTTTCTGCCGTGTGTACCACATAAGCACTTTCGTTTCTCTTACCACGGAAAGGAGTTGGTGCCAGGTAAGGTGCATCTGTTTCCAGCAATAGTTTTTCCAGCGGAATGTGTTTCAGGGTTTCGGGCAGGTCGGATTTCTTATAGGTCACCACTCCGCCGATTCCAAACATGAATCCTTTGTAATCGAGAATTTTCCGGACATCCGTTTCGTTCCCGGTAAAGCAGTGAAAAATTCCTCTCAATCGCTCGTCGTTTTCCTGATCCAGTACTTCGTATATCTCCGGAAAAGAATCCCGGGCATGGATTACGATTGGAATCTGCAATTCTTTGGCCCAGTTGATCTGAGTGCGAAAAGCTTCTTTCTGCTCCTTCACAAAGGTTTTGTCCCAATAAAGGTCGATCCCAATCTCACCGACAGCCACATAGGGTCTTTTGTCCAGCAGAACCCGCATTTTAGCCAAAGTCAATTCCCAGTTTGCATCTACCGAACATGGGTGCAATCCCATCATGGCAAAGCAATTTTCCGGAAATTCCTGTTCCAGCGCATGCATTCCGTCCACCGAGTTCAGGTCAATATTGGGCATGTACATGCGTTCCACTCCTGCTGCAATGGCGCGGCGGATCATTTCAGCACGGTCTTCGTTGAATTGTTCGGAATAAAGATGTGTGTGTGTGTCGATAAACATAATGAGATCGCTTTGCTTTAAGACAAAAGACAAAAGACCAGAGACAAATCTGTCTTTGGTCTTCAGTCTGATGTCTTTAAGTCTTAATTAACAGAATTCTTCGTAGGCTGCTTCTAAGTTCTCAGCGATCATAGCTGCAGTAACTCCTTCGATGTTGTGTCTTTCTAAGAAATGAACCAGTTTCCCGTCCTTAAACAACGCCACTGACGGTGAAGATGGAGGAAATGGTAAAAAGTACTTGCGTGCCTGCTGTGTTGCTTCGGTATCCACACCTGCGAAAACAGTCAATAAATGATCTGGTTTTTTGCCTGCGATTTCCAAAGATTTTTTCACACCTGGTCTTAAATTTCCTGCTGCACATCCGCAAACAGAGTTTACAACCACAAGGGCAACACCTTTACTGGTTGGAATAGCTGCATCTACTTCGGATGCTGATACGAGTTGTTGAAAGCCCACACGTGTAAGGTCTTCCTTCATTGGTTGTACGAGTTCTGGTGGGTACATAATCTTTAAATTTTATGTCGCAAAGTTACGGATTCTTCTTGCTTTGGAAAACAAAATCCAAGTTCAATTTTCGCCAAATAACTTTAAAACGATTCTAAATGATTAAAAAATGATTTTTTTTCAATGAAATCGGAAGTTATCAACAAATTATTTATTTACTTTGCCGTAGATTTAAAACGAAAAAAGATGAATAGTTTTTGGTACACACTTGGAAAAATCTTGAATGGTGCATGGTTTTATGACAACATTGGTGATATCTTTAATTATTCTGTGATTGTTTTAGGCTTCTTCGGATTGTTCTACTGGTTGAGATGGCAGAAGAAATTCAACGATCAGGCTGCAAATGATCCGAACCAAATTAAGTAATTGGTGATTTTAATATAATAAAAGGTCTTCGTTTGAGGACCTTTTTTTATTTTCATAAATCCGGTTCGATAGGTTTTAACTTTTTGAACCCTGCGCCGATGCTGATCTTGCTCCGCCGAAACGCTTATGCTGTAGCTTCAGCGAAGGCACAGTGGCTACACAAAGGCAAGAGCTTTAGCGCAAGCATTTTAACCTTTGAACTTGTTTCACATGCTGACATTCATTATTACTGCCGGGGGTATTGGAAAAAGAATGGGGGGGTCCGTTCCAAAACAATTCCTGTTATTGAACGACAAACCGATCCTGATGCACACCATCGAACAGGTCCATGCATTTGACACTTCGGCTGAACTGATTGTAACGCTTCCGGTGGATTATTTGAAAGACTGGGAGGAAATGTGCACGAAATACACTTTTACGATCCCTCATCAAGTTGTTCCCGGAGGCGATGAACGTTTTGATTCGATCAAAAATGCCCTGGAAAAAGCTTCCGGAGAATGGATTGCGGTACATGACGGTGTTCGTCCGTTTATCAGCAAATCGGTTTTGAATCAATTACTTACTGAAGTAAAAAGCCACCGGGCAGTGATCCCGGTTATTCCTGTGAAAGAAACACTGCGCATTGCAGATGGGGAAACCAATGCCACCGTTCACCGGGACCATTACCGCATCGTTCAGACACCTCAGGTATTCGAAGCAAAGCTGCTAAAAAAAGCCTACGAGCAGAAATACGCAACCAGCTTTACGGATGATGCAAGTGTCGTAGAAGCAATCGGAGCGCGAGTGCACCTTGTTCCCGGAAACGATGAAAACATCAAAATTACCACCCCGCTTGATTTAAGTCTTGCGGCGTTAATATTAAAAAATTGGAAATAAATACCTGTAGCAGAGGGCGCGCGATTAATCGCGCGCCCTCTGTTTTTACCTTACTAAATCGATTGTTTTAAGGAATTATCAACCGGATTTAAAAAAATAGGTCCGAATTTGGAGCTTACTTTCATTTTAAATTCACAAACTTCATTTTTTCTCAACGCAATCTTACCAGAAAAGTCATCTTGTTCCTTAGTTCTAATTACATGCTGAAATGAACTTTGTCGAAAGTTTATACAGCAATGAAAAAAACCTTACTCTTTATCGGGACCGTTTTGATGAGCATGAACAGCTTTGCTCAAAACCCGGGACTCGTAATCTCAGAAATTTTACCGAATCCAAGTGGAACGGATTCTCCTTTTGAATGGATCGAATTAGTAGCTACCAGCAATATCAACTTTGCAACCACCCCATACACGGTCGTTTGCAACAACTCAGCTGCAACAATTAATGGCTGGATCGAAGGCGGGACAATTACATATGCTTTCCAGATTAACACCGGAACGGTGAATGCAGGAGACGTAGTTTATGTTGGAGGAAGCTCAATGGCGCCAACCGGTACACAACTGCGTGTGATCAACACAGCAACCACTGCCGGTGACGGATTTGGTGATGCAGCAACCGGAGTAGTAGGAAACGGCGGCTCGAACGGAGATGGAATTGCCATTTTCAATTTGGCTTCCGCTGCCATTACTAATTCAAGTGTTCCGGTAGATGCTTTGTTCTATGGAACTTCACTTGGATCTGCTGTACTGAATAGTGGTGCAGACGGTTACCAACTACCGCTAAACGATTTATACAACGGAGGAAAACTTCAGCCAAATTCTTTTTTCGCAGGAGACCCCGGAGGTGACCAATCCATCCGTGCAACGGGATTATTTAATACCCAAACATCACTGTGGACTGGTCAGCGTTCCTGGGTTGTAGGAACTCCAACTTTAGATAATCTGTCTTCCGTTGGTTTGATTGCAGCAACCCCTGGAACTATTACGTTCTCAGCCGTTTCTCAGAATTTCCAGGAGAATGCCGGAACAGTGACTGTTGGAATTAACTCAGCGACTCCGAACACATATCCTGCAAAAGTGGTATTAAGTTACTCGGTTTATACAGATGCAACAGAAACTGCCGATTTTACCCTTGCTGAAGATACAATCACCATTCCTGCGAACTTCACCGGAACACAAACAGTTGACTTAACCATCATTGACGATGCTTTGGCTGAAAGAACAGAGAAAGTAATTCTTAAAATGAAATCGCTCTTCAATGCGAATGTTGGAGCAAATGTGTTCCAGATCATTTATATCAAGGACAACGACTACCAGGCTCCTGTAGCTAATAATGAATTGAAATTGAACCTTCTGAGTAGTTTCTCAAATGACTTTTCCGGAGATAATTCTGCAGAAATCGTAGCATTTGATCCGACAACAGATCGTTTGTACATTGCAAATTCAATTGGTGCGCAAGTAGATATCGTAGATTTCTCGGATCCGGCTGCTCCGGCCTATTTGGATTCCATTGATATTACTCCTTACGGAAACATCAACTCCATAGCAGTTCACAACGGTGTGGTTGCATGTGCGGTAGAAAACAGCAATCCGCAGGCAAACGGATTTATCGTTTTCCTGGACCAGAACGGAACATTGATCTCCCAGGTACCGGTTGGCGCTATGCCGGATATGATCACATTCAACAATGACTACACGAAAGTATTGGTAGCCTGTGAAGGTGAGCCGAATTCAGATTATTCGGTTGATCCGGAAGGTTCAGTTGGAATTGTAGACATTACGGGTGGTTATCCGGCATTGACAGCTGCAAACGTAACGATGGTGAATTTCCAGTCATTCAACGGACAGGAGGCTGCTTTACGCACACAGGGAATCCGCATTTTCGGGCCGGGAAGCTCCGCAGCACAGGATTTTGAACCGGAATACATTACCATTTCAGAAGATAACTCCACAGCTTATGTTTCTTTACAGGAAAACAATGCCATGGCTGTAGTTGACATCACTGCCGGAACAGTTACTGCGGTTCGTCCGTTGGGAACTATGAATTACGCAAACGGAAATAATGGTTTGGATGCTTCAGATGCAACTGCAGAACCATTTATTGGTTCTGCCCCGATCAAAGGATTGTTTATGCCGGACGCACTGGCTCACGCTTCTATTTCAGGAACAGAATACATTTTCTCCGCAAATGAAGGAGATGCCCGCGAATACGGAAGTGTTTTGGATGAACCTGGACGCTTATCTTCGGTTACCCTGGATGCTTCGATTCCTGATCAAAATATCCTGAAAAGCAATCAATTCCTGGGTCGTATCAACGTAACAAAAGCAAGTGGTGATACGGATAACGATGGAGACATTGATGATATTCACGTATTCGGAACTCGTTCATTTTCTATTTGGGATGCACAAACCGGAGCCCTGGTTTTCGATTCAAAAGATTTGATCGAACAGCTGGTTGCAAATCACCCGACATTGAGCGGTTTATTCAATGCAAGTAACTCAACCGGAACATCCGTCTCTAAAAACCGTTCTGACGACAAAGGTCCGGAACCGGAAGGAGTTGCAACTGCGGTGATCAATGGGAACCATTACCTGTTCGTTTCATTGGAGCGAGTTGGCGGTGTGATGATGTTCAATGTAGATGTTCCAGGTACACCGGTTTATGTAGGTTACTACAATAACCGTTCTATCGGACCAAACAGCGGACCGGATTTAGGAGCTGAGGGAATCATTACCATTAGCCGGGAAGATTCTCCGAATGGAAAAGAGATTGTAATCCTGGCAAATGAAATCAGTTCCACGCTTTCCATCTATGGAATTAATACTTGTGTGGACCTTGCAGGTGCAACAATCACTGTTCCTACAGATTCAATTTGTGAAGGAGACCAGGTTACTTTAACCATCCCTGGAGATGCTCAAAGTACGGTTCAGTGGCTGAAGAACGACCAGGTAATTGCAGGTGAAACAGGAAACTCATTAAATGTGACAGAAGCAGGAAACTACCGCGTTTACGTTTCAAATACAACTCATGCTTGTGCGGATACTACTTTGGCTGAAGCAATCGAAGTATTGACATTGCCAACAATTGCTGCAGGAGCAGATGCTGCTATCTGTATCGGTGATACCGTAAACTTAAATGCTGTTTCCTCCGCAACAATCGCATGGAACAACTGTGTTCAGGACAGTGTTGATTTCTTCCCTACTTCAACCATGGATTACATTGCAACCGCAACGGATGCTTTCGGGTGTGAGAACTCAGATACCCTGACTGTTACTGTTAACCAACTTCCAACTGTAGATGCAGGCACAGACCAATCTGTTTGTACGGGAACTTCTGTTACCTTCAATGCAACAGGTGCTTCAACGCTTGTTTGGAACAACGGTGTGGTTAACGGAACAGCATTTAATGCACTAACTGCAGGAAATTACATTGTTACCGGGACAGATGCAAACGGATGTATGGATGCAGATACTTTAGTGTTGACTTTGTTTGCTCTTCCAACTATCAACCTGGGCGCTGATATGACCGTTTGTGCGAACCATTTCCCGGTGAACCTGAACGGCCCGGGAGGATATACGTCTTACAACTGGAGTAACGGAGCAATGACTCAAAATACAACAGTGGCACAGGCTGGAACTTATAGTTTAACTGTTACGAACAACAACGGATGCCAGGATATTGATACCGTTGTGATCATTTCGGATCCATGTTTAGGATTGACCGAGAACAGCACTTTCGAATACACTTTATATCCGAACCCGGCTTCTCATACAGTTACTGTAGAAACGAGTGTGCCGAACTCGGAAGTAGTTATTTACGGAGTAAACGGACAGGTGTTGTTTACCCAGAAAAATACGACTGCAGTATTTACAGTGAACGTAGCTGATTTGGCTGACGGAATGTATTGGTTGAAGGTTTCTTCCGATGAAGGAACACAAACTAAACAAATCCTGATTAAGAAGTAAAATAACCTACATATACACTACGCTGAAAAACCCTGATACTCTTGAATGGTGTCAGGGTTTTTTGATTTGCTTAACCGCAGAGAAGAGCCAGCTGTGACCGGTGAAGACGGATTGCAGTCTGAAAGACGCGGCGCGAAGGTAAAAGAACGCAAAGGAACTGTCGAATTCGATCTCCACGTGCGGTGCAGCTCTTGTCTTTTCCCACAAATTCGCAAATGTCCGGAGGCGCTTACCAGTCGCTTCTTTCTTTTCTATCTCCGCCTGTGGCAAAGTCTTCTTAAATGAAGCACAGAGGAGATTAATAAACCTCAGCGTTCTCTGCTGTAAAATTAACAAGAGCCGTGTTTGCAATCTTTCCGTTCGGTTTCGAAGGTCACATGGTGGATATTCCGATGTTCGAGCAAATGACGTAATTCATGCTTGATATGTGCTTCTTCTTCAGTCTGCACGGATTCTTCCAATACCAAATGAGCTGTCATGGCATTTTCTGTTGAGCTTAATGGCCAGATGTGTACATGATGTACTTCTTTGACTCCGTTTGTTTGCTGAATAAGTGCAACAATTTCTTCCAGGTGTATGGTACTGGGAACTCCATCCAGTGACAAACGCAGGCTTTCTTTCATCAGTTTCCAGGTGCCGAACAGGATAATTGCTGCTATGATCAAACTGAAAACAGCATCCAGCCAATAGAGCTTCGTATAATAAATGACGATCCCGCCAACGACCAATCCGGCGGAAACCAGCCCATCTGCCAATAAATGCAGGTAAGCACTTTTTACGTTGATGTCTTTTTCCTTATCTCGAAGGAAAAGCAAAGCGGTGGAAAAATTGATCACTATCCCAATGCCTGCAATGATCGAAACGGTTAACCCCGGAATGATTTCAGGATGAAAAAACCGATCGATCGCACCGTAAATAATCGCTCCGATCGTTACAAATAAAAGCATGGAGTTGAACAAGGCAACCAAAATGGAAGTTTTACGGTAACCATAGGTGTACTGATTCGTCGATTTGATTTTCATCAGTCTGAGGGCTAAAAGCGAAAGAGCCAGTGTTCCTACATCCGCGAGATTGTGTCCGGCATCTGAAATTACAGAAAGGGAGTCGATCAGTATTCCGACGATTGCTTCGACCACTACAAAAGCCAAATTGAGAATTATCCCCACAACAAAAGCAGCGTTGACCTTTGTCAACACTTCGTGATGATGATGTGGGTGATCGTGTCCCATACTTAAAGATAACAAAATCCATGAAAAAAGCGGGGGCGTCTCAGTTTAACCGAGACGCCCCTACTATTTTATCCCTAAATGGATTATGCTCTTCCCAATTGTTTCAATAATCTCAAATGATTGAAGATTGCAGCACCAAATGTCTTGTGATAATTGTATTGGATTCCGTATTCTTTCGCTGTCTTCTTGACAATTTTAGAAATCTTCGGGTAATGAATGTGAGAGATGTCCGGGAACAAATGATGCTCGATCTGGTAGTTCAATCCACCGACATACCAGGTCAGTAACGGATTCCAGTTCTCGAAGTTTGCCGTAGTCATCATTTGGTGTTTTGCCCAGGAAACATCTGCGTTTTCCTCCTGGTAATCATCCTTGGTCATGAATTCTGTTTCAGGCATCACGTGTGCTACCTGGAAAACGAAGGCCAAAATAATCCCGCAGATAAAATGCATCACAAAGAATCCGATCAAAACCTGCCACCAGCTTACATCCATTACCAATAAAGGCACAGCGATGATATAGACATAGTAAAGCAATTTGGAAAAGATCAATTGGATCAATGCTTTTCTGAATGTTTTATTTTGAGCCTGGAGCAATCCTTCCTTGTTGTAGCGGCTCAGCTGCATGAAATCTTTGTTGGTCATCCACGACAATGTCATAAACCCGTAGAAGAACCAGGCATAATAAACCTGGAAACGGTGTACTTTCTTACGCGGTACATTCGGAGAAAAGCGCAGCAATCCGATGGAATCAATGTCTTCGTCCATATCGTGCACGTTTGTAAAGCTGTGGTGTAACACATTGTGCTGAATGCGCCAATTCAGGTTAGAACCTCCCAGGATTTCCATGGAAAAGCTCATGATTTTATTCAGCCATTTGTATTTGGAAAAAGCACCATGATTCGCATCGTGCATGATGGATAAACCGATTCCGGCCATTCCTACCCCCATAATCATAGTCATGAAGAACATCAGCCAATGATTTTCAATTACTCCGAAAACCATCAGGAAATAGGGAAGTAAAAACAGGGAGAACATTAATGGAACTTTTAAGAGTATCCGCCAGTTACCATAGCGTTTCAGATTATTTCTTTTCAGATATTCATCTACTTGTTGGGAGAGTTTTTTTGTAAATTCATCACCTCTTGTGAGTCTTATATATTGCATAGTATTCCGAAAATGATATTTATTTTCAATACAAATGTATCGATAGTTTCAATTCAAAACTCCCAAAAAAGACGAATTGGATATATTTAACATGAAAAAACGTGCTAACAACCTGAAAATGAGTATTTATTTTCCGTTCCAATTTGTCATGGTCAATTGAATTCCTATAGAGGCAAAACTCTTCAAAAACTCAACTGCAACAGCGATGCGTTCGTTCAGAGTTTCCCGTTCTTCGGCGTTCCATTCTCCCAATACATAATCTACCTGCTGGCCTTTGTGAAAATCAGCCCCGACACCGAAACGCAAACGACAGTATTCTGTGGTGTTTAAAGTTGCCTGGATATCCTTTAAACCGTTGTGACCACCGTCAGACCCTTTTCCTTTCATGCGCAATTTTCCGAAAGGAAGTGCCAGATCGTCCGTTATGACCACTAAGTTCTCTTTGGAGATTTTTTCCTGCTGCAGGTAATAATTAACGGCTTTCCCGGAAAGATTCATGTAGGTAGTTGGTTTCACCAAAATAAGGGTTCTTCCTTTGAATTTCACCTCTGCGACTTCGGCAGTCTTTTGAAGGGAAAAAGTTCCGCCCAGCTCCTTCGCCAAAGCTTCCACGACTTTAAAACCAATATTGTGGCGTGTTTCTTCGTATTTCGAACCGGGGTTTCCTAAACCGACAAATAGATATTTCATGTCACAAAGATAATTGCGAATTATATTTAACCGCAAAATGAAAGAACGCAAAGTTGATTGCGAATGCCAAATGACCCTTTTAACTGAAAGCCCAAAGGTTGATCATGCAAAACCGATTAACTAAGAATCAATTATTTAAAAGTATAGCTGGTAGCATTCACTTTTTTGATCTTCTCCTCACCGAAAGTAACGCTGATAGTTCTGCTTGTTTGAATGGAAGGCATCCAGCCGCTGCTTAATTGCATTTGCAGTTTTTCGGTATCCTCAAAATCGATCTTCATATCGTCAATCTTGAATTCCTTACTCTCCGCCGGAACAAATAATTCGAAAAACTTCTTCATGTACTTTTTCAATTCATCCTGGTTCGGTTTGTACCTGATAGAGATCGATGCAAGGTCCTTTGTCTTATTGATCGTTTGTAAGGTAATCTTTCCGGACCCTTTTACCACAATGTCCATCAAACAGGGAATCTCCACATCAATTTCCGCAGGTTTATTCAAAACCAGTTCCATTCCATAATTGCCGTGGATTGCCATAATGTCGCCTAAATAAAGCACCTCGATATTTTCCGGCTTGGCAAATTCGATCAACACATCATCCAGCATTTTAATTACAGGTTTTGCAGCTTCTGCACCCTTGTTTACAACTAACTGCTTTTTGAATTCTTCACACTTCTTTTTAAAGTCCTTCTGTAATTCGGCTGTATTCAAAATTTTCTGGTAGATCCCTAATTCATCCGTTTGATAACGGATCGGTGCACTTGTTTGAAACGAATTCATTAATTCCTGCAACTGCGGATCATAACCTTCAACAGCAGATTTCAGGTATTTCATTTCCAGTACATAACTGTGGTCCGTACTGTCGATTACCTTTATTTCCAGGTCATAGGTGTTTGATTTCTGCTTGGTCGGCTGTGTGCTCCCTGATTTGTTGGTAACATCGGTTTGAGAAACCTGGTAAGAAACTTTGTCACCGATATTCCAATACCCGATTGTGGTTACTTTGGAGGAAGAAACCAGGTTTGGTTGTTCCTGGGAAAAAAGGTTGAACGAAAAGGTTAGGACGGCGATTAAGAAATTGATCTGTTTCATGGCACAAAGATAATTCCGAATTGCGAATTACAAATGCCGGGTAATCGTTTTACCCCGGTTAACCCCCATTTTTAACCGCAGGGACACCCTATACCGATAAGAATTCGGTTGAATAACTATATTTGGAATAAAGAAAACAAAAATTCATGCGTATTCTCGGTATCATTCCGGCCCGTTACGGCTCTTCCCGCTTTCCGGGTAAACCACTCATTGATCTGAAAGGAAAAACCATGATCCGCCGGGTTGTAGAAGGAGCTGCAAAGTCTTCTCTTCTGACAGACCTTGTTGTGGCTACGGATGATATCCGGATCGTGGATGAGGTTTCCGGTTTCGGAGGGAAAGTCATGCTGACTGATGCCAAACACCCGACTGGCACTGACCGTTGTGCAGAAATCGTAAGAACGCTTTCGGAAACATACGATGTGGTTATCAATATACAGGGTGATGAACCTTTGGTGGATGCAAAACAACTGGATCAATTATTACAGGCTTTCAATGATCCGAACGTACAAATTGCAACACTTGCTTCCCGGAAGATCGGAATGGAGGATATCGTAAACCCCAACCGGATCAAAGTGGTGGTAGATAAGAACCACAGCGCACTATATTTCTCCCGCAGCCCAATTCCAAACTTCGCCAATGCCAAAGGAGAGCCTCTGGAAATTTATCCGTTCTTAAGACACATCGGATTGTATGCTTACCGTTCCGATATTCTGCTTCAATTAAGTGAACTGGAAGAGACAAAACTGGAACAGATCGAATCCCTGGAACAATTGCGCTGGTTATACAATGGCTATGCTATCCGGGTTGTAGAAACTGAAATTGAAACACCCAATATTGATACACCGGAGGACGTTGACAAAGTATTGGCTTTAATCTCATAAAAACCATCAAATCCCATAACTAAAACTATGAAACTACTTTTTCAACTATTACCCTGCACCCTTGCGTTTGGTGCATTCTCACAAAAGATGAGCTACCAGGTCGATCTGAATAATTGCGTAAAAGACCAGCTTTCCGTGACATTAAATACGGCATATAAAGGAAAAGATACCGCAGTTTTTAATTTCCCGAT
The DNA here is from genome assembly GCF_902168135.1 of uncultured Fluviicola sp. Lineage (GTDB taxonomy): Bacteria > Bacteroidota > Bacteroidia > Flavobacteriales_D > Crocinitomicaceae > Fluviicola. Next base: position 34,438 of record NZ_CABHOL010000041.1, read on the forward strand.
GACAGTACCCGGAACCTATGCCGTTTTGGACTACGGCCGGTTTATTACTCAATTCAAGGCTTTTGATTCGGCAGGAAAGGCTTTGAAAGTGAAGAAAAAAGGCAATAATTCTTTTGTGATCGTTCCCGGAAAAGATGTAGCCAAAGTACAATACCTGGTGGACGATTCCTGGGAAGAAAAAAACGGAAAAACCAAGATCTTTGAGCCTGCCGGAACGGGTTTTGAAAGCGGTAAATACTTTTATATCAATAATGGGGGCCTTTTTGGGTATTTCGGCCTGGAATGGAACAATGAATACGACATTACCTTCAAGAAACCCAAAAACCTGAACGGCTTTACGACGCTTGTCAGCAAATCAACCACGGAAGACCAGGTCACTTTTTGGAGTAAAAATTACCACGACCTCATCGACAACCCCATTTTGTTTACCCACGAAAAAGATGAAAATATCCGTGTGCAGGGAACAAATGTGATTATTGCTTCTTATCATGAAGGGATAGATTCTTCGGCTTATTATATCAAGAATAAGATCGATTCGGCCATGGTTGCTATTGACCGCTTCGTTGGCGGGAAGCTTCCTGTAGATAACTACGCTTTTTTAAATTTCATAAAGGATTACCGCGAATTGGAAGCTGTTTTCAGCGGTGAGAAAAAGATCGGTCTTTTCCAAAAAATAAAGCTGGGGAGATCTTTGGGTGGACAAGGGTTCGGTGCTTTGGAACACGGACATTCTTCTTCTTACTTTCTTCCCGATTTCGGTCATAACAGCTATACCGATATGGTCTACGAAACAGGAATTCACGAATTCATGCATATCTATTCGCCTCTGAGCCTGCACAGCCAGTATATCGGAGAGTTTAACTATACTAAGCCGGTAATGTCTAAGCATTTGTGGCTGTATGAAGGCACGACGGAATATTTCTCGGTGATTGTTGCGATGCAGGGAGGTTTGATATCTGTAAAATCAACGGTTGAAAATACGATTAAAGGTAAAATCATGAGTGCATCATCTTACCCGGATAAGATGCCGTTTACAGTAATGAGCGCGAACGTTTTTGACAAACCTTATTCCGATCAATATTCCCAGGTTTACGATCGCGGTGCAATTATGGGAATGCTGCTCGATATTGAGATCATGCGCCTGACAAACGGTACAAAGACTTTAAAGACAGTGATCTTCGATTTGTGTAGTAAGTACGGAAGCAGCCGTTCTTTCAACGAAGAAACCTTTATGGATGAATTTGTGGCACTTGTTCATCCGGATTTGAAGAATTTCTTTACCAGGTATGTAGAAGGAACAACGCCATTGGCAATCGAGGAAACGTTTAAGGTTATCGGTATTGATTATTCGAAATCGAAAAAAGGAACTGTTCCGGCTCATTTCTTTACAGACAAGGATTGCGGTGTTACTGCTGATAATCGGATCATCAACGGAAAAGTGGTGATTAAAAAAGCGGACGAAACCAATGTGTTTGGTCTGAAAGCAAAGGACATAGTGGATTACCAGGAGCTGAAGAAGGTTTACAAGAACGAAGACGGAAGCCTGTTACCTGAAGGGACTATGGTTACCATTCATGTGGAACGAAAAGGAAAACAAGTACCACTTACTTTCCCGGCGAAATTCAAGGAAGGAACGCTTTACAATACAATAGAGATTATCAAAGACATGACCCCGGAGCAAGAAAAGTTATTTAAGCTTTGGTCGACAGGGAAGTAGTTGTCAACTTTACGTGAAAAGTATTGAATTTTTAATACTTTTCACGTAAAGTTGTTTATCTTTATCTAAAAGATAAGTGTGATAAATCAAACAACTATAAACCGTTTAGATGAGTTGAAGAGAAAGTATTTATTGCTTTTACCGGGTAATGAAGACCTTCTGAAAGAGATTTCCCTTACCGAAATTCCGGAAATGGTTTATAACTCCAATGCCATTGAGAATTCTACACTTACTTTAGAAGATACGGAAAAGATCCTTATAGGAAATGAGCTTCCCCGGGCGGTCAACATTCGGGAAGTCTTTGAAGCAAAGAATTTAGCACAAATTACTGAAATGCTGCTTGCTAAACCTAAGCAAAAACAATCCGTGAAGCTGATATTGCATTTACACAAATTACTACTTACCAATATTGATGACAACATTGCCGGACGTTTCAGAAGCGGGAAAGAATGGGTTCGAATAGGAAATCATTTAGGTGCAAATCCCATGTTTGTAAACCAATTAATGCACGAACTCATTGAACAATACAACACAACTAAAAGCGGTTATTTTTTGGATAAAATAGCGCATTTTCATGCAGAGTTCGAAACTATTCATCCATTTGTAGATGGCAATGGACGAATGGGGAGAATATTCATTAATCTTCAATTAATGAATAATGGGCTCCCGCCAATCATTATTCAAAACAAGAGCAAACACACCGAATACTATCCGCTGTTCAATGGTTATCCGACGACAATGCGGTATGATGGCTTTACAAAACTTTTTGCTCTTCTTTTGCAGGAATCGTTACACAAAAGGATAACTCAGCTAACAGCCAAAAGGATTGTTCCGCTTTCGTTATGGGCTTCTCAGAATGATATCAAGCCGAATATTGCTGCAAACAAAGCCAAACGACAAACAATTCCAGCATTTCGATTACGTGAAAAATGGATGATTGACTCCGATTTTAAAATTTGAATGGATCAAAAAACGGAAGATTACTCTTCCGTTCCTGCTATATTTTCTTCGGTTGAAGCAGCACTTGTATTTGGAACTGCTTTCCCTTTATTTTCCTTCGGGAAGTACTTTCGCTGTCTAAAAATGATCATAATCACCCCGACACTGATAGCTCCATCTGCTACATTCCAGATAGCCGGGAAGATTTGATTGTCTCCATTTTTATCGTACCACGGAACCCAGGAAGGCCATTCAACATTGAACTGGAACATATCCACTACGTTGCCCAGTAAAAATCCGGTATGGCGCGTTTCCTGTTTGCCCATAATACCGCAATCCGACCAAACCCCGGATCCTTCCAGGTGATTGAATGCGATACAAGGATCATAGTCAAAAATGAAGTCGTAGAACATGGAATCGATAAGGTTTCCGGTTGCGCCGGCAAAAACCAGTCCGACTGCTAACAGAAATTCTGTTTTAGCTCCTTTGCGCCATTGTTTTACGAAGTAATATGCGATTGCGATACTTGCAAATATGCGGAAGATGCTCAATCCCAATTTGGCCCAGATACTTGCGCCAAAGGTTGTCCCGAATGCCATTCCCTGGTTTTCGATATACAATAATCGAAACCACGAACCAATGGCATTTACAGGAGGATCGTAATAATTAAAGTGGGTCTTCACCCAAATTTTTGTTATCTGATCAATCAGCAATATGCAGAATACCGCTATTAAAACGATATAGAGTTGTTTTTTCAACTTATTTGTTTTGCATGTTTTTAGCTTCGATGCTCAATGTAGCATGCGGTACCAGTTTCAAACGCTCTTTTTGGATCAATTTACCCGTAACACGGCAGATTCCATAGGTTTTATTCTCAATACGCATCAGGGCATTTTTCAGGTTTTCGATAAACTTCTCCTGGCGAGCTGCTAACTGAGCTACTTCTTCACGAGATAACGTTTCCGACCCATCCTCCATCATATTGAAAGTTCTGCCCGTATCATCGGTCCCATGATTGTCATTTGACAAAGATGCCTTAAGCATGTCATAGTCGACATTTGCTTCTTTTAACTTCTCGTTGATCAATTGACGGAATTCTTCCAATTCACTATCTGAGTATCTTGTTTTCTCTTGTGACATTGCAACGTAATTTTTGAAATTCGCACAAAAATAATCGAATTTTCAAAGGACCAAAGCGAAAAGGATGAATGGTAACAATTACTTATTCACAGAATTCGGATTTTAACACCTTTTTTTGTTGGAAAACCCTGCGATAAAGCCACATTCACAGAAAATGTTAAAGAGAGCTAATATTGCCTGAAGCATATTCCCGTTTCGGTTATGGAGCTAAATCAAAAAACCTTCCTCCAAGGTTAACATCCTTGAAAAGAAGGTTTATCTGTTTAATTATTAGGGGTAACTCAAACTTAATGACCGTCTGCTACAACAGCTTTTGAGCCTTTCTTATAACGGATCAGGAATACCACCGGGATACAGATCAGGATCAGACAGGCGACCATGAAAAATCCGTGATTGTAACTCACGAGCATTTGCTGTCGGGTCATCAGACCATCAAGTGTTCGATTGGCCATTTCTGCTGCCTGTACCGAATCAAATCCTTTGGAAACGAAATTCTGGGTAAATGCCTGCAGACGCTCGTTAACCGCGTCACTGTACTGATTGATATAACCGATCATGTTCCCGCGGACCAATGCATTGGTATTTGTCAAATAAACGTTGATCAAAGCAATACCAACAGAACCTCCCAACTGACGGATCATGTTCGCCAAACCGATTGCCTGCGGCATATCCCTCGGATTTAGTCCCTGGACAGCCAGCGAAAGGATAGGTGACATCATAAATGCCATCCCGAAACCGCGCAGTACGAACGGCAGGTAGAAATTGTTCTCCGAAGAATCCGGTGAAGAGAACGACAAGAGCATCACGAAACTGAAGGTCATGGCAATTCCAAAGAGGATAACTGTTTTCGGGTTCATTCCGCCTCCCAGTAATCGGCCTACCAAAGGCATGGCGACTGCAGTACACAGCGCTCCCGGAATCATGAACATGCCCGTTTGCGTAGCTGTCCAGCCCAAAGAGATCTGTACGAAAAGCGGGAAGATAAATACCGTTCCGAATAACATCAAGCCGAGCAGGAAGTTCATGATGGAACCCATGATCATGTTGTAGTTCTTATACAAACGGATATTTACGGCCGGATAGTCGATGCGTAATTCCCGGATAATGAAAGCAGCAAGTGCACCCAGTCCGATAATAGTCATGGCTGTGATTTCATGGCTTTCGAACCAGTCCTCGGCAGTTCCCTCTTCCAGTACATACTGGATGGAACCCACGGATACTACCAGGAACAAAATTCCCCACCAGTCGATTTTCCTGGGCTTGACGGCCCCGGGTCGATCTGTGACGTAGCGATAGCTTAAGATCGTTGCCACAATACCAATAGGAATGTTCACAAAGAAAATCCAGTGCCAGGAGAAGTTATCCGTAATATAACCTCCAAGAGTTGGCCCGAAAGTCGGTCCCAGGATCAATCCCATCCCGAAAATTGCGTTTGCGGTAGAGATTTTTTCCGGCGGGAATGCACCGATGATAATGGATTGTGCCGTTGAAAGCAAACCACCACCACCTAAACCCTGCACGAAGCGCCAGAAAACTAGCGTCCATAGGCTGTCTGAAAGACCACACATCAGCGATGCCACTGTGAAGACAATCACAGAGCCGGTGAAGTAATTTCGGCGTCCGAAAAGGTCGCTGAGCATACTTGTAAGCGGAATGATAATCACGTTTGAAATAGCATAAGCTGTTACAACCCATGCGATCTCTGTTGTTGTTGCACCTACGTTACCACTGATCTCACGTAATGAAACGTTGACAATGGTCGTATCGAGTAATTCGAGAATGGCACAACTGATCGCCGTGATTACCAGGATCCACTTTTCAGCCCCCGTTGGATATACAATGGGTGTTTTTAAAGCAGTTCCTTCCACGATTACTTCACTTTTACAGATACATATGCGCTTAATCCGGGGAACAGGATTTTTGCTTCTTCTTTTGTCAGATGGTCAATCGTAATTTTTACAGGAACGCGTTGTACGATTTTCACAAAGTTACCGGTTGAATTGTCAGGAGGCAATAACGAGAATTTAGCTCCTGTTGCACCTACGAATGAGTTCAATTTACCTGTTAGTTTGATATGCGGATAAGCATCTACTTTAATTTCAACCGGCTGACCAATCTTCATGTTTTCCAATTGAGTTTCCTTGAAATTTGCAGTTACCCAAAGGCTTGAATTATCGATTGCCGAACAAACCGCCTGACCTGTAGAAACGTATTGTCCTACTTCAACACTTCTTTTGGATACGATCCCGTCACAGGGAGCTTCGATCGTTGCATAGTCCAATTGTGTCAAAGCCAGTTTCAATTCTGCTTCACGCTGACGTATCAATGCTTCAGCCAAAGATATCATGGATACCTGTCCTAAAGCCTGCGATCTCACACCTGCCGATTGGGATTGGGAAACTTTCAATTGTTTCAAAGCCGAATCATAAGCAGCCTGCGCCACTTCCAGTTCTGCATTGCTGTTGTCCAACTCTGCCTGTGTTGCCGCTTTTGCCGCAAACATGTTTTTAGTACGCTTGTTGTCTTCTTTTGCTTTATTCAGGCGCGCTTTCGCTGAATTGATGCTTTCCTGTGTTGTTTCCGTAGAGAACATCGCAGCGCTTGCACTTTGATTGGAAGCCATCGCGTTGCTTTTTACAGCATTCAGGTTTGCTTTTGCATTCTCCAATGCAGCTTCGGCCTGAGCTACCTTTGCTTTGTATTCCGTGTCGTCAATTGTCACGAGCAATTGTCCTTTTTTCACTTCCTGGTTGTCTTCGAACAATACTTCCTTGACATAGCCCGTGATCGAAGAACGAATCGGGATGATATTGGCGTCTAACTGTGCATTGTCCGTTGATTCCGTATTTCCGCCCATCAGGAAGATGACGATTCCTGCAACCACTGCAGCAATAACACCTCCGATGATGAATTTCATTTTAGAGCCTTTCTTTTCTTTTTTTGTTTCCTTTTCCATGAGTGTTTGAATTAAAATTTGATTGAACCTGATGTTGCATTGATTGTTGAAATGGCATTCATGCGTTTGATTTCGTGAACTTTCTTATTGAGTTTTGCCTGAAGTTCAGCGTTTAATTGTGACAAATAATTTACAACGGTGATCTTGCCATTTTCCATTTGAGCAGTTGCTGTTGATGTTACACTGTGTCTTTTTTCAATGATTACATCGTCTTTTTCAATCATTTGTGCAAGGGCATTTAATTGAGCTGTTTGTGTATTTAAAGAAGATTCGATGTTGAAAAGGAATGCTTCTTTTTGAATCTCGATCAGGCTTTTGTTCAGTTCAACTTTTGTTTTCTCTCTTTTCAACCCGTATAGAGAACTGATGTTCCAGCGTACCGTTAAGTTTGCACTACCGAAAAAACGCAGTTCCTGGTTGATGAAGTTTGGTCCGGGACGGCCGTAGTTACCTGCAGCCCCGACAGTTACTCTTGGAATCGCATTTGAATTGATTTGTTTGAAACGCGCGTCCAATAGTTTTGCCTGTAAATCGAAAATCTTCATTTCCGGGCGCTGGATTTCAATGCGTGCAGCAGTTCCGCCAATCGGGGTTTCTGCCATCACTGTATTATCATCTATCGGTTTTCCTGTATAAAGCGTCATCGTTTTGTATAATCCTTCCAATTGGAATTTTGACTCGATGATGTTCTGATCCGTTTTCAGAATCTCGGCTTCCAGTTCGTCAAGGGAACTTGCCAGTACTAATCCGTTGTCTACGCCGGCTTTCATGTTTTTAGCTCGGTTTGAAAGATCTTCTTTGTAAAGTTCCAGGATTCTTAAGTTCTCACGACCTAAAAGGACATTTACATAAAGTTGATTGACACGCTCCACCAATTTGTACAATTCCACTTCATTCTGCTGAATGGTCAATTCGGAACTCAGGCGTTCAACGCTGTGCTGTGATTTCGTTTGTCCACCGTCGATAATTGCCTGCTCTAAACTCAGAGAGGTCATATAAGCATCGTGCGGGAATTTCAGGTCCATTCCCGGGAAATTGAATTGAACAACTTCGGTATTGTAAGTTGCCTGTCCCATGAATGAAAGTTTTGGCAGCCAGTTCTCACGGATTGCCTTTTCGTTTTGTTCAGTCTGTTGTAGTGTAACTTCGTTTTGTTTGATCAATGGATAGTTTTTCTTCGACCAGGCAATGCACGAATCCAGCGAAATGGAGTTTTGTGAAAACCCGATTCCTGCAACGGCAATGCTCAGTGCTGTAAGTAATTTGTACATAATTGTTTGTGTTATTGAAATTTGAAGGAAATGAAATCTTTGACAGACTGTTTGATTTTGTCTTTAGCATCGCCATCCCAGTCATAGCCATGTTTTTTCAGCATGACTTTATAAAGCGGGGATGCCAGGAACGGGTATGCGCACATGGAATGCAGATTGACCATAAACAATACGGGATCGAAAGGTTTGACTTCACCATTTGCAAAAGCTGCTTCCAGGGTTGGAATGAGCAAAGACCGCTGGTTCTTCATGTGTTTTACTTTTTCGTGGAACATTTCCGGGTTGATGGAAATCTCCTTGATGATAAACATGGACATTTGAGGGTATTCGCTGAAAAACTCGAACATATTATCCACATATTGCATCAAACGCTCCTTGATTGGAAGCGATGTATCCCCGATTACTCTCATCTGTGAGAAATACTTTTCCAGTGCTCCGTCGAAAACGGCGTCAAATAATTTCTCTTTACTTCGGAAATAGTAGTGAAGCAATGCTTTGTTGATCCCCGCAGTATCAGCAATGTCCTGCATCCTTGCACCATAAAGTCCATACTTCATAAAAACATCCTTAGCAGCTTCTAAGATCTTTTCTTCCGTTGTTGAATCCTTTAATCCCATAGTTTAATTATTGAGTTTAACCATTTGGTTAAACTTTTTTGCAAAACTACTTAGTTAATTTTGATTCATAACTATTGTTGTGTGAAAAAATGTTATTGAAATGCAAAATGATATTACGACAGCTATCGGAATCAACATTCACGGGTTGAAAATGAATGCTATCGGTTCAGTGATGATTTTGAAGGTCCTTTTTCGTGACTCTCTGAGAATACCCGGCTAAGAATAATAAGGAATTAGTTTTTAGTTATTTTAATCGTAATTCATTGATTATTAGAATGTTTTTGATGTTTCCTTTTTCCTGACGGACAGATGAATGAACTGCTGAAATTTAGTTTGGGATCAGGTGAAACTTTGCGTATGAAAAAGCACTGTTTTTTTGATTTAAATTAGTTGTTGTTTTCATATCTTTACAGTCCTTAATTTTAGAAAGAGCAGTTTGTATGAACAACTTTGAAATTACAACTCCAACAACCATCGTTTTTGGTAAGGATCAGCTACCCCGGATCTCTCAATTGCTCAAAGCCCAGGCAGCTGATGGAAAAGTAATCATTTTATACGGTGGAGGTTCCATTGAAAGATCCGGATTTCTGGACAAACTGAAAGCGGAACTGACAGATTTGGAACTGCATTTTTTTAAAGGAATTGAGGCAAATCCTGAGTATATGACCTTAATGAAGGCAGTCGAATATATCCGCGAGCACAAGATCGGGTACATGCTTGCAGTTGGTGGTGGATCTGTCATTGACGGAGCGAAGTTTATTTCAGGTGCGGTGAATTATGCCGGAGATCCATGGGATGTATTGACCCAGGTTCCCGGATGTACATTCAGTTCTGCAGTTCCATTCGGATGTATCCTGACTATTCCTGCAACCGGATCGGAATCCAACTCCGGGGCGGTAATCAGCCGGTCGGAATTGAAAGAGAAAAGAACGATGGGCGGACCACTGTTCTTCCCGAAGTTTGCCTTATTGGACCCGACTTTTGTGGCAACTTTGCCAAAACGCCAAATTGCGAATGGTGTCATTGATGCTTATACGCATACCATGGAGCAATACCTCACTTTCAAAGGAGAGAATTTATTGCAGGAACGCTATGCGGAAGGGATTCTTTCTACCCTGATTGAGATCGGGGAGAAGGTATTGGAAAATCCGGCGGATTACGAGCTTGCTGCAACCCTGATGTGGTCTGCAAACCAGGCTTTGAACGGAGTACTGCGCTGCGGAGTTACCACCGACTGGGCAACACACATGATCGGTCATGAGTTGACAGCTTTACACGGAATCGATCATGCACAGACATTAGCTATCATTGCTCCGAGATTATATGAAGTAAAATTCGAGAGCAAAAAGGCAAAATTGGCACAATATGGTAAGCGTGTTTGGAAACTGGAAGGATCAGACGATCAGGTTGCCCGCAAAGCAATTGCCAAAACAGAAGAATTTTTCCATAAATTGAGCGTTAAAACACGGATTTCGGAATATACTTCCGATTACCACGATACAGCACAAATTATTCACGACCGGTTTGTACAGCGCGGCTGGATGGGATTAGGAGAAAATAAAGACCTTACTCCAAAGGAAGCAGAGTATATCGTTAACCAGGCTATTTAATAATGGGACTTTCGAACAGGTATACAATCCGCAGAAAAGCATCGCCCGCTTTAATTGATTTATTGACCCAAACCACATTGGGTACAAACGGTGCGCGTTACAAGCATTTGGATACACCGACACGTATTTTAGAAGCGGATAATCCTTTGTTCATATCCCTGGAACGGGATGGAAAAGTGCAGGGAAACCTGACTTTGTGTGATCGTGGAAAACAATGGTATGTGCGTTATTTCGCTTTTGCAAACCAGAAACAGGCATCTAAAAATGTCAATCGCGTGCCTAAAAGCAATTCGCGTTTGAAAATGGAGATGGCGAGTTTTTTTGATGAGGTATTTGAAGGCAAACTGGGAGATGCTCCGGATGCCTTTTATGCTTACATCGACCCTGCAAACGACCGCAGTAAGTGGATGTCCGAACAATTCGGATTCCGCACGGAAGCACAGTTGATCACCCAGTCTTTCAGCCGTACAAAGCCGCGTTCAGTTGCACATGTTAAACTCATAGAGTCGGAAGAGGATATCAATACCTGCCTGGAAAAAGTTTCCGGCTCACATGCTTATTTTGTGGAGCATCATGCCAAAAAAGGCCCTTTTTACGGTTACTTCAATCAATCCGGAGAAATTACAGGCTTTGTCAAAGTAACCAAAGCCAATTGGGTGATTGAACGTCTGCCGGGAATGCTGGGCGGAATTTTCACCAAATTGATTACCATTACTCCCGGGATCAGACGAATAGTAAAACCAAAGAATCACAGTTTCCTGGTTCCGGAATCCATATGGGTCAAAGACAACGATCCGGGTGTTTTATCTGCCTTGCTGGAAGGAATTTTAGCAGCAGAAAAAGTCAATATGATGCTTTGGTTTGTTGACCGCAGAGATGCGCTTTGGCGGGAAACCCGACAATATGTTGACTGGGGCTTGTTCCATAAAATGACTCCGCAGCCGATTGTGGATGTGGTAGTGCTCCGCAAAAATCCGCTGAAAATGGACGAACTGCGCTCCAAGCCTATTTTCGTCGCGGGCTGGGATATGGTTTAGCGGATAAATTCATATATTTGATTTTCGTAACCTATAATCATGAAAATCAAATCACTTACGATTCTTTTTTTTAGCTTCATCTGCTCTGTAAATTTTGCTCAGAATTCTTTGAGTTTTGATTTTGGAGCGGTTTTTCGTAATAAGGAATCTTATGGGGACATGCACTATGTGCAAATGACGGTGGATTCCTTAGGAAATCATTACATAGCCGGCAGATTCCATGGAACACTCGATATTGATCCTTCTCCAAATGAACAGCTGATTCAATCATTGGACGGAAAGGAAAAGGTGTTTTTCGTTAAATATTCTCCGAATGGCCAGTTGTTGTGGGAGAAAACAACCGTTTTAAATACGGATTCGGATATCATGGATATTCATGCGGATCAAAACGGAAATGTCTATTTAAGCGGGCAAGTCCCGGATTCTATTGATTTAGGGTTCAATGGAAGTCAAATCATTCATTCGGGTGGGCAATATTCGAAATTCCTTGCCAAGTATACAAGCAACGGGGTATTAATCTGGTACAAATCTTTCGAGACCCAATCTTTTCATTTCAACCTGAATAATGATAACGAAGTCATTGCTACCGGAATTTATCAGAATAGTATTGACCTGGGAGGTTTCGGAAATCCTTATTTACTCAACGGTTCCTCAAACAACATCTTTTTAGCAAAATTTGCAGCTGGTGGGAATGTGCTTTGGGCAAAATCAACACCTTCCGGAAATTCCAATGATTTGAATGTCAGCGGTATCGGGAGTGATATTAATGGGAACATGTGTATATCCGGTGTCTTTAGAGGTGTTTTGGATGCGGACTTTAATTCCGGGACCTATCTCTTAAATACCAGTTATGGAATTAACTCCTATTATATCGGGATTTATTTCTGTAAATACGATACGAATGGTTCAATGGTGTGGGCGCGTATGAGCACCGGCCTGGATTGGGTAGATTTGCAACAACTCAGAGTAAACCAATCCGGTGAAATACTCATAATGGGAAAATTTGGAGGTACGCGCGATTTCTCCGTAACCTTGGGTCAAAATACAATTACAGCTTCCTCTACAGACAATGTGTTTGTTGTCAAGTATGATGATACTTGCCAATTAACATACGTAAACAAGCTCACTTCTTCCGCATTTAATGTGCCTTTTTGGGATGTGACACTTTCTGAAAACGGGCATTGCTACCTGTTAAGTAGAAAAAGTCACACCATCTATACTGCAAGTGATACCCTAAGTCATTCCGGCACTGCATTTGATGACAAGTCTGATCTTAGTCGTTTGGAATTTGATGCTATCGGAAATGTGGCGCAGGAGCATTTCTTTGAAATAAGTCCTGGCCCGGCTAACCAGGATTTATCCTACGGTTATGCAGTTTCTCTTAGCCCTGACGGAAACCTGGTAGTACTTGGAGAAGCTGGAAAATTTGTGGATATGGACCAAACCAACAACACGCTTCATCCCCCAAAAACGAATACTTATTTCTTAGCATCGTTTTTGAATACCGGGGCAATTAATTGGTGCTCTTTTATCGGGTCAAATAGTCTAATGAATGCTTCAAATGAATCAACAACCGGAGTAGTTTTTGACGAACAAGGGGGAAGTTTTGTAACTGGTGTTTACAGGCAACAAGTAGACCTCGACCTAACATCCAATTTGGCGTATTCAGATTCAGGAAGCCTTGTCAGTTCGGCATATGTGTGTCATTACGATGCTGCAAATGAGCTGGTTTGGGCACAAAGTTTTGCCGGAAATAATGTATTGGCGACCATTAATATTCCACCGTTAACGGATTCTGATAATAATGTCCTGGTTTCAGTGATGTATTCAGGTGGCCTGGCTTTCACAACTCCTACCAATACCTTTGCAGATACGTTGACCGATTTAAGTTCCAGGTACGGGCTGTTTAAATTTGATGACTCTGGAGGATTAATCTGGGCAAAGCGAATTTTCACGGAAACGTATGGAGGAGTGACACTCACAGATGTAGCATTCAATGAAAACGATGAGATTTTTGTAACAGGAACATTTACTGACACCGTATTTTTCGATGTACAAGGAGTCAATACGATGCTTGTTTCAAACGATGGGTCAGAAGATATATTTGTAGCTCGTTTGAATGCTAGCGGAGACATAATCTGGCTTCGTGCAATAGGAGGGAATGGGGTTGACAGATCTTTTCAGATCCTTCCAAACGGGATAAGTAACTTTTACCTATCGGGTGCTTTTTCAGGAACGGCGAATTTAAACCTGAACGGAGGTGTAAGCAATTACACCTCGTTGCATGCGCAGGCAACTTTTTTTGCTTCCTATTCCAATACAGGAATTCCCGGATATGTAAAAACACTCAATTCAACATATTATTTAAATATCAGTGAGTTCCAAAAGGATCATGCCGGAAATCTTATTCTGGCAGGTAGTTTTAAAGGAACGCTTGATTGTGATCCGTCTTCATCGGTTTTTAATTTGACCACGAATAACCTCCATTCTTTTGTAGGGAAATACTCAGCAACAGGACAATTCAATTGGGCTAAACTTTTTGATAATTACTCTGTGAATGAGATTCATTCGTGCATTGTTGATAGTTCCGGTAACATCCTTGTGGGAGGATATTTTTCGGGAAACATCCAATTTTCTGTAAATCCAAACATTCATCGAAACGCAATTGGAGGGACCGGCAATAACTTCCTGGTATATTTTGATCCGAACGGAGAGGTTCATAACGTATTCTCCTTTGGTCCTTTGTCCACGCAATACATCACACACATCGCCTATCGAAATGGCCTGGTGGGGATTACAGGCAGTGTGCATGAAATCAGTGTGGATTTCGATCCTTCCAGTGAAGTACAACTCCTTCGAAGTTCTAATTATTCAGACGGTTATTTACTGAAGTACCAACTCTGTATCGCTCCTCAGGCCTCTATTCTATGGGATTTTTTCACCATGACGGCGTCTGTTAGTGGAACCGGTTATCAATGGGTCAACGCGGAAACGAATGAAGATATACCTGGTGCCACCCAGCAATCGTTTACTCCAACAGAGGACGGTTCGTATTATGTGGTAGTTTCAACCGCAGATGGGTGTAGCACTTCATCTCAAATTTTAGAGATCATAAACCTCGGTGTGGAAGAAATTCAGAAAGGACAAATTACGCTTTATCCAAACCCAACAAGTTCCCTGATCACTATCAAAATAGAGAATCCTTCGGAAAGTTACCGTGTTTCGGTTTGTTCCTTATCAGGCGCGCCTGTTTTGACACAAACTCTAAACGGAAACACGGCTTATGATCTGGATGCATCCGACTGGTCTCAGGGAGTTTACCTGATTCGTTTGGACTCTGAAAATGATAGCCAGGTATTTAAAATCATGAAGAATTAATAAGCACTCATTCCCAAAAAATCTTTAAATTCAGATCGGGACAAAATAAACCCGCAGTTTGTTTGTTAACCAACTCGTGAAGGCTTAACTTTGCAGTTGAATACCGATTTTATGCATCCTTATAAAGCAGGCCCTTTATTGGAACAAATCATTATCCCGCAGGATTTGAGGGATAAAATGACTGTGGATCAATTGCCACAGGTTGCAGATGAAGTACGTCAATACATCATCGATGTCATTTCCGAAATTGGGAACTCGCATTTTGGGGCCAGTTTGGGAGTGGTGGAATTGACAGTTGCATTGCATTATGTATTCAATACTCCTTACGATCAGTTGGTTTGGGACGTTGGCCACCAGGCTTACGGTCACAAGATCTTAACAGGCCGCCGGGATGTTTTCCACACAAACCGTACAAAAGGCGGGATCTCCGGATTCCCCAAGCGCTCCGAGAGCGAATACGACACTTTTGGTGTAGGTCATTCATCCACATCTATTTCTGCTGCTTTGGGAATGGCTGTTGCAAGCCGTTACAAAGGAGAAAAGAACCGCCATCACATTGCTGTGATCGGTGATGGAGCCATGACTGCCGGAATGGCGTTTGAAGGAATGAATCATGCCGGATTTGAGAAAGATGCCGATTTATTGGTGGTTTTGAACGACAACTGCATGTCTATCGATCCGAATGTGGGTGCCTTGAAAGAATATTTGACGGATATCACGACTTCTCACACGTATAATAAAGTGAAAGATGAGGTTTGGAAACTGCTTGGAAAAGTGAGCAAATTCGGACCGGATGCACAATCCATCGTTTCGAAGATATCCGGAGCTTTGAAAGGGTCGATCCTGAAGCAGAGTAATTTATTTGAATCCTTAAACTTCCGTTATTTCGGTCCGGTAGACGGGCACGATACCATTGGTTTGGCGAAAGTACTCGAAGACTTGAAAGATATTCCGGGACCGAAAATCCTGCACTGCATCACGCGAAAAGGAGCCGGGTATAAATTTTCGGAAGAGGGAGACCCTACCAAATGGCACGCACCGGGAATTTTCAATAAAGAAACCGGTGAAATCGTTAAGATTGTTCCGAAATCCCCACAGCCTCCGAAATACCAGGATGTATTCGGACATACGATTGTGGAATTGGCGGAACAGAACGAAAAGATCGTGGGGATCACTCCTGCAATGCCAACCGGCTGTTCATTGACATTTATGATGGACGCTATGCCGGATCGTGCATTTGATGTGGGAATTGCCGAACAGCATGCTGTTACGTTTTCAGCAGGTCTGGCTACACAGGGATTAATACCTTTTTGTAATATTTATTCTTCATTCATGCAGCGTGCCTATGACCAGGTATTGCACGATGTTGCTCTGCAAAATCTTCCCGTAGTATTTTGTTTAGACCGCGGTGGATTGGTCGGACCAGACGGAGCAACGCATCACGGAGCTTACGACATTGCTTACATGCGCAGCATTCCGAATATGATCGTTTCAGCACCGATGAATGAAGCAGAATTGAGAAACCTGATGTTTACTGCCCAGGCTGAAAATCACGGACCATTCTCTATTCGTTATCCACGTGGAAACGGGGTTATGACCGAATGGAAAACGCCCATGAAAGCAATCCCGATTGGTCAGGGCCGGAAAGTAAGCAACGGAGAAGACATTGCCTTGGTGACGATCGGTCACGTGGGGAATTTTGCCCAGGAAGCCATTCAATCCCTGAAAGAAACAGGAGCATCTGTGGCGCATTATGACATGCGTTTTGCCAAACCATTGGATGAAACCTTATTGCACGAAGTGTTTACCAAGTTCGATAAAGTCATTACTGTTGAGGACGGCTGTATCATGGGTGGATTTGGTTCGGCGATTATAGAATTCATGGCAGATCATAACTACCGATCACATGTAGTTCGATTGGGAATTCCGGATAAATACATCCATCATGGAACTCCGGAACAATTGCACATTGATTGCGGTTTTGATGCCGGATCGATTGCTGCAAAAGTGAAAGAATTACTAAATATTTCGACTTCAGAAGAGCAATCCTCAAGAAGTGAAGCTGGTTAATTGACTATACCTTTTTAGCAAGTTATTTCCCTACGGATTCATCGATAAGCTCTAATTTTGGGCCATGTCGAATTTTATCCTCATTGGAGTTTGTTTCCTGGCCGGCTTCGTACTTCTAAAATCAGGCGTTCTTGCAAAAGGAAGTCATCATGGGATCAATGTCTGGATTATTTATGTGGCGCTTCCTGCCGCGACTCTGAAATACCTTCCCGGTATCGTTTGGTCGGGCGATCTTATCGTTCCGTTAATCACTCCCCTGATCTGCTGGCTTGGAGCGTGGCTATTGGCTGAACTGGTTTCAAAACCTTTTCATTTTGACAGAAAGACGAAAGCTGCTTTTTGGATCGTTACCGGACTGGGAAACACCTCTTTTATAGGTTTTCCGTTAATTTCAGCTTATTATGGCGAAAAATACCTATCCATAGCCGCAGTGACAGATCAAATGTCATTCTTCATGCTCGCCGTTTTTGCATCGATTGTTGCAATGAGAGCTTCCGGGAGTGCCAAAGCAGATTTTAGGACAATCAGTCTGAAGCTTCTGAAATTCCCACCTTTCCTGGTCATTATCGCAGCATTGGTCTTACCGCATTTCATTTCTTTGGAACCAATCAATCCCTTGGTCTCAACTCTGGCACTGACACTTTCTCCGCTGGCACTATTTTCGGTTGGTCTGCAGTTTGAATTAGGAAAAATGCGGGATGTGATCAAACCCATTTTAGCGGCTTCTTTTTACAAATTAGTTCTTTCTCCATTGATTATTTTAGGATTGGCTTTGATGTTTCATACCGGAGAAATGCAGACAAAGATTTCCGTTTTCGAAGCTTCGATGGGGACCATGATTAGCGCCGGGATTTTAAATGACCAGTTCGGATTGAATCCGCGGTTGAGTAACCTGATTGTGTTTATGACGATTTTACTTTCGTTCATTACGAGCGGAATTTGGTACCTGGTATTGGAAATCGTGGTCTGATAGCAATTTGTTATGGATATGCACAATGTTACCAGCCGAAGCCGGATATTATCAAAAGTTATGGTTTTTTTATTAATTCTCTTTGCTGAACTGCACTAACGCTTGTTCAGTTATCAAAAGCTACGCTTTTTCTTCTATTTTTGCAATTCATAGAAAAACAACATGAAACGAACAAAAATTGCTGATTTATTAAGTCAACCGAAAGTCGGGGAAACTTACCTTGTGAAGGGTTGGGTGCGATCATTTCGCAACGACCGTTTTATTCAATTGAATGATGGTTCTACTATCAATAATTTGCAGGGTGTAGTGGAAGCGTCGAATTTTGACGAGGCAATTTTGAAAAAAATAACAACAGCTGCGTCCGTTGGATTAATCGGTGTTTTGACCGAATCACAAGGAAGCGGGCAAGCTGTAGAACTGCAGGTTTCAGCAATTGAGATCATCGGTGAAGCAAATCCTGATGAAGTTCAAAAAACGGTGATGCAGCCGAAAAAACACAGTTTGGAGTACCTGCGTGAGCAGGCGCATTTACGTTTCCGTACCAACTTGTTCGGAGCGGTTTTCAGAGTACGTCATGCTGTGAGTTATGCCATTCATCAGTTTTTTAACGATCGTGGGTTCTACTACATTCATACTCCGATTATTACCGGTTCGGATGCAGAAGGAGCAGGAGAAATGTTCCGCGTAACGAACTTAGATGCTAAAAATCCACCTTTGAACGAAGATGGATCTGTGAACTTCTCGGAAGATTTCTTCGGAAAAGCAGTAAACTTAACAGTTTCCGGTCAGCTGGAAGGAGAATTAGCTGCTTTGGCTTTGGGCCAGATCTATACCTTCGGACCAACGTTCCGTGCAGAGAACTCCAATACTTCCCGCCACCTGGCAGAGTTCTGGATGATCGAACCGGAAGTGGCTTTCAACGACATTCACGACAACATGGATTTGGCGGAAGACATGCTGAAATACATCTGTGAGTACGTGATGAAGAACTGCGCAGATGACCTGAAATTCCTGAACGAGCGCGAAGCACAGGAACAACAGTCAAAACCACAGAACGAACGAAACGAATTAGGATTGATCGAGCGTTTGCAGTTTGTAACAACGAATGATTTCAAACGAATTACGTATACTGAGGCGATCGATGTATTGATGAATTCAAACCATTACAAGAAAAAGAAGTTCAAGTACGATGTAAACTGGGGAACTGATTTACAGTCGGAGCATGAGCGTTATTTGGTTGAAAAAGAATTCAAACGTCCTGTGATCATTACGGATTATCCGGCATCGTTCAAGGCATTCTACATGCGTGCAAACGACGGATGTGAACCAGGAAAAGAGACTGTTGCAGCAATGGATATCCTATTCCCTGGAATCGGGGAAATGGTCGGCGGATCTCAGCGTGAAGAGCGTTTGGATGTGTTGAAAAAGAAATGTTCCGATTTCGGAATTCACGAAGAAGAATTGTGGTGGTACCTGGATACACGTCGCTTTGGTTCCGTTCCGCATTCCGGTTTCGGATTAGGTTTCGAACGAATGGTGATGTTTGTAACCGGTATGACGAATATCCGTGACGTAATTCCATTCCCGCGTACACCGCAGAACGCAGAATTTTAAATAAATTCAATAAAGGAGACTGAGTCCCGAATCTTTCGGGAAAGTCTCCTTTGAAATAAATCCTTTTATTTTCCTTTAGTTTATTTATCTTTAGTCAAGAATAAAATCCTCAATGGCACTAAGGCAGCAGCTCACTCAAAAACTGGAACAAAGACTTTCCCCGCAGCAGATTCAATTGATGAAATTGTTGCAGGTTCCTACCATGGAATTAGACCAGCGTATCAAGCAGGAGTTGGAGGAAAATCCGGCTTTGGACGAAGGTGCTGAGGAAATAGAGGACGATTACGATAACGATCCGGAAGACGATTACAAAGATGATGAAAACGAATTCGATAACGATTTCGACATCAGTGACTATTTCGACGACGATACTCCCGATTATAAAACACAGGTAAACAATAAGAGCAAGGACGATGAGGAGCGCGGAGTTCCGCTTTCCGTGGATTCTTCCTTCCAGGATAAACTGACTGAGCAATTGCATCTGTTGGATTTGGACGACACCCAATTTCAAATAGCGGATACGATCATAGGTAACCTGGATGAATCCGGTTATTTAAATCGCGAATTGGATGCGATTGTAGATGATTTGGCTTTTTCTTCCAATATCATGGTTTCCGAAGAAGAAGTGGAACACGTATTGAAAATTGTACAGGAACTGGACCCGGCAGGAATCGGTGCGCGTGATTTAAGAGAATGCCTGCTGCTTCAGATCGAACGCATCCAGGAAGGAAATATTACCTTATTTACGGCTAAAAAGATCCTGGAAGACCATTTCGAAGAGTTTACCAAAAAACATTACGATAAGATCCAGAAGAAACTGGAAATCGAAGATGAAGACCTGAAAGAAGCAATCGATGCGATTATCCGGCTGAATCCGAAGCCGGGAGGTTCGTTAAAAGATAACTCGAAAAGCATCCAGCAGGTAATCCCGGATTTCATGATTGCGGAGTTTGATGGAAAACTGGAGTTGTCCATTAACGGAAGAAACACTCCGGACCTGAAAGTTTCCAAAGAATACGAACAGCTGCTTAGAAGCTATAGTGAAGGAGCTAAAACATCGAAGGCAGACAAAGATGCGCTTCTGTTCGTGAAAACGAAACTGGAAGGGGCAAAATGGTTTATTGATGCGATTCGCCAGCGCCAGCAAACGCTTTATACAACGATGCATGCAATTATGATGTATCAGTACGAGTTCTTCCTGACAGGTGATGAAACGAATATGAAACCGATGATCTTAAAAGACATTGCTGAAATTGTGGGTCTTGATATTTCAACTGTTTCACGTGTTGCGAATTCAAAATATGTGCAAACGGCTTACGGAGTTTATTCCCTGAAGTACTTTTTCTCCGAATCACTCTCAACTGATTCCGGTGAAGAAGTTTCAACCCGGGAAGTGAAGAAAATCCTGACTGATGCGATCGAAGCAGAGAATAAAAAGAAACCTTTGACAGACGAACATTTGGCGAAATTGCTGAATGATAAAGGATACAACATTGCCAGAAGAACGATTGCAAAGTACAGAGAGCAGTTGAATGTTCCTGTTGCGCGTTTAAGAAAAGAACTGTAATGAAAGTTGTTTCCAAGATTCTTTCCTGGCTTTTTTTGCCGCTTTTAGCACCTGTATATGCTGTTGTTATTACGATGTATACGGAAAGCTGGGAAGCTGATTTCTATCAGGGAGACAGCCTGTTTTCACTAGACGAACGGGCAAAGGAGTTTTTCTTATACCTCTTCACTTCCTTTTCATTCCTGGCTCCCGCATTAACGGTCCTTTTTCTTCAAACCCGGGGTTCGGTTACTTCCGTAATGATGGAAAAAAGGACGGAACGGATCATTCCTGCAGTAATGACGGTCTTATTCGGAATTTCTTTGTTAGCAATTTTGTTGTTTAAAGTCCCTCAAAATCTTCCCGGTGCACGATTTATTTTTGGACTGTCACTGGGGTCTTTGATAGCGGTGGTTGTCTGTACAATTCTTACTTTTCGCTGGAAAGTTTCCCTGCATGCCGCCGGAATGGGAATTTTAACCGGTTTTCTGTACATGTATTACAGTAAAATGCTGCTTTTTCCAATGTGGATCCTGGTGCTTGCATTTATTGCCAGCGGCATAGTCATGTCGGCAAGGATGTATCTGAAGCTCCACACTTTATCTCAACTGATCATTGGTTTCGCTATAGGCTTTGCAGGCCTGGTTCTGGGAATAGAGTTCTTCTTTCGATACTATTAGGATTTAAAGAATTCCAAGCATTGTTGTTAAGCCTGACAACAAAAAACGGACTTTTTTGTTAAATTTGTTTTGCCTCATGAGACAACCTTTCCGACTTTTTGTTGTCTGTCAGGTACAGAACTAAAAACAAACCGCGTTGAAAAAACTAATAATTGTAGCGGGATTCCTTATTTCCACATCGGTGTCTTTCTCCCAGGACATTGACTCAAGAATCCTCAAAAACAAAGGAAAACAAGCCGAAAAATTGTATGTGTACAACAAAAACTCATACAATTACCTCTTGTTCGAATTGGACCATTCTTATGAGCTGGTTTCTAAAAAATCACTTTCGAAAGAACAGATCAGCCTGATGAAAAAGAACATCACGTTAAGCGATTCGGATCTGGCGAATATCGGTACTCCTAATTTTAATTTTTACGACCTGGGAATCAGATTGTCTAAATCTGAAAGACAGTACGTGCAGGTTAATAAAGAGAAAGTATTGGTTTTTTATGCTATTCCTGAGGTAACAAAAGCTTTTACCACAAGTCCCTTAAATACAAAATAGAACACACCTGAACTTTATGAAGAATTTTCTTTTTACGCTGATAACGTTATTGGCTTGTAATGCTTTTTCGCAAAGCACAACCATCCAAATGAATGCCGCAAGCAACGGGCAAACATTCAGTACCTGTAACGGGTTCGTAATCGATTCCGGCGGACAAGGCGGGGGCGGATACGGAGACAATGAAACAGTTGTTGTAACCATTTGTCCGGACACTCCCGGAGATATCATTTCATTGATTTTCAACACGTTCAATTTAAGCATGACGGATGACAACCCTTCTCCTACTGTTACGAATGTGGACTACATGGACATTTACGATGGTAACTCGACTGCTGCTCCAACATTGGGAACCTATTCCGGTACCGATCTGCTGGGTGTTGCTATCTCGTGCACTCCGTTGAATACTACCGGTTGTCTTACCATCCGTTTCCGATCTAATTCAACAGGAACCGGATTGTTTACTGCAAGTGCAACCTGTACAACACCTTGTTCTACACCAACAGCGGGAGGTTTTATTGTTGCGGGTGAAACTCCCGACAGTACCCGTATTTGTGTTGGAGATGCCGTTGATTTCTCAGGAGTTGGATCTTTCGCAGCTCCAGGATTTACACTTGCTAATTATGCCTGGGACTTTATGGACGGTACGACTGCTATCGGTCAAAACGTATCTCACCAGTTTAATGCTCCGGGTCAATACCGTGTTCAATTGATCGTGACAGACAACAATGGCTGTACGAATACCAATTTATTAGACTTACAGGTTTTTGTTGCTACAATACCTAGTTTTGCCGGTTTCCCAAGCGATACTACATTGTGTATAGGAGAAAGCGTGGTCCTTACGGCACAGCCGCAGCTTTACCCGGTAACCTGGACCGGATTCCCCGGATCTGTTACTGTTAATGACGGATGTTTGACAGATGATCAAATTGGTGTTGCCCAGGAAGTTCCGATTACCCAAACAGGATTTAGCGCGGGAGCGACACTTACACAGGTTAGTGACCTGGAAAGTTTGTGTTTGGAAATGGAGCATTCCTTCATGGGAGATTTGGTGATTATTGTCGAATGTCCGAACGGACAAAGCCAGGTTTTGCACCAGCAGGGCGGCGGCGGCGTTCAGATCGGAGAACCCAACGAAGATGATAATGTGGATTGTAATGATCCTGCTACACAAGGAGTTCCCTATAATTATTGTTTTACACCAACAGCCACGGAAACCTGGGTTGACTGGACTACCAATAACGGTTTTGCAGATACATTACCAGCCGGAGATTATGCACCAATTCAACCGTTTAGTAATTTGGTGGGATGTCCTTTGAATGGTGTTTGGACTTTAACTGTAGTAGATAACTGGGGTGGAGATGACGGAACACTCTTCTCTTTCGGGCTGAATTTAGCACCCTATCTGTACGAACCGGTAACTACGTTCGAACCTCAGATCGGTTTGGGAAGCGATTCTTCTTATTGGGAGCTTCCTGCTATTTACGGAACGCGTTCTACAGACGGAGATGTTTTGACAGTTGTTCCAGGAGCTCCTGGAACATATACCTACAATTATATTGTAATGGATAACTATGGTTGTCAGAATGACTCCAGCGTAACCGTAACCGTAAATGAGAACCCACAGGCGGATGCAGGTCAGGATGCTACTATTTGTAACGGAACACCTATCCAGTTGGACGGAAATATCGTCGGCGGGAATACAAGTTGTGATTATACTTTCAACCTCATTGACTCCTGGGGTGACGGCTGGAATGGAAATAACCTGATAGTAGTTGTGAACGGAGTTACTTCGACCTTTACTATTCCGGGGGGATTGAATGAAACATATACTTTATCCATTCCAAACGGGGCCGCATTTACAGTTCAGTTCGACGGAGCAGGATCATTTACAGGGGAATGTTCCTATGAAGTATTGGATGCATCCGGAACGGTGGTCTTGTCTGACGGAACAACCGGAAATGCTTCGACAACGGTTCACAATTTAACCGGGAACTGCCTGGGGAACTTAACTTTTGAGTGGACTCCGGCCGGTGCGGTTTCGAATCCGGCAATTTTGACTCCAACAGCGACCGTAAGCACAAATACAACTTTAACATTAACGGTTTATCCGACAGGTCACCCCTTATGTGCAACCTCAGACCAGGTTCTGATAAATATTTCTGCTTCTGCATACCCCGGAGCAGATAGTGTCTTGACAATTTGTGCTCAGGGTTCTCCGGAGGATTTATTCCCGCTTCTTGGACCAGGTGCTTCACCGAACGGAACATGGAGTGATCCTGCAGGGGCGGCAGTTACAATGCCGTATGACCCGATCACCATGGATCCGGGCGTTTATACTTACTCAGTGGATTCCAACGGATGTATCTCCGAGGCAACAATTACAGTTACGGAAATCAATCCGACAGTAACTGCTGTGCCGACTGCAGCAGATTGTCATGGAATGGCAACCGGGTCAGCTGTTTTAACGGTAACCAATGCTTCTGAATACACTTTGAACGGAGGACCAATTACACCAATTCAGTCACCATATGTAGTGGATGCACTGACAGCCGGGACTTACCAGGCTATCGTTTACAACGTTGGCGGATGTACGGATACGGTAGATTTTGTGATTACCGAACCTGATGCTTTGGAAATTACTTCTGTCACGCAGGATCTTGTAGTTTGTTCGGGTGACTTATCGACATTGAATGTCAGCGGAACAGGAGGTTCAACTGCGCATACATTTACCTGGATTACAACTGCCGGAATACAGGGCGTTGGAACGGATATTCCTGTAACAACCACTGCAACAACACAATATTGCGTGGTGATGACGGAAGCATGTGGTTCACAACCGGATACTGCTTGTATGGTTATTACCGTTCCACAACCGTTAAATTTGACACTCACTCCGGACGATGCAGCTGGTTGTTATCCGCATCATGTGATTTTCTTGAATGATACTCCTGGTCCGGGATCGCCATTAATGAATACAATTGATTTTGGTGACGGATCTCCTGTTATTACGACAAATGGGCTGGATACTTGTTCCCACACCTATGAATTTCCGGGAGTTTATACAGTAAGTATTACTTCTGTTTCCGATACGGGATGTACTTATACTAATACATTCCAGAATATGATAACCGTATACGACAAGCCGGTTGCGGACTTTAACATTTCCCCGAATCCGACTACGATTTTCGAAACACACATTCGATTGAATAATAACAGTTCGGCAGATGTTGTTTCTTACAACTGGTCTATTCCGGGAGCGGAACCTAATCAGTCCTCGTATGAGGATCCGGCTGTGGACCTGCCTGAGGGAATCGTTGCGAATTACAACGTGACGCTGGTCGTTACGAATGAGAACGGCTGTATAGATTCAATCACTAAAATTGCAGTGGTTAATAGTGATGTGATCCTTTATGCTCCGAACACATTTACACCGGATGGTGATGAGTTTAACCAAACATGGTTCCTGCATATGGATGGAATCGATATTCAGCAATTTAACCTGCAGGTATTTAACCGTTGGGGAGAAGTTGTTTGGGAAAGCAATGATCCGAATGCGAGATGGGATGGAACTTACCAGGGAATTATTGTTCCGAACGGTCAATATAACTGGATTTTGGAAGCGAAGGAATTGATCAACGATAAAAAGTATACCTTTAATGGATATATCAATGTAATGCGTTAATGAAAGTACAGGTTTTTACAGGAAATCCCATCCAGCAAAACGGTTCGATTGTTTACAATGAACAGGGAGATGCAGTTATTATTGATCCGAGTTGCTACGAACGTTATGAACAGCAGGAGTGGCTTGATTTCATTGAAGAAAATAAGTTGAAAGTGCATGCGGTGCTGAATACGCATTGTCACATCGACCATGTTACCGGGAATGCTTTTTTGGTAAATCATTTCGGGGTTCCTTTCATGGCCCACAAAGAAGAACTGTTTACCTTAAGCTTTGCGG
Organism: uncultured Fluviicola sp.; assembly: GCF_902168135.1. Lineage (GTDB taxonomy): Bacteria > Bacteroidota > Bacteroidia > Flavobacteriales_D > Crocinitomicaceae > Fluviicola. The sequence continues at coordinate 60,488 of NZ_CABHOL010000041.1, forward strand.
AACGTTCCGCACAGATGTATGGATTGGCGGCGTATGTACCATCTCCGGAACCAACCGATTATTTGACAGATAACCAGGTGTTGAAATTTGGTGAGCTGGAATTGAAAGTAATTTTCGGACCCGGACATTCCGTTGGGCACGTGGCTTTCTACAGTGAACCGGATAATTTGCTGATAGGAGGTGATATCCTTTTCAAAGGAAGTTTCGGACGAGTGGATTTACCGGGAGGTTCGATGGAAGTATTGAAGAAGACCATTTTCGACCGGATCTTTACACTTCCGGAAAATACGGTGGTTTATCCGGGACACGGACCCACAACCACCATCGGTGAAGAGAAACGCACGAATTATATTTTGCAGTTTTAAAAAAAATCCCCGCTGATGCGGGGATTTTTTTTCATGCGGTTTTATTTGAATCATATAGTTCACAACGCTTGCGCTAAAGCTACAGCGAAGGCGCAGAGAACACATAGTCAGCCAATATCAACCCATTGTTTTTTGCAGAGTACCTTAGGCAATCATCTAAAAATATGTGACTTATGTGTTTATAAAGCCTTTATTTTTTTCGGAAGTAGATTCGCACCGGAACTCCTTCGAAATTGTACATTTCACGCAGACGGTTCTCCAAAAATCGTTTATACGAATCCGGAATATACTGCGGTAGATTACAGAAGAACGCAAATGCCGGAGCATGAGTCGGTAGTTGTTGTACGTATTTGATCTTCACGTATTTTCCTTTCAGGGACGGCGGCGGATTGCTGTCAATAATCGGCAATAAAACATCGTTCAACTCTGAAGTAGAGATTTTTCTGGTGCGGTTTTCATAAACTTCCATTGCTTTTTCCAAAGCTTTATGGATACGCTGTTTCGTCAAAGCAGAAGTAAAAATGATCGGAACATCGTTGTAGGGTGCCAGATCGTTTCTCAATTTCTTTTCGTATTCCACAGCTGTCATGGTATCTTTTTCTACCAAATCCCATTTGTTGACCAAAACAACCACACCTTTGTGGTTTTTCTCGATCATGTAATAAATGGTCAGATCCTGCTTTTGGATGCCTTCCGTTGCATCGATCATGAAAATACAGATATCCGAATCTTCGATCGTACGCACAGAGCGCAATACGGAATAGTATTCGATATCTTCCGTTACTTTCGCTTTCTTGCGAATTCCTGCAGTATCAATCAGCATGAAATCAAATCCGAAAGCTTTATATCGCGTATCGATGGAATCTCTTGTTGTTCCGGAAATGTTCGTTACAATATTCCGCTCTTCACCGGTAAGGGCATTAATCATGGAAGATTTTCCCACGTTTGGCTTCCCAACAACGGCAATGCGTGGTAAATTCGCTTCTTCTTCTCCACGCGGATCTTCCTTGTCAAAATACTGGACCACTTCATCCAGGATCTCTCCTGTTCCGGATCCATTCGCTGCAGACAGGTCGAATACGTCACCAAGTCCGAAAGACCAGAATTCTGCAGACATTCCAACACGATCATTGTTGTCTACTTTATTCGCGATGACTAAAACTTTCTTTTTGGTTTTGCGAAGGATGTTTGCAACCGTTTCATCCAGGTCCACGATTCCCGTTGTTGCATCCACGACGAATAGAATGACATTTGCTTCTTCGATTGCAATTTCAACTTGCTTACGGATTTCTCCTTCGAAAATATCCTCCGAACCTTTTACATAACCTCCGGTATCAATCACTGAAAACGGAATTCCGTTCCATTCTCCACGGCCATAGATACGGTCGCGGGTTACACCACTGACTTCTTTGACGATGGCGTGAGAACTTTCGGTTAAGCGGTTAAACAGGGTGGACTTTCCTACATTCGGGCGTCCTACGATGGCAATTATATTTCCCATTTTTTGTTTTTTAGACGTACTTCACAGCACTGCGTTATAGATAATCCCGGGACTTAATACCCGTACTTTTTCAATTTTTGTTCACTGGCTCTCCAGTCTTTATCCACTTTTACGAAAGTCTCCAGGAATACCTTTTGACCCAAGAAAGCTTCCATATCCAAACGGGCGTCACGGCCAATGCGTTTCAGCATATCGCCTTTCTTCCCGATAATAATTCCTTTTTGTGAATCGCGTTCCACGATAATCAGCGCACGGATATGCGTAATGTTTTCGGCTTCTTTGTACGATTCGATTTCTACCTGACACGCGTAAGGAACTTCCTTGTCGCAATGCAGGAAGATTTTTTCACGGATCATTTCCGACACGAAGAAACGAACCGGGCGATCAGATAATTCTTCCTTATCAAAATATGCAGGACCTTCCGGAGCCAATTGCAGGATGCGGTCCCAGATTGTGCTGATATTGAATTTATGCAGGGCAGAAGTCGGGATGATTTCCGCATTCGGAACTTTTTCTTTCCAGTACTGAACACGTTCTTCTAATTTCGTTTGATCTGCTAAATCGATCTTATTCAGGATCAAAAGAACCGGGATGCGTAATTTGACGATACGTTCAAGCGTTTCCTTGTGGTTCATTTCATTTTCGCTCATATCCGTAATGAACAATAAAATGTCCGCGTCCTTGAACGAACTTTCCACATAACTCATCATAGCTTCATGAAGCTTATAGGAAGCGTTTACTACTCCCGGAGTATCGGAGAAAACGATCTGGTGATCGTCTCCGTTTACCAATCCGTGAATACGGTGGCGCGTAGTCTGCGCTTTAGAAGTAACGATGGAAAGCTTTTCACCAACCAATCCGTTCATAAGCGTCGATTTACCAACATTGGGGCTGCCGACAATATTTACGAAAGCTGATTTGTGAGACATATCTTAGAAATTTGGTGCAAAGGTACGCTTCTTATTCTAAAAAACGGCCGAATTCGATGAATTCATCTGTTAATAGTAGCAAACTCCGGGGTAATTTCCACACAATTGTTCTAAAACATAAAAACCTGCTTGTCAGATGATAAGCAGGTTTTTCTTTAATTTATGGTTGATTTAGAATGGTTTCTCCTTAGAAATGGAGTCACGGGTATTTTTCTGAACGGCAACGGCACCGAATATGGCCAGTACGAAAGAGAAGGCAAAGAATCCTTTTTCGCTTCCCCACATATTGGCGTTCCACAAGCCAATGATGAGTAAAGCGATGGAAAGAACGGTACAAAACCAGCTGATTCCGTAATAGATATCCGTTACCGGAATTCCTTCCAGGCGGTCACGTACACTTTTCTGCACACTGATTACCGAAAAGAGGGCAAACATGATCACGGTGAAATAATATCCTTTGTCGGACAATTGAAGTTGTTTGTTCCCAAAAAGACCGCTGAAGTATCCGATCAATCCTGTTCCGAAAGCTACCCAGCTGGCAGCGACAAATGCAAATGAAGGTTTCTGAGTCATTGTTTTAAGTTTAAAAGTTTTGACAAAGATGTGGTTTGCTAATCTTTTAGTAAAATGATTTAGCAATACTTGAAAAAGGTGAGTTGCGATTTTCCGTACAGGTGATGTTTGTATTTGAAAGGAAAGTGTATTTTTACCGTATTGGGAAAAGAATTGTTCCTAATACTAATAATTTAATAACCAGTATTCATGACTACACCTTTACTTCCGGGTTCCGTGCAAAATGCCGCCCCGGGTTTGAGTGGATTTGATACAAATACCGTACTCAATGCCACATCTGCTTCCTGTTTTGTAAACAATGGCTATGCATTCTGTTTCAGATACCTGTCGCGCGGACACGGACAGCAACCAGGTGATCTGAGTTACACGGAAGCCAAAACGATTCTTGAATCCGGATTAGCGCTAGGTGCCGTACAGCATGTTTCCATGCCGGGCTGGACACCATCTGCTTCACTAGGAACGGAATACGGAACCAACGCTGCGTATAACGCGGCATCTATCGGGCTACCGGCTGGAATGAACCTGTGGATGGATTTGGAAGGAATTGCCTCGGGAACTTCTGCCCAAACGGTTATTGCGTATTCCAATGCGTGGTACGATGCTGTCTTTGCTGCAGGATATATTCCCGGAATCTACGTGGGAGCCAACTGTATCCTAACGGGAGATCAATTGTACAACTCCCTGAAGTACCAGCATTATTGGAAGTCGCTGAGCCAGGTTCCTTCAATTCCTGTTCGTGGCTACCAACTGGTGCAATCCTTTTCGAAAGATCCGGTATGCGGTGTCTCCATTGATAAAGACAGTACCATGACAGATCAATCGGGAGGAACAGTTTTATGGCTGAAGATGGGATGATTACTTACTGACAGAGGGTCTTTTTGAAGCGTTTTTGGGAATTTTAGCACTTTTCTTTTACAAAACACTTGCAGAACGCTAAAAAGTGTGTATCTTTGCACCACATTTAACGGAAACGTCTGTTGAATCATTGAAATAGCAAGTATAACTTAAAGATATATTGCGGGGTGGAGCAGTTGGTAGCTCGTCGGGCTCATAACCCGAAGGTCGCACGTTCGAGTCGTGTCCCCGCTACAAAGAAAAAGGCATTTTGTGAAAACAGGATGCCTTTTTCTTTTCCTCAAAACCCGCTCTCACACTCACTCTATGGTATTTTGAAAAATGCCTTTTTCCAGTGCGAGTACTGAGAGCGAGAGTGTGATCGAATTGGAGTTTGTAAATTCGATATTCCTACAAATCGTTATAGAATCTATTAATTGTCAAGTTTTGGCAGCCTTTTTTGTTTTATAGAAATTGCAAACCACACCTGCTTGTTTTATCAACCTCCTGTTTTGGTGCTGAACGGGAACTAAACCTTCTCCAAATGGAAACACGACCACACGCACCAATAGAAACACAAAAGACATTCGTCTGCAACAGAGAAATTGTAACAAACCTTATCAAGCAGGATTTGATTCATTGGAAAATGATCAACTTGCTCCAAAACATGCAGGTTCGCGCCGACGATTATCAATTAGATATCAGTTCTATCATCTTTGAGATAATGGACCTGAATAATCGCGAAAACGTCGATGAAATCTTTGAGAAATACGTGGAAATGTCAAAGCCGATATTGAAGTTATCCCCAAGCCAATCAAACCGGAAGATTGATGTGCTTGCTGCTAAGATTTATGATTACTTGGAACTATGTAGCCGAAAATAAAAAATCAGCTCCACCTAGAGCTGATTTTTTATTTTAAGTTAACCAATTAAAAGATATTGGTTTGAATTCAAATATCCTCATCAATAAATAAGCCTTATTGTTTAGATTTAATTCGTTTGATAACCACCCTGGTTTTAGCATATCTATCCAATTCTTTTAATTCCTTAGCAATTTTTATTTGCCAGATTTTTTGCTTTTCCACAATAGTACCATGATTGGTTTCTTTATCATAATCGTTACCCAAATTCTCCAATCTTATAGTAGCTCTATTGAAAATTCGGTTTATCATTGGATTAATGCTATCCAAAGAAGTAAACTTATATTCCAAAAACTCCTTTCTTAATTTTCTAGTTGTTAGTTCACCAATATCAAAATGTAATTGCTCATGATTTAAAAGGTTTACACTTTGAACTTTTTTCCACGAATCTTTTTTTTCGAAAAGGCAAACGAAGTCATAATCAACAATGCTATCAGAATAGATATTAACCATACTTCTTATAATGGTAGAAGTTACTGCTTTATGAGTACTTTTTTCGTCTGGTTTTCCTTGAAAATCATCCCAAGTCAATTTTCGTTTTTGATTCCAAACAATGTAGTCTTCAATTATAGCAACATTTTCAATTTGAAATGAAAAACTAGATAGTCCAATCAAAATTAATAATCCAGTAAAAAAAAGAACTTTCATCGCACACAATTTTTTGATTTCATTCTAAAATCATACCAAAAATAGACTTTATTAATAACTAAAATCAGTTTGTACCAGGTACAAATAATGTCCCTTGCATATTCATACCTCCATTAGGACTTCCAAGTTGTCGAATTATTTGACTTCTATCAACTCCCATGCTAATCAAAATATCAGTTATAGTATTCATTCTATTTGTTGCTAAAGCTTTAGCAGAAACTTTAAACCTTGTTATTGTACTCCAACTTCCTCCTACCCCAACCTCAGTATTAGCTATAATAGTAAAGGTTGCATTTGGATTTTTTTTCAAAGCACGCGCTATTTCGCGTAATGCGTTTGTTGCAGATTTGGTACTTTTCTTCGTTAAATGTGACTTTCCAGGAGCAAAGTCAGCCGGAATTTTCTTCGATGAAGTTATAGGAGGTGAAGATGTCTTAATTACTTTTTTGTGAATTATTTTGGTTGTTTCTACTTTTTCTATTTTTGACTCTTCTTCTTTTTCATCACCGGCTTGAATTTTTTTAATTTCATGATTTTCAGCTTTTTTAATATCCAAATCTTTTTTCAATAGGGCTATTTCATTCATAGTTATATAAGTTCCCATATAGTAATGCCCAAATCTTCCTGAAGCAGATGTTCCAGATACATCTTTCTCCCATTTATCTCCATTTCTAAAATGATACCTAGAGACTAATTTAGAATTGTCTTTGTTTGTATAAATAAATTCTACGATATTATTTTCTTTCATCCCATCAGTTGGTAATTTTAATACTTCATTCCGGTCTGCATTTTTATCGGTGAAATTCCTCTGACCTTCCATAGGAGTGGATTGAATTACAGTTTCGCCGCCATTCTTTCCTTGCTCACTGTTTTTCGAGTTATTATTCTGCAAACCATCGATATCATAATCATTAATTGGATTATTATCAGAATAATTATAGGGGCTAAGTTGTGCATATTTTGAGGATAATGGGTCAACACTGATAAATCGACATGTCCAAGCTACGTAATACCTTGCCCCGTAATAATACAACCCACTTTCCAAATCTTTTTCTTTTCCTACATAACGGTACCTTTTTTTGGTAAATGTTCTTAAAGAACTATCACCAAAAGGATAATATTCTTCCTTATCAATAGTTGTTCCATATCCATCTAGGCGTATTGTAGAACTACCAATTTGATCTTCTAGATTATATACAATATCAGCTGAGATATCATCAGGGAATAAATCTCCTATTCGGATCATCGCAATGCGTGAAGTGTCATCCATTATGTGGATATAATTTTTCTCATAAATAGTCCCATTTTCCAGAATACAGCACTCAAAAAGACCATCAATATATATAGTTCGCTCATAAATAGGGTTGGCACTCGTGCCTGTTCGTACTAATTTACTTACACGATTCATTCCAGAATAATCATACTGAGTAAAAATAGTCGGATCAGCACTTCCTGCTTGATTGTAATAGGTAATTAACTGATTCCCTGCATTCCAAACATAATTTCGTGTAGTCCCTGCAGTTAATAGATTTCCACAAGTATCATAAGTAAAATCTTCGATCAACGAATGAGTTGGAGTTTCTACTTTTTTTAAGGTGTTATGCTCTGTATTATACATGAAATTTCGGGTAAAACCATTCGTCCCCAATTGTTTTACCTGTTGTATATTCCCCAATTTGTCATAATAATAGTTCCGAGTATAAGCCCGTACATTATTTGCATTTGGTGTCCCAGGAGCAGGTGCGTCGCTATACAAATAATCATTTTCGTGCTCGGCATCACTCTCCCTTCCATCAGCAGAAATAACGCGATAAAGAGGATCATATTCAAAATTCCTATCTAAAGCATGATTCCCCAATATGCTTCCCGTAATACCACAGTCGTTTACCCTTTGGAGTATCTTAAGAATGTTTCCAACTAAATCAAAGTTGAAACTATTATCCTGCTTATTCGATCCACTTTGCGGTTCATAGGTGATTGTATTCCCTATGTGAGATTTAACGTATTTCTCACTTCGCTGACGTGACAGACGAAAAGTAGTTTGGTCATAGGAATATCTTGTCATAATATCGTTACCAAAAGCAATGAGTAACCGTTCTCCCTTCGCATTGTAGGCAATATTTTCTACATATTCTGTTCCGTCATAACTTACTTTTTCAAGTGTTCCTGCACGATTATAAGTCGGTATTATATTTTTGCGTTCGTTGTTTACGTTCTCAGGTAATGTAATTTTTATGATCCTATTCAATGCATCAAAAGTATTGCTTGTTTCAAAGATTTTTGTATCTAAGATAGTTGGTAGTCCTGTCCAATCGACTAAGTAAGTTTCGTAATTATCTAATGCTGTTTTCAATATCACACTGCTAATTACTTTCTGCTTTTTAGAAAGTAAATTTCCCTTAAAATCAAATGCTATACTTTCTATTTTCCCGCTTTCGTCATACTGCTGCCATACTTGTCCAAGGAAGTTATTTGTTTTTGGTGTAGTTGCTTGTTCGCCATAAATCATTTGAGCATTTAAACGGAAAGGACTTGTTCCATTATTTTTTGACCAACCATAAATTGGTCGATACAAGGGATCATAAGCAGAAAGTATTTGAGCTTCCTTGGCATCTTTTCCCTTAATGATTTTTCCAATTGCATCAAAAACTGAAACACTTTTTCCACTGTCGATGTGTTTTGTCCAAAGTGATGGTAAAGGATTATCCTCTTGGGTGGGTCGCAAATCATAAATATGTTCAAATACCTTTCTATTATAGGAGTCCCTTACTTGCAATAGATTCCCACGTATATCATACAAATAGTGCATTAGTACATCTTCGTATGTATCTGTTTCTCTATTGTGATGTGCTTTATGTTCGGTAGTTTGGATCGTTCTTCCTAAACCGTCAATCAATGAGCTCTTTGGTGTATACCAATGGCTTACAGGGACAAGGTTATTCACTGGGTTGGTTATCGGAGCCAAATCATTTGCATCGTATGAGTAGTTCTCCCAAGGTGAGGGTAAAAAGTTATCCGGACTGTTTAATGCAGTGGGAATTCCGAATACAACCCGTTGTTCACTCTCATCTGGGTTTACTGTGCAAAATACCCTGCCCATTGTATCGTAGTATATTTTTACTTTCATCCCTAATTGAGGATTTATAATTCCCCCAACGGTACTTAATTGAGGTAAAGAATAATCGAAGCCTTTATCAAAAAAAGGTTCATATTGTTCTACCGTTAAACCTTTGTTATTGTAAATACACCAACCACTTACAACTACATTAATTGGATCATTCTCGTCGCGTTCAATTCCTATAGTAGTTGTATTTGCTGCGCTTTGGTCTTCAGGCAATCCTGAGGTTCCAAAAGTTTGGTTACCAAATATCACATCTTCTGCCTGGGATCTTATTTGTAATAATCTTCCAAAGCCATCTGTGTATTCTACTTTTACAATCGTTGGACTATCCGGATTGTCCTGATAATGCTCTTCTCTTAAAATGGTTTTAACCCAAATAGGATTTCCTTTATTTTTAAACGCAAAGAAATCATATTCCATTTTCATTGAAGGGGCATAACGTTGGTAGAACCCACCTGAATTGCTTTTATAATCCCCTTCTGTTCCTTTGCCTATTAATGCAGTTGCTTTAAGTAACCCAAGCGGTGAGAAATCAAAAACAGAAATATTATCGTTTATATCGATTAGATTATTGACCTGAAAACTTCGATAGTCATATTCTGCTTTGTTTTCCAGATAATCCGTTGTGTTGAACCATTGTTTCGTGCTAACAGGAAGAAATTTATATGAATCATAATCAATTGTTGAACGATTGTCAAATACATCTCTGCTCTCAATAGCCAATCCAACAGGATATTCAATACTACTATCCTGCCAATCATATTTAGCACGTCCACTTTCAGCATACCATCCTTCCTCGTGGTTTGGAAAACCGGTTCGACGATCTTTATATCCCAATCGTTCATCACCATTTTGCAATAATCCTTCAAATGCAGCCGGATAGCCATTTGAACTACTCCAATCCGGTGTATCTTTAAAACATTCAGGAATTTCCGATCCATATGCGGATTCAATGATCTCATCTGTTAACACTAGTGCTTCACTTCGAACAGGAAGACCGTAATTCCCAATTTGTCCATAAGGCAAGCCTTCAAAAGCTTCTCCATCGTAAAAATTCAGGGAGCAGCCTATTACAGGCAGTATATTGCTATTGAAAACAAGATCTTTGTAGCCAAAAATATTCAGGTTAGAAGCGGGCTTAGTAGCATCATATGAAGTTGACTTTTTTACCCGGTCAACCATGTATTGTCCGTTCGGAATGTCTTTATAAATGAATTCGCTGATGCCGTAAGTACCCAGGTAGTCTCCGTTTCCGCCTCCGAGCGGAGTTGCTCCACGCGGGAGCCCCGCACTTAATTGTCCTCCCGGATTTCCGTATGCATCGTAATCTTTCGTGAAGGTAAATTGGTGCATCGGGTCATTACCGCGTTCATACTGGCTGGTCCTTCCTGCCAGGCTAAAAGAGAAAAACACAAACATTTCTCCGGATTGCTGAGTTGGATCAAATTCCGTCCGAATTCCCATCAAACTTTCGATAATTGTGTAAGGAACATTCTCCAATGCCGATCCATCGCGACCATAGAGTTCTGATCGCAGTAAAGTTCCTCTCAACGTTCGAATAGCATCTCGTCTGGCTTTTCTTGGTAAGGAACTCAATAGGTTTTTGGTTTCAACAGTTCGCTGAAGAACATTCGTATCTACCTGCCAGTATTGATAAGAGAAATCTAGTTCTTCCCATCGGGTGTAATCCGGACCAACAGGCCCCAAATGGAACCAGCTTTTGGTTTCAACCGGCGGAGAATAATATTCTGCTGTCAGGTTTCCAGGGTTGTTTAAGTTATTCTCAGTTCCATCCGATGATGCCGCGGTAAAACGTTCGAATGATTCCGTGTCCCTGGAATCAACATGGGCGAACCCTCTGAATTCGCGTTCAGCACCATCCCAATAACCATTGTGATAGGAGTATTCCGTTACCAGTTTTCCACCTGAAAGCAAGTCGTGAACTTCTGTTCTGTTTACTACTTGTACCGGAAAGGGTAGTTGTGTTTTCCAACGTGTTAATGGATCCTGGTCGTCTCGCAAAAAGTGTTCAATAGAAGAACTATATTCCACACGGGTAACACTTCCCATGTTATTGTTCATCTCTTCCAGCAAGTAGGGCTTGTTTCCACCTGTGAAATCCAGGAAGAACATGCGTCCTTTTGTTCCGGTGGTTACAATTTGGCTCCAAACAATTCCGGACTGTCCGGTTCCCATGATATCCGCTATGCGCAAACTTTCCACTTGGTGTACAGCGGGAGTCCCCATGATGATTACTTCTTCTGAAAACCCATTTCCGCTTTGGTTCACATATAAGGTAACTCGATTATTCTCCACAAAAGCAATATCTGCCTGCCCGTCACCATCCAGATCTCCTAACAGAATTTGCTTCGGGTTGAACTGCTCCGGGAAACGTGGCGCATTTTTCATGTTTACAACCTGACCAAATCGTCCATACCCCAGGTTCGGCCAGTATTGCACTCTTCCTGATGAGATCAGGACAATATCCTGCAAACCGTCGCCAGTCATGTCCGCGAAACGGATTCGCGGATCGGAAAAACTGAAATCAGCAAAGGTTTTATCTGCAATCCGAATTTGATCAAATCCCTTTTCAGGATCATTCAAAAAGCACTCAAATTTAGCTCCGTTACGTAATACGTCTGTAATACCATCGCCATCCAAATCCATAAATTGGACTTCGGGATCTACTAAACTGAAAGACGGTTTTTTGGAATAAGAACGGTAATTCTTTTTATCCCACACATCATTGAAACTTCCGGAAAAGTAACCGGCTTGAAGGCCATTAACCACCAATAAATCACTTCGTCCGTCTCCGTTGGCATCAATTAACTGAACACCTGCATTTCCCAATTGGATGGAGGGAGAAACCGGGATTGTTTTAGGAGAAGCAAAAACACCCTTTCCTTTATTAGGCCAATACCGCGATCCTGTTCCATCCATTTGCAGCAAATCCGGAAGTCCGTTTCCGGTCACATCCACCAATTCATAGCCCGGTTGAGCCAATGAAAGAGAAGGAATAGGGCTTTTGATTTCATCTAATCCTCTGATAGAAGGCTTAAATGTGGAGTAACCAAATTCCAAAGGCGGCATCCATTCACTTTCTTCGCCTTTGTGTCCTTCCACACTAACATCTCTCAATAGAGAAACGCCATTTAACGGAAGTTCTTCCAGGTAATTAAAGTGATACGTTTTCACTTTCCGGGTTTCATCGGCGTGTGTGTAGGTTGAAATAGCTTTACAGCGCTTGGTGGTACGGATTTCAAAACCTTGTCTGTAAGCCGAAAAGGAATCCGCTCGTTCTTCATATTCGAAACGCACTTCACAGAGGTGTTTCTTCACATTTTCTTCATAGTACTGGTTGTATTTAATGGAAGAAAGGTATAACTGATCAGAACTATGTGGCTGGAACTTGCTATCAGAAAGAACTAATTCTCTTTCGTATTCATAAATCACTTCGTTCCCAAAAGGATCGACAGTTTTGCTCAATGTCCATCCAAAAATGGCATTCCGGTTTTCAGGATTAGCGATTACAAATGAAGTTTCATTGAAGGTAATATCCGGACTGCCATAATAGGTGACTAAGCCGTCTTTACTTCTGACTTCCCAATAATTTCTTCCGTTGCTTTTTTTGTGGTGAACAATTCGAGCAAATAAGCCTTCGGTGCGAGGACGATAGAATGTCCTTTCCCAGTTGACTGAAGTTCCATTTTCCTCAATGGTTTCTTTTTCCTGTTTCACCGGAACTAAATCCTCCGCTCCTGATAGAATGAAAACATCTTTTCGGTCATCATATACTGGGATTCCCTTACTTGTTTTACGCATAATTCCGGGAATACCCAACGCCCAACCCATTCCAAAGACACCATTTCCATTTCCGGTACTGTATCCTAGTGATAAGTTTGGCTGCATGCCATTCCTGCCGGAAGGAACAGCGATCGGAACACTGAAATTTCCGGTTCCTGTGAATAGATCAGGGGAGAACTTTTCTCCCAGACCGCTTTGAGCTCCCCCGCCTGAGGGAGCTACGATTGCAGATGTGCCTTTGGTGTTAGACATGATTTAAATGTGTTTAGTGGTTAATTCAATTAACTTATACTTTTTAATAATACTCGAAATGTGCTACAGCTTTCTATTCTTTTTTTGTCAAAACATAAAACATCGTATATACAATCTCTGAAGTTGATGAAATACCGGATTCCTTTAAAGTATATCCT
>NZ_CABHOL010000042.1 GCF_902168135.1 uncultured Fluviicola sp.
GTGAAAGGACTTCTTCCGGCAGGGTAGAAAGCATCGCGTTAATTTTGCGTTGTGCTTCCTGAAGGGCTTTGTCAGGGTCCATGTCGTTTTTCAGCATCAATACAACCATGGAAATACCTTCCATAGAGGTCGACTGCGTGTAATCCAATCCTTCCACTCCGGAAAGTGCATCTTCAATTTTTTTGGTTACCGAATTCTCAACTTCCGAAGGAGAAGCTCCCGGATACTGAGTTGTAACAGTTACCACAGGAATGGAGAATTTCGGCATCAGCTCGTAATTCAATTTGGAATAGCTGAGGATTCCGAGGAAACCCAGGACCGAGAAGATCACAACGATCAACGAGGGTCTTTTTATGGCTAATTCTGTAATAGACATATTTCTTAATTTTTAGTTCTTTAAAGACACTATGTATCTTAATTATCAATTATGAATGATTAGAATTATCAAGCCGAATAGCTCAATCTTGATAATTCATAATTTATTCATTGATAATTATTTACTTGATGATCTTAACTTTGGACCCGTTGTCGATATTCAACTGACCTGTTTTTACCACCTTCATTCCTTCTGTTAAACCGGATACAACTTCGATCTTGTCGTCATCTACCGCTCCGATCTCAATTTTTGTCAAATGAGCTTTACCATCTCTGATCACGAATACTTTAGGATCTTTGATGCTTCCTGCAAGACATTTCAATGGAATAGTCAGGGCTTCTTTTGTGCCCCCGAATGTAAACTTCACTTTTCCGGTCATTCCTGATTTCAAAGGAGTCTTCGCCGGATTGGTGAAACGGATTTCCGTGTTAAACTTCTTGGAACCGTCTGCCTGCGGTGAAACGGAAACTACTTTACCCGCAATGGAAGTGGTATTGTATAAGTCCGGGATGATGTTGACAGATTGACCTGCTTTCACGCGAACAACCTGAACATCCAGTAATTTAACGCTCATTTTCAGTGATTTGATATCCACGATATCTGCGATAGCAGTTCCCGGAGCTAAATAACTTCCCTTTTCAATAGCCACGTTTGAAACAACTCCTGAGATAGGGGAAACGATTGTCGTCAGTTTTAAGCTGTGCTGCAGCGTTTTTACTTTGGCGTCAGCAGTATTTACTTCCATTCGCTTATCTTCTACCTGCTGTTTGTTGACAGCTCCGCTTGTAACCATGCGTTCGTATTTTTCCAGGTCTGATTTTGCTTTGTCTAAAGTTGTTTTTGCCAAGGCAAGATCAATGCGGATTTGTTCATTGTCCAGCGTTGCAATTACTTTTCCTGCTGTTACAACGTCACCGTTCTCAATGTTTAAGGTTTTCACACGGCCCGAAGTTTCTGAAACGAAACTCAACTGATGGTCGGGGATGAAGTTTCCGTTCAGTTCGAAATCCTGGGAAACTGTTTCCATTTTTGGTTCTGCAACCGTTACCGGGAAAATGGTCATTTTTTGCTCGGTAATAGAAGCATTGGCGTCCATTTTCTCTTTGTTGCTTCCCAGCTTCGCCATAATTATGACCAAAATAACGATCCCGATCAGGATAGGTAGAATGATTCGTCTGAATACTCCTTTCTTTTTTGGCTGCTGGCCAGAGTTTTTATGTAGTTCTTGATTTTCCATGTTTTTAAATATTTCTGGTTTCAAATGTTCAAATGTTCAAATGTTCAAATGTTCAAATGTTCAAATGTTCAAATGTTCAAATTGAACTTTTAAACCTTTGGAACCCTTTAAACTTTATTATTTTAATGTTCCGATGTTTCCTGTTGACTTAATGAGATCCAGTTCGCCTAGTTTTACCTGTACCAATGCTTTCAGGTAGTTTGTCTGTGCATCTCTTAAGGATGTTTCCGCATTTACAAGATCTGTGACTGTTGCAATACCGCCCACAAATTGTGCCTGCGTTACAGCGTAAACTCTTTGCGCCAGTTCAATGTTGCTCTGCTGACTTGTAAGCGCAGCCTGATTTGCTTTCAGGTTATTGTTCGCGTTCTCGCGCTGCATTTTGAGATTTTCTGTCAGGTATTCTTCTTCCAGGACCGATTGTTCTATTTGGATCTTAGTCTGTTTTACACGCGAGTTTTTAGCAAGCCCGTCGAAGATTGGGATCGACAAATTAAGTCCTAAGTAGGAAGTCGGGAACCATTGTGCATCCTTATTGAACATTCGCAGGTCGTTTTGCATGTTTTGTACCGAAGACTGAAAGCTCAATGACAATGAAGGAAGATAACCGGCCCTGATTTGTTTCAACGTAACTGTGTAGATTTCTCGTTGTGCCTGGATTAGTTCCAGGTCCGTATTGTAGAGTGAATTCATGTCTACAATCGCTGCAGGTTGCTGCTCTTTGGTGTTAATCTCTGTAACTTCAATTGCTCCGTCCAATGGCATTCCCATATAATATTTCAAAAGCAATAATTGTTTTTCATAACTTGATGTACTTGTGATCAATTCCGTCTGAAGATTCGTCTTATTAACGGTCAATTTATCCAGGTCCAGTTGCTTCGCAGCATCATTCTCAAACTGAATTTGAGTGATCTTATACAATGAATCTATCTGTGCCAGGTTTGATTCAACCAATTTCTTTTGAGTAAATGAAATCTGTGCCGAATAATATGCACCTGCAATATCGTAGATTAATTGTTCTTCTGTCTTTCTGGCATTGATCTCTGAAACTTTGAAGTTTTCACGGGTCAGCCTCATGGCATAGATCAGCGATTGATTGTAAATCACTTGTTTGGCATCAACCCCGGCACTGGTGTTATACTTGGTACCAAATTGTACAGGTACCTGTGTTCCGGGTTGACCGATCAATTCTCCGGGAAGAATGGAAGTCTGTAGTTTCAAATTATCCTGGAAAGAGATTGTTCCGTTTACCTGTGGCAAATATTCTGAACGTGTTTCAGCTCTCTTTTCATCGGCACGATCAATCTCCAATTTCGATTTCAGTACACCTTTGTTTTTGGTCAGACCGTACTGAATGCATTGCTGCAGTGTCATCGGGCCCGATTGCGCCCTGGCAAAGCTCATGCTTCCGGCCAAAAGGGCAAGCAGCATCAGTAAGCTCAGGCGAGGGTTGTGTGTTTTCTCCTTCATACTGGTTATTATTTATTGTTATTCTGTGTGTTACGTTTTGTCCATTCCAGGTAGATCCGTGGGAATTCCACACTGATGTATTCCGTGAATTCAATGAATTCAGCCATCTGACGGTTGAATTCGGGTGTTTTTGGAGTACGCTGGTTTAATGCTTCTTTCATGATCTTGATTACTTCAAAGAACTTCTGAAAATTCTCTGTGAAGCTTTCCTGCCACTGAAGAATATTACTTGCAAAATAACGCTTGCGGTCTCCGGGTTTTGTTCTGTAGATTACTCGTTTGGTTATTAATAGGGTATTCAATGCCGAGCTGGTAGTACTTTTGCTGATTCCGAGCAACTCGCGGATCTGATCAAAAGTAAGTTCCGGTTCATCACAAACAATAAGCAGGGACATGATGCGACCTTCCATAGGAGGAATTCCATGCTGCTCGTAGAAAACACCCATTCTTTCGATGAGTTCCCGTTGCTCCTGGGTTAATTGAACGTTTGTCATATGCTTTTTACAGTTAAACCGGAGATTCAATCATCCGGAATTTAGTTCCCGCAAAGTTAGATGGTTTTTTTAGTTCAGAAAGTACCGAACTAAAAAAACTTAAACTTTTAACATTTGTTTGCGAACCAAAATTATGCGGACACATTCGGATGAAGAACAGGAAATCGGTGAGTGGTAGAAAGGAATCGGTGTGCGGATAAAAAACGGGTGTTACGCACAAATTTGAAATTCAAAAGTTGATTTATAAATTTTAATGATCTGTTAAAAATCTAGAATCCGGTTTCCTGCGTATGTAGTTTGTCTCTTTCTGTTAAGAGATAATTGACTATTTACTAATTAATTATGAAAAGGATGAAAAAAATCTTATTCTCGTTTATGCTAGCCGGAAGCATGGCTTCATTGAGCTACGGTTC
Source organism: uncultured Fluviicola sp. (assembly GCF_902168135.1). GTDB lineage: Bacteria > Bacteroidota > Bacteroidia > Flavobacteriales_D > Crocinitomicaceae > Fluviicola. Next base: position 3,991 of record NZ_CABHOL010000042.1, read on the forward strand.
GAGTCACAGAGAAGCTCCTTTGATTGCAAATGACCCATTGGCAGACAATACCGATGTGTATGCATTCAAAAGCCCTGATGATCCGAATTCTATTACGATCATTGCCAATTACATCCCGGCTGAATTTCGAAATGGAGGTCCGAACTATTACACTTTCGGAGAGAACATTCGTTATGAAATCCATGTAGACAATGATGTCTCAACACCTGGTGACGATATCACCTATCGTTTTACCTTCTCCAGGGTAAACCAGGACCCAACGACGTTCTTTGCTGTTCGTCTGGGTCAGGAAAATGCGAAAACCACCTACATGATCGAAAAAAGTACGGATGGTGGAGCAACATTTACCACGTTTATGACGGGGTTAACGGTACCGCCGCCGAATATCGGTGAGCGATCAATTGGTAATGCACCGGTTGGATTAGGCGCCGCGAATTACGACGCGTTGATTGCAAGTTCAATTTATGCTACTCCTGAAGGTGGACAGGTATTTTGTGGTCCTTCGGATGATCCGTTTTTCGTGGATTTGGGCGGTATTTTCGATTTGGGAGATGCACCGCGTCAAAATAACGGTGGGGTTGTGCGTGACGGATTGGCTAAATTCAATACCCATTCCATTGCGATTAAAATTCCGGTATCTGTTTTACAAAAAGACGGCTTGGGAGTTTCTGCAGCTTCAAATATTTTGGATCCGGATTTTGTTATCGGTGTATGGGCTTCTGCAAGTCGTCAAACAACGCGTACCCTTACTACAGGTTCTCAAAATTACGGAGGAAACTGGGTTCAGGTATCTCGTCTGGGAATGCCTTTGACTAATGAGGCGGTTATTCCTGTCGGGAAAAAAGATTTTTGGAATTCATTGACTCCATACCAGGAATTAGCTGAAACAACTCTGGACGAGCATTTTTACAATCCGGAATTGGCTTTATACATGGATGACAGTTTGTTTGGAGGAGCAGTTCCGGCTTTTGCAGGATTACGTATTCAGCGTAACTCACTGCAGTCGTTTGATTTCGGAAATACAAAAGATGGTTTATGGCCATTGAAAGGTTCTGCAGCAGTTGCAGGGACCGCATTGGATGATGCCGTTTTCGGAACATTATTGTTGCCTGGAGCAGGTAAGCCAAGATCTGTGGATTTATGGCCGATCTTTCATACAGGAGTTCCGAATATGGCACCTTATCAATTGGCGACCGGGAAAAACGGAAATCCTTTGGCAGCCGGAAAACCATTCATCAGCAACTTTTTGCCAAGTGGAGGTGACATGCTGCGGTTGAATATGGCAGTTCCTGCGACTCCCAGAAATAGTATGTCGTTCAGTTCACTGGGGTTGGTACAGGCTGCTGTTTTAGGATTAACAGATCCGGCTTATAACACTTCAACAGCTATTCAATTTATTCCGAATATGGACGGTTTCCCGAACGGACGCCGTTTGGAAGACGATGTTACACGAATCGAATTACAGGCAGTAGGTGGAGTTGTATTAGCAGCAATTGGATTGTGGTACGATGATTACAACGCTTCCTCCTCAGCTCAGTCGCCTGTTACAAACTTATTGCTGAATGTCCTCAATTATTCTACCGGGGTAGAGCAAAACGACGTGGCATTTAAAACCTCATTTCCTTATGTCGCATCACCTTGGGCTGGTAAGGACTAAACAGAAGTTTCACATAAAGTTTTAAAAGATGAAAAATTTAATTAAATATTTAGTGGTGGTGCTTCCGTTTGGAACGGTCTTCGCTTCAAGTCACAGAGAAGCACCGCTAATTGCAAATGATCCACTTGCAGATAATACGGATTTGTACGCTTTTAAGAGCCCGAACGATCCGAATTCAATTACCATTATTGCAAATTATGTTCCTTTGCAAGTGCCGCATGGAGGACCTAATTACTATAGTTTCGGTGAAAATATCCGATATGAGATCCATATTGAAAATGATGGGACTGCCGGTGATGACATCACTTACAGATTCACGTTTTCTCAAACAAATGAAGATCCCACAACGTTTTTTGATATCCGTTTAGGTGCAGAGAATCACAAAACGACGTACCTGATGGAACGTAGTATTAATGGAGGTCCTTTCACTACTGTCATTGCTGCAGGAACTGTTCCTCCGCCTAATATCGGTGCGCGTTCCATCGAAAACAATGTTGTTGGATTGGGTGATACTTACCAAAACTTGATGAGCAGTGCAATCGAAACTACAGGTATGAATGAAAAAGTGTTCTGTGGTCCTTCGGATGATCCGTTCTTCGTGGATTTGGGAGGTATTTTCGATTTGGGTGACGCTCCGCGTCAAAACGGAGGTACTCCGGATGATGGACTTAAATGTTTGAATGTAAGCACGATTGCTATCCAGGTGCCGGTTTCTGTTTTGCAGAAAAATGGCCAGCCTGTAAGTGCAGCTGCTAATATTCTGGACAGCGATTACATCATTGGTGTATGGGCATCTGCCAGCCGCCAGGAAACACGTACCTTAAATCCTTCAACGGGGGAATTTGCTGAATCTGGCAACTGGATTCAGGTTTCACGCCTGGGAATGCCATTGACAAACGAGGCTGTGATTCCGGTTGGACAAAAGGACGAGTGGAATTCAAGAACTCCTTACAATGAAAACCCGGCAATGGAAGATAATTTCTGTAACCCGGAATTGGCTTTGTACATGGATGACGATCTGTTCGGAGCAGCAGTTCCTGCATTTTCTCCCTTAAGAATTCAGCGCAATTCATTGCAGTCATTCGATTTCGGAAATACGCACGATGGTTTATGGCCGTTACGCGCTACAAATGCAGGAGCGGGGACAGCTCTGGATACTTTGTTATTCGGAAATTACCTGCTTCGCGAGGGGAAACCGCGTTCTGTAGATATCCTGCCGATTTTCCATACAGGTGTTCCAAACCTGGCACCTTATCAACTGGCGACAGGTAAAAACGGAAACCCGCTGGCTGTAGGAAAACCGTTTATTAACAACTTCCTGCCGACTTTCGGTGATATGCTGCGTTTGAATATGGCAGTTCCGGCAACTCCGCGAAATTCTCCTGAATTTAGTTCTTTAGGATTGGTGCAGGCAGCAGTTTTGGGATTGACACAAGCTCCTTATAACACCAATGCCAATTTGGAGTTTATCCCGAATATGGATGGATTCCCGAACGGACGCCGTTTGGAGGATGACGTAACACGTATTGAATTACAGGCAGTTGGTGGTGTCGTATTGGCAGCAATTGGTTTGTGGTACGACGATTACACGGCAGGCGGACCGAATCCGGTTACAGCTGATTTGTTAGGTGTTTTGACCTATTCAACTGGTGTTGAGGAAAATGATGTGGCATTTAGCAGCACCTTTCCTTATGTTGCCGCTCCGCATCGTGGAACAGATAATTGTTTGGGTAAACCATACAACTATACGCAACCTGCAATCCTTCCGCCTTCTACTACTGTAGGATTAACGGAAAACTCTGTAAATGCTGAAAAATACGCCATTAAAGCGTATCCGAATCCGTTTACAAGTTCTGTTAGTTTTGAATATAACTTAGATACAGATGCGCAGGTTGAGATTCGTCTGTTTACCTTATCGGGTCAGTTAGTTGGAACGGTTTTACCGATTACCAAGCAATCGTCCGGTAAGCATACGCAAACGTTAAATACTTCAACGCTCTCGGATGGGGTTTATTACGCACGTGTAAACATCAAAAGCCAGAAAGGAAAAGCAAGCAAATTGGTGAAGGTGGTAAAATCGTAAATCACTAAATAATAAAAAACGTAGGGGCGGAAAATTTTCCGCCCCTACGTTTTTTATATAAATCAGCTTTTCAAAATCCAAAACTTGCTTTGGCTCGTAACTGTATCAGTTTTGCTATGATTTTAAACGCTAAACACTACAGTTATGAAAAAAAATAAATACAATTTTTACTTGCTGGCAATGACCGCTTTGTTGGGTGCTTCTTCCCTGATTACTTCTTGTGATACTACAAAAAAAGAAGAGAAGGTGGTTGCCCTGAAACAGGGGTTCCGGATTCCCCAGCTGCTTGAACGCGAAAAAGACCTGTCTTACGATGAGTTTTTACAGCTCAAAGAAAAATTCAATAAACTTTCTTTTGAGGCAGAAAATGAAAAAAACAAAATTGAAAGTTTAATCAAATTGTCAGAGATCTATATCTACGAAGCACGTGTTACAGGAGAGCATCCTTACTATTATAATGCTGCACTTGTAACGTTGAACGAAACTTTGAAGGATACCGCAAAGATGACCGCCGATCAGCATTTTACAGCTCTGTTCTATAAATCCACTGTCCAGTTGTCCCAGCATAAATTCAACGAGGCATTACTGACTGGCAAAAAAGCATTGGCCTTGAATAATACCAATTCCGGAATTTACGGGGTATTGGTAGATGCGAATGTAGAAATAGGAAATTACGAAGAAGCCGTTAAGAATTGCGATAAAATGATTTCCATTCGTCCGGATTTGCGCTCGTACAGCCGCATTTCATACCTGCGTGAAATTTACGGGGATATGAAAGGAAGTATTAAATCCATGGAGCAGGCCATTGAGGCAGGAGCGCCGTATTCCGAATACAAATGCTGGACAATCGTAACCATGGGGAAAATGCTGGAAAATCACAATCAGTTAGACTCCGCACGTGCTTATTACGAATTTGCAGCCAAAGAAAGAGCAAACTATCCGTTCGGAGTTGCCGGAATGGCAAGCATTGAAGGTAAACTGGGGAATTATGCAAAAGCTGATTCCCTGTATACTGTTGCTCTGAATGCAGTACCAGAAATCAGTTTTGTTATGGATCAGGCCAAATTGTACCGCAAACAAGGGAAAAAGGCTGAAGTGAAACGATTGATCCCAAGAATTGAGTCTATGTTCCAGGAGGATATTGAATCCGGGCACAATGTTAATATGGAATTCGCATTCTTCTTATTGGATTTCAAAAAAGACTACAAACGGGCACTTGATCTGGGGTTGAAAGAATACAAGCTTCGTCCGAACAACATTGATGTGAACCGTCTGCTTGCCTTTGCCTATTACGCCAACGGGGATAAAGAGAATGCAACCAAGCACATCAAAATTGCGATGAAAACCAACAAGCAGGACGGCGATTTGTACTGTATCAGTGGGTTGATCAATAATGACAAAAAACAAATCAGGAAAGCTTTCTCAATTGATCCGTACCAGGACCACTTGTTTGCAGAACGTGCTAAAAAGATGATTTCCTGATTCATTTTAAAAACTATCTGCTATGAAAAATATTCCGTTTGTTATGAATGGCAAGCAGCTGTTGCTGCTGATCAGTATCGTTCTGTGCTCAACCATTGGCTTTTCTCACGGTATCAATGGAATTGTGATTGATCAGCAATCCCAGGGGATTCAAAATGCAAAAGTAAGTTTGCTGGGCTCTGTCAAATCCGTTATGACTAATGGCTTGGGAGAATTTGTGTTGACAGATGTGCATTTGGGAGATTCGATCCTGATTGAAAGCCAGGGATACCAAAAACGCACTTTTTTGATCGATAATGAAAGCTATTTTGAAAAGAATGTCTTATTCCAGTTGTTAGAGAATTCTACCGAATTAAGCGAGGTAAAAGTGACCGGTAACAGAACGCATTTAACACAAACTGCCAATATTAACCTGACCCTGCAGCCGGTTCGTTCCGCACAGGAATTGCTGACCCTCGTTCCGGGGTTGTTTGTGGCACAGCATGCCGGAGGCGGAAAAGCAGAGCAAATGTTTCTGCGTGGATTTGATATTGATCATGGAACCGATGTAGCACTTTCCCTGGATGGAATGCCGGTAAATATGGTTTCTCATGCACATGGACAGGGATATGCGGATTTTCACTTTGTGATGCCTGAAGTAATTGACAGGATTCATTTTGAAAAAGGTCCGTATGATGTCACAAAAGGGAATTTGGCGACTGCAGGTTCAGTAGACTTTCAGACCCGTGAACAATTGTCCAAAAGCTTTGTTTCCGGAGAATACGGGATGTTCGATCACAAAAAGATCACAGCCGGGATAAAGGTCCTGGAAAACCAGCGCAACAATGCTTATTTCGCAGCCGATTATTATCAGACGGACAATTATTTTGAATCTCCGCAAGATTTCAAACGGATCAATTTCTACGGAAAATATACCGGTGTCATTTCTCCCAATTTCAAGATTACAGTCTCGGCATCCACCTTTCAAAGCAGTTGGAATGCATCCGGGCAAATTCCGGAAAGAGCGGTTAAAAACGGAATGATCTCACGCTTTGGTGCCATCGACAATACAGAAGGAGGAAATACTTCCAGGACTAATGTCCAATTGGGAGTGATCCAGAAGATAAATGCTTCTTCCTCTTTGAAAAGTGATTTTTTTGTTTCCATGTATGATTTTTCGCTCTTTTCGAATTTCACTTTCTTCCTCGAAGATTCTCTCAACGGAGATCAGATCCACCAATACGAGAGCCGAAAAATCTATGGAGGAAAAACAGAATACAAAAAGACTTTTTCATTCAATGAAAACACCACCTTTAATTTCACGGGGGGAGGCGGATTCCGTTATGATGATATCAACAACATCGGGCTTGCACAGACTACCGGGCGTACGGAGCTCCGAAACCAAATCCAACTGGGTGATATCAATGAGTCGAACATCTTCGGATACATTTCCGGTAAACTGGAAATCAACCGGTTTGTTCTTAGTGCTGCTTTGCGCGCGGACAATGTTAATTTCTACTACAACAGTCTGAAAGACAGCGTTTATCAGCCCAAAAGTATTTCTCAAGCCGTTCTTTTGCCTAAGTTATCGCTGTTGTACAATGCAACTAATAACGTACAGCTTTACCTGAAATCCGGCATAGGCTATCATTCCAATGATGCGCGTGTATTACTTTCTTCGGATAAGTTAGATAAAAAAGCTCTTCCTTTAGCGCTCGGTACGGATTTGGGTGCTTCCTGGAAAATTACGAAAAACCTGTTGTTCAATGGGGCTTTGTGGTATTTGCTTTCCGAGCAGGAATTTGTATATGTTGGAGATGCAGGAGTGGTGGAACCAAGTGGCCGCTCGCAGCGTTTGGGTTTTGACGCCGGAGTAACCTTTCAACCAACAAAATGGTTGTTTTTGTATTCCAACCTCAATTACTCTCACGCACGTTCGGTCGCTGAACCAAAAGGAGAAAATTACATTCCTTTGGCTCCTGTTTTTACTTCCGATGGAAAAGTGCAGCTGAACTTCAAAAAAGGAATTTTTGCCACTCTTTCTTACCGCTATATGGGAGATAGAGCTGCCAATGAAGACCGCAGTGTGTTGGCAAAAGGGTATTTTGTGAACGATTTTACCTTGGGATACCAGCATAAATCGTTTGTGATTACCGGTATTGTCAATAACCTGTTCAATGTAAACTGGAACGAGACACAATTTCTCACAGAATCCCTGCTAAAAGATGAATCACAACCCGTATCGGAAATTCATTTTACTCCGGGTACTCCCTTTTCCTGCAGGCTTCAGGTAAAATTTATGTTTTAATCTTCTTCGACTTATCAAGTGCTAAGTGGGACTTGTGTAACAATGGTCTTTTATTATGTAATGCTTTGGGTGGGATTAAAGATCACCTTTGACACCACAAAAGAGTATTCATTTTTAAAACAAACGTTATGTCAACAGTAGAAAAAAACACAAATACCAACTCAGAAAAAAAAACAGAGTCATTTAAAATTTCGGGAAACTGGACTAAGCAGTCTCAGTTGTTAAAAGAGAAATTCAATCAATTGACAGATTCAGATTTGAAATTTGAACCGGGCAAGGAAAACGAATTACTTCAACGAGTAGAAACAAGATTGAACAAAAAACGTGAAGAGGTGATTAATATCATCAATAAATGTGAAGTTTAATCCTTGTTTAAGGATAGTTCAAAAACAGTAAGGAGCATCAATAGTTCCTGTTTCTAGATCTTAAGTGAAAGGTGTCTGTAAGTTTGAGCGACAGACAGACACTTTTTAGTTTAAATATCATGTGTACCAAATTCTTTGAAAGTGAATCTTTGACGGAAATTATGCAGTAACTCATGGACACCGGCTAAGAACTTTTGCAGTATTAAACATCATTACACAAAATTGAAATTATGAAAAAAAACAACACATCTTTTTGGATACTGCCTATCCTGGTGATCCTTCTTGCAGCTTGTACAACAACAAAAGCAGAAAAAGTGGATCAGGCATCTGAAGATGTTCAAAATTCACAGGATGATTTGGATAGAGCCAATAGAAACTATGCAAAAGAAGTCGCACTTTACCGCACATCGATAGAATCTGATTTGAGAGAAAATAAATTGAAGATTGCAAAGCTTCAGGATCAAAAAACAGGCTTGAAAGGGGAAGTTTTAGGATTCCGGAATGAAAAAATTGCCGTCATGCGGAAAAGAAATGACGAATTGGAGTTGCGTATACGCCAATACAGAGTCGACAATAAGGAATACTGGAAAGAGTTTCGACATGAATTTGACACTGATATGAGTGAACTGGAAAAATTGTTAAAGGATTTTGAAAAGACAATGTAAAATAATACAAATAAACAATTAGTAAGAACAGATGTTCTCTATTGCTAAAATCAATAGTAGGGCAGTTATTCTGAGAATTGGTTAGAAAGGGAGTACGCCTCGGCGTCTCCTTTTTTTATCGGGAAAAAAAATGGAAAATCAAGTAAGTAATACGCTATTAAACAGATTTCGGAAATTTGTTAGTTCCTCCTTGGGGTTTTTAAGTACGAAACACAGAAAGTACCAAATCCATCAGGTTGAAACAATGAGGATTATGGCCCGGATCATGGAAATTAAAAAAAAGCGTCCTGAACTTTCCAGGTACCTGGATGAAATGCCTGAGTTTCCCGTAAATGAAAATGACTCCAAAATTAAACTGGCAGACTTAAGAAGATACCATAACAATCTATTGGAACTGCTTGAAAAATATGAACTGGAATCGAATAAAAGGTATTGGTTTATCTGATTCGATGCATCAAACAAGTGATTGATGTAAGGTTTAGTATTTAAGGTGTAATGCTATATCATCCGCATTAACCAACCTTTGCATGTGGAACTTCTTCCACATTTATAAACGATAAAATGAAAAAAATAGGATTAGTATTATTTGCCATAATCGGAATAGGGTTAACGGTAAACGCTCAGGAATCAGATAAATATGACCGCCGGGAGAATTTTACCTTCGGTGCCCGGGCAGGGGGTAATTTATCCAACGTTTGGGATTCGGAAGGTGAGGATTTCGATGCCAACGCCAAATTGGGCTTTGCAGGAGGGGTTTTCGTCGGGATTCCGATCGGAAGATACATTGGAATTCAACCGGAAGTACTATTTTCTCAAAAAGGATTCAAGGCTTCGGGGACATTGCTGGGAACTTCTTATTCTTACAAGAAAACAACAAATTGGATAGATATTCCACTCCAGTTTCAAATCAAACCGCTGGCTTTCCTGACGATTTTAGTCGGTCCGCAATTCTCTTTTCAGCTCAGTGAAAGGAATGAGTATCGTTTTGGCGACAATAGTTCCGCACAGCAGGAAGAATTCGACAATGACAACATTCGAAAGAATATCTTCGGGATTTCTACAGGATTTGATATTAACATCTACCACATAGTTGTTTCCGGAAGAGCTTGTTGGGACCTTCAAAAAAATAAAGGAGACGGCACTTCGACAACACCCCGTTACAGAAATCAGTTCGTTCAGCTAACCATCGGATTTAAGATCTAGTTTGCTTGCTATTTGTCGAACAGGTCATTTGAATAATTTCAAAATCAAATGGCCTTTTTTTATGAATGATTTTTTAATTTGTTGATAATCAGAAAAAAATAAAATGAAAACAACTTAAGCTGTGCTAAATTAGCTTACCTTCATCGATATTATAATACAAACCGATTTTGAAAATATATATCAAGTACATGGTCAGCCTTCGCTGCAAAAAATTGGTTGCTCAAGAACTTAAAAAACTGGGAGTCGTTATGCCAAGGATCAATCAGGGTATGGTTGAGTTCCAGGAAGAATTATCTGCAGAACAGGGAACCCGGTTCCGGGAACGGATACTTAAGTTAGGATTTGAAGTTCTGGATGACGAAAACAGTAAATTACTGGACCGCATTTCAACATCCATTTCTGATCTGATCTATAAGCACCCTGAAATGTCCAGGCAGCAATACCCGGATCATTTAATTGAAAAATTAGGGTTTAATTATTCGGAGATAACATATTTATTTTCGGAAGTACATGGTGTTAATTTACCACAGTTTATTATAATACAACAGGTGGAGCGGATCAAGGAAATGCTGTTGTATGAAGATCTGAGTGTGAAGCAAATTGCCCTGCAGCTCCATTATCGGAATGGCACTCAATTGACAAGGGTGTTTAAGAAGATCACTGATTTGACACCATTTTACTTTAAGAAAATGAAAGAAAAACGAATGGAGGTCCAAAAAGAAGTGAGTACGACGTAACAACAAATGATGCATTCGGAGGATCAGTTAAACGATCCGTGCCCCCACGACATTATCCAATAATAACTCTTGCGAAAAAAAACTAAGAACAGATACAAATTATTCTATCACATCTTATTTTACTTAATACCTCATGATTTGAAATTGTATATAAAATACATGGTAAGTCAACGCTGCAAAATGCTGGTGGAATATGAATTGCAAAAACTCGGCTTACACTCACTGGTGGTAGATTTGGGAGTCATTGAGATCCTGGAGGATATTTCAATGGATAATCGTGAAATCCTGAGAGCAAATTTGTTGAAATCCGGTTTAGAGCTGCTTGAAGACAAAAAAAGTATCCTGATTGAACAGATTAAAGGGGTGATTATAGAAATGATCCATTATTCGGAAGATCAGCCCAAGGTTAATTATTCTGATTATATCAGTGAAAAACTGAATTACGACTACACTTATCTTTCCAATATCTTTTCAGAAGTGAAAGGAATTACCATTCAGCAGTTTATCATTGTAAACAGGATCGAACGCGTCAAGGAGCTTTTATTGTATGATGAATTGAACCTCACAGAAATCTCTTACAAGTTGAATTACAGTAGTGTAGCCCATTTGTCGAATCAGTTCAAAAAAATTACGGGTCTTTCCCCATCTTTTTACAAATTGTTAAAACAGAAACGGAACAACAATTTGGAAAATTTCTGATCGGGTTGTTATATATCCGTTTTCGACCATGCAGATGGTTTTTGGGTATTTGCACAGGTTTGATACGGAATCACTCGCACCGAAAATATACGGATAGCTTGAATTCCTAAATCCTAATAAAACGTTAAATCCGGTTTTGCTAGCCAAATAAGCCCTATTTTCACGAGGCAAATTCAAATTTGAATCAATATGAAAATGACAATTACAAACAAAGCGGTCTTATTCCTGGCTTTCGGGATGCTTTCTTTAGGAGCAGCTGCACAAAAGATTACCGTACCGGCACCAAGTCCATTACAAACAGTTACACAAAAATTCGGTTTGGGAGAAGTAACTGTTGAATACTCCCGACCTGCGGTGAAAGGCCGTACGATCTTCGGAGATGTTGTTCCTTATGGAAAGATCTGGAGAACCGGAGCGAACGCAACCACTAAAATCACCTTTACCGATGAAGTGAAATTGGAAGGAAATGTGGTTAAACCGGGAACTTACGGTTTATATACTGTTCCGAACAAAGACAGCTGGGAAATCATGTTGTACAAAGATTTGACTTTGAACGGGAATGTCGGAGATTACAAAACAGAGAACGAAGTAGTGCGTTTCAAGGTGAAATCAATGAAAATCCCGATGAAAATGGAATCTTTCATGATCAACATCGGGGATGTAACACCAACGGAAGCGAAATTGATGCTGCTTTGGGAAAACACGGTGGTTGCTGTCAAAATGACAACGGATATCGACGCACGCGTAATGGAAAGCATCGATGCATCTATGAAATCCGACAAACCGGAATACTTCAGAGCTGCAGGTTACTATTTTGACAATGGAAAAGACCTGAAAAAAGCATTGGAGTGGGCAACAAAAGCAACAGAGGAAAACCCGAAGGCATTTTATATGTTTAACCTGAAGGCACGCATCGAGTACAAACTGGGTGATAAAGCTGCAGGAAAAGCAAGCGCAGAGAAATCAATTGCTTTGGCTAAAGAAGCGAAGAGCGATGATTACGTTGCCTTAGGCGAGAAATTGCTTTCAGATAATAAGTAATCCGAAAAAAAGATTTGATAAGCCTTTCTGCTTCGACGGAAGGGTGTTTTTTGAAAACACTTTTCGAATACATGAAAGCCCGTCTTTAAATGTTAGACGGGCTTTTGAATTTTAGTGTTTCGGCTCAGCCAGCCAAAAATCGGTCATCAAATGGTAATCGCTCAGGGTATTGAGAAATGCGATCAGCAGTGTTTTTTCATTCCCCGGCAGCGGTATCCCGTTTTCCAATAGCGGATCAAGCGTAGAAGAATGCTGAACTCCGGTTGCATAATGGTTTAAAACATCATTCAGGGTATAATATCTCCCATCATGCATGTACGGATAGGTTAGTGCCACGTTGCGCAGACTAGGAACTTTAAACTTTCCTTTGTCGTTTTCGTTCTGTGTAATCAAAAAACGCCCTCCATCGGAAAAAGACTGGTCCAATCCGTTGTTTCGGAACGAATAATCTGTAAACAGCGGTTCGGTATGACATTGACTGCATTTTTGCTGAAATAGTTCATATCCCTGTTGTTCGGCATCGGTAAAGGTTGCTTCCCCGTGCTTTACCTGGTCGTACTTCGAATTATTGGAAACAATCATCATCATATATTGAGTGAGGGCCTTTAGGACCCTCTGATCTGTAACGTCTTCGGTTCCGTAAGCTTCTTTAAAAAGCTTTTTGTACTTCTCGGATTGTTGCAACTTAGCGATAATATTGGCAAGTGTTTCATTCATTTCCACCGGATTGGTCAGCGGAGCAATCGGCATCACTTCAATGTGATTGATTCCTCCGTCCCACATAAAAGACGGAGACCAGGCCATGTTTGCAATGGATGGAGAATTTCGTGTCCCGAGTAAATTATTCACTCCGGGGCTTAATGCCGTGTTATGTCCGGCAAAAGCATGCGAATTTGCATGACAGGATGCACAGGAAACTGTTCCGTCTGAGGATAAAAACGGATCATAAAACAGTTCTCTTCCCAATGTAAACTTCTGAAACGTTTGCTTATTATTATCAAAGTTATAAACCGGTTCCGGAAAGTAATCCGGTTTGGAGAATCCCCACTTTTTATAAGGTTCTACCTGTTCCTTTTTACAAGAAACAATCAGACTGCCAACTGCAATAACAGCAAGCAGCCTGATCCATCTCCAGTTACTCATGAATGTGTTCGAATTCAAACGAGCCAAAGAAATCATCTGACATTGTTTTAGCACCTGAACCAGGCATGTGAATCATTGAATTCCCGCTTACACTTCCAACGGTCTGCCACAATGTTTGAGGGGCTGCTTCCAGGTGAATTTGACAATGTCCGTTTCCACTTACGGAAAGGCTGTTTCCAACAAACGTATGCGACTTTTTGGTAACCACATTATTTACACCGGAGAATCCTCCTAAATGAAAGGCGAACGATCCGCCCATGGACGCGTTTGGTGAAATTCCTTCCGCTTTCAGCATAATATAACCGGAATTCCAGCTCCAGAACATGCCCAAAGAAGGCGACAAAGCTCCGTCCTGTGCGCCTGAAACGTTGCGTGTACTGTCAACACCCAATACATATTCGACCTCGGTGTATTCTCCATAAGGAACGCCGGTCAGCTGCATGGAAGGAGTGGTTCCCTGGGCAGATAAATCCAACAAAAAGTAGCTGTTTGGCTGTGTCCACCAGCTTCCGTCAGCTTTTTTCAAACGGATATTGGAAATGTAGTATTTGAATGTTGTAAAGTTTAAGGAGTCTCCGGTTAAGGGATTGACTAAATCTGTATTCAATTGAAACTCCAGACTGTCCTGCCAGGTGTGTTCTATTTTCAGGACAACGTTATCTGTTCCCAAAGTTGCTGAATCGGTTGGTTCGATTTTGTCTTTTTTGCATGCGGCAATAGCAGACAATGCAAGGGCAATAAACCCTAGTTTAAAGGTGTTTTTCATGTTTGTTTTTCTTTCTTAATAAAAATTAATCGGCTCGGGTTAAGCGGTTAATTTGATATCAGAAGAAAAACAAGGTGGTTTGAAACAACAAGCAAGGTATTGCTGCTTCAAAGAATGCCGGTAAATACCGCCTTTGAAGCTGCTGTCAGCTACAGAAGAAAATTCCGCACCAATTGCAGGGAAGTTTTCGATGTAGAGCAGGAACTCGGCAGATTTGATGTGCTTGGGATTAAAAGGGGCTTTAGATTCGTGGTAATCCGATTCGATCTTTTTTAATTGCTTTGAAAGGTAACACTGTCCGTTACAATGCATCAATGGATTATCCTTGTTGATACAATACAGTTCCGTAATGCGAATCTGATTGACTTTCCAATCGATGAAAATAACAGTCTTAATTGACGCTTGAATCAAAAATGAACAAATAATCAAAAAAAGTACTATTCTTTTCACAGTGCGAAAGTAAGTGTTTTTTGGAAGTGATTTCACATGTGCAATTGAAATATTTCGATAGAATTATTCCTGAAATCCTTGTAGCTTTACGTTGCAAAAAATCCGATGATCTGATGCGTCTTTTGACAGAAACTTGGTCAGGAGCCGCAAAACACAAATAAACTTATGAAATTCTTAGTGCTCCTATTTTTTGTAACCCTTATAAGCGGTCATTTACTTGGCCAGGTCGTTAATACGGGTATGACAGCGAATTATGACTCCTTGGAAATCGGAAAAATAAAGATCGGAGGCCTGGTTGATGCTTATTATGGATTCGATTTCAATCATCCGGAAACTTCCGACAGGCCCTATTTTGTTTCATCATCACGCCATAATGAGATTAATATAAACCTGGCCTACATCGAATTGCAGTATATCAATAAACGTGTACGAGGGAGACTGGTTCCCGGATTCGGGACCTATATCAATGCCAACTATGCCAATGAAAAAGGAAGTCTGAAAAACCTGGTTGAAGCAAACGTAGGAGTTCGCATTTCGAAGAATAGAGATATCTGGGTTGATGCCGGAATTATGGGGTCTCCTTTCACCAATGAAACGGCGATTTCAAAAGATCATCCCATGTATACCCGTTCATTTGCTCCGGAATACGTGCCTTATTATTTGACAGGAGTAAAAGTTAGTGCACCGATCGGAAAAAAAATAAAGGCATACGGATATATTCTCAACGGCTGGCAGGTCATAAACGATGTAAATAATCCGCTTTCGGTGGGAACTCAGGTAGAATACCGTCCATCAAATAATGTACTCATTAACTGGGATACTTATGTGGGAGATGAGTCCTCCAAGCTAACACCGGAAAATCGGACACGCTATTTCACGGATGTTTATTTCATTTATAATTCTTCCCGCAAGTTTTCAATGACCTCATGCGCATATATTGGTCTGCAAGACAAAAAGGATACATTGGGAGTTAAATCCCGGGCCGTTTGGTGGCAGGCTAATGTAATCGCGGCATATCAATTTACCAAAGCGATTTCATTAGCAGGTCGAATAGAATACTTTAATGACCTGAAATCCGTACACGTTGTTCCGATTACCTCTGTAAAAGGATTCGATGCCTATAGTGCCGGGTTGTGCCTGAATGTGAAAGTGGGAAACAATGCCCTTTTCCGATTGGAAGGGAGATCGTTTTATTCAGACCGGAAAATGTTTATCGGCGAAAACAAACAGGAAACGAATTGGAGTAATCTGTTGATCACGAATTTAACGGTTTGGTTTTAACACATCATTTCTTCTGTTCTCCCGTATCAGTAAACTTTCTTCTACACTTCCGGTTGTTTACCTTTTTGCAAAAATAACTGGATAATCCCCGCGATAATCAACACCAACATACAGCCTATTACGTTCAGCCAAAGGAAGGAGATCACATCGATTGCGTAAATACCGATTACAATCACTTCAGTGATGATCGCTCCCCAGAAAACGGCTAAGCCGCCAATTCTTTTCAGATAGAATGCCACCAGGAACATTCCTAAAATAGTTCCGTAGAAAAGGGATCCCAATACGTTTACAGCTTCAATCAAACTTCCCAGTTTGCTGGCAAACATAGCAGTGGCAATGGCAAAAAGTCCCCAACCGAATGTGAACCACCTGGAAGCTTTGTAATAATGCAACTCGCTTTTGTCTTTCACCCACATCCGTTTGTAAAGGTCAATAACTGTGGTCGAAGCCAGAGAATTCAACGCTGCGGCGATACTTCCCCAGGCCGCCAGGAAAATCATGGCAATCAGTAAACCGATTAAACCTTTGGGTAGGTTTTCCACTACGAAATAGAGGAAAATGTAATTGGTATCGTTGGTATCCGCAGTACTATTGGCTTTCTTCATCACCGCCAAAGCATCTTCACGCACTACTTTTGTCTGTGATTCGATCTGAAGGAGGTTCTTTTGTAAATGATCGATTTCCGGCTGGTTTTCGGCATTCAAAGCATCTGCCAGTTGGGTGGTTTGCACCTGTCGAATGGTGTTCAAAGAATCATGTTTTGCCTGAAGTGCACGGAATTCTGTTTTGTATCCGGAAGCCAGGACCTTATCCACTTCTTTCTGATTGAAGAAGATAGGCGATTGGAAAAACATATAGAAGACAAAGACCAAACTTCCCACCAGTAATATCAGGAATTGCATAGGCACTTTCACCAAACCGTTCATGAGCAATCCTGTCCGGCTTTCTTTGGTATTCTTAGCCGTCAGATAACGCCCAACCTGCGACTGATCAGTTCCGAAATAGGAGAGGGCTAAAAAGAATCCACCGATCAATCCGCTCCAGATGTTGTACTTGTCTTTCCACCACGCGGAATCTGTAACATCAATCTTGGTTTCAATGACATTCAGTTTTCCCATTTTCCCGGCAACATGCAAAGCATCGGTGAAGCTGACATTTTTCGGAAGCATTTGAACAACCAGGTATCCGGCCAGGAACATCCCGATGAATACCACGATCAATTGCTGCATTTGTGTATAGGTCACAGCTTTCGTTCCGCCTGTCACGGTATAAATGATAAGGAATCCTCCCATTACGAGGTTCGTGTAATAAATATTCCAGCCAAGCAGGGAAGCCAAAATGATAGAAGGGGCATAAATACTGATTCCGGTTGAAAGTGCACGCTGCACCAAAAATAAAATAGAAGCCAGTGAGCGTGTTTTCAGATCAAAACGCTGTTCCAGGTACTCGTAGGCCGTAAAAACTTTCAGCTTGTGATAAATCGGGATAAAAGTAACACATAGAACGACCATGGCCAATGGCAGCCCGAAATAGTACTGAACAAAGCGCATTCCATCGGTATAAGCCTGACCCGGTGCCGAGAGGAAAGTAATAGCGCTCGCCTGTGTTCCCATGATGGAAAGCAGGATCAGGATCCAGCTCATGGAATTACTGCTTTTGAAATAGCCGTCCAGGGTCTTTTCGCTCTTGCTTTTATACAAGCCGTAACCGATGACAGCCAGCAATGTAATAATCAGTACAATCCAATCTATCGCGCTCATGAGAAATGTCGGGTAAAAAAGTAAAAGAATACGATCAGCACTGCCAGTGCACCGATCACTCCGGCATATGCCCAATTCCAGTTTTTATGATCTTGATCTTCACTCATGAAATCTCTTTCTTGTATTTGAAACCGTAGGGGGGAGTCGCGACTTACCCCTACGGTTTTATTATTTGTTTTGCGGCAAGCTCAACAAGTTCACAAACAAACGGTAAGCACCCGGAATTCCTGCCGGTAACTCCCGGAAAAACACCAATCCCGTGTATACGAAGTTCCCTTTTCCGTGTTTTGCAATGATAAGGCTTCCGGAACTTGGTTTTTCGTTCGGATCGTGCATCGAAAAGACGGTTTCATAATGCGGGTCCATTTCCGTAGCAAAATAAATCCCGCGTTCCTGCACCCAGCCTTCAAAATCCTTTTGCGTAATGATATTCGGTGTGTTCAAAACCGGGTGTTTCGGATTGGTGAATTCTACGGCTGCATTGTCAACTGTTACACGGTCCCTGGAAATGGTGAACGGAAAAGGACCGATCTTCGTTTCCATCGGAGCAATGCGGTTATTGGTGTTGTATTGAACGATCAGGTTTCCTCCCTGCTGTACATAATTCATTAATTTGTCATAATATACACGCATGCGGTCGTTGGTATTGTAAGCGCGAACACCTGTTACAATACTCGCATACACGCTCAGATCTTCTTTCGCCAATAATTCATCTGTCAATAAGGTCACGTCGTAACCGATCTGCGTTAAACAAGCTACCACATTATCTCCGGCCCCGGGAATGTATGCGATCTTATTGTTTGTTTTCTTTAAGTCAAGGAATACGATTTTTGCTTCGGCATCGCTTAAGAAGAACTGGTAAGGGATGTGGTCGTATTCAATGCGTGTTATGCTTTTGGTATATTGACTTCCATCGATTAAAACAGAAGCACGCAGCTGTCCGTCTTTTCCGCTCTTTTCAGGGGTAAGTATGGCTTTTACGATTTGTTCGTCGCCTTTTTTCTCCAGGTTTACTTCCGGATTTTTAATCTCTATTTTCCAACCTGCAGGAACGGCAACTTTTACGGTTCCTTTTACTTTTGCCTGGTTTGCTTTAACGGTAAAAGAAATTTCTTTCGGAGTCATGGCACTGAAGACAAAGACCTGGTCGGTGATATTGATCGTAACCGGAGGCAGGATCTCAAACGGACGGTAAACTTCTCCTTTTACAGGGTCCGTGGATTTGAAGACCAACCCGCGTTCCACATCGAAATTTATTCCATCGATGCTGATATGGTAAACAACGCTTTTTGCAGATCTGTTCTCCGGGGTTCCGATCAAAGCAGAATTGCTTACCGTATACATTCCAATGGTATGTGGTTCTGCCAGCCAGTAAGGGGTTGAGTATGCACTTGTCTTCGGAAGAATTTCTTTTTGCTCAATCGTTTCCAGTTTGTTTTTGTTCAATGTAAGCGTTGTGCTTTTGTCCGTTTGACCGATGAATGACAAACCATTCAGCTTCACATTTCCAATGTTGCGTGCAATAATCTGGTTTGAAATAGTGATTTCACTTCCCGGAACGGCGCTGTAATCAGAAACCGTTGATTCCATCCATAAACCGGCACATTGAATGATCAGTTCCTGACAAGCCTCAAGCTTCCGGTTTTTCCAGTAACAAACATTCGGATCTTTCTCGTCAAGCTGCTGCAATTTGGTATAAACATTTTCCAATGCAGGAAGAGAACCTTCCGGGTGCTGCGGATTGAAATTCGCGATACAGGCATTTAATAAATTTTCAATGTCTGCAGAAACCGGAAGACGTTTCCAGGAAGTATTCACTCCTTCAAAGATGTCCTTTTCAGCCGGTTCGCCTTTTAGGAATTTAAAATATTCGATGCTTTCTCCGCGTTGTTTTGCCGATCCGAATCCCTGGCTTTTATGCATCGAACGGCTGTTTGCAGCTACTTCACCGTAACTGATTCCGAGTAACGGATTGTAAGTTCCCACATCCAGTTTTAACTGGTCTTCCGAGGTTGTATTGTTTCCCCCGAAATTGAAGGTATTCCAGAAAATGCGTTTTGTTTTCCAAACTTGTACTTCTTTGAGTTGTTCCGGGAATTTGGTCGGATCAGCTGCCAGGTCAAATGCTTCCATGGCCAAGATTGCCGAAGCGGTGTGGTGTCCGTGTCCACCTTCACCTGTTGTAGGGAAACGGCAGATGATCACATCCGGTTTGAATCGGCGGATTGCCAATACAACATCTTTTAGAATGCTGTCTTTGTTCCAGATCGTAAATGTTTCTTCCGGGTTTTTGGAGAATCCGAAGTCGTTTGCGCGTGTAAAGAATTGTTCTGCTCCGTCTGTTCTTCTGGCAGCCAGTAGTTCCTGTGTACGGATAAGCCCCAGAGCTTCGCCCTGTTCTTTCCCGATGAGGTTTTGACCGCCGTCCCCACGAGTAAGTGATAAATAACCGGTGCGAAGGTTTTTCTCTTTGGCAAGATAACCTAATAAACGGGTGTTCTCGTCATCCGGATGCGCAGCAATGTAAAGTACCGAGCCAACGGTGTTTAGTTTCTTGATTCCCAGAAGGATTTCCGCAGAATTTAATTCCGGGGAAGTTTGAGCGATTAAGTTTTGTCCGAGAAAAAATGCTAGAGCGAGTGAAAATAGTTTAATCATGCGTTTGTAAAGTGTAATATCGTGCGCAATAATACAGGAAATCTGGCATTTGATGACTAAGACCTTCCGGTCTTTAACAATTCTTTAAGGAAGTTTGCAAGGAGGTGAAGTTCCTTTTCGTATCTTCAAACAGGACTTTTGCACTACAGCAAGAGTGAAACTGTAAGTTATGGTTTTGAGAATAATCCTTTTTTTAGGCATCAACTTTGCTGCTTTGGCAATTGGTTCATTGTTCACAAATGCAGGTGTTTCTTCCGACTGGTACCTGTCGTTAAACAAAGCTCCGTGGACTCCTCCGGGTTGGGCATTCGGAGCAGCCTGGACAACCATCATGATCTGTTTTGCAATCTACATGGCTTTCGTTTATCAAATCACTCACAACAAGAAACTGCTGATTACGCTTTTCAGCATTCAGTGGGTTTTAAACGTACTTTGGAACCCGGTGTTTTTTTATTTTCATCAGGCGGGTGCAGGTTTGGTTGTCATTACCGCATTGACAATTGTTGTCGGAGCATTTTTATTTCGCTACGGAGCCGCAATGAAATTGAAATCCTTACTGATACTACCGTATTTTTTGTGGTTATTGATCGCTACCTCACTTAATGCCTATATTCTGGTGAGAAACTAATGCTGTTTCAAATCCTCATTTAAACGTGAAGTCTTTTTTGTGTCTTTCATGAAGAAGTAAACAAGCAGTGAAATGAAAATACATCCCGTCACGTACCAGTAGAAATAAGATTCGTGTCCTGCATCTTTAAACCACAAAGCAATGTATTCCGCAGTTCCGCCAAATAGAGCAACCGTTAAAGCATAAGGAAGTCCGACTCCCAATGCACGAACTTCAGCGGGGAATAATTCGGCTTTGACAATGGCATTGATACTGGTGTAACCACTTACAATAATCAATCCGGACATCAATAGGAAGAAGGAAATCCAGGCAGAATGGGTCTGACTAAGAGCCGTTAGTATTGGAACCGTAAAAACCGTCCCTAAAATTCCGAAACCAATCAATAGCGGTTTTCGGCCTATTCGATCAGATAAAGCACCAAAAAAGGGCTGTAAAACGACAAATATCAGTAGGCTGACAAAAGAAATCAGGGTTGAAACATCTTTGGTCAGACCAACCGTATTCACCAGGAATTTCTGCATGTAATTGGTGTAGGTGTAAAAAGCTAAAGTTCCGCCTAAAGTCATTCCAACAACCAGTAAAATGGCCTTCGGATGCTGCATCAGTAACAGGATCGTTCCTTTGCTTTTCTTTTTTGTTCTTTCGAACGCTTCCGTTTCATGCAGGTTACTGCGTAGGTACAAAGCAACAAGTGCGAGTATCGCTCCGATCACAAAAGGAATTCGCCAGCCCCAGGTTTGAAGCTGCATTTCAGTCAGGATGAGCTTTTGAAGTACTAATTGAATGCCCAGTGCAATGAGCAGACCGCCGACTAAAGTGACGTACTGGAAACTGGAATAGAAACCTCGCCGGTTCTCTGTTGCCATTTCACTCAAATAAGTTGCGGAAACACCATATTCACCACCAACGCTAAGACCCTGCAGCAGTCTGGCAAGCAAAAGCAGAATAGGAGCGAGGACTCCGATGGATGAATAGGACGGAGTTAATGCAATCAGCAAAGATCCGAACGACATCAACAGAACAGAAAGCGTCATGGCTTTTTTACGCCCGATTTGATCCGCAATTCCTCCGAACAGCCAGCCGCCTATCGGACGCATGAGGAAACCGACCGCAAAAATTCCGGCAGTATTCAATAATTGAGCGGTTTTATTTGATTCCGGGAAAAAGGAACCGGAGAAATAAAGTGAGAAGGCTGAGTAAGCATACCAGTCGTACCATTCCACCAAATTCCCGATAGATCCGCCGATGATCGATTTTAAACGCGATCCGGATATTTTTTCTTCTTGTTTCAAGTTTTTTATTTCAGTTTCCGTGTTACAATGCGTGCACGCATCTGTTGTACTTCACAGGTAGGACAAGTTTTAAGAAATTCAATAGCAACTATCGTTGCCTCATTACCGCCTCCTGTTAATCGATACAAACCACTTTTGAAGACTTTACATTCTTTGCAGATTGATTCCGGATTTTCAAAGATGGGTTTTAGATATTCTGCTTTGAGACTCGACAAGCGCTCATCAAAAAACAAGGCGGCACTTGATGGAGAAGTTATCAGTAGATTGACATCTTTTTCAACATGCATTTCTAGTTGATCGCTTCCCAGACAATCGACGGTCAACAGATCTTTTTCATTGATCACAAAAAAATGCCTCAACTCTCCGGCATCGTAATAACTCAATTTTGGGGGAGCTATTCCAAATGTCATAATCTCGTCCGGAATAGCGATATCAGTGAGTTTAAAGTCTGATTTTTCATGGATTTCAAGTACTTTATAATTGGCGACTCTATTTTTTCCTTCCCAAACACCAAAACCAAAGTAAAAAGCAATCCCGGACTTTGCAGGATCTGAAACAACTTCCATTCTGCCGATTGCCGGTGAAGCACCTTTCGGCATTTCTAATTGATAAGAAAATTCTTTTGCTTCTAAAGACGTGGTCAGGTCTACCGACCATACATCAACTGTGATTTGTTTTGTTTTGGGAATGGTATAAGTATAAGCGAAATACAGTTTGTTTTCAATAGAACCTATAAATCTTGCTGAGGTATATTCTTCTTCGCAAGCAGGAACTTTATTAATCAGATGAACAGAGACTTCAACTTTGTTGGTTGACGGATTCAGAACGATTCGCTTCACACAGTTTTCCAAAATTCCCTTTCCTGGTTTAGCTGGGTTAGTTACTGATTTACTGACTTTCTTCATTGAAACGAGGTATACAATGTCTTCGTCTTGAGTAATGTAACTGTCAGTATTGCTCAAAAAATAAGCTCCTTTCTGATAATTCTCACAGTCAGGATCATCAAACAGCACATGATTCACCTCTGTCCCCTTTGTTCCCAGTTTTTCAACCAGGATACTTCCGCATCCGGATATTCGTTTGTCTTCTTTACCTGACAGACCGTAATATTCAGGGAACAGTACATAGCGCGTATCGGTTTTAAGATCAATGATGATATTATCTGTGAGTAATGTTCTTACTTTGTAATTAATTTTACTAGCTGCATCTGCCTTGAACGGTTCCTCTTTAAGCATCCCATCTGCATTATAAGCATAAACCATTTCATTGTAAAAATTGATATCTAAAGAGGCATCATTGTAAAGATATGGAACCGGATAGAATAGTTTATCCTTAGACTTCACATCAAATTCTACGGTTTGTGAATAGCCGAAAAATGCAAAAATCCAGAAAAGAAAAATAATAAACAGGTTTTTCATAACATCATTATTACAAATACGAAAGTAGTTCTTATATATGAAACGTAAAAGATCAGTTTGTTTCAATTATCGAATACAAACTTAAGTACATAAAATGCTTTTTTTTGTAAATTTATTTTTCCTGAAAGCATTGATTTTACTGGGGTTTCAAACTTTTTTCACTAGACCTTATAGGACGTAAATACACTACGTTCTACCCCCGTATCTTTGTCTTATCAAAATGAAAACAATGAGACAATTTCTAAGGACAATGAACAACCGCTCCATTTACTAATCAGCTTAACCTAAATCACCACTAACCGACCCACTATTCACCAACCACCTTACCACTGTTAGATGAAACCTAACCACTATTCATCTTCCCAACCAACCACTACTGCCTGACAAAAAGCAGTGAATTAGATTACTGATTCACTGCTTTTTTGCTATTTTCAGGTTTTTGAATTTTGTAACTTGTCCCGATACTTCGGGATTCCTAATTTTGAATTCATAAAACATGGTTTACCTGCAATACTTCCATACTCCTTACGGAGAACTCGTTCTCGGAGAATCCGGTGGAGAATTGTGTTTATGCGACTGGAAATACCGCAAAATGCGCGACCAGGTCGATAACCGGATTCAAACTGCACTGAATGCCGAGTTTAAGCTCGAAGAAACCGAATTGCTGAATGAAACGAAATCACAGCTCAATGAGTACTTTGCCAAAGAACGTACAACCTTTGATCTTCCGCTGTTATTTGTAGGAAGTGATTTCCAGAAATCCGTTTGGGAAAAACTGCTGACTATCCCTTACGGAAAAACGGTCAGTTACCTGGAGCTGTCACGTATTCTTGGAGATGAAAAAGCCATCCGTGCAGTAGCAACAGCAAACGGTGCAAACGCTATTTCGATCATTGTTCCTTGTCACCGGGTCATAGGAAGTGACGGCAGCCTTACCGGTTACGCCGGCGGTTTGAATGCCAAGCAAAAACTCCTTCAATTGGAGGGGATGAACTTCGGTGAGCAATTGGAATTGTTTTAGAATCAGATAGATACAATATTTTGTTTTTTTGATATAAAGAGCAAATCGTAAAAAAATTACGATCAAATAGTTTACCTTTGCATCTAATCATTTAAATCAACATCATGAGAAACCTTTATCTGGTCGGTCTATTGACCGTCTTTTCGTGGCAGGCTATGTCACAAACCTTTCAAAAATCTTTGGAGCCTACCGGGGTCGTTCCTATTACAACTTCTTCAACTTACAATCCGGGGTATTCAGTTTACAACAATTACAATAACAAGCTTCACAATGTAGAGGCTCCTTTTCTGAACGGTTTGCTGGAAATGTATGAAGCAACTAAAGATCCGGTGTATTTGGATCGTTTCATGGAGCATGCCTATAATGTGATTGAACGAAGAGACGATGCGTTAGCGCTTGATCCGAGTACTCCTTTAGCAGGAATGAGCGGTGTTACTAATCCTATTCCACCCGGCGGACAAATGGCATGGTCTGGACGAATAGCGCCATCAACATATTGGGTCATAGATGCAGTTAACCAGGGAACTATTACTTTCCCATTGGCAAAGTTCGCATATATGATTAAGGTGAAGTACCCTGCGCTTCAATCACGTTTGGCGCCTGCTTCCATCGCGGGCTGGGATGCCACGGGCTGGTATTATCTGAGTAATTTTGCTGATTGTGCCGAATTTTTGAAAATAAAGGCTAATCAGACTTTAAAAGATTATATGCATGCTGATTGGGTCGCTGCTTTAGGATTGTATCGTTACGATGCAGATACTAATCCTACAGATGGTATTCATAATTGGCAGCCTTTGATCCCGAATCAAATGGCGTCTATTGGACGATCGCATACCTACATGTATAAAATCTATGAATTTGAAGGAAATGTTGTACAAAGAGATTATTACCTGGAAAAAATTCAAAAAATGGCATCCCGTTTCATGGATCATTCGAATTATCTCTTTACGAGAAATGTAACCAATCATATTATTAGCTGGAGATATATGAATCCAAGTTCCCCAATGGAGGATATTGCTCATGGACAACTGATTATGGAATTTGCAGATTTATGTAATTTATTTAACATCAAAAAGTCAGACGGGATTACCCCAATTTTTGACAATGCTTTGATGTATGATTTTGCCAATACATTTAAAGTGAAATTTATGCAAAATATGCCTTTGAAGTATTCTATGAGTATTACCGGCTGGGATGGAGATCAAACCCAATTAGTATTAAGTGGAAACGTACAATATCCGGAAGGAAGTGTTGAAAGGTACGATCAATATATGAATGCCGGGAGATACCTGTTCCTGGCCAGACATATCCCGGATATTTATAACATGATTGCGGATTATTTTTATGAATTCGGGCTGTATGGGCCTGCAACCTATCCGGTCTATACAAGTGATGTTTCCGGTCAGTGCAGAGGTATTGACGCCGTAGGACAATTGGCAAACGGCAGAACAGGTTTTTCACCCGTTTTCAAAAACTACCTGGATATCCGCTCTGTAAAACGTACACCAACATATCATACAGGAAGCGATTTAACGGCCGGTACGGTTTGGAAAGCAGTAGCAGCAGGAAAGTTTGACGCTGCTAAAACTGCAGATTTGTTTGTGACTGCTAATGCTGAAGGGAAAATCCAACTACGCGAATTTGATCCGACAACTAAAAAGATCAGCAACAGTTTGTCTACTTATATCAATTATCTTGCAGATTGGGGTGGGATAACTGCAGGTGATTTCATAGCAGGAAATAACCAATCTGAGTTTGTAGCGTTTAATAAAACGGATAAGAAACTTTACTTATTCCGTTACGATGGAACCGGGATTGTGTTGATAGCCTCTTTTGCTACCAATATTAATTGGGCAGGTATTGCATCCGGTAATCTGGATGCTTCTACAACGGATGAACTTGTTCTTCTTTCAAAAGACAATGGACAGGTTTATGGTTACCGCATTAACTTTTTACCATTGGGGGGCGGAGTTTATACCTTAAATGGTTTCTCAATAACCAATGCGTCCACTTCCACTTATGTGGTTTCGGAGGCTGCTAAAATTGCAGTTGGTAACCTGGATAAAAACCTTGCAAACGGGTTGGAAATCGTGACTTTGAACAATAACAACGGCTCTGATTACAACATCAAAGTATTGAACTACACATTCTCCGGATCCAATATGACCTTCTCGTCTGCAATTCCTTACACAGGAACTACCGGAAACTATAGCCAGTGGGACGGATTAACAACAGGAGATTTCAATGCGGATGGTTATGATGAGATCATGCTGCACCGCGATTATGACGGGGATTTCCACATGCAGTACCTGGACGGCGGAGTAGTTAAATCGCTTTTCAAAGAGCATTTTCCAACAAATTGGGATTTGGGAATCATGTGCAGTACTTCTTTTCCGGGAAGCACGACTAAACATTTGATCAGTTTGCGCAACAATGACGGGCATATTTTTGCTTTTCTTCCTTATCAGCTTCCTGCCATTACAAGTCGTCCTTTGGAACCGGAAGGTCCCGGAGGAGGGGTTGAAGGAATGATGCAGCATCCTGTTCCGGAGAAAGAAGATAGAATGAGTGATTTGGCAGTTTCTCCAAATCCAACGGATGGAATGATATATGTGGATCTGGCTGAAAAATCAGCAACAGAAATGACCGTAATTTCTTCTTTAGGACAGGTTATTCTGAAAATGAAGATTCCGGATGCTACCAGAAATCAAAAAATAGATTTGTCAGATTATCCTGCGGGAATCTACTTGTTAAAAGTAGAAACGAATGAAGGGGTAATTACCAAAAAAATCTGGAAAGAATAATATTCTTAACCGCTCGGAAAGGCTGGAGTTTATCTTCAGCCTTTTTTATTTTATCTTGTTATTTGTTAAATATTCATTAAAAAAACAGTCAATTTCCATATCAACTTCCCTAAATTCAATAGGTTTCAAAAAGTATACTGGTATCCGTAAGAAATTAATTTGGTTACAATGGAAATATTTACCTAGGTTTGTATTTCTAAAAACAAGTACATGAATCTAAAGAAAGGAATCTTGTTGGGTGTAACCAGCGGAATAGTAGCATCAGGAGTAAGTATGCTATACAACAAAGTATACAGTGACGCTTTTTACATTGATTTCCATACGGTGTTGAACGCGTCGGGAATGATTATGGCGTGTATGATCGGGTGTATTCTGATGGCGTTGGGATACGTGATTGCTGCCCGATTGAAACGACCGCTTTTGATTCCGATCTTAAATGTGCTATATTGCATGCTAAGTTTTGCAAGCATCATCGGAGTGTTGTCATTCAAACTTCCGTTGGATGTTGAATTCCCGGAAATGTTCCCCGGACTTGCTGTTCCGATGCATTTCTTCCCTGCGCTAAGCTTTTTAGCTTTAGTTCCATTCTTTTGGAAACACGAATCACGTAATTAAATAGTAGATCAGCTTCACTGATCCATTTAATATCTGCTAATGCAGATCACTAATAATTCAAATAATAACAAACAAACAAAACAAACATGAAACGTTCAGTTACAATTATCGCAGCTGCTTTTGCAGGTTTAGCGTTATCTTTTACAGTTGCAACATCTTCAATCTGGTCTTCTGACGCAACACACTCAAGACTTGGATTTACAGTAAAACACATGGGTATTTCCGATTTCAACGGTAGCTTTAACACGTATGAAGTTAAAATGACTGCTACAAAAGAAGATTTTTCGGATGCAAAAGTTGAGTTGACAGGTGATATCGCTAGTATCAACACAGCAAATGAAATGCGTGATAACCACTTGAAAAGTGCTGATTTCTTCGACGCTGAGAAATATCCGAAATTCACTTTCGTAAGCAAATCTTTTACAAAGGTTGCAAAGTCTAAAAACGAATATAAAGTTGTTGGAGACTTGACATTACACGGGGTAACAAAAGAAGTTACTATGACTGCAGTTCACAACGGAACAGTTACAAATCCAATGAACAAAAAAGAAGTAAGCGGTTTCAAAATGACTGGAACAATCAACAGATTGGACTTCAAAATTGGAGATGAGAACCCAGGATTGAGCAAAGAAGTAAACGTTACTGCTGACTTGGAATTGGTGAAAGAATAATCATGAAAAGAAGTATCTTTTTAATGGCAGTACTCCTCCTGGTTGGGGGAGTATTTGCGTTCACACAGGTAAAAACCTGGAAGATCGGGAAAGATTATAACGTTGATTTCTCAGCAAAGGGAGTGAACGGGATCTTTAAAACACTTAGTGGAACTGTCAATTTTGATGAAGCTAAGTTGTCCGAATCCAAATTCGTTTTTACCATTGATGTGAATTCGATCAATACCGGGAATGGTTTGCAAAACAAACATGCTCTTGGTGCTGAGTGGTTCAATGCGGATAAATACCCGAACATCAAATTCACTTCTTCTTCTATTGAAAAGAAAGAGAATGGTTATGCCGCAAAAGGAAAACTGACAGTGAAAGATGTGACAAAGGAAATCACAATCCCATTCACTTTCACAAAATCAGGGAGTAAAGGGAAAATTGCTTCTTCTTTCTCCATCGATCGTTCGACTTACAATGTTGGAAAACCTGGCGGAGACGTCGGAAGTTCCATTAAGATCAACGTAACGATACCGGTAACGAAATAAGAGAAAGCACTGCTTTCGATATACGTCAGCCACAGCTGACAATAATAATATTGAAGCCTTCGTCAATTGATGAAGGCTTTTATTTTAATAAAGTGTTTTAATTCGTAATTCGTAATTCGTAATTCGTAATTCGTAATTCGTAATTCGTAATTCGTAATTTTGTTAAAGCCACTTTTTCCGCTTAAAATAAAGCAGCGTTAAAGCAGACGAGGCAATCATCAGTACTACTGCTACCGGATAACCGAATGAAAAATCCAATTCAGGCATGACTCTGAAATTCATCCCATAAACACTTGCGATTAATGTTGGCGGCATGAATATGACCGAAACCACTGTAAAGATCTTAATAATCTTATTTTGTTCGATATTCACCAAACCCATTAAAGTATCCTGTAAATATTCCAGGCGTTCAAAACTGAATTGCGTATGCTGGAGCAGGGAAGTAATATCTTTCATAATAACGCGGAGACGTTCACCTGTTTCTGCATCAATAAAAGGCGAGCGCAGCAAGGCAGAAATTAAGCGCTGCTTGTCTGTAATACTTTCACGGATTAGAATGGTATTTTCCTGTAATTCGGCAATCTTACGCAACGTCTTTTCTTCGGGATCGGACAGGCTCTGTACTTTCCGGCTGATGACATTGGTAATGCGGGTAAGACTTTCAATATAATCGGCGTCCAGGTCAATGCGTGTTTCCAAAAGCAGGACCCAAATCTGTGATCCCGAACGAATGAAATCCTGTCTGGCAACTTTGATCTTTTTAACTACTTCTGCGAAAGACTGTAATTCCGTGTTGCGAACCGTAAATAAAATATTTTCTTTCAACAAAAAGGAAACCTGGTGAATCTTAGGTGTATCTGCTTCTTTCAGGAAACCGCTGTTGGCTTTAATCGAGATATGGTCTTCCGAGTAACGCGAACTGCTTTCAATTTCTACCGCTTCTTTGTAAGTCGGCAGTTTTACCTTGAAGAACTCACACACCTGGTCTTTCTCTTCCTGACTGGCGTGAAGCAGATCGATCCATAAATAATTTCTTTTGGGGTCGAGAACCGCTTTTTCAGGATATTTTTCCCAAACCAGCTCATTTTCGTGTGTGTAAAATACGCGAATCATAAGGACAGATTTTGAGTGAATGACTAAAATGCTTGCGCTAAAGCTTCAGAATCGGCGCAGTGTCACAAAGATGGCCTTTTTCATTTAAACCCCGCTAAAACAGCGGAGTTATTTTCTGTTAACAGTTGGTTTTGCTGCTTCTCATGTGAATAGTGTCAAAATAGTATTCGGATTCTAAAATTTACACTATTCTGCTGCAACAGATCTATCGAAGCAGTGCTTTGTCTTCTTTTCAATTTTTGCATTATCAATTCTTCTTCCGCCGTGTATCCGTTATCACCAAAATCTTCCAGCTGCCGTCCGTTTTGGCCAGTTGAAAAGCATTTACTCCTTCGTGTGAATAGACATTGTCGACATAAAAGGCGTACTTGGTCCAAACCGTTGCTAAATTATCGTCGATCCTGATCTCACAGGAAAGCAGGCGTTCATCCCAAACTTCTTTGTGTGGAGTACCAATTGCATTTATAAAAGAAATGATCGAATCACTGTGCAGTTTGGCTTCCCCTTTTGAATTGACGAAACTGGTGTTTAGCACTGCTCCCGGGAAAAAGATTTTCCGGACTTGTGAACTGTCGCCTTTCCGCATGCCATCAAACAACTGATCGATTACTTTACGGACTTCTTTCTTTTCTGCTTTTTGGGTATAGGCAAAAGCGGGAAAGAGCAGGATTAGAAGCAGAATCTTTTTCATACCTATGGTTTTGTCCGAAAGATAAGAGAAATCTTTTCAGGAAGATCTTTAATGATTACAATCGGAAATAGAGCCTGTACAAATGGTGCATGAGTTCGTAAAATTGCGGAATTCCCTTTGAAGTTGAGGAGTCTGTGGTTTATTCTTCTGGCACAGCCCGCTTAATAACAGTCCTCGGTTCTTCAAAACTTTTCTTTTTATAAGGAAAAACATCCGCCAATTCACCGCTATAAAAGAATTCATAAGCCACAGACCCGAAAGTATAATCCGTATCCTTGATCTTATAAACAGAACCACCCACAGCTGGATTCGGTTTTGGTTTGGAGCGCTGGAAACCAAGATTGAACAAAGAAGCAAGGATTTCCGGGCGGTCATCGATCGGATAGCCGGCCTTTTCCCATTGGGTTTTGATTTCTCTCAGGAATAAAGCGGTATACAAATAGGAATAGTAATGGTTTTCAAACTGGACCAAACGCTGAAGGCGTAAATCCAATGTGTCGTTGCCTTTTGTGGTGAAATTGGCGGTGGAATCAAAATCCAGGAGCGCTTCGTATTTTTCGCCGGGATAGAACTCGCTGTCTTTTTCCGCTAAATAACGCTCAATGGTTAAAGCTGTCCCGTTCTTAATTCCCGTTACACCATAAGAAAGATGGTTTTCCAAAGCAAGAACCTTCAGTGGTCCCATGTAGCGCTTATACGATTCCCGGTTCGAATTGAATAAGCGGATCTGTTCGCCTACCAGGCAGGCAACAATCAAACGCGGTTCAACTCCGGTCACATGGTAAACCGAATCAATGTATTTCTTATCCTTGGTAACGGCTTGTTTAAAATCCTGCCACTCGGCAATATTCATCCATTCGAAAACGCTCAGTCCGGTAGTTTTTTGAGAAGCATTTTCATTCTTGTATTTCCATTTGGCAAATGCTTTACGGTAAGCTTTGTTCTTTCTCAACTGAAGATCAACTGCATCCAGCATGCGCAGCGCTAATTTTTCGTCCTTGTTCTCATTATAAACCGAAAGGATATAATTAGCGTTCTTCGGGTAGAATTCATTGACAAGCATAATGCGGTTCAATACCTCAAAGCGGTGCTTGATCATCGAAACGGAATCAACTTTGAAGGATTGATCGTATTTGTTATGCATTTCGGCAAAATAGCGGTTGTTCTCATCAATAGAACCGCCTTCATTTGTCCAGTTGAATTTGACCGCAAAATAGGTTGCTGTAAGAATGAATCCATAAGTCGCAAAACCGTAAAGAAGAATGGTGTACGGTATTTTAAACCATTTTTTTCGGAGGAAGGAGAATTTCATTCGTGTTAGATTAAAAAATGATGCAAAACTAAAAATAGAATTGGAACGCAAGATGGTTTTAACAGATCCAACGAATTGAAAATGTAAAATGGACAATGAGACGATTTGTAGTCAGAGATCATTAAGGGTCTCAAACAAGAAGAGGCGAAGCTCTTGTTAATTGTACCTTTTCAATTGTCAATTATTTCTTGAGACCTTTGAAAGAAGCAATCCGTATCTCCTGCATCAAATTAGAATGTGCATCTGCCAGTTTTTGGATAGGTACAAAACGCCCGTTCCCAAACTGTGCTGCTTCTTCCATGAGTTTTGCATCCCTTTCCCGGGTTTGAATCCCTACAACGGAAAAGACGACCCCGTTTTTCGCGTATTTCTGAACGGTTTTTTGATAATCCTCCGAATCTTTGTTGAAAGCTCCGTCAGTAATCACAATTACCATGTTGGTCTTATTGGCATCGTAATTTTTCATGACTTCTTTGTAGCCCATTTTAATTCCTTTTCCACCGGCAGTCATACCAATGGGCCGCAGGTTTGAAATGGATTTTTGCAGATCTTCCTTGTGGTCTCCGGAAGTTGGAGCCTGGAATACTTCTGCTGTGCTGGCGTAGGTGACCAATCCCATTTTATCCTGCGGACGCAGTTTACTCACCAGTTGGTTCAGGGAGTATTTCATCAGGTCCATTTTTTCGCCCATTTTCATGGAACTGGAAATATCGAGCACGAAAACGACATTTACATCCCTGAAGTAAGATTCATCAAAATTTTCGGAAGGAATGGAAACCAATTCCGGCATTACTTTTTGGGTCGTAGTGTCAATGATCTCGTTAGCCATTTGTTCATTAAGCTTCTCCTGTGCTTCTTCAGGCGGAAGCTGCTGAGCGATTTCCTCCGGTTCCTGAACAGGTTCCTTTGTTGGGACTGGAGGATCGTAAGCCGGATTTTTCGATAAAGGAATAGTAATCTCGGAAATCTCAGGCCCGACATAAATTCCGGCTTCTTTGGTTAAATAGCCTTCCCGGCTGACCAAAAAATAGAAGAATCCCGGGGGAAGTTTTTCGGTGAATTTTCCCAACCTGCCTGTGATCCAGGTTCCGCTTGGCTGGCCGTTGTGAATAATACTTACCGTGGATTTTGATAATAATTCCTGGGTTGCCTTGTCGATGGTAATGATCGTTAACTCGCTGGGAGCATTCGGTCCTGCCGGAACAGCATTGAAATCCGGGCATTTGGTCAGGTAATTATCGTCCGGAAGATCTTCTGTAACAGTTCCGACCAAACGGTAAATAATCGGGTTTGCCTGGTCGCTCATGAACAATTTCAGAACGTAATTGAAATTTCCCTTTTTCGAAGGGTTGACCTGGATCCGCAGCTGAGCTGTGGAAAGCGGTTCAATGAGATCCGCAGTCAATCGGTATGTAACTTCCGGACTGTGCTCCACACGAAGAATGTATATTTTTTCTTCTGTCGGATTCCCGATGTTCAGATCGATGTACCGTTTGGATTTCGAATCAATTGCCCCGTATTCCAGGAAATCTTCCGAATTGGATTGTTGTCCGTGAACGAGTCCACAAATGAATAAAACACAAATGATGGCTAAAATTCTCATACCTGATTGAATAGTCTAAAATACAATAATTTTGGACTGCAAGAAGAATGCCTGTTTTTACAAGGCAAGATTATTTTTTGATGTATTCGTAAAGATAGTGGATGTCCTGGTTGTCAAATCCCTTTACATAGTAATTCAGGGATTTTTCTCTTTCCGAGATACTTTGTCCTTTCAGTTGAAAACCCATTGCTTCGAGGTTTCCGGGAGAAGTATTATTAGTCAGATCATAACCACGCACCACGATTAAATTTACCCTGTTTGCTTTAATTAGTGTATCAGAAAGATTTCCAAGATTATCTATTTGTCGGGATTCCAGGTGTTTTTCCGAATATGCTTTTTCAGGAAGAGTTCCCCAGGGATTATATGGATTTGCAAAAGGTGTATGGATGAGATTGATCTTTTGTGTGCCGTAATAGTGATGAATGTATTTGGTTATTTCCGAACGTCCGAGCCCAGCTGATTTGGTAGTCATGACCGATAATCCGCAACTATTAACAAAGAATAATCCTGCGATAGTGCAGTAAACAACGATTTTGTTGATCTTTTTGAATTTTCCACCATTATTTTTTAAAAACAAAAAGGTCGAGATAATCAGGTAGGGGAAAAGAAATAGGATAGGAAATAAGAAGCGCTCTTCCTTGTGTGATATCAATGAGTGAATAAGTATAAAAGGGACAATGAACCAAACAATGGGATTTTTCCGGTTGATAATGATCCCGGCTGCCAGGGAAATGATAAGTATGACTCCTATAAATTGAGTAGGAAGCTGATAGCATGTTTCCAGGTAGTAAAATCTGGTTGACATTCCGAAACTGGATTCGTTTTGATTGAGTATGTCATTTTCAAAGAATAACCAGAAATAATTCCAGGGAGTGAAGGTCCATTCGGAATAAAACCAACGGTCAATAAATACTCCAAGGAGCAGTATTCCTGAAAAACCGATTAGAATGAGTAGTGTCGTTTTTAGTTTTTGTTTTCCAAAGATGAGATGGAAGGCACCGATTCCGATAAAACCAAACGCCATTTGAAAACGGAACAGGAAAGATAGCCCAAGTAATAATCCCACGATGAATGCGTGGTCGTTGGTTTTTCCAATTTCGAAATAAAATCCGAGCGCAAAAAGCAGGCAAATGGCCGCCCATGTTTCGGAAGAAAATCGTACGGACAAAAAGGGGATATACCAGCTTAAAAGCAGGAGTGCCAGGTAGGTATATTGCAAAAAGGATTCCGATTGTGATGATTTGAATAATAGAACTCTGGATTTTTTGAAAAAAAAGGCCAGTGAAGAAAAGCTCATCAATCCACTAACCAAACGAAGAATAAATAAGGAGGTGTAGATGTCTTTAATTTGAAAAAAGGTGTTGATTTTGAAAATAAAATAAGCTAATACAGGAAGCAGGCTGGAACGAATTTTAGCATGGTATTCCCATGCAAGCTGTCTCTTATACACATCTCCGAGCCCACGAGACGGACTCCTATCTCGTATGCCGTCTTCTGCTTGAAAAAAAAAA